>CAVZXQ010000013.1:0-80823 GCA_963779315.1 uncultured Chloroflexia bacterium | reverse complement strand
CGTGATGGCCTTCGACCGGACGACCTGCTGTTCATCGCCATCGGGACCGTGCCGGGGGCGGTCATCGGGGCGCGTATCGGGTATACGCTGCTTCATCTCGACTACTACCGGGCCAACCCGGGCCTCATCCTCGATCCGGGCCTTGGCGGGATGGAACTGGCGCTCGGGGTGGTGGGCGGTCTCATCACCGCGTGGACCGTCGCGTGGTTGCTGGGCGCCCCAGTGGGTCGCTGGCTCCACGCGGCGATCCTGCCGCTGCTCTTCGTGCTGGGTGTCGGCAAGCTCACGATGGTCCTCGGTGGCGCGGGCCAGGGGACACCCAGCGGCGAAACCTGGGCCACGGCCTTCTTGGGCCCGGGACCCTGGGGCTCGCTCGCTCCGGCACTGCCGTCGCAGCCATCGCAGGCGTACGAGGGCATCGCCACGCTGGTCATCCTCGTCGCCCTGATGCTCGCCCTGTGGCTCGGGGCATTCGCGCGTCGAGACGGTCGGGTGCTGTTCGTCGGCCTCGCCGCGTGGGCCTTCGCCCGAGCCGCCGTCGCGACCACGTGGCGCGACCAAGCTGTGGTCGGCGGCCTGACCATGGGCTCGCTGATCGCCATCGGCGTCGGGGTGGGCAGCCTGGCCGTCCTGTTCGCGATGACCGTGCGCCGCGCGCGCAGCCGTGGCGGCCATCCGGGTGCGGCCGCCGACATGGCGGGCGATGGGCTTGACTGGCCGGAACCGGACTCGCGTCCGCGCTTCTGAGTCACCGGCTCGAGGGCCGCTGCGCCCGCCGACGGGTGCTCGTGACGGAGTATCGTTGGGCCCCTGACACCACCCCGATCGCCGCCCGACGGCGCCCCACGCGAGGTCTCCCATGACGCAGGTCGCAGAACCCGGCTCCGCCCGCTCGGAGGCAACGGCTCCCGGACGGGTCCACCACTGGATCGATGGACGCTTCGTGCCCGGGACGTCCGGCCGCGAAGGGCAGGTCTACGACCCGGCGACGGGCCAGGTCACCAGGCTCGTGGACTTCGCCTCGGCCGATGAGCTGGGAGCCGCGGTCGCCGCCGCGAAGGCGGCCTATCCCGGCCTGGCGGGCGACGTCGCTGTCGAAGCGCACCGACATCATGTTCAAGATCCGGAACCTCGTCGAGGCGCGTCGGCACGAACTGGCGGCGCACCTGACCGCCGAGCACGGCAAGGTCCCGTCCGACGCCCTGGGCGAGATCGCCCGCGGTATCGAGAACCTCGAGTTCGCCTGCGGCATCCCGACCCTGATGAAGGGCGGCTTCAGCGAGCAGGTGTCGGGCGGCGTCGACGTCTACCAGATCCGCCAGCCCCTGGGCGTGGTCGCCGGGATCACCCCGTTCAACTTCCCGGCGATGGTGCCGATGTGGATGTTCGCGACGGCCATCGCGACCGGCAACACGTTCATCCTCAAGCCGTCCGAGAAGGATCCCTCGGCCGCCAACTTCCTGGCCGAGCTGCTCGCCGAGGCCGGCGTCCCGGACGGCGTCTTCAACGTGGTCCATGGCGACAAGGTCGCGGTCGACGCGATCCTCGCCCACCCGGACATCGCCGCCGTGTCGTTCGTCGGCTCGACGCCGATCGCCCGCTACATCTACGAGACCGGCACGAAGGCCGGCAAGCGGGTCCAGGCCCTGGGCGGCGCCAAGAACCACATGATCGTCCTGCCGGATGCGGACATCGACATGGCCGCGGACGCGGCGATCTCGGCCGGCTTCGGGTCGGCGGGCGAGCGCTGCATGGCGATCGCCACCATCGTCGCCGTCGGCGACGTCGCCGATCCGCTCGTCGCGGCGATCAAGGAGCGGCTGCCGAAGGTCAAGGTCGGGCCGGGCAGCGACCCGACCGCCGAGATGGGTCCGCTCGTCACGAAGGTCCACCGCGACAAGGTGGCGTCGTACCTGGACAGCGGCCCGGCCCAGGGCGCGACGGTCGTCGCGGACGGCCGCGAGCACCCGCTCTACAAGGGCTCGGACGGGTTCTTCCTGGGCGTGTCGCTCATCGACAACGTGACGACGGACATGGACGCCTACCGCGACGAGATCTTCGGCCCGGTCCTGACGGTCATGCGCGTCAAGACGTACGAGGAGGCGGTCAAGCTCGTCAACGACAACCCGTACGGGAACGGCACGGCCATCTTCACCCGCGACGGTGGAGCGGCTCGCCAGTTCCAGTTCGAGGTGGATGCCGGCATGGTCGGCATCAACGTGCCGATCCCGGTCCCGGTCGCGTCCTACAGCTTCGGTGGCTGGAAGAACTCGCTCTTCGGCGACCTGCACATGTACGGCCCCGAGGGCGTCCAGTTCTACACCCGCGCCAAGATCGTGACGTCGCGCTGGCCGGATCCCGGCACGTCGAAGATCGACCTCGGGTTCCCGCGCACGCGCTAACCCTCGTCGATGAGTTCGTAGACGGCGCCGTCCGGGCCCCGGAAGTGGGCCCACGCGATGGCGCCGTCGCGCTGCGTCTCCCATAGGAATGCGATCCCGGCCGCCTCCAGCCGCTCGCGCATCTGGTCCGTGTCGTCCACGACGAACCCCACACAGGGCGACTCGCCGAACTCGACGTGGTCTTCATCCAGGGGGCCGTATATGTGGATCTTGGTCCCGTCCCCGAGCCGGAACCAGACGAAGCGATCTGGCTCCTCGGCGACGACCGGCAACGCGAGCACGTCGCGATACAGCGACACGGTCGCTTCGTAGCGCTCCGTATCCGAGACGCGAACGCCGAGGAAACCGAGTCGCCGGATGCTCACGCTTCGCCTTGGATCGGCTCGGCGGCGAGCGGCCCGCGGCGAGGATGTCGGCAAGCGCCCGGATCTCCGCCGGGCCGGTCCCGCAGCAGCCACCGAGCCAGGTCGCGCCAAGGACTGTCCACGTCGCGACCGTCGCCGGCTCGAACCCGCCGCCGGCGTCGGCGACCCACGTCCGGGCGATCGCGTCCCACCGATCGCCGCCGTTCGGGTAGGCGATGAGCGGACGGTCCGTGACGGCACCGGCCCGGGCCAGGAGTTCCGGGAGGAACCTCGGCGCCGTGCAGTTGACGCCGACCGCCACGACGCGGGGGTGATCGCCGAGGGCCACGGCATCGGCGATCGGTTCGCCGGCCGATGTGGTCGTCGCCGTCCCGGCACGAGTAGCTCAGCCAGGCCGGGACGTCCACCTCGTCGAGCAGCCGGACCAGGACCTCCGCCTCGCGGACGGTCGGGATCGTCTCGAACGCGAGCAGGTCCGCACCGGCTTCGACCAGGGCCTCCATCCGGGGCCGGTGGAAGGCGGCGAGCGCCTCGGCACCCAGGTCGTAGTCGCCGCGGTACTCGGAACCGTCGGCCAGCATCGCGCCGTATGGGCCCGACCGAGCCGGCCACCAGCAGCGGCTGGTCGGCTCGCCCTGCGCCTCGCCGACGTCCGCGAGGTGACTCGTCCGCGCCATCGGGCCAGCTGGACGCTCAGCCGGATCAGGTCAAGCGCCGCCGCGCGATCCAGTCCGGCCGCCCCGAAACCCTCGATCGACGCCTGGTAGCTCGCGGTGATGGCGACCTGGGCGCCTGCCCGGAAGTACGCGAGATGGACGTCTTCGATGGCGCCCGGGTCGCTGAGCAGCAGGCGCGCGGACCAGAGCCGGTCGGACAGGTCGTGGCCCCGGGCCATCAGCTCGGTCGCCAGACCGCCGTCGAGGACGACCGGGACGGTGACCGGCGTGCCCGCCGAG
The DNA here is from genome assembly GCA_963779315.1 of uncultured Chloroflexia bacterium. Classification (GTDB taxonomy): domain Bacteria; phylum Chloroflexota; class Limnocylindria; order Limnocylindrales; family CSP1-4; genus SPCO01. Next base: position 77,100 of record CAVZXQ010000013.1, on the reverse strand, counting down.
GAGGTCCACTACGCCTCGAGCTGGCGGTAGAGCAGGATCCGATAGGGTCGCGGCGCCCCGAAGCCGAGTTTCTCGGCGACGCGGACCGAGGCGGCGTTGGCGGCGTCGCAGCTCCAGTACATGGTCAGGCCGCGTGCGGCCAGCGGGACCGCCAGCCACGCGATGGCCATGGTCGCCAGACCTTGCCCGCGGTGCGCCTCGGGGGTGACCATGCCGACCTCGGCGACGCCTCGCCCGATGAACGGTGCGTACGCCTCGGCGAGGATCTCCTCGTCGCGCATGAGGCAGAGCCCGACGCCGTGCTCGACGAACCCTCGGCACTGCCGTACGCGCCCACGACGAGGTCGCGCCACTCACACCGGGCGATGAGCGTCGGCGTCCATCGGTCGGACCGCGACGCCGGCCGGCAGACCGGCGCGGAGCGCTTCGAACCGCTCGCTCCGAGGCATCGATCGGGTCGAACCCGAGTCGCTCGATGACCTTGGCGGGCGTGTCGGGCGTGACCGGACCGTCCGCCCCGCTCGGCCAGGTGAGGCCCACCATGGCATCGCGCCGCAGGTCGGCAAGGGCCGCATCGAAGGCAGCCTGCGAGGTCGTCCGGCTCACGAACGCGATCCCCTGGGCGTCCTGGACCGCGGCGACACGCGGGTCCGTCGGATCGTCGGCGACGGCCCGCCCCACCACGCGACCCTCGAGGATCCCGAAGAGCATCGGGGCATTCGGGAGGTTCGGATCGAACAGGTCCGGCAGGGCGGGGTGCCGGACGTCGATCGGGCCCACGTCAGTCGCCCGCCGCGTCGGCGACCATGAAGTCGGCGTCCGAGCCGATGGCAACGGGATGGGTGACCCGTCGCGCGCGCCTCGGGCGGTGGCGCCCGACGGCGACGAGGGTCAGGTCGTCGGCGGGCTCCGCCGTCGGCCTGGAACGCCTCGACCGCGTCGCTGATCGCCGCCACCAGGTCGTGCGGCCGAGCCGTCGCGAGCCGCCTCGATCGTCGCGAGGAGCCGGTCGTCGCCGAAGCGCTCGCCGGACGGATCGACGGCATCGGTCACGCCGTCCGTGTAGAACAGCAGCATGTCGCCCGGGCTCGAGCGTCATCTCGACGTCGAGCGGGACGATCGAGTGCGAACGCGCCCATCAGCACGCCCGGCGTCGCCGACCGGCCGTGATCGGTCCGCCATCGCCCGGGACCAGCAGCGGTGGCTCGTGGCCCGGCGCTCGGCGATGCCGGACCCGGCCCGGTACCCGGTTGCAGCACGGCGCACAGCGCGGTGATGAAGAGCGTGCCGCGGCGCTCCTCCGACCAGGACGCGGTTCGTCCGCTCCAGGGCGTCGGCCGGTCCGCGCGCCGCTGAGCGCGCTGTGCATGACCGGCCGGGTGAACGCCATCAGCAGCGCCGCGTCGAGGCCCTTGCCGGTGACGTCGGCGATCACGATGGCGAGCGGATGGCCGCGCCGCCGCAGCCGGAACAGCTCGAAGAAGTCGCCGCCGATCTCGCGCGCCGCGGCGTAGTGGCTGGCGAGGTCGTAGCCCGGGACGTCGGGCGCCACGAGCGAGAGGATGCTGCGCTGCTGCCGCCGACCCTTGGCCAGTTCGGCCGCATCGGTGCCGAGGGCGTCCGCCGCGACGGTCCGAGCCTCGACGGAGGGCCCGCTCCGCGACCTCGTGAGCCCGGGTCTCGCGTGACGAGCTCGCCGATCGCGATCGCCAGCGCCTCGATGGCAGGGCCGAGTGCCGCGATGGATGCCGCGTGCCCGGTCGCGACGACGCGTGCGACGAGCCTCCGTGTCGACGACCACGTCACGCGCGGATCTCGCGCGCCCGGGTCGCTCCGACGGCTGAGGCTGCCGTCCGGCCCGGCGATGACCGCCCCGCCCGGGTCCTCGATGGCGACCGCCGGTCCGTGCGGATCGGCCGCCCACGGGCGCGAGGATCCGTTCCAGTCGGGGCCGGTCCAGCGACGGCGTTGCCGCGGCCACTGCGTCCGGCACGTCGGGATCGGTCAGAAGGCCGCGATCGCGGTGGCGCGATCCGGGTGGGACGGGAAGACGGCCGCCGAGGCCCGTCCGGTCCAGCACCTTCTGGACCCCGTCCTGCGTGCCGCACAGCTGCACGTTCGTCTGGGTCACCCCGCTGTCCGCCTCATCGCCCATCGCCCGGATGGCGGCCCACCCGTGCTCCGGGTCCGGCGGCGCCTCGCCCCGCATCAGCCGCAGGCTCGAGTGCAGGGCGACCAGGCCGGAGCTCGAGATGAACGCGAGGCCCGTCAGGTCCAGCAGGAGTTGGCGGCCGCCGGCCTCGTAGACCCCGCGGACCGTCTCGATGACGCCCTCGTAGCTGGAGCCGTCCAGCTCGCCGTCGAGCGTGACGATCGTGACCGGCACCCGGCCCTCGGCCTGCTCGACGGTCGTCTGCAATGCCATCTATCGATCCTCCTTCGGTCGTCGGTCCAGCGAGCGGGTCAGGGTCAGTATGTTGCCGCCACCATCGCGTGGTCGATAGTCTAGGGCGTCGGTCGCGAGTCGCATGAGATGGACGCCCATGCCGCCCGGTCCGCGGACCAGCGCCGGGACGCGCATGTCCGGCTCCGGCATCGCCGTCGGATCGAAGGTCGGCGCCCCATCCTCCAGCGTGACGACGATGTCCGAACCGACCACCGCCAGGCTGACCTCGAGCCAGCCGGGTCGGCCGGCATAGCCGTGGACGATCGCGTTCGTCGCCGCCTCGTCGACGGCCTGGACCAGGTCGTCGACGGTGTCCTGGTGCCGCGCCGCCGGCTGGGCCGCATCGCGGACGAGGGCCCGCACCTCGGCCAGGCGGTCGAGCTCGGCCGGGATCCGGAGACGCTGCTCGGGAGGGGTCATCCGGCGACGTACCTACGGTGGGAGATCAGTGCATCCGGACGTAGTCGGCCGGGCGAGCGCTTGATGAACCTGCCGTGGCCCTTGCGACCCGTGAACTCGCCGTCGCGGACGATCACCGAACCACGCGACAGGACGATGTCGCTGCCGCCCTGGACCGTGCGGCCCTCGTAGCACGAGTAGTCGACGTCCATGTGGTGGGTCGCCGCCGAGATCGTGTGGCGTCGGTTCGGGTCGTAGATCACGAGGTCCGCATCCGAGCCGACCGCGATGGCGCCCTTGCGCGGGTACATCCCGAACAGCTTGGCCGGGGCCGTGGAGATGATCTCCACCCAGCGCTCCCTTGAGATCCGTCCGCCGACGACACCGCCGTCGTGGAGCAGGTCCACCCGGTCCTCGACGCCCGGCAGGCCGTTGGGGACCTTGCGGAAGTCGCCGCGGCCCAGTTCCTTCTGACCGTGGAAGTCGAACGGGCAATGGTCCGTCGCCACGAGCTGGAGGTCGTCCTTGATCAGGCCGGTCCACAGCTCGTCCCAGTTGTCCCTGGCGCGCAGCGGCGGGGAGCAGACGAACTTGGCGCCCTCGAAGCCGTTGCCCATGTCGTCGAGCGACAGGAACAGGTACTGCGGGCAGGTCTCGGCGAACGCCTTCGTGCCGCGGTCGCGGGCGGCCTTGACCTCGACCAGGGCCTCGGTCGAGGACAGGTGGACGATGTAGACGGGCGCCTCGGCGGCCTCCGCCAGGCGGATGACCCGGTTGGTGGCCTCGCTCTCGAAGACGGCCTTGCGGGCGAGCCCATGGCCGATCGGGTCCGTCATGCCGGAGTCGAACGTCTGGGCCGCGACCACGTCGATGGCGATCCCGTTCTCGGCGTGCATCATGATCAGCCCGCCGTTCTTCGCGGTCTGCTGCATCGCCCGGAAGATGGCCCCGTCGTCGCTGAGAAAGACGCCCGGATAGGCGGTGAACAGCTTGAAGTCCGGGACGCCCTCGGCCACGAGCTGGTCCATCTCCGCCAGCGTCGCATCGTTGACGTCGCTCACGATCATGTGGAAGCCGTAGTCCGTGACCGCGTTGCCCTCGGCCTTGGCGTGCCAGGCGTCAAGGCCCTCGCGCATCGAGGCGCCCCGGGCCTGGACGGCGAAGTCCACGATGCTGGTCGTGCCGCCGAACGCCGCCGCGCGCGTGCCCGTCTCGAAGGTGTCCTTGGCGAACGTGCCACCGAACGGCAGTTCCATGTGGGTGTGGACATCGATGCCGCCCGGGATGACGTACTTGCCGGTCGCATCGATCGTCTCGTCGGCCGTGGCGCCGCCGCCGGCCAGGTCATGCCCGATGCTGGCGATCGTCTCGCCGTCGATGAGGATGTCGGCGGCGTACGAGCCGTCCGCGGTCACGATCGTGCCGTTGGTGATGAGCGTGCGCATCGGTCCCTCCTGGCGAGCCCGGCGGCGGAGATGGTCAGGAGTTGATGGTAGGCGATGGCGCGGCGCCGGACCGGATCGGGAGGACGGGCCGGACGTGCGGGACGTGTCAGCCGAGGCCGAGCGACTCCAGGATCGGACCGAGCTCGCCGAGCCAGACGACGGCGGTCAGGACCACGGCCACGACGGCGGCCAGAAGGCGGCGGTCCCGACCATCCGCTCACGCCTGCGTTCGCGTCGGACCCCCCGGCCATCCATATCCCAGAACGGGTCGCGTGCAGCACGTAGCCGGGGCATGGTCTACCTCCATCCGATCCATGGTCACCGTCGTCGTGGCCGCGGCCACATCCTCTCGACGGTCGCCACCATCATCGAGGCGGTCGGATCCGACGCGCCAGAGGGACCTCTGGGCCATGACCCCGGGTCAGTCGCCCGCGGCGGCCCCGCGCAGCGCCGGGATGATGGCGCGGCCGTAGGCCTCCACCTGGGCCTCCTCGTCGCCGTTCATCAGGTAGAGGTTGAACTGGTCCACGCCGGCATCTGCGAGCTCACGTAGCTTGGCGATGTGGTCCTCCACGGAGCCCAGGACGCAGAACCGGTCCGTGACCTCGTCGCCGACGAAGCCCGCGTTCGACGAGCCGACCTCGGCATGATGGAGGTAGTCGTAGCCGGTTCGCTCGGTGATGTAGCCGGTCAGGCTGTCGGGCAGCTGCTCGCGCGGATACTTGTTGACGAGGTCCACGACATGGTTGCTGACGAGGGCCGGGAACCAGCGCGTCCGTTCGCGGCCCTCCTCGACGGGTCCCGACGTGCGCCGGCGCCGCAGCCTGGACCTTGATGGAGGCCGGATCTCGCCCAGCCGCCGCGGCAGCCTCGCGGACCTGGGCGACGAACCAGCGGATGAGGTCCGGATCGGCCAGCTGGAGGATGATCCCATCGGCGACCCGGCCGGTCATCGCCAGCGCCATCGGGCCGTAGCCGGCGACCCACACCGGCAGCGTCCATGCGCCGGCCCACTGGCAGCCGTAGCTCCTTGCCTTCGTACTCCACGGAGCGCCCCTCGACGAGGGCCTTGATCACGACGACCGCTTCCTCGAGGGCGGCCATCGTGGTGGGGGACTTGCCGAGCACGCGGCGGGCCGAGTCGCCCCGTCCGATGCCCAGGTCCATCCGGCCGCCGGAGATCTCGTCGAGGACGGCCAGCGACGAGGCGGTCACGCTGGGCTCGCGCGTCGCCGGGTTCGTGACGCAGGTCCCCAGGCGCAGTCGCGTCGTCGCCTGGGCCATCAGCGTGAGCAGGACATACGGCTCTCGGAAGAGCACGTGCGTGTCGAACAGCCAGCCGTAGTCGAAGCCGGCCGCCTCCGCCTGGCGGGTCAGCGCCAGTGTGCGTTCGATGGTGTGCTCCGGCTTGAGCGTGAACCCGAACTGCATGTCAGCGTCCTCCGGCTGCCGGGAAACGAAGCGGCTCGGCCGTCCTCCTCCAGACGGTCGAGCCGGGGCGGATGGTAGCGCGTTCCGGCGAACCGCGCGAGTGCCGTTCGGCCCTATGGCCGAGTCAGGTCCGCGTAGGCGTCCGGGCGTCGGTCACGATAGAACTGCCAGGTGTTGCGGACCTCGGCGATGCGGTCCATGTCCAGGTCGCGGACGACCAGTTCCTCGTCGTAGGCGCTCGCGACCTCGCCCACGAACTGGCCGCGCGGGTCCACGAAGTAGCTCTGGCCGTAGAAGTCGTCGTCACCGTAGTCCTTCTCGATGCCGACCCGGTTGATCGTCCCGACGTAGTAGCCGTTGGCGACCGCGTGGCTGGGCTGCTCGATGCGCCAGAGGTACTCGGACAGGCCGCGCGACGTGGCGCTCGGGATGAGCACGATCTCCGCGCCGTTGAGGCCCAGCGCCCGGGCGCCCTCCGGGAAATGGCGGTCGTAGCAGATGTAGACGCCGATCTTGCCGACGGCGGTCTCGAACACCGGATAGCCGGTGTTGCCGGGCCGGAAGTAGAACTTCTCGTAGAAGCCCTTGACGTGCGGGATGTGGGTCTTGCGGTACTTGCCCAGGTAGGTCCCGTCGGCGTCGATGACGGCCGCGGTGTTGTAGTAGAGGCCGGAGGCCGTCGAGTCCTCTTCGTACATCGGCGCCACGATGACCATCCCGGTCTGCTTGGCGAGGTCCTGCATCCGCCTGGTCGTCGGCCCGTCCGGGATGAGTTCCGTGTAGCTGTAGTACTGGGCGTCCTGGACCTGGCAGAAGTACGGCCCGTAGAACAGCTCCTGGAGCAGGACGAACTGGGCGCCCTGCTTCGCCGCCTCGTGGACCCGCTCCTCGTGCTTCTGGATCATCGATTCCTTGTCGCCGGTCCAGCTGGCCTGGACGAGTGCGCCACGAACGATCCGGGACATGTCTACCTCGCTCCGATCGGTCAGGGTGAAGGCGTCGAGCGTACACCGCCCGCGGCCCGCGATGTCAGTCCGGGATGGCCTCCGGGCGGCGGCGCATATACCACTCGGTGAACTCGCTGCAGCGACCCTCGTCGTCGAACCGGCAGACGAAGACGTTGGCGAACTCGCGATCCACTCCCGCCCGGTCGTCGGTCAGGTAGCTGCGTGCGACCGTGCGCGACGTAGGTGTCGCCGTCGATGGCGAGCACCTTGTAGTCGGCCGTCCACGAGCCGTCGTCGTCCGGGTCCGCCAGCCAGGACGCGACGAGCGCGGCGCGTCCCACGACCGCCTCCTCGAACGGGTCGTAGGCGTAGCGCACGTCGGGGCTGAACAGGTCGCCGATGGCGACCGGGTCGTTGAGCCGCCACGCATCCACGTAGCGGTCGAGCCAGGCCTTGAAGCTCGCGTGATCCATGCCGGTTCTCCATCCGTTGTCTGGTGCCACGGTAGCATCCGAGGCGATGGAAACCCCGGTCGTCTCGCGCCGCCCCTCGTCGTCCTGAACCCGACGGCCTCGCGATTGCACGACCCGGAGACCCGTCGCGCGCTGACCGATGCGCTGACCCGGGCCATCCGTGCACGCACCGGGGTCGACCCCGTCGTGGTGGCCGGATCGGTCGAGGCGGCCCGGGAGGCGTTTGCCGCGGCCGCGATCGAGAAGCCGCCGCTGGTGGCCGTCGCGGGCGGTGACGGGAGTGTCCGGCAGGCGGCCGCGGCCCTCGCCGGGACCGGGGTCCCGCTCGTCATCGTTCCCGCCGGGACCGGCAACGTCCTGGCCCGCGGCCTGCGAATCGGGGGACCGGCGGCTGTCGTGCGCGCCTTGCCGACGGCCGTCGAACGCGCCCTGGACCTCGGCAGCGTGCGCTGGGGCGCGACCGGCGAGTCCGCGCCGACGGCCGAGGAGGTGTTCGTCGTCGCGTGCGGCATGGGACTGGACGCGCGGATCATGGCCGGCACGGATCCGCGCCTGAAGCGGCGGTTCAGCTTCGGGGCATACGTGGCCGCCGCCCTGCGCGAGATCGTGCGTCCCCACCCGTCACGGTTCGTGGTGGAGGTGGACGGGGAGCGGCACGAGCTCACGGGGCTGGTGGTCCTCATCGCGAATGCCGGGGAGCTGATCCCGGGCTTGCTGGGTCCGCGTCGGCCGATCGATCCCGCGAGCGGCAGCCTGGAAGTCCTCGTCCTCGGCGGGCGAAACGTGATCGGCGCCACCCGCGGAGGGCTGGAGCTGCTCCTGCGGCAGGACGGACCGCACGGCGACGTGGCGCTCCGGCGGTCGGCGTCGCACGTCCGCGTGGAGGCATCGCCCGCCCAGCCGATCCAGATCGACGGCGATGCCCACGGCGTCGGCTGGCTCGACGCACGGGTCATGCCCGGCGCGCTGACGATCCTCGTGCCCGCATCCGCGCGCCGTCGAGCTGTGTCCCGCCGACTCGGTCGACCGCGGACGTGCCTGCTACGCTCGGACGCATGAGCGCGAGGAGACGTCGACGCCCGTCGTCGCGCGCTCGTCGACCGACCGCTCGGGATCATCGTCGTCGCCGCCCTGCTGGTCGGCCGGTTGATCATCGAGGTGACCGCGCTCGCTCACCGTCGACCCGAGCGGGATCCTCGGGTGGATCGCGGACGGCTCCAACGTCCCCGAGTTCGAGGCCGGGACCGCGGCGTGGTACCTGGGGACCGCCGGGCTGCTGCTCATCATCGCCACCACGCGCCGCCTCCCTGGTCGGGCTGTGGCGGTTCCGGACGTGGGGATGGTCGCTCTCCCTGATCATCTCGGGCGCGATCCTGGCCATCGACCTGGCCTGGTGGTACTACGGCCAGCCGCGCTATCCGGGCATGTTCCTGAACATGGTCGCCGTGTTCTACCTCAACCAGCGCGACGTTCGGGCGATCTTCCTGCCGAGTTCGCTGTGACCATCCCCGACGTCGATCTCGCGCTCCTTCGCCGGTTCGAGCCCGTCCTGCGGTTCACGCAGGGCGAGCTGTTCTTCCCGATGGCCACCGGCCCGTTCGTCGAGTCATGCGATCTCCTCGAAGGGCCGACGCTCCGCGAGGCGACGGTCGCGATCCCGTCCGGGACGCTGGACCTTGACCGGCTCGGGGCCGTGGACGATCCGCCGCCCGGCCACTCGCAGTACCTGCGGTTCGTCCCGAAGCCGCTGTCGGCCGTGGAGCTGGCGCGCTGGCGCAACCGTCCCGACGCGCCGCGGTTTCGATGCGCCGGGGCGGCTGGCCCGCGTCGGGCTGGCGGCGCGACTGGTGGACGCCGGCCTGGTGACCTCGCTGCTGCTCCGCGGGCCGCGTGCCCGGTGGGACGGCCGCCGCGGCGTCGATCCGCTACGAGGAGATCCGGTCGCGCGATCCCGCGGATGGTCTACCACGCCCGGGTCCGCCGGGAGGGCCCCTGGATCGTCCTGCACTACCTGTTCTTCTATGCGATGAACGACTGGCGCTCCACGTTCGACGGCGCCAACGACCACGAATCCGACTGGGAGCAGTGCTTCGTCATCCTCGAAGCGCTGCCCGACGGCGACGTCGCCCCGGCCTGGTTCTGCGCCGCCGCCCACGACGAGAAGGGCGACGACCTGCGCCGCCGCTGGGACGACCCGCGGCTCGAGAAGTCCGGCGAGCACCCGGTCGTCTATCCGGGCGCGGGATCGCACGCGACCTACCTGGAGCGCGGCGAGTACATCATGGCGCTGCCGTTCCCGGGCGAGCAGAACCTGCACGGTCCGCTGGACCTGCTGCGGACGACCTGGCGGGACAGCCTGTCCCAGCCCGATCCGGGCGACCTGGCCGGCAAGGTCCGGAGCGCGCTCAGCGTCCCGTTCGTCGACTACGCCCGCGGTGACGGTGTCGCCATCGGACCGGGCACCGAGCACGAGTGGGTGCCCATCCCGATCGGGGACGAGGACGGCTGGGTCGATGGCTATCGCGGCCTGTGGGGCCTGGACACCGGCGACCGGTTCGCCGGCGAGCGGGCTCCGGCGGGGCCCAAGTACACCCGCACCGGGATCCGTCCGCCAGGCGTGGTACGACCCACTCGGGTTCGCCGGGTTGTCCAAGGTCGCGCCGCCGTCGCGGCGGATCGCCGATCTCGAGTCGCGCGTCGCGACGCTACCGGGCGGAACGTGACGCCGCGGTCGTCGAGGCGGATGCGCTCGCCGCGACGCTGCCCGGGCTGGAGCAGGAAGTGGCGGCCCTTCGCGAGACGTCCGGGCTGGAGTCGTACGCGGCAGCGCGGACGGCCGAGCTGGCCGAAGGGGAGGCGAGGCTCGGCGGGCTGCGACGCGAGGCCGTGGAGCTGACCGGCGCGATCGATGCGGCGGAACGGCGCGTGACCGATCTCCGGGCCGGCCGTCTCGAGGACCCTCGGGCGCACCTGCAACACGCCTCCGAACCGGAAGCGCCCGACGAGCGCAGCCGTCGCGCCTACGGCGAGACGTGGGCCGCCCTGAGCGTCGGCCTGCTGGTGGCCGCGCTCGCGGTCATCGTCTGGTTCCGGATCCTCCCGCCGATCGTCGCCGTCTTCGCCCTGTTCGGCGCCTACCTCGCCATCGAGGCGTTCTTCAGCCGGGCCGTCCAGGGGCTCGTGCTCCGGATCAGCGTGGCGCTGGCCATCGTCACCGCCGTCGTGCTGACCTTCGAATTCCTGCGCGAGATCGTCCTGCTTGGCCTGCTCCTGCTGGGCGTGCTGCTGATCGCGGACAACGTCGCCGAAGTGCGCCGTCGCCGGTCCCGCTGACCGAGCGACCCGACCCGCCGTCGCGGTACGATGGGGCACCAAGTCCCCGTGTCTGCGGCTACTGCCGCCCGCCCACGTGCGAGGTGAACCATGAGCATCGAAACGACTCCCGCCGCGATGAGCAGCGAGGAGATCGTCGCCCTCTCGCGTGAGCACACCTTCTTCTCGTGGTCGGTCCAGGGCGCCCTGGACCCGATCGCGATCGACCGTGCCGAGGGCGTCTACCTGTACACGCCAGAGGGCCGGCGCATCCTGGACTTCAACAGCCAGTTGATGTCGGTCAACATCGGCCACGGCGACCGGCGGGTCATCGACGCCATCACGGCACAGGCGATGAAGCTCCAGTTCGTCCAGCCGGCGTTCACCACCGAGATCCGCGCCCGGCTCGGCGCGAAGCTCGCCGAGATCATGCCCGGCGACCTGGACAAGGTCTTCTTCACGCTCGGTGGCGCCGAGGCGATCGAGAACGCCATCAAGCTCGCCCGCCACGTGACGGGACGGCAGAAGATCCTGGCCCGGTACCGCTCGTACCACGGGGCGACGATGGGGGCGATGACGCTGACCGGCGACCCGCGCCGCTGGGCGAACGAGCCCGGCATCGTGGGCGTCGTCCGCTACCCGGACACGCACCGCTGGGGCGAGGCCGAGCCACGCCCGGTGGCCGAGGCCCTCCAGGGCCTCGAGGACGTCATCCGCTACGAGGGCGCGCACACGATCGCCGCGGTCTTCCTCGAGACGATCGTGGGCACCAACGGCATCCTCATCCCGCCCGACGGCTACATCGCCGGCGTTCGCGAGATCTGCGACCGGCACGGGATCCTGATGGTCGCCGACGAGGTCATGGCCGGCTTCGGGCGGACCGGCAAGTGGTTCGCCGTGGACAACTGGGACGTCACCCCGGACCTCATGACGATGGCCAAGGGCCTGACGAGTTCCTACCTGCCGCTGGGGGCCGTGGCGATGCGCCACGGGATCGCCGAGCAGTTCGAGACGAAGATGTTCTACGGCGGCCTGACCTACAGCAGCCACCCGGTCAGCCTGGCCGCGGCCCTGGCCACCATCTCCGTCTACGAGGAGGACGGCCTCATCGAGAACGCGGCCCGTCTCGGACCGGTGATGCGCGGCCATCACGAGCGCCTGGCGGCAAAGCACCCGAGCGTGGGCGCGATCCGCAACCTGGGCCTGTTCGGGATCATCGACCTCGTGCGGAGCCACGACCCGTGGACCCCGATGACGCCGTTCAACGGCACGTCGCGACGAGATGAAGGCGGTCGGCAAGTACCTGCGCGACAACGACGTGTACGCGATGATCGCCAACAACTCCATCCACACCAACCCGCCCCTGTGCATCACGGACGGAGCAACTGGCCGAGGGCTTCGAGGTCATCGACCGGGCGCTCGACATCGCGGACGAGGCCGTCAAGGGCTAGGACCGATGACGACGGCCGCGGCCTCGCTCCCTCGCCGCTCGGCCGCCACATCACGTGGCCGGGGCCGCGGCCGCGGCGTCGGGGCCTTCGTCGGGCTGATCGTCCTGGTCCTCGTCCTCTGGGAGGGCTCCAAGTTCATCGGCGGTACGCCGTGGCGGCCGCCGGGCCTCCTGCCGGGCGGGCCGGTGATCTGGGACCCGCCGTTTCGCTGGCCGTTCGCCAACGACCTGAACCTTCCCCACATCTGGAACATCGGCCTGGTATTCCTCGAGCCATTCCAGCGCGGCGCCGAGCGCAATGTCGCCCAGTTCCTGTTCGATGCGGCGCTCTACACCTGGCGCGAGGCGTTCCTCGGGTTCGCCCTGGGCACGCTCCTGGGCCTGGGTCTCGCGACGCTGTTCGTCCACTCGCGCTGGATGGAACGCTCGTTCGTGCCATACGTCGTGGCCAGCCAGACCATCCCGATCATCGCCCTCGCCCCGATGATCGTCTTCGCCCTTGGCGCGAACGTCACCTCGGTCGTCGTGATCGCCACGTACCTGACCTTCTTCCCGGTCACGATCGCCATGATCCGGGGACTGCGCACGTTCGACCCGAAGGCCATGGAGCTGATGCGCTCATACGCGGCCTCGCGCGGCCAGATCTACTGGAAGCTGCGCCTTCCGGCCTCGCTGCCGTTCCTGTTCGTGGCGCTCAAGATCGCGGCCACCGCCAGCATCGTCGGCGCGATCATCGGGGAGGGACCGGGCGGCATGAAGGAGGGCCTGGGCCTCGTCATCCTCACCTTCAACCAGTACTACATCACCGGTCCTGAGAAGCTCTGGGCGGCGATCGTGGCCACTGGTCTGCTCGGGATCACGTTCTATCTCCTGATCAGTGTCGTGGAGCACTTCGTGCTGCGTGGCCGGGCCAGGCTGACCCTCGGATGACCACCCGCAAGGAGCTCTACCAGCGATGACCGACCAACCCGTCGTCAGCCTCCATGGGGTCGGCAAGACCTTCGTCCGCGGGGACCAGGACGACACCATCGCCCTGGAGAGTATCGACCTGGACATCGCCCAGGGCGAGTTCGTGTCGCTCATCGGCCCCTCGGGCTGTGGCAAGTCCACGCTCCTGCGGGTCATCGGGGACCTCGTCCATCCGACCGCCGGCGACGTCCTGGTCAATGGCAAGCCGGCGGGCCAGGCGCGCCTCGACCGCGACTACGGGATGGTCTTCCAGGCACCCGTCCTGTTCGAGTGGCGGACCGTCTCGGGCAACGTGGAACTGCCGCTGGAGATCCTCGGCCGACCCGGTGCCGAGCGAAAGTCGCGTGCCCGGGAGATGCTGGACCTGGTGGACCTGGGCGCCTTCGCCGGCTACAACCCGAGTCAGCTGTCCGGCGGCATGCAGCAGCGCGCGGCGATCGCCCGGGCCCTGGCGTTCGAGCCCGCCATCCTGCTGATGGACGAGCCGTTCGGCGCCCTGGACGAGATGACTCGCGAGCGGATGAACTCCGAGGTCCTGCGGATCTGGGAACGGACCGGGACGACGATCGTGTTCGTGACCCACTCGATCCCGGAGGCCGTCTTCCTGTCCTCGCGCGTCGTGGTCATGAGCGCCCGACCCGGCCGGATCACGAAGGTCATCGACATCGACCTGCCGCGCCCGCGCTCCGACGACACACGCGAGAGCCCGCGCTACTTCGAACTGGTGACCGACGTCCGCGAGACTCTTCGCCAGCGCGACGGAGAATCTGGGTCTGGCGGCGTCGCGTCGGTCACCCGCACCATGGCCGAGGGCGTCGTCGGGTGAGCGCCGCCGCAGGCGACGCGACCGGAGCCGGCGCGGCGACCGGAGCGTCCGGGGCCCGACCGCCGCGCACTCGCGGTCATGGACGGGCTCGCCGGATCGCCGGCGACCTGGTGGCGCCGGCGATCGTGTTCGTGGTCGTCATCGGGACCTGGGAGCTGGCGCTGACAGCGATGGGCGTCAAGTCGTTCCTCCTGCCGAAGCCAAGCCAGATCGCGACCGCCCTCGGGAACAACTGGGAGGATGGATTCTCGATCTGGCCATCCGCCCGTGCGACCCTGATGGAAGCGGTCGGTGGGTTCATCCTCGGCACCGTCGCAGGCGTCGCGGTGGCGTTCGCTTCAGCACGCTGGCTGTCCGCCAGGGATGCGCTGCTGCCGCTCGCGGTGGCGGCCGGCGCCATCCCGATCATCGCCTTCGCGCCACTCATGAACAATTGGTTCGGCGTGCTCAATCCGCTCGCCAAGATGATGATGGCCGCCGTCCTGGTGTTCTTTCCGGTCATGGCGAACGTGACCCGGGGTCTGACCCAGGTGGAGCCGGGCGCGCTGGAGCTGATGCGGTCCTACGCCGCCACGGACTCCGAGATCCTGCGCAAGGTTCGCGTGCCCAATGCGCTGCCCGTTCTTCTTCACCGCGCTCAAGCTGGCGACCACCCTGGCGCTCATCGGGGCGATCGTCGGCGAGTACTTCGGTGGCGCGTCGCTCGTCCTTGGGCGGATCATCGTGCAGAGCGCGAGTTCGCTGAAGTTCGATATCACCTGGGCGGCGATCGTCGTGGCGGCCATCGCGGGCATCGTCTTCTACCTGATCGTGGCCGGGGTCGAACGTCTGGTCATCCCGTGGCACTCCTCGGTACACGGCGACGTGTCGTAAGCCCCGGAACGGATGTATCGTTCGGCGGTCCGGACGGTGGAGGCCGTCCGTCGGAGGAGGCCCCGCCCGAGCGGGTCGGACAGAGGAGATCAGATGAAGTTCAGATCCATCTTCACCTTGGCTGCGAGCGCGGCTATCGTGTTCGGAGCGTGCTCGACGGCGGCCAGCCCGGCACCGGCATCGCAGGCGCCGTCGGTGGCGCCTTCCGCTGCCGTGTCCGCGGAGCCATCGGCGCCTGCGGCAGAGGCGGCCACCGTCAGCCTGCAGCTCCAATGGGCGCCGCAGGCCCAGTTCGCCGGCTACTTCGCCGCGGACAAGCAGGGCTATTTCGCCGACGAGAACCTCACGGTCAACATGATCCCCGGTGGTCCGACCGTGATCCCGCAGCAGGTCGGCTCCCAGGCGAACGGACCGGAGTTCACGATCTCGTGGGTCCCCAAGGTCCTCGAAGCGCGTGAGCAGGCCTCCGACCTGGTGAATATCGCCCAGATCTTCCAGCGCTCGGGCACCCTGTCCGTGTCATGGGCCGATTCGGCGATCACCGATCCTTGCCAGTACGCCGGCAAGAAGATCGGCGCCTGGGACTTCGGCAACGAATATGAAGTCACCGCCGCCGCGAGCAACTGCGGGCTGTCGACGGGCCTCGAGAACGGTGGCGACCCCGCCACGCAGTACCAGAAGGTCACCCAGGACTTCAACATGGCCCTGCTGCTCAACAAGGAGATCGACGTCGCCGAGGCGATGATCTACAACGAGTACGCCCAGGTCCTCGAAGCGACCGATCCCGATACCGGCGCGCTGTACCAGCCGTCCGACTTCAACGTGATCAACTACAACGACTTCAAGACGGCGATGCTCCAGGATGCGATCTTCTCCCGTGCGGCGTGGCTCGCCGACCCCGCCAACCGCGACATCGCGGTCCGGTTCGTACGCGCGGCGCTCAAGGGCTGGATCTACTGCCGTGACAACCCGGCGGACTGCGTCCAGTACACGACCGACGCGGGTAGTGAGCTCGGCGCCGGTCACCAGGCCTGGATGATGAACGAGGTCAACGCCCTCGTCTGGCCGTCGGACAAGGGCGTCGGCGTCCTCGACCCGGCGCTCTGGGAGCAGACCGTCAAGGTCGCGACGGATGCGAAGATCATCAAGACGGCTCCGACGAGCGACGCGTTTGACACGACCATCGTGGCCGAGGCCCTCGCCTCGATGGCCGACATGGACACGACCGGCGCGAACTTCCAGAAGGGGACCGTGGAGGTCACCCCGGGCGGCAACTGAGCCGAACGGCAACCAGATTCGAAGCGAGAGGGCCGGCCCCGACGGGTCGGCCCTCTCCGACTCCCGGGCTCGCCCGGGTGGCCAGCCGCGGGCTAGCTGACTGCCGCCTCGGCGAAGGTCGCCATGTCCGGGAAGGCCAGGTCCGGGGTCGCCTCGGCCGGCGGCGTGGCGCCAGACCCCGGCCGGTCATGGCGTCGATCGATCCAGACCGTGGCCATGCCGAGCGCCTTGGCCGGCACGTGGTCATGGAACAGGCTCTGGGCGACGTGCAGGATCCGCTCGCGCGGCACGTCGATCCGTTCGAACGCCAGCTCGAAGTTGGCGATCCTGGGCTTGTAGCCGCCGGCCTGCTGGGCGGTCACGACCCAGTCGAAGGCCACGCCCAGACGGCGGTTCGAAGCGGCGAACAGGTCGTCGTCGCAGTTGGTGATGACCCCCAGCCGGAACCGGGTCTTGAGCTTCGCCAGCGCAGCCGCCGAGTCGGCGAAGGCCGGCCAGTCCGCGACGGACCCACCGAAGGCGGCGACCTGCGCCTCCGTCGGGTGGATGCCGAGGCGGTCGCACACGCCGTGAAGGCCCACGCCCAACACCTCGCGGTAGGGGAGGTATGGACCAGCCTCGGCCTCGGCTTCGAACGCGGCGTAGAGCTCGAGGAGTGCCTCGTCGCCGATCTGCGCACCGTGCGGATCCAGTACCGCACGTAGACCATCCAGCAGCCCGGTCTCCCAGTCGATGAGCGTGCCGTAGCAGTCGAACGTGAGCGCGTCGAACGCCCCGAAGTCGAAGCCGGAGGGGTGTGTCGCCATGTCGACGATCGTAGTCGAAGGCAGGCGCAAGGATGGAACCTTCCGGTCAGCGTCAGGGCACGAAGCGAATGGACTCCACCATCGAGCGAAGGGCCGCCTTGTCCTCCTCCGGCGTGTCCGGGAACTCCTCGGAGAGGATGATCATCCGGAACCCGTCCACATCGACGACCCAGATCCCCCATCAATTCTCGGGACCCTGCGCGGCGATCCGAAAGGTGACATGCCATCTCGCCTGAGATGCAACGGCAGGCCCGGATACGGCGCTCGGCCCCGACGCCGGACCTGCCGGATCTGGCGCTCAGCCTTCAGCTTCGGCGAGTAGGGCCTCGAGGCGGTCCCACGTCTCGATGGCGCCCTTGATCATGCCGGTCGCGAGGGCCCCGTCGATCGCATCGGACGATCCCATGTGGCCGATGGACCTGACCCGGGTCATCCCGTCGAGGTCCTCGAAGGTGTGCGTTTCGGGGCCGCCCATCGGGCCGACACCCTCGACGTCGAACATGAACGTCCACGCGAACTCATTGGGCGGGTCGACGGCGAGGTATTCGCCGTAGAACGCCACGTCCTCGCGATCCGGGGCGTGGCTGATGTAGCGCCAGGCCCCACCGACGCGGACGTCCATCTCGACGACGGTGGTCGTCGTGCCGTTGGGGCCCCACCAGTGGGGGACACGCTCCGGATCCGTGAACGCCTGCCAGACCAGCTCGCGCGGCGCATCGAAGGTGCGCTCGAAGACGAGATCGCCGCCTTCAGAGTAGATGGTGGTCGTGTCGGTGCTGCCCCGGTCGATCCGTGTCTCGGTCATCGTCGTCTCCATGTCGGTGCTCCCTTCAGTCCTTTGAGCGCTGTATGTCGCGGAGGTATTCGTCCAGCCGATCGAAGCTCTCCTCCCAGTGGCGGCGGTATTGGTCCACCCAGTCGGCGATGTCCCGCAGCGGGCCGGCGCGCAGCTTCCGCGGACGCCACTGGGCCTGGCGACCCTGTTCGATGAGACCGGCCCGTTCCAGCACCCGCAGGTGCTTGGAGATGGCGGGCTGGCTCATGTCGAACGGGGCTGACAGGTCCTTGACCGAGGCCTCCCCTTCCGCGAGTCGGGCGAGGATCGCCCGTCGGGTGGGGTCGGCCAGGGCGGCGAACGTGATGCTGAGCTGGTCGGTCACTGACATCCATCACTACATGGTTATATAACCTTGTGGAACTATACTCGCCGACCAAGCCGTGTCAACCCTGTCTCCCGGCTGGTATCGTCGGCAGCGATGGGACTCGGCTTCGGACTCCTCAGCGCGCAGCTTCGGCCCGGCGAGACCGACTGGACGCGCGCCTACGACGAGACGGTCCGCCTGGCGGTCGAGGCGGAGCGGCTCGGCTTCACGTCCGTCTGGACGACCGAGCACCACTTCGTCGATGACGGGTACATGCCCTCGCTCCTCGTCGTCGGCGCGGCGCTCGCGCAGGCGACGTCGCGGATCGAGCTCGGCACGGGCGTCATCCTCGCGCCGATGCACCACCCGCTGCGCCTGGCGGAGGACGCGGCGACCGTCCAGCTGCTCAGCCACGGCCGGCTGGTCCTGGGCCTCGGGCTCGGCTGGTCGGAGGTCGAGTTCGCCGGGCTCGGCGCCGACGCGCGCCGTCGCGGCGCGGCGATGGACGAGATCCTCCGGATCCTCCCGCAGGCGTGGAGCGGCGAGCCGTTCACGCACCAGGGCGCGGTCTACGACCTCCCGACGCTCGGCGTCCGGCCGACGCCGTCGACGCGGATCCCGGTCCTCGTCGGCGGCGGCGCGGAGCCCGCGATCCGCCGCGCCGCGCGCCTCGCCGACGGGATCTTCGCGAACGCCCCGGCCGAGAAGTTCGTCGAGCAGGTGGGCTGGGTGCTCGACGAGTGCGAGCGCATCGGTCGCGACCCGTCGACCTTCCGGTTCATCCACTACTCGGTCCTGCTGCCCGGCGCCGTCGCGCGAGGACGGCGCTCGCCCGCTACCGCGACGCGCTGTGGGCGATGCAGTGGAAGTACTCCGACATGGAGGCCTCGGCGACCCGGCCGCTCCCGCCGCCGTCCCCGCCGCCGTTCGATCGGCCGGATCGACGCGCTGGTGAAGGGCCGGGCGACGTACGCCGGGACCCCCGACGAGCTCGTCGAGGCCCTGCTCGACATCCGGAAGCAGGCGGGCGTGCCCGTCGAGTTCGTCGCGCGGAGCCACTTCCCGCTCCTCGAGTACGACGCGCAGGTCGACCTGATGCAGCAGCTCGCCGAGGGCGTCGCGCCCCACGTCTGACGCGTCCGGGCCGCCGGGGCATCCGTCCGGGGAGGATCACCCGCCTGCCCTGGCGGGATCGGCCGCCGACGCGAACGCTCGCACCCTGACGACTACCGACCCTCCGTCAGCCGGCCTTGCCCGTCCCGAACTGGCGATCGCCGGCGTCGCCGAGGCCCGGCTGGATGTAGCCCTTGTCGTTGAGCGAGCGATCCAGGGCGGCGCAGTAGATGTCCACATCCGGGTGGGCGGCGGCGACCGCCTCGACGCCTTCCGGGCGCGGCGATCAGGTTGACCAGCTTGATGCGCACCGCGCCCCACTTCTTGAGGACCTCGATGGCGGCCGTGGCCGATCCGCCGGTCGCGAGCATCGGGTCCAGGATGAGGCACAGGTCCACGGACGCGGAGTCCGGGCAGCTTGTTGTAGTACTCGACCGGCATGAGCGTCCGCTCGTCGCGGAAGAGGCCCAGGTGCCAGACCTGCGCGGTGGGCATCAGCTCCAGCATCGCGTCCACCATGCCCAGGCCGGCCCGCAGGATCGGCACCAGCCCGATCCGCTCGCCCAGCTGATGCGCGGTCATCGGCTCCATCGGGGTCCGGATCTCCAGCGGCTTGACGTGGACGTCCTGCGAGCGCCTCGTACCCGATCAGCCACGACAGCTCGCGGACGATCTCGCGGAACTTCTTCGGCTCCGTGTTCTCGTCGCGCAGGATGGCGAGCTTGTGCAGGACGGCCGGGTGACTGGAGACGTGGAGCGGTCGGGGCGGGCACGGTGACCTCCGGGGAGTCGGAACGCGGGGCGAGGGGTCCATCGTAGCAACGCCGCGACGCGTCCGCGGTATCCTCGGGCCCGTGTCGCCATCCCCGGCCGACCGCCAGCCAGACCCGACCCGCGCCGCATCGCCGCACGACCAGCCGCGCCACGCGGCGCGCGCGAGCGAAAGGCGCCGCCGATCCTGGTCCGCCTGCTGCGGAACGGGATCGAGGAGAGCGTCCATCGCGGCGACATCGTCGAGGCCGATGCGACCGGCCGCCTCATCCGGGTCCTGGGCGACCCCGATCGGCTCGTCACGCTGCGCTCGACCGTCAAGCCGTTCGGTGCGATCGCGCTGCTCGAGGCAGGCGGCGTCGAGGCCTTCGAGCTGGCGGCCGACGAGATCGCCATCCTCGCCAGCTCGCATTCCGGCGAGGACATCCACGTCCGGACACTCCAGGCCATCTACCGCCGGTCCGGGGTCAGCCAGGCCGCCCTCGCGTGCGGTTCCGATGGGTCGCCGCTGGACGCCCTCACCGCTGCCCGCCTCGCCCGCGATGGCGAGAAGGCCGGACCCGTCCGCCACATGTGCTCCGGCCAGCACAGCGTCTCGCTGCTCCTGTCGCGCCTGAACGGCTGGAGCCAGGAGGACTACTGGCAGCCGGAGCATCCGTCGCAGGTCGCCTATCGATCCGCCGTCGCCCGGGCCTACGGCACGACCCCGGAGCGGCTTCGGACGGCGATCGATGGCTGCGGGGTGGAGACGTTCGCCTTCCCGCTGCGCGAGGTCGCCCGCGCGTTCGCGTTCCTGGCCGATCCTTCGGCGGTGGACTCGCGCGACGACCCGCGAGCGCCCTGGCCGAACCCCTGACGCGCATCCGCGACGCGATGCTCGCCAACCCGGAGATGATCGCCGGACGGCACGATCGGCTCGACACGTCGGTGATGAAGGCGGCGCCGGGACGACTCGTCAGCAAATCCGGGATGGAGGCCCTGCGTGGCGTGGCCATCCTGCCCGGAGCCGCGGTCGGGACGCAGCGACGCCGAGGCATCCGGGATGGCCCTCAAGATCGAAGACGGAGATGGGTTCGATCGCGGCACCTGGGCCGCCTCCGTCGAGGCGCTCCGCCAGGCCGGCGTCCTCGACGGGCAGGCGATGCGGGTCCTGGCCCGCTATCACCGGCCGGCGCTCCTCGATCCCCACGGCCGCGTGGGTGCCGAGGCCATCGCCGCTTCGAACTCGCACCGGTGGGCGAGCTGATCGGCTGAGCCGGTCCGGATCCCGCCGACGGCCTGGAGCGACGACACCCCGACATGGCGACCGAACCCGACCCGTATCGAACGCTCGGGCTGGCCCCTACGGCGAGCCTCGCCGAGGTCAAGGCGGCCTACCGCCGGCTGGCCAAGGCCAACCACCCCGATGCCGCCGGCGAGGCGGCGCTGCCTCGGTTCCTCGCCATCCAGGCCGCGTACGAGCGGCTGTCGGGCCGACGCCGGGACGAACGAGGCGGGCCGCCGGTCGAGCCCGGGCCCCGCCGGCCGAGAGCGGCCTGGGAGGCCGATCCGGCGCGAAGCAACGCCACGCATCGGGCCTATGGCGGCCGAGCCGTCGACCCGCGGGCGCCGAGGGCAAGCGGACCGGACGCAGCCCGGGGCCGACGCCGGGACCGGCGACTCGGCCGGGCATCATCGACCGGCGGGTCGCGCAGGGACATCGGGCGCCGGCGGGTCGTCCGAGGCGGATCGCGACGCCAAGAAGGCGACGCTCGGCTCCACGTCGTATGACGAGGCCGACCGCGAGGCCGTTCGAACCGGACTGGGTGGGCGCCAGCTGGTATGGCACGACCAGCGGCACGTACTGGACGATCAATCCGAAGGAGTACGCGGATCCGCGCAAGCACGGACCGGAGTACCAGGCAAGGGCGCGGCGCGCCGCCCGGGCGGCCGGGCCGGCGAGTGCTGAGACAGGCCCCGACGCGCCACGGATCGCCGGCCAGGACCTCGCGCCGATACGGGCGCCGGCCGAGCCGGTCGTGACGCGATCGGCGGGCGGACGGCACCGGGACCCAGTCCGGGCGGGATGCCCCGCGCCACACGACGACTTCCTGGTGGGATGCCACGGCCGGAGCGGCCGCGGCGACACGGCGACCCGACCGCCGACCCGACGTCGCGGCGCCTCGTCCGGCGCCACGACCCCGGCCGGCTGCGTCGCCCGTCGTCCGGCACGACCGCGAGCGGGACCCGCCACGCGCCCGCGACACCCGGCACCGGCTCGGAGTCGCTCGTGCCCTGACGACGGGCGCGCCGCCGTCGGCCGGCTGGCGGATCGCCCGGGCGATCATCGGCTGGCTCCCGATCGGCCTGGCGATCGGATGGGCGTCCGGCGAGGTCACCGGGTGCGGCCGCTTCGCGGCGACCTGCGACCAGGGGACGGCCCCGATCGTCTGGCTCTTGCAGATCCTGGTCTTCGGCCTCCTGCTCGCGCTCCCGACCGTCGCCGGCTGGGCCGTCGTCGCGGCGCTCGTCGGCCTCGTCGTCGCGGTTCCGGCCACGCTGTTCGCGACCGCGATCCGCAGACGGCCGCCGGCGGCGACCGGGTCGAGCGGCGACCTGACCGTCCTCGTCGTCGTGCTGGTGCTCGCGTGGCTCGGCGGGATCGGTGTCGCGCTCTGCGAGGGAGCGAGTCTGCTCCCGGGACGGACCGGTCCCGTATCCTGAGGCCATGCCACGACACCACGATGCCCGCGACCTGTCCGGGGCCGCGCAGGAATACCTGCTGACCCTCCGCGTCATGACCGGGGGGCCGGCGCCACACAAGGTCACGGCCGCCCGGGTCGCCCGCCATGTCGGAGTGACCACCCAGGCCGCCAGCGAGATGTTCCGCCGACTCGTGGCGGACGGGCTCGTGTCCATGTCCGACGGACGCGAACTCCACCTGACGCCCGCCGGACAGGCCGCGGCGGACGGGATCTTCCGGCGCCATGCGCTGCTGGAGTGGCTGCTGACCTCGGTCGTCGGTCTGGGCTGGGCGGAGTCGGACGATGAGGCGATGCGCCTCCAGGGGGCCATCTCGCCGCGCGTGGAGGCCCGCCTGGACGAGATGCTGGGCCACCCGGTCACGTGCCCGCACGGCAATCCCGATCGATGCGGCGACGGCTCGAAGCCGCCCCGCCGGGATCCGCGCTGAGCGAGGCCGAGGCCGGCACCGATGCCACCATCTACCGGATCACCGAGGAGGCCGAGGACGACGCCGGGCCTGCTCTCCTATCTCGAGGCGCGGGCGCTGACGCCCGGCGCCCACGTGACGATCCTCTCGAACTCGGTCTCGCTCGATTCGCTGACCCTTGACGGCCCGCGCGGTCGGGCGACGCTCGGCCTGCGCCCGGCGGCGCTCGTCCGCGTCCTGCCGGGCATCGCCGATCCGGCCCTGTTCCACGTCGTCCCGGCGCGCTGACCGACCTTGACCCATCTCGCGTCGCCCGGATCGCCCCGAGTCCCACCGGCCCGCTGCACATCGGGACCGCCCGGACGGCGCTGTTCAACTACCTGCACGCCCGGCACACCGGCGGCACGTTCATCCTGCGCCTCGAGGACACCGACGTGGCCCGCAGCACGGTCGAGTTCGAGAAGGACATCCTCGACGGGCTGCACTGGCTGGGCCTGACCTGGGACGAGGGTCCGGAGGTCGCCGGCGAAGCCGCTCGTGGGCCGTACGCACCCTATCGCCAGATGGAGCGACTGCCGTCGTACGCCGCCGCCGCGGAGCGACTGCTCGCCGCGGACCAGGCCTACCCGTGCTACTGCACGGCGGATGAACTGGCGGCGGACCGGAGCCGCGCAGGAGGCGGCCAAGCTGCCACCGAAGTACGTCGGCCGGTGCGCGGCGCTGACGTTCGAGGAGCGCGCCGCGCGTGGTCGCCGACGGGCGCCGCGGCGCCCTTCGATTCCGGGTCGGGACCGGCGTCGTCGCCTTCGATGACATCGTGCGCGGACACGTCGAGTTCGACGTCTCCAACCTCGGCGGCGACTTCGTCATCGTCCGCAACGACGGCAACCCGCTGTACCACTTCACGGTGGTCGTGGACGATGCCGCGATGGCGATCACGGACGTCATCCGCGGCGAGGACCACCTGTCCAACACGCCCAAGCACATCCTGCTGTTCAGGGCACTGGGCTACCCGGTCCCGCGGTTCGCCCACCTGCCACTGATCCTGAACCCGGACCGCTCGAAGATGAGCAAGCGCAAGAGCCAGACGGCGGTGTCGGACTACATCGCGCAGGGCTTCATCCGCGAGGCGCTGGTCAACTACCTGGCGCTCCTCGGCTGGGCGACCGGCACGGAGGAGGAAGTCCTCTCGATCGACGAGATCGTCGAGCGCTTCGACATCGGCGGCGGTCCACAAGGGCGGGGCCGTCTTCGACCGCGAGCGCCTCGAGTGGCTCAACGGTCAGTGGATCCGCCGCCTCGAACCGGACGATCTCGTGGATCGGCTGCGGCCGTTCATCGAGGCGGACCTGGTCGCCGGACGGATCGACTGGATGCCGCCGGACGAGGAGCTTCGCGCCTTGCTGCCGATCATCGGCGAGCGCCTGCCGACGCTCGGGGCCATCGGCGATCTCGTCGGGTTCCTGTGGGTCGAAGAGGTCCAGCTCGACGCCGCCACGCTGGTGCCGAAGCGCTGGGACGCCACGACCACCGTGGATGGACTGACCGCCGCCCGTGATGTCATCGCCGGGGTGGGGGAGGTCTCCTTCGAGGCGGAGGAGCTGGAGCCGCCGCTGCGTGCCCTCGCCGAAGCCCGCGGCTGGAAAGCCGGTGACCTGTTCATGGCCATCCGCGTCGCGGTCACCGGCCGCACGGCCACCCCGCCGCTGTTCGAGACCCTCGTCGCGCTCGGGCGCGACCGGACCCTGGCCAGGCTGGATCGGGCTCTGAGGGTCATCTCGCCACGGTGACCGTGCCCACCGACGCGACAGGGCCGTCAACGGACGGGCTGCCGGCCATCGCCCGCCGGATCGGACTCATCACGGTCGTCGGCCTCGCGACCGGAGCGCTGACCCAGGTCGGCCAGAGCGTCCTGCCCGACGGCTGGTCGCAGGCCGCGAACGCCATGTCGCCGTGGCTGCTCGTCGCCTTCGCCCTGGGAGCGGCGATGCCGGATCGGCGCTGGGCGGTCGTGGCCGGGGTCGCCGCGCTATTCCTCTCCCTTGTCGGGTACTACCTGATGATCGAGCTCCGGTACGGCTATGGCGGGAGTCGGGGATCCCTGCTGCTGTGGGGGACCGGCGCCCTCGTCGGCGGCACCGTCTTCGGGGTCGCCGGCCAGTGGTGGCGCCGGGGCCGGCCGTGGCAGAAGGCGGCCGCGATCGGCGTCCTGGCCGCCGTATTCGTCGCCGAGGGCCTCTACCAGATCCGCATCCAGCCCGACGCCGCGATCGGCGCTGGGTTCGTCATCGTGGGGCTCGTCGTACCGCTCATCGCCGGCCGCTCATGGGACGAGCGGCTCCGCGGCTATCTCGCGATGCTGCCCGCGCTCGCGCTCGGGGCCATGGGGTTCGTCGCGCTGATCGCCTTCGCGAACCTGACCGCCGGGGTGAGCGGGTGATCCGCTACACGACCTCGCTCGACGGGATCGACGACGCCGACCTGGCCGGCTTCTGGGTCGGTTGGCCAAACCCGCCCTCGCCCGAGACGCATCGACGGATCCTGCGCGGCAGCGAGATCGTCGTGCTCGCCTGGGACGACACGGAGCGTCGGGTCGTCGGCTTCATCACGGCCGTCGGTGACGGCGTCCTGGCCGCGTCGATCCCGCTCCTGGAGGTGGTGATCGAGTACCAGGGAGCCGGCATCGGCACGGATCTCGTCCGCCGGATGCTGACCGAACTCGAGGGCCGCTACATGGTCGATCTCACCTGCGATCCCGAGCTCGTGCCGTTCTACGAGCGACTCGGGCTCACGCGCCACGACGCGATGATCCGTCGAGGCCCCGAGGCGATCGGGGACTGAGCGGCACGTCGGCGCCACGGGCCGGCCGACCCTGACGGCGAGCCATCCAGATCAGAGGCCAAACGCTGCGCCGGCGGTCGCCAGGGCACCCACGACTGCGATCGGTGGCACGCGACCGGTGAGGAGCGCCGCGAGTCCCGCCCCAGCCAGCGCGACCTCCAACGGACCGTGCAGCGCACTCGTCGCGACCGGCGTGATGAGCGCCGCCAGCAGGAGCCCTACGACCACCGCGTTCGTCCCCCGCAGCGCCGAGGCGAAGGGCGCCGATGATCGGAGTCGATCCCAGAACGGCAGTGTCCCCCACACGAGGAGGAAGGACGGCAGGAAGATCGCGACGAGGGCGAGGATGCCTCCTGGCACGCCGTTCGGCGCCGACGAAGACGACGCGCCAAGGAACCCGGCGAACGTGAACAGCGGCCCGGGGACGGCCTGCGCCGCCGCATACCCGGCGAGGAACTTGTCCTCGCCGACCCAGCCCGGCGTCACGACTGCCTCGTTCAGGAGTGGCAGGACGACATGGCCGCCACCGAAGACGAGCGCGCCGGCGCGGTAGTAGGCGTCGGTCATGGCGACGACCTGGCTCTCGAGGAGCCGCCGGGCGACCGGCAGCAGGACGACGAGCGCCGCAAAGACGCCTAGCAGGACCGTGCCGGTCCGTCGCCCGATCGAGGTCGTGATCGGCGTCAAGCCCGGACCGACTGCGCCCGACAGGAAGCGCCAGCCGATGAGGCCGCCGACGACGATGACGAGGACCTGGGCCGCGGCGATCGGGGCGGCCAGCACGACCACCGCGGCGACGGCCGCCAGCACGATCCGTGGCAGGTCCGGCGTGAGGGTTCGGGCCATGACCCACACGGCCTGGGCGACGACGGCGACCGCCGCCAGCTTGAGACCCTCGACCCAGCCCGCCGAAGCGGCGTCCAGGCTCGTAGTGACCATGGCTAAGGCGATCAGGGCGATCGCCGATGGCAGGGTGAAGCCGACCCAGGCCGCGAGACCGCCGAGGTACCCGGCTCGCAACGTGCCGATCGCGATCCCCAGTTGACTGCTGGCCGGCCCGGGCAGCAGCTGGGACAACGCCACGAGGTCGCCGAACGTCGCGTCGTCCACCCATCGGCGCCGGTCGACGTACTCCCGTCGGAAGTATCCGAGGTGCGCGACCGGTCCGCCGAATGACGTCAGGCCGAGTCGGGTGGCCACGACGAGCACGTCCCAGGCCGAACGGCGCGGGCTCTCTGCGGCGTCGGACGAAGCGTCGGCCTCCATCCCGTGACCGTACAGGCCCGAGCGTCGACGTGCCAGCAACATCGCGTTAACACAGGCCCGTATCCTGAGGCTTGATGGCACGTACGATCCTCGTCGTCGATGACGAGCCCACGCTCCGCGAGACGCTCGTCGATGCGCTCGAGGTCGACGGATTCCGGGTGGTGTCCGCGGCCGATGGCCGTGAGGCGCTGATCCGCTTCCGGGCTGAACGCCCCGACCTCATCCTGCTCGACCTGATGCTGCCCGAGCTGTCTGGTGTCGAGGTCTGCCGGATCATCCGGGCCGAGTCCGGAGTGCCGATCATCATGCTGACCGCCAAGGATTCCGAGCTGGACAAGGTCGTCGGGCTCGAACTAGGGGCGGACGACTACGTGACCAAGCCCTTCAGCCTGCGCGAGCTGTCGGCGCGAGTCCGCGCGCAGTTCCGGCGATCGGATCAGGCGGTTGCCGTCGAGGCGCCACCGGCGATGGTTGACCTCGGCGTGGTCCAGGTGGATCTCGGCGGCCATCGGCTGCTGCGTGATGGCGAGGCGTTGCCGGTAAAGCCGAAGGCCTTCGAGCTCCTGGCATTCCTCATCCGCCATCCGGGCCAGGCGTTCACGCGCGATCAGCTGCTCGAGAAGGTCTGGGGCTACGACTATGCCGGCGAGACGCGGACGGTGGACGTCCACGTCCACTGGCTGCGCAGCCAGATCGAGCCTGATCCGGGGCATCCAGCGTTCATCCACACCGTCCGTGGCGTGGGGTATCTGTTCCGGCGTCCGGCCTGACGCGACCGCCCGAGCGGGGCGACGATGCCCCTGCCCCGTCCTCAGTTGGCCTTGTGGTACATCCGCTCCATCGCCTCGGCAGCGTCCTCGGCCGCGTCGATGGAGTTCTCCAGCGTGTTGTACAGGTCACGCCACTTGATGACCTCGATCGGGGCGTGATCCTCATGGAACAGGCGAGCCATCGCCGCACGTGAGAGGCTGTCGCCCTCCTTCTCGAGCGTGTGGATCGCATCGAAGTGGGCTTCGAGCCCCTTCAGCCCGTCCAGCTTGCCAAGGGCGGCGGCCAATTCCTTGCCCTGCCCGTCGAGGATCGCCGCCAGTCGCTTCGCCTCGGTCGTCGGTGCCTGGACGCCGTAGATCACGAACGTCTCGGCGACGGACTGGATCCCGTCCACCACGTCGTCCAGGCGCGACACGAGCTCGTGGATGTCCTCGCGATCGAACGGCGTGACGAAGGCGTCCTCGAGTTTCCGGGTGATCTCCTGGTCGATCTCGTCGCCCCGCTTCTCGAGGGCCTGGATGTTCGCCACGCGGACTTCGAGGTTGTCGTACAGCTCGACCATTTCGAGGAGTGCCGCAGCGGCCGCTGCGAGGTTCTCGCCGTCGGCGATGAACAGTTCGAAGAACTTGGGGTCCTTGGGCAGGATGCGGAAGCTCATGGTCGTTCCTCCAGGTGGGTCATCGTCGGTGACAAGGTGGTCATGGTCAGGCGGCGCCGACGGCCGAGAGGACGACCCACGCCAGGGCGCCGATCAGGCCGGCCATCGGGAGGGTGAGGACCCACGCGACGAGGATGCGCCGGGCAACGCCCCAGCGCACGCCGCGGACACCCTGGCTCGAGCCGACGCCCATGATGGCGCCCGAGATGACCTGGGTGGTGGACACTGGCATGCCGAGGTAGGCGGTGCCCATCAGGATGCTGGCCGCCGTCGTCTCGGCGGCGAACCCGTGGACCGGTTCGAGCTTCGCGACGCGCTGGCCCATCGTCTTCATGATGCGCCAGCCACCTACGGCCGTCCCGAGCGACAGCGCGGTCGCCGACACGACGATCACCCAGGTCGGGACGACGAACTCGTCGATGATCCCGGTCGAGAACAAGGCCAGGGTGATGATCCCCATCGTCTTCTGGGCGTCGTTGGATCCGTGAGCGAAGGCCATGAACGCGGCGGAGAAGACCTGCAGCTTGCGGAACCTGATGGCCATCGGCTTGCGCTGGGACCGGCGGAAGATCCAGTACATCGCGATCATCAGCCCGAACGCGATGGCGAACCCCGCCAAGGGAGACGTGAACATCGGGATCAGGACCTTGTTGACGATCCCTGGCACGTTGAGGGCGCTGGTTCCCGCCGCGATGATCGTGGCTCCCAGGAGCCCGCCGATCAGGGCGTGGCTGCTGGAACTCGGCAGGCCGAGTCGCCACGTGATGAGGTTCCAGATGATCGCCCCGATGAGCGCGGCGGCGACGACGGTCAGGGTCGTCGTCTCCTCGTTGACGAGACCGCTGCCGATCGGTCTTGGCCACGGCCGTTCCGGCGAATGCGCCGATGAAGTTGAATGCCGCGGCCATCAGGATGGCCGTACGCGGTGACAGGGCTCGCGTCGCCACGGACGTGGCGATCGCGTTGGCCGTGTCGTGGAAGCCGTTGACGTAGTCGAACGCGACCGCGAGCAGCACGACGATGACGAGCATGGCGGTGACGCCTTCCACGGGCGTTGGGTACCTCACGCGATCGGATGGTCGGCTGGCCGCGGCTCGGAGCGGTGACGCCGGTTTCACTCGATGGTAGCGGTATCGAGCGATGGACGCGGAGGCCGTTGGGACGGTGCATCGGGGGCCGTCCGGCCCTGCTGTGCCAGGCTCGCGGCGCCACTGCGGTCAGCACCGCTATCCTTGCGCCCATGCGACTTTCACGACTCTTCTTCGCCACGCTCCGCGACGACCCGGCCGACGCCGAGATGCCGTCGCACCGGCTGCTCCAGCGCGCGGGGTACGTGCGCCAGCTGGGCTCCGGCATCTACTCGCTCCTGCCGCTTGGCTACCGGGTCAACAAGCGAGTGGAGCAGATCATCCGCGAGGAGATGGACCGGATCGGCTCGCAGGAGATCGAGATGCCGGTCGTCCACCCGGCCGACGTCTGGCGCCTGAGCGGCCGGTACGACGCCGTCGGCCCGGAGATGGGCCGGTTCAAGGATCGGAATGGCCGGGACATGGTCCTCGCGATGACCCACGAGGAGGTCGTCGCCCTGCTGCTGGCCGACATCGTCAAGTCGTATCGCCAGCTGCCGATGATGGTCTATCACTTCCAGACCAAGTGGCGCGATGAGCCCCGCGCCCGGGGTGGCCTGATCCGCGTCCGCGAGTTCGTGATGAAGGACGCCTACAGCTGCGACCGCGACGAGGCCGGACTCGACGCCAGCTACTGGGCCCAGCACGGCGCCTACGTCCGGATCTTCGAGCGGCTCGGCCTCAAGACGATCGCCGTTTCGTCCGACGTCGGGATGATGGGCGGTAGCGGTGCCCATGAGTTCATGGTCCTCAACCCGGCCGGCGAGGACGTCCTCGTCCTGTGCGAGTCGTGCGACTACGCCGCCAACCGCCAGGTCGCGGTGATCCCCCGCGAGGCTCTGCCTACCGAGGAGCCCCTCCCGCTCGAGGAGGTCGAGACGCCCGGCGCGACCACGATCGCGTCGCTGGCCGCGTTCCTTGGCGTGGACGCGGACCGGACGGCCAAGGCCGCGTTCTTCATGACCGGCGACGGCCGCCTCGTGACCGCCATCGTCCGCGGCGACCACGACGTCAACGAGACGAAGCTCGTCAATGCCGTCGCCGCGGTGGGTGGCATCCGGCCGGCCACGGTCGAGGAGATCAAGGCGGCCGGGATGGAGCCTGGCTACGGCTCACCGATCGGCGCCCACGACACCGTCGTCGTCGTGGACGAGGTCGTGGCGCGCTCAGCCAACCTGGCTGCCGGCGCCAACCGCGAGGGGTTCCACTACCTCAACGCGAACGCCGGCCGAGACTTCACGGCGGACATCGTGGCCGACCTGACCAACGCCCAGGAAGGCGATCCCTGCCCCACCTGCGGGGCGCCGGTCATCCTGCGCAACGGCATCGAAGTCGGCAACATCTTCAAGCTCGGGACGAAGTACACCGATGCGGCCGGCGCCACGTATCTCGGCGAGGACGGCGTCGCGCACCCCATCGTGATGGGCTCGTACGGGATCGGGATCGGGCGGAATGTCGCCTGCATCGTGGAGGAGCACCACGACGAGAAGGGCATCGTCTGGCCGGCCGAGGTGGCGCCGTATGCGGCGCACCTCGTGTCGATCGGTGGCGCGAAGGAGCCCCGAGTCACGGAGCTCGCCGAGCGACTCCACCAGCATGCGCTGGACGCCGGCCACGAGATCCTGTGGGACGACCGCGACGAGTCGCCCGGGGTCAAGTTCACCGATGCCGAGTTGCTCGGGATGCCCTGGATCCTGACCGTGAGCCCGCGTTCGCTGGCGGCCGGCGGGATCGAGGTCACGGAGCGTGCGACCGGCGACCGGTCGACCCGCTCGATCGAAGAAGTCGAGGCGCTCCTGCCTAGCCGATCCGGGCTACTCCTCGTGGGCGAGCTCCGTGCGAGCCGCCTCGAGCTCCGCGTCGTCGAACTTGAGGCCGGCCAGCGTGACGATCGACTCGCCGGGATCGGCGAGTCCCTCGACCAGTTGCTCGGACGACACGTCGCCGCCCGTGAGGTCGTCCTCGATGTCGCGGTCCCGGGCGATGGCGAACGAGACGCCGGGCGGGATCGACGCCGAGATGACGACCTCGGAGATGCGGTAGGGCGAGCGCTTGTAGCGCAGCGCCCGTGTTGGTCATCTCCTGGAGCGCCGTCGCCTTGATGATCACCTCCGCGAGGGTCCCCGGATCGATCCGCTCCACGACCGTCGAGACGCCACGGCGGGCCAGGCCGACGGCTTCGCGTCCGCGCTGGCCGAGTCGTCTCCTGGGTGGCCGGATCCTGCGCGCTCCGGCTCGCCTGCGACGCGGCGTGACCCGCAGCATCGGCGGCCTCGCCGGCGGCCTTCCTGGCCTGGTCCGCGGCCTCTCCAGCCGCCTCCTTCGCACGCTGCAGGAAGCTCATTGGGCGATCCTCGCGGTGTGTGCGCGAATGTTCGCGGCACGTCGCGCTCAGGGTAGCGGCCGGTCGAGCCCGACGCCACTACGATGTGCCGCGTGCCGCCACGCCCGACGCTCCCTGCCGACGACCTGTACGCCCGCCTGGAGGTGCCCGTCACCGCCAGCCCGGAGGCGATCGAGCTTGCCTGGCGTGCCCTGCTCCGACAGCACCATCCCGACGTGGCCGGTCCCGATGGCCTTGACGCGGCCAAGCGGATCAATGTCGCCCATGACTGGCTGAGCGACCCGGCCCTCCGGGCTCGGTACGACCGGGAGCGTGGCCTGGCGGGAGTCGTCCGCGGTCGCGGCAGTCCGCGTGACGCCGCGTACCAGCCACGCGGAGCCGCGGAGAGCGCGGCGCGCCCGCGGCGCCGGGAGGCCGACCCGGCGGAGGCCATCGCCCGGTTCCTGGATCGGGTGAGCGTCCTCAGCGTGGACGAGCTCGACCGGTTGGCCCTCGCCGACCCGACGCCGATCGCGTTCGTGGCGACCATCCGCCGGTTCATCCCGCCCGAGCATCTGGCCGCGCTCGACTCGACGAGCCGGGAGGCGGTCCGCCGACTCGGCTCCGAGGCGGAGCGGACCGGGATCCGCGATGCGGTCCCTCGCGTATGCCGCCGAGCTGATCCTCGCGCCGGACCTGGACGAGCTGCTGAGCGAGCCATTCCGTGCCCGAACGCGGGAGCGCCTGACCCGAGGCTGGGAGGCGGCCGTCGGCCAGCCCCGCTATGGCCCGAACGGCGCCGCCGTGTCGGCCCTGCTTGACCGCCTGGCGACACTGACCGAAGCCGAGTCCAGGGCGCTGGCGGCCAGCGGCTCGCTGGAGCGCCTCGGGGAGGAACCCTGGCCGGCCGGCATCTCGCCCGAGGACGAGGACGGTCTGCGGGTCTCGGCGGAACTGGCCGTCGATCGATGCGG
This sequence comes from uncultured Chloroflexia bacterium, assembly GCA_963779315.1. GTDB lineage: Bacteria > Chloroflexota > Limnocylindria > Limnocylindrales > CSP1-4 > SPCO01. The sequence continues at coordinate 44,308 of CAVZXQ010000013.1, read as the reverse complement.
CCCGCGCCGTCTCGCCGACGTGGCTGGAGGGCGCCGCCACGAACCGGGCACGCCGGGCGGCCGCCCGCTGCGCGCACCTGCTGGTGCTGCGGCACCTCTTCGCCGACCGCGAGTTCGATCGCGCTCACGGCGCCGTGGCGACCCTGGCTCGTGCCGCCCCGCGCCCGGCCCGCCCCTCGGGTGCCGCCGACCGGTCCATAGGCCGCCCGGGCCGCCGCCCGCGCTCGCGGCTGTGCGATGCTCGGACCGTGGATCCCTGGATGCTCGCGCTCGGTCTTGTGCTCGCCGCGCGCTCGTCGCCGCGCTCGCCGCGATCGGCCGTCGCACGGCGTGCCGGCGCTGATCGGGCGCCGGCCCGCCGGCAGGCCGTGCAGGGCAGGCCGGCGCCTCGCGCCGGCGCAGGCGGAGCGCCGACCGGTCGCGCGATGACCTCGCCGACGCCCTCGACGACGGGCTCATCGACGTGGATGCCTCCCTGCGGGTGGTGCGGGCCAACCCGCGCCGCCGAAGGCCTGCTGCAGCGGTCGTCGGGCGGCCTCGTCGGGCGGAGCCTCATCGAGGTCTTCCTGGACCCGGCCGTGGAGAGGATCGCATCGGAGGCGATCGAGAGCGGTGGGTCGGTCGGGGAAGTCCGGATGGCCGATGCCGACGGGCCGCTCCTCGTGGTCCGTGCCCGCCGCACGCCGGAAGGCGGCGTGCCTGGCTCGTCCTCGAGGACGTCTCCGAGCTGCGCCGGCTCCAGCGCATCCGGACCGAGTTCATCGACAACCTCTCGCACGAGCTGCGGACGCCGCTCACGACGGTCGGCCTGCTGGCCGAGACGCTCACCCGCGAGGCGGACGCGGTCGGCGACGGCTGCCGCCGAGATGCGCGATCGGATCGCCAAGATCGAGGTGGAGACGGGCCATCTCGTCCAGATGGTCAGCGAGCTGCTCGACCTGTCGCGGATCGAGAGCGGCAGCCGCCGGCGCCACTCGACGACGTGGATCTGGGCCGGCTCGCGACCGAGTCGGTCGAGCGGCTTCGGCTCGTTCGCCGAGCGCCAGGGCATCCGCCTGCGAGGTCGCACGTCAGGCGCCGATCGCCACCGGTCCGCGGCGACGCCGCACGGCTCGGCCAGGTCCTCATCAACCTGGTCCACAACGCGGTGAAGTTCAGCCCGGACGGCGGCGAGGTCATCGTCGCCGGTGCGCGCGGTCGACGCGGACGAGTCGTCGGTCGTCGGTGACGGACCATGGGGTCGGGATCCCGCGCGCCGCCCAGGCGCGGATCTTCGAGCGGTTCTACAAGGTGGACCGGGCGCGGTCCGCGGCGAGCGGGCGGCACGGGCCTGGGCCTCGCGATCGCCCGCCACGTCGTCGAGCAGCACGGCGGCCGGATCTCGGTCGAGTCGAGCGAGGGGGCCGGCTCGACGTTCTCGTTCGCATTCCGCCTGCCCGACCGGACGAGCCGACCCGAGGAGACCGATGGACCGACCTGCACGTCGCCACGCTCAACATCCGGAACCTCGCCGACCGCTGGCCCGAGCGGCTGCCGCTGCTCCTGGCCGACATGGCGGCGCTCCAGCCGGACCTGCTCGGCCTCCAGGAGGTCGTCTTCGCGATGCAGCAGGACCGGCTCATCGGGGCCGCCGGCGAGGGCCGCTACGACCGGTCCGCGGCTGGGCGGGCCGGCCCGAGTACGGCAACAGCCTGCTCGTCCGCGAGCCCCTGGCCGCGACCGACGGTCGGAGCGCCTGGAGCTGGGCCTGGACCGCGCGGCGCATCGGGCGATCGTGGCGCTGCCGGGCGGCGCGACCGTGCTGATCGTCGTGACCCACCTGCATCACGTCGCCGACGGCGAGGACGCAGCGCGACGAGCAGGCCCGGCGCTCGCTCGCCTGGCTTGACGAGGCGCCCGGCCGCCGACGCGACGGTCGTCGTCGGGCGACTTCAACGCGGAGCCGGTCGACCGGCGGCGATCCGGATGCGCGCGCGCCGGCTTCCGGTCCGCGTATGCCGAGGCGAACGGCGCCGAACCGGCGGTCACCTGGCCGTCCGGTATCCAGGCGCCGGCGATGGACACGGACGGCGACCCGGAGTGCCTCGACTACATCTGGGTCAGCGGCGCGTCACGGGTCGTCGGCAGCCGGCTCGTCTTCGACCGGCCGGATCCGACGACCCACGCTCTACCCGAGGGACCACCTCGGGCTCTCGGCCCACCTCGAGATCGGGTAGGCGAGCACGATGGCCGGGCCGGACCCTTCGACTGGCGCACCGCGGCGACTGGCGGGTCGCACCGGAGAACTCGCTCGAGGCGATGCGGGCCGCCCTGGCGATCGCCGACTGCGACGGCCTGGAGTTCGACGTCCGGACGTCCGTCCGACGGGATCCCGGTGGTCCTCCACGACGAGACGCTGGAGCGGGTGCAGGGCCGGCCCGGCCCGTGGACGCGATGACCGCCGAGCGCTCGCCGCAGCTCGGAGGTTCCCGACCCTCGCCGACGTGCTCCTCGCGGCCGATCGCCGAGCCGTTCCTCGACGTGGAGCTGAAGCGGTGCCGGGGCCGCGGCATCGTGGAGATCCTGGCCGCCGGGCGGGCCCGCAGCTGACCGGTGCGGTCATCAGTTCGTTCGAGGAGGCCGCACTGCCTGGATCGGCCGGCTGGCGCCCAGCTGGCCGCGGTGGCTGAACGCCCACACGCTGGACCCGCGACGTCCTGGAGCAGGCGGTCGAGCTCGGCTGCCGTCGGCGTCTCGGTCTGGTGGGAGGCCGTCGATCAGGCGGCCATGGACCGCTCGCGCGGCGGCGCGGCCTGGAGATCGCGGCCCGGACGGTGCGCGACCGCGCGACCTTCGACCGCCTCGCGAACCTCGGGCGTCGTCGCGGTGTGCGTGGAGGACGCCGCGCTCGACGGTTGAGCCGGCGCGGCGTCCCGATCGTTCAGCAGCAGCCGGACCCGCCGCAGCACGACGACTCGGCGAGGACCGGGAGTCCGCCGCCGCCTGCAGCGTGGGACGGGGGAGATCCACCGGGCGGATGTCCGAGGCGCGACCATCCGGCCGGCTTGGTCGCGCGGATGATGGCGCCGTGCAGGCCGTCCGCGACCGCGTGCGTGGGCGTGACCGCGATGTCGATGAGGCCCGCCGCCTCGAGGCCGGCCCGGTACTCCGCGAACGAGAGCGCGCCGGCGATGCAGCCGGCGAAGCTGCCGCGCGTCGCGCGCTCGGCCGGCGCCAGCGCATCGTCGGCGACGATGTCGCTGATGCCCGATCCGGCCGCCCGGCCGCAGGACGCGGGCGATCTCGGCGAGGACGGCGGCCTTGTCGGCGGACAGGTTGATCACGCAGTTGCTGATGACGACGTCCACGGAGGCATCGGCGAGCGGGATCGCCTCGATCGGGCCCTTGCGGAACTCGACGTTCGTCGCGCCCGGCTTCGGCGGCGTTGCGCCGCGCGAGCTCGAGCATCTCGTCGGTCATGTCGAGGCCGAACGCGCGGCCGGTCGGCCCGACACGCTGGCGCGGAGAGCAGGACGTCGATCCCGCCGCCGGACCCGAGGTCCAGGACGGTCTCGCCTGGCGCGCAGCTCCGCGACGGCGGTCGGGTTGCCGCAGCCCAGGCTGGCGAGCACCGCGGCGTCGGGGAGGGAGGCGCGATCGGCGGCGTCGTAGAGGATCTCGCCGAAGACCGCGTCGGCCGACGGGTCGCAACACGCCGAGCCGGCGCCCGGGCCGCCGGACGGGCGGTCCAGGATGCCGCGTGCCGCCTCGGCGTATTGCTCGCGGACGTCGTCGGTGACCGGGTCGAGGAGGGTCGTCGTGGGTGGTGCGTCGTCCATCGGAGTGTCTCCGTTCGGGTTGACAGTCAGGCGGGGCAGCAGTCAGGGGCGGTCTCGGTCGTCGCGTCCCATGATGCGCGCCCGCAGGGCTTCGATGGCGGTGGTGAGGGTCGCCATGCGCTCGGCTCGGCGAGCCGCGCGGCGCTCGGACTCGAGCTCGCGAAACGCCGAAGGTGCTCGAGCTGGCGGGCCTCGGCGTCGATCTCGCCGCGCGTCCCGCCGGTGAGCATCCATGCTCCGAAGGACTGGTTCATCGGTGTTGCCTCCCTGGCTGTCGTCGACGACTGTATCGACGGACATCAATATACCGGCCATATCGAATGTTGTCAATATCGAAGTTCACCGATATGCTGCCGGCATGGCACGAACAAGTCCACCATCACGGACCCCGACGTCCGCCTCCTGGCCGCCCTCGCGGACCCCACCCGCCTCGCGATCATCCGCCAGCTTGCCGCCGAGACCGAGACGTGCGCGTGCGACTTCACCTCGTCCTGCGACGTCGGCCAGCCGACCGTCTCGCACCACCTGCGGGTCCTGCGCGAAGCCGGCCTCGTCACCTCGGAACGCCGCGGCCAGTGGATCTTCTACCGGATCGCACCGGGCGTGGCCGAGCGGGTGGCGGGCGATCGCGCGGACGCTGGTCCCCGGCGGGTTGATCAGCGCATCCGACCTGTTGGCGACCCGGGCCAGGACCGCGCGGGCGATGGTCGATCCAGGTGAGCGCGGGACGTCCGTCCGCCTAGCGGTCCTGCTTGAGCAGGTCCGGGGGCACAAGCCAGCGCAGCGTGGCACGGCCGGGCTCGAACGGCCGCTCGGCATCGATCCGGGCGAAGGCGCCCTTGCGCATCGGTACGCCGAGCCGCCGCACAGATCCGCCAGCAGTTCGCTGAAGTCCGGGTCGTGGCCGACCAGGATCGGTGCCACAGGATCGCCGGCATCGCGCAGGATCGCCTCGAGGTCCGTCAGGCCGAAGCCCTCGGCGAGCCGGTCGTCCGTGCCGAACGGGACGCCGAGCCGCTCGGCGACGATCTCCGCGGTCTGGAGGGCGCGTACCTTGGGCGAGGTGATGATCGCGTCGGTCCGGAACCCGATCCCCGCCAGGAACCGCCCCAGCCGGTCGGCCTGGCGTTCGCCCCTCGGGGAAAGCGGCCTGGCCTCGTCCGGCCCATCCCAGGTGGCGTAGTCGCCGGCGTGCGCATGGCGCAGCAGGTGCAGCTGGACAGCCTGGACCGGCATGGGGTCCGTCATACCGACCGGGCCGCCGCCGGGTCCCGGAGGGCCAGCGGGATGAACTGGTGGATCCGCTCGCCAAGCTGGATGAAGACTCGCCGGAACACGACCAGCCGTTCCTCGTCCGTGCCCACTGCGGCCGCCGGATCCTCGTACCCCCAGTGGAGCGTGGCGCCGCCGCCGGGAAAGACCGGGCAAGACTCACGTGCGTCGTCGCAGACGGTGATGACGTAGTCGAACGACTGCCCGGCGAACTCGCCGACGGACTTCGAGCGAGCCCATGCCGCATCGATCCCGGCGCCGTCGAGGAGGCGCAGGGTCAGCGGGTTGACGCCCTTGGGCTGGGTGCCTGCGCTGTGGGCCTCGAAGCGCGTCACCGCCGTGCTGGCGCAGGAGCGCCTCGGCCATGACGCTCCGAGCCGAGTTCCCGGTGCACACGAACAGGACCCGGATCGGGGTTCGCTGGGCCTCGTCGGTCATGGGTTGAGGTCCTCCACCTCGCCGGTCACGAGGTAGACGATGTCCTCCGCGATGTTCGTCGCCCGGTCGCCGATCCGCTCGAGATAGTGCGACGCGATGATGATCCGCGTCCCGCGCTCGACGTTCGCCGGGTCCTGGCGCATGAGTTCGACGACCTCGTCGAACGTGGCGTGGTACAGCGCGGTCGATCTCGTCGTCCTCGACGGCGACCTCGCGGGCCCGGACGGCATCGGACGTCCACGAGGGCGCGCAGGACCCCGTGGACCAGGACGGCAGCCCGTTCGGCCATCTCGGGGAGGTGGACGTAGCCTTCGAGCGGCGGTTCGGGGGCCAGCTTGATGACCGCCTTCGCGACCGAAGCGGCGTGATCGCCCATGCGCTCGAGCTCGTAGGTCACGTGGTCCAGCGTGAGCAGGTAGCGGAGGTCGCGCGCCACCGGGCTCTGGGTCGCGATCGCCACCGCGATCAGGCGCGACACGCTGCGCTGCGCGTCGTTGATCGTCGCATCGCCCTTGATGACCTCGAGGGCGAGCGCCGCGTCGTGCGCTTCGAGCGAGCGGCTGGCCTGGCGGATCGCGTCCTCGACCAGCGTGCCCATGCGCAGGACCGCGTCGCGGATCTGGCCCTCCTGCGCGTCGAGCGCATCGCGCGGAGGCTGTCGCGATCGTGGCTGAGCGGCCGCCGCGTTGTGGGCAAGTCGGGTCGTCGGTCATCGTCGTCATCCTCGCTCAGCCGAACCGACCGGACACGTAGTCCTCGGTCAGCTGGTTCTGTGGGTTGGTGAAGATCCCGATCGTGTCGCCCTGCTCCACGACGAAGCCGGCCCGGTCCTCACCCATCGTCATGAAGATGGTGGTGTCGGATGCCCGGGCGGCCTGCTGCATGTTGTGGGTCACGATGACGATCGTGTAGTCCTTCTTGAGCTCGGCCATCAACTCCTCGATCTGGAGGGTGGAGCGCGGATCCAGGGCCGAGCAGGGCTCGTCCATCAGGATGACCTCGGGCTCGACCGCGATCGTCCGGGCGATGCACAGGCGCTGCTGCTGGCCGCCGGAGAGGGCCATCCCGGACTGCTTCAGCTTGTCCTTGACGTCGTCCCACAGGGCGGCCCGTCGCAGGCTGCGCTCCACGAGACTCGTCAAGGTCGCCCTTGAAGCCATTGACCTTCGGGCCGAAGGCGACGTTGTCCCAGATCGACTTCGGGAACGGGTTCGGCTTCTGGAAGACCATCCCGACCCGCCGCCGGACGGCGACCGGGTCCACGCTCCCTGGCGAAGAGGTCCTGCCCGTCGCAGGGTCACCCTGCCTTCGGTGCGGAAGCCTGGCACCAGGTCGTTCATCCGGTTGAGCGTGCGCAGGAGCGTGGTCTTGCCGCAGCCGGACGGGCCGATGAGCGCGGTGATCTCGCTGGCTCCGATCGTCGAGGTCCACGTTTCGGACGGCCCGGAACGACCCGTAGTAGAGCGACACGTCACGCAGCTCGACGACGGTCTCCGGCGGACGTTGGGAGCCCGGCGGGCCTCGCCGGCGCGGTCCTCGGCCGCGGCGATCCGGATCGTCGGGCCGACCCTGCCGGTCGAATGTTCATCGGGCGCTTCTGCGAGCTGCGAGGGCAACGGATCCTCCTCTACCACTGGATGCCCCGTGAGAGGCGGGCACGGATGACGAGGGCGAGCCCGTTGAGGATGCAGCATCAGGACGAGCATGACGATGATCGCCGCTGCGGCGAGGCCATGGAAGTCTTCCTGGGGTCGCGTGGCCCAGTCGAGGACCTGGATCGGCAGCACCGTGTAGACGCCGGCGAAGGGCTGCGGCATGAAGGTGACGAACGTGAACGCGCCGACCAGGATGAGGGGGGCCGCCTCGCCGATGGCCCGCGCCATGGCCAGGATGATGCCCGGTCATGATCCCCGGTGCCGCCGCCGGCAGGACCGTTCCGCGGACCATCTGCCAGCGACTGGCGCCGAGCGCGTAGCCGCCCTCGCGCTGGGCGTCCGGGACGGCCTTGAGCGCCTCGATCGAGGCGATGATGACGATCGGCAGGATCAGCAGCGTCAGGGTCAGCGCGCCGGTGACAGGATCGTGAAGCCGAGGCCGGCGAACCTGACGAACAGGGCGAGACCGAAGATGCCGTAGATGACCGAAGGCACGCCGGCCAGGTTGGAGATGTTCGTGCGTAGCGCGTTCGTCAAGCGGCTGTTCCCGGCGTACTCGGCGAGGTAGATCGCGGCGGCGATGCCCAGCGGGACCGCGATGAGTCCCACCAGCAGGGTGATCTCGATGGACCCGATCAGCGCCGGGAAGATGCCGGCTCGCTCCGGTCGCCGCGATGGGACGCCGGTCATGAACTGCGGGCTCAGCCACGGCAGGCCCTGCGACAGCACGTCGTACAGGAGCAGCAGCAGGGTCATCAGGAGGATCGCGATGGCGAGCAGGCACGCCCCGTAGAAGACCGTCCCGTACAGGTGCCGTCGGGTCAGGTGCGGGTCCCAGCTACCGGGCGCCTCGGCCACCGGTGTCCGTGCGCTCACTCGACGGTCGTCCGGAACCGGGCGACCACGCGATTGCTCATCAGGTTCAGCACGAGCGTCATCGCGAACAGGGTGGCCGCGACCGCGAACAGCGACTTGAACTGGATCGAGTCCTGTGGCGTGTCGCCCAGGCTGATCTGGATGATGAACGCCGTCATCGTCTGGACGCTCTCGAGCGGGTCGAACGTGAACTGCGGCTTCGTCCCGGCCGCAAGCACGACGGCCATCGTCTCGCCGATCGCCCTCGAGGCGGCCAGGATGATCGATGCCATGATCCCGGACAACGCCGCCGGGAAGACGACCTTGCGGATGACCTCGAACTTCGTCGCGCCCATGGCGTAGGCCCCCTCGCGCATGCCCCTCGGGACGGCTCGCATCGAGTCCTCGGAGATCGACGCGATCAGTGGCGTGATGAGGACGCCGACGACGATGCCGGCCGACAGCGCGGAGAAGGTTCCGATCTCGTCCGTGCCGATGATCGGCTTGAGGATGTACGGGGTCAGGAAGTACAGGGCGAAGAAGCCGAGCACGATCGTCGGGATCCCCGCGATCGTCTCCAGCATGGGCTTGATGACGTTCCGCGTGCGCGGACTCGCGTACTCGCTGAGCAGGAAGGCCGCCAGCAGACCGAGCGGGACCGCGATGACCATCGCGATCGAGGCGACCAGCACCGTCCCGGAGACGAGCGCCAGGACACCGAACGAGTACGGCTTGATCGAAGCGGACCAGTCGGTCCCGAAGAAGAAGTCGACCGGCGGGACCTCAGGAAGAACTGGAGCGTCTCGTAGGCCAGCACCAGGATGATCCCGACGGTCGTCACGATCCCGACGGCAGTGGCGAGAACAGCAACGTCTCGATGAGCCGCTCGGACACCGGCTTCCGGTGGGTCAGTGGCCGCGGTGCGGCGACGCTGCCGCTCATCCGGGCGAATCCTCGCTCAGCGTGTGCCTGGGGGAGTATGAACGGACGCGCCGACCCGATTCCGAGTGTCGAGTCGGCGCGCCGGAGGGGAGTGAGCGCGGGGTCAATCGGCGATGGCTGCGGCCCAGGCGGCCTGCTGCTCTGCGAGCAGCGCGTCCGGCATCGCCACGTAGCCGACCTCGGCGGAGATGGTCGCCGCGTTGGCGAGGTAGTAGTCCACGAATGCGACGAGGGCGGGATCCTTGACGGCCGCCGTAGCTCGGGTAGATGAACAGTGGTCGCGCCAGTGGCGAGTAGCTGTTGTCGTTGATCGACTCGCTCGGTCGGGTCGACGCAGCCATCGCCGCCGTCGATCTCGACGGCCTTGAGCTTGTCGGTGTTCTCCGCGTAGTACGCGTACCCGAAGAACCCGACGGCATTGTGTCTGCCGGCGACGCCGGTCACGAGCGTCGTTGTCGTCCTCGGACTGGGTGGCGTACGGGTCGGCCGCGTCCGCCTTGCCGTTGACCGCCTCGGTGAAGTAGTCGAACGTCCCGGAGTCGGCGCCCGGCATGTACCGGACTCACCGGCTCGTCGGGCAGCCGGCATGGACGTCGCTCCCAGGTAGGTTCTCGGGCGAGTCCGGCCCGTAGATCGTGCTGAGTTGCTCGAGCGGTCAGGCAGGTCACCCAAGTGTTGTGCGGGTTCACCACGACCGTGAGGCCGTCGATGGCGACCTGGAGCTGGACATCATTCGATGCCGTTGGCCGTGCACGCGACGCCTTCGCCCTCGTCGTCCTGCTTGATCGGACGAGACGCGTCGTTGATGTCCGTCTCGCCGGCGCAGAACTTCTTGAACCCGCCGCCGGTGCCGGAGAACGCGACGGTGACCTGGACGCCCGGTGTTGGCCATCTGGAACTCCTCGGCGACGGCCGCGTGATCGGGATAGACCGTGCTGGAGCCGTCGATGGTGATGGTGCCGGAGAGAGCCGCGCCGCTCGCCGTGGCGTCGGGGGCGGTGCTTGCCCACCGCCGGAACAGGCGGCAGCCGCGAACGCGGCCGCGAGGACGAGCGCGCCGAGGCGCTTCGGGTTCGAGATGGTCACTCGATGACTCCTCCAGGTGACCGCGGACTGGCGCGGTCGGTTTCGGGGACGTGCGATCCCGCTTCTTGACGGTTCGTACGTTCCGGGGAGGCCGTCAACGGCCGATGCCCGCCGTGTTAACGTCGTGTGAACGCGACCCGGACGATCACGCAGTGACCAGCCACGCCTCCACCTGCTCGCGCGACGGGACACGGCCCGCTGAAACGAGCACGCCGTCGATGACGAGTCCCGGCGTGGACATCACGCCGCGGGACGCGATCTCCTGGTAGTCCACGACATGGTGGATCTCCGCCTCGATCCCATTCCGCTGGACCACCTCGCGGACGGTGGCCTCCAGCCGCTGGCAGTTGTTGCAGCCGGGTCCCAGGACTTCGATGACGCGCATGGCGTTCTCCTTCAGGCGTACAGGGCGTTGAACAGGTAGCCGACGAACAGGATCCCGGAGGCGACGACGGCGACGAAGACCGCGATGAGCTGCGGCTTCATGACCCGCCGCAGGATGACCATCTCCGGGAACGACAGGGCGGTGATGGCCATCATGAATGCGAGGGCCGAGCCCATCGGCAGGCCCTTGGCGATGAGCACCTCGATGATCGGGATGGTCCCCGCGGCGTTGCTGTACAGCGGGACGCCGAGCAGGACGAGGGCCGGCACCGCGAGCGGGTTGCCGCTGCCGCCGATGGACACGACCAGGTCCGTCGGGACGAATCCGTGGATGACCGCGCCGATGCCGATGCCGACCAGGACGTACGGCACGACCTTCCAGACGAGGCTGCGCGTCGACGCCCAGGCGTCCCGAACCCGGTCCTCCAGCGTCAGTCTTCATCTCGATCGCCTGGCCGCCACCCGACTTGATCTCCCAGACGTAGGCTCCACGTAGCGCTCCAGGTGGAGCCGGCCGATGACCAGACCGGCCACGACCGCCACCAGGAGACCGGCCGCCATGTAGAGCAGCGCGACACCCGGGCCGAACAGGCCCCACAGCAGCACGATCGCGATCTCGTTGACCATCGGCGAGGCGATGAGGAAGGCGAAGGTCACGCCGAGCGGGACGCCGGCCTCCACGAACCCGATGAACAACGGCACGGCCGAGCACGAGCAGAACGGGGTGATCGTCCCGAACCCGGCGGCTGCCAGTGTCCCGGGCAGGACGCCGCGCCCGGCGAGTGCGCCGCGGACCCGTTCGGGCGACACGAACGAGCGGAGGAACGAGACGAGCGTCACGATGCCGGTCAGGAGCAGCAATACCTTGGGTACGTCGTACAGGAAGAACGCGACGGCATCGCCGAGCTGCGAGCCTTGCTCCAGCCCCAGCAGGTCGTACGCGACCCAGTTCGCCAAGGGCAGGGTGATGAACCAGGCGATCAGCCACGCCACGATCGCAAGGGCAACGGTCGGCCAGAACGGGAGGTGCGTGCGGCGGATCGCCAGCGCCGTCATCGCAGGAGACCCTCGAGCGCCTTGAGCGCCGCCGCGCAGGCTGCCTCGTCCCGCTCGTAGTAGACCCAGCGCGCATCCACCATGTGCCGGCTTGCGCGGACGAGGCCGGCACGCCGCAGCTTCGCGAGGTGATTGCTCACGTTGTTCTGCCGCTCATCAAGCGCCGCGGCCATCTCGCAGACGCAGTGGGGCCCTGTACCCAGGATGGCGATGATCCCGGCGCGGACCGGATCGCCCAGCAGTGCGGCCACGGCCGCCGCGTCGCTGACGGCGGGTGCTGCAAGGTCCAGCCGAAGCTCGGGCAGCATCGGCAGCACGGCGCGGACGGTCATGGCTCGACCGGCGTCGGGCTCATCGTCGGGCTCATCGCCGTGTAGAACCTGCGCCGGGCCCACAGCGACACATAGACAAGGCCGACGAGCACCGGCACCTCGATGAGCGGCCCGACGACGCCGGCGAGCGCCTCGCCCGACGTCACCCCGAACACGCCGATCGCCACGGCGATGGCCAGTTCGAAGTTGTTGCTCGCCGCAGTGAACGCCATGCTCGCGTTCTTCTCGTACGACATCCGCAGTCGCAGGCCAAGGGCGAACGACCCGACCCACATGATCAGGAAGTAGGCCAGCAGCGGCACCGCGATCATGACCACGTCCAGCGGCTGGGCCGTGATGACCTCGCCCTGGAGCGCGAACAGGAGCACCACCGTGAAGAGCAGCCCGTACAGCGCCCATGGCGCGATCCGCGGGAGGAACCGGGTCTCGTACCACTCCCGACCGTGCGTCCGCTCGCCCCACCGGCGGGTCAGGTAGCCGGCCACGAGCGGGATCCCGAGGAAGACCAGCACGATCTTGGCGATGTCCCACATCGACACGTCCAGGGACGCGGTCTGCAGGCCCAGCCACGTCGGCAGCAGTTCCAGGTAGAAGTACCCGAGGACCGAGTAGGCGACGATCTGGAAGACGGAGTTGATGGCCACGAGGACGGCGGCGGCCTCCCGATCGCCGCAGGCCAGGTCGTTCCAGATGAGGACCATCGCGATGCAGCGGGCCAGGCCGATGATGATCAGGCCGGTCCGGAATTCGGGCTGGTCCGGCAGGAAGATCCAGGCCAGCGCGAACATCAAGGCGGGCCCGACGACCCAGTTCAGGAACAGGGAGTTCGCCAGCAGGGTCCGATCGCCGGTGACCCGGCCGAGTTCCGAGTAGCGAACCTTGGCCAGGACCGGGTACATCATGACCAACAGGCCCAGGGCGATCGGCACCGAGATCGTGCCGATCTTGACCGCGTCAAGCCAGTCGTTGAGGTCGGGGATCAACCGGCCCAGAGCGAGTCCCAGCGCCATCGCCCCGAGGATCCAAACGGGCAGGAATCGGTCGATCAGCGACAGGCGGGCGAGGGCTGGTTCTGTAGATGCGACCGATCGGTCGGTCGGGGAGAGCCGCCGGCGGTCGCCGGGGCACCCCGGGCCGCATCGGTGGTCCGGCGTCATCATCACAGCTGAAACTGTATCAGTGACGCGTGTGATATCGCCCGCGCCATTCGTCCCGAAGAAGCGGTCCGTTCGGCCCGCAGCGGCCATCGCCTAGGAGTCGGTCGCCGAGGGCGAACGCGACCGCGAATCCGATCGCGAGGCCGCGCAGGAACAGGTCGATGGGCACGGTCGGCCGGTGCGGGCTCAGCCGGTGATCCGGGTGGCCCGGCCGCCGACGGCGGCGAGGCCGCGACCCGTCGACGCGCTACGGCAAGCGCCCCGACTGCGGGTTTCGCGGCAGGACGACGACGCGGCGGTTCGGCTCCTCGCCGATCGACTGCGTCGACGACGTCGGCGTTGTCGCGCAGCGCCAGGTGGATCCAGCGCCGCTCGAGGGCCGGCATCGGCTCGAGCTGGAGCATCTTGCCGGTCTCGATCGACGCGCTCGGCGGCACGCGCCGCGAGGTCGCTCGAGCTGGCGCTCGCGGCGGCCGCGGTAGTCCTCGACGTCCACGAGCACGCGGGTCCACTGGCCGGTGCGGCGCGAGAGCATCAGGTTGACGAGGTGCTGGAGCGCCGACAGGCGCTCGCCCTTGCGGCCGATCAGCGAGCCCAGGGCCTCGCGGTCGGCGCCGTCGCCGACGACGTTGAGCCGGCTCGTCTCGCCCTCGCGGATCTCGACGGTCGACGCCCTCGAAGCCGAGGTGGCCCATCAGCGTCTCGAGGATCTCCTTGCCGGCGGCGAGCGCCTCGGGCGTCGCCTCGGCGGCCTCGAGCTCGGCGCGCTCCATCGCGAGCGAGCCGCGGGCGGTCGTCACCTGCGGCGACCTCGGCCGCCGACAGCTCGGAGCCGCCGCGGGCCGGGCGGCGTCGCGTGCGCGGGCGCGATCGTCGCGGCGCGGGCCGCGGTCGCCGGCGCGGCCGCGGTCGCCGCGCGCGGTCGGAGCCGTCGCCGGCCGCCGGACGGGCGGTCGTCGCGGCGCGGGCGCGGCGGTCGCCGCGGTCGGCGGGCCGCGGTCGCCGCGGTCGGGCGGTCGCGGTCGCGGACGGGCGGTCGCCGCGGTCGCGGTCGTCGGGCCGCGGTCCTCGCGGGGCGGCGGGGCCGGCAGCGGCGTGGCCTCGGCGGCCTCGCGCTTGGGCGCGGCGCCGCCGAGGGCGCTGCGCGGCGCGGCGACGATCCGGGCGGGCTCGGCGCCCATGCCCAGCACGCCGCGGCTGCCGGGGGTGAGGATCTCGAAGTCGAGGTCGCCGAGGCCGACGCCGAACTGCGTCGCAGGCGCCCTTGATCGCCTCTTCGACGGACTTGCCGGTGAATTCCTGGTATTCGCTCATGTCAGCGTCGTCTCCCTCGTCGGCCGCTCGCGCGTTCGGTTGGGCCGGATCGTCGACCGGGCGGAAAGGTCCCGGTCGACGGCCTTCGAGCGCTCCGCCGCGCTCGTGGGTTGACCGGGTGCGGGCGGCTTGGGCTCGGGCAGCTGTGACCGGGAAGCGCGGCGAGTGGTTGCGCGCGAACTCCGGGTACCAGCCGAACAGCGGGAACATGCCGCCCCAGCCGAGGATGAGGTACTGCTGGACGATCTGGATGAGCGTGGCCGTGATCCAGTAGAGGAACAGGCCGGCCGGCAGCGATGCCGCCGTACAGGATCGAGATCAGCGGCAGGAAGTAGGCCATCTGGCGCTGGACCTTGACGTTCTGGTCGTCCGCGTGCGTCGGGTCGTGCGGCGGCAGCATCATGCCGCGAGGCGACCAGCTGGGTCAGCGACGAGAAGATCGCCAGGATGCTGATCCCGAAGCCCAGCGATGTCGAGCCCGGTGGTGACCGGCTCCGGGCAGGCCCCAGTTGATGCCGAACGCGACCGGGTTGAGGCACGGGTTGATGACGTGGCCCGGCGGCGTTGAAGACCGGCGCCGGTCGGGCAGACGATGCCGCGGGAACAGGTTGATCCCGAACACGTGCCACATCGCGCTCGGGTCGTAGTTGGTGAGGCCCTGGCTGATCACCGAGTACATCGGGATCAGCAGGCCCATCGTGAGCAGGATCGGCAGGCAGCCGCCGGCCGGGTTGATGCCGCGCTGCTTGTAGAACTCCTGCGTCGCGGCCTGCTGCTTGACGCGGTCGCCCTTGTACTTGCGCTGGATCTCCTTGATCTCGGGCTGGAGCAGCTGCATCTGGCGCGACGACACGAGCTGGCTGCCGGTAGAGCGGGATCACGAGCAGCCGAGGACGATCGTGCAGCAGGATGATCGCGATGACGATGTTGCTGGCCGGATCAGCTGGTCGAAGAAGACCAGCACGATGAACAGCGCCTGGAAGATCGGCGTGAACAGCCAGGCCAGGAGGTCTGATCGGGTTCGCCGCTCGGGCGTGGCCGGCTCCAGCGGCGCCTGGCTGAGCGTCGGCGACGGCGTCGGGCGAGCCGCCCGGCGTCGCCGCGCCAGCGGCGAGCACGCGGCCACGACCAGGGCGATGACGACGAGGAACAGGATCGGCGCCAGCCGGACGAGGAGCTGCTGGAGGCGGGTCACGCGGTTGTTCTCGTATCCGTTAGCGGACCGGGTCGTAGCCGCCCGGGTTCCAGGGATGGCAGCGGCCGATGCGCTTGGCGCCCATCCAGCTGCCGCGCAGCAGCCCGTATTTCTGGATCGCCTGCTCGGTGTAGCGCGAGCACGAGGGTTCGAACCGGCAGCCGGACGGCAGCCACGCGAACACGATGCGATACAGGTGGATCGAGCCCCACCCCGATCGTCACCCCGATGCGCCTCACGACTCCGTCCGACCTCCGAGCACGCCTCCCGAACGGAGGACCCGGTGCAATGCCCCGACCAGCGCGTCGTGGTCGGCCTCGACGATCGCGGGCCGGGCGATGATGAGGACGTCCCAGCCGGGCTGGAACGAGGGCGCCATCACCCTGAGCGCCTCGCGGATCCGGCGCCGGACGCGGTTCCGGACCACGGCTCCTCCGAGCCGCTTGCCGGTCGCGAGCCCGAACCGGGTCTGGTCAAGGTCGGTCCGCGACGAACCGCCCGACGAGCAGTGGGTGCGTCCGGGTGACGCCTCCCTCCGCCAGCCTGGCGAAATCGCCCGGGCGGGAGAGCATGACGAGCCGCAGCGAGTTGTGACTGCGCCCGCCGGTCAGGCCGAGAGCTTCTTCCGGCCCTTCGCGCGCCGCGTCGCGAGCACGCGCCGACCGCCCGCCGTCTTCATGCGGGCGCGGAACCCATGCTCCTTGGCGCGATGTCGCTTCTTGGGCTGAAACGTCGGCTTGCCCATCGGGACTGTCCGTGATCCTCTCCATCCAGCCTTGGGACCCGGAAGCTCCGACCCCTAGAGGCACGCAAACGCGCCGAGCGCCAGAAAGCGCGACGGCGCGTGTTCGTCGCGGGGGATGATATGGCCGCCCTCGAACGGGTGTCAAACGTGCGACGAGCGCTCGGCGGCCCCGTCCGCGACCGGGCGTTCGCGCCGGCGGCTCGGCGGCCGCGCCGGGCGACGCCGTCGGCGGCCGGCGGCTGCCCGGACGCCTCCCGCACGATACCCCCTGGGAGTATGCGCGGAATCGCCTTGCGACGGCCCCGAGCCGCGGTGTATTGTTCCCCAGCCTCAGGCGCCGGGACGCCGCGGGAGACCCTCCGAGAGGAAGCCCGCGGCCGCTCACGTCGGTGCCCGGCAGGATCCCGTCCGCGGGTCGCCGCGACGTTCTCCCTCGGTCCGCGCTCCGCGGTCAGGCGCTCACCCATCGCAGCCCCATCAACCAGGATCACGATCGCACGGAATGGACGCGAAGCAGGTCTGGCGCGCGGCGCTCGGAGAGCTGCAGGTTTCCCTCTCGCCCGCCAACTTCGAGACGTGGCTGCGCGACACCTACCTCGTCGACGTCGACGACCAGCGGTTCCGGATCGCGGTCCCCAACGGCTTCGCCAAGGACTGGCTCGAGACCCGCTACCGCTCCCTGATCTCCCAGACGCTGGCCCGCGTCGTCGGCTACAGCGTCCAGGTCGAGTTCGTGCGTCGCGACGGCGCCGGCGAGGCGCAGGCCCAGGCCGCCGCGGCCGCCGCCCAGCCCGTGCGCGTGGAGCCCACCCGCGTCGGCGCCCCCGAGGGCGCCGCGGCGGGCGCGACCAACCTCAACCCGCGCTACACCTTCTCGAACTTCATCGTCGGGTCGGCCAACCGCCTCGCCCACGCGGCGTCGCTGTCGGTCGCCGAGCGCCCGGGCCACGCCTACAACCCGCTGTTCCTGTACGGCGGCGTCGGCCTCGGCAAGACCCACCTGATGCACGCCATCGGCAACGCGGTCGCGGCGAAGTTCCCGCGCAAGCGCGTCGTCTACGCGACGCAGCGAGAAGTTCACCAACGAGTTCATCACCTCGATCCAGCAGGGCAAGATCGACGAGTTCCGCGCCCGCTACCGCCGGATCGACCTGCTGCTGATCGACGACATCCAGTTCATCGCGGACAAGGAACGGACCCAGGAGGAGTTCTTCCACACGTTCAACGCGATCCACGAGGACGGCAAGCAGATCGTCCTGTCGTCGCGACCGGCCGCCCAAGGCGATCCTGACCCTCGAGGAGCGGCTGCGGTCGCCGCTTCGAGTGGGGCCTGATCGCGGACCTCACGGCCCCGGACCTCGAGACGCGGATCGCGATCCTGCGCGCCAAGGCCGAGGAGCAGGGCACGCCGATCACGTCCGACGTGATCGAGTTCATCGCCCGCAAGGTCGTGTCCAACATCCGCGAGCTCGAGGGCGCGCTCAACCGGATCGTCGCCTACGCGTCGATGGGCGCGATGCCGATCTCGATCGAGCTGGCCCAGGCCGTGCTCTCGAACGTGCTCTACAACCCCAAGAAGCGCCAGGTCACGCCGGAGCGGATCGCGCAGGCGGTCTCCGACTACTACGGCGTCGGCATGGAGCAGCTGCAGGGCCAGAAGCGCGAGAAGAGCATCGTCGTGCCGCGCCAGATCGCGATGTACCTGATGCGCGAGGAGACGGACGTCTCGCTCCTGCGGATCGGCGCCGAGCTCGGCGGCCGGGACCACTCCACGGTCCTCCACGCCTGCGACAAGATCAACCGCGAGATGCAGGTCAACGACGAGATGCGCCGCGAGGTCGCGGCCGTCCGGGAGCTGATCTACTCCGAGTGACGCCGCGGCTGCCGCGCGGGCGCCGGCTCGCGGCGCGGCCCGCGCCCCGTCCTCGGCCGTCCCGGGTCGCGGCCAGTCGCCATGCATGCCCGGCGGCTCGGCGCAAGGTCGTCGGCTCGCCGCGACCTCGGTCCGAGCATCGACGCATGGGCTCCGATGGCGCGATCGGGGCCCTGGATCCGCCGGCGCCTGCGCCGGCCGTCGGGCGCATGCCTGCGGGCTCGGAGCGACTGCGCCGCGGATGCCGCGCCGGCAGCCGACACCTTGGGGACAACGGGCCGGTGGACAACCGCCCGTAGCCGTGGACGGCGGCGCCGGATCCGGGGATGGCGTCGGGGACGAATCGGCCGTTCCGGAGGCGCCGTGTGGACGATTCCGCGCGCCAGGCTCCGATCGTCCACGCTCGCGTCCCCGGTCCATCCCCGGGATCGCCCGCCGGTCCACGGTCGCGCGGCCGGTCGTCCAACAGCCGCGACCCGCACGATTGAGCGTCGCGCGTCCACCGAATCCACGGCATGATGACGGTGATGACGGGATGAGAAGATAGGCTGATCATTCCACCCGACCGACCGCTCGCGGAGCGCGGCCCGCTCGCCGTCACGCCGGGACGCCGGTCGACGGAGCCGCCCGACGCCCGCCCGCCCAGACAGCTGCTGGAGACAACCCACGTGAAACTCTCGGTCATGCAGGAGAACCTGGCCCGCGGCCTCTCGGTGGTCTCGCGGGCGGTCTCCAGCCGGAGCACCCTGCCCGTGCTCGCCAACGTCCTCCTGCGGACCGAGGACGCCGGCCTCAAGCTGACCGCGACGAACCTCGAGATCGGCATCACCTACTGGGTGCCCGGGCAAGATCGAGACCGACGGCGCCACCACCGTCCCGGCCCGCCTGCTCACGGACCTCGTCGGCTCGCTGCCGGGCTCCGAGAAGGTCGACCTCGAGCTCCAGGGCGCCGACACGCTCCACCTGCGCTGCGGCCGGTTCGCGACCCACGTGAAGGGCATCGACGCGGACGAGTTCCCGACGATCCAGACCGCCGGCGAGCGCCCGACGACCCGCGTCTCGCCAGAAGGTCCTCAAGCAGGCGCTCGAGGAGACGATCTTCGCCGCCGCCAGCGACGAGGCGCGGCCCGATCCTGACCGGCGTGCTGGCCAAGTTCGAGGGCAGCAGGCTGACGCTCGCCGCCGCCGACAACTACCGGATCGCGGTCCGGACGATCGACATCCTCGACCCGGTCGAGGCGGCCTCGGTCGTCATCCCGGCCCGGGCGCTCGACGAGCTGGCCGGATCCTCGCCGACACCGACGACCCCGTGGAGCTCGTGCTCGCCCAGGCCCGCAACCAGGTCCTGTTCCACCTCGACGGGATCGACCTCGTCTCGCGCCTGATCGACGGCCAGTTCCCGAACTACCAGCAGGTCCTGCCGGCGAGCCACGCGACGCCGCGCCGAGCTCGACCGCGAGGAGCTCCTGCGCGCCGTCCGCCCGGCGGCGCTGATCGCCAGCTCGTCGGCCAACATCGTCAAGCTCCAGGTGGGCGGCGACGAGCGGCGGCGTCGTCGTCACCGCGACGGCCGAGGTCGGCGACTACACGGGCGACGTCGAGGCGACGGTCGAGGGCGACGCGACCACGATCGCCTTCAACGCCCGCTACCTCAACGACGTGCTGGGCAACGTGGACGCCGACCGGTTCGCGCTCGAGCTCAACGGGCCCGCTCTCGCCGGGCGTCTTCCGGCCGGTGGGCGACGACGACTACGTCCACGTCGTGATGCCCGTCCGGACGACCTCCTGACGGACGCCGCGACGGACGCGCCCGTCGACGCTCCGGCGTCGAGGCCACGGACGCCCCGATCCTGCGCGGGCTCGTCGGTCCGCGACCTGCGCGGCTACGCGGAGCTCGACGCCGTCTTCGCGCCCGGGCCCGCAGCTGGTCTGGGGGCCCAACGCCGCCGGCAAGACGAGCCTGCTCGAGGCGATCGTCCTGCTGGCCTGGGGCCGCTCCCACCGGACGTCGCGCCGACGGCGAGCTCGTCCGCTGGGGCCAGGAGCTGGCCCGCGTGGAGGCCCGGGTCGGCGAGCCGGACACGCGACGCCGGACGCCCGCGACGCGGTCGAGGTCGCGCTCGTGCGGACGGCCGCCGGCGGCGCCCGCAAGCGGATCCGCGTCAACGGGGTCGCCCGCCGGGCCGCGTCGCTCGTCGGGCGTCCTGCGGACCGTGATGTTCGCGCCCGAGGAGATGCTGCTCGTCGCCGGCTCGCCGTCGCTGCGCCGCGAGGCGCTCGACCGGCTCGCCGGCCAGCGGTCGCCCGCCTACGCTCCGCGACCTCGCCGACGTACGGGCGGGCGCTCCAGCAGCGCAACGGCCTGCTGCGGCTCGATCCGCGAGGAGCAGGCGACCCGCGCCGAGCTCCGGTTCTGGGACGCGACGCTGCTCGAGGCCGGGGCGGCCGTCCGGGAGGAGCGGCAGCGCCTGCTCGAGGCGCTGGCGGAGCCCCTCGCGGCCGCCCACGCGGAGATCGCGCCCGACGAGGCGGCCGCCGGCCGCCTCGCGCTGCGCCTACGCGACGAACGCGCCGCAGCACCCGGGCGAGTCGGTCCGCGACGCCCTGGCCCGCCGCCTCGCCGAGACGGCCGAGAAGGAGGTCTGGAACGGCACCACGCTGATCGGCCCGCACCGCGACGACCTCGTGTTCGAGATGGGCGGCCGGCCGCTGGCGTCGTTCGCGTCGCGCGGCCAGCAGCGGACCGCGATCCTCGCGTTCAAGCTCGCCGAGCTGGACCTGCTCACGGCGCTCGACGGCCGCCCGCCGCTGCTCCTGCTCGACGACGTCTTCTCGGAGCTCGACCCGGAGCGCCGCGCGCACCTCGTGCGGCGGATCGCGGCGCTGCCGCAGGCGTTCGTGACGACGACGACGCTCGACGACCTCGACCCGGCGCCTGCGCTCCGTCGGGACGGCCTGGGCGGTGACGACGGCCGCGGACGGCGACCTCGCGCCTCGAGCGCGGGCGGCTGACGCCGGCGACCGATGACCGGCCACGACCCCGAGTCCCCGCAGCGGCGCCGGCGCGCCCGACCGCGTCGGCGACCTGCTGCCCGAGGCCGCCCGCCAGCTCGGGCCTCGAGGACGGAGCTCCGGCTCGCCCGGGCGATCGCGACCTGGGACGCGCTCGTCGCCGAGCGCGTGCCGCCCGCCGTCGGGGCCTGCCGGCTCGTCGCGCCTGGAGCCGGACGCCCTGGTCGTCGCCGTCGACGAGCCGATCGTCGCGGCGGAGCTGCGGATGCGGGCGCTCGAGCTGCTCGACGGCGTTCGCGGCGGCGCCGGGCGGGCGCGCGGGTCGCGGCTACCTGCGGCTCGATCGGCGCGCCGGAGCGCGACGCTCCGGGGCCGCGCGGGCGCGCCGCGCGTATAATCCGGGTCCCGCCGCCGACGGGACGGGTGCGTCACGTCACCGCCGATCCCGACGCGCGTCGCTCCACCCATGAGGCTCGCTCCTTGGCCGTCCGTCTCCAGCTGAAGCTCGGCGCCGTCACGGAGCAGGACCGGCTCGCCGACTCGCCCGACACCGATCGTGGTCGTCGAGCCGTCCGTCGGCTCCGTGGGGCGCACCAAGGGCAACCTGTACCTGCTCGTGACCTCGCGGGTCGCCGGGCAACCGCGCGCGCGAGGCGACGCGGATGGTCGCCGACACGATCCGCAACGAGTACTACTACGACGAGTCCGCCGGCATCCGGCAGTGCCTGACCAAGGTGCTGGGCGTCGCCAACAAGCGGCTCGCCCACCAGCGCGACCGGTACGGGCTGGGCCACCAGGCGACGACGGCGCGGGCCCGATCGGCGTGGCGGTGGCGGTCGTCCGCGGCCGCGAGCTGTACGTCGCGACCGTCGGCCCGGCCGAGGCCTACCTGATCCGCCAGGCGCGCCTGTCGACGCTGCCCGACCCCAACCGCGACCGCGGCCTGCCCGGTCGAGGAGCTCGAGCCCGAGGTCTGGCGCGGCGAGCTCTCGGTCGGCGACTCGCTGTGCCTCGTCTCGGCCAACGTCGTCGGCCGCGATCGGGACGGACGCCCTCAAGGACGCGCTGGTCACGCTCCACCCGCAGTCGGCGATCGAGCACCTCCACGCGCGGTTCGTCGCCGCCGACGGCAAGGGCAGCGACGGCGCCGTTCGCGTTCGAGGCCAGCGAGGTCGGCGCGACGCACAAGGCCAGGACGCTCGTCCCGGTCCGGCCCGGCCGAGCCGCTCGCCGGGCGCGCCCGACAAGCTCGCCGATCCCGCTCGCCGACTCGGTGACCGCGGGCGCGGCGGCGATCGGGGCCGGCGCCACGCGGGCCCGCGAGCGCCGCCGGCAACGGCTTCCAGCGGGTCGTCTGGCGGATCCAGGACCTCCTGCCGCGCCGCAGGCCCGGCATCGCGCAAGGTCACCGCCGACCTCGTCGCGGATGGAGACGCAGCGACGCGCCGCGGTGGCCGCTGCTCGCCTTCGTCGCCGTCGGCGGGCGCCCTCGTGCTCGGCGTCTACGCCGTCGGCGGGCCAGCGCACGCCCACCGACGCGATCAAGTCGCTCAACGGCCGCCCAGAGCGCCTTCGAGGCCGCCAAGGCGGCCCTCGCCAGCGTGAGCGGCCCCGGGGTCGACCTCATCGCCGACGATCCCGGGCAGCGCGCTCGAGCTGCTCGACCGCGGCCTACGCAGCAAGCTGGACGAGGCCGAGGACGCCGGCTACCCGGTCGAGCCAGATCGCGCCGCTGCGCGCGACCGCGCTCGACGGCCTCGACCGCCTGTACGGCGTGGTCCCGGTCACGTCGACGCACCGTGTTCACCTTCCCGGCCGACAAGCCCGTCCAGCTCGACGGGCCTCGTCCGCGGGTCCGACGGCGCGCCCTACGTGCTCGACACCGCCGACAAGACCGTCTGGCGCATCGACCTCGCCAAGAAGACGGCCGTCGCGCGGTCGCGAAGTCCGGCCAGAAGGCGTCCGGCACGCAAGGTCGCCGACCCGAAGCTCATCACGACCGGCGGCCCCGACGTCCTGGTCCTGGACACGCAAGAACACGCTCTGGCGCTGGCGGCCCGTCGGCAACTCCAAGGGCAAGGGCACGCTCGTCCAGGATCAAGGTCAAGGACTCGGCCTCGTGGGGCGACGACATCAAGGACATCGTCGACCTTCGTCGCCAACTTCGACGCCGCGCTCTACAAGCTCTACGTCGTCGACCCGTCCGAGCAGAACATCATGGTCGTTCGCCCGCCGAGCGACGGGTCGGGCTACCCGGTCAAGCCGACCGCGCCGCCTGCCGACCGACCGCCCGGTCGACGGGATCACCGACCTGCTGCATCGACGGCGACATCTTCGTCGCCGAGAACGGCGCAGGTCGCGCCGCGTGATCCCGGCCGCCGGCTGGAAGCGCCGGAGCCGCCCGAGGACACGCAGCTCCGCCCGACGTCCGACTACACGATGCTCTCGTCGCCCGACCTGCGCCGACGGCGACCCGAGCAAGCGCATCGGCCCGCTGTACGCCTTCGACGCCACCAACCACCGGATCGTCGCGTTCAACAAGTCCGACGGCAAGTACGTCGGCGCAGTACCAGCTCGCCGGCGACGACCGACGAGCTGGTCGGACCTCCAGGGCATGGCCGTCCTGCCGGCCGCCGACGCGGAGGCGCCCGCGACGCTGTGGTGGATCTCGAGCACGGGCCTCCACAGCGCGCTGCTCGAGGCAGGCCGCCGAGGACGGCCGCCGCGTCGCCGTCGCCCAGCGCGCGAGCCGACCGACGGCGCCCGCCAAGACGCCCAAGCCCACGAAGACGCCCGAAGCCGTGACGCGGCCGGCGGTCGACCGCCGGTGATCCCGCTCCGCGACGCCAACCCGACCCGCCGCACCCCGGTCGTCACGCTCGCGCTGATCGCGCCTGTGCTGCGTCGTCGTTCGCCTGGGAGCTGGTGGTGCTGGCCCAGGGCGGCGACGAGGCGCCTCGGCGACTTCCTGATCGAGCGACGGGGCCGGTGCCGGCGCGACTCGTCGGCGGCCGCTCGCACGCGGGCGACTGGCTGTCGCTGCCGGTCCTGGACGTCCTCACCAGCATGTTCCTGCACGCCGGCTGGCTGCACCTGCTCGGCAACATGCTGTACCTCTGGATCTTCGGCAACAACGTCGAGGACTGGCTCGGGCGGCCCGATGTTCCTCGTCTTCTACCTGGTCGGCGGCGCTCGCCGCGGTCGCCGGCCAGGTCGCTCGTCGACCCGTCGTCGGACGTCCCGATGATCGGCGCGTCGGGCGCGATCTCCGCGGTCCTCGGCGCCTACCTCGTGCTGTTCCCCGGGGCCCGGATCCAGTCGCTGGTGTTCCTCGGGCTTCTTCTACCAGCTGATCGCGGTGCCGGCCGTGCTCGTGCTCGGGTTCTGGTTCGTGCTCCAGCTGCTCGACGGGATCGGCTCGCTCGGCGCCGGCGGGCGAGACGGCGGCGTGGCGTTCTTCGCCCACATCGGCGGGTTCCTGGCGGGCGTGCTGATGGCCCTGCCGTTCCGGCTCCGCCGCCAGCCCACGCCGGCCCTCGCGCACCTGACCGCGTGGGATAATCGCGCGCATGGACGGCGACCGCGGCACCGAGATCGAGATGATCGTCGAGAGCGTGCGCGTGCACATGCCGACCGGCCGCCACGTCCTCGTGCTGCAGCGAGATCGGCGCCGCGGCCGTCCTGCTCGATGGTCTGGGTCGGCCCCTGGGAGGCGCAGCGCCATCGCGATGAAGCCTCCAGGGCGTCTGACGCCGGAGCGGCCGCTGACCCACGACCTGTTCGCGACCGTCCTCGACGACGCTCGGCGTGCGCATCGAGCGGATCGTCATCTCCGACCTCGCCGACGAGACGTTCCACGCCCGGCTGGAGCTGAGCCGGCGCGGACGACCGCCACGAGATCGATGCCCGGCCGTCGGACGCGATCGCGCTCGCGGTGCGGCTCGGCGTGCCCGATCTTCGCGCCGGCGGACGTCCTGGACCGGGCGGCCACGGTGCCCGACGAGGACGACGACGACGACGAGGAGGGAGGCGAGGAGGCCGGCGCGACCGCGACGCGGCGTCGCGAGCCGGCCGACCCGGAGGCGACCGACGAGGCCTCGACCAGACCCGCCTCGCATCTTCCGCGAGTTCGTGAACTCGCTCGACCCCGAGGCCGACCAGCGCGGCGGCGCGCTCCTCGAGCTAGGCGCCGGCCGGCGTCGCCGGCTACCCGCCCAGGATCGGCCGGCCCCGGCGCCGCGCGCGCTCGCCGGTTCGCCCACAGCCGCAGGCGCAGGCTCCAGAAGTCCTTCACCGCGCGCCAGATGACCGACGGCTTGGCGCCCGTCGGCGAGCCCGCCGTGCGCGGCGTAGTGCGGGACGCCGACCTCGGCGATCGACCGGCCGGCTGCCTGGATCTTGATCAGCAGCTCCGCCGAGAAGAAGGCGCCGCCCGACTCGACCCGGACGCCCTCCAGGGCCTCGCGGCGGAACAGCTTGCAGGCGCAGTCCACGTCGCGTGACCCGCAGGCCGAAGAAGATGCGGTTGGCGAGCTTGTAGGTGCGGGCGTAGACGATCGCGGATGATCGGGTCGGCGCGCTTGATCCGGTAGCCGACGACGACGTCGGGCCGGTCCGGCTCGGCCAGGCGCGCGGTCAGGCGGGCGAGGTCCGCGACCCGGAACTGGCGGTCGCCGTCGGTGAACGCGAGGAGCTCGTAGCGCGACGCCTCGAAGCCCGACCGCAGCGCGCCGCCGTAGCCGCGGTTGACCGTCGTGGTGGACGACGCGCACGACGCCCGGGTGCTCCGCGGCGAGCCGGTCGGCGATCTCCGCGCGTGCGGTCCTTCGAGCCGTCGTTGACGGCGATGATCTCGAACGTCTCGGCGATGCGCGGCAGCGTCTCGAGCGCCTCCGTCGACGAGGCCCTCGAGGTTCGCCTCCTCGTTGTGGGCCGGGAAGAAGTACGACAGGCGGGGCACGCGCTGGCGGTCGCGGCGTCCGTGCGCCGCCGGCGCGGGAGCAGCGGTCATGGCTGGCCTCCTGGCGGCCCGTCGACCCGGTAGAGGTTGCCCGGGCGGCCGACGGGCTCGATCACGTAGCGGTCGGCCGAGCGCCTCGACCTCCGATGGTGCCACGCGGATGACGTAGACGGGCCGCGTGTCGAGGTTAGCCTCGATCACGTCCGTCGATCTCGCCCAGGTGCTCGTCGAGCCGCGTCCGGTCGTCCACGACCCAATGTCGGGCCGGCGGTGCTCGACGAGCTGTGCCATACCACAGGGGCGTCGAGTACGACCACCACGAGAGCACGACGGCGTCGGGCTCGAGCGTCGTGAACGCCTCGTCCAGCCAGCGCGTGCGCCCAGGTCGACGTTCGACCGGTCCGCGACGCGCCACCGCGCCTGGAGCTGAGCCGCGCGGCCGGCAGCGAGCAGGACGATCGCCCACGAGCGAACGCCGACGAGTGGCGCCCGGCCGCGCGCCGCCGGCGTCGCGCGCGGCCGCCGGCCCGTCGATGCCGCGCCCGCCGTCGACGTCCGGGCCACCACGCGCGTCGACCACCCGCTCGGCGACGCGCGCCGCCGAGGATCGCGAGCCAGGTCCAGGCGAAGAACACCGGGCCCGATGTAGTAGCGCTCGATCGCCGCGTTCGAGTACGACGCGGCGAACAGGCAGGTGGTCAGCAGGGCGACGCCCGGAGAGCAGGGCGTAGCGCGGGCGGCGCATGGCCGTGATGAGCAGGCCGGCGGGACCAGGAGCAGCCAGCGGGCCGAACTGGTCGAACGCGAGCGTCGATGAAGGCTCGCGCCCTGGCCGGCGAGGTCGGCGAGCGGCCCGCGAGGTCGCCCTGGAACTGGCGCGCCAGCACGATCGTCCCAGAAGCCGCTCCAGGTCTCGGGATGCCCGTAGACCAGCGGCGCGCGGAACGGGCCCGGCGCGCAGCGGCAGCTCGAGGTACAGCAGGCCGCGACGCCGAGGCAGGCGCCGAGCGCGGCGGCGACCAGGCGCGGGCGGCGGAGGACCCCGCGGTCGACCGCGAGCACGAACAGCCCGACGGCGGGGATCAGCAGGAGCGTCAGGCGCGTGGTTGGCGAGCGCGACGCCGAACACGGCGGCCGCCAGCACGATCGCCGGTCCGCGCGCGCGCGCAGGCGCGGGTCGTCCGGGCGTCGCGCGCGACGCCTCGACGAGCGCCTCCCAGCGCAGCGAGCAGCGACGACCACGGCGACGAGCGAGCGCCAGGTGGAGGGCGTGCGCGTCGGCCGCGACCGCGATCCGCCACACGATCGGCGTGAGCGCGAAGCCGATGGCCGCGGCGACCGCCACCGGCGACGCGGGACGCCGAGGCGGCGCATCACGAGCACGCTCATGCCCGACGGCGGCCGCGACGAGCACCGCCGACAGCAGGTTCATGCGGAACGCCGGGTCGACCCGAGCGGCGCGAAGACGACCGACGCCAGCCAGCCGATGACGACGTAGGCCGGGAAGCCCGTCGGGTGCATCGTGCCCAGGACCGGCAGGACGGTCTGCGCCTCGGCCGTGTCCCAGGCGCAGAGCCCGGGCAGCAGCGTCGTGCGGTAGACGGCGAAGGCGCGCGATCGCCGACGCACCAGCGCCGGCGAGGTAGCGCCGGATCGACGCGCCCGCAGCGGTCGCGCCGGACCGGCTACCAGCCAAGGATCTGGCCCCAGGTGACGCCCCACAGGTTGATCGCGGCGCCGGCGACGAGCGAGCGCGATGGCGATCACCCGCGGCCGGCCGTCGACGTCGCGCGGCGCCCAGCGCGACCATCGGCAGGAGGAAGGGCATGAAGTCGAGCGAGAACCGGTAGCCCCACTGGACCCAGCCCTGGCTGAAGTGGGCGAGGTTGAACAGCGCGATCACGGCGACCGCGACGGCCGTCGCCGATCGTCGAGCCGCGCCCGCGCCGTGCCGCCGGAACGCGAACAGCGCGAGCAGCAGGCCCGGGCGCGCTGAGCAGGATGCTGGTGCCGATGTCGATCGGCATCACGAGCGGGCAGTCCGGGTCGAACAGCGAGCGCTGGCGCCCCGGCCGGTGCACAGCGGACGATCGCGTCGCCGAAGCCCAGCGTGTTGGGCTTGATGTCGGGCGCCACGACCGGCAGGGCGCCGAACATGATCCCGAGGTTCTGGGGGATGTAGCGCGAGGTCCTCGACGGACCAGTCGGGGTTGTAGCCGAGCGTCGGGTAGCCGTTGGCCTCCAGCTGGTACTGGTAGTCGTAGCCCGGGTGCAGCGAGCGAGCCCGTGGTCAGGTACGTGTACAGCGAGCAGCGCCGCCACCGGGAGGAACGCCGCCCACGGCCGCCGAGACGAGGCGCCGCGCCCGCGAGCCGCCGCCGCCCACGAGGATGAAGAACGGCGCGGCGAAGATCGAGCGGCAGGCGGGCGGTGACCGCGAGGCCCAGCAGGAACCCGGCCAGCACCTGCGAGCCGTCCAGCGGCCACGCGACGTCGCGACGCGAGCGCAGGCCCGCCCGGCCGCCGCGTCGGGCGTCGGCCTCGCGGCGTCTCGTCCCGACGGTCGCTCGTCGGCGGCGCGCGGGTCGTGGCGCAGCGCGACGCCCACGGCGAGCAGCGCGACGTCACGGCGACGAGGTGGGCGAGGTACCAGGTGCTGCCGACGGCCGCCGCCCACCACCAGACCGTGCCGGTGGCGAACAGCGACCGTCGTCAGCGCGCGGACGGACGAGCCGGATGCGGAGGCCGCCGAGCATCCACCACGCGAGCGCCCACGCCGAGCGCCGCCGAGGCCGATCGCGATCGCCTCCTGGTCGGCGCCAGGCCCACCAGCGCGACGAACGGCAGCAGCACGAGCGCCGGCAGCGGCGGGAACGGGAGCAGGACCCGGCCGTCGGCTGCCCGTCCGCGTCGAGCAGCGGGTAGACGTCCTGGAAGTACCAGTTCGCCGGGCAGGTCGCGTGCCGTCGGGGACCGGGTACGGGAACCAGACCCGTCCGTGCAGGAACGCGTCCGCCTGCCAGACGAAGTGGTTGTACTGGTTGTAGTGCTCGGGGTTCGACCACGTGTACAGCAGGAACGCGGCCAGCACGAGCAGCAGCCCGACGATCGCGGCCGCGGGGCGACCGGCGCCGGGCTGGGGCGAGGGGGGCCCTTCGGGGGCCCTCGGCTATACTCCGCTCCACCTTCAACGCTTGTGTAGGAGGCTCCCCGTGACCGCTCTGGGTTCGGGTGCGCCCGACCGGGAGACGATGACGGACGAGGCCCCCCGGCGAGGCATCGGCCGGCAGATCGCTGGCGATCCTGGCGATCGGCCTGGTCTTCCGGCTGATCATGGCATACGGCGTTCGATGCGCTCCGCGGCTCGGGGTTCGACTCGGACCTGGGCCTGTTCCGGTTACTGGGCGAGCAACCTCGCGGAGCACGGTCCGTTCGGGCTTCTACGACCGCGCCTTCTTCGCCGACTACACGCCCGGCTACCTGTACGCGCTGTGGCTGGTCGGGCGCCGTCGGCGAGCTCGCTGCGGCGGCGTCGGCGACCTGATCAAGCTGCCGGCGATCCTCACGGACGTCGCGCTCGGCTTCTCGTCTACCAGATGGCCCGCGACCTCGGCGTCACGCGAGCGGCGGGCGACGATCGCCGGCGCGGTCGTCATCGTCAACCCGATCACCTGGTTCGACTCGGTGGTCTGGGGCCAGGTGGACAGCTTCGGCACGGTGTTCCTGCTGCTGTCGATCCGCGAGCTGTGGCGGGGCCGCAGCGAGCGGGCGGCGATCCTCGCCGTGGTCGCCGCGCTCGTCAAGCCGCAGCTGGCGATCCTCGTCCCGATCGTGGCCGTCGTCACGATCCGGCGCGCGCTGTGGCCGGACGGCGGCTGCGGCGACGAGGATCGCCGCCGGCGCCGTCGGGGCTTCGGCTGGGAGCGCCGGACCAGCGGGCTGGATCCGCATCCTCACGACCGGCGTGGCCGGCTTCGCTGACGGCGGTCGCGCTGTCGGCGCCGTTCGGCCTGTCGGTCGTCTCGTTCTCGGCGACCGCGCCGTTCGTGGACTCGTCGCTGCTGCGGCTGGTCTTCAGCACCGCCGTCGACGTACTCGTACGTGACGGTCAACGCCTACAACCTGTGGGCGCTGTTCCCGGTCGACGGCGAGAGCATGGCCACCAGCCGGCGGCTGGATCGCCGACGCGCCCGTCGCCGACGCGACGGCCTGGGCGTCGATCGGGCCGTTCCCGGCCGCGGTGGTCGGCGGCGCTGCTGCTCGCGCTGCTCGCTGTTCGTGGTCGTGCCGGTCGCTCGTCGCGCGACGGCCGGACCGGCTCACGATCCTCGTCGGCGTCGCGCGTCCTGGCGCTCGCGTTCTTCGCCGTCCCGACCCGCGTCCACGAGCGCTACCTGTTCCCGCTGTTCGGCCTCGCGGCGATCCTGTTCGCGTTCTCGTGGCGCTGGCGGATCGCCTACGTCGTGGCCGTCGATCGCGACGTTCCTGAACATGTACGTCGGTCCTCACCACGATCTACCCCGACAACCCGAGCGTCTCGGACTGGCTGGGGATCGGCGGCGGCGATCCGCTCCCAGGTCGGCGTGACGCTCGATCGCCGTGCATGCACACGGCGGTCTTCCTGTGGGCGCTCGCTCCAGCTGCGGCCCGGGCGCGCGGCGCGCGCTCGCCGGCCGAGCTCGAGCGACGGGCGGCCGAGCCGGACGCCCGGGACGAGCCGCGTCGACGCGCGGCCCGGCGCGCCAGGCCGCTCCCGGCGCTCGTCCGCGGCCGGCGCGGTCGCCGGCCGACGCCGGCGACGCCGGGCCCGCGGCGCCGCGGCCGGCCGCGGCTGCCGGCCGCGGGAGCGCGCCGGCCGCCTCGTGCCCGCCTGGTTCGACCGGCTCGAGCCTGGACCGAGCCGGGCCCATCGAGTGGCTGCGAGGCCCGGATCGACGAGACGCCGATCCGGCCCGACCGATCCGCGCGAGCTGGCCCGCGAGGGCGGCGGGCGCCTCGACCGGCTCGACCTGTGGCTCCTGATCGTGCTGGTCGTGGCGGCGCTGTCGCCTGCGCATGTTCCGGCTCGCGCGAGCCGGCGCGCATGCACTTCGACGAGGTCTACCACGCGCGCACGGCGACCGAGTTCCTCCAGGACTGGCGCTACGGCATCTCGCACTACATCTACGAGTGGACCCATCCCGCACCTCGCCAAGTACGCGATGGCCGGCGGGATCGTCGCTGTTCGCGGGCCACGACGTCGCAGGCGACGAGCGACCTCGGCGTGCCCGTCCGCGACGCCGCGATCGAGCCGCGCCGCGAGGACCCGCTCTCGAGCACGGCCCGGGCCGGCGACCGGGTCTGGGTGGCGACCGGCTCGGAGCTGTCCGGCTACGACCTGGCGACGCGCAAGCTCGCGGCCCGCTGGCCGCTGCCGGGCGCCAGCGCGGTCGCCTTCGACGAGACGCGGCCACCAGCTGTTCGTCGGGCACCGACGCGGGCGAGCTGTCTGCGCTCGACGCGACCGCGCTCGACGGCGACGCCGGGCGCCGACCCGTCGACCCGCTCGTCGCAGCCGCGAGCTCGTGGCCACCCTCGACGGCCCGATCCGCGCCTCGCGCCGTTCGACGACGGCCAGCACGTGGCGGCGATCCTGCCCGGCGACGTGGTCGTCGGTCGTCGACCCGGCCGCGGCGCCGAGGTCGGGCGCGCAGCGTCGTCGCGGGCGCCGTGGACCTGGCGGCGGCGGCGACGCGGCGAGTTCATCGTGGCCACGCCCGGCGGACGTCGCGGACGCCGCCGCCGCGGCGCGAGTCCTCGCCGCGATCCTGGGCGGCGAGGCGGCGACGTACGAGGACCGGCTCGCGGACGTCGACGCGCGACGTCGGTCGTGATCGCCGCCGGCTCCCGAGGACGAGCACGCGGACGACGCTCCAGGCCGCGATCGACGACGGGCACGCTGGCCGGGCGTCGCGATCGAGACGGTGCCGCAGCTGGCCGTGGCCGGCGTCCGACGGCGTCACGCTGCGTCGACGACGACGCGGCGACGTCGCCGCCACCGTGCCGCTCGAGGGCGGCGCGGCGGGCCTCGCGCTCGTCAGCGGCGTCGACGACGGCACGCAGCTGTACGTGACCACCACGGACGCCACGACCGGCGACCCGCAGGTCGCCGTGATCGCGGTGTCCGGCGAAGGCGGCCGACGGACGGCCCGGACGTCACCGACACGATCCCGCTGCCGGCGCCGGGCACGCGCGTCGTCTTCGACGCCGCCGCCGAGCTGGTCGAGGTCCTGGGCACGACGCCGGACGGCGCCGGGACGACGGTCTACGTCGTCGAGCCGCACGGCAAGAGCGTCTTCGCCGACCACGCGGCTCCCGTTCGCGCCCGACGGCGCTGGTGCTCGACCACAACGAGGACTTCCCGACCGCCAACCGCGGCGCAGATCCTGGCCTTCGCGCGCCGGCGGCGAGGCCGCCTCGCTCGACGTCGGGCAGCTACGCGCTTCGCGTGGCGCCTGCCGGGCGTCGATCATCGGCGCGCTCACCGTCGGCGCTCCTGTTCCTGCTGGCCCGGATCCTGTTCCGGCGCCGCGCCGTCGCCGTCCTCGTCGGGCTGTTCGTGCTGCTCGACGGGATGTTCTTCGTCCAGAGCCGGATCGCGATGAACGACGTCTACACCGGCTTCTTCATCCTCGCCGCCTACTGCGTGTTCGCGTGGCTGTGGATCGAGCGCCGGACGGCCGCGCTGGGCGTTCTGGGCGCTGATGCCCGTCGATCGGCGTGCTGCTCGGGCCTCGCGCTCGCGTCGAAGTGGGTGGCCGCCTACGCCATCGGCGCGCTGGGGATCCTGATCCTCGTCCGCTCGGCGCTCGGCCGCCTGCTGCTGATCGTCGGGATGATCGGGCTCACCGGCGTGCTCGGCTGGATGGCGCTCGCGGTGCCGCCGGACAGCGACGGCGTCGGGCAACCTGCTCGTTCATCGCTGATCATGATCGCGCTCACGCTGGCCACGGTCGTGGTGACCGTCTACCACCCGATCGCCTGGTCGGACGAGGAGATGCGGCTTCGCCGTCGCCGGGCCGGCGGCCGCTCGGCATCCTGATCGCGCTCACGCGCGATCCCGCTCGGGCAAGGCGCGACCAGCCGACACGGTGCGGGCCCGGTCCAGTTCACGCCGCTCGAGGTCGCGCTTCGCGCTCGTCGTCGCTCGGGCTGCTCGCCTACGCCGCGTTCGGCGTGGCCGGCCGGCTCGGGCTTCGGGCCGCTGGCGCCGCGCGCCCGACCCGGACGACCCGGCGCCGGCTCCGCCGCCGGCGTCCGCCGCCCGCCGAGGGCTGGCTGCGCCTGGGCGTCGGGCCTCGGCCTGCCGGTCGTCTGGCTGGCGGGTCGCCTGCTCGTCGATCCCGCTCGTCGTCTACGTGATCTCGTACCTGCCGTGGGCGCTGCTCGAGAACCACCAGCTCTGACCGACGGCTGGCCGCGCCGGCCACACCGGCCAGACGCTGCTCGACCTCACCGGCGAGATGTACGCTACCACAACAACCTGACCGCGGCGCACGCGCGCCAGCTCGCCCTGGTGGGCGTGGCCGCTCAACCTCAAGCCGGTCTGGTTCTACCAGGGCACCTTCGCCGGCGACACGGCCGCGGCCGATCTACGACGCCGGCAACGTGGTCGATCTGGTGGCTGGGCATCCCGGCGATGGCGTTCGTGGCCTGCCAGGCGTTCAGGCGCCGGAGCCTCGCCCTCGCGCTGATCCTGATCGGCGTTCGCTGTGCCAGTGGATCTCCGTGGGCCCGCATCGACCGGGCCGCGTTCCAGTACCACTACTACACGAGCCTGCCGTTCGTGATCCTGGCGCTCGCCTACTTCGTGGCCGAGCTGTGGCACGGGCCGTCGCGGCGGACCTGGCTGCTGGCCCGGGTCGGCGGCCGCGGTCGCGCTCATCGGCGCCGGTGCTCCTGTGGCTGCTGCGGCTAGCCGCTGTGCGCGTTCGCGGGCGTGGAGTCGGTCAACCCGGGCTCGCAGGCCTGCACACGGCAACCCGGGCAACCTCGTGGTCACGCCGGCGGCGGCCGCGCTGGCCGTGGTCGTCGTCGTGGTCGCGCTGATCGTGCTCGTCCGGCTGCTCGCTCGACCTCGGCCGGCCGCGGGCGCGACGGGCGGCCGGTCCGGCCGCGCGGACCTCGCTGCCGCTCGCCGTCGACGGCCGTGGTCGGCGGCGCGCGTCGATCGCGCTCGTCCCGCGCGCTCCTGCCGGACGCGACCGCTGTTCTCGATCCCCGGGATCGTCCCCGAGCTCATCGCGCTGATCGTCGCCGATCCCGCTCGGCGCTGATCGCGCTCCAGGTCGTCACGGCGCGCGACGCGCGGCGGTTCGCGGCCGGGCTCGTCGCTGCGCCGCCGGCGCCTGGTTCGTGCGTCCTCTACCCGAACATCGCGGCGCTGCCGCTGCCGTCCGCGATCGTCAACGCCTACCAGGGCCTGCTGCCGACCTACCTCTACGCGTTCCAGTTCCCGGTGAACACGATCGACCGCAGCGGCGCGATCTCGTTCGCGGACGCCGCAGTTCGCGATCCTGCTGGTGTTCCTGGCGCGTGCGCCTGCGTCGTCGTCGGCCTACTCCGCCTGGGTCGTGGCGGCATGGCGCTGGCCGACGCGGCGACGAGGCCCGGCGACGGGCCGAGCGCGGCCGGCCCGGCGGGCGCGGCCGGGCGCGGCCTGACCGTCGGCGACCCGTCGGCCGGCGTCGCGCGTCGGCCGCGGCCGCGGCCGTCCGACGGCGCCGGTCGGGCGGCGGCGGCCGGCCGCGGCGAGGGCGGCACCTCGGCGCGTGAAGTGCGGCGGCAGCGCGCCCGGCGGCCGCGAGGCGGCGGATCGACGAAGCCGTAGTAGTCGTCCACCTTGGCGGTCACGCGCGGCCAGCTGAACTCCTCGGCGCGCGCGGCGCCGGCCGCGGACATCTGCGCGCGCGCAGCTCGCGGTCGCGCGAGCAGGCGCGCCGATCGCGGCCGGCGATCGCCTTGGGCTCGCGCGGGCGGCACCAGCAGCCCCTGCGGCCGCGCCGCACGACGCCCTTGTAGCCGTGGATGTCCGAGGCCACGATCGGCGCGCCCGGCGGCCATCGCCTCGAGCAGCACGATCCCGAACGACTCGCGGCCGGTCGCCGGCGACACGAAGACGTCGGCCGTCCGGAACAGCTGGGCCTTCTCGTCGTCGCGACACGCGGCCCAGGAACTCGACGCCGTGCAGCCGGCGGGTCGCCACGTAGCGCCGCGCCTCGCGCTCCTGCGGGCCGCCGCCGACGAGCAGCAGCCGGCACTCGCAGCCGGTCTTGCGCAGGATCCGGTACGCCTTGAGCAGGTCGAGCAGGCCCTTGCGCGGCTCGAACCGGCCGACGAACAGGATGTTCGCGCGTCCCGTCCTGCCAGCGCGCGAGCGGCACGGCGCGCCGGAAGCGGTCGACGTCGACGCCGTTGGGGATGACCTTGTAGTCGCCCGGGAAGTAGCGGTCGATGAAGTGGCGGGCGGCCGCGCGACACCGCGATCCGGCCGTGGAGCCGGTCCGCGTAGCCGCCGCATCGCCCGCGGCTGCCGAACTCGTAGGCCGGCGACCAGCCGCCGTAGGCGTGGAACGTGGCGATGTTCACGCTCCGCGACTCGCGCAGGAGCGACGAGCGAGAGGAACGGCACGAACGGCTCGTGGAAGTGGAGGACGTCGAACCGCTCGCGCTCGAGCAGCGTCGCGGACCTGCGAGACGTAGCGGGGCGAGAGCGTGATCGTCCCGACCGAGCCGTTGGCCGGCATCGAGAAGCCCTTGCCGAGGCGGATGACGTCGCCCTCGGACGCTGCGCTGGAGGCCGTGGCGACGAGGTCAGGATCCGGACGTCGTGGCCGCGCAGGCGGAGGTTCTCGTAGAGGTACCGGACGTGCTGGGTCACGCCGCCCGGGCAGCGGGTAGACGTACGGCGAGACGAGGCCGATCTTCACCGCGCCCGTCGCCGCTCCGGCCGTGCGACGGGCTCGTAGCCGCGGCGGCCGGCAGGTGTGCCGCCCGGGTAGCCGTGGTCCCGGCCGGTGCCGTCGCGCCGGACCCGGCCGCGCGACCTCGGCGCGCGCGTCGCGGCCGTACTTGCGCAGCTGGCGGCCGAACGTCGCCGAGCTGGCCGCACGTGCCGTGGAAGGCGCCGTGGTGCGTGCGTCGTGCCGCGCGAGGATCGCCGCACGGAGGTCGTCCGGCGTCCGGCCCGGGAACGTCGTCCAGCCGGTGCCGATCGCCGCGAGCGGCGTGGGCGTCGCTGTTGCCGACCTCGGGCAGGCCGTGCTCCGTCGGCGAACCGGACGACCGCGCGCGTGGCCGGTACCGGCCGAGCGCCGTCGGGTTGAACGTCTCGATCGCGTCGGGGCGGACGGCCGGGTCGTCGTCGGCGAGCAGCCGGCGGAGCACGGAGCCCTGGGCGCACAGCGGGTACGGGACGAGCGGGTGGGCCGGGATGGCGAGGCCGCCCTGGTCGTGGATCGCCTCGATCGACCAGCGCAGGCTCGCGCAGCGGCCGGCACCGGCCGCTCGAGGAACAGGCCGAGCAGGTGGCCGCCGCGGGTCGTGATCTCCTCGCCGACGACGACCTCGAACGCGCAGGCCGCGGTCCGCGGCCATCTGCCGGGCGGCCAGCGCGGCGTCGATCCGCTCGTGGTCGGTGATCGCGATGACGTCCAGGACGCCCTCGCGCCTCGACGTGGTCCAGGATCTCGGCGACCGACGCCGTGCCGTCGGACGCGAGCGTGTGGATGTGCAGGTCGGCGCGGCCCAGCCGGACGGTCGGGTCACGCGGTCATCGGCGGTCCGCGTCCGGGCTCCGCCGCGTCGGCCGGCCTCGGCCCGCGGCGTCGACGGCGAGGTCCGGCCAGATCGGGTGGAACGCGCCCCACCACTGCTCGGGGGCGTCGGCGAGGATCGCTCGAACGCCGCGGCGATCGGCGGCCGTCAGCGCGATCGACGCGCTCGCGGCGCGTCCCGTCGGCCGGCGACGGGACCAGGATCAGCCGGCCGCGCGTAGCGGCCGCCCGTCGCCGCCGCGCGGCGCCGACGTAGACCGGCGCGCCGGTCTCGAGCGCGAGCAGCGCCGGGCCGGCGGAGATCGGCGCCGGGTGGCCGAAGAACGGGACCGGGATGCCGCTGCCGGTGAGGTCGCGGTCGGCGACGATGCCCGACCGACTCGCCCCGGCGCAGCGCGCGCGAGCAGGGCGCGGCGGGCGTCGCGAGCGGGACGATGTCGACGCCGACCCGGCTGCGCGAGCTCACGAACCAGCGCTGGAGCGCCGGGTCGGCGACCGTCTCCATCGGCGCCGTGACGCGGTGGCCGACGAGGCTGCGACGAGCGACGATCGCCGGCAGCTCGATCGCCCCGAAGTGCATGCCCGACGATGACGACCGGCCGCCCGGCCTGCAGCGCGTCGCGGACCTCGTCGGGCGTCTCGACGTCGATCGCGCGCGAGGGCGGTCTCGACGTCGTAGGCGCCGGTCCGCGCGACCTCGAGGTAGTAGCGGGCGGCGTGCCGGAACGCGGCGCGGACGAGGCGCTCGAGGGCGTCCGGATCCGTGGCCGCGCGCCGGGCGCGCCGCGGGCCGCGGCCCTGCGCGGCCAGCCCCTCGCAGACACGCGCGCAGGTTCGCGCGCGCCTGGGCGCGCGCTGCGCGGGCGAGACGCGGTACCAGAGCTCGCCGAGCGCCTCGGCGGCGGCGACGAGCGGGCGCCTCGGGCAGCGCGGCGAGCGACGCGCGGCCGCCGACCACGACGCAGCGAGCCCCGCAGCGCCGGGCCGAGCCGCCGGCCTCGGCTCGCGGCGGCGCCGGGCGCCGGTCCGGCGGCCGCCGTCGCCGGTCACGGCGATCGCGCCGGCCGCCGGCGCCGGCATCGCCGGCGGCGTCCGCCCGCGAGCATCGCGGCCGCGCGGGCCTCGAGCTCGCGCGCCTCGGCGGGATCGTCGGCCACATCGGCTTGAAGCTGTACCACTGCTCGGGCGCGGCGGCGATGGTCGCTCGAGGGCGTCGGCGATCCGCTGGGTCGCGCGCTGGAGGTCGGCCGGGTCCGACGACGGCACGGTGAACGGCTCGTACGGCTCGACCCGGAACCGGCCGTCCGCCGTCCGCCGGATCGCGAGCGGCGCGATGATCGCGCCGGTCTTCGCGGCCAGCGTGGCCGGGCCGGCCGGCAGCGTCGTCCAGGCGCCGAACAGCTGCACGGG
The DNA here is from genome assembly GCA_963779315.1 of uncultured Chloroflexia bacterium. GTDB lineage: Bacteria > Chloroflexota > Limnocylindria > Limnocylindrales > CSP1-4 > SPCO01. The sequence continues at coordinate 5,990 of CAVZXQ010000013.1, read as the reverse complement.
GATGCCGTCGTCGCGGTAGCCCCAGTCCACGAGCAGCGCCAGGATCTCGTTGCGCCGCAGCACGCGTGAACAGCTCGCGCAGGTTGCGCCACGGGATGACGTGCACGCCCCAGGCCTCGCGCTGGCGGCGGAGGAGCTCGAACAGCTCGGGGAAGGACGAGTCGTCGGCGATCGACGTTCGACCGGGTAGCCCGCGGCCGGCGAGGGCGGCGCCGACCGCCTCGTTGTTGCCGACGTGCCCGGCGACCACGATCATCGGCCTGGCCCGAGGCCGCGCCAGTCGTCGACGATCCGGTCGATGCCGTCGCCCTCGACGCCGTCGCGACCTCGCTCCGTGCGGCCGCGACGGCAGCCGCATCAGCTCCACGATGTAGCGGCGCGTACTCGCGGTAGGCGCGCAGCGCCAGCCGGCGGACCCGCGGGTGCGTCCGGCGGCAGGCCCGAGCACGTGGCCGAAGTTCGGCGTTGGACGAACCGGCGCTTCGCCGGCCAGGCCAGGTAGCTGCGCCTGCGAGCCGCGGTGCCGATCACCGCCCGCGAGAGGCGCGGGCGGCACGATGCGCGAGGACGGCGGCCGTGGCCCGGTAGCCGACGACCGCCGCCTTCTCGACGATGCGCGGGGAGGAGGTCTCGAGGCGCCGGTGCGGCGCCTCGAGCCGTCGCTCGCGCTGGGTCACTTGGTGGCGGCGGCCTTCGTCCTTGCTGCCGTCGCGCCAGCGCCTTGGCGTCCTTCTTGGACTCCTCGGTGCCGACGAGCGTCTCGTTGTCCTCGCCCCGGATGAACGCCTCGACGCGCTTGTGCGCGACGTCGTCGTGGATCTGGAGCGGCGGGCTCTTCATGAAGTAGCTCGACGGCGCGACGAGCGTGCCCTTGAGGCCGCGGTCGAGGCCGATCCGCAGGCAGCGGATGGCGTCGATGATGACGCCGGCGCTGTTGGGGCTGTCCCAGACCTCGAGCTTGAGCTCCGCGTTGAGCGGCACGTCGCCGAAGGTCGTGCCCTCCATCCGGATGTGGCACCACTTGCGGTCCTTGAGCCACGGCACGTAGTCCGACGGGCCGACGTGGATGTCGCCCGTCGTCGATCTCGTAGTCGAGCATCGAGGTGACGGCGTTGGTCTTGCTGATCTTCTTGGACTCGAGGCGCTCGCGCTCGAGCATGTTCATGAAGTCCGTGTTGCCGCCGAAGTTCAGCTGGTAGGTGCGGTCGATGCGGACGCCGCGGTCCATGAACAGGCGGGTGAGCACGCGGTGGCGTGATCGTCGCGCCGACCTGGCTCTTGATGTCGTCGCCGATGACCGGCAGGCCCTTCTCGGCGAACCGGCGCTGCCAGTAGGGCTCACGGCCGATGAACACCGGGATGGCGTTGATGAAGCCGACGCCGGCCTGGAGCGCCTGCTCGACGTACCACTTGGTCGCCTCCTCGCTGCCCGACCGGGAGGTAGGAGACCATCGACGTCGACCTTGCGCTCCTTGAGGATGCCCGACGACGTCGGCCGTGGGGCCGGGCGCCTTCTCGATGACCTGGGACAGGTACTTGCCCAGGCCGTCGTGGGTCATGCCGCGGTCCACGGTCACGCCCATGTGCGGGCACGTCCATGAACTTGAACGTGTTGTTCTGGCCCGAGAAGATCGCCTCGGAGAGGTCCTTGCCGACCTTCTCCCTGTCGACGTCGAACGCCGCCACGAACTCGATGTCGCTGATGTGGTAGTCGCCCAGCTTGACGTGCATCAGGCCGGGGACGAAGTCGCTCGGCCTTCGCGTTCTCGTAGTAGTAGCGGCCCTGGACGAGGCTGCTCGCGCAGTTGCCGACGCCGACGATGGCGACGCGGATCTTCTTGCCGCGCGCCTTGGGCTCGCCGTGGCCGTTGTTCCCGTTCTTGCTCACGTGCTCCTGCTCCATGGTGCTGCGATTACCCCTGCTCCTGCGTGTCGACGCCTGGTCGAGGGTGACGACGATGCGCTGGATGGTGGTGATGGTCGCGAGGACGGCGATCAGCCCGAGGGCGCCTCGAGGACGCCGAGGCCGGCCGGCGATGGTCCGTGCCGTCGGCGACGCCCGGCAGCAGCCCGGCCGCGATCAGCCCGATGGTGAGGATGACGATGCCGGACCTCGCGCGGGGCGAGCCCGACGTTGGCCATGCCGGTGCCCGGGCGTGAAGCCCAGGCTCTCGGCCTTGGCGCGGGTGTAGCTGACCATGAACGCCGAGACCATCGCCGCCGCCGGCGAGGATCGGCCGCCGAGGTCGAGCCCAGCTCGAGCGGCAGCCCGCACAGCGATGCCGACGTAGACGACGCCCTCGCCCCAGCGGTCGAAGGTGGAGTCCATGAACGCGCCGAGCTTGCTGACCTTGCCGGTCGCGCGGGCGACGCGCGCCGTCGAACAGGTCGAACACGCCGCCGAAGATGACGAGGAGCCCGGCGAGGAGCCAGGCCTGCGCGCCGGCGGCGACGGCCGCGACGCAGGCGATGAGGAAGCCGATGACGGTCAGGGCGTTGGGCGTCGAGGCCGAGCGCGGCCGAGCGCCGACGGCGATCGGCGTCATCAGGCCGCGGACCCTCGCCCGCAGTCTCGGGCGAGACGAACGAGCCGCTCACGAGACGGCGCCCTGCGCCGGCGCCGGCGGCCTCGTCGAGGCCGAGCGCCCGCGCCTGGCGGCTGGCGAACATCGCGAACGCCTCGGGGACGATGGTGTGGACGGTCTCGCGGCCCTGCCGCCGCGCGGTGACGAGCCCGACCTCGCGCAGCTTGCCCAGGTGCCACGAGACGAGCGGCTGGGACAGCCCGACGTGCTCGATCAGCTCGGTGACCGTGGCGGGGCCGTCGGCGAGCACGGCGGCACGATGCGCAGCCGGTTGACGTCCGCGAGCACCTTGTGGAAGCGGCGCAGCTCGCGCAGGTCGTCGGGCTGGTCGACGGCGGACGCGATCGTGCTGCGGATGCGGGCGGGCGAGGGGGACACGGGCGGTGGCGACCTGCGGTGCGGGTGACCGGCGCCGTCGGATCAACGGCGGTTTATATCAATGGGCGTTGATCCTACGTGGCGCGCCGCGCGCGCCGTGTCAACGGCCGATCTGTCAACGCAGGATCTCGACGACGTCGCCGTCCTGGACCACGGTGCTCGCGACCGACCCGCTGGCCGTCGAACTTCGCCGACGGGCCCCAGACCCGCGCGCCCGACGCACGGCCTCGGCGAGCTCGTGGTGGACCGCGTCGGCCACGTCGACGACCGTCGCCGGCGGGTGCAGCGGCGAGCGGCTCGTCGTCGGTGGTGCCGTTGGCGCGGAGGCGGACCCGGATGCAGCCCGGTCAGCCGCCACGCCTCGTCGCAGAACGCGTCGAGCGACGCCTCGTCGAGGACGGAGACCGCGAGGACACGAGAGCTCGGGGAAGGCCGGCGGCCAGCGCGGTCGACCGCGTCGGCGGGCGCCTCGTCGGCCCGCGTCGCGGCGATGAACGCGGGCTTCTCGATCCCCGCCAGCGGCGACCTCGTCGAGGACCACGCGGAGCTCGCGCGGATCGCTGCCGGCCCGCGCGCAGTAGACGATCGCGTCGCGGCCCGCAGCACGCCCAGCAGGGCCCTGCCGCCGCCGCGGTCCTCGTTCGCGCCCTCGATCAGGCCGGGGATCTCGACCAGCTGGACGAGCACCCCGCCGATCCGCGTCAGCGCGGGCACCGGGCCGGAGCGTCGTGAACGCGTAGTCGCCCGGTCCGGATCTGGATCTCCGACAGCGCCTGGAGCACCGACGACTTGCCGACGTTGGGCGGCCCGACGAGCGCGATCTGGGCGGCGCCCTCGCGGCGGACGGCGATCGAGTCGCGGTGGACCGCCGACGACCGCGTCGCGCGTGTCCTCGATCTCGGCCATGAGCGCCTTGCGCAGGTCCGCGTACGGCCCGTTCCTGTAGTCGGGCAGCTCGTCGAGCAGCGCGCGGACCTCGCGGATCCGCTCCCGCCCCTCCTTGCCCGACCAGCCTGCGCTTCGCCACCTGTGCGAACGTGCGATGCGGCATCGGCATCGCCATCTCCCTTCGACTGCGCGGGAGGACGCGACGCCGCGCCGGGCGCTCGGGCACCGGCGGCGGCGGCATCGCGTCTCGTCCCGCCCCTTCCTCCGACGCTGGGTGAGGAAGGGGCCGATCAGCCTGTCTGACAGGAGATGGTGGCGTACCAGGCGGCTTCATCGGCCCGGCAGCCTACACCGCGGCCCGATCCGCGGTCCACCCCTACACTCGCGCCCGTGGAGCCACTCTCCGCGCCGCGACCGCCTCGTCCTGCTCGCCGTCCTGGGCACCGGCGTGTTCCTCGCCGGCCTCGAGCTCATGATCACGGCGGTCGCCCTGCCCGCGATCGTCGCCGACCTCGCCGGCTGGACCCGCCTGCGCGAGGCCTCCTGGATCATCAACGGCTACCTGCTGGTCTACGTCGTCACGATGCCGCTGGCCGGGCGCCTGGCCGACCTGTGGGGCAACCGCCGCCTGTTCCTCGGCGCGCTCGTCGTGTTCACGCTCGGGCAGCCTGCTGGCCGGCATGGCGCCGACGCTCGAGCTGCTGATCGCCGCTCGGCTCGTCCAGGCGGTGGGCGGCGGCGCGCTGGTCCCGGTCGCCACCTCGGCGGCGTCGCACCTGTTCCCGGGCGCCGGCCGGCCGCGCGCGCTGGGCGTCATCGGCGCGCTGACGTTCCTGGGCATGGCCGCCGGGCCGTTCCTCGGCGCGGCGATCCTCGGCGCGGTCCACCCGGCGGCGGCCCTGTCGCGCCTGGGCGTCGCCGCCGGCGCCGCTCCCCGGCAGCCTGCTCGCGCCCGCCTGGCGCTGGGTGTTCTACGTCAACGTGCCGATCGGGATCGTCGCGCTCGTCGTCGCGTGGGCGGCGAGCAGCGGCTGGGAGACGCCGCGCCGGCCGGGCCGCGTCGACGTCGTCGGCGCGCATCCTGTTCTCCGCGTTCCTGGTCGGCGGCGCTCGGGCGCGCTGACGCTGCTCGGGCAGCCAGCGCGGACCCGGCGTCGGACGGGCCTCGACCCGGCCACGGTCGTCGCGTCGTCCTGGCCGGTCGTCGCGGTCGTCGCCGGCGTCGGCCTCGGTCGTGCGCGGGCTGCGGGTCCGCGACCCGTTCCTCGACCCGCGGCTGTTCCGCCACGCCGGCTTCGCCTCGGCGACGCTCGTGTCGGCGCTGACCGGCTACGGCCTCGCGACGGCGATCGTCGGCGCGGCCGTGTTCGTGGACCGGGTCCTGTACGGCGGCCCGGACGAGCAGCGCCTCGCGCTCGGGGCGCTCGCCGGGGCGACGGCGGTCGGGGCGCTCGTCGTCGGGGTTCGTCGTGCGGGTCGCTCTCGCTGCGGCTGGTGACGCTGGCCGGCCTGGTCGCGTCGATCGTGGCGCCTGGTCGTCATGTCGGGCTGGACGCCGGCCACGCCCGTCGAGGCGGCGGCGCTCGCGCTCGCGCTGTTCGGCGCCGGGTTCGGGCTCACCGTGACGCCGCGCTCCACGGCCGCCGTCGAGGCCGTGGGCCGCGAGGCCTACGGCATCGCCTCGTCCACCGTGACGGTGGCGCGGATGGTCGGCATGGCCGTCGGCCTCGCGATCCTCACCGCGTACGGCTCGACCACCATCGACCGCCTGTACGACCAGGTCTACGCCACGCGCGGACGCCTACCAGGCGTACATCCCGGAGTCGCTCCGGGACCGGCCGCTGCGGGACGGGCTGGTCGTCGAGGCGCTGGAGAGCGTGGGCGGCCGGCGAGGCGGCGCGGATCATGGTCGGCGTCTTCCTCGTCGCGGCCGTCGTGACGGCGCTCGCGATCCCGCCGTCCCTGCTGCTCGATCGGCGGCGTATGCTCGGCTCGACCGGGCCCGTCCCGACGCCGGGCGGAGCCGCAGGCGCCCGAGCGGAGCCACCGACGCCGATGCAGGAAGCGACCCCGACCTCGAGCTCCCGGTCATCGGCGGAGCCTGATCCGGGCCCTTCTCAACCGCTCATCGTGCGCGGC
>CAVZXQ010000012.1:0-14976 GCA_963779315.1 uncultured Chloroflexia bacterium | reverse complement strand
GTCGGCCCCGTACCTCGGTAGGCGAGCACCTCGATCTTCTCGAGCGTGATCAAGCCGTCGCCGATCATCGCGTCAAGGTCCGGGAGCACCGCCCGGATCCGCTCCTCGCTGTCGACGGCCTCGATCAGGATCGGCAAGTCCTCGGACAGCCTGAGCAGCCTCGTCGTGTGGAGCCTGGCGTTGGCGCCGAAGCCCTCGATCCCACGGAAGACGGTGGCCCCGGCGATGCCACGCTCGCGCAGGAACGCGACGACGGCCTGGTAGAGGGGCTTGCCCTGGTGGTGGTCGGCCTCGCCGATGTAGATCCGGACGAGCAGGGCCGGGCCGTCGATACGCATCAGATCGCCCTCCCGATGACCAACCCGGCGAAGACGGCGATCAGGCCGAGGACGACCGAGCCACCGAGGTTCGCGAGGGCCGGCAGGTACGACCCGCCCTCGATGAGGCGCCATGACTCGAGCATCCAGGTCGAGAATGTCGTGTAGGCGCCGATGAACCCGATCATGATCGGGCCGCGGATGTCGGCCGGCAGGATCGCCCGCTCGGCGGTCAGCGCGAAGAGGAACCCGAGCAGGAACGATCCGCTCAGGTTGACCGCGAGCGTGCCCCACGGAAAGCCGCCGCCGGTGCGATCGGCGATCGCACCGTCCACGACGTATCGAGCGATCGCTCCGGCGAACCCGCCGGCGCCGATGAGCAGGATTGACATGTCGAGCCGAGCATAGCCCGCGCGGCCGACCGGGAACGACCCGGAGTGGCAGACTTGCGCGGGGCAACGGCCGTCGCCGTCGGCCCGCCGTTCGACGGAGGCAGCCATGGCCAGGTCGAGGAAGCACCCAGAAGCGATGTCCACGCCTCCGGTCCCGGAGGCTGTGGTGGACGTGGTGGAGGTGGGTGCGGCGATCGAGAAGGAGCGCCACCGACTCCAGCGGCGACTCGATGCTGCCCTCAAGGAGCAGAAGAAGCGCCAGCGTCAGCTGGCGGCAGCCGAGAAGACGAAGCGCAAGAAGCGCGTAGCCAAGCGACGGCGTCAGGCTGGCGTCGCGACGAGCAAGGTCACGACGCTTGCGGAGAAACTGGCGCTGTTGGGTGGATCCACGGCTTCACCGCCCAGCGGCCCGGTCGCGGCCGCCGAGGCCGAGGGCGCCGTGACCGGCACCGCCGTCGCCGAGCGTCCAGACGGGCCCGCATGATCGACGGTCGTCCGGACTCCGAGGCAGCCGGGGCGATCACCACCGTCGGGGCCGCCGTGGATCTCGGCTCCAACTCGGTCCACCTGCTCGTGGCCGCTATCACGGAACATCGGTTGGAACCGCTGGTGGACGAGTCGGTCTTCCTCGGTCTCGGGCTCGACGTGGACACGGAGGGCCGGCTGGGGACCACCGCCCGCGCGACCCTGGTGGACGTCCTCGTCCACTACGCGGAGATCGGTCACGGCCTTGGCGCGACGGAGATCACGTTCGTCGGCACCGAACCGATCCGCCGAGCCGCCGATGCCGCCACGATCGTCCACGAGGTGGAGGCCGCCACCGGGGTCCCGCTGCATGTCCTCACCCACGAGGAGGAGGCCTACCTCACGGTGGTCGGCGTGATGGCCGGCCGTCTGGTGGAACGGGTGACGCTCGTCGTCGATATCGGCGGCGGTAGCTCGGAGTTCTGTGTCGTCGGCCCGCTCGAGCGGCCTCGGGCGATCGGTCTGCAGCTGGGATCGAACCGTCTGACCGCCCGCCATGTGACGGGCGACCCACCGACGCGCCGGGAGGTGGAGGCGATGATCGCCGAGGCGGTGGCGATCCTGGACACGGCGCCGCGGACCACGCCGGCCGAGATCGTGGCGGTCGGCGGGACTGCCTCGAACCTGCTCAAGGTCGTGCCCGCAGCGAACGTGGACCTCACGCTGACCCGCGCGCGGATCGCGGAGGCCATGGACATCCTCGAGAGCGAGACCGTCGCGGAAGCCGTGGAACGACATCGGCTCAAGCCGATCCGCGCCCGGATCCTGCCGGCCGGCGCGGCCATCATGGATGCGCTGCTCACGCAGTACGGGGTCGGGCGGATCCGGGTCTCGGAGGCGGGCATCCGAGAGGGAGCCATCCTCGTGGCGGACCATCTCGGTATCGCCTGGCGCGACCGGCTGCCTGAACTCGCGCACGGCTGGCGCACCTGACCGGGCCTGACGTCTGTCCCCAGGTACCGGCCGGTTCGTGATCGGGGAGGAGCCGCGCCCGGGCTACAGGTGCGAGACGACTCGTCCGAGACCGCGCCGGAAGCCGATCCCGGCCACGCCTCGCCACGGGACGGCGATCGTCCGCCGAAGACGGGCGACTTCCTTCTCCTGGCTGATCAGGTAGCGGCCGATGGCCGCGCTCTCGAGGGCGGACAGGTCGCCTGCGTGCTCGACCAGGAACGTACGGGCCATCGAGGACGAGACGTCCGCGTCGTTCATCAGGCCGAGGTGGTCCTGGAGGGCCGTCACCCGGCCGAGGAGCGGCGTGACCTCCGGCTCGAGTGCCTCGCGCACGAACTCCAGCGTATAGCGCAGCCACTTGCCGGCGATGCGCAGCTCGTGGAGCGTCTCGACGTCCGCCCAGCGCAGCACCGACTCGTAGGCGCGGACCTGCTCGTACGCCGCCCAGATCCGCGATGGGGCGGTGTCGCGGACCCGGTGCGGCTGCGTCGGGCCGACCGGGATGACGCCGGCTCCCTCCGTTCGGACGAAGTCGCGATAGTCGTCCACCCAGCGCTGGTGCCGGCGCGAGTCCAGCTCGCGGATCAGCAGGACCCGGGCGTCCTCGCGATGACCGCGCCAGTCGCGCAGCATCGGCTCCAGGGCGCGTTGCTCGGCCAGCGGCAGGTCGGCCCGGTACACGTCCACGCCCTCGAGCAGGACGTCCAGGTCGCGAACCGTCCCCAGGCGCGAGGCGATCTCGCGCAGGCCGTTGCGGTAGCGCCTCGTCCGGGCCGGCCGGAAGGACGCCCCGAAGACCCGCCAGGCCGCCCGCTGCCGTCTCGTCGCGACCCGCATCGCGTGGAGCTCCTCGGTATCGATGCCCTCGCGCGTGCCGGCCTCGCGGGCCAGCATCCGCGCCAGGTGGAAGCGCAGCACCTTTCGGCCGGCTTCGGCGAGATGGTCGTCTGCCGTGACGCCGGGGGACTTGCCGACCACCAGTCGGATGTCGTCGGGCGGTTCCGGCGATCCGATCGTGTCGTCGGTCGAGGGCATGACGCCCAGGAACTCGGCGAAGCCGGGGACGAGATGACCGCCAGCGAGCAGGTCGCGGTCGGTCAGGAGATCGTCATCGAGCTCGCCGTCAAGATCGTGGCCCTCGTCCAGTCGCGCGTCGGCCTCGATCGCGTCGGCCTCTAGCATCGCCTCATCCTCGATCGCGTCGGCCTCGAGCAGCGCTTCGGTCTCGGTCATGAGGTCGTCCTCCTCCAGGTCAGGCAGGGCCGTGGCGGCGTCGTCTGCCGCTGCGCCCCTGGTCTCACCGGGAACCCCCGCATCACCGGCACGTTTCGTCTTCGCCACGATGGCCAGCGCGGCCTCCAGCTTGCTCTCCGTGGCACGGCTCAAGGTCAGGTCCGCATCGAAGATGACCGCCAGCTCGGCAAGCCTCGACTCACCGCCGCGGCGAAGTTCCGCCTCGAGCTCCGCGAACCGGCCGACCTCCCGGCCCCCGGCGATGACCATCACCTCGTCCAGGCTGAGCTCGATGCGCGTGCCGGCATCGCGGATCTGGCGCCTGCGCCGTACCTGCCGGATCGTCACGACCTCGCGCAGGGGAGCGGTGCCCGCGTGTTCGAGCACGAGCGCCCGTGCCGCGGAGCTGGACCAGTCGGATGGAGGGGCGAGTGGGTCCGCCGGGCCCTCGAGTTCCTCGCGCCGGACGGCTCCGCCCGGACCCTCGGTGGCGGCGAGCGACTTGACCGAGACCGTCGTGCCCGACTTCGACTGGCGGAGGCGGACCGCATAGCCCGCGAGCGACAGCGCGCCATCGGCGGTGTCCACGTAGCGGTCCTCGATCCGGCTGGTTCGCGCCTGGTCGTGCGCATCGAACGCCCCGACGCGCGGCGCGGTCAGGTAGCGCTCCGCGGCGGCAACGGAGGTGACCCGGTACTTGAGCTCGACTTCGACCGGCTTCGGCGCAGCCACCGGCTCGAACACGTCGGTCATGCCCGTGGGTCCAGCGAGCCGACGCCGGCACCGGGGCGGTGCGGCATCCCGCCGATCTGGCTGCGCTCGAGCGCGTCTTCCTTGAGTGCCTCGAAGGTGTCGATCGTCCCGGCTCGGCCGTTGAGCGCCTCGGTCCGGATCCAGGTCGCGTCCGGCTGGAGCTGCCACGAGCGTCGGTCGTCGGCGAGCATGAGGTCCACGATCCCGGCCAGCCGCACGCCTGCTTCCTGGTCCTCGACCGGGGTAACGGCCTCGACTCGCCGGTCCAGGTTACGGTCCATCAGGTCCGCGGACCCGATGTACCACTCCCGCGATCCACCGTTCTCGAACGACCAGATCCGCGAGTGCTCCAGGAACTGGCCGATGATCGAGCGCACCCGGATCCGCTCCGAGACACCCGGCACGCCGGGCTGGATGGAGCAGGCGCCCCGGACGATGAGGTCGATGTCGACGCCGGCCTGGGAGGCCCGGTACAGCGCCTCGATGACCGCGACGTCCACGATCGCGTTCAACTTGAGGATGATCCGTGACGGGTGGCCGGCGCGGGCATGCTCGATCTCGCGATCGACAAGCTCCAGGAACCGCGACCGGAGACTGTGCGGCGCGACGAGCAGTCGCCGGAAGGTTCGCTGGCGCGACAGCCCGGTCAGGACGTTGAACAGGTCCGAGACGTCCGCCCCGATCTCCGGCCGGCAGGTGAGCAGCCCCAGGTCCACGTACAGGCGAGCCGTCTTGGGGTTGTAGTTGCCCGTCCCGGTATGGACGTAGCGACGCAGCCCGGAGCCCTCGCGGCGCACCACCAGGGACGTCTTGCTGTGGGTCTTGAGGCCCACGAGGCCGTACACGACGTGGGCGCCGGCGCGTTCCAGCTTGCGGGCCCAGATGATGTTGGCTTCCTCGTCGAAGCGCGCCTTGATCTCGACGAGGACCACGACCTGCTTGCCGCGCTCGGCCGCCCGGATGAGCGACTGGACGAGCGGCGAGTCACCCGATGTCCGGTACAGCGTCTGCTTGATGGTCAGCACGTCCGGGTCGTCGGCGGCCTGGGTGATGAACCGCTCCACGGACGCCGTGAACGACTCGTACGGGTGGTGCACCAGGATGTCACCGGCCCGGACGGCCGCGAAGACATCGGCCGGCTCGTCCTCGTCCGGCGGGATGAGCCGAGGTGGCGTGATCGGTGACCAGACCGGGATCTTGAGGTCCGGCCGGTCCAGTTCCGCGATGTGCCACAGGCCGGTGAGGTCCAGCATGCCGCTGACCTCGTAGCAGTCCTCCTCGTCCAGGCCGAGCCCGCGCATCAGCAGGTTGCGGGTGCCGGCCGGCATGGACCGCTCCACCTCCAGGCGGACCGCCTCGCCGAACCGCCGACGTCGCAGCTCCTCCTCGATGGCGAGGAGCAGGTCATCGGCCTCGTCCTCCTCGATCGCCAGGTCCGCATTGCGAGTGACCCGGAAGAGGTGGTGTTCCAGGACCTCCATCCCGGTGAACAGGGCGTCCAGGTTCTCCTCGATGACCTGGTCGAGGAGCACGAAGCGCGAGCGCTCGATCTCCAGGAGGCGAGGCAGGATCTGCGGGACCTTGACCCGAGCGAACGCGCGCTCGCCGGTGGCCGGGTCGCGCAGCCCGACCGCGATCGACAGGCTGAGCGTGGAGATGTACGGGAACGGGTGGCCGGGATCCACCGCGAGCGGTGTCAGGACCGGGTAGATCTCGTCCAGGAAGCGTTGGCGGAGTGCCTCGTGATGTTCCGGGATGGCGGCGTAGTCGACCAGCTCGATCCCTTCGGCGGCGAGGGAGCGCCGCACGTCGAGATAGATGGCCGAGTGTTCCGCCGAGAGCTCGACGGCACGCGAGCGGATGGCCGCGAGTTGCTCTTCGGCGGTCCGGCCATCGGGCGATCGGTGGGCCTTGCCGGCCTCCACCTGCTCGCGCAGGCCGGCCACCCGGACCTGGAAGAACTCGTCCAGGTTCCCGGCGAAGATGCACAGGAACTTGACGCGCTCCAGCAGGGGATTCCGCTCGTCACGCGCTTCGAACAGGACTCGGGCGTTGAACTCCAGCCAGGACAGTTCCCGGTTCAGGTACGGAGCGTCCGCCTCGGCGCGCGCGGCGCGCTTCGCCCGTCCGGGCCTGGTCGGACCGGCGGTCTCAGCATGCGGCACGGGGCCGGATTCGATCGCCGCCATCAGTGGATCGGGACTCCTGGATCGGTCGCGGACAACGAAAAGCCCGGCCGTCGAGGATAGCATGGGCGCCCTGGCGCCCCGACTCACCCGAAGGTCCCGGGTCAGCCCTCGGCGCGGTAGCGCCGCTCGCCCGTGCCCGGATCGAGGAAGACCCGCATGCGGTGGCCCGACGTCGGGTCGACGAACACCTCGTCGGTGGACGTGAAGCGCGGTTCCATGGCCGCGTCGAGCGGTTCGCCGCCGCCCGGTCCGACCGGATGTGACGGTCCGATCGAGCGCATCGGAGCGGTAGCGCATCCGCTCCAGCAGCGCACCGACGATCAGCGCGCCGCCGGCCAGGACCATGTAGATGCCGGCGACCGTCCCGCCCAGGTCGGGCAGGGCGATCAGCAACAGGCCGCCGATCGCGAGGACCGCGCCGCTGACGAGGATGACGACCCGGGCGATGCCGATGCCCATCGTCTACTCGAGCGTGGTGGGCTGCGGCGCCGTCGGCATCCTCGACCACGACGACGGCCGTGCCGTAGGCCACGATCTCGCTCATCGAGCCCGACAGCGAGGAGCTGTCGTAGCGCATCGAGATGATCGCGTTGGCGCCGACCAGCGTCGCGTTCGCGATGAGTCGATCGAGGGCCTGTCGGCGGGAGTCCTCGAGGAGGCTGGTGTACTCGTGGATCTCGCCGCCGCCGAGCGAGCGGAGCTCGGCCATGAGGTTGCCGCCGATGCCTCGGCTGCGGACGACCAGGCCGAACACCATCCCCTTCGAATCGGTGATGCGATGGCCGGCGACGAACGGTGACGTGACGACGATCATGCGTGCTCCTCGTGACGGTCCATGACGGAGGGGGTGGGTGCGCTGGTCGCATGCCCGGTCCGTCGCCGGGTGCACTCGGTGCACGGGCAGTGCTCGCGCAACATCGTGAACGTGTAGAAGCCCGTGTGGTGGCCATCGCCCCAGGCCGGCGCGATGGCGTAGCCGCCGACCATCGACACGTCGACGAGCCGGATCTGCTCGTCGGTGAGGATCGGGGCGCGTGTCGAGCCAGCCCGGAAGGCCGGCCTCGCCGCGGCAGTAGGCGCACGGGCAGAGCCAGCGCAGCGGCAGCATCTCGTAGGCGGTCTGGTGGCCATCGCCCCAGACGATCGAGAGGAGGCCGGCCGCCCGTTCGGCGTGGATGGAGACGGGTGTGGTCTGCTCGGGCGGTGTCGTGGGGCTGTGCATCGGTCCGAATCGTACTCGTTTGGCGGAAGAGGGTCCGCCCCGAGGGACCGGGACCTTCGGCCACGGGCGGGTTCGCCGGTCGGTGGCTATGCTCGCCCGGTGAGTTTGGAGATCGACCACGTCACGAAGCGATTCGGGGCGAACCTCGCGCTGGATCGCCTGACCTTCGAGGTCCCCCGTGGCGCCGTGTTCGGATTCCTTGGCGCGAACGGCGCCGGCAAGACCACGACGATGCGGATCTGCCTCGGCATCCTCGAGGCGGACGAGGGCGAGGCTCGCTGGGACGGCTCGCGCTCGACGGATCTGCCGCGCCGGACCTGGGGCTATCTCCCCGAGGAACGCGGCCTGTATCCGCGGATGGCCGTGCTCGACCAGCTGGTGTACTTCGCGTCGCTCTACGGCGTGCCATCCGACAAGGCGCGCAAGGACGCGCTGGGCTGGCTCGAGCGCTTCCGCATCGCCGACTACGCGCCGCGCCGGGCCGAAGAGCTGTCCAAGGGCAACCAGCAGAAGGTCCAGTTCATCGCGGCGATCCTGCACGACCCTGAGGTCCTGCTGATGGACGAGCCGTTCACTGGGCTGGATCCGGTCAACCTCGTCATGTTGCGCGAGGCGTTCCTCGAGCTGCGCGACCGCGATCGGACGCTCATCTTCAGCACCCACCAGATGGAGGCGGCCGAGGCGCTGTGCGAATCGGTCGCCATCGTGGATCACGGCCGGCTGGTGGCCGGCGGTACGGTCAGCTCGCTGAAGCGGGCCAGCGGGCGTCGCAGCGTCCGCCTCGGGTTCGAGGGCGAGGTCGCCCCGGCCTGGGTCGCCGATCTCGCCGGCGTACGCCTGGTGCGTCCCGGTGCCGGTCACGTCGAGCTGGAGCTCGACCCGGGAGTGGAGCCGTCCGCCGTGCTGGCGGCACTCGTCGTCGAGGGGCGTGGCCGTGACCCATTTCGAGGTGGCCGACCCGAGTCTCGAGGCCATCTTCATCGATCTCGTCGGACGGCCGGCCGACGACGACGTCACGCTGGCGCCAGACGCGGCGACCCACGACCGTCCCGGCGGGGGGTCTGGCCTGATGGCCCGGCGCGATCCGCTCCTGCCGAATGCGGGGATCGTGGCTCGTCGCGAGTATCGCGATCGAGTCCGCAGCCCGCTGTTCATCTTCTCGACGCTGCTCCTGATCGGCGTCGCGCTGGTGGTCGCACTCGCACCGATCGCGATCCGCTACATGGATCGGGCGACGCGTCACCCGGATCGCGATCGTTACCTCCGACGACGACCTTGCGCTTCGCGCGATCGGCATCGCCGACGGCGTCCTCAACAATCCCGCCGGGCGGGGTGGACGAGGCGACCTGGAAGCGCCCGTTCGTGATCGAGCGGGCCGGCGATGCCGGCGTCGGCCGCGGCCGACCTCAGCCGACGGCACGCTCGGTGGGGTCATGACCGTCGAGTCGCCTCCCCAGCGGCCAGATCGACGTCGTCTACGCGACCGACGGCCCCGCCGACGGCGTCCGCAGCCAGCTCGTGGGCTTCGCGGCGGTCGGCCATCGGGATCATCGACTGGACCTCGTCGCTGCCGAAGGACTCCCAGCTCGGGGCGTTCCAGACGCCGCGGTTCCAGGTCGATTCGACGAACGTGGCGACCGAGGGCGGGGCGGCGATCTCGCCACAGGCCGTCGCGAGCCGGAGCTTCCTTGGGATCGTCTTCGTCGTGCTCATGTTCATGACCGTGATCATCTACGGCATGTGGGTCGCGACCGGGGTGGCCGCCGAGAAGAGCAGCCGCGTGATGGAGCTGATGATCAGCGCCGCGTCGCCACGGCAGCTGCTGGCCGGCAAGGTCGCCGGGATCGGCGGCGCCGGGTTGACCCAGTACGTCGCCATCGTCGTGCCGGCGCTGGTGGCCCTGGCGTTCCAGGACCGGATCGCCGAAGCGGTCCTCGGGCCCGACTGGGCCGCCGGCACGCCGCTCGTCGGCCTGACGCCCGGGCCTGCTGCTGGGCTATGGCGTGTTCTTCCTGCTCGGCTTCACGCTGTTCGCCCTGATCTATGCGGCGATGGGCTCGTTCGTCAGCCGGCCGGACGACCTGCAGACCCTCTCCCTGCCGCTCAGCTTCGTCGCGATCGCCGGCTACCTCTCCGCGATCCTGGCGCTCAGCGGCGGCGGTGGCGCGTGGACGATCGTCGCCTCGTTCCTGCCGCCGTTCAGCCCGTTCGTCATGCTCGCCCGGCTGATGGTCGGCGCCGTGCCGCCGTGGCAGGTCGCGCTGTCGATCGGGATCCTCGTCGTTGCGATCGTCTTCGTCGCGATGGTCGCGACGCGGATGTACGCGGCGGGTGTCCTGCTCTACGGCCAGCGCCCGGGCGTCCGGGCGTTCATCGCGGCGGCCCGCCGAGCGGGGTAGGGCAGGGCGGCGGAGGCTGCGCCGGCCGCTCGCGGCGTCCTGTCGAGCGCGGTCGCCATGCTCTGGACGTGCACCGGGCTGCAGCCTCGGACCGCTCGGCCCACGATGCACGGTCTGATCGGCATCGCGCCGAGTGACGCACGCTCGACCGACCTGCGGGTGCACGCGGATGGCCATCCAACGCACCGCGGGCGAGAGCGTCCGCGATCGCCGGCACGTTCCAGCGACGTCCTACGAGACGTCGTCCAGTGGCAGGCGGCTGATCAGGGCGAGGACCGGCGCGGTCGCCACGGTCGGCGGCGGGAGGGGTTCGGCGCCGTCGCGTCGGCGAGCCCGGCCTCGGGTGGCGTCGCCGGGATGAACCGCCACAGGCGGCTGCGGACGCCCGGGAAGTAGGGGCTCATGCCGCTGGCGGGCGAGGACGCCGGCCACGCCCTGGGCCGCGACGGCCGCGAACAGGGCCTTGCCTTCGGTGGCGATGGCCGGCACTGCGACGACCTCGTCGCCCGGGCGCAGGATCCGGCGCAGGGCCTCGCGTCGCTTCACGAGTGGCTGGGACAGCAGCGAGCGACCGTCGAGGTGGAGCAGGTCGAACGCCAGGAACGCCGCCGGGTGCCCGGGCTCGCCGGCCAGCCGCCGTTCCAGCTCGGCCGGATCCGCGCGCCCGGTGCCGTCCACCACGACCAGCTCGCCGTCCAGGATCGCCGACCGGGCAGCGACGCGAACGGCCATCCCGGCCAGTTCGGGGAGTGCCGCCGAGACGTCCACGCCCGGCCGCATCCACGATCCGGACCGCGCCGTCACCGGCCTGCATCGCCGGACCGATGTAGGCGAACGCGCGGACGCCGCCCCACCACGGCTCGAACAGGTGCTCGTCCGAGTCGAACGGCTCCGGCAGGAGGCGCGGCTCCATGGGCCGCAGGTCCGGGAGGTCCGGCAGCAGGTCCGTGTCCAGCCGGAAGGTGAGCTGGTCTGGCATGGCACGACGATGGTAGTCCTCGCTACACTGCGCTCGTGCCACGACCCCCCGAGACCCGACGACCTGTACCGCCTGCGCGTCCCGATCGGCGTGCGCCTGTCGCCGGACGGCCGAAGCGTCGTCACCTCGGTCAAGACCGTCGCGCCCGGCTTCGATGGCTACCGCCACGCGCTCTGGCTGGTGCCGACCGACGGTGGCGAGGCGCGCCAGCTGACGATCGGCGCGAAGAACGACTGGCATGCCCGGTTCTCGCCGGACGGCCGGACGATCGCCTTCCTGTCGGATCGCCGGACCGTGGTCGAGGAGGAGCCGGCGCGCGCCGCGATCAAGCCGCGCGAGGACGTCGGTCCAGGTCTACCTGCTGCCGGTGGACGGCGGCGAGGCGCGCCGGCTGACCGACCTGCCGCGCGGCGTCGACCGGCGTCGAGTGGTCGCCGGACGGCAAGCGGCTGGTCGTCGTCAGCGCGTCGCACGCGCGCGACCTTCGAAGCGGATCGACGGAAGCGGGGTCTCGCCAAGGCGGCCGAGCCGGGCACGCCGCCGCCGTCCGACTACCGGTTCGTCGATCGCCTCGACTACATGCTCAATGGCGAAGGGTTCACCTACGACCGCGATCGGCCACCTGTGGCTGGTGGACGCGACCACCGGCGACGCGACGCCGCCTGACCGACGGCCCGACGGCCGAGCACGAGCCCGCGTGGTCGCCCGACGGCATCGCGCATCGCCTTCTCGGCGAACCGGCGCAGGATCCGGACCTGCTGTTCCGCTCGGACCTGTTCACCGTCGATGTCGCGTCGCGCGACGTCACGGCCGTCACGGGCGGGCCGAAGTCGATCTTCGGCCTGCCCACGTGGCTGCCGGACGGGCGGTCGCATCGCGGCACTCGGCCACCGGCTCCCGGCCAACGCCGGCTCGCGCAACGACATCTGGGTCTTCGCGGCGGACGGTTCCGATGCGACGCCGAACGGTGGCCGGAACCTGTCGGCCGACCACGACCTGATGCCCGGGTCCGCGATGAACAGCGACGTCACGATCGGCGACGCGACCGCCTCGATCCCGTCCGCGGACGGAGCGTGGCTGACGTTCAGTGCCCCGATCCAGGGGTGCCTACGAGCTGTTCCGCATCGCTGTCGCCGACGGCAGCCTCGAGCGGATCACGAACGGCCCCCACTACATCTCCGGCTGGGACGGGGTCGCCGGGCGAGGCGATCGATGGACGCCTGCGGATCGCCTACCTCCGCTCGACGCCGACCGAGCCGCCCGACCTCTTCTGGCTGGACGGCCGCTCGCAGCCACGACGGCTGACCGAGTTCAACCGCGACGTCCTCGCCGACATCGAGCTGCGCCCGGCGCTGGAGCGGCACGTCACGGTGGACGGCCGGGACATCCAGGGCTGGTTCATCCCGGGCGGCGACGGCACGACGGCGCGGCCGCTCGTCCTCGAGATCCATGGCGGCCCGCACACGCTCTACGGCTGGTCGCCGGTCTGGGAGTTCCAGGTGCTCGCCGGTGCCGGCATCGGCGTCTTCTACAGCAACCCGCGCGGCTCCGAGGGCTACGGCGAGGCGTTCAACGACGCCAACCACCGCGACTGGGGCCCCGGCCCGACGCGCGACGTGCTCGCGGGCGTGGAGTCGCTCGTCGCGGACGGCCTGGCGGACCCGGACCGACTGGGCGTGACCGGTGGGTCGTACGGTGGCTACCTGACCAACTGGATCGTCGCCCACGACCACCGCTTCCGGGCGGCGATGACCTGCCGCTGCGTCGCGGACATGGGCATGCTGTTCCTGACCGGCGACATCGGCGGTGGCGAGTGGGCGAAGCTCGAGTTCGATGTCGACGCCCTGGGACGACCCGGCCTACTTCCGCGAGATCTCGCCGGTGACCTACGCGGACCGGATCACGACGCCGCTGCTCATCCAGCACTCCGAGCACGACATCCGCACGACCGATCGGCCAGGCCGAGGCGCAGTTCACGGTCATGCGCTCGCTCAAGAAGGCCGTCCGCCTCATGCGCGTGCCCGACGAGACCCACGAGCTGACCCGCTCCGGGCACCCCGTTCCGCCGGGTCGAGAACCTCGAGATCGTCCCGAGCTGGTTCCGCCACTTCCTGGTCGATGGCAAGCGCGGCCTGCCGCCGCTCCCCAAGGTCCGCGCCGGCCGCTGAGCTCGCTGTCTTGACATCATGATGCGTGTGGCACAGATGCTTTGATGCATGCGCACGACCATCAAGCTCGACGACGACCTCCTGATCGAGGCCAAGTCGACCGCCGCTCGAACCGGTCAGACCGCTGGCGGAGCGTCATCGAAGATGCGGTCCGCGACTCGTCTCGCGCGACGAGCGGGAGGCGGGCCCGCCGACCAGCGTCGACGACGTTGCCGTCGTTCGGCCAGGCGGGCTCCGGCCCGGGATCGACCTTGATGACGGCTCGGCACTACTGGACATCGATGGACGGGACGATCCGCTCGACCCTCACGGATGTCAACGTCCTCGTGTATGCGGCCCGGACCGACGCACCCGACCATCATCGCTACCGCGCCTGGCTGGAGGCTACGGTCGCCTCCGAGGAGCCGTTCGGTGTGGCTTCGATCGTCCTGAGTGGCTTCATCCGCGTCGTCACTCACCCGCGGGTCTTCGAGACGCCGAGCACCGGGGCGACGGCGCTCTCATTCGTCGAGGCGCTTCGGGGTGCACCGAACGCCGTCCCGATCGATCCGGGTTCGCGCCACTGGGGATTGTTCCAGCGGCTCTGCCTTGACGCGGGTGCGAAGGGGAACCTCGTCGCCGACGCCTACCTCGCAGCGCTCGCCATCGAATCCGGCTGTGACTGGATCACGACCGATCGCGATTTCGCCAGCTTTCCCGGCCTGCGCTGGCGACATCCACTCGACCCGGAAGGCCTACCCCAACGGGGGTAGTGGGTGACCGACGGATGCGCCTGCAGAGTCACCACCTGGCAAGCCACCACGAGTAATCTATGGCTCGGTCCGAGGCTGGAAACCCCGAAACACGACACGCTGACGGCCCGGACGGCCAGACGGCGCACGATGGAGTGAGGACCCTTGGAACTGCGGCTACCACCGTCTGACGCGTCAGGCGTCGCTGAGGTCGAGGGCGTGCGGATCGCGTGGGACTCGTTCGGTTCCGCCGAGCCCGCGGTCCTGGTCGTCCCGACGTGGGAATTTTCGTCGACTCGCGCGTGTCGGCACCGCTCGTGCCCGATCTGTCGCGCTCGTTCCGTGTCGTCACCTACGACCCGCGCGGCATCGGATGCAGCGATCGCCCGGCGACTGGCTATCGGCTCGATGACCACGTGGCAGATGCGCTCGCCGTCATGACTTCGGCGGGCCTGACCCGGGCCTCGCTGATCGGTGCATCATTGGGGACCGAAGTCGCCGTCATCCTGGCCGCGCGCCACCCGGAGCTGGTCGATCGCCTCATCCTCATCGACCCGACCATCGACGTCGACGCGGACCCAGCGGTGATCCCCGACCATGACGGGTTCTGGGCCGAGCGTGCGTCCTATGACGGGTGGGAGCGGTGGAACGCCGCGTACTGGCGCCGAGACTGGCCCGGATTTGCGCGATGGTTCCTAGGCGCCGCGTTCAACGAGCCCGGTTCCGAGGCGCTCGTGGAAGCCATCCTCGCACTCGCGCTCGATGCCGACCCGGACGTGCTCATCGAACAGCAGTTCGAGCAGTACCGCGAGAACGACGGGGCAGTCGCGCCAGCACACCTCACGGCCCTCATGTCACCGACCCTGGTCCTCCATGGCGAGCTTGACCAGTCGGCGCCGCTGGAGATGGGTGAGGCGGTCGCGGCCAGGATCCCGGGGGCGACATTGGCCGTGGTGGCCGGCGGTTGCCACCGCCCGGACATCCGTTCGCCGGAGCTCGTCAACCCATTGCTGATCGAGTTCCTCCGAGGCACTCCGCTTACCGTCAGGCCACGGATCACGTTCCGCTAGGGGTATCGCGATCCGCGGGAGAGGGGCGCGTGACGCACGGTGTA
>CAVZXQ010000011.1:0-16800 GCA_963779315.1 uncultured Chloroflexia bacterium | reverse complement strand
CATCACAACGGCACCTGCGGGAACGAGAGCGTCAGCGATCGCCGCGGACGTTCCGAGATCGCACGTCCTACGAGACGTCGTCGAGTGGCAGGCGGCTGATCAGGGCGAGGACCGGCGCAGTCGCCACGGTCGGCGGCGGGAGGGGTTCGGCGTCGGTCGCGTCGGCGAGCCCGGTCTCGGGTGGTGTCGCCGGGATGAACCGCCACAGGCGGCTGCGGACGCCCGGGAAGTAGGGGCTCATCCGCTGGCGGGCGAGCACGCCGGCCACGCCCTGGGCCGCGACGGCCGCGAACAGGGCCCTGCCTTCGGTGGCGATCGCCGGCACCGCCACGACCTCATCGCCCGGGCGCAGGATCCGGCGCAGGGCCTCGCGTCGCTTCACGAGTGGCTGGGACAGCAGCGAGCGACCGTCGAGGTGGAGCAGGTCGAAGGCCAGGAACGCCGCCGGGTGGCCGGACTCGCCGGCCAGCCGCCGTTCGAGCTCCCCCGGATCCGCGCGCCCGGTGCCATCCACCACGACCAGCTCGCCGTCCAGGATCGCCGACCGGGCAGCGACGCGAACGGCCATCCCGGCCAGTTCGGGGAGTGCCGCCGATACGTCCACCCCGGCCGCATCCACGATCCGTACCGCGCCGTCACCCGCCTGCATCGCCGGACCGATGTAGGCGAACGCGCGGGCGCCACCCCACCACGGCTCGAACAGGTGCTCGTCCGAATCGAACGGCTCCGGCAGGACGCGCGGCTCCATCGGCCGCAGGTCCGGGAGGTCCGGCAGCAGGTCCGTCTCCAGCCGGAAGGTGAGCTGGTCTGGCATGGCACGACGATGGTAGTCCTCGCTACACTTCGTTCCGTGCCACGACCCCCCAGACCCGACGACCTGTACCGCCTGCGCGTCCCGACCGGCATCCGCCTGTCGCCGGACGGCCGCAGCGTCGTCACGTCGGTCAAGACCGTCGCGCCCGGCTTCGATGGCTACCGCCACGCGCTCTGGCTGGTGCCGACCGACGGTGGCGAGGCCGCGCCAGGTGACGATCGGTGCGAAGAACGACTGGCATGCCCGGTTCTCCCCGGATGGCCGGACGATCGCGTTCCTGTCGGATCGCCGGACCGTGGTCGAGGAGGAGCCGGCCCGCGACGGCGATCAAGCCGCGCGAGGACGTGAAACAGGTCTACCTGCTCCCGGTGGACGGCGGCGAGGCGCGCCGCCTGACCGACCTGCCGCGAGGCGTCACCGGCGTCGAGTGGTCGCCGGATGGCAAGCGGCTGGTCGTGGTCAGCACGTCGCACGCGTCGACCTTCGAAGCGGATCGGCGGACGCGGGGTCTCGCCAAGGCGGCCGAGCCGGGGACCCCGCCACCGTCCGACTACCGGTTCGTCGATCGCCTTGACTACATGCTCAACGGGGAAGGGTTCACCTACGACCGGATCGGCCACCTGTGGCTGGTGGACGCGACCACGGGCGACGCGACGCCGCCTGACCGACGGCCCGACGGCCGAGCATGAGCCCGCGTGGTCGCCCGACGGATCGCGCATCGCCTTCGCGGCGAACCGGCGCCGGGATCCGGACCTGCTGCTACCGCTCGGACCTGTTCACGCGTCGACGTCGAGTCGCGCGACGTCACGGCCGTCACGGCGTGGACCGCGGTCGTCTTCGGCCTGCCCACGTGGCTGCCGGACGGGCGGTCGCTCGCGGCACTCGGCCACCGGCTCCCGGCCAACGCCGGCTCGCGCAACGACATCTGGGTCTTCGCGGCGGACGGGTCCGATGCGACGCCGGACGGTGGCCGGAACCTGTCGGCCGACCACGACCTGATGCCCGGGTCCGCGATGAACAGCGACGTCACGATCGGCGACCTCGATCGCCTGATCCCGTCCGCGGACGGATCGTGGCTGACGTTCAGTGCCCCGATCCAGGGGTCCTACGAGCTGTTCCGCATCGCTGTCGCCGACGGAAGCCTCGAGCGGATCACGAACGGCGCCCACTACATCTCCGGTTGGGACGGGGTCGCGGGCGAGGCGATCGATGGACGCCTGCCGGGTCGCCTACCTCCGCTCGACGCCGACCGAACCCCCTGACCTCTTCTGGCTGGACGGCGACTCGCCGCCACGACGGCTGACCGAGTTCAACCGCGACGTCCTCGCCGACATCGAGCTGCGCCCGGCGCTGGAGCGGCACGTCAACGGTGGACGGCCGGGACATCCAGGGCTGGTTCATCCCGGGCGGCGACGACGCGACCGCGCGACCGCTCGTCCTCGAGATCCATGGCGGCCCGCACACGCTGTACGGCTGGTCGCCGGTCTGGGAGTTCCAGGTCCTGGCCGGTGCCGGCATCGGGGTCTTCTACAGCAATCCACGCGGCTCCGAGGGCTACGGCGAGGCGTTCAATGACGCCAACCACCGCGACTGGGGGCCCGGCCCGACGCGCGACGTGCTCGCGGGCGTGGAGTCGCTCGTCGCGGACGGCCTGGCGGACCCGGACCGATTGGGCGTGACCGGTGGGTCGTACGGTGGCTACCTCACCAACTGGATCGTCGCCCACGATCACCGCTTCCGGGCGGCGATGACCTGCCGCTGCGTCGCGGACATGGGCATGCTGTTCCTGACCGGCGACATCGGCAGTGGCCAGTGGGCGAAGCTCGAGTTCGATGTCACGCCCTGGGACGACCCGGCCTACTACCGCGAGATCTCGCCGGTGACCTACGCGGACCGGATCACGACGCCGTTGCTCATCCAGCACTCCGAGCACGACATCCGCACGACGATCGGCCAGGCCGAGGCGCAGTTCACGGTCATGCGCTCGCACAAGAGGGCCGTTCGACTCATGCGCGTGCCGGACGAGACCCACGAACTGACCCGCTCGGGGACCCCGTTCCGCCGGGTCGAGAACCTCGAGATCGTCCGGAGCTGGTTCCGCCACTTCCTGGTCGATGGGAAGCGCGGGATGCCGCCACTCCCCAAGGTCCGCGCCGGCCGCTGAGCCGGGGTTCGACGGGCTTCGTCTGGTCAGGCCCTGTCCTAAGCGGAGAGGTCCTTGTCCTCCATCTCCCATGCGTGGTCGAGCGTGTGGAAGGCCGAGTGTCGGATGAGGAACGGCAGCGTCCACGACCGCATGCGCCGTCGTCGACCTCCCCGGCGTTGTACGCGCGCATCGCCGCGACGTAGGCCTCCCGATGCTGGCGCAGTCCATCCGGCGTCAGCGCCGCTTCCTCCGGGATCCGCAGCCCGACCTGCTTCGCGAAGTCCTCGCTCTCGGTGCGGATCGTGTGGCGGATGATCCGGTCGCGGTCGCGTCCGCCCCCGCGCGGCCCTTGCGCATCTCCGGCGAGACCCGCGCCGCGACGCCGTCGAAGAACGCCCAGCAGGCCTGCAGCAGCGTGATCGCGCGCTCGAACTCCGCCTCGCCCATCGGCCCGTGCTCGGTCGAGGAAGGCGAGAAGGAGATGCCCCAGAAGTCGGTCGAGCCGGTTCCGACCTTGTCCTCCACGACCTCGAGGGGACCGGCGGCGTCGAACTCGCGTGCCATCCCGGCGAGGTCCGCGACCGGCCGGTAGCGCTCCCGATAGGCCTCGAGCGTCTCGAGGGCGAGCTCGGCGCTCTTCGCGCCGCGGCTCCACCCCGGCCAGTCGAGGCTGAACGCCACCGACCGCTTGCCCTTGGGCCCGCGTTCGACGACGGTGCGGACGGGCATGGGCTGATTACTCGCATCAGGACCGACAGCTCCGAACTCCGACCGAGATCCACCATGATGTAGTCACGCGTCCGCGCAGTGCTCCTGATGCCGCGGGTACATCATCAGTAGCGGCACTGATCGCCGCCCGCGACGCCGCCAGGACCTCTGGACGACCGGTGTATCCTCTCGCTCCCATGACCGCCACGAGACGCCCCGACAGCCCGGCCCGCGAGCGCGCCAACGAGCTCGTCCGCGCCTGGGACCGGCGCCCGGGACCGCTCGGCAACCTGCTCGGCCGGGTCACCGCGGTGGACCAGGTCGGGGTCGAGGAGCGGGTCGATGCGCTCAAGCGCCGCTCGATCAAGAAGGCGTCGAAGATGTGGGCGCTGGACCTCTCGATCCGGATGATGGACCTGACCACGCTCGAGGGGAAGGACACGCCCGGCAAGGTCCGCGCGATGTGCGTCAAGGCGATGCGTCCGCAGCCGGGCGACCCGACCATCCCGCATGTCGCCGCGGTCTGCGTCTATCCGGCGCTCGTGGCCGACGCGAAGGACGCCCTGCGCGGTTCGGGCGTCAAGGTCGCCAGCGTCGCCACCGGCTTCCCGTCCGGCCAGACGTTCCGCGACATCAAGATCGCCGAGACGCGGGCGGCCGTCGAGGCCGGCGCCGACGAGATCGACATGGTCATCGATCGCGGCGCGTTCCTGTCGGGCGACTACGCGGCCGTGTTCGAGGAGATCGTGGACATCAAGGAGGCCGCCGGCGAGGCGCACCTCAAGGTCATCCTGGAGACGGGCGAGCTCGAGACGTACGACAACGTCCGGCGCGCGAGCGTCCTGGCGATGGCCGCCGGCGCCGACTTCATCAAGACCTCCACCGGCAAGGTGACGCCCGCCGCGACGCTCCCCGTCACGCTCGTGATGCTCGAGGCGATCCGCGACTTCGAGCGGGCGACCGGGCGCCAGGTGGGGATGAAGCCGGCCGGCGGGATCCGGACCGCCAAGGAGGCGATCCAGTACCTGGTCGTCCTGTACGAGACGCTGGGCCGCGCTGGATGTCGCCCGACTGGTTCCGGTTCGGGGCATCGTCGCTGCTCAACGACGTCCTGATGCAGATCGAGTTCCAGCGGTCCGGGCGCTACTCGGACCCCGACGACTTCACGCTGGACTGACCGTGACACCGGTCGCCGCGAGCCATCCCGCGGATCCGCGTGTCCGGGTCGCACCGCGAGGTCGGTCGCGCCGTGGGCGTGGCCACGGCGCCCACACTGCGCGAAGCGGTCGCCTTCGACGCGCGTCCTGCCGCCCGGGCGCTCGCGCGACGAGCAGCTGGCCCTGGCCGCGCGCTATCGGGACGCGACGCCGCGCCGGGACGCCGTGGCTGGTCGAGGAGATCGACGGAGCGGCCGAGGGTGCGGGCGTGGACCCGCTCGCGCTGTTCGCCGCGTCGATCGAGGAGATCTGGTCCGTGCGGCCGTCGCAGGCCACGGGCGGGGTCGCCGTCGAGGGCCGCTGCTCGGACCTGGTCGCCGGCCCACCGGCGACCGCGGACGGGCACCTCTGGGTCGCCCACACCAACGACCTGTCGCCGGCGTCGCGCGATGACGTCGTCGCCATCGAATGGCGCGTGCCCGGCGAGCCGGTCGGTCTTCAGCCTCGGCATCGGGCCGTGGATCAGCGTCGGCTGGAACGACGCCGGCCTGTCGCTGACCGGGAACGAGCTGACGCCCAATGACGAGGTCGTCGGCGTGCCGCGCCTGCTCATGGTCCGCGAGCAGCTGACCGCGCAGATCCATGGACGAGGCCGTGGCGATGGCGCTGCGACCGGACCGGTCGTCGTCCTACAACACGGTCTTCGCCACGCCGGACGGTCGGGTCGTGAACGTCGAGGGTTCCGCGACCGACGCGGAACTCGAGGGACTCGGCGCCGACGGCCGATTCGCCCACACCAACCACTACGCCTGCGCCCGGATGCTCGGCCACGAGGGCGATCCGGCCTACGCCGTGCGGTCCGGGGTGCGACTGGACCGGGCCCTGGCGCTGCTCCGTGGCGGCGCGCCGACGGGTCCATCGACGCCGACTGGCTGCGCGCGGCCCTGTCCGACCACGCGAGCGAGCCGTCCATCTGCCGGCACCCCGAGACGGACGGCGGAGTCGCCACGGCGTTCTGGTGCATCGTCGACGTGACCGCCGGCGACGATCCGCTTCGGCCTGGGCAACCCGTGCGAGCCCGGGGAGGAGCGGTTCGCGTTCGACTGACCGTGCCATAGACCTAACCTTCACGTAAACGTCAATGTTGTGGTATGGTCGGGGGGATGTCAGTCGCCTACCTCCGGCCTCCCCGACGCGGCCGATCCCGGCCTGCTCCGCATCCAGGAAGTCGCGGCCGAGACCGGGCTGACGACGCGCGCCATCCGCTACTACGAGGAGATCGGCCTGCTCGAGCCGGCCGCGCGCTCGGACGGCTCGTATCGCCTGTACGACGCGAGCGACCTGGAGCGGCTGCGCTTCATCAAGAGCCTGCGCGACGACGCCGGCTTCTCGCTCGCCCAGGTCGGCCAGCTGCTCGAGGATGAGCTCGCGCGCGAGCGCAATCGGGAGCGCCTCAGGACGACCCAGGACCCCGACGAGCGCCGTTCGCTGATCCTGGACGCGCGCGACCGCGTCGACGGCCAGATCGCCACGCTCGAGGCGAAGGCCGCCCGGCTCGCCACCATGATCGAGGAGGCCAGGTCCCGCCGGCGCCACATCGATGGCCACCTGGCCGAGCTGGACGGCGGCCCGGCGCCGCATCCGCGGCGCAGCCGACCGATGATCGGCCGACCGTCGATCCCGATCGGGCGCATCGCCGGTGCCCGTGGCACGACGGCCTTCCGCCACCGCAACTACCGGATCTTCTTCGCCGGCCAGGCCGTCTCCCTGGTCGGCACCTGGATGCAACAGGTCGCCCAGGCGTGGCTGGTCCTGGAGCTGACCGGCGACCCGATGTGGCTGGGCATCGTGGCGGCCGCGCAGTTCATCCCGGTCATGATCCTCGGGCTGTTCGCCGGCGTGGCCGCGGATGCCCTGCCCAAGCGCCAGACGCTCATCGCCACCCAGGCGGTGATGATGACCCTGGCGGTCATCCTCGCCATCCTCACGGTCACCGGGCTGGTCCAGGTCTGGATGATCCTGGTCCTCGCGATCCTGCTTGGCTGCGCCAACGCCGTGGACATGCCGGTCCGCCAGTCGTTCGCCATCGAGCTGGTCGGTCGTGAGGACGTCGGGCAACGCGGTCGCGCTCAACTCGGCGATGTTCAACGGCTCGCGGATCTTCGGCCCGGCCCTGGCCGGCCTGACGATCGGCGCCTTCGGGGTCGCCGCGGCCTTCGCGCTGAACGCCCTGAGCTTCCTGGCGGTGATCGTCGCGCTGATGGCGATGGACGACGGTGCGCTGCGGACCCCGCCGCGGATCGCGCGGCCGACGTCGGCCGGAGAGGTCGTGGAGAACCTGGCCGAAGGGCTGCGCTACGTTCGCCGGACCCCGATCGTCCTGCTCGCTGTCCTGGTCGTCGGCGGCGTCGCCACCGTCGGCATGAACTTCAACGTGCTCATCCCGGCCTTCGCCGCGGACGACCTCGCCAGCGGCGCCGCCGGCTACGGGTTCCTGATGGCGGCGTCGGGGGTCGGGTCGCTGATCGCGGCCCTGGCCCTCGCCTATCGCGGCAAGCCCCGCACCAGCCGGATCGCGACCGGGGCGATCGTCCTGGGTCTCGCCTCGGTGGCGATGGCCGCCACCAGCATGTACGTGGTCGCGATCGTGTTCATGGCCCTGATCGGGTATGGCGGGATCTCGATGGCCGCGACGGCGAACGCCACGATCCAGCTGGAGGTCCCGGACCTGTTGCGTGGTCGGGTGATGAGCGTCTACACGACCATCTTCGCGGGGTCCGTCCCGATCGGCGGCCTGGCGATGGGCGCCATCGCCTCCGGCTTCGGAGCTGCCGTCGCGATCGCCCTGGGCGGGGTCCTGTCGGGCCTCATCGGGCTGGCCGCAGCGATGTGGTTGCGCGCACAGCGCCAGGCGTCACGGGCGGCGGCCGCGGCGTGATCGTCGTGGCGGGCGAGGCCGGCTGGCCGGCACGGTGACGCAGACGGCGAGTACCCTGTCGGCCATGAAGCGCCGAACCCGCCTGCTCATCCCGCTCGTGCTGGCCTGCCTGGCGCTTGCGATCGCCGCGCCCGGGACGCTCGCGCTGTCCGCGCGCTATCCGACGCAGAGCCTGGGCAACCGCGGTTCGGTCGTGAAGGCGATCCAGGCCACGCTCATCTCGAAGGGCTACCCCATCGGCTTCGACGGGATCTTCGACACCAGGACGCGCGCGGCGGTGTCGGACTTCCAGACGAGCAGTGGGCTGGCGCCCACAGGCGTCGTCGATGACGCGACCTGGGGCCGGCTCCTGACCCAGATCGGTCCGGGGAGCACCGGGATGCCGGTCCGGGTCCTGCAGCGGCAACTCAACGAGAAGCGACGGTCTGGCCTCACGATCGACGGGATCTACGGCGCGACCACCAAGGCCGCCGTGATCGCGTTCCAGAAGCACATGGGACTGACCCCCACGGGTTCGGTCACGCTGCAGACGTGGCGCTGGCTGCTGTGGCACTTCGAGACGCCGGCGTTCAACGCCTCGACGCTGTGCGACTACAGCGTTGGCAACGGCCCCGCCAACTGGGCGACCGGGGCGGCCATCGGCCAGTTGGAGGCAGCCGCGGCCATCGTCTCGGCCGCCGGACATGGCAGGGTCGCCGTCGGCGACGTCGGATTCGAGCATGGCGGCGCCTCCCCGGCCACGTCACCCACAGGCTCGGGCTGGATGTGGACCTGCGCCTCATGCGCGACGCCGAGAACCAGTGCACGGTCGGGCTCGAACTGGCGTCTGGCGAGCTACGACCGGACGGCCACGCGGGCTCTCATCAAGGCCGTCCGCGCCACGGCCCCGGGCCACGTCAAGCTCATCTACTTCAACGACCCGGTCCTGATCAAGGAGGGCCTGGTCGTCGCGAACGCCGGTCACGACGACCACCTGCACATCCGCTACTGCGAGGCGGCCTATCCCGACCCGCTCTACCGCTGCGCGGGCGTCACCGGGTCAGTCGTCGGTCCCGTCCCCCTCGTCGTGGGCGCCGAGTTCCGGTTTCGCTGAGAAGATCCCGAAACCACCGAAGACCGCCAGTCCGTCGACCAGGAGGTGAGGCGCATCCGGCGCTCGCTCGAAGGCCGGACGAACGTCCGCGACGCCACCGAAGAGCGCGCGCACCCGGAGCTCGACGTTCCAGTCCTCCGGAACGAGGAGGCGCCCGCCACCGAAGATCGTCCGGACCGTCAGGCGGGCTCCGCCCGGATCGAGCCTGACCCCACGCAGGTCCAGGTCGCCACCGCCGAACCAGAGCAGCGCCGTGCCGCCCCGGAAGGCCAGCGAGTGACTCTCGAATTCGAGCGGCTCGAAGATGGCCACCAGGGCCACCTCGTCATCCGTGTCCGTGCCGACGGACGGGACCCGTCGTTTCGCCACCCCGGCTCCGACGATGGTGGCCAGCAAGGCGAGAAAGGACCCACCCACGATCAGCCGGATGATCCGTACCATCGACCCGCTACCTCCCTCAAGATCCTGCGCATGACATGGGTGCCGAAGCGTGAGTGCCATAATGCACGCCATGTCCATCGATCCACCGGCGTCCGTCGTCCCGAGCGCCCAGGTCGCTCCGAACAGCTGGGGTCTCGGCGACGGCCAGGCGATCCCGTGGGAGTACGCGCCGGCCCCGGAGGCGCGCGACATCGTCACCCTCAAGGAGCGCTACGGGCTGTTCATCGGCGGTCGTGAAGTCCCCGCATCGGATGGTGGGACGTTCGCCAGCGTGGACCCCGCCACCGAGTTGGTGCTCGCCCACGTCGCGAAGGCCACGCCGGCCGACATCGACAAGGCGGTCCGCTCGGCTCGCCGTGCCGGGAGCCGCTCGTGGGGGAACCTGCCCGGCCGTGAGCGGGCCAAGTACCTCTTCCGCATCGCCCGGATCCTGCAGGAGCGCTCGCGCGAATTCGCCGTCCTCGAATCGATGGACAGTGGCAAGCCGATCAAGGAGAGCCGGGACGTGGACGTGCCGCTTGCCGCGGCCCACTTCTGGTACTACGCCGGATGGGCGGACAAGCTGGAGTACGCGTTCCCGGGAAGGACCGCCCACCCGCTCGGCGTGGCGGCCCAGATCATCCCGTGGAACTTCCCGCTGTTGATGCTGGCCTGGAAGATCGCGCCGGCGCTCGCCGCCGGCAACACCGTGGTCCTGAAGCCTGCCTCCACCACGCCCCTGACGGCCCTCCTGTTCGCCGACGTCTGCCGCCAGGCGGACCTCCCGGCCGGGGTCGTCAACATCGTGCCGGGACCCGGGTCCGTCGGCATGTCGCTGGTGACCCACCCGGGCGTGGCCAAGGTGGCCTTCACGGGCTCGACCGAGATCGGCCGCCTGATCGCGAAGGGCGTCGCCGGGACGGACAAGGGCCTGACGCTGGAGCTCGGTGGCAAGGCCGCCAACATCGTGTTCGACGACGCGCCGCTTGACCAGGCGGTGGAGGGGATCGTCAACGGCATCTACTTCAACCAGGGCGAGGTCTGCTGCGCGGGATCGCGCCTGCTCGTCCAGGAGTCCATCGCCGAGACCCTCATCGACAAGCTCAAGGACCGGCTGTCGACGATCCGCGTCGGCGATCCGCTCGACAAGAACACGGACGTGGGTGCGATCAACTCGAAGGCCCAACTCGAGAAGATCACCGAACTCGTCCAGAGCGGGGTGGACGAGGGCGCCGAGCTGTACCAGCCGGCCTGCGACCTGCCCGAGCGGGGCTACTTCTTCCGACCGACCCTGTTCACGAACGTGGCCCAGAGCCATCGGATCGCCCGCGAGGAGATCTTCGGACCGGTCCTGTCCACGCTCACGTTCCGAACGCCGGACGAGGCGGTCGAGAAGGCCAACAACACGGCCTACGGCCTGTCGGCCGGGATCTGGACGGACAAGGGCAGCCGCATCCTGCACATGGCCTCGAAGATGCGCGCCGGCGTCGTCTGGGCCAATACGTTCAACCGGTTCGACCCCACGTCGCCATTCGGTGGCTACAAGGAGTCCGGCTTCGGTCGCGAGGGCGGCATGCACGGGCTGCACGCCTACGTCCGGCTGGAGGATCGCTGATGGCCCCGCGCAAGCCGACCGCCGAGGTCGCCGGCGCTTCGAGGGCGCCCGCCCGGTCGGTCGCCCGCCCGACCGTCGCGGTCCCTGTCGTGCCGCCCAGGATCGAGGTCCGCAAGACCTACAAGCTGTACATCGGCGGCGCCTTCCCGCGGACCGAGAGCGGGCGTTCCTATCTCGTCGTCGGGTGCGGACGGCGCACCGCTTGCCAATGCGTGTCGAGCCTCGCGCAAGGACGTGCGCGACGCCGTCCGCGCCGCGCGCAAGGCGTTCCCGGGCTGGGCCGCCCGGACGGCGATGAACCGCGGCCAGATCCTCTACCGGGTGGCGGAGTTGATGGAGGGGCGGCGCGACCAGTTCGTCGACGAGGTCGCGATCGCCGAAGGCCTGACCCGTCCGCGCGCGGCTGCCGCCGTCGATCGCGCCGTGGACCGCTGGGTCTGGTACGCGGGCTGGGCGGACAAGATCGCCCAGATCCTCGGTTCGTCGAACCCGGTGGCGGCTCCGTACTTCAACTTCACCATCCCCGAGCCGACCGGTCTGGTCGGGGTCGTCGCGCCCGAGACGTCGTCGCTCCTGGGTCTCGTCAGCCGGCTGGCCCCGCCGCTTGTCTCAGGCAACACGGTCGTGCTCCTGGCGTCGGAAGCTCGGCCCCTGCCGGCGGTGACGTTGAGCGAGGTCCTCGCGACATCGGATGTGCCCGGCGGCGTCGTGAACGTCCTGACCGGTCACCGCAAGGAACTCATCCCGGTCCTGGCCGCGCACGAGGATGTGGACGCGCTCGATGCCTGGGGCGTGCCGGATGCCCTCCGCACCGAGACCGAGATCATCGCCCTGAACGACATCAAGCGCGTGCTGCGTCGTCCCACGACCGTGTCCGAGGCACGGTTCGACTGGTCGGACGATCGTGCCGCGGAGCGTCCGGAGTGGATCGCCGCCTTCCTCGAGATGAAGACGGTCTGGCACCCGATCGGGGTCTAGCGATGGCCGCCGGCCCGGGTGACGTCGAGCGTCGGGTCTTCGTGCATGCCTCACCGCGGGTCGTGTGGGCGACACTCCACGATCCGACCCTGACCGATCGGTTGTTCCCCGAGGTCCGCCTCGGACCTGCGTCGCCGTCGTGGCCGGCGGCGGCGACGACACGGACGGCGGTGACGCGGATCGGCCTCCTGCGAGAGGACGCCAGGGTCGAGAGCCTCGAAGCTCGCCCCGAGTCGCGCTTCCGGCTGCGCGTGACCGGGTCAGGCTTCGACAGCGAGTGGGCGTGGGTCCTGGAGCCGGTCTCCGGGGGGACCCGGGTCATCCACGCGGCGACGTTCGAGCCCTTCGATCGCTGGACGGGCATCCTCGTCCGGCTCGGCCGGGCGTCACTCGCGAGTCGAGTCGAAGCGCACCTGCAGGCTCTCAAGGAGCAGTCCGAGCGTCCGACGACCACCTCCCACTCGGCCGCGTGAGCGCTCCGATCGGGACGCCGCCCTCCGTCGTCGAGCTGGTCGAGGCGCTGGTGGCGGTCGAACCGTCCGCCGCGGCCCGGCGCTCCGAGGTGCGCGTCGTCCGTGCGCCCGGTCGGGTCAACCTGATCGGCGAGTACACGGACTTCAACCTGGGCTTCGTCCTGCCGGCCGCGATCGACCTCGAGATCCGGATCGCCTATGTCCCGACCGACGATCGGCGGGTGACGGTTGACGCGGCTCGACGACGGGGCCACGACGCCTTCGACCTCGGACACGCCCGCGAGCGGACCGGATCGTTCCTCGATTACGTCGCCGGGACCGCGTGGGCGCTCGGCGAGGCGGGACTGCCGAGCTGACCGGGCTGCGCGGCGTCATCACGACCACACTGCCTCCGAATGCCGGCCTGTCCTCCTCCGCGGCCATCGAGCTGGCCAGTGCCTTGGCGATGCTGGATGAACGAGCCGAGGCGATGGATCCCGATGGCGCTCGCCCGGATCTGCCAGCGTGCGGAGAACGAGTACGTCGGCGTGAAGAGCGGCCTGATGGACCAGTTCGCCGAGGCGTGTGGCGTGGCCGGATCCGCCCTGCTGCTCGACTGCCGGTCGCTCGACTGGCGGCCGATCGCGCTCCCGGACGACGTCGAGCTGGTCGTCTGCCACACGGGCTCGCCGCGGCACCTGGACGGCTCGGCGTACAACGAGCGGCGCGCCCAGTGCGAGTCGGCGGTCGCGATCGTCGCCGCCATGGACCCGGCCGTGCAGTCGCTTCGTGACGTTACGCCGCGCACCTCGCCGCGGCCGGCGATCGCCTGGACCCGGTGACCCGTCGCCGGGCGGAACATGTCGTCACCGAGAACGAGCGGGTCGCGCGGACCGTGGCCGCGCTGGAGGCGGGCGATCTGGCGGCGGTCGCGGCGGCCTTCGCGGAGAGCCATGCGTCCCTGCGAGAGCGGTTCGAGGTGACATCGCCGGAACTGGACGCGATGGTCGAGATCGCGACCGCCGTGCCGGGCGTCATCGCGGCGCGGATGACGGGTGCCGGTTTCGGTGGCTGCACCGTCAACCTCGTCCGGCCGGACGCGGTCGCGGCCCTGCGCGACGCCGTGGAGCGGGACTATCCGGCACGGACCGGCCTGCGACCCATGGTCCTCCCGGTCCATGCCGCCGCCGGGGCCGGTCGAGTCGCCTGAGGCGTGGACCCGCTGATCATCGGCCTCGTGGCCGCGTCCGCGCTGCTCCATGTCGCCTGGAACGTCAGGCTCAAGACCGCCGTCGACCCGCTCCGGGCGGCCACGATCGGGATGCTGGCCGGCACTCTCGCCATCGTCCCGGTCGGGTTCGGCGTATGGCTGGCGTCCGGGTCACCGGCGCTGCCGGCCGAGGGCGTGGCCCTGGGCCTGGCCTCCGGCGTCTTCGAAGCGGCGTACTTCATCCTGCTGGCCGAGGCGTATCGCCGCGGCGACCTGAGCATCGTCTACCCGCTGGCCCGCGGCACGGCCCCGTTGCTCCTCGTGGCCGTCGGTGTGGTCGTCCTCGACGAGCGGTTGGGTCCGGCGGGCTGGGTGGGCGTCGCGTGTCTGCTCGCCGGCTTCCTGGCCCTGCAGCGACCCTGGCAGGCCTTCACGGCGCGCTGCCGGCGGCCGTCGCCGGATGCGGCCATCGCGTTCGCCATCGCGACCGGGGTGATGATCGCCGGCTACACCTCGCTGGACCGCGTAGGGACGCGGCTCATCGCGCCGTTCACCTACGCCGCGATCCTGTGGGTGTCCGGCGCGTTCCTGCTGGCCCTGTGGGTCCGGTTCGTCGCGGGCGGGCGGCTCTGGGCCGGCGGCCCAGATCAGAACCGCAGAGCCGCGGTCGGCGGCGTGCTGACGCTCATCGCCTACCTGCTGATCCTCGTCGCGTTGAGCGTCGCCCCCCTGACGGCCGTCGCGCCGCTGCGCGAGTCGGCGACGGTCATCGTGGCGACCTGGGGCGCAGTCCGCCTGGGCGAGGCGGCGTCGCGTGGCGATGCGACGCGCCGGATCGCGGCATCGGCCGTCATCGTCCTGGGCGCGCTCCTGCTTGCCCTCGACGGGTAGCCTGGGCGGACGGTCCTGGGCGCGCGGTCTCGGAGGGCTCAGCCGTCGGCGAGCGGGACCACCGCCTCGGCCAGTCGGAGCCGCCTCGCCGGCCGATCGCCGGCCGTACAGCCGGCGCCGACCGTATCGACTGTTCACGATGCCGATCCCGGCCATGATCGCCGTCGTCCCGAGGATCACCCGGCCATCGATCGTCTCGTCCAGGACGAGATAGCCCAGGACGATCCCGACGGCCGGCAGGAGATAGGCGACCATCGTGACGCGGGTCGCGCCCCACGGTCCGATCAATCGGAAGAAGCACAGGTAGGCGAGCCCGGAGCCCAGCAGGCCCAGCCAGACGATCGCGAAGATCGCCTGCGCGTCCGGCGTGACCTCGAGCGGGTGTTCGAACAGGAACGCCAGCGCTGCCGCGATGAGGCAGCCGAACGTGACCTGGAAGACGGCCGGCACCATCGGGCGCAGCCCTCGGACGTTGCGCCGCGCGTAGATGGCACCGCACGCGTAGCTGCAGGCCGCCGCGAGCAGGGCCAGCGCGCCGACCAGCTCGCCGCTCGATGCGGACAGGTCCGGGCTGGTCAGGATGACCACCCCGATGAACGCCGACCGCGAGCCCGACCAGTCCATTGACCCGCAGCGGCTCATCGGGCAGGAAGAACGGTGCCAGCACGGCCGCGAACAGCGGGACCGGCGTGGTGAGGATGGAGGCGAGCGACGAGTCGACGGAGTGCTCGGCCCAGGTGATGAGACTGAACGGCAGCGCGATGTTGAGCGTCGCCATGACCACGAGGTGGCCGTAGACGCGTGGGTCGCGCGGCAGCTCGACGCGCGAGAGGAGGACCACCGTCCAGAGCAGACCGGCGCCGATCAGCAGTCGCAGCGCCACCAGCGTGAACGTCCCGAAGTCGTCCACGGCCAGCTTGATGAACAGGTAGCTGGATCCCCAGCAGAACCCGAGGGTCAGGAAGATGAGCCACTCGGCCGGGGTCGCACGTCGGGTCATCGCGGGATGATAGCCCCTTGGCCTACTGCGATATTCCAACGATCGGTCATGCCATCCAGAACCGCGGTCGCCGCCGGCATCCGTTGCATCCGCGAAGGCATCGTGCCCGGGTATGGCGGTGCGTGCCACAATCGTCTCGTGACGCGACCGTGGACCCAGCCGGAATTGACGGGGATCGGCCGTCTTGCGATGCACGCTGTTCCCCACCTCGAGCGCGTGTCGCTCGATGGCCGGTGGCGCTTCCAGTTGCTCCGGACGCCCGATGACGAGGCCGGCGCCGAGTGGGCCGAGGCGGACGTGCCGGGCCTCTGGACGATGGCCGACACCTGGGATCACCCGCACTACACCAACGTCCAGATGCCGTTCGCCGGCCTGCCGCCGACGGTCCCGGAACATAACCCGACGGGCGTCTACGAACGCGACTTCAGCGTGCCGTCGGCCTGGTCTGGACGACGGATCGTGCTCCACGTCGGCGCCGCCGAGAGCGTGCTCATCGTCAGCCTCAACGGCGAGGAGATCGGCCTCGGCAAGGATTCGCACCTGGCCTCCGAATTCGACCTGACCGACCGACTCCGCCCGGGGCTCAACACGCTGACCCTGCGTGTCGTGAAGTGGTCCGACGCCACCTACATCGAGGACCAGGACCAGTGGTGGCACGGCGGCATCACCCGACCGGTCTTCCTGTATGCGACAGACCCCGTGCACCTGGCCGATGTCCGCGTCGCTGGCCGGCCTGGCCGACGACCTGACGACCGGGATCCTGGACCTGACCATCGATGTCGGGTTCCCCGGTGACGACCTGCCTCCCGGCCACATCGTGGAAGCTTCGCTGGACGGCGTGGCGGAGACCCTGCGGGCGGGCGCCCAGAGCGTCGATCGCCGATCGATCGAGGGCTGGACGCTCGACGATCAGCGACTCCTGTTCCGCCACGCTGCCGGGTTGCTGCCGCCCGAGGATGAGGCGGCCTGGGAGGCCGTCCATGGCCGCATGGCGCCACCCCTCGATGGCCTCGTGACGTGGCATCTCGAGATCCCCGATGTCGCTCGCTGGTCCGCGGAGCAGCCGACCCTGTACCCACTGACGGTCACCCTGCGCGATGCCGCCGGGCGGGTCGTCGACGAGGCGGCGATCCAGGTCGGCTTCCGGCGCGTCGAGATCGATGGCCTTGACCTGCTCGTCAACGGGGCCCGGGTCTTCATCCGCGGTGTCAACCGACACGACTTCGACCAGCACACCGGTCGGGTCATCTCCGGGGAGTCCATGCGGGCAGACCTGGTCCTGATGAAGCAGTTCGGGTTCAACGCGGTCCGCACCTCGCACTACCCCAACGACCCGGCGTTCCTGGACCTCACGGACGAACTCGGCCTGTACGTGATC
>CAVZXQ010000010.1:0-47015 GCA_963779315.1 uncultured Chloroflexia bacterium | reverse complement strand
TCAGTACGCGGGTACGGTCGTGATGACCAGGCGACGCGACGTGGCGGTGTTCCCGAGGCAGGTCTGCAGGGTGATCCGCTCGATGCTCGTGGGCATGACCCAGTGGCCGTCATTCCAGGCGACGGACGCGATGCCGACGATCTTGTACTTGACGTAGTAGCCGGTCGTCAGGCGAAGGACCACGATGTCGCCCTTGCGGGCGTACTTGAGGTTCAGGAAGGCGCCGGCCTGGGCATGCGCGTACAGGTACGTGTTGGAGTGCCCGCCCGGCCACGAGGTCGTCGGGTAGTGATAGGCGTAGCTTCGGGAGATGTACCCGCCGATGACCCCGTTGCGGATGGGCATCGAGATCCCCAGTCGGGAGATCGAGATCGACGTGGCCCGGGTCGCCGTCTTCAGGCTGGACACCCGCACGTAGGTGGCGCCCGTCGCCTCGGTCACCACCGGGGTTTCACCGAGCGGTCCCGTGGTCAGGTTGGGAGCGGCGGCGACGCCCGACAGGGTCAACGCCAGGAGCGCGGCCAGCGGGACGGATCGTGACGGACGGGCGATCGGTGTCATGCCCGTATCGTCCCGACCGGAGGTACCAGTCCGGAGCGACCCAGAAGTCCTGGTCGGGCGGGCCTTTTACATGGTGGCCGCTGTCAACGTGGCCGCTTCTACGTGGTGGCCGCTGTCAACGAGTCGTCGCGGGCACCGGCTCGAGGTCGTGTGCGATCGAAGTGGCCCACGCCTCGATCTCGGGCCAATCGCGGAAGTCCCCGTCCGGGAAGGCATCCCGGGCCGCCGGCATCAGCGAGATGAACCGCTCGGACAGCCCGATCGGCTTGCGGCCCTTCTCGTAGGCGCCGAAGAACACCCGGTGCTCTCGAGCCTGCAGGGCCTCCGCAAGGTCCGGCAGCTCCTTGGGGATGGTGGCGACCTTCTGGTCCCGGCCTTCCTTGTCGAGCGGCTCGGGCCCGATCGGGCCGCTGCTGAAGAGCCACAGCGGCCTGGTCGCCAGGATCGCCCGGTTGTCGTCCACGAACCGGGAAGCGTCCTTGAGCCAGTGGAACATGTAGGCCGCACTGCCGACCACGAAGGCGTCGTACTCGGCGACGGACTTGACCGTCGAGGCGGGTCGCGCCTCGGCTTCGACGCCGGCAGCCGTCAGCGTGGTCGCGATCCGCTCCGCGATGCCCGCTGTGGCGCCGTGCCGGCTGGCGTAGGCGACGAGGACGTGCATGTGGAGACCTCCTTGTGAGGTCTCACGCTATGGCCAGGCCTCGCCCGGCGGGAAGGGCCGTCCGTCACGCCCTCGCAGGCCGGGCGGACCGCAGGGCTACTCCTGCGGGCCGGGCGAACCGCTTCGCTACTCCCGCATCAGCATGCCGGCGGCCTCGCGCTCGAGGTCGATGTACGGCTCGCCGCTCACGTCGACCGCGACGCGCCGGATCGTGCCGCCGGTGAACGCGTAGGGCGCTCGCCCGGGTAGTCGTCGGTGACCGGGTCGCCGACGTCGCGGCCGACGGCGAGACCCTCGCCGGCGATCATGTAGCCGCCGGGCTGGGTCTTGATCCGGCCCTCGCCGACCTTCGTCTCGCCGTGGTACAGCGACAGGACGCCCTCCGCCACCGGCGACGGGCCGCTGCCTTCCTTCTCGAACGACGCGGACAGGATGAGGTTCGTCCCGGTCGGCAGGTCCTCGGTCGCGACGACCTTCTGCTCGAACATGCCGACGAAGCTGTTGACGTAGTGCAGCCGGCCGTCCTTCACGTACAGCGCGTGGCCGCCGAACCGGGACCCCTGCGAGAAGAGCACGCCCTGGGCGCCGGGCGCCGGGATGTCCACCAGCGCGCCGATGACGAACGAGCGCCCGCGGACGACGACCGCCTGGGCCTCCGGGACCTCGGCGTGGTTCTCGGGAAGTAGACGTAGCGGGCGCGCGGCGCCGACAGCTGCGGCCGCGGCGAGATGAGGATCTCCAGCGCCGAGCGGTCATCGAGCGGGAACCCCTCGTTGGCGCCGGCCTCGGCGTACCAGAGGTTGACCATCTCCCGGAGCTTGTCGG
The DNA here is from genome assembly GCA_963779315.1 of uncultured Chloroflexia bacterium. Classification (GTDB taxonomy): domain Bacteria; phylum Chloroflexota; class Limnocylindria; order Limnocylindrales; family CSP1-4; genus SPCO01. The sequence continues at coordinate 44,965 of CAVZXQ010000010.1, read as the reverse complement.
GCTGCTCGGCGGCGAGGTCGTGCGACTCGGAGCGATCCACGTCCGTGTGGTAGAGCTCCCAGGCGTCCTCGTTGAAGTGGCTCCAGCCGCTGATCGTGGGGTGCGTCGTGATGGCCTTCCAGCCGTCGTGCCAGATGCCGCGCGATCCGAGCATCGAGTAGAACTGCGTCTGCCGGGTCCCCGGCGCGGCGGCGTCGTCGAAGCTGTAGCGCATGCTCACGCCGTCGAAGTGGCTCTGGGTGTGGCCCTTGATCTTCTCGGGCGCGTCGATGCCGAGGGCGTCGAGGACGGTCGGGACGAGGTCGATCGCGTGGTGGTACTGCGTCCGGATCTCGCCCTTCGAGGTCATCCCGGCCGGCCACGAGATGATGCACGGGTCGCTGGTCCCGCCGTTGAACTCGTAGCGCTTCCACATCTTGAACGGCGTGTTGAACGCCATCGCCCAGCCGTTGGGGTAGTGGTTGTAGGTCTTGGGCCCGCCGAGCTCGTCGATCATCGCGAGGTTGGCGTTGATGTCGTCCGGGATGCCGTTCATGAACAGCATCTCGTTGACCGAACCGTCCGGCCCGCCCTCGCCGCTGGCGCCGTTGTCCGAGACGACGATGATCATCGTGTTCTCGCGCTGGCCGGTCATCTCGAGGTAGTCGAGCAGGCGCCCGACCTGGTGGTCGGCGTGCGACAGGAACCCGGCGTAGACCTCGGCCATCCGCGCGAACAGCCGCTTCTCCTCGTCGGACAGGGTGTCCCACGGGCGGGTCAGGTCCACTGGCGGGAACGGCTGGCCGTCCGGGCCCGTTGGTCGCCTCGAGTGGGTTGATCGGCGGCAGCTCCGTGTCCGGCGGGATCAGGCCCATCGCCTTCTGGCGGGCGAGCGTCGCCTCGCGCATCGCCTCGTAGCCCATGTCGAACTGGCCCTTGTACTTGTCGGCCCAGTCCTTGGGCGCGTGATGCGGGGCGTGGGCGGCGCCGGGCGCGTAGTACAGGAAGAACGGCTTGTCGGGCGCGACGGCCTTCGCGTCCATGATGAATTCGATGGCCTTGTCGGTGATGTCCTCGCCGAAGTGGTAGCCCTCGTCCGGGCGTCTTCGGCTGGTCCACCGGGTGGTTGTCGTAGATCAGCTCCGGGAACCACTGGCTGGTCTCGGCGCCGAGGAAGCCGTAGAACCGCTCGAAGCCGCGGCCGGTCGGCCAGTTGCGGCGGGTCGAGGCGAGGTTCATCTCGACGGTCGGGCAGAGGTGCCACTTGCCGACCATGTAGGTGTTCCAGCCGAGCTCGCCCAGGATCTCGGGGAGCATGCCGTTCTCCGGCGGGATGGTGCCGCTGGCGTTCGGGAAGCCGCTGGCCGCCTCGGTGATGCAGGCCATGCTGTTGCGGGTGTGATTGCGCCCGGTCAGCAGGCACGATCGCGTCGGCGAGCACAGGGCGGTCGTGTGCCACTGCGTGTAGCGCACGCCGTCGGCCGCGATCTTGTCGATGTTCGGGGTCTGGATCGGCCCGCCGTAGCACGACATCGCCGAGAAGCCGACGTCGTCGAGCACGACGTAGATGACGTTCGGCGCGCCATCCGGCGCGGCCGGCGCCACGAACGGCGCCCAGTCCTCGACCGAGTCGCGGATGTCGACGTTGATCGTGCCCTTGAACTGGCCGGCCATGTCAGCACTCCTGGTTGAACGGGATCCGTCGTGTCAGCTTCAGTGTTAGAGAGTAGCGACCGAGCGGTCGGGCGATGCCCGCCGGCGTGTTGTCGTGTCGTTAACGCAGTCGGCGGGCCGGGCGAACCCTGTTTGACCATCTCCGTTGGGAGATATCCACATCGCCGTTCCCGGCTGCCAGGAATCGCCCGACGGCGATGGCCAGGAGACCCTCGAGCCCTTCGAGACCCTGGGTCTCCTTCACGCGCGGCATGCGAGCGCCCGGCTCGCTCCGCGAGCACGCGGACCGTGCCGCGGAAGATCAGGCCGTGGACCGGGTAGAGCGCGTACCAGTAGGCGAGGCCGGGCAGCCCCTTCGGCTCGAAGAAGGCCGTCTGGACGAGGCGGCTGCCGCCGTCGGTCGGCGACGACCTCGTACTGGAGCCAGGCCCGGCCCGGGCACCTTCATCTCGGCCCGCAGGCGGAGGAGCGTCGGGCCGGCGGACCTCCTCCACCCGCCAGAAGTCGAGCGCGTCGCCCACCCGCAGGTGGTCGGGGTCGCGGCGTCCCAGGCGCATCCCGACGCCGCCGACGATGCGATCCATCAGCCCGCGCACCCGCCACAGGAGGTTCGCGTACGGCCAGCCGGCGTCGCCGCCCACGCGCTCGACCTCGGCGAAGACCCGCTCCGGCGGCGCCGCGACGGTCCGCTGCCGGCGCTCGACGATCATCCCCTCGCGGGACGTCACCGACGAGAGGCTCGGCCTTGTCCGGGGCGGCGAGCGCGTCGAACCAGGTCGACTCGACGTCGTGGCGGTCGGTCCGGTCGATGGCCCGCTGGAGCGCCTCGGCGATAGGGCAGCGGGCTGGAGGCCGAAGGCCGCGGCCGGCCCCGGGTCGCGGACGACGACCTCGTTGCGCAGGCCCTCGATGAGCGGCCGGGCGATCCCCGCCGGGACCGGCGAGACGAGGTTGACCCAGTACGAGCTGAGGCGCGGCGTGAGCACCGGGACCGGGATCATCAGGCGGCGCAGGCCGCGCAGGCGGGCGTAGGTCCGCATCATGTCGCCGTAGGAGAGGACGTCCGGGCCGCCGATCTCGACGATCCCGGTGACCTCGGGATGGTCGAGCGCGCCGACGAGGTAGTCGAGCACGTCGCGGATGCCGATCGGCTGGCAGCGGGTGCCCACCCAGCGCGGCGTGATCATGATCGGCAGCCGCTCGGTCAGGTGGCGCAGGATCTCGAACGACGCGCTGCCGGAGCCGATGATCGACCGCGGCCCGGAACTCGGTGACCGGCACGCCGTGGGCCGCCAGCTCGGCGCCGGTCTCGTGGCGGCTGGCGAGGTGGTGCGAGAGGTCGGCCGCGTCGTCGCCCAGGCCGCCGAGGTAGACGATCCGCGCCGACGCCGGCGCGCGGCCGCCGCCTGCGCGAAGTTGCGGGCCGCCTGCCGGTCGCGCTCGGCGAAGCCCGCGCTCGCCGCCGCCCATCGAGTGGGCCAGGTAGTAGGCGACCTCGATCCCCTCGAGCGCCGGCGGCAGGGTGGCCGGGTCGAGCAGGTCGGCGGCGACGACGCGCGCGTCCGGGAACCGGGCGGCGAGGGGCCGGGCGTCGCGGCTCATCAGCGACGAGGTCGTGCCCGCGCGCCGGCAGCAGCGGCACGAGGCGCCCGCCGATGTAGCCGCTGGCGCCGACGACGAGGATGCGCATCAACCCTTCTTCGTTCGAGCGGCCGATCCGGACGCATCGGGGAACGGGCCGGGGCGAATGGGCCGTAGTGCTCGTCGCCCTCGGTGAACGCTCCGTCGCGAACGGTCGCGACGAGTCGCGCGCCGCTCCAGAAGTCGAGATCCGCGGGGGAGCCCGGCTCGAGCGGGGTGGATGGGTCGTCAGGGGACGCGGTCACGCGGCAGCCGCCAAGGTCCAGGAACGTCGAATCGCCGCGGGAGATCGCCCGGACGACCTCGTCGGACCCCACGGCGAGCACGCGATCGGCCGCCCAGGCGATCGCGGTCGGCGTCTGATCGCCTGGGTGGTCCGCCGGCGCCCCGCCGGCCACCGATCCGCCAAGCGCGATGACGTACTCGTGCGTCACGCGTTCTCCCGTGTCGGATCCAGCCCTTCTATCGGATGCCCAAGTGTAGCCACCGCCGCGCCTCGCAACGGTTCTGGCCTCTCAGGAACGTTGCTGACAGACACGTTCGGCCGGGATCCCCTGGCTGCCAGCACCGGCGTTGCGGTGCTTGCCACTGCCGCGCGCGGGAGTCGCCTCAGCCGTTCGCGCATGCCAGAATGCCGCGAGATGCGACCAGCAGGCCGCACGATCCACTGGAGGTCTCGATGCCCACGTACATGGACGTGCACGATCTGCCTGGCGTCAAGGCTGCGGACGTTGCCGGAGCCCACGAAAGGGACCTCGAGGTCCAGGCCAAGTACAGCGTGGACTACAAGCACTACTGGGTGGACGAGGAAGCCGGCAAGGTCTTCTGCCTCGTCGATGCGCCGGATCGGGAGTCGGCGATCCGGGTGCATCGCGAAGCCCATGGCTCGAAGCGGAAACCCTGTACGAGGTCTCCCAGGGCGCCTGACATCGCGGACCGCTACCGGGCCTCGACGGAGGTCCAGCCATGGACGACGCCTGACAGCGTTCGCGTTCCGGCTGTTCGGGCCGGATGACGGGACGACCGGGTCCCGTCATCCTGGACCCGGCACCGTGGCTCGCCGCGGACGTGGACCCGGTGGCGCGGGTGACGGCCGCATTCCTGGTGGCCACCGCGGGCGCGGCCCACCCGGACCACGACGTGGCCGTGGCGATGCTGGAGGCACCGGCGGGCTCGGTGGCCGGTCCGGCGGCGACCTCGCGGCCTTCTACCGGGACGGGCTCGAGCGGATGTCGGCGGAGTTCGACCGCGTCACCGCCGCGGATCCGGACGTTGCCGCGCGGTTCGCCGCCGCGACCGACCTGGCCGGCGCGGCGGGTCCCGACGTGCCGAGGCGCCCGGGAGGCCATCTGGGAGGCGTTCTTCCCGCAGGCGGTCGGGATCCTCGGGCACGAGGAGGCGCGCGTCCGCGACCTGCGTGCGGCGCGGACGGTGACCGTGGCGCGACCGGCCCCGGATCCGCTCACGGACCCGGCGCGCGAGGTCCTGTTCACCTCCAACGTCCTGCTGACGATCCCGTCGGCGACCACGGACGTCGGCGCGCTCCCGTATCCGCGACCGCTGCGGGACGCGATCGCTGGCCGCCGCCGCCGAGCCGCAGCGCTACTGGTACGACCACCCGATCCAGCTGGGCGTCGAGCCGGCCGGCAACGAGCTGCTCTACGGGCTGCGCGAGCTGGACGCCGCCGATCGACGCCGAGCCGGGCGCCGGGCGCGTCACCTGCCTGCTGTCGGTGAGCGTCACCCACGACGGTCTCGGCGCCGTCGCCCGACCCTACGTGGAGGCGGAGCTGGCTCGCGCCGGCGGCCTGCGCCACCTGGACGTCGTCGTGGTCACGGAGGACGACGCCCGGCGGCTGGTGGACGAGGTGATCGTCCCGGCCCTGGCCCTCGGTCGCGGGCGATGCGGCGGCCGCTGACGGCCGCGGCCGCCGGACTGCGCGCGGTCATCGGCGTGGACGGCGAGTACGGCCGCCACTACAGCTTCCTCAAGGCGATCGCCGCGCTCTGGCACGTCGCCATCGATCCGGCCGTGCGGGCGACCTTCAAGATCGACCTGGACCAGGTCTTCCCGCAGGACGTCCTGGTGGCGGAGACCGGGCGGACCGCCTTCGGTCACCTCGGGACGCCGCTGTGGGGCGCGCTCGCCCGTGATGCCGAAGGCCGCGACATCGAACTCGGCATGCTGGCCGGCGCGCTGGTCAACGAGCGCGATATCGGCCGCGGCCTGTTCACGCCGGACGTGGACCTCCCGACACGCGACCGCCGATCCTCGATGAGCACGTGTTCTTCAGCGCCCTCCCGCAGGCCATCTCCACCCGGGCCGAGATGATGGAGCGCTACGACGGACCGGCCATCGACGGCGTCGGCCGAGCCCTGGAGCGGATCCACGTGACCGGCGGCACCAACGGGATCCGCGTCGACGCCCTGCGCCGCCACCGCCCGTTCACCCCGACGTTCGTCGGCCGGGCCGAGGACCAGGCGTACATCCTGTCGACGCTCGGCCGTCCGGGACCGCGGCTGGCCTATGCCCACGCGGCGGGCCTGATCATGCGCCACGACAAGGACGCCTTCGCCGGCGAGGCGATCGCGGCCGCCCACGTCGGCAAGCTCATCGGCGACGACGTCCGGATCCTCGTGTTCTCCGCCTACGCCGATGCCGCGGCGCGGCGACGGCGACGGTGACGGTTCGCTGGACCGTGCGGCGATCGGCCGGCTGCTGGATCCGTTCACCGGCGGCTTCGCCTCCGCCCTCCCCGAGACCGTCGTGCTGCTGCGGATGGCGCTGCGGACCATCCGCCTGTTCGCGGCCGGCGAGGCGGACGCAGGCTCGCGAGTACGCGATCGATGGCGCCCGTCGCGTCGAGGCGGCGTTCGAGGCCTTCGGTGACGTCGGGGTCGTGGCGGCTCGGGTGGCCGAGGAGCGTGCCGCCTGGGATGCCTACTACGACGCGCTGGACCTGCTCGAGGCGGGGATCGGGGCCGGGGATGAGCGGGCGCTCGTGCTGCGAGCTCGAGCGGTCGAGATCATCGACGATTGCCGCGTTCGGGCGCCTCGCGACCACACCTGACCCGGCACGAGGATCAAGGCTGATCGGCACTTGTCGCCGGGCACGGTGCGGTCCGATGATCGTGGGCGTGAGGTGAGAGATGCGGTACCTCGGCCCGATCGCGCTGGTCGCCTTCGTCGCGGCGTGCGGCACGTCGGGAGGGGTCGCGAGCCCGTCCTCGGGCGCGCCGAGCCGAGCCGAGTCGGGCGACCCACGGTCCATCGGCGACCGCACCGGCATCGCTATCGCCGTCGCCCGACGCGTCCGGGTCCCCGGCTGCGGGGGCCGGCCGGATCGCCTACGTCATCGGTCCGGAAGGCGCGCGCGAACTGCACGTCGTCGAGCCGGACGGGACCGGGGACCTGTCATGTGGGACGGGATCCACGCCGAGCTGGTCCGCGGATGGGCAGACCCTGGTCTTTGCCGGCCCGACGAGCCCGAACGCCGACGGGATCGAGTTCCCGGACGTGTACCGCGCCGCGGCTGACTGCACCGGCGTGACGATGCTGATCAAGGAGGGGATCTCGCCGCACCTGTCGCCGGACGGCGCGCAGATCACCTTCGGACGAGGCGTCATCGACACCGGCGACGCCTGGATCGCGAAGGCCGATGGTTCCGAGCCTCGGAACCTGATGACCGGCACGTCGCCGACCTGGTCGCCCGACGGGGAGTGGCTGCTGCTGAACCCTGACACCGGAGCGTATGAGCTCGGCCTCATCCGGCCCGACGGCACCGACTACCACACCCTGGCCGGTGGGTCCGACCCGTCCTGGACGCCCGACTGGCGGATCGTCTACCGCCGCTCCGACTTCCCGAAGGCCACCAACACCCTGTGCGTCATCGCGTCGACGGCACGGCGATCGATCCGTTGTTCACCGCGACCGGGTGACATGCGGTCGCCGCGGATGCTGGAGACGGGACGGTGGTCTTCGTCCTGGACGGAGACGTCTGGCGGCTGGATCCCGGCTCTGCGGACCCGGTCCGGCTGACGCAGGGACTCCAGGCCGCCTCGTCCGCCGAGCGTCTCGCCCGACGGCAAGCAGATCGCCGTCGCGGCCGGCGGGAGCCTGCCGGGGCTCGCGGTCGTGTCGCTCGATGGCGGCTCGGTCACGGTCCTCCCGGGGATCGTCTCGGACGTCGCGTGGCAACCGGTGGCCGGCGGCCCGCAGTCGCCCACACCGCCGATCGTCCTCCGGCCGGCGCCTGCGAACATGAGTTGCGATGCGATCGGCGTCGAGTACCACAGCGTGACCTTCCATATCGACCCCGAGGCGGCCGAGCAGGTCTCCGCGACGACCGACACCGGCCAGACCCTGCTCACGTACTGGGCGGCTGGATTCGTCCGCGGACCCACTCCCCGGGCGAGTGATCCGCGATCCCGCGGGCAACATGGTGGTGGCCGACGGGGACGTGCTTGTCGTCCCGCAGGGTGCGGGGCCGCGCCTCAGCGGCCATTTCGTCTGCCTCGGCCCGAACGCGCTGTGGGTCCTGCTGGAGGATCCGTCGTAGGCCGGGGGTCAGGGCGCGGCGACGAACCACTTCCCGCCCACGCCCTGGCCCGTGGTGTCGCCGGGCTTCGCGTCCGAGGCGAAGTAGTAGAGCGGGGCGCCGTCGTGGGCGACCTGCAGGCTGCCGTCGTCGCGCGCAAAGGTGGTCAGCGAGCCCGAGATGCCGGTGCCGGGCTCGAGCGTGTCGCCGGCGCCGATCGTGAACGGCGGCCAGGCCGCGGCGCAACCGCCGCTGCAGGTGCTGGTGTTGGCGCTGTCCGGCGTGAACACGTACAGCGTCATCCCGCCGTCGCCGGTCAGATACGAGCCGGGCGCACCGGTGGCCACGGCGACAGCGATGGTCCGGGCGCCGGCGGCCGGCGATGCTGCCGGGACGAAGCCGGCGGCGAAGCGCTGCCGCGGCTGTAGTCGTCGCCGCCCCCGGACGCGCCACCGCCGGCCGCGGACGCTGATGGAGTCGCCGTAGCGACAGCCACCGACGCGGCGACGGACGGAGCGCCGGAGCCGCCGCTGCCGGAGGAGGAGCAGGCGACGACGAGAAGGCCGGTCGCGAGCAGACCTGCGACCGACCGGATCCCTGGACCGCTGACGAACGAACGCATCGGGTTCTCCTGGCTCGAGTGTGGCGCGATGTGATGGGGTGTACGTCGCCATCGAGCCGCCGGTTTGCGGTCATGCCTCGATGCCGCCAGGCCGCCAGGCCTCGGCCCCGGACTCAGGTCGCGGCGACGATCTCCACGAGCAGGCCATCGCCGTGGGAGCGCTCCTCGACGATGGTCAGGCCCGCTTGCCGGACGGCCGCCCGGACATCGTGGTCAAGGCGGCAGCCACCGGAGGCGCGCGACCACGACGGAGCGAGCCGGCCCTGCAACCTGGCGACGCGCGGTCTGCCCGAGCGAGCGTGCTCCAGCAGCCGGACCGTCCCACCGGTGCGAAGGACGCGGCGCGTCTCCGCCAGCGTCGCCCCCACATCGCCGACCGAGCAGAGGACGAAGGTGCCGACGACGACATCGAACGAGCGATCGGGATAGGGCAGGGCGGCCGCGTCGCCGGTGACCAGCGTGGCCGGCCGGTCCAGATCGTCTGCCCGTCGCGAGGCGACCGCGAGCGCCGGTTCGCTCGGATCGATGCCATGGAGTGTCGCGCCGGCCGGGTAGGCGCCCAGGTTGAGACCCGTGCCGACGCCGATCTCCAGGACGTCCCCTGTCGCGCCGCCGGCGATCCGCGCCCGCGCCCGGCCGATCCCGATGGCGTCGAATGCCCGCATGGCGAGGTCGTACACGAGCGCCGTCCGGTCGCCACCGATCTGGGGACCTCGGTCGCCGTCGTGTCCGGGCAGGAACCGGTTGCCCGCGAGGTTCGCGAGCTGCATCGCGACTCCCGTGGCGCGAAGCTCCCGCCGGTGCCGGCGGCTGAACGTCGCCGGTGGCATGGCCGAGGGACCCTCCAGCGCAAGGGTCTGGCCGAACGCGTACGCATCTGCCTCGTCGTGCGTGAACCCGAGCGGATCCCCGACGTCGAGGCCGGCGGCCCGTCCCCAGCGCTCGTGGACCCGAGCGCACGCCACGCACCGGTTCACGGACGTAACGCCGAGCATCGCCGCCTCGCGGACCCGCGGCGACACGCGGCCCGGGATGAGATACGCCGTCAGTAGATCCGGGCTCCGGCGGATGAGTGCCGGGACCCAGCGCGCATAGGTGGCCGCAGTCAGTCTCGGCCGGTCCGTTCGCGCCTCCTGCAACCCGTACCTCCAGTGCCTGGATCAGTGCGTCGACCGGTCTGGCGATGCCGTGCTACTCGGCCGCGAGTGCGCGGTCCCGGACCGGCGCCTCCGAGCGAGCCGCGCCGCCCGGCAACCGGGCCATGGCCGCATCCAGGCGGGCGATCATCGTGATCGCCCCGAGCCGCACGAACATCTCGCGTGCCGCCTCGGCGGCCGCTCGGACCTCCGGGTCCGCGGGGTCAAGGAAGATGGCCATGTCGAGCCCGCACAGCGCCTCGTCCCAGGCGAGGCCGAGATCGCGCCAGGCGCGAAGGCCTCGCGATAGAGGGCGAGCGCCTCGCCCGGGCGGCCCTCGAGCGCGGCGATCCCGGCCCGGATCGTCCGCCGGTCCGCCTCGACGGCCGGGCCGTGGTAGCCGGAGGCGTCGAGCGCCGCGAGGTCGTCACGTGCCGCCGCGGTATCGCCCGCCCAGAGTGCCGCGCGGGCCGCTCGCGGCAGCGAGATCGAAAACTCATTCGAGGTCAGCGAACTCGAACGCAGCCAGGCTGCCCGGGCTCCGACAAGGTCGCCGGCCGCGAAGCGCGCGAATGCGTCGGCGATGGCGGTCCCGGAGCGGAGCTGCGGGTCGTCGTTGCCCGCGACGAGGTTGCGCATCTCGCTCGAGTCTGGTCATCGACCGGCTCGCCGCGGAGGGCCCACAGCGGGATCGCCGCCCAGAGGAGCGAGTGGCGATCCACCGCTTCGAAGTCCTCGGCGAGGCTGACCTCCAGCTCGGCGAGGGCGATCGGCCAGTCGCCGGTCCGAAGAGCGAATTCGCCCATGTTCTGGATGAAGCCCGGGACCCAGCCCCGACGCCGAGCCGGCGGGCGAGGGCGAGCCCGGCCGAGCGATGCTCGAAGGCGGCCCGGGGTCCGCGTCCGGCCAGGGAGAACGCGCGATTGTTGTCCGCGCGCAGGACGGTCACGCCGAGGCCGTGAGCCTCGGCGAGGTCACGGCCGGCGATGATCGCGCCGAGCCCCTCGATCGGCCGTCCGACGATGGCCAGGGCCGTGCCCTTCGTCACCAGCGTGTCGGCCACGATCGCCGCCAGGTCGGCATGCTCGGCCGCCGCGAGGACCCGGTCGGCGACCTCGATCGCCGGGCGGTTGTCATCGGACAGGAAGTAGGCGCGGGCGAGCTGGCCGCCGAGGGCGATGCCAGCTGGATGCGTCGACGAGATCGGCGAACTCCTCGGCCGCGGGTTCGAGGAGCGCGAGCGCCTCGTGGTGCGGACGGTCGGACAGGAGGACCCGGCCGAGGCCGGCCGTCGCGGCGGCGATGCCCGCGCGATCGCCGAGCTCGCGCTGGGCCGCGATCGGCGCGCCGCGAGCCGATCCTCGGCCACCTCGTGGCGGCCGGCGGCCATCGCCGCCTCGCCGGCCCGCTCGAGCAGCTCGGCCGCCTCGGCCGGGTCGGTCGTGACCGTCGAGGCCTGGTCGAGGAAGGTCAGGGCCTGGTCGTACGAGCCGAGGCCGATCGCCCGCTCGGCGGCCGCCGCGCAGGGCGATCCGGGCCTGGGCGGCGAGGGCGTCGGCCTCCGGCCCCTCGGCGCTGTTCCGGTGGGCCGCGAGGTAGTGGCCGGCCAGGCCGCCGGCGAGCTCGTCGGTCTCGAGGCTCTCGAAGAAGCGGGCGGCGGCGAGGTGGCGGGCCTTGCGGTCGCGCTTCGCGAGGGTGTTGTAGGCGACCTCGCGGATGAGCGCCTGGACGAAGGCGTACTGGCCGCGCTCGGGGCTGCGCGGATCGGTCTCGAGCGTGAGGAGCTCGCGGCGGACGAGCGACCGCAGGCGAGCCGCTCAGGTCGGCCTCGTCGAGCCCGCTGACCGACGGCGAGCCCGGCGAGCGTGAAGCTCTGGCCGAGGACGGCGGCATCGGAGACGAGGGCCCGATCGTCCGGCGCGAGGCCGTCGAGGCGGGACGCGATGAGCGCGGTCAGCGTCTCGGGGACGGCGAGGTTCGTCAGGTCGCCGATCGGGCGGTAGACGCCGTCCTCGAGCGCGAGCCGGCCCTCGGCCAGGAGCATCCGGACGGTCTCGACCGCATACAGCGGGATCCCGTCGGCGCGCGCGACGATCGCCCGCTCGGCGCTGACGGGCAGGCCCGGCACGAGGCCGGCGAGGAGCTCGCGCATCGCGGCGGCGGCAGCGGCTCGAGGAAGAGCGAGGTGAAGTTGCGCTTGCCGGCGCCCCAGTCCGGCCGCCGCTCGAGCAGCTCCGGGCGGGCGAGCGTGACGACGTAGATCGGGAACGTCCGGCGACCACTCGAGCAGGTGGTCGACGAAGTCGAGCAGGCCGGTGTCGGCGTAGTGGAAGTCCTCGAAGACCATGACGACCGGTGCGCGTGGCCGCCAGCCGCTCGAAGAACGTCCGCCAGGCGGCGAACAGCTGCTCCGAGCCGACCGCCGGTCTCGACCCCGAGCAGGGCGAGGAGGGCGGGCTCGATCCAGCGCCGCTCGTCTGCGTCGGGGACGTGCTCGGCGACGCGTCTCGGCGACCTTCGCCCGGGTCGTCGGCCTCGTCGTCGGTCTCGAGCAGGCCGGCCCGGCCGCGGACCATCTCGCCGAGCGCCCAGAAGCTGATCCCGTCGCCGTAGGCGGGCGATCGGCCGTCGTGCCACCAGACGTGCTCGACGAGGCCGTCGATGTACTTGCTGAACTCCCAGGCGAGGCGGGTCTTGCCGATCCCGCCGGGCCGATGACCGAGACGAGCCGGGCTCGCTGCTCGCGGCCGTCGCGTGGAACAGGTCCTTGAGCAGGCGCAGCTCGTCGTCGCGGCCGACGAACGGGGCCTCGAGCGTCTCGGCCCGGCTCGCGGCCGCCGCGCTCGGCGACGACGCGGAGGGCGCGCCAGGCGGGGACCGGGCTGGTCTTGCCCTTGAGCGTCTGCTCGCCGGCCTCCTCGAAGGCGATCGCCCGCGACGCGGCTCGCTGGGTCGCCTCGCCGACCAGGACGGTCCCGGGCGCCGCGACCGACTGGAGCCGGCTGGCGGTGTTGACGAGGTCGCCGGCGACCATCCCCTGGTTCGTGGCGCCGATCGTGACCGCCGCCTCGCCGGTCAGGACGCCGGCCCGGGCCGCGATCCCGGGCCCCAGCGTCCGGACCGCGTCGACGAGCTCGAGGGCGGCCCGGACGGCCCGCTCGGCGTCGTCCTCGTGGGCGATCGGCGCGCCCCAGACCGCCATGACCGCGTCGCCGATGAACTTCTCGACCGTCCCGCCGTAGCGGCCGATGACGTCGCGCGACAGGTCGAAGTAGCGCGACAGCAGCTCGCGGGTGTCCTCCGCGTCGCGCCCTCGGCCAGGGTCGTGAAGCCGACCAGGTCGGCGAACAGGATCAGACCAGGCGGCGCTCGGCGACCGGGGCCGAGCCACCGGCAGGACTCTGCGGGTGAGCGGTCTCGCGCCCGGCGGTCGGACGCGCGGCCGGGACGGCCCCGGCGACGAGCGGCGTCGCGCACTCGCCGCAGAACTTGGCCGTCGGGGCGTTCGGTGCGCCGCAGGACGGGCAGACGGCGGCGAGTCGAGTCGCACATTCGCCGCAGAACTTGCGTCCCGGCTCGTTCTCGGTCCCGCAGTTCGAGCAGATCACCCGGGCCTCCGGAGCGTCGCGATGAGGGGAGGGGTCGCGGGGCGGCGAGCGGCCGCTGGGGACACGCCGCTGAGGCATTGTGGCACGCGGTCACGAGGTACTGCAGCGGCGGTTCGGGCTCCGTCCGCGGTCAGCTGACCGGCAGGACGACGCGCACGATGGTCGGTCCGCCGGGCGGGCTCGACAGCGTCAGTGAGCCATCGAGTGCCTCGACGCGGTCGCGCAGGCCGGCGAGGCCGCCGCCCGGCGTCGATGTCGCGCCGCCGACGCCGTCATCGCGGACCGCCACGACCAGCTCGGTGGGTTCATGGCGCAGGCTGACCTCGCAGCGACTCGCGGAGCTGTGCTTGGCCACGTTGGCGAGCGCCTCGGCGACCACGAAGTAGGCGGCTCGCTCGACGGCCGGGGAAAGCCGCTCGCCGGGATCGAGCGTGCTGTCGAGGACCGTCGGCACGGGGCAGCCGCCGGCCACCGCCCCGAGCGCGGCGACGAGGCCGCGGTCGACCAGGATCGCCGGTGCGGTCCCGCGGACGAGGTCGCGGATCTCCGCGAGCGCGAGGCGGGCCTGGCTGCGGGCGCCGGCGACGAGCGTCCTCGCCGACGCCGGGTCGGTCTCGATGCGGTCCTCGGCCAGGCTCAGGTCGATCGCCAGCGCGACGAGGCGCTGCTGCGCGCCGTCGTGCAGGTCGCGCTCGATGCGCCGCAGCTCGCTCGCCTCCAGCTCGATGGCGGCCGACCGGCTTCCCCGCAGGCGCTCCACGTCCTGGCGCAGCGCCTCGGTCGGGTCGACGCACAGGAGCCCTTCGACGACCGCGCGGTGCAGGATCATCAGCCCGCGCGCGGCGGAGGCCGCGACCGGGACGAGGACGAGGCCGACGAGCACCGCGAGGACCAGCGCCCACGCCCAGGCGGCCGGGATCCCGTCGCGGAACAGGTCGAAGCCGAGCGACTGCAGCCCCAGCACGACGAGCGGCGACGCCAGGAGGCCGATGGCCGACGCCCACAGGCCGACGACGATCGTGAACTCGAGGATCGCGAGCGGGAACAGCACCAGGACGTAGATCACGTCCCGCCACCGGTTCGCGTCGAGGAACTGGGTCTCGGCATACGCCCGGAGCCAGACCCCGTACGGCCCGCGCGGCGGACCGTCGAACGGGCGGTACGGGTGCGGCACCAGCGGCACGCCCGTCGACCGCCGTCATCCGCCAGCGCTCGACCCGGGCGAAGACCCGCGACAGCTCGATGCCCAGCCCGATGATCGGGATCCCCACGAGCCAGATGAGGAGCGAGCCACCGGCCGAGAAGCAGGCGCTCAGCGCGGAGATCGACAGGACGGCGATGGCGAGTCCCAGCAGGATCGCCATCGTCGCCCGCCAGGTCGCCGCCTCGAGCGGCGACCGCACGAATGAGCGGACGAGATCCGGGCCGCGCCCGGGACCCGTGGCCGGCTCGCGCCCCGGCCGCCGATCGCGCCCGGCCATCCACGGGTTGCCGGGGCTGCCGCTCATCGCACCGACCGTATCACCCGGACCGGCGCGGTCAGCTTGCGCTTGCGGCCGTCTGCGCCGACGCCGGTCTCGACGGGTGCCGATCGCCTGGTGGCGCAGGACCCGCCAGGCCGCCAGCAGCAGCGCCCCGAAGCCGAACAGGGTGGCGATCGCACCGACGAAGGGGAGGATGCCGGCGACCGCGAGGGTGATGACACCCACGACCGCGGCGAGATACGGGCGGTCGGATTCCGGAGTCCCGCGCAGCCGGGCCACGATCCAGTCGCCGATCCAGATCGCGGCCACGATCCAGGCGAGGAACGCGAGCGCCGGCAGCAGGAAGAACAGCAGGCGAAGCCGATCGGCGCGCCGACGACCGTCACCATGAGCAGGATCGCGAGCAGCGGCAGCACGACGGAACCGGCGATCCCGACGAGGAGCACGGGGCCGGGCTCCCGGCTGATGAGCGACTCGGCCGAGCGGACCTGGCGTGCGCCGAACGCGGCCACGAGGAGGGCGGCCGCCACCGCGGCCAGCCCGAGCCCGAGGAAGAGCAGGATGAACGCCGGGATGAGCATGATGCCGAACGCGGCGAGGTCCCCGTCGAGGGTCTTCACCGTTCCGGCCGACGGTGGTGTCCGGCGCCTGGGTCACGGACCCGTCGAGCGTCCGGACGTCCCCGGACACGGTCGTCCCGGCCTGCAGGTCGGCGCTGCCGTTGACGACCACCAGCGACTCGGTCGTGGCGCCCGCGAGGGTCGCGGTGCCGCGGACGACCACGATCGAGGTGACGTCGCCGCTGATCCGGGCGTCTCCGCCGATGACGACGAGGGCGTCGAGATGATCGCCGGCCGGGATGTCCACGGCTCGGTTGACCGACACGAGCACGCTGCCCGAGTCCGCGACGGGCTCGGCGGCGAGGACGGCGGGGGCGCCGAGGCCCAGGAGGAAGGCGACCGTGGCCGCCATGACGAGAAGTCGTTTCATCGATGTCCCCTTTCGGGATGTCCGGACTCGTCCGGTGTTCGCTGGATGGATCGTGTCGTCCATGTCGAAGCTACGCTCGATCGACGCCGCGATCCAATCCGGCCAGCCGGCGTCTTCGGGGTGGGGCTAGCCCCACCGCCCGGCCCGTACGGCGCGTATCGATCGGCGTGCCGAGCGGCACGCAGCGGTGCATCATCGACTGGTGAACGGTCCAGGGCTGCGGGTGGTGATCGCCGAGGACTTCGTGCTGCTGCGCGAGGGCCTCGTCCGGCTCATCGAGGATTCCGGCGCGGTCGTGGTGGCCGCGGTCGGCGACGGTGCCGTCGTTCGTGCAGGCGGTCGTGGAGCATCGCCCGGATGTGTCCGTCGTGGACGTGCGCATGCCCCCCACCCAGCAGGACGAGGGACTGCGCGCCGCGATCGAGGCCCGCCGGCGCGTGCCGGGTTCGCCGGTCCTCGTCCTGAGCCAGTACGTCGAGCGGCAGTACGCCAGCGAGCTCCTTGCCGAAGGAGCGGGCGGCGTGGGCTACCTGCTGAAGGACCGGGTCGCCGACGTCCGGGACTTCATGGAGGCACTCCGCCGGGTGGCCGCGGGTGGGACCGCGCTCGACCCGGAGGTCGTGGCCCAGCTCATGGTCCGGCGCCGGCACGGACGACCGCCTCACGGCGCTCACGCCGCGCGAGCGCGAGGTCCTCGGCGCGATGGCCGAGGGGCGGACGAACGTCGGCATCGCCGCGGCCCTCGGGATCAGCGAGGGCGCCGCCGAGAAGCACATCACCAACATCTTCGGCAAGCTCGACCTGCCCGACTCGGAGAACGATCATCGCCGCGTGCTGGCGGTCATCGCCTACCTGGGCGCCGAGGGGTAGATCACCCAGGCAGCTGGCGAGCCATCCGTTCCGCTATGGTTGTGACACGATGACTGACGTCACGAGTCCTGCCTCCGCCGGCGGGGAAACGGCCAGCCCGAGGCTGCCGCTCCTGTTGGCTGCGGCGATGTTCGTCCTCGTGGTCGACACCTCGATCATGAACGTGTCGATCACGGCCGTGGCTGCCGATCTCGATACGTCGGTCAGCAGCGTCCAGTCCGCGATCGCGATCGAGGCGCTCGTGTCTGCGGCGTTCATCCTGATGAGCAGCAAGGTCGGCGACCTCATCGGCCGCAAGCGTGCCTACATCATCGGCCTGCTGGCGTATGCGACCGGCGCCATCGCGATGACGCTCGCCCAGAGCATGACCGCCGTCATCATCTTCTGGGCGATCATCGGTGGCCTGGGTGCCTCGCTCCTGCTGCCCGCCATGCAGTCCCTGATCCACGGCAACTTCGAAGGCGCCGCGATGAAGCGGACCTACGCCCTGGTCGGGGCGTCCGCGGCGGTCGGTGCGGCCATCGGGCCGCTGATCGGAGGCTTCGTCACGACCTACCTGTCGTGGCGCGTGGGCTTCCTGATGGAGGCCGTCATCATCGCCATCGTGCTCGCCAACATCAAGTTGGTGCGCGACGTCGTGTACACGGGTGTGCGCAAGATCGACGCCGTCGGCGCCGGTCTGTCCATCGTCGGGATGGGCGGCATCGTGCTCGGGATCCTGGTCTGGCAGGAGGGAGGCCAGTACGTCCTGCTGATCACGGCGATCGGGTTCGTCGGGTTGGCTTCGCTCGCCTGGTGGCTGCGCAAGCGCAAGCGTGAAGGCAAGGTGGCTCTGCTCGATCCGGACCTGTTCAAGGTCCCGCACTTCCGGGTCGGCGTGCCCTCGATGGTCCTCCAGCAGATCACCCTTGGTGGCGCGATGATCGCCATCCCCCTCTACCTGCAGGTGACGCTCGAGTACAACGCGATGCAGTCGGGCCTGTCCATGGCACCGCTCTCGCTCACCATGTTCGCCGTCGCGGTGCTGGCGGGGAAGCGGGCCGGAAACCGACGCCCGAGCAGCCTCATCCGGTTAGGCTTCCTGCTCGCGCTCGTCGGGATGGCGCTGATCGTCCCGGTGATCCCCCGCGGCCAGTCCGGGCTGGCGCTCCTGGTCCCGCTGCTGATCGCCGGGACGGGTCTCGGCCTGCTGGTGTCGCAACTCAACAACTACATCCTGGCTCCCATCGAGGAGGAGCGGGTCAGCGAGGCGGCCGGGGTCAACTCCGCCGGCCAGTCCTTTGGGCTGTCGTTCGGACTGGCGTTCGCCGGCGGCCTCTTGCTGGCTGCCTTGTCGGCGAGCTTCATCAGCATGACCCTGGCGAGTACCGTGATCCCGCCGGCTGATCAGGAGCAGATCGTCCGCGTGCTGGACGAGAACGCCGAGTTCGTGAGCACGTCGCAGCTCGAGCTGCTGCTGGCCGACCAACCCGACGAGATCCAGCAGGAGGTCATCCGGATCAACAGCGAGGCAGGCGACCTGGCGCTCCAGGTCGCGATGCTGGTGCCGATCCTCGCCTGCCTGCTCGGCTTCCTCAACTCGTTCCGCATGATGCGTCTGCCGGACGTCAAGCCGTCTGCCGACCTGGACGGGGTGGCTCTGGGCTGACCCGTCCGGGAGTCGCAGCCGAGGCGGGGCGAGGCGGGGGCGGCGGGCGGGGCGAGGCGGGGCGAGGCGGGGGCCATCGACCGGTTTTCTGTCAAACGACCACCAGGTGCACACTAGGCGACGATCGATGACGGCGGCCGGGCCGACGATGCATGACCAGCCAGCTATGCACCTCGATCGTGCGGGATCATCCGCGCCCTGTGCATAACGATGCGCAGCGCCCGGTCCGATCGCCGATCTTGTCCGCCTAACGACCACCTGATGCACGTATGACAGGATCGGAGCTTGCCAGGCGCGGGGCCTGCCATCGGTCCGGAGCCCGGAACGCAACGTCAGCCCGGGAACGCCGCCGCGAAGTAGCCGACCGTCCGATCGGACGGGCCGCCGACATCGGCCGAGGTGGCCGCCGCCAGGCGGATGCCGCGCTCCACGCCCATCGCGCGGAGCGCCGCGAGACCGAGGACGGCCGGCTCGATCCCACACATCCCGCAGGCCATGCCGGCGCCGCCGCCATGGGAGATGCTCCGCCTCGTGACGGGCGAGGTCGGCCGGCTCCAGCCCCAGGATGAACGGCGCCAGCTCCTCGGTGACCCGGGACGCGACCGCCGGCCGGCGGGTAGTGCGCCATGTCCGTGCTGATGACCAGGCAGATCCGTTCACCGGCGCCGCGGCGATCGGCCAGCAGGGCTCCCAAGGCGCGCTCCGGCCTCAAGCGCGAGCTCCCCACGGCCGGCAGCTGACGGCGAGCGGCACGATCCGCGTGCCGGGCATGGCGCGTGCGACGAACGGGAGCTGGACCTCGAGCGAGTGCTCGGACCGGTGCGCATCGCGAT
This sequence comes from uncultured Chloroflexia bacterium, assembly GCA_963779315.1. Taxonomy (GTDB): domain Bacteria; phylum Chloroflexota; class Limnocylindria; order Limnocylindrales; family CSP1-4; genus SPCO01. The sequence continues at coordinate 25,942 of CAVZXQ010000010.1, read as the reverse complement.
CGACCGTGAACGGCGGACCCAGGGCGACGATCTCTGCGGCGAGGCCGTCGTCGACCTCGACGGCTCCGAGCGGGGTCCGCCAGGGACCGGCATCCCAGACGCCGACGCCGTGCAGCCACCCGGCGCGGTGGTTCGTGCCGAGCAGCACGAGGGTGGTGGGTGCGGCGTTCGCCGCGAGCCGCCACGCGACGGCCGCCACGAGCCGCTGTAGACCAGCCCGGCGTGCGGCACCAGGATGCCGGCGAGTCCGGCCCGGCGGCGTCGCGGCGACCGCATCCCCGGGCGGGCGGGCGGCCGCCAGCAGGCCGTCCACGAGCTCCGCCAGGTCGTCCGGATCGTCCGGGTAGAAGCTGCCGGCCACGGCCGGGGGCCGCCCCAGGGACGCCGGGTCCAGCCCCGGCCGACCCGTGCCTGGCCCCTTGGAGCCCGTCATCCGCACAGGACCGTCCCTCGTTCGGCACCCACTCCGAGCGCGCGGCCGGGCAGTCCGAGGCCGCATGCCGGGCAGGCCCCGTCGTCGGTCAGTCGCCGCTCCACGCGGTACCCGCGCCTGGCGATGAGCAGGGCGCCGCAGCCCGTGCAGCGCGTGTCCTCCATGGCCAGCTCGGGCGCGTTGCCGACGTAGACGTAGCGCAGGCCGGCCTCCCGGCCGATCTCCGCGGCGCGCCGGAGCGTGGCCAGCGGCGTCGGAGGGCGGTCCATCATGCGGAACGCCGGGTAGAAGCGGCTGACGTGCCAGGGCGTGTCGGGTCCGAGGTGCGTGACCAGCCAGGCGGTCAGCTCGCGCAGCTCGCCCGGGTCGTCGTTCTCGCCCGGGATGACCAGCGTCGTCACCTCCAGCCAGACGCCGGCACGGCGGTAGCCCTCGAGCGCCTCGAGGACGTGGGCGAGACGCGCGCCGCAGCGACGGCGGTAGAACGCGTCGTCGAACGACTTCAGGTCGACGTTCGCGGCGTCGAGGACGGTGGCCAGGAGGCCGATCGCCTCGGGCGTCGCGTAGCCATCGGTGATGAACAGGTTGAGCAGGCCGGCGGCCCGCGCGGGCCGGGCGATCGCGAGGGCGTACTCGAGGAAGATCGTCGGCTCGACGTAGGTGTAGGCGATCGAGCCCGCGCCCAGCTCCAGCGCCTCGGCGACGGCGCGCTCCGGTGGGAGGGATCGGGCGGGCGGCCGCTCGCCGAGCCTGGGTCCCTGGGCGATCTCCCAGTTCTGGCAGAAGACGCAGTGGAACGGGCAGCCGGCGGTCGCGAGCGAGTAGGCCTGCGTGCCGGGCGCGACGTGGAAGAGCGGCTTCTTCTCGATGGGGTCCACGGCCACCGCGACCGCGGCGCCGTACGCGGTGGAGTAGAGCACCCCGTCGCGGTTCTCGCGGACGCCGCAGATGCCCGACGCGGTCCGGGTCGCACCAGGCAGCGATGCGCGCACACGCCGCAGCGAACGGATCCATCGGGCTGGGCCGTCGCCAGCAGTGATGGGATCTCCTGGCCCGGGGTCCGCCGCGGCCGAGTACCGATCATGGGCATACCGATCCCCACGTTGCACCGTCATCGTGACGCGTCCCGCGGCGTCGCACGAGTGCGCACCGGCCCTACCTTGGGCGGACCTTCGGCACTGGTTGGCGTCTGGCGATGCGCGCACGCTCGAGCATCGACGAGACGACGCCCATCGAGGCAGCCCCATGACCGCGACGCCGACCACTCCCCGCGAGGCTCTCCCCACGGTGCGACGGTCAGCCACCGCCGGTCGAGCTGGCTCCCGAAGCCGGCGCGATCCTGCTTCGACTGGCCCGTGACGTGGTGGCCGCCACGGCAGTCGGGCCGGTCCCGATGGGCCGACCTCTCGGGCTTCCTGCCGCCCGATCCGCCCGCGGACCTCCTGGCGCCGTCGGCCGCGTTCGTGACGCTCCACGAGGACGGGGTGCTGCGTGGCTGCGTGGGCTCGCTCGCGGACGACGTGCCGCTGTGGGAGACCGTGGTCTCGGCGGCGGTCAGCGCCGCCGCGCACGACCCGCGCTTCGAGCCCGGTCACCGAACGGGAGGTCCCGTCGCTCTCGATCGACGTCTCCGTCCTCGGACCGGCGGTCCCGCTCCGGGATCCGTCCGCCTTCCGGCCGGGGATCGACGGGGTCATCGTGGAGCGAGGCGGCCGGCGCGGGCTGCTGCTGCCGGAGGTCGCCACCGAGCAGGGCTGGGGCGTTCGCAAGATGCTCGAGACGACCTGCCGGAAGGCCGGGCTGCCGACGGACGCATGGCGCGACGCCGGGACGCATATATTCGTCTTCCGCACCGCGCGGGTGGGCGAGACGAGCAGCCCACTCGCCGGTGCCGCAGGGGAGCGCCGGATGACCGCCATCATCGAGACCGAGAAGCTCACCAAGTCGTACGGGTCGCACCGCGGCATCGTCGATGTCGATCTGGTGGTCGAGCAGGGTGAGGTCTTCGGATTCCTCGGCCCGAACGGCGCCGGCAAGACGACGACCATCCGGACGCTGCTCGACCTGATCCGGCCGACGTCCGGCGTCGCCCGCGTCTTCGGCATCGAGTCCGACCGCCGACCCGGTGGCGATCCACCGCCGGACCGGCTACCTGCCGGGCGAGTTCACCCTCTACGACCGGCTGACCGGCGGCCAGACACTGGAGTACTTCGCGTCCCTTCGGGGCGGTGTCGACCGTGCGTACCAGGCGTCGCTGATCGAGCGCTTCGACCTCGATCCGTCGCGCAAGTTCAAGGAGTACTCGAAGGGGAACAAGCAGAAGGTCGGCCTGGTCGCGGCCCTGCAGCACCGGCCCGAGCTCCTGCTCCTCGACGAGCCGACGGCCGGCCTCGACCCGCTGGTCCAGCAGAGCTTCTTCGGCGTCCTCCAGGAGGCGTCCGCCAACGGGACCACGACCTTCCTCTCGTCCCACATCCTGGGCGAGGTCGAGAAGACCTGCGAACGCGTCGCGATCATCCGCGATGGCCGGCTCGTCAAGGTCGATACCGTCGACGCCCTGCGCGACCTCGCCCACCACCAGGTCGAGCTGCGCTTCGTCGGGGAGGTCCCGGCCGCCGAATTCAGTGCCCTGCCCGGGGTGAGCGACGTGGTGGTGGACGACCACGTCCTGCGGCTGCGGGTGACCGGGGCGATCACGCCGGTGGTCCAGGCGGCCTCCCGGTATGAGCTGCTGGACTTCGTCAGCCGCGAGCCCAGCCTCGAGGACACGTTCCTCGCCCAGTACGGCCAGCAGGCCGTCGAGGTGAGTCATGGCGGTTGACGCCGGGACGCCGCCACGCGCGACGCCGCTCCCGTCGCTCCCACCGATCCCCCTCCGCCGGCGCCTGTACGGCTTCGGCAGCATCTACGGCAAGACGCTCCGAGACTCGCGGCTCGCCTTCATCATCATGACCGGCCTCATCTCCGGGCTCATGTTCGCCGTCGGGTCGGCGTTCGGCACGGCGTACGGCACCCTGGCGGCACGGCAGGAGATCGTCCTCCTCGTGACCACCGTGCCGCCGGTGATGGCGGGCATGGGCGGCAACCCGGTGCGCCGTGGACACCATGGGCGGCTTCATCACCTACAAGTACGGCCCGTTCTTCGCGCTCATCGCCGGGCTGTGGTCGATCCTCGCCCTCTCGTCGACCCTCGCCGGCGAGGCCCGCGCGGGCAGCCTCGACTTCGTCGCCGCCGCGCCGTTCGGCAAGCGTCGGGTCGCCCTCGAGAAGCTCGGCCGCCCACGTCACGGCGGTCGCCCTCTCGATGGCGATCCTCGCGCTCTCCACGTTGGTGGCCGGATCGGTCTTCGGCGTTGCCGCGCTGGGCGACAAGATCGACGTGGTCTCCGCGGTCGGGTTCGCCCTGTGGGTGGGCCTCATGGGCCTCATCGTCGGGATCGATCGCCTTCGCGCTCGCGCCGGTCGTCGGCCGCGCGAGTGCGGCCGGTGTCGCCGGCGTCGCGATGCTGCTCGCGTTCGTGGTCGGCAACTACGCCCCGTACGTGCCGGCGTTCGGGGGCATCGCGAACCTCTCCTGGTTCCACTGGACCTACGACCACGTCCCGCTGGCGACCCAGTACGACTGGGCGTCGCTGGGGCTGGTCGCCGTCGTGACCGTGATCCTGTTCGCCGTCGGGGTCGAGCTCTTCGCTCGCCGCGACCTCGGCGACATGACCGGGCTGCCCGTCCCGGGGCTCCCGCGGGCCACCCTCGGCCTGCGTGGCCCGATCGGCCGGGCCTTCGGCGACCAGCTGCCGCTGGCGCTCGCCTGGGGGATCGGCATCGGGATCTTCGGCTTCGTCCTGGCGGCCGTGAGCCGGACGTTCTCGGATGAGCTGGTCAAGTCGTTCCCGACCTTCGCGGACCTGATCAAGACCATCTTCCCCGGCGTCGACCTGACGTCCGCGGGCTGGTTCCTGCAGCTCATCTTCGTGGAGATGGGGCTCATCGTGGCCGGATTCGCGGCGGCCACGTTCGTCGGCAAGTGGGCGTCCGACGAAGGCAGCGGCCGGCTGGAGATGCTGCTCACCGCGCCGCTCACGCCTCGGCGCTGGGCGATCGCCGGCGGTGTCGGCGGCGCTCCTGGCGGTCGCGCTGACGACCGTCATGTACGCGCTCGCGATCGGGCTCGGCGGGGCGGTCGGCGGGAGCGAGGTCGTCACCCCGATGGTCGGCACCGTCGCCCTCGGCCTCTACGCAGCGGCGATGGTCGGGGTCGGCGTGGCCATCGGCGGGCTCTGGCGCACCTCGCTCGCCGCGGAGCTCGTGGCCGCCATCGTGATCGTGACGTTCCTGATCAACCTCCTTGCGCCGGCGCTCCAGCTGCCGGACTGGGTGCACCAGCTCGCCCTGACCGCGCACCTGGGCCAGCCGATGGTCGGGATCTGGGACCCGGTCGGGATGGTCGCCTGCCTGGTCATCGCCGTCGGCGGTATCGCGCTCGGAGCCTGGGGGGTCGGCCGCCGCGACGTCGGGCGCTGATCGTCGGCGCTCGGCGCCAGGTCTCGGACATCAGTCCGCGATCGGCGGCTCGAGCAGGAGCAGGTTGTGGCGGGCCTTGCGCGTGTCGAGCGCCACGATGGCGCGGCCGTTCGGGGTGAAGGCAAGGCCCTCCGGCTTGCCGTCGAGATGCGGGAGTCGCCACGTGGCCATGGCGGTCGCCACGCCGCCACCTGCGGGGAGGTCATCCAGGCGCGCGATCGAGGCCGACTTGTCGCTGAGGAGGTACAGGTGGCCGTCCGGCCCGACTTCGAGATCGCTGAAGTCCGCGCACGCTTTCGCAAGTGCCTTGTCCGGCCGCCAGATCGCCAGTGCCACGTACCTGTGGTCGCCCTCCTCGATCGCCCAACCGGTACCCGGCGGCAGTGCGCCGCCCCGGGCCGAGCCCGGCGGACGTGGCCCCGGTGGCCCGAACTCGATCAGCGCCGGCGGGTCCTTCTCCTTGGCGACCAGCAGGTGGCCGCCCGGCAGGAACACGGCACCTTCGCCCCGCGAGCCTTCCGGGTCCGCCCACGCCGGCGAGGTCGTCGTCGCCCGGGATCTCAGGTCCACCGAGGCGACGACGCGGCGGGCCGCCGGGTCGATGAGTTCGACCCGTGGCGGCGCCTCCTGCAGGAGGAGGACACGTCCAGCGCCATCGGCGCACACGGCCTCGATCTGCGGGTCGTGCTCCGGGAGTCGTGAGCCCTCCAGTCGAGCGACGTCGGCCGTCTCCCAGTGGAGTTCGCCCATGTCCTCATGGGGGAGCACGACCCATGCAGCGAGGGCGGTCCGATCGCCGATGGCGACCAGCGCCATCTCGTCGTCGCGTCCACGGCGAAGGCAGACGCCCGAGACCTCCTTGAGCGGGACGTCCACGACGCGATGGACCTGGAGTCGCTGGTGTGACTTCACCGACCGTCTGGTCCCCTCGATGGGAGTCCACGGATGATACGGTCCGACCCGTCCTCCCTGGATCCGCGTTGGCTGCCGCGCCTGACATTCGAGTGCGGACCTGCCACTAGAATCCGCCGACGACCCACCACCGGCGTGATTCCCGCCGATCAGAGAGAGGCCCGATGCGTACCTTCACCCTGACCCTGCTCGCCATCGCCATGACCGCCATCCTGGCCGGATGCGGGTCGAACGCGACGGACGGCCTGGTCGACACCGACTGGCAGCTGACCGCGATGACCGAGCAGACCCCGGCGTTCCAGGCTGTGGTGCCACCCGAGGACCAGGGCAAGTACACGATCAGGTTCGCCGACGGTGGGACGTTCGCCGGCACGGCCGACTGCAATGCCGTGGCCGGCACGTACACCACCCGCGGCTCGGACGAGATGACCATCACCGTGGGTTCGTCCACCCTGGCGCTCTGCCCGGAAGGCTCGATGGGCGGGCTCTTCGTCCATGCGCTGTCCAACGTGACGAACTTCGCGATCGCAGACGGCGAGTTGACCCTCAAGCTCCAGGGCGGCGGAACGCTCGGCTTCGTGGCCGGCACCGGAGCTCCGGTGCCATCGGCATCCGCCTCGACCGCGGTCGTGGCGACCCCCGCGCCGACGCCGACCGCCAGCCCGACCCCAAGCCCACGCCGACCGCCAGCCCGAGCCCCACGCCCAGGCCGAGCGCCACCGCGACCGCGAAGCCGACGGCCGGCCCGACCGCCAAGCCGACCGCGAAGCCGACGCGGCGCCCACCGCCAAGCCGACCCCGGCGCCGACACCCAAGCCCACCCCGACCCCCGTGCCCGGGCGCGGACCTCGTCGGCCCGAACTGGCAGCTCACCGCGATCACGCAGGTGAACCCCGCCTTCCAGGCGGTGGTGCCCGTTCCCGAGCGACCGAAGTACACGGTGGCCTTCGCCACCGGCGGGACCTTCGCGGCGGTCGCGGACTGCAACCGGGTGGCGGGTGCCTGGGTCGCGACAGCCTCCGGCGGCCTGACCATGACGCCCGGTCCGTCCACGACCGTCGCCTGCCGGACGGATCGCTGTCCGACCTGTACATCCTCGCCCTGACCGACGCCGCGAGCTACACCGTGGATGGCGGCGTCGCTGACGATCACCCTGGCCGACGGTGGCACCCTCGTCTACGAACCGGGCGTGACCCCTCTATGAGCGTGGGCGGACGGGGAGTGCCTCCGCGCCCGCCGGATCACGAGCGTCAGAGCCAGGTGGGCGGGTGGAGCAGGTCGACCCGCATCGCCGGATAGCCGCTGCCGTTGCAGCGGTCGATGCGGCCGTCCGGGCCGCGCGAGAAGACGAGCGGCTCGCCGCCGGGTCGGCCGCCGCGCATCGTGAAGGCCAGCGGATCGTCGGTCGGCTCCAGGTCGTGGTTCGGCTTGTCGGGATCGTCGTCGACCAGGACGAGCTTCCCATCGCGCCACTCGACGATGAACTCGCCGCCGAATTCCGGGTCCCGGTAGACGCCGAGCAGTTCGCGCCAAGCGTCCGGCAGCGGGGTGAACGGCGGGACCTCCGCGCGGTCGTCCGCCTCGCTGACCGCCGGCAGGACGACCTCCATGAGCTCGCGCGCCAGCTTGGACGCCGCCGCCGATCCCGTTCAGCAGGACGATCGCCCCGACCTTGCCGGACGGCGAGAACGAGATGTTGGTGATGAACCCCCACAGGGCACCCCCGTGGCCGATGAGGATCGTCTCACCCGATCGCGTCCCGTACCAGCACAGGCCCTGGGCCTCCTTCCAGTCCGCATCCGAGACGAAGGACGGGCGATGCATCTCGGTGAGGGTCGCGCCGCGCAGGACCTGGCCCTCGCCACGCTCCAGCGCCGCATCGGACCGGAGCTGCTGCCCGATCCACCGCCCGAGGTCCTCGAGCGTGGACCACAGGCCGCCGTCGGCGACGAAGACGTCCGAGGGCATGTCGCGTGCCACGGGCGGCGAGTCGTCGTGGTTTCGAGCGTCGTAGCCGACGGCCTTCCGTGCCACCTGTCCTTCGTCGGGATCCCAGACCGTGTCGGCCATCCCCAGCGGATCCAGCACCGACGCGCGCACGTACTCCGTGAACGGTCGGCCGGAGACCCGCTCGATGACGTGCCCGAGCAGCTCGAAGGCCAGGTTGGAGTACTTGTGGTCGACCTCCGGCGGGGTCACGACCCGCGCGAGGTGGAGGACCCCCAGCAGCTCCTCGGACCGGTACAGCCACATCCGTTCAAGGTCCTGCCACGGCACCTCGCCCTGGAGGCCGGATGTGTGCATGAGGAGCCGCCGGATCGTCAGGTCCTCGATGGAACCGAACGGATCCTTGATCGCCGCGAGCTCCGGCACGTGGCGAACCGCCGGATCGTCGAGGCCAAGCAGTCCCTCGTCCCTGAGCTGCATGACCGCCGTGGCGGTGATCGTCTTGCTGATCGAGGCGACCCGGTAGAGGGTCCGCTGATCCGCTCGCCGCCCGGTCGCGAGATCGGCGAAGCCGGAGGCGTGCCACCAGCGGAGCCCGTCCCGTGTCGCCAGGCCGGCGGCGATACCGGGTAGTCGGTGCTTCTTGCGGAACGCCCCGATCTTGGACTCGAGCGCCGGCCCGACCGATGTGAAGATCTCGTCCATCGCGTCCTCCTTCGAAGGTGCGTCGCCCGACCCGGATCACGCGGCTGCGGCGTCGTCCGCTTCGTCGACCGGTCGCTATCCGGCGGCGCCCGCCCGCGACGGCCTGTGCGGCAGCGTGTTCGTGCAGGGACTTCGCGTCCTCGTCCGGAGACCGGGTGGAGGTCGAAGACGACGTTCTTCACCGTGCCCGTGAAGGCGTACGGCGCCTTGTCCTCGTAGGCGAGGTCGACGACGAGGCCGTTGTCGCGGCCGATGTCCATGCCCGAGTAGCTGCGTGAAGGCGATGGGCACCGTGTGGTCCAGCCGGCCCTCGCCGATCTGCCTGTCGTCGGCCCACAGCGTCACGTTGCCGCCGGTGCCCGGCTTGGGCTCGTCGGCCTCGAAGAGCATCTTCAGCGTGACGTCGCCGGTCGGGATCGGCTCGCTGGAGACCTGCTTGTACGTCTCGACGCCCAGGAACGAGTACGTGTGGTGCAGCAGGCCCGTGCTCGTCGACCCACAGCGCGATAGCCGCCGATGAAGTCGGCGTTGGCGACGATGACGCCCTCGGCGCCGCCCGTCGGGCACGTGGACGCTCGGCCTCGATCGCGTAGGAGCGGCCCTGGATGCGCGGCGATCATGCCGCGCTGGATGTTCTGCACGTCGCCGGCGAACGTGAACCGGGTGACGGTCGGCAGCGGCGGCAGGATGCCGTAGATCACCGACAGGCCGCCCATGAGCGGCAGCACCCGGTTGCGCTCGGCCTCCTCCACCACAGCTCCTGGAGCTCCTGGACCTTGTCCGGGTGCTGCGGCGGCGATGTCATGCGCCTGGGAGAAGTCGGTCGGTCAGGTCGTACAGCTCCCAGCCGACGTCCCGGTCCGGGTCCCAGTCGGCGTCCGGGCCGAACTGCGGCGAGCGTCGCCGGCGACACGTCCCACGGGAGGCGGTCGGGCCGCGAGGCCGCCCACCAGCCGTCCTTGTACATGCCGCGGCTGCCGAACATCTCGAAGTACTGCGTGGTGTGCCGCTCGGGCGCCGTCGCGTCGTCGAACGTGTACAGGAAGCTGGTGCCGTCCATCGGCTCCTGCGCGATGCCGTCGACGGTCTTGGGCTCGGGGATGCCGGCCGCCTCCAGGATGGTCGGGCCGACGTCGATGACGTGGGTGAACTGGGCGCGCATCGCCGAGTCCGGCTTGATGCCGGCTCGGCCAGGCGACGACCATCGGGTCGCGGGTGCCGCCGAGGTGGCTGGCGGTCTGCTTGCCCCACTGGAACGGGGTGTTGCATGGCGTGCGCCCAGGCCGCCGCGACGTGCGGCGCGGTGTGGATCGCCGCCGAGCGCCTCGATGCCGCCGTACTGCTCGATGAGCGCGAGCTGCTGGTCGGCGTCGAGCACGAGGCCGTTGAGGAACGTCAGCTCGTTGAACGAGCCGGTGGTCGTGCCCTCCATGCTGGCGCCGTTGTCGCCCCAGATGTAGAAGACGAGCGTGTTGTCGAGGTCGCCCATCTCCTCGATCGCGTCGAGCAGGCGGCCGACGTTCCAGTCGGCGTTCTCCTGGTAGCCGGCGTAGACCTCCATCTGGCGGACGTAGAGCTTCTTCTGCGCTGTCGGTCGAGCGAGTCCCAGGCCGGGAAGACGTCGGGGCGCTCGGTGAGCTCGGTGTCCTGCGGGACGATGCCCAGCTCCTTCTGGCGCGCGAGGGTCCGCTCGCGCAGCGCGTCCCAGCCGTCGTCGAACTGTGCCCTTGTACTTGTCCGCCCACTCGTGGGCGACGTGGTGCGGGGCGTGGGCGCAGCCGGTCGAGTAGAACATCATCCAGGGCTTGTGCGGCGTCCTGGGCGCGGACCGCGTGCAGCCACTCGACGGCCTTGTCGGTGATGTCGTCGGGGAAGTAGTACGGCTTGCCGTCCTTGCCCTCGGGCACGCCGATGGTCGCAGTCGTCCTGCGTGATGATCGGGTCGTACTGGCCGGCGGCGCCGCGAGAGGAAGCCCCACCAGTGGTCGAAGCCCCAGGACTTGGGCCAGTGGTCGAACGGACCGGCCGCGCCCTGGACGTTGTCCGGCGTGAGGTGCCACTTGCCGAAGCCGCCGGTGACGTAGCCGTTCTCCTTGAGGATGCGCGGGCAGGCCGGCGCAGCTCCTGCGGCTTGGTGGCCGTGTAGCCGGGGAACGGGCCCGGGGTACTCGGCGATCGAGCCGAAGCCGACGCGGTGCTGGTTGCGGCCGGTGAGCAGCGCGGCGCGCGTCGGCGAGCAGACCGCCGTGACGTGGAAGCGGTTGTAGGTGAGGCCCATCTGCTGGACGCGGGTGAAGGCCGGCGTGCTGACCGGGCCGCCGAACGTGTCGATGGCGCCGAAGCCGGCGTCGTCGATGAGGACGAGCGAGCACGTTGGGGGCGCCCTCGGGCGCCTTCGGGCCCGGGGATCATCGACCAGTCGGCGACCGAGTCCTTGAGCGTCCGGCCCGGCCACGCCGCCGAAGGTCCGGTCGGGGATCGGCAGCACGGTGCGGTCCGGGTTGAACTTGCCCATCGCCTCGGCGAGCGAGTCCTTGAGCGCCGCGGTCGCCCTTCTTGTCCGTCTGCGACGACGGACTTCGCAGGCGATGCCGGGCAGGGCCCGCTCGACGGCCAGGCGCTGCGTCGTCGTCGAACATCGCGATGATGGCGGCCGTGCCGGGCTTGCATGGCCTCGCCGAGCTTGTCGTGGAGGCCGCTCTCCACCTTGTGGTTCGGCGAACTTGCCGACGAGCCGCCGGCCGGCGGCGCCGACGACGGTCGCCGCGAGCAGCGGCGGCGCCGCCAGGCCGACGAGGAAGCCGACGGCGCCGCCCCACCCGGCCCCGTTGCGGCCGAGGTTGTCGCCGGTCTGCTGGACGGACGACGTCGCCGTCCTTGTCGTGGCTGACGAGGATGACCCCTCGATCCTGACCTTCTTCGCCTTGACCCGGGCGATCAGAGCGTCGAACTCGTTCGCCGCCGCGTCGACGTCGCGGTATCCGGCGACCAGCACGTTGGTCATCGACTTAGCCATTGGTCGTCTCCCTCATCGTTCGCGGCGCCGGTGGCAGATGGTCGTGTCCACCGATGCCGTTGGTTCCTGGCAGTCGTCCACCTGATGATATCGCCACGGTCGGGACGGTCGGCCGTGACCAAGACGAACGCCCCAGTCCGGAAACCGGGCTGGGGCGTCTTGTGGCAAGGGCGACACCGCGGTCGCCCGGTGGTCAGGCGGCCGGCGGGTGTCGAGGCCGAAGGCGCTCTTGACCTCGGCGCTGTTGAGGTACCAGATGATCATCAGCGGCATGAGCGACATGCCGAAGCCGATGCCGGTCCCCGGGTACTTGACGAAGTACAGGAACGCCCCGAACAGCGCCAGGCCGGCGACGATCATGGAGAACATCCAGGCCCAGGCCTGCAGTCGACCAGAGGCCGACGCCGACGGCGAGCCAGAGGACGCCGGCGCCGATCGCGAGCCAGCCCCACAGGCCGGTCTGCTCGAGGGCCGGCAGGTCGCCCAGCGCGCCGAACCAGTCGAAGCCGACGATCCGCAGGCCGAGGAACAGCCAGCCGAAGCCGGCGAGGACGGCGAAGAAGCCGATGACGGAGATGAGGATGGGTGGGTTCTTCATCCGAGTTCCCTCTTTTATGGCTGCGATGGCGCCTTGAGCGAGCGGGCTGACGGAGGATTCCTGACGCTCAGTGGCGACAGGCAGGTCAATCGGTCTGCGATCGTTGACTCCTTCCATCGGCGCGAGACACCATGGCGGGGCGTTCATCTGTCGCGCCCCGGGCAGGCTTCCTCATTCACGAGGGTGCCCGACTGAGGATGAAGCGACCAGTGCCGTTTGTCACGCCTTGGGCCGGCCAAGCCCAGGGCGACAGCGCTCAGGGACGCAGCTCCTCGATCCTGCATGGTCATCGCCTGATCGTCGGGCCGGCATGGGTCCCCTGACGACCGTGGCCGCCGTCGCCCACTGAAAGGACCACCCGTCATGGCCGACCTCGGACCGAAGCGGATCGCCGAGTTCATCGAGCCGTTCCGCGTCGAGCCCGGCCGGCGGGTCCGCCTGCCGCACGACTTCGACCCGGCCGGGACGCGCGCAGGTCAAGGCCAGGAGGCGAAGGCAGATCCTGCGCGAGGGCGTCGAGCTGCTCGCCGAGTACCAGATGCGCCTCGCCGCCCAGGACACCTACGGCGTGCGTCGATGGTCCTCCAGGCGATGGACGCCGCCGGCAAGGACGGCACGATCCGCCACGTCATGAGCGGCGTCAACCCGCAGGGCGTCCAGGTCAGCAGCTTCAAGATCCCGTCGAGCGAGGACCTCGACCACGACTACCTGTGGCGCTACGCAGAAGCGGCTGCCCGAGCGCGGCAACATCGGCATCTTCAACCGCTCCTACTACGAGGAGGTCCTCGTCGTCCGGGTCCACCCGCAGATCCTGGCCGGCCAGAAGCTGCCCGCCGAAGCTCAAGGACCGCGGCATCTGGAAGCGGCGCTTCCGCGAGATCAACGACTGGGAGCACTACCTGACCGACCAGGGCTACCGGTTCGTCAAGCTCTTCCTCAACGTCAGCAAGGAGGAGCAGCGCCGCCGGTTCCTGGCCCGCATCGACGAGCCCGACAAGAACTGGAAGTTCAGCGCCAACGACGCCAAGGAGCGCGCCGTTCTGGGACGACTACCAGAAGGCGTTCAGCGAGGTCCTGTCGCAACACGAGCACGACGTGGGCGCCGTGGTACGTCATCCCGGCCGACGACAAGCCGTTCGCCCGGGTCGCCGCGGCCGGCGTCCTCGCCCACACCCTCATCGAGATCGACCCGCGGTTCCCGAAGGTCTCGAAGGAGGCCCGCGACGCCCTCGCAGGCGGCCAAGGTCGACCTCGAGGCGCCAGGCGCCCGCAGGGCGCCGCGCCGGACCCGATCGAGGTCGAGCTCGCGGCGAAGGCCGCCGGAAGGCCGCGAAGGCCGGAAGAAGGCCGAAGAAGGGGAAGAAGTCATGACCGCGCCGACCGGCGCCGTCGGCCGGCGCCGCCGCCGGCCGCGCCGGACGTCGCCTGGTACGCGCTGACGCCGGACGAGGCCGCGAGCCGCCTCGAGGTCGATCCGGCCGTCGGCCTGACGTCGGCCGAGGCCGACGCCCGGCGCGCGAAGTACGGGAAGAACACGTTCGCCGAGGCGAAGAAGGCGTCGCGCTGGCAGCCGTTCACCCGCCAGTACGCGGACCCGATGCAGATCGTGCTCCTCGTCGCGGGCATCGTCTGCCTGTTCCTGCCCGGCCAGTTCTACACCGGCGTCTTCCTGATCCTGCTCACCCTGTTCAACGCCTGGATGGCGATGAACCAGGAGGGCAAGGCGGAGGCGAGCGCCTCGGCCCTCCAGAGGATGATGGTCGTCAAGGCGAAGGTCCGGCGCGAACGGCGAGCTCGTCGAGATCCCGATGGACGAGCTCGTCCCGGGCGACATCGTCAACATCGAGGCGGGCGACCTCGTCCCGGCCGACGCCCGCATCCTGACCGCGGCGACCCTCGAGATCGACGAGTCCGCGCTCACCGGCGAGAGCGTCCCCACGCCCAAGCAGGTGGACGCGGTCGCCGCCGACGCCGCCCTCGGCGACCGCGTGGACATGGCGTTCATGAACTGCCAGGTCACCCGCGGCGCCGGCACGATCCTCGTCGTCGACCACGGGGATGGCGACCGAGGTCGGCCACATCAGCGGCATGCTCCAGGCCACCGCGGTCGAGAAGACCCCGCTGACCAAGCAGCTCGACGCGCTGACGAACCAGATCCTCGTCATCGCCGGCATCGCGCTCGTCGATCTCGATCGGCCTCGGCCTGTACCGCGGCGTCCAGCTCCAGGAGCTGTTCCTGAGCGCGGTCGCGTTCGCGGTGGCGGCCATCCCGACGGCGCTCCCGGCGGTCGTCACGGCCATCCTGTCGAAGGGCTCGCAGACGCTCGCCGACGGCCGGCGCGATCATGAAGCGCCTGCGCTCGGTCGAGACGCTCGGCTCGACCTCCGCGCTCAACTCCGACAAGACCGGCACCCTCACGCTCAACCAGATGACGGCCGTCCAGATGGCGATCGTCGGCCGGCGCTACGCGATCTCCGGCGACGGCTACTCGACGACCGGGCAGATCACCCACGCCGGCGGCCAGCCCGACGTCCCGCTCGAGCAGTACCTGCTGCCGATGGCCCTGTGCGCCGACGCCGAGGTCCGCGACGGCGCGCTCGTCGGCGACCCGACCGAGGGCGCGCTCGTCGTCCTCGCCGCCAAGGGCGGCGTCGACCCGGCGCTCACCCGCGAGCAGTACCCGCGCGTCGCGACCCTGCCGTTCGACGCGGCCTACAAGATGATGGCCACGTTCCACGCGATGAAGGACGCGAGCGGCAAGGACGTCATCCGCGGCTACATCAAGGGCGCGCCGGACCAGCTCCTCGCCCGCGCGGTCGAGCGCGCACGGCCCGGACGGCACGGAGGTCCCGGTCGCCCAGCTCCGCGACGCCTACCTCGCCGAGAACGAGCGCCTCGGCACGCTGGGCCTGCGGGTCATGGCGACCGGCCAGAAGGACTTCGACCCGGCCACGTTCGACCCGAACGCCGACCTGCTGCCCGCGCATCGACGGGCTGACGCTCCTCGCGATCGTCGGCATCGTCGATCCGCCGCGGCCGGCCGCGAAGGCCGCCATCGCCGCAGGCGCAGGCGGCCGGGATCCAGGTCCGGATGATCACCGGCGACCACGCGGTCACCGCCGAGGCGATCGCCCACCAGCTCGGGCATCGAGGGCCGGGCGATCACCGGCGCCGAGTTCCGCGCGATGAGCGACGACGAGGCGATGCGCCAGATCGACGGCATCGGCGTCATCGCCCGCGTCTCGCCCGAGGACAAGGTCCACCTCGTGGACATCCTGCGGAAGAAGGGCCACGTCGTCGGGATGACCGGCGACGGCGTGAACGACGCGCCGGCCCTCAAGAAGGCCGACATCGGCATCGCGATGGGCATCACCGGGACGGAGGTCTCCAAGCAGGCCGCCGTCATGATCCTCACCGACGACAACTACGCGACGATCGTGAAGGCGGTCGGCCTCGGGCGCGCCGTGTACGACAACCTGATGCGGTTCATCCGCTTCCAGATGGCGGGCCTGTTCGGGTTCATCGCCACGTTCCTCGGCTCGTCGCTCCTCAACATCCTGGGCGGCATCCCGTTCCTGCCGCTCCAGACGATGTGGCTCAACTTCACCGTCAACGTCTTCCAGGCGATCGGCCTCGGCTACGGCAAGCCGCGCGAGGGCCTCATGGAGGTCCCGCCGCGGCCGAAGGAGCAGAAGATCATGCCCCGCCGCCTGATGACCTGGCTCGTGTTCTGCGGGCTCGTCATGGCCGCGGGCACGCTCGGCGTGCTCGCCTGGGCGAGCGGCCAGCTACGGCGACGTGGTCGCCCGCACGATGGGCATGACCACGTTCGCGCTGTTCCGCCTGTTCTCCTCGCTGGAGACCGCGGACGAGGACGAGTCGCTGTTCGGCGGGTCCATCCTCGGCGAACCGCCCGCTCCTCATCGGCGACGGGCCTGTCGGTGCTGACGATCATCCTCGCGACCGAGCTCGGCTTCCTCCAGCGGCTCCTCGGCACGGTGAGCCTGACGGTCGACCAGTGGGCCGTCTGCATCGTCGTGTCGCTGTCGCTCATCGTGGTCGAGGAGGTGCGGAAGCTGCTCAAGGTCCGGACCGGCGACGAGCCGGCCGCCGCGACCGTCTCCGCTGCCGCTGCGGCCTGAGCGATGCAGACGAGTCGGAGCAGGCCATGAGCGGCGACCCGATCGAACCGGACCTGCCGGTGACTGACCTGCCCGATCCGGACCTGCCTGGACCGCCGGCGAGCGACGTCTCGCCGGCGGAGGCCGTCGTCATCGCGACGGAGGCCCTGACGATCGGCCGGACGCCGGACGTGCGGGCCGACGATCCCTGGGCGGAGGCCGGGCGCAAGATCCTGCGCTTCCACCTCGCCAAGATGCTCGCCCGCGTGCCCGGCGTCATCGCCGGCGAGGACCCGGAGGAGGTCCACGCGATGCGCGTCGCAGCGCGCCGGATGCGCGCCGCGTGGCGGGTCTTCGGCGACGGGTTCGAGCGCGACGCGCGGCGGCGCTATCGCGGCGAGCTGCGCGACATCGGGGCCCGGCTCGGCGCCGTCCGCGACCTCGACGTCCTCATCGAGATCCTCGTGGCCTACGGCGGCAGCGCAGCCCCGCCAGCGCGTCGGCGTCGAGCCGCTGCTCGCCGCGTGGCGGGCCGAACGGGATGCGCGCCGGGTCGACCTGTCGCGGTGCTCGAGTCGGAGCGCTTCGCCGCCTTCGTCCTCGACTACGAGACCTTCGCCCAGACGCCGGGGCTGGCCGCGCTCGCCCTCGCCGCCGCACGCGCCGGGGCTCGTGCGGAACCGCATGCCGGCGATGATCTGGGCGGCCTACCAGGCCGTCTGGGCGTTCGATGGCGACCTCGGGGCGGCCGACCTCGCCACGCTTCACGAGCTCCGGATCGCCGGCAAGTGGCTGCGCTACACGCTCGAGTTCGTCCGCGAGCCGCTCGAACCGGCGGCGACGGCGCTCATCAGGCCGGTCGTCGCGATGCAGGACCACCTCGGCCTCCAGCACGACCGCCATGTCGCTGCGGAGCTGGCCCGGCGTTCGCGACGTCCGGCACCCTGACGGCAGCGCAGGCCAGCGTCGATCGCGAAGTTCGTCGGCCATCTCGACCATGGCGTCGAGCGCCAGCGCGGGACGTTCGGATCCACCTGGCGACCGCATCGCCGCCGCGACTACCGGCGCGGCCTGGGCCGGGCGATCGCGCGGCTCTGAGTCGACGGACCTACGACGGACGGAGGCGCAGCAGGGTTGACGAGCGAGGTCGCTGCAGCTTCCCGGCTCGGGCGAGTCGAGCGCTGGATGCCCGGCGTCCGGGTCGTCCGCACCTACGAGCGGTCGTGGCTGTCGCGTGACCTGATCGCCGGCATCGTCCTCGTCACCCTGCTCGTGCCGCAGGGGATGGCCTACGCGGAGCTGGCCGGGCTGCCCGCGATCACCGGGCTCTACACGACCGTGGTCTGCCTCGTGGCGTACGCCCTCGTGGGGCCGTCGCCGATCCTGGTCCTCGGCCCCGATTCGTCGCTGGGGCCGATGATCGCCGCCACGATCCTGCCGCTCGCGGCCGGCAGCCAGGAGATGGCGATCGCGCTCGCCGGGATGCTCGCGCTCCTCGTCGGGCTCATCACGGTCGGCGCGGGCGTGGCCAAGCTCGGCTTCGTCGCCGACCTGCTCTCGAACCCGGTGCGGACCGGGTACCTGGCCGGCCTCGCGATCGTCATCTTCATCGGCCAGCTGCCCAAGCTGTTCGGGTTCTCGACCGACGCGAGCGGGCTCGTCGAACGAGCTGGTCGCGTTCCTCCAGGGCGTCGCGGATGGCCTGACGAACCCCTGGGCGCTGGGCATCGGACTCCTGAGCCTGGCCATCATCCTGGGCCTCAAGCGGCTCTCGCCGCGGACGCCCGGCATCCTCATCGCGGTCGTCGTCGCGATCGTGCTCTCGATCGTCCTCGACCTCGCCGCCCACGGCGTCGTCGGTGATCGGCGTGCTGCCCCAGGGTTTCCCGGTCCCGACCTTCCCGGCCGTCCCGGTCTCCGACATCCCGCTGCTGTTCGCCGCGGCGGTGGGGATCTCGCTCGTCGCCATCGGCGACACGATCTCGATCTCCGGCGGCTTCGCCGCTCGTGCCGGGTACGAGGTGGACGGCAACCAGGAGCTCGCCGGGATCGGCTCGGCCAACCTCGCGGCCGGCTTCTTCTCCGGCTTCCCGGTGAGCACGAGCGGCTCGCGGACGGCCGTGTCCTTCCAGTCCGGGGCCAAGACGCAGCTGACCGGCCTGGTCGCCGCCGCGCTCGTGCTCCTGATGCTGCTGTTCGTGCCGGGCCTGGTCCAGGCGATGCCGCAGCCGGTGCTCGCGGCCGTGGTCATCGCCGCGTCGATCAGCCTGTTCGACGTCGCCGAGCTGCGCCGGCTCTTCCGCGTCCGCAAGACGGAGTTCGCGCTCGCCGTGGCCTGCGGCGCTGGGCGTCATGTTCATCGGCGTCCTCCAGGGGATCGTCGTCGCGGTCGCCCTCTCGGTCGTCTACATCTTCAAGCGCGCCTGGGCCCCGTACTCGGCCGTCCTGGGGATCGCCCAGGACATCCCCGGCTACCACGACCTCCGGCGCTATCCGGATGCGCAGCAGGTGCCGGGCCTGCTCATCGTCCGCTGGTCCGCGCCGCTGTTCTTCGCCAACGCGAACCAGTTCCGCGACCGGATCCGCGAGCTCGTGAAGGCCGAGGCCGCGCCGCCCAGCTGGGTCCTGGTCGCCGCCGAGCCGATCACCGACATCGACACGACCGCCGGCGCGATGCTCGCGGACCTCGACCAGGAGCTGAACGCGCAGGGGATCCACCTCGCGTTCGCCGAGCTCCAGTCGGGCGTCCGCGACACGATCGTGAAGTACGGGCTGCTCGAGACCATCGACAAGGGCCACTTCTACGGCTCGGTGACCGAGGGAGTGGAGGCATTCGAGCGGCGGACCCACGCCTGATCGACGCCTGCTCCGTCGGGAGGCTGACGTCGCACATGGCGCCGTGGTCTACTTCAGGTGAGTCGGACACGGACCAGACGACAGGACAGAGGACACGACATGCGCCGCGTTGATCGACTTCTACAAACTCCAGATCAAGGTCATGCGGGAGTGGCAGCCGAGCGGCGGCTCGCGCGCCCGCCGCCTGCTGGCCACGCTGGTCATCAGCGTCCTCTCGTTCGGTGGCGCCGTCGCGCTCACGCCGGGCTACGACATGGTTCCCGGAGCGCCGATCATCGGCACGCTGCTGCTCGCCGCGATCGTCCTGGGCGTGCTGAACATCGTGGTCCGGCCGCTGTTCCTCGCCCTGTTCGCTGGGATCTCGGTCATCGCCGTGGTCATCGCGCACACTTGCCTTCCAGATCGTCTCGTTCCTGATCGTCCCGTACTTCGTCAGCGACCTGACCGTGAGCGGGATCCTGTCCGCCCTGGTGGCGTCGTTGATCTACGGCGACCGTGAACACCATCCTCGTCGCGATCTTCTCGATCAGCAGCGATGACTCGTACTTCGCGATCCTGATGCAGCAGGTGTCCGCCCAGCGGGAGGGCGTGGTGCGGACGGACAAGCCCGGCCTCGTCGTCGTCCAGATCGACGGCCTCGCCCAGCCGATCCTCGCCCGCCAGGTCCGGGCCGGCCGTGTCCCGCACCTGACCAACTGGCTGCGCTCCGGCCGGTACCGCCTCGCGGGCTGGGAGGCGCTCCTGCCCCCGACCACGCCGGCCAGCCAGGCCGGCATCCTGCACGGCAACAACGACGGCATCCCGGCCTTCCGCTGGTACGAGAAGGGACCGGGCCGGATCATGGTCGCCAACCATCCGGACGACGCCATGGAGGTCGCGACCCGGATCTCGAACGGCGAGGGGCTGTGCTCGAACGACGGGGCGAGCGTCGGCAACCTCTTCTCCGGCGACGCCGTCCGCTCCTACATCACCATGGCCACGATCAAGGACAAGGGCCAGGGCCTTGGCCAGAGCCAGACCTTCATGTCGTTCTTCGCCAGCCCGTACAACTACCTCGGCACGATCGTCCGCTTCGTGGCCGAGATGATCAAGGAGAACATCCAGGCGCGCCGCCAGGTGCGGGCCGGTGTCGTCCCGCGGATGCACCGCGGACGGCCGTACCCGATCGCGCGCGCCGCGACCAACGTCGGCCTCCGCGACCTCTCGACGTCCCTCGTCATCGAGGAGATGTACCGCGGCGCACCGGTCATCTACGTCGACTACACCGACTACGACGAGATCGCGCACCACAGCGGGCCCGAGCGGGCCGAGACCTTCGACGCCCTCGACGGCGTGGACCGGGCCATCGCGACCCTCGAGAAGGCCGCCGCGTCCGCGGCCCGGCCGTATCGCTTCGTCATCGTGTCCGACCATGGCCAGACCCTCGGGGCGACGTTCCTCCAGCGCTACGGCAAGACGCTCGGCGACGTGGTCAAGGCCCTGATGAGCGGCGATACGACGATGCAGGAGGCCACCGCCCGCGTCGAGGAGTGGGGTCCGACGAACGCGTTCCTGTCCGACCTGACGAGCACGAACAGCGTCTCGGGCGGCATCGCGCGGACGGCCCTCCGCTCGCAGACGTCGGACGGTGTCGTGGAGCTCGGACCGTCCGGGGACGGACGACCGTCCGGACGGCGACACCGGCGCCCGGAGCACGCCCCCGCGGAGCGCCCGGACCTGATCGCCATCGCGTCGGGCAACCTCGGTCTCGTCTACTTCCCGCAGATGCCCGGTCGAGTGACGCTGGAGCAGCTCGCCGCGGCGCACCCGGGGCTCGTCGACACGCTGGCCCGTCACCAGGGCATCGGGGCGATGCTCATCAAGTCCGAGCAGCACGGCTCGATCGTCATCGGTCGCGACGGCATCAACTTCCTCGAGGAGGACCGCATCGAAGGGGTCGACCCGGTCGCCCAGTACGGCGGCCGCTCGCGCGAGGCGTTCCTGCGCCTCGACGGCATGGACTACGTGCCGGATCTCTCGGTGATCAGCCTGTACGACCCCGAATACGACGAGGTCGCGGCCTTCGAGGAGCTCATCGGCTCCCACGGCGGGCTCGGCGGACCGCAGACGCAGCCGCTGATCATGCACCCGACGGAATGGGAGCTCGACGAGGAGCTGGTCGGCGCCCCGGCCGTCTACCGCCAGATCCGCCGCTGGGCGGAGCGCCACCTTGACCATCGCTTCGGGAAGGACGGGAGCGCCGCGCCGCTGCCGATGCCGGAGCGGGCGCCCGCCGCCGACGAGGTGACCGCGGCCTGATGGCCGTCCGAGCTCCCGCCGGTCGGAACGGGTGGCTGGCGCGCCACGTACCGATCCTCACCTGGGGTCGGGCCTACGACCGCTCCTGGCTCCGCCCGGATGTCATCGCCGGGTTGACGGTCGCCGCGCTGGTGGTGCCGAAGAACCTCGGGTATGCCGAGATCGCGGGCGTGCCCATCGAGAACGGCCTGTACGCGGTCGCGGCCGGGACGATCCTGTACGCCCTCTTCGGCACGTCCCGGCAGCTCTCCACCGGGCCGAGCGCGGCGCTGGCCGCGGTGGCGGGAAGCGCCGTCGCGCTGGCCGCTGTCTCTGATGAGGTCCAGGCGACGTCCCTGGTCGCGGCGATCGCTCTCGCCGCGGGTCTGATCTTCCTGGTGATGTCGATCCTGAAGATGGGCTGGATCTCGCAGTTCCTGTCCAAGGCCGTGATCACCGGCTTCCTCTTCGGGGCCGCCATCGACGTCATCGTTGGCGAGCTCCCCAAGCTCACCGGCACGTCGACGAGCGGCACCAACGTGTGGCAGGAGTTCGCGTCCTGGATCAGGGGGTCGGCGACGCTCATGCCGCCACGCTCCTCGTCGGCGCGATCGCGCTGATCGTCCTGTTCGCGATGAAGCGACTCGCGCCCGGGATCCCCGGGGCGCTGGTCGTGGTCGTCGGCGGTCTCGTGGCATCGGCCGTGTTCGACCTCGGTTCCTACGGGATCGCGCTTGTCGGCGAAGTCCCCAGGGGTCTGCCAGCACCGATGATCCCGGACCTGCAGCTGGTCTCCGAGAACCTCGCCCTCATCGGCGTCGCGGCGTTGGGGATCGTGGCGATCGGCTTCTCGCAGACGGCCGGCGACGCCCGGTTCTTCGCGACCAGACACGGGTACCGCGTCGACATCAACCAGGAGACCGTGGCGGAAGGGATGGCGAACCTCGGCGCCGGCCTGCTCCAGGGGATCCCCGTCTCCACCAGCCTTTCGGCAAGCTCGCTCAACGACAGCGCCGGGGCCAAGAGCGCCTTCGCGTCGCTGGTCACAGGCGGGATCGTGATCATGACCCTGATCGCATTCGCGCCGCTCTTCTCCATCCTGCCCAAGGCCGTGCTCGGGGCGGTGATCATCGATGCCGTCGTCGGGGGCATGATCGACATCCCGGAGATGCGGCGGCTGTACCGCGTCAAGCGGTTCGATTTCTGGGTCGCGGTGGCCGCGATCGTCGGCGTCCTCTCGTTCGGCGTCCTGGCCGGCATCGTGATCGGCGTCGCGCTGTCACTCGTCTGGCTCGTGTATGTGGCGACCACCCCCGCCGTGCACGTCCTCGGGCGCGCTCGAGGGACGCACGTCTTCCGTGAGCTCGACGCGCACCCGGACGACGAGCAGTTCCCGGGGATCCTGGCCGTGCGCCTGGACGGGGGCCTGTTCTTCGTGACGGCCGACGCCCTGGGCGACCGCATCCGTGAGGCCGCCCTGGCCGCGGATCCACGACTGACGGCCGTCGTACTCGATTGCCAGGGCGTGGACTTCGTCGACTCGCAGGGGTCCGCGAAGCTCGGAGAGTTCGTGGAGCTGGCACAGACGAACGGCATCGCCTTCCGGCTGGCCCGGGTCAAGCCAGCCGTCATGGAGGTGCTGGCGCGGGATGGGGTCCTGGGGCGGATCGGAGAGGACCACATCCACACCGACGTCAACGAGGCTGTCACGGTCCAGCTGGCATCGACGGCGGCGTCCGGGGTCTGAGCCGCCCGGCTCGCCGGCTACATCCGGAGCGCCGACTCCAGCCGGTCCGCTTCGTGAGTCAGGCGATCGCGCTCGTTCGGGCGTCAGCTCGAGATCGGCCGCCGCGGCGTTCTCCTCCAACTGCTCGATCGTTCGCGCGCCGGGGATGGCGATGACGTTGCCGTGACCGATGACCCAGGCGAGGGCCACCTGGGCCGGCGTCGCGCCGTGGGCCTGGGCGATGTCGTCCAGCGTGGCCAGCAGGGGCCCGGCGCGTCGTCGCCCGCGCTCGCGGGCCAGGGGATTGCGTCGCCGCGCCATCGCCCCGTTGTGGCCCGGCTCGCCTGTCGTGCCGGCTCCGGCGGCCAGCAGGCCCTGGGCCAGCGGGCTGTAGGCGATGACGATCCGGTCATGGTCGCGCGCATACGGCACCAGGTCCCAGGCGGGTGACGGACTGGCCAGGCTGAACTGGACCTGGTTGCTGACCACCGGGCGTCCGAGTGCGCGCTCGGCGATGCGCCAGCCCGTCAGCGAGTAGTTGCTCACGCCGACCCGGCGGATGACCCCGTCGTCGAGCAGCCGGCGCATCCCGCGCATCGTCGTTCGTGGCGGGACGATCGGGTTCGGCAGGTGGAGCTGGTAGAGGTCGATGGCATCCACGCCCAGGCGCGTCCGGCTCGCCCGCCCGCGCCACTCCGTGATCGCCGGCAGGGGCAGGATCGGCAGCAGCTTGGTGGCGACGATGACACCGTCCGGCCGGTCGCCGAGCGCCGCCCCGACGATCCGCTCCGACCGACCGAAGCCGTAGACCTCGGCCGTGTCGATGAAGGTGATCCCGAGTTCGAGCGCCCGACGGATGAGCGCCGGGGCGACATCGGTCGCGTAGGCGTCGCCATAGCCCCATTCGCGCGACCCGAACTGCCACGTCCCGAGCCCGATGGCTGACGTCCGGAGCCCCTCGATCTCGACATGCCGCATGGCATCAGCGTAACGGCGCGTGGCGACGCGAGCCTACGACGCGGCCTGGAGCTTGTCGGCGTACTCCTCGAGCGACTTGGCCACTCGCGCCAGCGGCTGCATCAGGGCCGGCGTGCACTGCTGGCCGCAGCGGACCGCGAACGCGGCCGCGTCGCGGAGCCGTTCCTCCATCAGGACCCAGGCCGCCTCGCGGTGCGGCAGCAGGTAGTCCACCTGGTAGAAGAGCTCGAATCCCGCGCCGGCGAGCGTCTGCTGCCGGGCCTGCCGGGCGCGCCCGAGCGCCAGGCGCTGCGCGAGAAGCTCCTCCACTACCTCCTCGACCCGGTGCTCGCCCTCAGGCCCGAGGCCCTGCGCCGCGAGGTGCGCGAGCTCGAGAGCGACGACGTCTACGAGCGCATCCTCGAGTCCTTCCGCGACGCCCTCAACCTCTTCGACGGGCCCGAGGTCTGGAGCGTCTGCCACACCTGCGAGGGCGTGGGCCAGACGATCCGGCCGCGCCGCCTCGAGGTAAAGGTCCCCGCCGGCGTCCGGACGGGTTCCCGCGTGCGCGTCGCGGGCGAAGGGCGGCCCGGAGTCGGTGGTGGCCGGAGCGGCGATGTCTTCCTCGTCGTCGACCGTCCAGCCGCACGCACGCTTCGAACGGAAAGGCGACGACCTCGACGTCGAGGTGGACGTGCCATACACCGATGCCATCCTCGGCGGCGAGGCGGAGGTACCGACCATCGGCGGACGGCTCTGCTCCGCCTATCCCGAACTCACCCAGAACGGCCGCCATTCCGGCTCGCCGGGAAGGGCATGCCCGTCCTCGGCAAGCCGGAGAAGCGCGGCGACCTCTTCGTCGCGCGTCAGGTCCAGCTCCCGGACAGCCTCCAGCCGAGGAGCGCGAACACGTCGAAGCGCTCCGGCGGCTTCGCCAGCCGGTGGCCGCGCCAACCGGCGAGCGGAGGTAACGAACGATGGCCCGACGAATCCACGCCTCCCCGGCCCGGGTCACTTCGATGCCGATGAACCGTGCTACGTCATCTCCATCGCGGCCCGCCTTGTGGGCATGCACCAGCAGACCCCTGCGCTACTACGAACGCGCGGGCCTTGTGGAGCCCCGCGCACCTCGGCGGCATCCGCATGTACTCCAACGCGGACATCCAGCGCATCCGCCAGGCCCAGCGCCTGATCGACGAACTCGGCGTCAACCTCGCCGGCGTCGACATCATCATCCGCATGGCAGCAGATCCGCCAGCTGAGCGAGGAGTTGGAGGCTGTCCAGCTCGAACTGGACCGTCTGCGAAGCACTCGCCTGCGGCGCCCTATCGCGCGCAAGAGATGAGAGACGGGAGATGAGAGACGAGGCTCAGCGAGCCGCCTTCCAGGAACTCATCGCATGGCAGAAGGCGAGGGCCGTCGCGCGTGAAGTCGCGACCTCAGCCTGCGCTGGGACAACACGGTCAAGGTCAGCACCGCCACGCGGCTGAAGTCGCCTTCGGCCGTGCTCACCGCCGACCCCAACCTCGACGACGGCGACCGCAACTTCGGCAAGGGGCTGATCTCGGCGCGCCTGGACGTGCTGAGCGAGTTCGACCTTCGATACCAGAACGTCGGCGCCCGCGTCTCGGCGGCCGGCTGGTACGACAGCGTCTACAACAAGCGCAACGACAACGATTCGCCTTTCACCGCCAATGCCACGAGCGTGCCGCACGACGAGTTCGTCGACGCCACGCGCAAGCTGCACGGGCGCAAGGCCGAGTTCCTCGACGCCTTCGTCTTCGGCCGCTTCGACCTCGGTGGCCATCCGAGCACCGTGCGGCTGGGCCGCCACACGCTGCTCTACGGCGAGAGCCTGTTCTTCGGCGCCAA
>CAVZXQ010000009.1:0-19587 GCA_963779315.1 uncultured Chloroflexia bacterium | reverse complement strand
TGTGGCCGGGATCGCGTTGACGACGCTGGTGATCGTCGCGGGCGTGTACGCGCTGAGAACGCTGATCCCCTTCACGGTGACGGCGATGAGCATCGCGCCGCAGGTCGTCATGATCGGTATCGCGCCTATAGCACCTCACCATGGGGCTGGACAGCGTACGCCCAGGCGGCGATTTCAGCATGCCGAGGGGTGGCGCGAGCCGGGCAACGTCCGCTCCGGCGGCTAACCATCGTCCCGATGGTCCTCGGGTTCGTCCTCGCGGCCCGGAGGTTCTGGTCGTGCCGACCTGGCCCTTCTTCTGGCTGACGCCGCGGTCAGCCGACGCCGAGCTCGTCGAGCCGGTCGTCGTCGATGCCCAGGTGGTGGGCGAGCTCGTGGATGACCGTGATCCGGACCTCGTCGGCGAGGTCCTCGGGGTCCGGGAAGTCCTCCTCCAGCGGCAGGCGGAAGAGCGTGATCCGGTTCGGCGTGGCGATCCAGTCCGCGGACCACTCCGTCCGCGGGACGCCTTCGTACAGGCCGTACAGGGTGTCGTCCGGGCCGAGTCGTTCTCGCGCCGCTGGTCCGGCGACGGATCGTCCGCGATGACGATGGCCACCTCGGCCAGCGCACGGCGAACGGCATCGGGATGGACGCGAGGGCCCGGTCGACGAGCCCCTCGAAGCGGCGATGGCGGCAGATGGGCGGGCGGCGCTTCGAGCGCCGCGGCGGCGTTTGGCCATGTCGACCGTATCCTAGGGCGGTGAGTGCCCCGCGACGGATCCGGACGGGTTCGTGGTCGTCGTGGAGCCCGGCGACCGGATCCACTTCCTGGACTGGGGCGGGCCGGGGCGCCGGCACGCCGGCCCGGATCCTGCTGATCCACGGCCTGTCGAACACGGCCTGGACCTGGGCTCCCGGTCGCCGTCGCCTGCGCCCGAGCGACGCGTCATCGCGATGGACCTGCGCGGTCACGGCCTGTCCGATGCACCGACCGAGGCCTACACGCCGGACGTCCTCGCCGAGGATGTCGTCGCCGTCGCCGAGGGGTCCGGGCTGCTGGCGGCGGCCGGACGACCGGGTGGTCCTGGCGGGGCATGGGTTCGGCGCGATCGTGGCGGCGTGGGCGGCCGAGGCCCTCGGGACCGATGCGCCGGGCTCGTCCTGGTGGACGGCGGCTGGGAGGACCTGGAGGCCGCGACCGGGATGGACGCGGACGAGTTCCTGCGCGGCCTCGACGAGCCGCCGGAGGTGATGCGCTCGCTCGACGCGTTCCTGGCGGATCGGGCGGCCTTCGACCCGGCGACCTGGGACGCGGATCAGGATCGGGCCGCACGCGCCACGGTCGTGGAGACGCATGCCGGCCGTGTGGTCCCGGCGACCCGGCCGCACGCGCTGGAGGCCTGCGTCCGGACGATGTTCGAGTACGACCCGGGCGAGCCTGGCCGCAGCTCGCGGCGCCGATCGTCGCGCTCGTCGCCAACGACGACGAGACGGGCTCGCGCAGCTGCGCCCTGGCGAGCGCGAGTGACGCCCGCGCGGCCGCGGGCCGCGCGCCGATCCGGGTCGTGTCGTTCGGGCGAGACGGGCACAACCTGATGCGCTACCGTCCGGAGGCGGTCACCGCGGCCATCCTGGAGGCCGCCGGCCAGGCTGATCCAGCGGAGGCGGAACGTCGCATGCAGGTCGTCTACTCGCCGGTCCACCTCGCCCACGACATCACCCTCGAGACCTACATGGGCGTCGCCGTACCCGCCAACGAGGTCGCCGAACGTGCCGAACGGATCCGCACGGCGCTCGAAGCGGACGGTGGGTTTCCCGCTGACCGGCCCGACCGAGCACGGCGAGGCGCCGATCACGGCCGTCCACGACCCGGGCCTGGTCCGGTTCCTCGAGGTCGCCTGGTCCGAGGTGCGCCGACAGGGCGTCCCGCGCGCCTTCCTGTCCGCCGATACGTACCCCAACCGGGCGATGTTCGAGGGGATGAGCGACGAGGCGGTGCCGCGCTCGTCCGCGAGCCCGGGTTCATCGGCGGCCGGGCCGGGTTCTGGGGTCTGGACTCGGCCGCACCGCTGGTGGCCGGGACCTATGTCGGCCTCACGCGCCGCCGTGGACGTCGCCCTGACGACCGTGGACCTCGTGCTGGGCGGGGAGCAGGCCGCCTACGGCCTGTGCCGGCCGCCCGGGCATCACGCGGCCCGGTCCATGTACGGCGGCTACTGCTTCTTCAACAACGCCGCCATCGCCGCGCACGCCATCACCCAGGCGACCGGCGAGCGGGTCGCGATCATCGATGTCGACTATCACCACGGCAACGGCAGCCAGCAGATCTTCTGGCGCCGCGGCGACGTGCGCTACATCTCGATCCACGCCGATCCGGAGCGCCAGTACCCGTACTTCCTGGGCCGCGCCGACGAGACGGGCGAGGGCGATGGGGCCGGGGAGAACCTCAACATCCCGCTCCGGGCGGGGCCACGAACGAGGACTACCTCGCCGCCACGGACCGGGCGGTGGAGGCGATCCTGGCCGTGCCGGGCTCGGTCGTCGTCGTCTCGCTCGGCTTCGATACCTACGGGCTGGACCCGATCGGCGACTTCGCGCTGACCACCGACGTCTACCACGAGGTGGGCCGCCGGGTCGCCGCGACCGGCCGCCGGCTGGTCATCCTCCAGGAGGGCGGCTACCACCGGCCGTCGCTCGGCGAGAACGCCCGGGCGTGGCTGCGCGGCGCGGAGGGTCGACCCTTCGAGCCGCTGCCGGCCGCCGGGTTCACCGACGGCGGTTCGGTCGTCGGGTGACTCTCGCCGGCGATGTCGATCATCCGCCCGGAAGGCGACGGCGAGCGTAGCGCCGTCCGCGAGGTGGTCGCCGGCCGCCTTCGACGATGTCATCGTGGCGGACCTGGTGGACGCGCTGCAGGCCGACGAGGCCGGTCGGCTCGGCGCTTCGATCGTCGCGGTCATCGACGACCGGATCGTCGGGCACGTCCAGCTCTCGCGATCGTGGCTGGACGCGCCTACGCAGACTCGTCGAGGTGCTCGTGCTCAGCCCGCTGGCTGTGGCGCCGAACGCGCAGGGGCAGGGGATCGGCGGCGACGCTCGTGCGCGCCGCCATCGAGGCCGCCGACGATCTCGGGTCGCCGCTGCTCTTCCTGGAGGGCTCGCCGCGCTACTACCCGCGCTTCGGGTTCGTGCCGGGCGGGCCGCTCGGGTTCATCCGGCCGTCGGTCCGGATCCCGGAGGCGGCCTTCCAGGTCGTCAGGTTGTCCGGCTGGGAGCCGTGGATGACCGGCCAGCTGGTCTACTCGGAGGTCTTCTGGCGCCACGACGCGGTCGCGCGCGGCTGCCGGCGGCTAGTCCGTCTCGCGTCGGTACGGGGCCAGGCGTTCGATCGGGCCGACGAACTGCGGCACGTCCTCGTGGCCCAGGATCTGGCGCACGGCCGACGACTCGCCGATGTGCGACCAGTAGTGGTAGGTGATGCGCTGGAGCTGGTCGCCGGCTGTCGGGGCGGTGTCGCGGCCATCGTGCGGCAAGGCCACCGCCAGGTCCGCGCTCGTGAGCCAGTCCAGGAACGGATCGGCGAGCGCCGTCACGCGCTCCCAGGCCGCCCACATCTCGGCCAGGTCCGGCGTCGACGCCGGAGCCCCGTTCGCGACCGCATCCAGGGCGGGTTCGACGTCGAGGCCCTGGCCGCGGATGACCCAGACCAGGCGCTCGTGCCAGGCCAGGTGCCCGACCATCCAGGAGATCGAGTTCATCGGCCCGAGCCGTTGGAGGGCGTCTTCGGGCGAGACACCCTCGAGGCCGCGCCTGAACTCGGAGCGGGCGAAGCGGAGCTGGTCGATGCGTGGATGTGGCATGGGCGAAGGATAGCGACGCGCCCACGGCGGTTCGGGCGTACCATCGGCCCTCACGCACGGAGAGCCGACTTGCCCAGCCACGATGACCTCCCCCCGCACGTTCGCCGGATGGTGGACGAGATCGAGAACGAGATCGGCGAGGAGCCCGGCCGCGCC
The DNA here is from genome assembly GCA_963779315.1 of uncultured Chloroflexia bacterium. Classification (GTDB taxonomy): domain Bacteria; phylum Chloroflexota; class Limnocylindria; order Limnocylindrales; family CSP1-4; genus SPCO01. The sequence goes on along the minus strand of CAVZXQ010000009.1, from coordinate 15,589 downwards.
TCGTCAGCCATCGAGGGCGAAGGCCGCGATCACGACGCCAACGGCAGCGTCGAGGGCGCCGTCCGCCACATCCTGGTCGAGATCGGCGAGGATCCGGACCGGCAGGGCCTGGCCGGGACCCCGGAGCGCGTCCACCGGATGTACTCGGAGCTGACCGCCGGCTATCACGTTGACCCGGAGCGGTTGATCAACGGCGCGATCTTCGATGTCGACTACAGCGAGATGGTCGTGGTCCGCGACATCCCGTTCTACTCGCTGTGCGAGCACCACCTGCTGCCGTTCTTCGGGACGGCGTCGGTCGCCTACATCCCGCGCGGCCGCGTCGTGGGGCTCTCGAAGATCCCTCGGATCGTGGAGATGTACTCGCGGCGCCTCCAGGTCCAGGAGCGCCTCACCCAGCAGATCGCCCAGTTCCTCCAGGATCGGCTGGAGCCCCAGGGCGTCGGCGTCGTGATGGAGGCGACCCATCTGTGCGCCGCGATGCGCGGCGTCCGCAAGCCGGGCACGATCATGACCACCTCCGTCGGTCCTCGGCCTGTTCCGCACTCGCGATCGCACCCGCGCCGAGTTCTTCGCGCACCTGGCTCGGCGTCCGCCGGAGGCCTGACCGGCGATCCGGAGGCCTGCGTGTAATGGGGAGGTACCCGCCGCGCATGCTTACTATCGAGATGAGCAAGACAAGCAGTACCCTGACGAGGTGATCGTGGCGTTCCATGCGGAGCTGGAGGACTTCGCAGCCTTCTACGAGCGGACATACCCCGGTCCCTATCGCACAGCATTGGCTATCGTCGGCGACCCCGGCCGTGCCGCCGATGTGACGCAGACGCCTACGTCAACGCCTCTCGCGACCAACCACAGCCGCGGCGATGCCCCTTCAGGCGCCTGGTTCCATCGGATCCTTGTCAACGCGGCCCTGACCAGCCTCCGACATCGCGCGAGCCGGTTCCGAGATCGCCCTGACGACTGCACTCGCGCCCGGGAGACGACGCGACCGCGACCTCGGATCCGCTCCGTGGTCCTGACCAGCCCTGGGATCGCTCGACCCTCGCTCGCGGGCTGCGGTCGTGCTGCGGTATCCACGACCTCGACTACGACGACCATCGGTCGGGATCCTGGACACGACAGGCAACGTCGGCGTGATCCTGACGCGCGCCTGGACCACCTTCGCATGACCATGGAGCCTACGCCGCGCTCGACTCGGTGGTTCCCGAACCGCTGGAGGTCATCGATGCCACGACGGGATCCGGCTTGCGAACGTCGCCTCGCCGCCGACCTGCGCGCCGAGCTCAGACCCAGCAGACAGGCCGCATCGAGCGTGGCCGATCTCCGGCGACCGACGGTCGCCAAGCCGAACGCGATGAGATGGCCCATGCGGCTGCTCGCGATCGCGGCTGTCCTTGCGCTGGCGGGTGGCCTGGCGCTCGCCCTCGGCGCGCGCCGAGCCGTTCCGGAAGAGGCGGCCGCCATCGAGGGATGCCCGACGCTGGCCGACTACGCGGCAGCGTCTGCGGTGCCGTTGCCGAGCCTGGGCGAGGCACCCGGAGTCACGTTCCCACCGGTCGCCCCGGACGCATCCGCGACGACCGGTCTCCTCCGGCCGGGAACGTGGGCCGTCATCGCCGATGACAAGGGTCCACTCGCGCAGGTCCGGGTACGGGATGTCCGCGAGTGCGGCCGACTGCCGATGTCCGGTCCAGCTCGGTCGGGGGAAGTTGATCCTGGCGACGGCTGACGTCCAGGTCCTGCGCTACGAGCCAGGGCTTGCCTGGCTTCCGGCAAGCATGTCTATGTCGGATTTGGTGGCGTATGGCGCTGGACAGTCGCTGTTCCGGGCCGACCGGGGCTGGGTTATCGGGCCTGCTGCTCGGGCTTCCTGGTGACGACACCAGGTCGCAACTCACCGTCCCTGTCGGTTTCAGCCAGAGCAGGCCGGTGGTCGCCGACACGCCCCCGGGCGACGTCCAGGTGGTGGTGTACCCGGCCTTCACCGACGATGCGCGCACCGGGTGGACCCGACGACGGTCCGCTGGCTCCTGCGTGCCGGACCCGAGAGCGGTCTGGTGACGTTCGCACCGTGGCCGAGTCCGGGTGCGACGGAGACGACCGGGAAGTGGCTCTGGGCGACAACGCGACGATCAGGGATCCCGGAGGGCGACGTCGTCTTGACGGTCACGGACGTGGACCAGGTCGATGGGTATCCCGGCTTGATGCCGAGCCCGGGCCGCGTCTTCGTCGAGTCGCGCATCTTCCTCCCGGCAACCGCCACGGACTCCACCAGCCGAGTCATCGGCACGTGGCGCGCTGTCGATGGTGCGGGTCGCGAACTCCCGATCGTGATGGACGCCGATCCGACGACGACCGATCGGGGGATCCCGGTCAACATCGGGTCCGCGACCCTGCAGAACTTCCCGGACAGCCTGCTCGTCGTGGAAGCGCCTCCGGCTGGCCTGATCCGCCTCGAACTCACCAGGGACGGGGAGACCCAGCCCCTGTTGAGCTACGTCATCCGGCAGCCGTGATCTCGGCGTTTTGACCCCACCGGCACCGCCCGAGGCGCTACAATCGCACCATGACCGATCGACCGCTCAAGGTCCTCATCGCCAAGCCCGGACTGGACGGCCACGACCGGGGCGCGAAGGTCCTGGCGCGCGGCCTGCGCGACGAGGGGTTCGAGGTCGTCTACACCGGCCTTCGCCAGACGCCCGAGATGATCGCGACGGCCGCGCTCCAGGAGGACGTCGACGTCGTGGGCCTGTCGATCCTGTCCGGGGCGCACATGACGCTCGTCCCGCGCATCACGAAGCTGCTGGACGAGCGTGGCCTCGGCGACATCCTGGTGACCGTCGGCGGGATCATCCCGGACGACGACATCGCGGCGCTCAAGGAGGCGGGCGTGTCGGCGGTCTTCGGGCCGGGCACGACGATCGCGTCGGTCGCGGAGTACCTGCGGGCCAACGCCCGGCCACGCGACTAGGGTGGGGGAGGCCACGGAGGCCGAAGCCGCACGGCCGACCCCGCCGCACGCGCGACCGAGCTGGCCGGTGCGGCCGTCGCGGGCGACCGGCGGGCGCTGGCCCGGCTGCTGACCGCGGTCGAGAACCGGAGCGCGGTCGCCGAACACGCGATGCGCCGGCTCTACCCGACGGCCGGCCGTGCCCATCTCGTCGGGATCACCGGGCCGCCCGGTGCCGGCAAGTCCACCCTGGTCGCGGCACTCATCGGCGAAGTCCGGCGGGCCGGCCGGTCCGTGGCGGTGGTCGCGGTGGATCCGTCGTCGCCGATCACCGGCGGGGCCCTGCTCGGCGACCGCGTCCGGATGCAGTCGTACGCCGAGGACGACGGCGTCTTCATCCGTTCGATGGCGTCGCGCGGGCACGCCGGCGGGCTGGCGTCCACGTCGGCGGCGGCGGCGTCGCTGTTCGATGCGGCGGGGTTCGATCTCGTGCTGATCGAGACGGTCGGGACCGGCCAGAGCGAGGTGGAGGTCGCGGCCGCGGCCGACACGACCGTGGTCCTCGAGGCGCCCGAGATGGGCGACGAGATCCAGGCCATCAAGGCGGGCCTCCTCGAGGTCGCCGACCTGGTCGTCGTCAACAAGGGCGACAAGCCCGGCGCGCAGCGGACGGCGGCCCAGCTGCGGGCGATGCTGGTGGCGACCGCGCCGCGCGACGTGGCCGGGGAGGAGCCGGCGCGGCCCCGGCCGAAGCGGCCGGACGTGCTGATCACGACCGCCGCCACCGGCGAGGGCGTCCCGGAGCTGCTCGCGGCGCTCGACCGTCATCGCGCGGCCGGTCGCACGGACGCCGATGGGCCGGGTTCGGCGGCCAGCCTCGCCCGTGCCGAGGCGCTGGTCTGGGCGATCCTCGCGGACCGTTTGCTGGCGACCCTGCACGACCCGGACCGTCGGCCGCCACCGAGGCGATCCTCACCGAGGTCGCCGACCACCGCCTGGATCCGTATGCTGCCGCGGACCGGCTGTCGGTCCTCCTGACGGGAGGTCGCGGGCGATGACGATCGAGCGGGTCTTCGTGGCGGGCGCGGGGCTGATGGGCCACGGCATCGCGCAGGTCCACGCGGCCATCGGCCTGTCCGTGGCGCTCTACGAGCCGGACCTGGCGCGGGCGGAAGCCGGCGCGACCGGATCGCCGGCAACCTCGATCGCGCCGTGGCCAAGGGCAAGCTCACCGCCGAAGAACGGGACGCGACGATCGCGCGGATCGAGCCGACGGCCCGTCTCGCGCGGTCGCCGACGCCGACCTCGTGATCGAGGCCGTCTTCGAGGACCTCGGCGTCAAGTCCGCGCTGTGGCGCGAGCTCGATCGCGTGGCGCCCGGCAGCCGCCATCTTCGCCTCGAACACGTCGTCGATCGCCATCCATCGCCTGGCCGACGCGGTGTCGCACGAGCGGCGCGCCCGGTTCGTCGGGATGCACTTCTTCAGCCCGGTCCCGGTCATGCCGCTCGATCGAGCTGATCCGCGGCAAGGACACGACGGACGAGACCGAGGCGGCGATCCGCGAGCTCGCGACCGCGCTCGGCAAGCAGGTCATCGTCTCGGCCGACCGACCCGGGTTCATCGTCAACCGGATCCTCATGCCGTTCCTCGCCGAGGCGATGCGGGCGTTCGAGGAGGGACTCGGCACGGCCGAGGACATCGACACCGGCGCGCGGGTCGGGCTCAACCACCCGATGGGCCCGCTGGAACTGGCCGACTTCATCGGCCTGGACGTCTGCCTCGGGATCATGCGGGTCCTCGACGACGGCCTCGGCCAGGAGCACTTCCGGCCGCCGCGGGTGCTCCTGGAGCTGGTCAGCGGCGGGTCATCTCGGCCAGAAGACCGGGCGCGGCTTCTACACCTACCCGCGTGAGCCGAATGAGTGGCGCCCTCACCGAGGAGGAGCGGCTCCTCCAGGCCACCGCCCGGGAGTTCGCGGCGCGCGAGGTCGCCCCGGGCGCCATCGAACGCGACGAGTCCGAACGCTATGACCGCGCCCTGTTCGAGGAGATGGGCGCGCTGGGTCTCACGGCCGCGCCGTTCCCGGAGTCGGTCGGGGGCGCCGGGTTCTCGTACCTGGCTGGACGCTGGTCATGGAGGAGCTCGGCGCGGTCGACATGGCGATGGCGGTGTCGCTGTCCGTCCACATCCTCTCGCAGTATCCCGGTCGTGACCTGGGGGACGCCCGAGCAGCACGCCCGCTGGCTCCCGCCGATGCTGGCCGGCGAGGCGCTCGGCGCGTTCGCGCTGACCGAACCGCACGCCGGGAGCGATGCCGCGGCGATCCGGACCCGCGCGGAGCGCGTCGGTCCCGGCCGACGCGCCGGAGGCGTACCGGCTGACCGGCACGAAGGTCTGGATCTCGAATGCGCCCGAGGCGGATCGCTATCTCGTCTTTGCGACCCTCGATCCGTCGGCGGGCGCCTCCGCGATCACGGCGTTCCTGGTGGAGAAGGGGACGCCCGGCTTCCGGTTCGGGGCTCACGAGAAGAAGATGGGGATCCGGGCCTGTCCGGCCGCCGAGCTGCTGTTCGAAGGAGCGGAGGTGCCGGCCGCGAACCGCCTCGGCGCCGAGGGCGAGGCTACAAGATCGCGCTTTCGGCGCTGGGCGAGGGTCGCATCTCGATCGCGGCGGCATGCGTCGGCATCGCGCGGGCCGCCCTCGAGGCCTCAGCACGCTATCTCAGCGAGCGCCAGGCGTTCGGAGCGCCGCTGGCGGAACAGCAGGGGCTGCGGTTCATGCTGGCCGAGATGGCCCGTGACGTGGCCGCGGCTCGCGCGCTCACCCGTGAGGCGGCCGTGACCAAGGATCGCGGCGAGATCCATCGCCGTGGCCTCGTCGCTCGCCAAGTGGACCGCCTCGGACACGGCGATGAAGGTCGCCACCGACGCGGTGCAGCTGTTCGGGGCGACCGGCTACTCGCGCGAGACCGGCCTCGAGCGGCTCATGCGCGACGCCAAGGGCGCCCAGATCTACGAAGGCACCAACCAGATCCACCGGATGATCGTGGCGGACGACGCCTTCCGTTCGTTCGGTCCGGGGCGGGGCTGATCCGTGCGCCGAACGCGGCCGTCGGGCGATGTAGATTCGCGCCATGACCCAACCTGCCTCCGGCCCGAACGGCCACGTCTATCTCGTCAGCGCCGCGCGCACGCCGATCGGCAAGTTCGGCGGGGGACTCGCGGCGGTCCCGGCCGTCGAACTCGGGGGGATCGCGATCCGCGCCGCGGTCGAGCGGGCGGGCCTGGATCCGGCCACGACCGCCTTCGACGACGTCCTGATGGGCCAGGTCCTTCAGGGTGGCGCCGGCCAGGCCCCGGCGCGCCAGGCCGTCCTGCGAGCCGGGCTTGCCGGACACCACCTCCGCCACGACCATCAACCGGGTCTGCGGGTCCGGCCTCAAGGCGATCATGCTCGCCGCCGCGGAGATCCGGGCCGGTGACGCCGAGCTCGCGATCGCCGGCGGCATGGAGTCGATGAACGGCGCGCCGTACCTGCTGCCGGGCGCTCGCTTCGGCTACCGGCTCGGCAACGCCGAGATGAAGGACTCCACCGTCAGCGACGGCTTGTGGTGCGCGGTCGAGGACTGCCACATGGGCACCCACGCCGAGCGCGTCGCGATCAGCGACCACGTCAGCCGCGAGGACCAGGACGCGTTCGCGCTCGCGAGCCACCAGAAGGCGATCGCCGCGATGGACGCCGGCCGGTTCGCCGCGGAACTCGCGCCCGTGACGATCCGCGACGCCAAGGGCCGCGAGACGGTCATCGCCGAGGACGAGAACCCCGGCGCGACTCCACCGCCGAAGCGCTGGCGCGCCTCCGCCCGGTCTTCGCGCTCCCCGACGGCGAGGATCGCGGCGACGCGACGGCGGGCACGGTCACCGCCGGCAACGCCCCCGGCATCACGGACGGCGCCGCCGCCACGGTCGTCGCGAGCGAACGGGCCGTGGAGCAGTACGGCCTCAAGCCCCTCGCCCGGATCGTCGGGTACGCCCAGGCCGAGGTCGCCGCCGAAGTGGCTGTTCCTCGCGCCGGTCCAGGGCGTCCGCCGGCTGCTCGACGAAGGTCGACCTGCCGATCGACGCCTTCGACCTCATCGAGATCAACGAGGCGTTCGCCGCCCAGGTCCTCGCCGACGGCCGCGAACTCGGCTTCGACTGGGACAGGGTCAACGTCAACGGCGGCGCCATCGCGCTCGGCCATCCGATCGGGGCCAGCGGCGCCCGGATCGTCGCCACGCTCCTCCACGAACTCGCTCGCCGCGAGGGCCGCTACGGCCTCGCGACCCTCTGCCTCGGCGGCGGCGGATCCGTCGCCATGGCCTTCGAAAGGATCCCCGCATGACCGCGATCAAGCCGCCGCAGCCGCGCCGCCGTCGAGACCCCGACGTTCCGCCACTACATCGCCGGGGAGTGGTGCGACTCGTCGTCCGGCGAGACGTTCGAGAGCCGCAACCCGGCCGACACGCGCGACGTCGTCGGGCGGTTCCAGCAGGGGACGAAGGCGGACGTCGCCAGGCGATCAAGGCCGCCGAGACGGCGTTCCCGATGTGGCGCGGCACGCCCGCCCCGAAGCGCGGCGAGATCCTGTACGCCTACGGGGCGCTCATGGCCCAGCACAAGGAAGAGCTGTCGCGGGCGATGACCCGCGAGATGGGCAAGGTCCTCGCCGAGGCGCGTGGCGACGTCCAGGAAGGCATCGACATCGCCTACCTGATGGCCGGCGAGGGCCGCCGGATGGCCGGCGACACGGTCCCGTCCGAGCTGCCCGACAAGTGGGCGATGAGCGTCCGCCAGCCGCTCGGCGTGGCCGGGATCATCACGCCCTGGAACTTCCCGATGGCCATCCCGTGCTGGAAGATGATGCCGGCCCTGGTCACCGGCAACACCGTCGTGTTCAAGCCGTCCAGCGACACGCCCCACTGCGCGACGCTGCTCGTCGAGCTGATGCACGAGGCGGGCTTCCCGGCGGGCGTCGTCAACCTGGTCACCGGCGCCGGCGGCGAGGTCGGCGACGCGATCGTCGAGAGCCCGGACGTGCCGGTCATCTCCTTCACCGGCAGCTCGACGACCGGCCGGCACCTCGCCGAGAAGGCCGGCAAGCGCCTCAAGCGGCTGTCGCTGGAGCTGGGTGGCAAGAACGGCGTCGTGGTCCTCGCCGATGCGGACCTGGACCTCGCCGCCGAGGGCATCCTCTGGTCCGCGTTCGGGACCACCGGCCAGCGCTGCACGGCCTGCTCGCGAGTCATCGTGGATCGATCCGTGGTCGAGCCGCTCCTCCAGCGCCTCGAGGCGAAGGCGAAGACGCCTCCGCCTGGGGTCCGGCCTGGACGCCACGACCGACGTCGGTCCGCTCATCAACGGCGGCGCGGTCGACAAGGTGGCGGGCTACGTCGACGTCGGTCGCGACGGAAGGCGACCTGGTCATCGGCGGCGGTCGCGCGACGGACGGCGACCTCGCCCACGGCCACTTCTTCCAGCCGACGATCTTCGCCGGCGTCGGCGCCGATGGACCGGATCGGCCAGGAGGAGATCTTCGGGCCGGTGCTCGCGGTGATCCCGGTCGATGGCTACGACGAGGCGATGCTGGCCCTCAACCAGACCCGCTACGGCCTGTCGTCCAGCATCTTCACCCAGGACGTGAACACCGCGTTCCGGGCGATGCGCGACTTCGAGACAGGGCTGATGTACGTCAACGCCGGCACGACCGGCGCCGAGACGCACCTGCCGTTCGGCGGCTGGAAGGAGACCGGCAACGGCCACCGCGAGGCCGGCCACGTCGCGCTCGACACGTACACCGAGTGGAAGTCGATCTACGTCGACTTCAGCGGCCGGCTCCAGAGGGCCCAGATCGACAACCAGCCGTCCTGACGGCCGGGCGCCGCCAGCCGGGGGCGGCCGGAACGCCCTCGGGATGACACGTCACTCGGCGTGCGGTATCATCCCGGCCTCGTGGGCCCGTAGCTCAATGGCAGAGCAAGTGACTCTTAATCACTTTGTTGAAGGTTCAAGTCCTTCCGGGCTCACCACTCCCTACGCACGAACAGACCCCCGACGGGTTTCGTCGGGGGTCCTTCTTTGGCTCTGCGATCGGCACTTGCCGGGGCGCCCCGAGCGATCGGCCTACTTGAAGACGAGTGTCCCCTCGTCCTTGAGTGTGATCGTCAGCTGGCTATCCGCGATCGCATAGCTCGAAGCGTTGCCGAGGGCCTGGATGTACTGGTCCGACAGCGAGCCTTCCGGGCACGCCACCAGCGTCGTCGGGCCGAGTTCGATGGTCAGGCCGCCGTCCGAGGTCGTCGTGTACGCGCCCGAGACTTGGTTGCAGTCGGCCTTGGCCTGGTAGTTGCCGTCCGACTGAACTCGATCGTGTAGTTGGCCTGGTCGGCCTCCGGCACGACGCCCTGGAACGCCGGGACCTTCTCGGTCAGCGCGGTCAGCTGCCAGGTCTTGCCGGTGAGGTCGCTGCCAGCACTAGTGCTGGAGCTGCTGCTGGAGCAGGCGGCGACGATGACGGTCGCGGCGATGGTGAGCGCGAACATGGTGCGGTTACGCATCATTCTCCCTTGGTGCGATCAGCTGATGGGTGGCGCCCCGGTGAACCGGTACCCGCGCATGGTATCGGGACACCGGGCAGACCGTCGAGCCGCTACTTCAAGCTCTCGAGATAGGTGAGCAGGTCATCCAGCTGTTCAGGGGTCAGGCCCGGATACAGCGGCATCCGCTGGTCCGGTGGGTCGATGAACCGCTTCCTCATCTCCTCGCGCGTCAGCCGGGATCCGGCCTTTGATAGGTCGACGCTCGACCCCACGCCGATGCCGCGGATCTTGTGGCAGACCGAGCAGTTCTCGCCGTTGTAGACGGTCAGGCCGGCCAGTTCCTGCGGACTCGTCCCAGGAGTCGCCGGCACGATGGACCTGCCGGCCGAGCCGGTCCCGCCCAGCCACGCCAGTCCGACGATCGCGACGACAGCGGCGGCCGTGAGACCCATCGCGACCGGACGCTGCCGTGGGTGCCGGCCGCGCCCCCGGTCCAGGAACGGTACGAGGACGAAGACGGCTGCCGCGAACGTGAACGTGAGGAAGATCAGAAGCGGTTCAAGGCTGCCCGTGAAGTACCACAGCAGCTGGAACAGGTTCAGGAAGTACCACTCCGGGCGCGGCACGTAGTCGGTCGAATTCGGGTCGGCCCTGGCATCCAGCGGCGCCCCCTCCGCCAACGCGAGGAACATGACGAACGCGAGCAACACGCCGGCCACGATCACGTCCTTCACGAGCGACGTCCAGAAGGGCTTGCCGGCTCGCTTCTCCGCGTCGTATTCGCGGTCGTACGCCTCGCGGCGCGACAGGCCGGGTTCGGCGGCCACGAGCGGCACCACACGCGGCGGGGCGGCGATGCCCTGGCGGACGACCGCCAACAGGTGGATCGCGACCAGGATGAGCATGATCGCCGGCAGGACCCAGATGTGGATGCCGTAGAAGCGGGCCAGGGTCACCGCCCCGAGCTGTTCGCCACCTCGCAGGAGTTCGACGACGGCGCCGCCGATGAACGGCGCGGAACCGGCGATGTCCGTGCCGACGACCGTCGCCCAGTACGCCCTCTGGTCCCACGGCAGGAGGTAGCCGGTGAATGCGAAGGCGAGGACGACGAAGAAGAGCCCCGCGCCGACCAGCCATGTCAGCTCGCGGGGGTAGCGGTGGGCACCCCAGATGAAGACCCGAAGGGTGTGCAGGCCGATGAGCAGCACGAGCAGGCCTGACGACCAATGGTGGATGCCGCGCACGACACCACCGAACGGGGTCTCGTCGATAAATAGGATGCTGTCGTAGGCGTGGTCCGGGCTGGGCACGTACGACATGGTCAGGGCGATGCCCGTGACGATCTGGACGCCGATCAGGAACAGCGTGGCGCTGCCGAGGGTGTGCGCCCAGCCGATGGCACCCGGGACCTTGCGGTCCAGGAACCCGCTGACCAGCGGTGAGACGTCTAGCCGCTCATCGATCCAGCGTTGTGCGCCCATCACTCAGGCTCGGTGGTGAGCGACGTATTCGAGGCACGGATTGGCTCGACTAGGCTACTTCAGGCTCGTGAGGTAGGTGACCAGGTCGTCGAGCTGCTCGGGTCGAGCCCGTCGTACGCCGGCATCTTCTCGTCCTTCGGCGTGACGATCTGTGTCTCGATGTCGCGGCCGGGTCCCAGCGGAAGCCGGCCCGAGAGAGCCGGGCCCGGTGTGGCCGCCGAGGCCGCTGATCTCGTGGCACGCCGAACAGCCCTGTTCGTTGAAGTCCTGAGACCGTCGAGCTCGGCTGGTGACATGCCGTCGGTCGGCGGAACCTGCGACGACGCCCGCCGGCGTGGCCGTCGCCCCGAGGAACGTCAGCCCGACGACGCCGACCACGACGATCGCCGTCAGCCCCATCGCGATCGGACGCTGGCGTGGGATGTCGAGCGCTGCCCCGGTCGAGGAACGGGACCAGCACGAAGATCGCGGCGCCCGCGGTGAAGACCAGGAAGATCAGGAGCGGCTCGAGGCTGCCGGTGAAGTACCAGAGCAGCTGGAAGAGGTCGAGGAAGTACCACTCCGGTCGCGGGACGTAGTTGGTCGAGTTCGGGATCGGCCTGGGCTTCGAGCGGCGCGCCCTGGGTCATGGCCAGGACGACAGACGACCGCGCAGGAGGATCGGCCGCGACGATGGCGTCCTTGAGCGAGCGCCTCCCAGAACGGCTTGCCGGCCTCCTTCTCGGCGGCGTACTCGCGCTCGTAGGCCTCGCGCCGCGACGAGCCCGGCTCACGGGCTCGACGAGCGGCCGTGCGTCGCGGCGAGGCGGCGATGCCCTGCCGGATGACGGCGAACAGGTGGATGCCGACGAGCACGAGCAGCGCCGCCGGCAGGACCCAGACGTGGATGCCGTAGAAGCGGGCCAGGGTCACGGCGCCCAGCTGGACTCCGCCGCGCAGGAACTCGAGGACGGCGCCGCCGATGAGCGGGGCGGAGCCGGCGATGTTGGTGCCGACGACCGTCGCCCAGTAGGCCTTCTGGTCCCACGGCAGGAGGTAGCCGGTGAAGGCGAAGCCAAGGACCACGAAGAACAGTCCGGCGCCGACCAGCCAGGTGATCTCGCGCGGGTAGCGGTGCGCGCCCCAGATGAAGACCCGCAGGGTGTGCAGGCCGATCATCAGGACCAGCAGGCCGGCCGCCCAGTGGTGGATCCCGCGGACGAGCGCCCCGAACGGCGTCTGGTCGATGTAGAGGACGCTCTCGTAGGCGTGGTCCGGGCTCGGGACGTAGGACATCGACAGGGCGATGCCGGTCGCGATCTGGACGACGAGCAGGAAGAGTGTCGCGCTGCCCGAGGGTATGGAACCAGCCGATGTTGCCCGGGACGTGGCGGTCCAGGAAGGCGCTGACGATCGGCGAGATCGTCAGCCGCTCGTCGATCCATCGTCCGATGCGGCGCATCGCTCAGACCTTCCCTCACGAGCATCTCGCCGATGAAGATCTCGCCGCCCTCGATCCGCGTCTCGTAGCGGATCATCGGCCGAGGCGGCGGGCCGGAGACCACCTCGCCGACGCACTGAACGAACCGCCGTGGCAGGGGCAGACGAAGGTGTCGGCGCCGGTCGACCAGGCGAGCGGGCAACCGAGATGGGTGCAGTGCGGGTCGAACACGCTGACGTCGGCCTCGCTCTGGCGGACGACGTGGACCCCGATCGGCGCGGTCTCGGCGACCCAGCCATCGACGGCGTGTCGCTCGACCTCGAGGTACTGGGGGACGCCGACCTCGAAGTCGGACGAGCCGCCCGACCGACGTCCAGTCGTCGGAGCGCAGGGTCGGTGCGACCGAGGTGCGACAGGCAACGGACCGGTGTTCGGACTGCCAGCCGGGGGCCGTGGCGAAGCCGGCGATCGGGCATGCGCGAGGACGGCGGCGATCCCGCCGCCGAGGACTGCGCAGGCTCCGAAGCACGAAGCGTCCGCGCGGCTGAGCCTGGGTCCGCTCGTCGGGACTTGACCGGTCATCGGAGTCCGCCTCCTTCGGGTCGATGAGCCGGCGGCGCCGAGGACGTGGGCCGGCCGGCCGGCTCGTGCTGATGCGCTGCGTCAGGGCTTGAGGACGATGATCGCCCTTGGCGCCCTTCGCGTAGTGGTCGCCGATCTGGTCGCCGAACGCGTACGGGCCGTCGCCGTCGAACGTGTAGGTGACCGTCTTCGCTCGACCCGGCCGCGATCTCCTCGGCTTCCTTGAGGCTGTCGCCGGAGTCGGCATCGACGTCGGCCTGGGTGCCGACGATCAGCTCGACCTCGACGTCGCTGACGTTCTTGGCGACGAAGGTGATCGTCTCGCCCTTCTTGACGTCGACGTCGCCGGGGTGATCGACGCCGGCGCCGATCTCGAGGTCGACGGTGCGAGCGCCGGCCGGCGCCGCTGGACGCCGCCGGGGCCTCCGACTCGCTCCGCTGGCCGGCGTGGCGGTCGCCCACCGCAGGCGGCGACGACGATCGGCCAGCGACGCCGATGCAGCGCCAATCGTCTTGAGCATCGGTCACGTGTCTCCTTTCAGTCGCGGTCCGGGCCACCGCCACGATCGACGGCTCGCGATCGGCGGGCGTTCGATCCGCTTGACAGTCGAGCCTACGGCGGCGGTCCGTCGCGGCCGGTCGCGCGGATGTCGCGTTTGTGTCCGGATGCCCCGGCACGGTGTGCCGCGCGCCGGCGCTGTGCTAGAAGTGATGACGGCCACCATGCGATCAGCGATGACCCGTCCATCCGCCGCCGCCGCCCGCCTCGGCCGAGCGCCTGCTCGGCGTCGTGCGCTGGCTCCTGCCGCTCGGCCTCGCCGTCCTGGCCGTGGTCATCGAGTGGAGCGAGCACGTCGCCGTCGAGCGAGGAGGCGATCGACGCCGGCGTTCGTCGGCGAGGTCTTCCTCTTCGCGCTCGTCGGGCCGGTCGCGGTCGCGCTGACCCTGCGCTGGGTCGCCCGGATCATCGACGGCTATCGCGCGACAGCCGACGCGCTCGAGACGATGAACCGCTCGCTCGAGGCGAAGGTCGCCGAACGCACGCGACACCTCGAGGCGGCGACCGCGCAGCTCGCCGGCCGGCGAACGACGACCTGCGTCAGCTCGACCGGATGAAGTCGGAGTTCGTCTCGCTCGTCTCGCACCAGCTGCGCGCGCCGCTCACGAACATCAACGGCGCGCTCGAGATCGTCGCCCAGGACGCCGATCGCCTGCCGCCGTCGAGCCGGCGGACGCTCCAGATCCTGACGCTCGAGAGCCAGCGGCTGTCGCGCCTCATCCAGACGATCCTCGACGTCTCGCGGATCGAGGCGGGCCGGCTGACGCTCCGCCTTGGCGCCGGTCGCGATCGAGCCGCTGCTCGCCCGCGCGTGCGCCGCCACGCTCGAGGCCGAGCCGGACCGGCCGTTGACGCTGGTCGTGCCGGCGGCGCTGCCGCCGGCCTGGGCGGACGAGGTGCTCGTCGAGGAGGTCGTGCGGAACCTCGTCGAGAACGCCGTCCACTACTCGCCGGCCGGCACGCCGGTCGAGGTCTCGGCGCGCATGCGTCGACGGCGATCGATCGTGATCGCCGTGACCGACCATGGCCCGGGCGTCCCGCCTCGAGGAGCAGCGAGCAGATCTTCCGGTCGTTCCATCGGCTCGGCGACGCGGAGACGACGACGACCGGCTACGGCCTCGGGCTGTACTTCGCCGACAAGCTGGTCCGTGCCCAGCGGCGGCGACGATCGCGGTGGAGAGCCCGGTCTGGCCCGACGCCGGACGCGCCCGGGCGCCCGCTTCATCGTTCACGCTGCCGATCGCCGCCGCCGGACCGGACGAGTCGGACACGGGACCTGATGACGCGAGCGGTCGACCGACGCGACGGGCGGCCTGATGGCCGCGATCCTCGTCATCGACGACGACCGCTCGCTGTGCGAGCTGCTGACCGACTACCTCGGTCGGCTCGGTCATGAGGTCGACGGCGCCTCGGACGGGCAGACGCGGCCTCGTCGTGCTCGCCGAGACGCCACCGGACCTCGTCATCCTCGACGTCACGATGCCGGGGCTCGACGGCTGGCAGACGCTGGCGCGGATCCGCGCGATGTCGAGCGTGCCGGTGATCATGCTGACGGCGCGCGGCGACGAGGCGGAGGTCCTGCGCGGCTTCGCGGGCGGTGCCGACGACTACGTGACCAAGCCGTTCAGCTTCGCCCAGCTCGGCGCGCGGATCAAGGCCGTCCTCGACCGGACGTCGCCGGAGCGCAGCCGAGGCGGCCGGCGTCCTCCGCGGCGCGGATCTCGAGGTCGACCTCGACCGCCACCGGGTCGCTGCGGGCCGGCGAGCCGGTCGAGCTGACGCCGACCGAGTTCCGGATCCTGGCCACGCTGATGCGCCAGCCCGGGCCAGGTCCTCTCGGCCCGGCAGATCGTGACGGCGGTCTGGGGCGCCGAGTACGTGCGAGGAGACCGGGTACATCCGGCGCTACGTCTGGCACCTGCGCCGGAAGCTGGAGCGCGATCCCGCGCGATCCGCGCTACATCCTCAACGAGCGCAGCGTGGGCTACGTTTCCCGCTGGACTCCTGACCGGT
>CAVZXQ010000008.1:0-24004 GCA_963779315.1 uncultured Chloroflexia bacterium | reverse complement strand
GATCGACACCCAGGCCAAGTGACGTGAGCACGCGAACCGCGATGTCCAGGCCGGCGCTGACACCGAACAGGACGAGCAGCTGGGCGACCGATTCGAACAGCGCCACGACGACCGCGGCCGCCTTGCGCGCCCGGAAGACGCGAAACGACCGCTTCGTCGCCTCCACTGGATCCACGTCGCCAAGGACGACCCCGGTCAGCAGGTAGGCGAACGGAGCACCGACGAAGGCCGCCACCACGGCCGTCACCGCGAGCGAGAGCTCCGTCGCGGTCGGGGCGATCGCCGCAAGGACGACAAGGACGATGGCCTGGGCGATACCGAGCGGGATCGCCACGATGATCGACGCCATGACCACCCGCCAGAAGATAGCCCGGGAACGGGCGAGCGCCGCACGGACCGAGATCGGACGATCCGCGGCCCTGCCACCCAGGATGGCGGTCGCCATCGCGCGACTCTCGACGCTCGCGACCATCACGCCGATCAACCCGACAAGACCCAGGAGCCCAAGCCAGCCTCCCAGGGCACCGGTCATCGCAGCTTCGGTCTCGACAACGGTCCGATGGACACTCACGACTTCGAGTGCCCAGACAGCCAGCGCATAGCCGCCGGCCGTCCCCAGCAGGATCGCCCCGATGTAGAACGACGCCCGACGAACCTCCTCCGACGACCGGGCGAGCAGATCGAAGCTGGCCCCGATGAGACGACGCGTGGGAGGTGCCTTGGCCGCCGAGGATGAGGCGATCGCCTGCGACGAAGCTGCGGCCTCGCCCTGGTCGCTCAAGAGCCGGACCCGGGGAGGGTTCCCGCAGCCGCGAGCAGTTCGCCCAGCCGATCGACCGCGACGTTCCCGCCGGACAGCACGACCGCGACTCGCTCGCCGTCGCGGATCGGGATGCGCCCGGCGAGCACCGCGGCAAGCGCGGCGGCACCGGCCGGCTCCAGGACCTGCTTCATCCGCTCGATGGCGAACCGAAGCCCCGCGAGGATCGTCGCGTCGTCGATCAGGACGATGCCTTCGAGGTAGCGCTGGACCATCGCGAGCGTCCAGGCCCCCGCGAACGGGGCGCCCAGACCATCCGCCACGCTCCGTGGCTGGATCGTGACGATCCTCCCGGCGTTCATCGCCTGCGACACGGCATCGGACGTCTCCGGCTCGACGCCATAGACGCGGACCGACGGTCGCGCCTCGCGGATCGCCGCGGCCACGCCCGAGATCAGCCCGCCGCCGCCGATCCCGACGACCACGATGTCGACGTCGGGCAGATCCTCGAGGATCTCGTAGCCCAGCGTCCCGTGGCCCGCGATGACCATCGGGTCGTCGTACGGGTGCACGAACGTGAGTCCTTCTGCGTCGCGGATCCGCTCCATCTCGGCGAACGCCTCGCCGACATGGTCACCGTGCAGGATCACCCGCGCGCCGTAGCCGCGACAGGCGTCCACCTTCGAGGCGACCGCCCCGGCAGGCATGACCACGGTCACCGCCACGCCCGCCGCTCGCCCGGCGTACGCATAGGCCTGGCCGGCATTGCCCGCCGACAGGGTGATCGCACCGCGCGCGCGCGCCTCGGGTGAGAGGGTCGCGATCCGGTTCGTCGTCCCGCGCGCCTTGAACGATCCGGTCGTCTGGAGATGCTCGGCCTTGAGGTACAGCCTGTCATCCGCGAGCCGGATGCCGGTGGCCGCGTGCGCCCAGCGAGCCGCAGTGGAGGACGACAGCAGCGGCGTGCGCCTGACCAGACCGGCCAGCCGCTCCCGGGCTGCGGTGAACTCGTCGATCGGCACCAGGTGGTCGGTCGGGTCGTGCATCGGCGTGAGTATGCCGGGCGATCGGCCCACCACGCGAGGCGCCCACGGTTGCGTACTTGCGCAAACGCTGATATCTTTGAGCCGTGTTGGAACAGCAGCCGGTCTCGGCCGAGCCCGATCGTCAGCGGTACGCCGCCGTCGGTCGTGCCCTCGCCGACCCCAAGCGCCTGTGCGTCCTGGAGTCACTCGCCTCGGGCGAGTTGTCCGTCAGCGACCTCAGTGCGACGGTCGGCTGCCAGGTTCCCAACATGAGCCAGCACCTCAGCGTGCTGCGCAGCGCCGGGCTCGTCACGAGCCGGCGTGAGGGCAGCACCGTGCTGTATCGCCTCTCGGACCCACGGGTCCTGGAGGCCTACCGACTCATCCAGGACATCGCCCGCTGAAGGGCAGGCCGGGCGCATCGTCCGGCAGGAACATCCCGCGAGGCGGGAGAAAGGGATCGGATCTCATGGCCGAGATCAAGCATGCGACGGACGCCACCTTCGAGGAGCTCGTCCTGAAGGCCGAACGGCCCGTCGTGGTCGACTTCTGGGCGGCGTGGTGCGGACCGTGCAAGCTGGTTGCCCCGGAGCTGGAGAAGCTCGCCGCAGAAGTACGACGGCACCGTCGACGTGGTCAAGGTGGACGTGGACGCGAACCCGCGCCTGTCCCAGGCCTTCAACATCCTGAGCATCCCCACCATCGCCTTCTTCAAGCCGGGCGAGCCGCCGCAGGGCGTCGTGGGGTTCAAGCCGCTCGAGCAGCTCGAGCAGCAGTTCGGACTCGCGCAGTTCGCGGTCGCACCGGTCGACTGACGCCTTCGCGCCTCCTCACGCTGATGACCCCGGTTCCTCCGACCGGGGTCATCGCATGTCCGGATCGGGATCGGCCGGTCGAGGGACGCGAGGCCCGTCAGGGACGCTCCGCCCGCCGCCATGCCGATCCGAACCACGCCTCGGCTCGGTCCGCCGCGTGCTCGTCCAGCGTCTCGGGGCTGAAGCTGATCCAGTCCTGTCCCGCGGCGAGATGGCTCGTGTCCGGCGTCCGGAGCGCGGCCGCCGCCACGGCCGGGTCGAGCCGGAACTCCACCGTCAGACCGTCCGCGACTGGCTGTCGCGAATGGGCGTCCTGTCCGATCCCAGATGATGGCCCCCGCGGCATCCACGCGTCGCCGATACGCCGGCGAGGTCCTCGCCGGCTTCGGTCAGCAGCTCCGCCGGTGTCACGCCCCGGCGGCCGCCAGGATCGCGGCCAGTTCGGTCTGGTGCTCTTCGTAGTGGGCGATGGTCTCGTCGTGGAAGGTCTGCAGGTGCTCGGCGTGCTTGACCCAGCGTGTCTCCGGGACGACCGTGAGGGTGCCTCGCAACTCGCCCGGCTGCGTCCGGAAGCGTTCGCGCAACTCGGTCATCGGCAGCAGCGCCCAGGTCGCCTGGATGTCGGCGTTGTACGCGTCGCCACCTTCGGCTTCGAACGCCGCATCGACCCGCGCGATCGTGGGGCTGTACTCGTTGACAGCCAACTCGCGAGCGACGTCGAGTGCGACGCCCTGCCACGCCAGCATGTGGGCGATGAGGTCCCGCCCCGACCAGCCGTGGGCATCCTCGCACCGGACGTTCGAGTTGCTCGTCGGTCAGAGCGGCCAGCGTCTCGTAGGGAGCCCAGGTGTCGCGCTCCTCTTCGAGGAATTCGAGTGCGTCGAGGTACATGCTCCGATGGTACGCCGCTCCAGTGGGGCGACGGGTGCTAGATTCGCCCGATGAGTCGCGACGATCTCCCGCCCGCCCTGCCGCCGGTCGATCCGTCCGGATCGGACGGCGTCGGTCCACGAGCCTGAGCCCGGAGCTGCTCGCCGGGCTGCTGGCCGATGGCGACGATGAACTCGCGGCGTGGACCCTGGAGCACGCACTCGAGGAAGCGCCGCGCGCCGAGGTCTACGACGGCCTCCTCGCCGACGCCATGCAGCTGGTCGGCGAGCGCTGGGCAAGCGGCCAGTGGGGCATCGCCGAGGAGCACCTGGCCAGCCAGACACTGATCCGCGCGCTGGAGCGCATCCGACCGCAACTCGGCCCGGAGGGCCGGATCGGACCGCTGGCCGTCCTGGCGGGCGTCACAGGCGAACACCACATGATCGGGCTCATCTGCCTGGAGCATGTCCTCGGCGAAGGCGGCTGGACGGTCGCCCGACTCGGTGCGGACGTTCCCGCCAGGGACCTCGCCGCGTTCGTCGCTCGCAACGAGGCGACGGCTCGTGGCGATCACCGCATCGGACCCGGCCCGGCTCGAGACGGTCACCGAGGCCGTCGGCGCCGTTCGTCAGGCCGGACGGAGTGACATCACGATCATGCTGGGCGGTCGGATGGGGGCTCCCCCGGAGTCGCGGAGTTCGACCGGCGTGGATTGGAGCGGCACCACGCTCGTCGGAGCCGCCGCTTTCGCCGAAGGCGCCCTCGCGGCACTCCCTCCCGAGTCCTGACCCAGACCCGACGCTAGACCGAGACCGGCTCGCGATACTCCCCGAAGACCTCGCGCAGGACCCGGCACTGCTCGCCGAGCGTGGCGTAGGCCGCGGCGCATCGGATGAAGTGCGGCATGAGGTTCGTGGCGCTGCTCTCCGGGCGCGCGGCCGCGTCGCGCAGGCCGGCCAGGGCCGACCCGACCGCCGCTGCATCCCGCTCGCGCCGGGTGCGGCCCAGTCGGGCGAGGTGCGCCTCCAGCGAGCCGGGCGGAACGGTGAGCACCGGCACTCGGGTGACCTCGGTCTCATCGACGTACGCATTGACGCCGACGACGCGGCGCTCGCCGGCGTCGAATTCGCGCTGGTAGCGGTAGGCGGCGTCGGCGATCTCGCGCTGCGGATAGCCCTCGGTGATGGCCGCGACCATCCCGCCGCGGCGATCGATCTCGTCGAGATAGCGCCACACGGCGCGCTCGGTCTCGTCGGTCAGCGCCTCCACGAACCAGGACCCACCGAGCGGGTCCACGGTGGCGTCCACCCCGGTCTCCTCGGCGATGATCTGCTGCTGGCGGAGGGCCAGCAGGGCCGCCTCGGCGGTCGGGACCGCGAGCGCCTCGTCGTAGGCGTCCGTATGGAGCGACTGCGTGCCGCCCAGGACGGCGGCCAGGGCCTGGATGGCCACCCGGGTCAGGTTGTTCAGCGGCTGCTGGGGTGTCAGCGACACGCCCGCGGTCTGGGTGTGGAAGCGCATCCAGGCCGAGCGCTCGTTCTCCGCGTGATAGCGCTCGGTCATCAGCCGCGACCAGATCCGGCGTGACGCCCGGAACTTGGCGATCTCCTCGAAGAAGTCGCTGTGGCTGTTGAAGAAGAAGCTCAGGCGCGGCGCGAAGTCGTCGATGCGCAGGCCGCGGGCGCAGGGCCGCCTCGACGTAGGCCATCCCGTCGGCGATCGTGAAGGCCAGCTCCTGGATCGCGGTCGAGCCCGCCTCGCGGATGTGGTAGCCGCTGATCGCTGACCGTGTTCCAGCGCGGCATCTCGCGCGTCCCGAACTCGATCGTGTCGGTGACGAGGCGCATCGACGGCGCCGGCGGGAAGAGGTACTCCTTCTGGGCGACGAACTCCTTGAGGATGTCGTTCTGGGTGGTGCCCTCCAGCCGGTCGCGCGGGACGCCGGCCTTCTCGGCGGCCACGATGTACATCGCCCAGATCGGCGCGGCCGGCGAATTGATCGTCATCGACGTGCTGACCCGGTCCAGCGGCAGGCCGGCCAGCAGGACCTCCATGTCCGCCAGGCGAGCTGACGGCCGACGCCGCACGTCCCGAACTCGCCCTCGGCCTCCGCATCGTCCGTGTCGTAGCCGTACAGCGTGGGCATGTCGTAGGCGATCGACAGGCCCGGTCTGGCCGGCGTCGAGCAACTGGCGGAAGCGGGCGTTGGTGTCCTCCGCGGCCCCGAACCCGGCGAACATGCGCATCGTCCACAGCCGGCTCCGGTAGCCGGTCGGGTGGATCCCGCGCGTGAACGGCGGCTCGCCCGGGAAGCCGATGTCTCGAGCGGATCGGCGTCGTCCGACGCGACCACGGGCCGTACAGCGCCGATCGACGGTCGTGTCGCCGATGGTCGAGAAGCGCGTCGCGCCGCTCCGGGCGACCGGCGCGAGCGCCGGGATCGAGGCGCTCCGACCTGCCAGCGCGCGCCGTCGTGGCGGCCGGGTCGCCGCGGTCGTCGCGGCTGATCGCGTCATGACCGGCGACGTCTAGCACCGCAGGCGATCGACGACGGACCGGCGCGATCGACGGTCCAGCGACGCGGCCGGCTGCCGATCAGCGACCCGTCGAAGCGCGCGCCATCGGCGTCATCGAGTCCGATCCGCGCGTCCGGCAGGTCGTTGCTGATGACGACATTGACCTGGTCCGCGGTCGCGGACGGCCAGACGACGACCGTCTGGAGCCGCGGCCCGGTCTGCGTGTCCAGCCGACGGCCCGGCCGCCCTTCGATCGTCGGCGTGGTCGCGCTCGAGGATCTTGGTCCGGTTGGCGGTCCGGGCGCTCGTCCAGATAGAAGTCGCGCAGTCGCTCGGCGGTCAGGCCGGGCGCCGCGAAGACGGCCAGGACCGCCGCCCGCTCCGCGCCGAACGTCCAGGTCCCGCCGGCGAACCGGACCTCGTGATCCCGCGCGTCCACCAGGCTCCGAGGTTCGCAGCCGAGCAGTTGCGGCCGGAATCGAGCGTCGTCCGGCGCGCTGGTCCATGTAGCGCGTCGGGACGAGCGCCTCCAGATCCGGGTAGGCGCCGGCGGCGCGACCCGTCGGCCGTGCAGGCGCCGGTCGGGTCGAACGACGGCGGCCGCGCGATCCGCCGCAGGCCGCGACGACGAGGCGACGAGCAGCGCGAGCAGGACCGGCGCGACGGGACGGCGCACGAGCGCGGGGTATGCGAGTCAGGGTACCGGGAGTCGCCGAGCCGGTGCGTCCGGACACCTGGTACAGGGGTACCCGGTCCGGTGCGCCGGATGCGCCCGACCATCGACCGGCCCGAACCGGGACGAGCGGTGCCATTGCCCCGGCCGCGGACTCGGGCGTACCGTTCCGACCACGCCGACCCGCGATCGAACCGGGAAGTACCTGGGGCGTCGGTCACGGAACCAGGAACGGTCATTCGACTCGAGGAAGGTTCGAGGTGGACGATCCCGGGTCCGGTTCACGAGCCGAGTAACAGGTGTTCGGCCAGCAGGCCTGGTGGACCGTCGGGGCGGCAGCGCTCATCGAGTTCATCACTTCAGCGTCACGATCGCCCTCCGGTATCGGGGGGCGATGTCGCGTTCTGCGGAGGCCGCTCAGGCGCGTGCGGCCCGGCCGGTCGCCGGACCGACGGGTGACGCGCCGCTGGACCCCCGCCGGTCCAGGTCCGCCTGGACGACCCGCGCCGCAGGCAGCGATGTCCGGGTCGCGCATCGACCGTCCCGGCCAGCCAGTCCATGTACGACGGCTCGAAGGCGGCGATCTGCCCGAGCGTGTGGTCGTGGAACTTGCCGAACTGAGGACTGACGGCGCGTCGGCCGCCTCGAGCGTCGGCGGCTGGCGGCCGCGGAAGTCGCGGACGCGGTCCCGGACGAGCGGGCCGGTCGGCGTCGACGCCCGCGGCGGCTCTCGCGCCGACCGATGTCCGACCGCAGCGGCGGCTGGCCGGAAGTGGGCGCCGGCTCGGCCCGTTCCGAGCTGGCCTGGTTGCGCGGCCGGTAGGTCGCCGCTCGTGTCCACGCGCCCGGTCACCGGCCGGGTCGGCTTCGGCGCCGGCGGGCCGCCGCGGCGGACGCGGCGACCTCGCCGCTCGAACGGGCGTGCCGTCCGGTCGCGTCCGGCCGTCGCGCTGGGCGCCGCCGGACGCGGGCCAGCGCCGCGTAGGCATCGTTGATCTCGGCCATCCGACGCGTCGCGATGCGTGAGGCGGCCGGGTCGTCGCCGGTCAGGTCCGGGTGGTTCGTCCGGGCGAGCCGGCGCCAGGCAGCCTTGATCGGGTCGGCGAGCGGCACCGGCTCGACGCCAAGGACGTCATGGGGATCGCGTTTCGGCCATCACCCCTGAGTGTAGCGTGCACCGGCGATCCGGCCGCCACAGGCGCGGCCGACTTGACAGGTCCGGCGCCGGTGGCGTCCCCTACGTCGGGTGGGAACTCATCCGTCGGGCCGGGATCGCCGCCGCTCGCCGTCGCGCCGCTCGGGCTCGCCTATCGATTTGCCCTGGTCTACCGGGCGCGGGCCGGCTACCCGCGGCGCACGCGCCGCCGAGCATCACGCCGGCCGACCTCGGCCTGCCGTACGAGATCGATGGTCGTCGATCCGGCGGCCTCGACCTGCCCGCCTGGTTCATCCCCGCCCGCGACGGCGCCCCGGGCCCGGCGGTGGTCCTCGTCCACGGCTGGGAGTCGGCGCGCGACCGGACCCTGCCGATGGCCGTCTTCCTGCACGCGGCCGGGTTCCACTGCCTGACCTTCGACGTGCGCGGCCACGGCGCCAACCCGGCCGAGGAGCTGCCGCTCAGCGCCGGCGAGTTCGGGGCGGACGCGCTGGCCGGCTTCGCGGCCCTGCTCGAGCCCGCCCGGAGGTGACGGTCGGGGCGATCGCCGGCCACTCGATGGGCGCGATCGGGGCGATCCTGGCCGGCGCCGCGGACCCGATCGCGTCGCCGCGGTCGTGGCGACCTCCAGCGCCGGCCGATCCCGTACCGACTCACCCGCCAGACGTTCCGCCTGGCCCGCCTGCCCATCCCGGACCCGATCGCCTATCCGCTGGCCTGGCTGACGACGCGGGTCTACCTGCGACCGCGCGGCCACGTCGTCGCGCGACATCAACGCGACGACGGCCATCGCCCGCTACGACGGGCCGGTCCTCCTGGCCCACGGCGCGGAGGACGCCGTCGTCCCGCCGTCCCACATGGACCGCCTGGCGGCCGCGGCCCGGACGCGCCGCGGGCCGGCGACCCGTCGACCGCCGACCGGTCGAGACGCTCCTCGTCGAGGGCGGCCAGCATTCCTGGCTGTACGAGGATCCCGGCTATCGCCGCGGCGGTCGCCAGCTTCCTCGCCACGCGCCCTGCGGCGGGCCGCTCGCCCGGCGAGGCAGGCCGGACGGATCGCGGCCGCGACGCCGTGCCGAGCGGATCCCCGACGGCGAAGGCCCGTTCGCGGCCGTCGAGCGAGACGCCGGGTGGCCTGCGCACGCTCGCCCAGGTCGCGCTGCCGGGCGCCACGCGCAGCCTCGACCGATCCGGGACGAGGTGGCGGTCGTCGCCGGAGCCGACGCGGACGTGAGCGAGCCGATGACCGATCCGGTCTGGGCCGCGATCGACGCGAAGCGCGCCATCCGCCAGTTCGCCGACCGCCCGCTGCGAGCCGGAGCACCTCGACCGGATCCTGCGCGCCGGCCGGCGGTCCGGCAGCTCCAAGAACCTGCAGCGCTGGGACTTCATCGTCTGCCGGGATCGCGACGCACCTGCGCGCGCTGGCCGACCTCGGGCCGTGGGCCGGTCACCTGGCCGGCGCCGCCGTCGGCGATCGCCCTGGTCACGCCCGATCCGACGGCGCAGGGTGCGCCGCTCTCGATCCTGTTCGACCTCGGACCAGGCCGCCCAGAACATGATGCTGGCCGCCTGGGAGCTCGGGATCGGCAGCGTGCCGGCCACGGTCTACGAGCACGACCTGGCGCGCGACGCCTGCTCGGCTACCCGGACGACCAGCACTGCGAGTTCCTGCTCTCGTTCGGCTACCCGGCCGACCCGACCGACCTGACCCGCCCGCACGCGCCGGCGGCCGCCGGCCGCTCGGCGAGATGGTCCACGAGGAGCGCTGGTAGCACCGTCCGGCCCGTCAGCCCCGTCGGTCGGCCCGTCGGTCGCATCGAGCGTCCAGTCGGACGCCCTCGCGCGTCCCCGACGTCATCCTCCGGAGCCGGCGCCCCCAGCGCCAGGTAGGCGGCCACGCGCCGTTCCAGGCCGACATCCGTGCCGGTCGACCTCGGACAGCAGCCACTTCTGCTCGAGGACGTCGCAGTACGCCTGGACGGGTCGCGCGCGGGTCCGATGGTCGGGGCGAGCGCGGCCAGGCTCGGCTGCAGGACGTCGCGGAGCCAGCGCTCGGCCGCCTCGTGATCGGTCAGGACGGACCGACCCGCTCGAGCTTCCAGCCAGGCCCGGTACTCGCGCAGGTCGTTGAGCAGGATCCGGGCCTGGCCCTCCAGCGCGACGACGCCCGGTCAGTCGCTCGAGTTCGTGGGCGTGGAAGCGTCGGTTCGCCACCGCCACCCGCAGGCGGAACCGGTTCCCGTCGGCCGGCTCGGGTCCAGGCGATCTCGTCCACGGCGAACCCGAGGTCGTTGAGGCGGCGGATCCGCGCCCGGATCGCGTGCCGGTCGTCCGGCTGACCAGTTCGGGCTCGTAGGTGCAGCTCATCCCAGACGCCTCGTAGCGTGGCCGGACGGTCTCCGCGGCCTCGACGGCATCGTCGAACGCGTCCTCGCGGCCCTGCATCGCACCCAGGTCGGCGAGGCCGAACGCCACGTTCTCGACGAGGATGTCGAGGTCGAACGCGCGCTGTCCGTCCGAGAGCGTCGGGTGGATCTCGCTGGTCTCGGCGTCCACGAGGTAGGCCTGGATCCTGTCCCCGTCGCGACGGAACAGGGTGTTGGCCAGCGAGCAGTCGCCCCAGAAGACGCCGGCGCGATGGAGGTCCACCAGGAGCGACGCCATCGCATCCAGCAGTCGCTCGCGGTACGGACCCGGTCCCAGCGGGAAGCGCATCAGCAGGCGGCGGTACTGGATGGAGTAGGTCGAGGTACTCGGTCATCAGGATCGCCGAGTCGCGCTCCGGGCGCCTCCGCCAGGCCGACCGCCGTCACGGCCGGCAGACCCGCCTCCTCGAGGTGCCGCAGGACCTCGAACTCCGACGCCGCCACCGGCCAGCGGCTCCTCCTTCAGCGCGTACGTGCGACCGTTCGCGACGAGGAACCGGACGAGGTGGCGCGACGGCCCGACGGGCAGGTCCCGGAACGGCAGGTCGTCCGCGGCCAGTCGGCCAGCGGCCGGTCCCAGGGCAGGTCCAGGAGCGCGCCGGCGCCGTCGCGCAGCCGAAGCCGCGGGAACGACGAGCCGGCGGGCGCCGGCTGCGTCAGAGCTTCTTGCGCAGGTAGGCGGCCACCGTCGCGTCGTAGCCGAGCGACTCGTACAGGTGCCTGGCATCGGGACGGTGGTGGCCGGCCGTCAGCTCGATGAAGGCGGCGCCGAGCTCCGCCGCCGATCCGCTCCGCCTCGGCCATCAGCGCGCGGCCGACGCCGCGCTCGCGGGCACCGGCGTCCACGACCAGCGCGAGGATGCGCAGGATCGAGTCGCCGTGCTCGAAGCGGGGCAGCGACGTGGATGGCGATGAAGCCGAGCAGCGCGCCGTCGTGCTCGGCCACGATGACCGCGCCGTCGGGCGGGTCGAACCGCGCGAGGCGGGCGGCGATGTCGGACGGCCCGGCCGGATA
Source organism: uncultured Chloroflexia bacterium (assembly GCA_963779315.1). Lineage (GTDB taxonomy): Bacteria > Chloroflexota > Limnocylindria > Limnocylindrales > CSP1-4 > SPCO01. The sequence goes on along the minus strand of CAVZXQ010000008.1, from coordinate 12,745 downwards.
GCCCTCGTCGGTGAACAGCGCGGCGATCGCGTCGGCGTCGTCGGTCGTGGCCGGGCGGAGGGTCATCGCGGCGCTGTCGGTCATGGCGTGATGGTACCCGGCTCGGCGCCGAGAGGAGGCGATGCGGTCCGTGCGACCGGGCCGGCCAGCAGCAGCACTTCGGTCCGAACGGCCCCGGGCCGCCTGGGACTGGCGATCGCCGACGGGCCAGCGACTCCAGACTGGTGCGCCGACCCAGGCCGCCGCGGGGCCCTCACCGTGGCGCGCGAGGCTGGCCGCCAGGCGCCCCTCCGTGACCGGCTCGAGCAGGACGAGCGCCGGGTACGTCCGGGACGCCCGTCGCGGATCGACCGACAGCGGGCGCCAAGCGAGGATGTCGTCGGCGCGTCCTCGGATCGCCTCGATCGAGCCACCGAAGGCATCGGCGAATGCCGCGCGCGGCACGGTCGAGCTCCACCGTCGCCCAGCCGAGCGCGACGGGCACGAGCGACGCGTCGGCACCGACGATGCGCTCGAGCGCGCCCGCAGCGAGCGAGCGCATCGCGATCCGGTTCGAGCGGACCGGTGCTCACCCGATCAACAGGAGATCGGGCATGGCGTCGCCGACCTGCTCGAACCCGACCTCGCGTAGACCCGGCGTGCGACGTCGTTGTCGGAGAAGACCCCGAGATACGTCCAGTCGCTGCCGGCCGCGACGGCATCGGCGCTGGCCGCGGCCGTCACGGCCCGCCGAGTCCCCGCCCGCGGGCCCACGTCGCGGTCCCGATCGACGACAGGTAGCTGGCGCCGTCGAACGTCGCGCGTCGGGCGACCGCAGCCGGGTTCGCCGTCGAGCGTTGCGAGGTAGTAGGTGAACGCCGCGTGACCGAGCGAGACCGCCGTCTCGGCCACGATCCCGGCTCGCCGGTCCGGCTCGACGGCGAACGCGTCGAGCAGGACGGCCACGATGTCGGCCGCCGCGTGGCGCGCCGGCTCGCCCGTCAGGCCGTGGAGCGCTCCACGCATCCCCGGGGCCGGCGTGCGCTCGCGCCGCTCGACGTGCCGCTGGCCGGATCGGCGAGGACCATGACACAGCCGCCACCCACGTCGCGAAAGCCGTTGGCCTCGAGCCGCGCGACGAGGTCGGTGCGGGGCGTCGTGGGCGGGCGACGGCCAGATGTGCGGCTGGCGGACGATCGACGTGAACAGCGACCAGGATCTCGGCAAGGCGACGATCGAAGGCGTCCGGATCCGACGGCCAGCGCATGGCCTCGACCCGGTTCCAGAATGGCTCGGGGTCGACCGGATCGTGGAGCAGGATGGCGTCGCCGAGGTCGCGGAGCTCGCGACCGGGAAGGCGTGGACGCGGGCCTCGTGGACCAGCAGCCGGCGCATGGTCGGCGCGTCAACGCCGTGGAGTGACGGTCCGGTCCCGCGCATCGCCAAACCATACCGGCCGGAAACCGCGACGGCTTGCCCGACGTATCGGCGGGTGGGCTCGACGCCACGTCGGCGACTCCAGGCCCGGGAACGATCAGAGGGAGGAACGGATGACCCGACGTCCACTGCAGGCCCTTGGCCTGCTCGCGATGCTGGCCCTGGCGGCCTGGGTGGGAGCGCCGCCACGACCGTGCCGAGCGCCGCGGCGTCGGCCCCGCGGTGGAAGGGACCGCAGCCGCAGGAGTCTGCGCCTCCTCGACCGAGGCCGGCACGATCGCCGTGTCGATCAAGGACTTCGAGTTCGTGCCGGCGGCGATCAGCGCCAAGGTGGGTGATGTGATCAGCTTCACCAACGACGGCGCGAAGCCGCACAGCGCGGCACTCGACGCGGGCGACTGCGCGACACAGATCCTCGCGACCGGCGGCGTCGAGGGCCTGACCTTCAGCGTGGCGGGCACGTACCCGTTCCATTGCGCCGTCCACGCCGCGATGACCGGAACGATCACGATCGCCGACTGACGCGACTTGCCCGCACGGTCTGCCCTCGATACCCCACCCTCGACGAGCCGATACCGTTGACATGATCCCGACGCGCGTCGGGAAGGTGCAACGGTTCGGCCCCGGTCCGGGTTCTGGAGTTCGATGGATACCGACGACGCACTCATCGCGGGACTGGCCACGGACCTCGACGGGACGTTCGAGGCGCTCGTCCTGGCGCACCAGGACCGGCTGCTACTCGATCGCGCTGCGGATCCTCGGCGACCCGGCCGACGCCGAGGAGGCCGCCCAGGACGCCTTCGTGCGGGCGTATCGGGCACTCGCGGGCTACGACCCGGCCCGGATCCGTGACCTCCGGCTCCGACCGTGGCTGGCGACGATCGTGCTGAACCTGTGCCGTCGCGGCGATCGCGGACAGCGCACGGCCCGGCGCGGCGATGTCCCTCGACGCGCCGTTCCCGGCCGACCGTGAGCCCAGGACGGCGACGACGCCGGTCCCGGCAGCCATCGCCGAGCAGCGCGACGCAGCGTGAGCGACTGGGCAGCGTCTGCTCACTGAGCCTGCCGCCTGCGCTAGCGGAGCGCCGTCGTCCTGCGCCACGTCGACGGCCTGTCCTATCCCGAGCTCGCCATCGCCCTTGGCCGACCCGAAGGCACCGTCAAGGCCCAGGTCCATCGCGGCCTGGCCCAGCTGCGCGCCGCCTCGAAGCCGCTCAGCGGCTGCGACGACGAGGAGATGAGCGCATGACGACCGACCGAACTCGACCTCGAGGCCGCGCTGGCCGGCCTGGCGACCACCGCACCGCCGTCGCTGCGCTCCGGCGCGTCCTCGTGCGAGGTCGGCCTGGCCGACCGGTATCGCCCGCCTCGACTCGCCGATCGGCCCGCTCATCGTGGCCTGGAACGGGCTCGGGCGTCTCGGCCGTCGAGGCGGCCGCCGACGATGCCGCGTTCGAGGCGGCGCACCGTGACCGGACCGGCCGCACGGCCTACCGAGCGGCCGGCTGCCCGAGCGGCCTGGCGTCGGCGATCGGCCGCCGGCTCGCCGGCGACCGGCGGGTCCGGATCGACCTCGACCTGCGCGGCCGCACCGACTTCGAGCGCGACGTCTGGGCGAAGGCCCTCGAGATCCCGCGCGGCGAGGTCCGGCCGTACGGCTGGATCGCGGCGGAGATCGGCCGGCCGAAGGCCGTCCGGGCCGTGGGCACGGCGCTCGGCCACAATCCGGTCCCGCTCATCGTCCCGTGCCATCGCGTGGTCCGGACGCGACGGCACGATCGGCCAGTACTCGCTCGGCGGCCCGGCCAACAAGCGGGCGATCCTGCGCCTCCGAGGGCCTCGATCCCGTCCGGACTGGAGGCGCATGGCCCGACGCGGGGATCCGATTCGTCGGATCCGACACGACCCACATCGTCTGCCTGCCGACCTGCCACGACGCCAGGCGGATCACGCGAGCCGCACCGCGTGCCGTTCCGGTCCATGGCCGCCGCGGTCGCCAGCGGGTACCGCGCGTGCCGGGCGTGCCGGTCCGGGTCCGGTGCCGGGCTCGCGGCCTGACGTGACGACCCGGCGCACCAGTACCGTCGGCGTCGTAGACTCCACCGATCTTGGACCAACCACCTATGCCAACGGAACCGACCGCCTCAGCCGGCGCGATCGTCGATCTGGGTCGGGATGTTCATCCTGTACGTCGTCTGGGGCTCGACCTACCTCGGCATCGCGGTCGCGGTCGACACGATCCCGCCGTTCGTCATGGCCGCGATCCGGTTCCTCATCGCCGGCGGCGTCCTGTTCGGCTGGTCGATCGCGCGGGACGGACGATCGTTCGCCTGGCCGACCCGCCGCGAGTGGCGCGACAGCGCGATCGTCGGAGCGCTGTTGCTCGGTGGCGGGATGGGGATGGTCGCCTGGGGCGAGCAGACCATCCCGTCGGGCATCGCGGCGCTGCTGATCGCGACGATGCCGCTCTGGGTCGCGATCCTCGGCGGGCTCTTCCTCGGCGAGCGGCTGCCGCGCCTCGCCGTCGCCGGGATCGTGGTCGGCTTCGCCGGCATCGCCATCCTCGTCGGTCCGTCCGCGCTCGGCGGCGTGGGCGCCATGGACCCGGCCGGGCTGGTCGCCCTCCTCATCTCGCCGCTGGCCTGGGCGCTCGGATCGCTGTTCGCGTCGCATCGGGCCAGTCCTGCCGCGGCCGGCCGCTCGTCGTCGACCGGCGCCCAGATGCTGACGGGCGGCGCTGGTGCTCGCGGTCATGGGCTCGGTCAGCGGCGAGTTGGCAGACGTTCGAGCCGGCGGCGATCTCGACGGACTCGTTCGCTCGCGTTCGTCTACCTGACGGTCGATCGGCAGCCTCGCTCGCGTTCACCACGTACGGCTGGCTGCTGCGCGTCGCGCCGCTGCCCGCTGATCTCGACCTACGCGTACGTGAACCCGGTCGTCGCGGTCATCCTCGGCGCGCTCGATCCTCCAGGAGCCGATCGATGCCGCGGACCCTCGTCGCCGGCGCCGTCATCGTCGTCGCCGTCGCGCTCATCGTCACGCTCGCGGACGGTGCGAGCGCCGGCAGCGGATCGTCAGCCGCAGCCGCGACGTCCGCCGCGATCGCGACGCCGTCAGCGCCTCGGCCAGGATCGTCCGCGTCACCCGTCGGGCGAGCGCCATGATCGTGATCATCGGGTTGACGCCGATGCCGGTCGGGAACAGGGACCCGTCGCCGACGTAGAGGCCGCCGACGACCGCGTCGCCTCGCGGTCCGACGCGGACGCGCCCGCCACGGATCGCACGGATGGGTCTTCGGATCGGCGCCCATCCGGACCGAGCCCATCTGGTGGGCCGAGAACACGGCCCCGCGGTTCGGGCTGAAGTCGAACGCGGCGAGGCGTCCTCGAACCGTCGAACGCGGCCGTCCGTCCGCCGTCCGGTCGTCCGGAACCAGGCCGGCGGCGTGCCGGCGGCGACCATCTCCGTCGCTCCGGCGGCACGGGCCAGGCGCGCCATCGACACGAGCGCATGGCGCAGCGTCGCGACGCCGGTCGCGTCGAGCTGCGTAGTCGAGCCGGACGCGGCCGGACCGGTGAGCGACGCCCGCCCCTCGCCGCCGTCCCGGGTCACCGCGATGAACGGCGAGAGGTAGCCGGACGTGGCCATCACGGCGGCATGCGCCTCGGTCCCCTCCCAGGGCAGGGCGAGCGCGAGGAGTCCCGGGATGGCCCGGCGCCGCCTCGATGACATAGCCGTTGCGGCCGGGCTCGCCGTCGCCGAACTGGAGCGACCGGGCGCCCTGCATCGTGCCGCGCCACATGTCGATCGGCTCGCGGAACCGACCGGCCAGCGACGGGCACCGGGTGGAGCCGCAGGTGCCGGCCGATGGACGGATGCTCCAGGCCGGTCGCCTGCAGGATGCCCGGCGTGCGCAGCGCTCCGGCGCTCAGGACGACGATCGGCGCGCGCACGACCACGGGCCGGGTCATCACCCCGCCGGGCGATCCGGGTGACCGATCGGCTCGCCGGTCACCGGATCCGTGACGACCGCGTCCTCCACGCCGACGGCCCGGCCGCCTTCCAGGAGCACCTTGATGACCCGGACTCGCGGCACGATCCGGGCACCGGCCGCGTAGGCCCGCGCGAGGTGGACCCGGATCCCCGACTGCTTCGCCCCGCGCGTGCAGCCGAACGGACAGCTGCCGCAGTCGCCGCAGCCGGCGGCGTTCCGCCGGGTCGGCGCCGCTTCCCAGCCAAGCTCGGCCGCCCCGCGGAGGATGGCCGCGTCCTTCGGCGGGATGATCGTCGTCGTCGGCGACGCCGAGCTCGGACTCGACCGCGGCGACGTCGGCGTCCCAGCGCGTCGCCGGTCGACGCCCGCGAGGCCATGATCGGCCGCCCACTCGGCCCGGACGTACTCGGGAGCCGGGATGCTGGTCATCCAGTTGACGAGCGTCCCGCCGCCGACGCCAGCTCCCGGACAGCATCGTGATCGACCCGTCCCACGTCGCGAGCAGGCCGTGGTTGAGGTAGAGCTGCGCGAAGGCGTCCAGTTCGTTGGCGCGGCATCGTCGCGCTCATCGACGAACGGCCCGGCCTCCAGCACGACGACGGACCGGCCGGCAGCGGCCAGGCCGGCGGCCGACGATCCCGCCGCCCGCCCCGGACCCGACGACGACGGCGTCCGCGTCCAGCGCGATCGGCATCTTCGCGGGCGCCCGTCTCGAAGGGCAGTCGCGTCGGGGCGATGCCGGTGGGCTCGGTCGCGATCGGCCGCTCGTCGGTCGGTACCCGAGGCGCACGAGGCAGCGGGTTCGGACCGTCCACGCCGGGGTCCGCATAGGCGAGGAAGGTCAGGAGCTTGCGGAACGCTCCGAACGCCGAGCGGCGCAGGCCCGAGCCGGGATGCGGCCCAGCCGAGCAGATATCGCTCGCGCGCCGCGTGGCGACATTCGCGGAACGCGCGAGCGCCACCGCCCAGGGCCAGGTTGACGAGCGGGCGTTCGATGAGCCCGCAGGACCATCCGGATCTGGGCGACCTGCTCCGGGTCCGCGGCGCGAACGAAGGCCTCTGCCGCGAGCCTGGCTCGCCTGACGGCGTCGCCACGGACGAACGTCTCGGCGAGGTCGGCCAGCGTCGCGAGCTCGCGGTCGGTCCAGTCGCGCGGGGGGCTCCGCCCGCTTGACGGAATATCCTTCGCTCACGCAGGGCCTTTCTGTGATTTGGATTCGCACTCTATGATGTCGTACCGAACATCCTGTTGACGAGGTGCCCCTGATGACCGACGTTGTCCTCGATGATCTCGATCGCGCGATCCTGCTTGAACTCCAGGCCGACGGGCGTATCAGCAACCTCGATCTCTCCCGGCGGATCGACCTCTCGCCGCCGGCGACGCATGCGCGGGTCCGCCGGCTCGAGCGGATCGGCCTGGTCCGCGGCTACGTCGCCATCGTCGACCGAGAGCTGGCCGGCTTCGACCTCCTCTGCTTCGTCAGCGTCAGCATGCAGCTCCACCGCATCGAGCATATCGACCGCTTCCGTGCGGCGATCCGGGAGATGCCCGAAGTCCTCGAATGCCACCACCTGACCGGGGAGTATGACTACCTCCTGAAGGTGGCGCTCCGCAATCGCCGGGACCTGGAACGGTTCGCGGTCGAGAAGCTCACGCCCATCCCGGGCGTCGCCCGGATCCACACCAGCCTCGTCCTGAGCGAGGTCAAGGCGTCGACGGCCCTGCCGATCCCGCGCCACGAAGGAGCCGCCTCATGACGATCCCGAATCCCCAGACGATGGGCCAGCAGTTCGGCCGCCGATCCTGGGCCGAGCCCTGGAAGATCAAGATGGTCGAGCCGCTGCCGGATGATCAGCCGCGGAGGAGCGCGAGCGCGCCGCTGGTCGAGGCCGGCTACAACACCTTCCTGCTCCGCTCGGACGATGTCTACATCGACCTGCTCACCGACAGCGGCACCTGCGCGATGAGCGACCGCCAGTGGGCCGGGATGATGCTCGGCGACGAAGCCTACGCCGGCAGCCGCAACTTCTACCACCTCGAGGACGCGGTCCAGGACGCTACGGCTACCAGCACGTCGTGCCGACCCACCAGGGGCGCGGCGCCGAGCACCTCATCAGCCAGGTCGCGATCAAGACCGGGCCAGTTCGTGCCCGGCAACATGTACTTCACCACCACCCGCCTGCACCAGGAGCTGGCCGGCGGCATCTTCGTCGACGTGATCATCGACGAGGCCCACGACCCGGAGCACCTGCACCCGTTCAAGGGCAACGTCGACCTGGACAAGCTCGAGGCGCTGATCGAGCGCGAGGGCGCCGAGCAGATCGCCTACGTCAGCCTGGCCGGGACCGTCAACATGGCCGGCGGCCAGCCGGTCAGCATGGCCAACATCAGGGCCCTTCGCGAGCTGTGCGACCGGCACGGGATCCGGCTCTTCCTCGACGCCACCCGCATGGTCGAGAACGCCTTCTTCATCCAGGAGCGCGAGCCGGGCTACGCCGACAAGATCGATCGCCGAGATCCTGCTCGAGTTCTGCTCGCTACACCGACGGCGCCTGGATGAGCGCCAAGAAGGACAACCTCGTCAACATCGGCGGCTGGCTGGCGGTCAACGACGGACGAGCTGTTCGAGGAGCTGCGCAACCTGGTCGTGGTCTACGAGGGGCTGCACACCTACGGCGGCCTGGCCGGGCGCGACATGGAGGCGCTGGCCATCGGCATCGAGGAGTCCGTCCAGGACGACCACGTCCGCAGCGCGCATCGGCCAGGTGCGCTACCTGGGCGAGCTGCTGACCGACTGGGGCATCCCGATCGTCCAGCCGGTCGGCGGTCACGCGATCTTCCTCGACGCCCGGCGCTTCTACCCGCACCTCCCGCAGGATCGACTTCCCGGCCCAGACGCTGGCCGCCGAGCTGTACCTCGACTCCGGCATCCGCTCGATGGAGCGCGGCATCGCCAGCGCCGGCCGCGACCCGGAGACCGGCGACCACAACCGACCCGAAGCTCGAGCTGACGCGCCTGACGATCCCGCGCCGCGTCTACACCCAGGCGCACATGGACGTCGTGGCCGAGTCGGTCAAGGCGGTGTACGACGCGCGCGAGTCGACGCGCGGCCTGCGGATGGTCTACGAGCCGAAGTACCTGCGCTTCTTCCAGGCCCGCTTCGAACGGATCTGAAGCGGATCGCTACGCGCTCGGGCGGGCCGGTCGCTACGCGGAAGGGCGCGCCCAGCCCTGCGCCGGCAACGGCTCGCAGCGGAGCGGCCGGTCCTCGCGGTAGCCCAGGGCGTAGTCGGCCTGGATCAGCGTGTGGAGCTGGCTGGTGCCCTCGTAGATGACGGCGGCCTTCGAGTTGCGCAGGTAGCGCTCGACCGGGAACTCGTTGGAGTAGCCGTTGGCGCCGTGGATCTGGATCGCGTCGAGCGCCGCCTGGACGGAGTGGTCGGTGGCGTGCCACTTGGCGAGGCTCGTCTCGCGGGTGTTGCGGACGCCCTGGTTCTTCAGCCAGGCGGCCCGCCAGACGAGCAGCCGGCCGATCTCGGTCCCGGCGGCCATCTTCGCGATCATCTGCTTGACGAGCTGGTGCTCGCCGATCTCCTGGCCGAAGGTCTGGCGCTCGTGCGCGTACTTGACGCTCGCGTCGAGGCAGGCCTGGGCCAGCCCGACGGCACCGGCCGCGACGGTGAACCGGCCCTGGTCGATGGCGCTCATGGCGATGAGGAAGCCCTCGCCCTCCTCGCCGATCCGGTTCTCGACCGGGACCCGGACGTCGTCCATGTTGATCAGGCCGGTGTTGCCGGCCCGGATCCCGAGCTTGCCGTGGAGCGTGCCCGGTGGTCAGGCCGGCCATCCCCCGCTCGAGCATGAAGGCGGTGACGCCCTTGTGCTTCTTCGACGCGGTCCACGGACGCGAACACGAGGAAGTGGTCGGCGATGTCGGCCAGGCTGATCCAGATCTTCTGCGCCGTTCAGGACGTAGCCGTCGCCGTCGCGGCGGGCCGTCGTCGCCAGGTTGCCGGCGTCCGTCCCGACGCCGGGCTCGGTCAGCCCGAAGGTCGCGAGCTTCTCGCCGCGCGCCTGGGGCACGAGCCAGCGCTGCTTCTGCTCCTCGGTCCCCCACTGCAGGAGGGTCAGCGAGTTGAGCCCGACGTGGACGCTCTGGACGACCCGGAAGGCGGTGTCGGCACGCTCGAGCTCCTCGCACAGGATGGCGAAGCTGAGTGTAGTCCATCCCGCCGCCGCCGTACTGCCTCCGGGATCGGGGCGCCCAGGAAGCCCGAGCTCGCCCATCTTCGCGAAGATCTCGCGGTGGACCTCGCCCTTCTCGTCCCATTCGCGGATGTGGGGCAGGATCTCGCGCTTCGGCGAAGTCGCGGACGGTCTCGCGGACGAGGCGGTTCTCGTCGGTCAGGGCGAAGTCGATCACGGGACCTCGTGCGTCTCGACGGTGGCTGCCGATCGTAGGCGCCGGGACCGATCGCGGCGCCGGACCGACGCGGACGCCGGAGCCGACCGCCGACGTCCGGACGGATCCAGCCTCGACTGGCATCGACCTCGCCGCCCAACCTGACGCCCGTCCTCGGCCGCTATTTCGAGCGCGATTGGAGCCACGGCGTCGGCCACCGGCTGTTCGACACCGACGGCAAGGCCTACCTCGACTTCGCCAACGGGATCGCGGTCACGGCGCTCGGCCACGCCCACCCGCGCGTGACGGCGGCCATCCACGCCCAGGTCGACCGGCTCATCGGACCGGTCCCGCGCTCGGGCTTCACCGAGCCGGTCTCGCGGCTGGCGACCGAGCTGGCGGCGACGTTCCCCGACCCGATCGACTCGGTCTTCCTCCTCAACTCCGGCTCGGAGGCGATCGACGGCGCGCTCAAGCTCGCGCGGCGGGTGACCGGCCGGCCGGGGATCATCGCCTTCCAGGGCGGATTCCACGGGCGGACCTTCGGCGCGACGCAGCGTCACGAGCTCGAACCTCAACTACCGGACCGGCTACGAGCCGCTGCTCGCCCGGCGTCTACCTCGCCCCGTTCCCGGCGGTCTACCGCGAGTTCGGCGGCGACGAGGAGGCCGCGCTCGGCGGCGGCGCTGGCGCGGCCTGCACTCGCTGCTCGCGTCGGTCATCCCGCCGCGCAGGTCGCCGCGATCTCTCATCGAGCCCGTCCAGGGCGAGGGCGGCTACATCGCCGGCGCCCGCCGCGTTCCTGCGCGGCCTCCGCGAGCTGTGCGACGAGCACGGCATCCTGCTCATCGCCGACGAGGTCCAGACCGGCTACGGCCGGACCGGCCGGATGTGGGCGTTCGAGCACGCCGGGATCGTCGCCGGACGTCGTGTGCATCGCCAAGGCGATCGCCAACGGCCTGCCGCTCTCGGCGATCGCGGCGCCGCGCGACCTCCAGGAGCGCTGGGGCCGCGGCGCCCACGGGTCGACCTACGGCGGCAACCCGGTCGCCTGCGCGGCCGGGCTCGCGGTCCTCGAGACGATCCGGGACGAGGGGCTCGTCGCGAACGCGGCGGCCCGCGGCGCCGAGCTGACGGCCGGCCTCGGGCGGATCGCCGCCGAGGACGACCGGATCGGCGACGTCCGCGGGCCGGGGCTGATGATCGGCGTGGAGTTCGTCCGCGACCGGGCGACCGGAGAGCCGGACGGCGCGCTGCCGGACCGGCTGATGCGCCGCCTGCGCCGACGCGGGCCTGCTCGTCCTCTCCTGCGGTCGCGCAGCACCAGGTCGTCCGCTGGATCCCGCCGCTCGACGTCAGCGCCGCCGAGGTCGCCGAGGCGCTCGAGATCTTCGGCGAGGCGCTCCAGGCTCAGCCGCGAGCCTGACGCGGCTCGTCCACGCCGCTCGTCCTTGCCGGTTTGTCGGCCCCGGTCCCGCGCCTGCCGTCCTCACACAGGGCACGGATCGCTGGGGCTGTGCCGGTCATCGGGGCTCGTGCCGGTTTCTGCGGCGCCGCCCGCGTTATTCCCAGGCGCCCTTTCTCGACGAATGAGCGTGGACGGAGTTCGAATCGAACGGATCCTGCAGCCTGGTCATGGCACCACGAGGGACTCGTTGCGAAGCATTGCGCCTGACACGGCGCGGCGATCGCCCGGTCCGCACGCCAGGTCCGCACGCCAGGTCCGCACGCCGTCCGCACGCAGGTCCGTGATCGCACTCGAACAGCCGGTCCGTGATGCCCCGGATAAGCCTCGTCGTGTCGGTAGCTGTACTCGGGCGATGCGATCGTTGCGGGCGACCTTCGGCGTGTGGTGTCGACACCACCGCACCGGCCTGCGGATCACCCAGGATGTGCTCGCGGAACGTGTCGGAGTGACGCGCGGGTACATCGCCGGGATCGAGATGGGTCGGGCCAACCCGACCCTGGACGTCGTTACAGAAGGTAGCCGCCGCGCTCGATCTCGAATCGACTGGCACATCCGGCCGCCGGTCGTCCATGACGCGACTCAGGCCGGGGACCACGTTCATGCGCGGTGCTCCGCATATACGGACCGACGATTGCGTGCGCTGGGCTGCTGACGGCTCGCGAAGTGGAGCTCGTCCATGCTCGGTCGCATGGCTGGATCGATCTGCTCGCCTACGATGCCGACACGGCCACCCTGGTCATCGTCGAAGTCAAGACCCGCGTCAACGACCTTGGCGCTATCGAGCGCCAGATCGGCTGGATGACGATCGGCCCTCGATGCGGCTCGTCGGATCGGATGGCGGCCGGTCCGGCTGATGACGTGGCTCGTGGTCCTTGCCAGCGCCGAAGCCGATGCCGGGATCCTCGCCCATCGCTCGGTGCTCGATGAAGCGTTCCCAGTTCGCGCTCCAGAGGCGATGCGGTGCTTGAGTACCGAGTCGAGGCGCCGTAGGACGGGCCCTGGTGATGATCGACCCACTCAGTCGCCGTCGAGCTGGCTGATCCGACCTCGCTCCGATGGCCGCCGAAGCGACCCTCCATATCGAAATGCACGTGAGCAGCCGAGCACATGCTCGCATGACACCAAGGGGTCGTTTCCCGTATCGCGCCTGTCAGGCGCGTCTCGCAAGAGTCCCTCGTGGTGCCATGACCAGGCTGCAGGATCCGTTCCATTCGAACTCCGTCCACGCTCATTCGTCACGAAAGCGCGCCTGGGAGTGACGCTCGACCGGCAGTGACGCGACCGCATGGAGAGGGGGAGGGGTGACGCTCGACTGGCAGTGGCGCTCGACCGGGAGTGACGCGACCGCAGGGAGTGACGGGCCCGAGGGATCGACACGGTCCCGGACAGCAACGAACGCCCGACCGGCAGGGTCGGAGCTGGGTTGGGTTTGCGCGATCGAGGGGAAGCGGCCGCGCAGGGGC
>CAVZXQ010000007.1:0-44909 GCA_963779315.1 uncultured Chloroflexia bacterium | reverse complement strand
TGGTGGGGGAGCGGGTCGTGGCCCAGCTGCGGGGCGAGCTGTTCGGGCGGCTGGTGACGCTGTCGCTGGACTTCCACGCCAGCCGGCGGGTAGGCGAGCTGGTCTCGCGGCTCTCGAGCGATGTGACGCTCGTGCGGGCGATGCTGACCCAGACGGTCACGACGCTGCTGTCGTCGACGATCGGCCTCGTCGGCTCGATCATCATCCTGTTCACGCTGAGCCCGACGCTGCTGTTCGTCGTCCTGCTCCTGGCGCCGGCCCTGATCGTGGTGGCCATCGTGTTCGGGCGGCCGCTCCAGCGGGTCAGCACCCAGGTCCAGGACACGATCGCCGCGCAGCACCACGACCGCCGAGGAGGCCCTGTCGGGTATCCGGGTCGTCAAGAGCTACGTCCGCGAGGACTGGGAGCTCGAGCGCTACGACGCGGACCTGCGCGCGACCGTGGCGACGGGCTCGCGATTGGCGCTGTGGCGGGCCTCGTTCGGGGCCTTGATGGGCTTCCTCGGGTTCGGCGCCATCGCGGCGCTGCTCTGGTACACGGGCCACCAGGTCATCGACGGCACGCTCGGGATCGGCACGCTGACCGCCTTCCTGCTCTACGGCGTCGCGATCGGCGCCAGCCTCGGCATCGATCGCCGGCCTCTACGGGCAGTTCCGAGAGGGGACCGGGGCGATCACCGGGTGTTCGAGATCATCGACACGCGGCCGACGATCCTCGACGTCCCGGGCGCCGGCCCCATCGCCGCAGGTCAGCGGGCGCGATCGAGCTCGACGGCGTGTCGTTCGGCTACGGCCCGGACCGACTGGTCCTCCGGGACGTGTCGCTTGGCGATCCCGGCAGGGGAGACCCTCGCGCTGGTCGGACCGTCGGGATCGGGCAAGACGACCCTGGTGGGCCTGATCCCGCGCCTGTGGGACGTCACGTCCGGCGCGATCCGGGTCGATGGCGTGGACATCCGGGCGGTCACGGTCGCCAGCCTGCGCGGCCAGGTCGGGCTGGTGGCCCAGGAGGCGACGCTGTTCGGCGGGTCGGTCCGCGAGAACATCCTGTACGGTCGGCTGGACGCCACCGAGGCCGAGATGGTCGCCGCGGCCCGGGCCGCCAACGCCCACGACTTCATCAGCGCGCTGCCCGACGGCTACGACACCGTCGTCGGCGACCGCGGCTCGCGCCTGTCGGGCGGCCAGCGCCAGCGCGTGGCGATCGCCCGGGTGATCCTCAAGGACCCGCCGATCCTGCTGCTCGACGAGGCGACGAGTTCGCTCGACAACGAGTCCGAGCGGCTCGTCCAGGAGGCGCTCGACCGGCTCAAGGTGGGGCGGACGACGATCATCGTGGCGCACCGGCTGTCGACGATCCGCAGCGCCGACCGGATCGCCGTGCTCGACGACGGCTGGCTCGTGGAGCTGGGCACCCAGGAGGAGCTGCTGGCGGCGGACGGGCTGTACGCCCGGCTGCACCGGACCCAGTTCTCGGTCGAGCCGGTGGGGGAGGAGGAAGCGATGGGGGAGGCCCAGGAGGTCCCTGCCGGTCCCTGAGCTCGCTCATCCGGGCTCCTGTGGGATGATGGCGGCCGAAGGGTCGCTCACGGACAGGAGTCGCGGATTGGCCTCACCGACCAGCGTGGACGAGTACATGGCGGGTCTGACCGAGGGTCAGCGAGTCGCGCTCGAGGGGCTCAGGCAGACGGTCAACGCGGCCGCTCCGGATGCCACCGAGACCATCGCCTACCAGATGCCCGCACTGCGCTCGCACGGGCATTTCCTCCTGTCATACGCGGCCTTCAAGGCCCACTACAGCCTCTTTCCGGCCAGCGACGCGGTCGTCCAGGGACTCGGCGACGAACTGACGCCGTATCTCGCGGGCAAGGGCACCATCCGCTTCCCGGCGAGTCGACCGATCCCCCTGGAGCTGGTCACCAGGATCGTCCGGATCCGCGTGGCGGAGCACGAGGAGCAGCACGCATGACGCGATCGCTATTGGCCGATGCCTTCGAGCACAACGTCTGGGCGACGAACGTGCTCATCGACGAGTGCCTGAAGCTGAGCCCGGAACAACTGGAAACCGCCGTGGCGGGCACCTACGGCTCCATCCTGAGCACGATGCGCCACACCGTGGGCGCGGATGCCGGCTACCTGTTCGCCCTGACCGGCGGCGAGTACCCTGAGATCGACGAGGATTCGATGGACCTGGCGCAACTCCGGGCCGTCATGGAGCGGAACGGCCCGGCCTGGACGGCCTTGCTGGCGACCGACATCGATCCGGACGCCGACTGCGTCCGTCATCGCGACGACGGGACGAACTCACACGCGCCCGTTGGCGTCCGCCTGGCCCAGGTCGTCCATCACGGCACGGACCATCGCAGCCAGATCTGCACCGCCCTGACGGCGCTCGGCATCGAACCGCCCGAGATCGATGTGTGGTCCTACGCGTGGGAGCAGGGGCGCCTGAGCGAGGACTGAGGAAGCGATAGCCCCGTTGTGGGGCACGGCGTCGTACGCTGCATCGCTGCCGTATGCTGACTAACTGCCGATAATGGTAGTTATGTCTGTTAGAGGGTTGCGACTCTGGCCCAGGGCTGGCGGATCTGGCCGCAACGGCCGGTGGTGCACCCGGTGACCATTTACGCTAACAAGCAGCTCCATCTTGGCCGTCAGGTGCACCCCGCGACCCTCGCGACCAAGGTGGCGTGTCATCTTGGCCGGTGGGTGCATCCCATGACCGGCGTGGACAAGAAGGTGGCCCTCCGTGTCCCAAATGGTCATGCCATGCACATTCAGTCAAGAAGGGCGGCCGTGGCCACTCCCGTCGTACGGCGTCGATCGCTCGGTTGCCTTCGATAGCGCTGCGTTTAGCTCTCCGCGCGGCTCCAGGAAGAGCTCCTGTTTCGGCACGTCCATGACGTACACGTAGCAGCCGCGCCGGTCCTCATCGGGGCCACCGGGGCCGGATCCGCGAACGTGAACCGGCGCCCGCCCGGGTACTCATGCATCGCTACCTGGAGACGGCCACCGGCCTAGAGCACGCTCGCCAGCGCGGCGCCCGCATAGTCGGGCCGCGTAGTCGTTGAATTCCCACCCGGAGGGCCTTCGCGTAGAAGGTCTTCGACTGCTCCAGATCGTCGACGGCGATCTCGACGTAATCGATGACGTGTGGCATGCCCGAAGCGTACGCGAGTCGGTCCGTGTTGACGCGGTACTCGCCTTCACTGTCGTGGGTGGCCGGATCGTCGAGATCGATGTGCTGGCCGATCCTGAGCGGCTGCCCGCTTGGATCGCTACGCCTCGTCGCCCTCCCCCATCGCGACCGTGCCGTCCGACATGACCGGCGAGATCAGGCCGAAGACGTTGTTGTCGGGGTCGAGCAGGTAGCCGCCACGGCCGATGCCGGGAAAGTCGGTGGCCGGCAGGGCCTCCGTGCCACCCAGCTCGATGCCTCGCGCCATCAACCCGTCGACGTCATCGACGCCGACCACGATGTTGCACCCGTTGACCGTCGCGCCGATCTTCGGCCGAGGGCCCACCCGCTGGGTCAGGCCGCCATTGATCCCGAGGCCGGGTTTGGCCGCGGTGTTCCCGATGGCGCCCTCACCGGTATCGATGACCCAGTACGGCTGGTCACCGCCGCCATAGGTCGTGAATGTCCAGCCGAGGAGACTCCCGTAGTAGTCGATCAGCTGCTGCGGGTCGGTCGCGTGGATCTCGAAGTGCACGACGAGGTTGGCCATGGTGGTCTCCTTCCTACTCGATGCGCCCGGTCATCCCGGTGCCGGTACGACGTTGGCGTTCACGTGGAACACGTTTTCGGGGTCCCACTCGCGCTTCAGGGCGGCGAGCCGTGCGAGCTTCGCGTCGCCGTAGAATGTGCGCGACGCCTCTGGGCTTTGGTCCGAGTTGCCGTTCGCGTAGGCGCCGAGGGCTCGGTCCGGCTCGACCACCGCGACGACCCGCCGGCACCAGTCGGCGTTCGCGTCGTCGAGGGCCGGGTCGGTCCACGCCGTGTCCGCGCTGAGGTCGAAGGCGCAGTCTCGACCGGCGAAGGCCGTTGCATCCTCGGGAACGCGTCCGATCGCTCCGCCGAGGGCCGTGACCGAGAACGTCCCCTCCCCCGGCGCGGTCGCGACGAGCTCGACCAGTTCGTCGAGGGCCTCGCGACGCACGTCGTTCGCGTTGTGGCTCCTGATGAACGAGCGGCTGCCCCAGGCGAACGCGAGGTCGTGCGCCGTCTGGACCTCGAGGTACGGCGCGCTCCCGATCGTCGTCGTCAGCGGCGCTCGGCCCGACGCGAAGTCCCGGCCGTGTCGCGCTCGACGTCGTCGGCCGAGCCGCTGTGGTTCCAGGCCACGTACACGATCGGCTTGCCGACGAGGTCGTCCGGGTAGCCGGCATCCGGTCCCGCCCGATCGATGCCGAAGATCATCGAGACCGCGTCCGGGGCGCTCGGCGCATAGTCGTGGAAGACGGTCCAGACGTCCTGGATCTGGGTCGCCGGGAAGGCCAGGAAGCCTCGGTGCAGGTCCGGCCCGAACGGCTGGAGCCGGAACTCGAAGGCGGTCGCGATCCCGAAGTTCCAACCGGCGCCACGCAGGCCCCAGAACAGCTCGGGCTCATCGGTCTCGGTCGCACGGACGAGGCGGCCGTCGGCCGTCGCGATCTCGACGGCGGCCAGGTTGTCGATCGTCAGCCCGAAGTGGCGCTGCAAGCGGCCGACGCCGCCGCCGAGCGTCAGCCCGGCGACACCCGTGTGGCCGACGACGCCGGTCGGGCAGACGAGACCGTGCGCCTGAGCGGCGATGTCGAGCTCGCCGAGGAGCGCGCCGCCGTTCGACCGGGCGATCCGGGTCCGCGGATCCACCTCGACGCCGCGCATCTGCGGACAGGTCCACGACGAGACAGCCGTCGGCGCCCGTGAGCGCCGACGGCGCTGTGACCGCCGGACCTGACCACGATCTCGAGGTCGTGCTCGCGAGCGAACCCGACGGCCGTAGCGACCTTGGTGGCCGTGGTCGGCCGGACGATGACGGCGGGCCGCCGATCGATGACGGCGTTCCAGAGCCGGCGCGCGTCGTCGTACGTCGCATCCTGAGGGGTGATGACCTCGCCGCAGTGTCGGCGCAGCTGGTCGAGTTGGCCGGGCGTCAGTGGGCTGTTCGAGTCGGCCATCGTTCCCCTCCAGGGGCGGTCGGGTGGTTCGGGTCGCAGTATGCCGCGCCTCGGGTACCGTGTGCCGGGAGGTGGAGCATGAGCGAACAGGGTTGGCGCGAGTTCCTCGCCGCCGAAGGTCTTGACGACTGGGTCGTCCTCCATGGTGGTGCGACGGCGGCGTATCGAGTCGGGTCGGTCCGCGAAGCGGCGGGCCTGGCCGAGGCCATCGCAAAGGTGCCGGATCTCGAGGGCTCCGGGGCCCTGCTGACGATCGCGAACGCCCGCCTGACCGTGCGGCTGAGTCGTGACCTCTGGCAGCTCGAGCCACGACACGTGGAGCTCGCGCGGACCGTGTCCGCGGTCGCGGCGACGCACGGCGCAGTCGCGGACCGTGCCTTGGTCCAGGAAGTCCAGGTCGCGATCGCGGCGAAGCCCGACTCCGTCGACGTGGGCTTCTGGCGCGCGATCCTCGGTTATGCGGCCATGGCCGACGACAACGCCGTCGATCCGCTCGGGCATGGGTCGACGGTCTGGATGCAGGAGCTCGATGCCGCCAAGCCTTTGCGCCACGCGATGCACATCGACGTATCGGTGGCACACGAGCAGGTGGCCGGCCGGCTCGAGGCAGCGCTGGCGGCGGGCGGCCGGGTCGTGTTCGAGTCGCCGGACGAGGAGTCCTGGACGCTGTCCGACCGCGCCGGCAACCGGGTCTGCATCACCGCCTGGCCCGATGGGGCGACGCGAACACCTCCCGCCGATCCGGGCGAACCCGGTCCGGGCGACTGACCCTGGATCCGGGCGTGTGCGCCTCAAGACCGTCGCACGCTCGTCAACCGCTCGGCATAGGCGACGCGCGTGAACGGCCAGTCCCGATCCAGCCAGTCGGCGACCGCCCGATACAGCGGCGCATCGAGGCCGGCGTCGGCCGCTCGGACCCAGGACCGAACATGCGTCCCGAGGGCGTTCCCTGCTGGGTAGATGTAGACACAGCCGATGACGTCCTCGGTATGCGCGGCGAGGACCGTGTACGTGAACCCGCTGGTCGATGCTCGATGTCCACGCCGCA
Organism: uncultured Chloroflexia bacterium; assembly: GCA_963779315.1. Taxonomy (GTDB): domain Bacteria; phylum Chloroflexota; class Limnocylindria; order Limnocylindrales; family CSP1-4; genus SPCO01. The sequence continues at coordinate 38,698 of CAVZXQ010000007.1, read as the reverse complement.
TAGTCCGACACCGTGTGTTCTGGACCGAGCGGCCGCAGGCGGAAGTCGGGCGTGTCGAGTCCACCTGGTGGAACGAACGACGATTCGACGAAGGGCGTCTTCGGATCGCTGGCGGGAGCCATGGCTATCGCTCCTTTGCGTACCAGTCGAGCACCCGCATCGCACGGAGCGTATTCCAGCGACTCGGCTGGCCCTCGCCGGCCTCCATCGCGACGTGGGACTCGCCCTTGTGGACGTTCTGGAGCGGCCACCTCCCGGCGGGGTCGCGCTGGCGCTCGACGACCGCGATCGCCTCGGCGACCCGCTCATCGGGCTGGACTCCGGCATCGCGCAGGTAGTCCAGCGCGCGCAGGACGTCGTAGTGATACCAGTGCGGGAACGAGGACAGGAGCCATGCAGGGTCGATCACCTCGCCGGTCGACATCCGGCGGAACAGGCGTCGCTCGAGCATGTACGCCTCGCCCCGTTGACGGGCCTCCCCTACCCTGGTCGAGCCACCGGCCGAGTCGCCGGCCGTCCGCTCGTACTCGAGCAGGCCCTCGACGACGTTGATCGTCGTCTCCATCGACGACACGGTCGCGCCCCTCTCGACCTCGCAGTTCCAGCCACCGTCCGGCAATTGCTCACCGAGGAGCCGGTCGACGAGCGGCGTCATGTCCACGCCGAAGTACGAGCCGGTCGCGACGGTGTTGCCGTTGATGCAGGGCTCGACCTCACCGTCGAAGAACGGGTTGTCAGACCACGGGGTCTCGAACTCGGGATCCCGCCAGGTGACGTGCTCGCGGACGAGACCGACGGCCCGTCGGGCCTGTTCGCTGCCGGGATCGAGCCCGAACCGACGCAGGAGTTCCAGGACGTGGAACGTGTCCTTCCAGTCGTGTGACCAGGGCCTGCCGTCCCACTGGCCGTCCGGCGCCTGGAGCGCGAGCAACCGGGCGCCCCAACCCTCGGTCGCGACCCGCGACCGCTCAGCGGCGACGGCGTCCGCTGGCTCGTGGGTCAGGTCGCGCATCACCTGCCAGCGGATCGCTGGATCGGCGTCGAGCAGCCAATCGATGACGTTCATGTCCCTCCCTCGTGCCGATCGTCGGGGTCAGCGGCTGCTCCGGCGCGTGGTCCCGCGCCTGCTCCCTTGCCTGGATCGACGTGCACCCCGTGACCATATACGCGAAGGAAGGACTCCATCCAGGCGCTCGCGTGCACCCGGTGACCCGCATGGCCAACGAGTGGCACCAAGTCGGCCGAAGTGTGCACCCGGTGCACCGATCGGCCAGGATCGGGGTACTGCGTGGCCCATATGGTCATGGGATGCACGGAGGCCCGCGGGTGGCCGTGATGTGTCCCCTCGGCTCGGCGCCGCGCCGGCCTTCACCGCTTGACACGACCACGATACAACCGTATGGTTGTATCTATGCCCAGCGCGATCGAGGCCGATCATCTCTTCGCCGCCCTGGCGGACGCCACCAGGCGCGACATCGTCCTGCGCGCGATCAGCGGCCGCGAGGGCGTCGCAGAACTGTCCCGGCACTACCCCATGAGCTTCGCGGCGGTCCAGAAGCACGTCGCAATCCTCGAGCGAGCCGGCCTCATCACCAAGGAACGGACTGGTCGCCGCAAGGTGGTGCGCACGAACATGGAGGGGCTTCGCCTGGCGCGCGGCCTGCTCGACCGATACGAGGCGCTGTGGCGCGGCCGCATCGACCGCATGACCGACCTCATCACCCGCACAGAGGAGACCCGCGCATGACCGTCACCGCCGTCCGCAAGGATCCGGACACCCTGACCATGATCCTGACCGCCGAGTTCGACGCCTCGCCTGAGCGCGTGTGGGACCTGTGGGCTGATCCGCGTCAGCTCGAACGCTGGTGGGGTCCGCCGACCTACCCTGCGACCTTCACCGCTCACGACCTGGCACCCGGCAGTCGCGTCGAGTACCACATGACCGGGCCGGGTGGCGACCAGCCGCGCGGCTTCTGGGACATCGTCGAAGCCGAGCCCCCGCATCGCCTCGTCTTCGTCGACGGGTTCGCGAACGACGATGGCACGCCGAACGACGACTTCCCGCGCAACGAGGGTCGCGTGACGATCGAAGCGATCGGCGCCGATCGGACCAGGATGTCCATCGAAAGCCGCTTCCCGAGCCTCAAGGCCATGGAACAGGTCCTCGCCATGGGCATGGAAGAGGGCCTTACCCAGGCCGTCGGCCAGATCGACGCCATCCTCGCCGAGGGAGTTGCGGCATGACCACCCTGACCGGGCCGACGACCCACACCCTCGACGCGGCGGGTGCCGTGCTGACCTACGACGTCCGTCCGGCGGCGTCCGGAACCGGCCCATGGCTGCTCCTGATCGGATCGCCGATGGGGGCCGGCGGGTTCGGCACGCTGGCCGGGCACTTCCCCGACCGGACCGTGGTGACGTACGACCCGCGCGGCGTGGAGCGCAGCGCGAAGACCGACCCGGCCAGCCCGTCCACGCCCCAGGAGCACGCCGACGACCTGCATCGCATCGTCGCCGCGCTCGACGCGGGGCCGGTGGACCTGTTCGCCAGCAGCGGCGGTGCGGTCAACGCACTCGCCCTGGTCGCCACACATCCGGAGCAGGTCCGGATACTGGTCGCGCACGAGCCGCCGCTAGCGTCGATCCTGCCCGATCGCGACGGCGCGCTGGCGGTCTGCCGCTCGATCCACGAGACCTACCAGCGCAGCGGGTTCGGGGCGGGCATGGCCCAGTTCATCGTCACCGTGAGCCACCAGGGGCCATTCGGCGCGGACGATGCCAGCCGACCCGCACCGGATCCGGCGATGTTCGGGATGCCGACCGACGATGACGGCAACCGGACGGACCCGCTGCTCGGCCAGAACATCGTCTCATGCACGCATTTCGAGCCCGACTTCGGTGCACTGCGCTCGGCGTCGACGCGGATCGTGATGGCCGCCGGCACGGAGTCGGAGGGCCAGCTTGCATACCGCGCTGCGGATGCAGCGGCCGAGCAGCTGGGCGTGACGCTCGTGCGCTTCCCGGGTGACCACGGCGGATTCCTGGGTGGCGAGTACGGCCAGGCCGGCGAACCGGATGCCTTCGCGGTGAAGCTGCGCGAGGTCCTCGCCGGGGCCTGAAGGGGGTCTGACAGGGCCGATCCTCGCAGTCGCCTTCGCCAGCGGACCTAGATCGTCGCGATCACTCCGAGGGAGATCCCGAAACCGGCGCGCCGCTGGAGCTGGCGGCATCAGCGTCAGCTGGCCAAGCGGCGGGTACGCCGAGAACCAGCGGTTCCACTCCTCGTTGAACTCGTCGAAGTCGGCCGGGTCCTGCAGCGACCAGTTCGCCCACACGACCTGCTCCAGCGAGCTCCCGGCGCCCTCGAGGCGGTCCTTGAGGTTCGCCATGCACCGACGGGTCTGTTCCCGGACCGACCCCAGGAGCACCTCGCCGGTCTCGGGATCGACCGGGCCGATCGACGAGATGTAGACCGTGCCGCCGGCAACGACCGTGCGACCGTCGCCGACCGGCACCGCGCCGAGCTCCACCTTGGAGGACAGCCGGGCCCCGAAACGGCTCTTCAACGGCTTGATCGGCTTCGCCGGGTCCTCCGGCGGGATCCCGTACTCGCCGGGCGGAAGCTCCACCCCGGCCCGCTGGAACTGGTCCATGAAGGTGGGCCGGACGCCGGTCGGCTGGAGCGTCCCGACGATCTTGCCGTCGCGGTAGTCGGTCTGGACGAACCGGAAGATGTCCTGGGTGAGGATCTGGTCCTCCTCGATGCCGTAGACCTCGGTGATGTTCACGATCTTCCGCTGGCCGTCCTTCAGCCGGGCGGTGTGGACGATGACGTCCACGGCCGAGGCGATCTGCTCGCGGATCGCCCGTAGCGGCATCCGGTAGCCGGTCATGAGGACCATCGTCTCGAGACGCCGCAGCATGTCCTTGGGCGTGTTCGCGTGGCCGGTCGAAAGCGAGCCGTCGTGGCCGGTCGTCATCGCCTGGAGCATGTCCAGCGCCTCTCCGGCTCGGCACTCGCCGACGATGATCCGGTCGGGCCGCATGTGCATGGCGTTGCGGAGCAGGTTCCGGATCGTGATCTTCGCCCTCCCCCTCCAGGTTGGGCGGCCGCGCCTCGAGGGTGATCACGTGCTCCTGGCGAAGCTGCAGCTCGGCGGCGTCCTCGATCGTCACGATCCGCTCGTCGTTCCCGATGAAGGACGACAGCACGTTCAGTGTCGTGGTCTTGCCCGAGCCCGTCCCGCCGGAGACGAAGAGGTTGAGGCGCGCCTCGATGCACGCGTGCAGGAACTCGAACATCTCGGTCGTGGCCGTCCCGAACCGGACGAGGTCATCGACGGTGAACGGGGTCTGGGAGAACTTGCGGACGGTGATGACCGGCCCGATCAGCGAGAGCGGCTCGATGATCGCGTTGACCCGGGAGCCGTCCGGGAGGCGGGCGTCCACCCGCGGGCTCGATTCGTCGATCCGCCGGCCGAGCGGGGTGATGATCCGTTCGATGACCCGCAGGACATGCTTGTCGTTGAGGAAGACCGTGTCGATCCGCTCGATCTTGCCGTCTCGCTCGATGTAGATGTGGTCCGGTCCGTTGACCATGACCTCGGTGATGGTCGGGTCCGCGAGCAGCGGCTCCAGCGGCCCGAAACCGGTGACGTCGTGGACCATCTCGTCGACGAGCCGCGTGCGCTCTTCCCGCGTGACCGCGAACCCGCCCTGCTCGACCACCCGATCCACCAGCGGCTCGATCGTTGCCCGGACGTCTCCGTCCTTGGCCTCCAGCAGCATCTTGAACGCCCCGACGACTTCGGACTGGAGGCGAACGCGGACCTGGTTGAGGAGCTCGATCCGAGCCGGCGGCAGCGGGGCGCGCAGGCCGCCCGAGCGGGGTCGGGCGATCGGAACGGCACCGGGGACCGGCACGGCAACGGGGATCGGCGCCGTCAGCGGCTCGGACGTCGACGAAGACGGGACGAGGCCTACCTCCGCGGACACCGGCGATGGTGAGGCACCGTCCGATACCGCGGGGTCGTCCGACGCCGGGACACTCTCGCCCACCGTCTCGCCGACCTTGGCCGACGCGGCACGCTCAAGGCGTTCCATCAAGGACATCGCGCTGTCACCTTCCGTAGGGTCCTACCCTCAGCATAGCCCGAATGTCCCAGGTGTCGGTTGCCTGGGTGCACCGCGATGTGAATCACGTCGATGCCTGAACCTCGCGTCGTCCAGCCCGTGGATGGCACCTCCAAGGGCTGGCACCGAGCGAGCTGACATCGTCATGATGCGCAGATGGACATCACGGTCATCGCAGCACTCGTGTTCGCCGTCGTGGCGGGCGGTGTCATCGCATTCCAGCTCGCACTGGCCCTCGGGGCCCCGTGGGGCCGCTACGCGATGGGTGGCGCCTTCCCGGGACGCTTCCCGCCACCGATGCGGGTCGCTGCTGTCGTCCAGGCGATCCTGATCGCGCTCCTCGCTGTGGTTGTCCTGTCGGCGGCCGGTCTCGTACTGCCGGATCTCGCGACAGCGGCTCCCTGGCTCGTCTGGGTCGCCGTCGTGGTGTCTGCCATCGCCGTCGTTCTGAACGTCATCAGCCGCAGCGCCGGCGAGCGACGGATCTGGGTCCCGGTCGCCACCGTGCTCCTCGTCTCGAGCCTGCTGGTCGCGCTCGACATCTGAAACCGGACGAGCCCCGCCGTCTGACGGGGCTCGTTCTCGGTCGCTCCCGGATCAGTTGCCGAATGCTGCAGCCCAGGTGGCCGCAGTAGCGGCGTCATACGCGAGTGTGTAGCCGCACGCGTTGATGTTCGAGCCGGCTGCCGTGACGAGGTATCGGCCGCCGGCCTCGAAGTCCGGGATGGGGCCGACAAGGGCGATGCCCAAGTCCGGAGCGGTCAGCGTGACGCTGCCATCGACGCCCTTCCAGCCATCGGTGACCTCGAACGTCACCTGGTCGCCGTCGATGGCGGTGACGGTGCCGTCGAAGACGATGTCGAACGTGGGCAGGATCGCCGGGTCGTACATGATGCACGAGGCCATCGCGCCACCACCACCGCCGGCGGGGTCCTCGGATGGGCTCGGGCTCGGAGCGCTGGGCGCGGCGCCGATCGGACCCGGAGCCTGGCCGCCGAGCCCGGGACCGAATGCGATGGCGAGGGCGAGGGCGCCGGTGACGGCGAGGCCGCCGAACAGTGCGATCTGGCGCCGCGAGGCTCGTGCGGGGGTCTGCTGGACGTCGGTCATGATGTGCTCCTTGATCATCGCCTCCACGCGGGCGAGACTCGCGTCGGGTACGCCGTCCGCACGAACCGGATCGGCAGCGCGCAGGCGGTCGAGCGGATCGGATCCGTTCGGCAGGCTCACTTCCCGACTCCTTTCCATGCGGCACCGTTGGTGCCCGTCACATCAGCCGATGTCCGGTTCGGGTCCATTCCTTTCACGTCGTCAGCTCCAGATGTCTTCCCGAAGGCTTCGGCGAAGCGTGCGCGGGCTCGATGCAGGCGGATGGCGACCGCATTCGGCGTGATCCCGAGGACCGTCGCGATCTGCTGATGCCCAAGCTCCTCCCAGGCCGCCAGCCGCAGGATCTCCTGGTCTGCCGGTCTGAGCACGGCCAAGGCTTGGGATGCGGGTCCGTCGCGGTCTTCACCAAGGCGCAGCGGGGTCGGGACATCCTCCACCCGGAGCAGGGCCGTCAGCCGCTCACGCCGGCCGAGTCCGCGGCGTTGATTTGCCAGGACGCGCCGCGCGACCGCGTACAGCCACGGCAGGGCGTCGGCCGGGACGGTGTCGAGTTTGCGCCAAGCGATCGCGAAGGTCTCCGCGGCGGTGTCTTCCGCGTCGGCCATCGACCGCGTGCGTCGCATGGCGTAGGCGAGGACGGGCCGCCCATGGTCCGTGAAGAGCGCCTCGAATCGGGCGAGCCTGGACGGCTCGGTCGTGGGTTCTGACACGCCCCCCGGACGGCGGGCCGCGCCGCGTGGTTCCCGAGCGGCTGTCGCGCGCTCTACAGTAGCGGGCGTTCGTTGGCCGCGTCATCCCGAACCTGGAGACTCCCATGGCCGAAGTCCTGCTGTTCCATCACGCGCAGGGGCTGACCCCGGGCGTCCACGCGTTCGCCGACGAGTTGCGGGCCAACGGACACGCCGTCCACACGCCGGATCTGTTCGATGGGCGCACGTTCCCGACCATCGACGAGGGCGTCGCCTACGCGAATGAGGTCGGGTTCGAGGCGATCCTGGACCGTGGTGTCCATACCGCTGACGACCTACCCTCTGAGCTCGTCTACGCCGGGTTCTCGCTCGGCGAGATGGCCGCTCAGAAGCTCGCCCAGACGCGTCCCGGGGCCCGCGGGGCCCTGCTCTTCTACTCCTGCATCCCGATCAGCGGCGAGTGGGCGTTCGGGCCCTGGCCAGTCGGCGTCCCCGTCCAGATCCACGGCATGGACGCCGACCCGATCTTCGTCGGCGAGGGCGACATCGATGCGGCCCGGGAGATCGTCGAGGCGGTCGAGGACGCCGAGCTCTTCCTCTACCCCGGCGACCAGCACTACTTCGCCGACAGCTCGCTCCCGTCGTACGACGCGGCTGCTACCGCACTGCTGACCCGGCGAGTGCTCGAGTTCCTGGCCCGCGTCTGACCAACGAGTGATCACGGGTTGCGTCGCCCGCGTAGCATCCGCAGATGGGTTTCGACGTCGCCGCCGACGCGTACGACCAGTTCATGGGGAGATGGTCCGGGCCGCTCGCACCACTGCTGGCCGATCTCGCCGACGTGCCTTCCCGCTCCAGGGTCCTTGACGTCGGCTGCGGTCCCGGCGCGCTCACGAGTGAACTCGTCGGACGCCTCGGGCCGGCATCGGTCGCGGGCGTCGATCCCTCCGAGTCGTTCGTTGCGGCCGCGCGTTTGCGCCACCCGGGCGTCGACGTCCGCCAGGCCGCGGCCGAGCAGCTGCCATTCCTGGACGGCGATGTTCGATGCAGCCCTCGCCCAGCTCGTCGTCCACTTCATGACCGATCCCGTAGCGGGACTGGCGGAGATGGCCCGCGTGACACGGCCGGGGGGCGTCGTGGCGGCCTGCGTCTGGGACTACGCCGGGGGTCACGGACCGCTGGGGCCGTTCTGGCTGGCGGCACGCGAGCTGGACGCCGGCGTCGTGGATGAGTCCCTTCTCGCGGGTACCCGGGCGGGCCACCTGGCGGAGCTGCTGTCGGCGGCGGGCCTCCGGGACGTGCAAGACACGTCCCTCGAGGTCAGCCGCGACTACACGGACTTCGACGCGTGGTGGGAGCCGTTCACGCACGGCGTCGGACCCGCGGGATCGTACGTGGCAAGCCTGGACGCGCGGCAGCGGGTCGACTGCGCGAGCGCTGCGAGCTCCATGCTCCCCGCCGGTCCATTCAGCATCACCGCCCGGGCCTGGGCCGACCCGGGGCGTCGTCCGACCGACGACCGCCCCGGAGAGACTCGGCTGAGTGGCTCCCCTACCCGGCCGGATGCGTCTCGCTTGCCGCCATGGGACGCTGCGCGGCCTGCCCGACGGCTCGTGTCAGGACCTCGAAGATGGGAGCGACCTGACCGAGGAGCTGACTGTCCTCGCCGTAGATGGACAGGTTCGTGCCGTGTAGCACCCTCGACGCAGACTCCACGATCTGTGGTGCCTGCTCGAGCGGCAGCATCTCAAGGCGCATGGCCTGCTGGGCACGGGCGAGCACAAGGTCGCGCTCGACCTTCAGGGCCTTGACCTGGTTCTGCAGCTCCCGGAGCTTCAGTTCCTCCCGGAGTACCTCGCTCTCCAGCTCGATCCGGAGCAGCCGGACTGGCGTCTCGGTGTTCACCCGGTCCTGGTCGACATCGGCCTGACTGTGGAAGCGCTCCTGCTCGAACTCGAGCGCCTGTCGTTCGGTGGCCAGGTTCTCGGCTGCCATCCGCCGTTCACGAGCAAGCCTCGCAACGTCCATCGCCTCCTGGCGCTGCAGCGTCTCCCGGTCGCTTATCAGCTTGCGCTCCTGCACCCGGCTCTCGGACGCCAGCTCCGCAAGCCGGATCGCCTCTCGTGACTGCAGGTCGGAGCGATCGCTCGTGAGCTTGATCTCGTTGCGGACCTCGGCCTCGAGTTGCTGGCGTAGGTCCGCGTCGACGATGAACACCTGGGCCACCCGGGCTGCCTCGACGGTCAGGCCCCAGTCCTTGTCCGGGTCGCCCTCGGTGCGGATCGTCGATCGGAGGGCCGTCTCGACGACACCGCTCAAGGTCGTCTTGCGCTGCTCGATGCACTCGGCCATGGTCATGTGGGAGACCGCGTGGCGCAGTTCGCCGAGGCAGACGTGGGTGAGGAACGAGGTGATCTCCCGCACCCCGCCGCCCGTACCGAAGTCGAACAGACGCGCGGCGGCGACAGGATCGACGATCCGGTAGATGAACGTCCCCTTGAAGCGGAGCGGGATACCGTCCTTCGTCTCCTGGGTGAACTCGAAGCTGGCTTCCTGCTTTGACCCGGGCACCAGGACGTAGATGGTCCCGGGCCGAAGGACCGCCTGGACGGCCGATCCGCGGTTCTCGAGTGTCCCGTGACGTCCGACCAACAGGTACTGACTTGGACCCGCCTTGACGACTGGCATCGATCTGTGTCTCCCTCGATGGCTGTGCGTGCTCGCGCTGGGGTCAAGCGCCCGACGCCCTCGACCGCCGGGCAGATCGCGACATCCGAGGACCTGGGCGGGGATGCCCGGATCGGGCTCCCGGTGCGCGACTCGACCGCCCGGATCGGACCCATGTGACCCGATCGGAGGGAGTTCAGCTGCACGTGAACAGCGAACCACCGGAAGTCCTGTCGACCTATCGCCCGAACGTCCTGGGACCCCGGCGGACTGGTATCGTCGGAAAGGTGAAGACATCCGCTCCGTCGCCGCGTCCCGGGATGGGCGCCATCCCCTATCCCGGCGGAACCACCTTCCGAGTCTGGGCACCGCATGCGACGGCGGTCTTCGTCACCGGCACGTTCGACGACTGGGCCGCTGACCGGGCAGCGCTCCATCCGGATGGAGACGGCTCGAGCGGTACATGGTCGGCCGACATCCCCGGCGTGGGTGCTGGGGCCGAATACCGCTTCACCATCCGGACCGGCAAGGGCGACCTGTCGAAGATGGATCCGTACGCGCGGCACGTCACCAGTTCCGTGGGCAACGGCATCGTCTACGACCCCGCCGACTTCGACTGGGGCGACGACGATTTCCGCACCCCGCCATGGGACGACCTGGTCGTCTACGAGATGCATATCGGCACGTTCGCGGCGACAGATGACCGCGGGGGCACGTTCGATGCGGCACGCCGCCGTCTGTCATATCTTGAACGACTCGGTGTGTCGGCCATCCAGGTGATGCCGCCGTTCGAGTTCGCGGGCGACATCTCGTGGGGCTATAACCCTTCCCACCTCTTCGCGATCGAATCCGGGTACGGCGGCCCGGATGGGTTCAAGCGCTTCATCCGCGACGCCCATGCGCACGGGATCGCCGTGATCGTGGACGTCGTCTACAACCACCTCGGGCCGTCGGATCTCGACCTCTGGCGCTTCGATGGCTGGTCCGAGGGCAACGGCGGCGGGATCTACGTCTACAACGACGACCGGGCCATCACGCCGTGGGGCGCGACCCGCCCCGACTATGGACGCGGCGAGGTCCGCACGTTCCTGCGCGATAGCGCGATGACCTGGCTCGAGGAGTTCCGCTGCGACGGCCTTCGCTTCGACTCGACCGCCAACATCCGGCGTATCGACGGGGACGATCCGGACCCGGCGTCGGCCCTTCCGGACGGCTGGTCGTTCCTCACCTGGCTCAACGACGAGATCCGGACCCGCCAGCCTGGCAAGATCACCATCGCCGAAGACCTGCAGGGCGACGCGACGTTAGTCGATCCGACAGACAAGGGTGGAGCCGGATTCGGAGCGCAGTGGGACGGTGGCTTCATCGGCGGTGTCCGGCCGGCGCTCGTGGCGTCGAACGACGCCGATCGAAACCTCGCGGCCGTCGTCACCGGGATCGTCGGAAAGGGGCGCGGCGCCGCACTCAGCCGCATCATCTACACCGAGTCGCACGACGAGGTGGCCGATGGCCGGACTCGTGTTCCCGAGGCTATCGCACCCGGCGATGCCGACAACTGGTGGGCGAAGAAGCGGGCCGTGCTCGGCTCCGCCCTCGTGCTGACCTCACCGGGGATCCCCATGCTCTTCCAGGGCCAGGAACTGCTGGAGGATCGCTGGTTCGATGACACCGTCGCGCTCGACTGGGAGAAGGCAAGCACGAACCGCGGCATCCTCCGTCTCCATCGGGACCTCATCGCCCTGCGGCGGGCGCGAGACGGCACCACGCTCGGTCTGCGGGGATCGAATGTGGCCATCCTGCGCGTGGACCAGGATGCAGGCGTGCTGGTCATGCACCGCTGGATGGACGGCGGGCCGCACGACGACACGGTCGTCGTTGCGAACTTCGCCGATCGCACGATCGACGACCTGTCGATCGGGTTTCCGGCAGCGGGACGCTGGAGCGTGCGGTTCAACTCGGATGCGTCAGCCTATGCCCCCGATTTCGGCAGCCACGAGGTGTTCGACCTGGATGCGGACGGACCGCCCCGCGACGGTTGCGACCAGAGCGGCCTCGTCTCCGTGGGGCCGTACAGCGTGGTGATCCTGTCCCGCGAGGACTGAGGAGAGGAAGATCGAATGGCGCTCGGCGTCCGGACCCCATAGTGGCCGGACAGCGCCCCCGCTGGGCGCCACCGAGGAACGGAGCCGATGGATCGCGATCTCGTCGAGGCGGCACGGACTGGTGATGGGGAGGCCTACGCCGACCTGATCCGAGTTCGTGGCGACCGCCTCTTCGCGCTCGCTCAGCGGGTCCTTCGCGACGTCGATCGAGCCGAGGATGCCCTGCAGGAAGCGCTACGATCGCCTGGCGTGACCCGCCCGGGCTCCGCGATCCGGATCGATAGGCCGGACGATCCGTGGCGGTGATCCTCGGCCTCGCGTCCTTGGCCTGATGTGCACCTTACGACCAGATACGCCAAGCAGGGGGTCACAATGGCGCATGGGTGCATGAGGTGACCCCTCAGACCAACGTCATACGACATCTTCGCCCAGCGGTGCACCACGTGCACCTTCGGGCCAGGCAACGATGCCCGCATGTCTCATATGGTCATCACATGCACGTGCGCCACCGCGGGCGGCCCATCAACGCTCCGCCTACAAGCAACATTCGAAGGGATCCGGAACATGCCCCTCACCGGCGAATACGAACCGAGCACATCGGCCTGGGCGCGCAAGCAGGCCGAGCGGTATGAGGCGACGAACGGCCGGGAAGGCGCCGAACTTCGCGGCAGGCCCGTCATCGTGCTCACCAGCGTCGGAGCGAGGACCGGGAAGCTCCGCAAGACGGCACTCATGCGCGTCGAACATGAGGGTGTCTACGCGGTCGTCGCATCGATGGGCGGCGCTCCGGACCATCCCGTCTGGTACCACAACCTGCGAGCGAACCCGCTCGTGGAGCTGCAGGACGGCGAGGTCACGCGTGACTTCATGGCACGCGAAGTGACCGGCGACGAGAAGGCCACCTGGTGGGAACGCTGCGTGGCGGCCTGGCCGGACTACGCCAAGTATCAGGCGAAGACGGACCGCCAGATCCCGGTGTTCGTGCTCGATCCGCTCGAGTAGCGGCCTTTCGGCCGTCTACTTGGCGGCGGCGCCCGCCGTCTCAGCAGCCTTCGAAGCGGCCTTGGCCGCCTTGTCGGCGCCCTTCCTCGCGGTATCGGCCACCTGCTTGGCGCCGTCCTGGGCGGCCTCGGCAACCTGGCCCGCGTCCTCGGAAGCGACGTCGGCAGCCTCGTCGACGGCCGACTGCGCCGTGTCGGACGACGCGTCGATGGTGGTCGAGGCCTTCGAGCGGACCTCGCCCAGCTTCTCATCGATCTGAGCCTGCATCTGGGTCATCGCAGCCTGGAATCGAGCTCCGAGCGCCTCCATGTCGCGATCGTCGAGCTCGGTGCGGATCTGTTCGACGGCGTCGCGCAAGTCACGACCGCTCTGGATCGAGTAGACCACCGCGCCGACGGCGCCGAGGACGAGTCCGGTCAGCAGTCCAAGGATGAACTTCATGGCGTGATCCCTCCTGACTTGAGGTCGAGGGTCAGCCCTCGGCCGGTTCATGAACGGCAGCGAGCCTGGGCACGAGACTCACATCTCGGCGAGCAGGTCTGCCTTCTTGGCTTCGAAGTCCTCCGGTGTGATCAGCCCATCGTCGCGCATCTTGGCGAGACTTCGGAGCTTGTCCTCCGCTGTCGCCTCGGCCGGCTCGGGCGCCGCGATCGGCGCCGCCACGACAGGTGCCGGCGCTGGCACCGCGGCGGTACGGACCGCTTCGGCGATGTGGCGGGAGTCGGCCTGCTCGAACACCAACTTCTGGTCGAGCATCGCGCGTCGGAAGTCCGCCGGAGCCCGCATGGTCTGGAAATCGAGGTCCATGCTGTCGGACGCGGTCGACACCCTGAGCGTGCCGTACCCGAGTGCTCGTCCGAGGACGCCCTGCTCCATCATCACGTCGTTGATCTTCTCGAGACCGGAGCCGCTCGTCCGCTTGTTCAACAGGCCGCTGACCTTGACGACCTTCTGGTTGGTGACGGCGAAGTCCTCCACCCACCACCGGATGTAGGAGTAGCCGACCCACACGACGCCCACCACGATCAAGGCGAGCGAGGCCCAGTACGCCAAGTTGCGCAAGACGCCCATGAACCCGTCGGTGGCCATCGTCAGGTGGAAGCCGAACAGGACGACGCCGCCGACCAGGATCAGGACGCCCGCGACGGTCCCGAAGATCGGGGCCATCCAGTGCTGCTTGGTTCGGTACACGATCTCCTCGTTCGTCGCGAGGAGCTCCTCCATGTAACCCATACCGGTCCCATCCCTCTCATCAACCTTGATCGCGGTGCTGGTGGAGTCTCAGGTCAGATCGGCCGAAGCCGACGTCCGCTGCAGCCATTGGCATTCTGGCACGCTCGAGCGGCGCTCGTCCCGTCGAGCGACCCGCACGTCGACACTCAGCTCAGGGTGCGCGTGAAGAAGTCCCGCACCCACTCCCCGAATGCCTGCCGGCAGATCTCCGCGGGCATGCCTGGCGCGCGGTGGCCGGAGCCCTCGCACCACTGGAGCTCGGCCGGGACCCCTGCCGCGATCGCCTCGTCGTAGAACGACTGGGTCCGCTCCGGGAGGTCTTCCGCATCAGCGGTACCGTGCGTCAGGAGCACTGGACGGGTATCGAACTCCGCGAGTTCGTCCTCGGCATCGATCGATCCGACGTCCACCCCGGTTCGCAGCCACGAGCCAAGGAAGATCGCCCACGTGCCCGGGTACGGGGGATGCCCCGCCTGTTGGAGGCGTGCCTCGATCTGGTAGCGGGTCCTCGTATGCATCGAGTCCAGCGCGAGTGCCGCGACCCGGGGATCGCTGGTGGCCTCGGCGAACGCCGTGGCGGCACCGAACGAGTTGCCGAGCACGCCGATCCGGGTCGGATGCTTGGTGCGTTCCAGCCAGTCGAGGACAGCTCGCAGGTCCTGCTGCTCGAGGACCCCGCCGGCCGTCTTGTCGCCGCTGCTCCGCCCGACGTTGCGCATGTCGAACGAGACGAGGTTGAACGCCTCGTGCAGGCCCTCGCCGTACTTGAGGATGCCACTCTTGTTCGCGTGGAACCCGTGCATCAGGACGACGGTGGGCGCCTCGGGACCCGCCCCATTCGCCGCCGGGATGTACCAGCCCGCGATCCGGATGCCGTCATCGGTGACCACGGCGTCACCGGCGTCGGTCCCCTGGTAGGCGCACTCGAGCGGGTTCGGGTTGTCCGTCTGCAGCTTCGCGTCGTCCGCGATGTCGTAGTTGATCGCCTCGTAGCCCCAGCCGAACTGGACATCCGGTGTGCGGCAATCACCACGTTCCGTGCCTTCGACCAGGCGGTTCGAGCCTTCCGCGCCGACATAGGTCACGTAGCCGAGCCCCGCGACCGCGACAACGACGAGAACCACCACGGAGATCCGCGTGCGCTTGCCCATGGCGACACCATCCTCGACTCGAGCATGCGGTGCCGGGGACGCGCTACCAAGTGCCGAAGGTCGCGATCTGCGACTCCGGACGTCAGGCGGGCTTGGGCGGCTTCGGCTTCTTCGGCTTCGGTGGCCTGTTCGGGGTCTTGTCACCCATGTGGCACCTCCTGGCCGGAAGCATAGAGCCGTCGAGAGACCGTGTCCCGCTCGCGACGCGCGGTGCTCCCCTACGGAGCCAGCGTCTCGCCGTCGACGAAGCTGTCGAGCACGACCCAGCGCGCAGCCAGCGCCCCGTTCGTGCCGGCACCGAATGACGCCTTGCGGCCATCGAGGACGACCGCGGCATTCGAACCGCGCGCCGTCGCCACGCCGGATCGGACTTCCACGGCAGTCCCCGCATCCACGCCGACCCCAAGCATCGTCGGCTGCGCGGCCACCAGGCGGTAGGCCTGGCCCCAACGCTGCTCGGGCAGCAGGCGAGTGGTGATCGTCAGGCCGCTCACCCAATCGAACCCGGCCGCGACCGTCACGCCGGACGGCAGGAAGTCCTCCGATGCCGCGAGCTCGATGTCGGAGGGCAGCGCGTCCACGGCAAGCCAGCGACCCATCGCCGATGCCGCCGCGTCGTCCGCGAGCAACGTGGCACGACCACTGGTCCAGCGGCTCCTGATCGCCGCGAGCACGGTCGGCTTGACCTTAGCCCGGCCATCACGCGGGACGGGTCCGGCGCGGTGACGTAGATGCCCGTGGCGTCTGCCACCGCAGCGTTCGCCGCGGCCACATCCGTCTTGCCGTCCAGGACGATCCAGCGGACCGGTGCGACGACACCGGACTGCAAGGCACCGGCGATCGCCTTGGCGTCCGCCTGCGCGTCGGTGGCACGGCGATAGCCGGCTGCGAGGACGACGATCCGGGCTCCCCCACCCCCGGCCCGCGTCACGAACGCCTGGGCTGCAGGCCCGGCCGGAGCGCTGCCGAGTCCGCCCGCCAGGAACAACGAGCCGGCACCCGACGGTGTCGTGAAGGCTGGATAGGATCGCCCCGCGATGGACGGCTTCGAGCTGGCCACGCCGCCGACCGTCGGGCGGAGCGCGTCCAGGTCGTAGCCGAAGCCGGAGGGCGGCAGGAGGTGCGTCGCGACGTCGCGGACCGAGAGGGTCGAGTTCGGCCCGGCGAAGCGGTAGCTGGCGTCGTAACTGATCGGATCGATGACCAGGCCCGACGTGAAGCCGACGACCTCGGTCAGCGTCGTCTCATCAAGCATGGTGGAGCCGGTGGCGGCGTCCATCCCGATCACCGGAAGGCCGGATGTCATCGCCACATTCAGGGCTCGCCCGGTTCGGCCGTATTCGAAGACATGCTGCTCGTCGATGGCCTTGGTCAGGCCGAAGATGAGCCCGCGGCTCGGGTCGTTGACGCCCGTCGAGGTCCACAGGTCCACCGCGCCCTGGCGCATGGATTCGGCCGGTCCGTTGTTCCCGACGTAGCCGTTGATCATGTTGACGGACTGGACCGCGTCGCCCGCGCTATTGCCCCCGACCACGGCACCGGCGGCATACAGGGCGGACATCCGCTCCTCCATGGGCGTGTCCGCGACCACGCCCATGGCCACGGTCTGGTCGCCACCAAGGATGTACATGCCGTCCACATCGGAGGTGAAGAGGGCGAGGTTGCTGGCAAGGAACGCATCCGCTCGCACGAGGGCCGGCACCAGCTGGACCAGGCACGTCTGGGCGTTCGCGACGGCCTCACACGCGTCTTCGACCAACCCACGACGGCCATCCGCCAACGTCAGGTTCTGCTGTCGTTCGCCATTGGTGCTGGAGGTCGCGCTGACGGAGTACGTGATCGGTAGCACGAGGATGACGACCTGGCCATCCGAGTCGTGGTCGGCGGCCGCCCGTGCGAACTGCTGAAGCGTATCGGGCTGGTAGTCCGAGCCGATCGGGACGAGGGTCCGGACCGGGTCCGCGGCCCCGACTGGTGTCACTGTCCCGGCCACGAGCGCGACCGTGGCAAGCAGGATGGCAAACGCTCGAGACGTCAGGGTCTCGCGGAAACGGGGCATCGGTGTCCTCCGGGGTCGTGGTCGCCGTCTGGGGATGGTCGCGGGGGCGCGGGGCGGTCGCTCCCGCCGGGCGAGGGTCATCCTACCGTTCGCCACGACCCTCGATGGGCCTCTGGGCTCACCATCGGTGACGCTGCGCACCGGTCGTCACGGCCATGATCCTTGGCCCCGCGCTTCAGGCGCGCTGGTTCGTCCCGGCCTTCGCTTCGATCTCGGCCACCCGGTCACGCACGATCCTGGCCACGAGCCCTTCCGGGAGTGGCACCGCTGGCGTGAAGCGGATGGCACCCTTCGACGTACCGAAGGGCGCCAGCTCCGCGCTGTATGCCTCCTGGAGCGACGGGTCCATGCAATAGAACGAGCAATGGGACTTCGCAGCCGCATAGGCCACCAGGGGTCGCCCCAGGTACCGAAAGGCCGGCGCCCCGTAGCTCAGGCCTTCGTCCGCGTCGGGCGCGGCGGCTCGGATCACTGCCCGAAGTCGCTCGAGGGCAGCCCGCTGGTCGTCCGGAAGTCCGGCGAGGATCGTGTCGACATCTGCCGCCGTGCCGGTCGACGTCGCTGGTTTGCCGGTACCCATGGACCGGGCCTCCCTAGTAGCGATACAGCGATGCCACGAAGGGCGTTCGGTTGAACATGATCAGCGCGATCGGGATCCCGACGATCGTCAGCTGGACGAGCCAGGCGGCGGCCATCCAGATCCCTGACGCCCACCAGCCGATGAGCAGGAACCAGATCCCCCTGACCGGCCATGCCACCTGGTCCCGACCGGCCTCGGACACGACGGTGCCGCCGGACGCGTCCTGCCCGATGGTCCAGGTCCGCGAGCGCGGACGAAGGGTCAGGACGGTCGGCAGCCGGTTGATCAACCAGACGCCGAGCGGGATGCCGATGATCGTGATGAGCGCGATCCAGGCGATGCCCACGACGATCCCGGACAGCCACCAACCGACGAACAGCCACCAGATCGCTCGAACCAGCAAGCCGGGTCCGCTCTTGTGCTCCACGCCCGCATCGTACCCGACCTTCAGTCGTGGAAGGCCTGCAGCGCCTCGCGCTCGCGCTCGACGGCGCGCTGGTCCGCTGCCGCCAGCTCCCGGTATGGCTCCAGCTCGATCCGATCGTGGCGAACGGACCAGCCACCGGCGACCTGCCCATCGACCAGGTAGGTCCCGACCGAGAATGGGTTGCGGGGCGTGAATACGCGAGCGCGGTGTTCCTCCGGCAGGATCCCGGTCCGACGCGCGTGGACAAGCAGTGTGGCCTCCCAGTGCGGCAGGAACCTGACCGGAGCTGGCGTCCCAGGGTCCGGAAGTGGACCACCGGACAGGTCGACCAGTTCCTGGCCGTCCTCGTCTCGGTAGCGAGCAAGCGTCAGCCGCTCCCCGCCGCGACGAGCATCCGTGACCGGGATACCGGCCCACCCCGCGATGTCACGCCACGGAGCTGGACCGAACGCGCGCAGGTAGGCCATCACGAGATGAGCGAGTCCTTCCTCCTCGGTCACGTCACAGGGTCCGACCCAGTCCTCGGCCAGCGCGAGGCGATCGGCGCGCCGTCGTTCCCAGGTTCCCGATGGCGGCACCCGGACGAGGTCCACCCACAGGCCGAGGTTCCCGACGAATCCGGACCCGAGCCCGTCGAGCTCCTTGACCGTCCGCGGTCCGTCACGCAGCGCCTGGCGCAGGTCTGCGGCGGCCACCACCATCGCCGCCTCGTCCGCCGCGCGACCCTGCACCCGGAGAGCCCAGGTGCGACGGGCCTGGCGGACACCGGCGGCATAGCCCCAGAACGACCGCCGCGACACCATGTGGATGGTCGTCCGCATCAGCGTGGCCTGGACGACGGACCCATCCTCCAATGCCGCCGTGAGCCGGTTCCGCTCGAAGTGCGCCAGCCGGGTCCACAACCCGACATAGCCCGATGGCGCGTACTGCGTCTGCAGTCCGCCGACCTGGTCAAGTGCGTCGGGGATGGAGAACGGACCTGCGCTCAAGCAGGAGCTGACGTGCCAACAGCGCGCGGTTCAGCGCGCGGCGGGTCAGGACAGGCTCCATCACGCCGGCGACGCCGTCGCTGGCTCCCTCGGGTCGTAGGCCGTCTGCGGGAACGGCCAATCGCGAGCCAGCCAGTCCGATACGGCCCTGTACAGCGGACCGTCGAGCTGTGCGTCGCGCTCACGGACCCACGACAGGACCCTGGCTCCCGCGCCGTCCTTCGCCGGGTAGATGTACACGCAGCCGATGACGTCATCGGACACCGGTGAGAGGACCGTGTAGGTGAACCCCTCGCCTGCCTCGAAGTCGCGCGCGTGCCGCTCGAGATCGGCCAGGTTCTCGTCGATCGTCATCGACCGGGGCCACTCGCTCGTCTCCCACCCGGGCGTCTCGTGGATATGGTCCATGCTCGACGTCCACGCGGCGTAGTCGGAGTCGTTGTGCTCGGGACCCAGCGGCCGGAGTCGGAACGAAGGCGTGTCCAGCGCGGCCGGCGGGATGAACCCGTCCGGGATGAACGGCAAGCCATTGCTGGGTCGACTGGCGCCACTTGCCGGTGGCATCGGGGCCGTATCGTCCATGAGACACCTCGTGTGGGCAGATCCTCACCGGCGCGGCACCTACGGGCAGGCGGCCGGCCCAAGGAGCCCTCCGGTCACGTCGAGACCATACCCCGCTGGGTAGATCGCGCCATCACAGGCCTGCTTCCCGGTGCGCGGCGCATCTTCCGGCGTGACGGGCCAGGTGTACGGCGTGGTTCCGGAGAATGGCACCTCCCCAAGCAGGACATCGGCGATGCCCTCTCCTTCGGTGCCCGGTAGCCAGGCCTCGACGACTGCGTCGGCCCGGGGCAGCACAGCATCCAGGATCACCGGTCGCCCGGACAGGATGACCACGATGAGTCGGTCCACCTTCGGACGGATCTCGTCCAGCAAGTCGCCGGCATCGATAGCGAGCGTCGCGGAGTCGCCCTTCCTTCGGCATAGGGCTCCTCCGCGAGAACGACGATCCCGATCTGCGCACGGGCGTCTTCCGGGACGGCCCGGATCCCATGGAACTGCAGGCGGTCGCCAAGCCGATCGCGGAGCGCCTCGGCGATCGTCGTCCCGGGCGTGATGTCCCCGCGACCCCTGCCATGAGATCGTCCAGCCACCGGACTGCAGACCGATGTCGTCGGCTCCGGGACCGGCGAGCAGGACCGAGTCAGACGGGCCGATCGGCAGCACGCCCGCCGACGTCTTGAGCAACACCACCGATCGTGCCACCGCCTCGCGGGCCAGCTCTCGAGCCGATGCCGCGCCCACGTCGGCCCCGTTCCCGTCCGGCGGCATCGGGTGCTCGAACAGGCCCATCTCGAACTTCACACGCAGGATCCGCAGCGACCGCGTCGTCCACGCGGGACGCCTCGATCGCGCCCGACTCGAGGCCGACTCGAACGGCGTCCTGGAACCGTGGTCCGTCATACGGGACCATGACCATGTCGATGCCGGCATCGATAGCTCTGGCGACGGCCGTCGCATAGTCCGGATCGATCTGGTCAACGCCGGCCCAGTCGGACACGACGAACCCGGTGAACCCCAGTTCGCCCTTCAGCATATCGGTGATCAGACGGCGGTCCGCGTGGACCTTCCCGGCGGGCGTGCTGGAGAACGAGGCCATGACGATCCGCGCTCCGGCGCTGATAGCCGCACGGTACGAGGGCAGGTGGATCGCCCGAAATGTCGCGTCGTCGACTTCGGTCACGCCCTGGTCCAGGAGGTACCCCTCCGTCGTGGATGATCCGAAGGTCGTGCCGCCGTCGCCGACGAAGTGCTTCGCCGTGGCCGCAGCCGCACCCTGCGCCGCCAGGTCCGGGCCCTGCAGTCCGTCGACGAACGCGGATGAGAGCTCGCTGACCAGCGAGGGGTCCTCACCGAACGCCTCATAGGTGCGGCCCCAGCGCACATCCTGCGGGACAGCCACGACAGGCCCGAAATCCCAGCGGATCCCGGTGGCCGCCATCTCGACGGCCGTTGCACGTCCGATCCGCTCGACGAGTCCCGGATCGCGCGTGGCACCGAGCCCGACATCGTGCGGGAAGATCGTGGCACCGAAGACGTTGTTGTGGCCATGGACGGCATCGACGCCGTAGAGCATCGGGATCCCCAGCCGCGTCCCGAGCGCAGCGTCCTGGTAACCGTCGACCATCCGATACCAGCCGGCAGCGTCGTTCTGTGGGGGTGCGCCTCCACCTCCGCTCAGGACGGACCCAAGCAGCAAGCTGGCTACGCCGGCCGGGTCCACCGACCCCTGCTCGAGCTGGGTCATCTGGCCGATCTTCTCCTCGACGGTCATGTCGCCAAGGAGCGCCGTCGCGCGGGTTTCAGCCGGTTGCGACGGGTCCCGCCAAGCTGACGCCGGCAGAGAAGAGGGTGGTCCGCTCGCGGACCCGCCGGGCGGCATCGATGGCGTCGAGGTCCCGCAGGCGCCTGCCACGAGCGCGACGGTCAGGACGGCACCGATGATGCTCCGCGACGACTCGAGTCCCACCCCGGGATGGTACCCGGCGGTCACGATCCGGCGATACCGTCCAGCACCTGGGCTAGCTCGCGGGCGCGGGTCAGGAATGGGGAATGCCCACCGGCGAGTTCGACCGCTCGGGTGCCGAGACGGTCCAGCGACTCCGAACGCACCCAGGCCGGGTTGAGGGCGCGATCCTCGCGGCAGAGGATCGATCGACTGGGCACCTCGGGCCAGGCCTCGAGCGGCGTGATCTCCTGCATGACCCGGTAACTCTGGGGGCGCAGCCGCTGCGTCGCCCAGCGCGCCACAGCGGGCGTCGCATCACTGTAGAAGAGCTCCGTGGCCGTGTTCGGACCGATCATCCACACGTCGTCGCCCAGGTCCGACCATTCGGCGGTCCTGGGGATCCGCTGACCATCGATGTGTTCGACGGCGCGCTGATCGCCGGCGCTCTTGCCAGGCAGTGGCAGGAAGGCCGCCAGGAAGACGAGGGTACGGATGGGCCGGTTCGCAGCGACGAGCGGGATGACGAGGCCCGCCATCGAATGCCCGACGAGGATCGGCTCGCTGTCGGGCGGCAGCGACGCCTCGATCGTCCGCGCGTAATCGGCGGCACCCAAGGTCGGATCGGAGATCGGCAGGTCAACGGTGATGACCCGGTGGCCGAGGCGTTCCAGCTCGGGCGTCAGGAAGTCCCAGCACCACGATCCGTGGAATGCACCATGGACCAGCGCGATGTCCATCCGACTCTCCTCTATCGCTGTGACGCGGTCAGATCGGGTCCGACTCGGCCAACGGCGGACCGGCCACCTGCATCCAGTTCCGGCGGGCGATCTCACGGTACACGTCGGGATCCACCGGCCCCGGCGGAAGTGAGGCGTGTTCCTCGAAGAACCGCTCCATCCCCGATGGCGTGAACATGACCAGGATCCGCGCCATCTCATCGCCGATGTTCTGGAAGCAATGGCGGGTACCGCGAGGCACGAAGACGAACGAGCCGGTCGGCGCGTCGAGGAGTTCGTCGTCCGCCCGGAATCGGAAGTGCCCATCGAGGACGTACCACATCTCATCTTCCCGGGCGTGGACGTGGAGTGGCGGGCCTTGACGAGCCGGGACGAGATTCTCGAGGATGGCGAACGTGCCGCCCGTCTCCGTGGTACCGGCCTTGATGATCGTCGGACCGCCGACGGGGCCACGGATGGTGGTCCCGCCATCGGCGGGAATGACGAAGGCTCGAGTGGTAGCGGTCATCTGGCGACTCCATGTCGTGGGTGCGGCCAGGTCGCTCCTGCCGCGCGCCGAGGATAGTGGACGAGCACGCCGACGGATCGGCCTCGCGACAGACGACACGGCGTGCGAGCGGGCGACTATCCTCCCGACGTGCTCCCCATGCAGATCCTCGCTTTCGCGCTCGGTGTCTACATCGTCGCCCGTACGGTGCTCAGCGCGGTGCGTTCGTTCGTGGTCCCGCGCGGCGACAACGATCCGGTCACGCGGTTCGCCTTCCGGATGATCCGCAAGATCTTCGTGTCGATCGCTCCGCCCTCGCGGCCGTACGAGTTCCGGGATCGGGTCATGGCGTACTACGGCCCGACCGCGCTCGTGCTCCTGCCCGCCTACTGGCTGGTGCTCCTGATGGGTGCGTATGCGCTCATGTACTGGGCCCTTGGCATGCCGCCGATGGACGCGTTCGTCGTCAGCGGGTCGTCGCTGCTGACGCTGGGATTCGCGCGACCGACCGTCCCCGGCGGGGACCTCCTGGCGTTCACCCAGGCGGCGATCGGCCTGGCCCTGGTGGCCTTGCTGATCTCCTATCTGCCGACGATCTACGGCGCATTCTCACGGCGCGAGTTGCTCGTGAACCTCCTCGAAGTCCGGGCCGACGCGCCACCCTCCCCCGTCGTGATGATCACCCGGATGCATCGTCTGTCCGGCCTGAGCGCCCTCCACGACCTGTGGGAGAGCTGGGAGGAGTGGTTCGCCGAACTCGAGGAGACGCACACCTCGCTCCCCGTCCTCGTCTTCTACCGCTCACAGCAGAACGACCATTCGTGGGTGAACGCGGCCGGCGCGATGATGGACGCCGCCGCGCTCGTGCGATCCGCGGTGAAGACGGAGCAGGATGTCCAGGCCGACCTGATGATCCGTGCCGGCTACCTCGCCCTACGGCGGATCGGCCTGTTCTTCAAGATCCCGATCCCGGTCGACCCGTCCGCGGACGATGTCACCAGCATCGATCGCGCGCACTTCGACGAGGCCCTCGCGGTCCTTGAAGAAGCAGGCGTCCCGCTCGTGTCCGACCGCGATCAGGCCTGGCGGGATTTCAACGGCTGGCGGGCCAACTACGACGACGTCCTTCGAGCCCTCGAGCGGATCACGATGGCGCCGACGCCCTGGTGGGAGCGCCCGATGCGCTCGGCGTGGGTGACGGACGAACCCGACCCCGCCACCTCGATGACCGCCATGGCTTCACATTCGGTAGATCCGGCGCCCTAGTCGGCCCGAAGGTAGTATCGGGGCGAGTCCCGCCACCGGCATTGATACCCCCCAACCACGCGGTCCGGTTGGGCCAGCCTGGAGCCTCACCGGATGTCCATGACGAGCCGTCCCCCGGAAGCTGCCGCGATCGCCACATCCGGGCGCGGGCGATGGATCGGCCTTGCCATGCTGAGTATCGGCGTCGCGATGATCATCGTCGACGCGACGATCGTGAACGTCGCCGTCCCGTCGATCATCAAGGACCTTGACCTCGATTCGACGCAGGCCGAGTGGATCAACACGATCTACGCGCTGGTCTTCGCCGCCCTGCTGATCACCGTCGGGCGGCTCGGCGACGTCTATGGCCGCCGCCGGATCTACCTGATCGGCCTGGCGATCTTCATCGCCGCGTCGATGCTCGCCGGCCTGGCCCCCAACGGCGACATCCTGATCCTCGCCCGAGTGCTCCAGGGCGTCGGCGGCGCGATGATCCTGCCCGCGACCCAGGCGATCCTGAACGCGAACTTCCAGGGCCGCGACCGCGCCATCGCCTTCGGGATCTGGGGCTCGGTCATCGGCGGCGTGGCGGCAGTCGGGCCGCTGCTGGGCGGATTCCTCACGACCTACCTGTCGTGGCGCTGGGCGTTCTTCATCAACCTGCCGGTCGGGCTCGTCGCCATCGCCGGCACGCTCCACTACATCGGCGAGTCCAAGGAGCCAGATGCGCGACCTGGTTTCGACCTCCCGGGCTTCGCCCTGATCACGACCGGTCTGGGCCTGGTCATCTACGGCCTGATCGAAGGCCGGCAATACGGCTGGTGGTGCCGAACCCGCGCCACCCGTTCACGATCGGCAGCTGGACCTGGCCGTCCGAGACCATTTCAGTGACGCCATTCATCCTCGGCTTCGGCATCCTCGCCCTGGTCGCCTTCGCGGTCGTCGAGACCCGCCGTCGTGCAGCCGGCAAGTTCTACCTCTTCGACTTCACGCTGTGGCGCTACCGGGGCTTCCGATACGGCAACCTGGCCGGCACGATCGTCTCGCTCGGCGAATTCGGCCTGCTGTTCGCATTGCCCCTCTTCCTGCAGGGTGTCCTTGGCTACTCGGCCTTCCAGACCGGCCTCGTCTTCCTGTCCCTCGCGATCGGTGCGTTCTTCGCCGCCCCACTGGCCGCCAACTTCGCGCGCCGCTACGGGCCGCGGTGGGTGGTCACCACCGGCATGATCCTCGAGGCTGTCGGCATCCTTGGGACGACGCTGCTCATCTCGACCACGGTCGATCGGGTTCATGCTGGTCATCCCGCTCTTCGTCTACGGCATCGGCGTCGGGTTCGCGACGGCTCAGCTCACGAGCATCGTGCTGTCGGACGTCCCGGTCGAGCGGTCCGGCCTCGCCTCGGGCGCGAACTCCACACTCCGCCAGGTCGGATCGGCGCTCGGCATCGCGATCCTGGGCACCGTGCTGTTCAGCGTCCTCGTCAATGGGTCCTCGGCCGCGTTCGCGGAGATCCCGCCGCCGGCGGGCATGCCGCCTGCCGTCGCGGCCCAGATCGGCGAGTTCGTGTCGTCGGCCCTCGACGCCTCGGCCGGACAGGCGCTCGGACCGCTGCGGGACGATCCAGCCTCCATCGCCGAACTCGTGGACCTGCCCGCGGCCGTCGCCGCATTCCTTGGGTCCCCGGCGGCCAAGGACGTCCTCGCCCCGTACGTGACGGTCGCCGAGCAGCAGTTCGTCGACGCCACGAGGGCCGCGGGGTTCGTCGCGGCCGGGTTCGTCATCCTGGGTGTCTTCTTCTCCCTCCTCCTTCCCGCGACCAAACCTCGCGTCAACGCCGACCCTGGATCGTCAACGGCAGCGGTCGCCAGTCGTGGCTGAGCGCTTCGAGATCCGCCTGGGTCGCCGATCGCGGCCGCTCCTGCGTGTATTCGGCGTTCGCGGCGAGGAGAACGCCTTCGTGGAGCTGGACGACGAGGCCCTGGACGCAACGTTCGGCTGGGCGCATGTCCACGTCCCGTTGGCCAACATCGTCTCGTGGCGGATCGAGGGTCCATGGCGCTGGATCACCGCGATCGGGATCCGGATGAGCATCAGGCATCGCGACATCACGTTCGGGGGCTCGGCTCGTGGCGGCGTACGTCTCGACTTCACGGAGCGTGTGCCGCTGGGTCCGCTCAGCATGCCCGCGCTCTATGTGACGGTCGAGGATCTCGAAGGCCTGGCGGCTGCTCTCGCCGCCCGCGGGATCCCTGGCGTGGACGCGCGCGCCGACAAGTCCCCCGTTCCGCCGGTGTAGGCTGCACCCGTCATGGAAACCTCGCTCGGCCGACGTCCCATCGACGTCTGGCGCACCACCATCTCCAACAAGAACGGCTGATCCGCCCCTTCCGAACACAGCGTCGACGGAAGGGGCGTGACGGACGCGTGCCGCTGCTGCAGTCGACTTCGGCTGCGCGCCACGTGTCGCCTCGCCCGGTGGTGAAGGAGATCAGATCATGCCGATGCCGCATCGCACGTTCGCCCAGGTGGCGAAGCGACGGCTCGTTGGGAAGGAAGGCCGGGAGCGGATCCGCGAGGTGAACGCGCTCCTGGCGGAACTGCCGGACTACAAGAACGGGCCGTATGCGGACCTGCGCAAGTGGTTGCAGTCCGAGATCGAGGACGCTCGCGTGCGCTCGAATGCCGTCCACCGCGACTCGATCGCCGTCCGGCGGGAAGGGGCGGCGCAGATCGCGCTGGTGGGACCGCCGAACGTGGGCAAGTCGTCCCTGCTGCAGGCTCTCTCGGAGATCCAGATCAAGACCGGCGACTATCCATTCACGACCCTCCGCCCGGTCCCGGCGCTGACCCGGATCGGTGGCGTCCTCGTCCAGCTCGTGGAGATCCCGGGACTGATCGGCGGCGCGGTGGACGACCGCGGTGGTGGCCGGGCCTTGCTTGGGGTCCTGCGCACCGTTGACGCGATCGTCTATTGCGCCCGAGCAGGTTCGGATCCATCCGAGCTGGAGATCGTCCGGACCGAGGTCGCCGAGGCCGGCATCGACAAGCCGGCCGTCCTCGCGATCACTCGATCGGACGAAGCCGATCCGGGTGCGGTGGATGCGATCCGAGGCGCCTTTCCCGGTCTCGCCTGTGTCGCCGTCTCGGTGCTGGACGAGTCATCCCTGGAGACGTTCCGCGCCATGGTCTGGGACCTGACCGGACTCATCAGGATCCGCCTCCAGAACGGTGGCTCGGTGGATCCGGAGCCCATCGCCCTCGATCCGGGCTCCACGGTCACCGATGTGGCCGACTGGGTCCATCACGACCTCGCGACGACGTTCATCGGCGCCCGAGTCTGGGGGCCGTCCGCCAGGTTCGAGGGCCAGCGGGTGGGTCGGGATCACCCGGTCCAGGACGGCGACGTCGTCGAGATCCTGCGTTGATCGATCACGGATCCGTCCCCATCGGGGAACGCGACAGGTTCGCGTTGTAGTAGCGCGCGTCGTCGGTGACCTCGAGCCCGGCCCACGACGGGAGGTCGAGCACCGTGGCTTCGTCGTCCAGTTCCACCTCGGCCATCACCAGGCCGGCGTTCGCCCCGGCGAAGACGTCCACCTCCCAGTCGCGACCGGCGACGTCGATCACGTAGCGTGTCTTGTCGAGCACGGGACTCTCGCACAGGAGCAGGAGTTCGTCCGCGTCGGACGCCGGGATCTCGTACTCCCATTCGGACCGACGGGCGCCGACGTTCGCACCCTTGATGGTCACGAACGCGCGATCCCCCATACGTCGAACGCGGACCGTCCGTTCCTTCACACGGGAGAGGTACCCCTGCCGGATGACGGTCCCTGTCATGCCGTCCACCACGCTGGGATCGGTGACGAGGAACTTGCGCTCGATCTCGGTGCCCATGACCGCAGTATGTCAGCCCTTCGGCGAGAGCGATTCCGTGAGGGTCGTAGGTGCGCCGTGCACGGCGGGGATCGTCCCGAGGCGACCGGCCTGGTAGTCCGCCATCGCCTGGAGGACCTCCTCGCGCGTGTTCATCACGAACGGACCCATCCAGGCGACCGGCTCGCGGATGGGGCGGCCGCCCAGGACGAGGACGTCAAGGTTCGGGCTGCGGCTTTCCTGGTACGTGCCGGCAGCGACGGTGATCGCATCGCCAGCGCCCAGCACGGCAAGCTGGCCATTGCCGATCGGATGGCCATCCGGGCCGACACTCCCCTGCCCCGCCATGACGTAGACGAGGGCGTTGTAGTCCGGACGCCACGGCAGCGACAGGCGTGCGCCGGGACTCAGCGATGCATGGACGAGGGTCATCGGGCTGTACGTGGAGCCGGGGCCGGCGAAGCCCGCAACGTCCCCCGCGATGACGCGCACGAGCGCGCCGCCATCACCCGAGGAGACGAGTGCGACCTCCCTGGCGCGGATGTCCTGGTAGCGCGGCGCGGCCCACTTCTGGGATGCCGGCAGGTTCACCCAGAGCTGGAATCCGTGGAACAGGCCGCCGCTCATGACCAGCGCCTCCGGCGGCTTCTCGATGTGGAGGATCCCCGCACCCGCTGTCATCCACTGGGTATCACCATTGGTGATGACTCCGCCGCCACCGTTCGAATCGCTGTGCTCGAAGGTGCCATCGATCATGTAGGTGACGGTCTCGAAGCCCCGATGCGGATGCCAGGGCGTGCCCTTCGGCTCGCCCGGCGCGTACTCCACCTCCCCCATCTGATCGAGATGGATGAACGGGTCGAGGTCCATGAGGTCCACGCCGGCGAAGGCGCGACGGACCGGGAAGCCCTCACCTTCGAAGCCGCGCGGCGCGGTCGTGATGCTGCGGACGGATCGCTGCGTGGCGACCGTGGGATCCGGCTGTGGGATCCGCGGCAGGATCGTGATGTCTTCGACGACGACGGCGGGCATGGGTCCAGGCTCCTGTGGCGTGTAGTTCAGGCACGATAACACACCGGTCGTTGCGTGCACAACTACCCATCGGGGCGCCGCGCGCGCTACGCTCCGCAGATGGACGACGGACCCGCGCCGCACGTCAGGCCGGTCACGCCCGGCGAACGCCGCGACGTGCGCGCGATGCACGACTCGAACCGAGCGGCCTGGGATGAGGCGGCCGAGCGGTACGAAGGCTGGTTCGAGGAGGCCGTGGCGCTCATCCGATCGGGTGGCGTGAACCTGTTCGGAGCGGAAGTCGAGCTGATCGGCGACCTCCGTGGCACCTGCCGGCGGGCGATCCACCTCCAGTGCGCCGGCGGGCGCGACAGCCTGTCGCTGTGGAACCTGGGCGCGGCCGAGGTGGTCGGCGTGGACTTCAGTCCCCGGATGCTGGACCTGGCACGACGTCTCACGACCGCGACCGGCGCGCCGGCCACGTGGATCCTGTCCGACGTCCTCGATACCCCGGCAGCGCTGGACGGGACGGCCGACCTCGTCTACACGGGTCGGGGTTCGCTCATCTGGCTCCAGGACCTCGACGCCTGGGCTGCCGTGATCGCACGCCTCCTCTCGCCGGCCGGCCGATTCGTGCTGTTCGAGGGTCATCCGGCCGAGTGGCTGTTCGACGCCGACGAGGATGGTCGATGGATCGCGACCGACTACGACTACTTCGGCGGCCCGGAGGCATCGAAAGGCTGGGCACCCGAGTACATCGACCGACTGTCGATCGACGACGACGATCAGAGCTGGAAGTTCGCCCGCGCCTGGACGCTCGGCGAGATCATCACCGCCCTGTTACGGGCGGACCTGCGCCTCGAGGCCGTCGCCGAGTACCCCATCGACTGGTGGAGCGGCCACGATGACGTCCGGCCCCAGGACCGGGGCCGCATCCCGCTGTCGTTCTCGATCACAGGTCGACGAGGCCCCTGAACCGTCCGTCGGCCGATCGGTCGACGCCGCTCACGGCGATGATCGCAGCGCGGTCGATCGGCCCGTAGATGTGCGGATAGGGCTTGCCCGGGTCGTCGTAGCGCCACGGGCTGGTGATGCGATCGAGATCGATGGTCAGTGCCAGGAAGTCGCGAGGGTCCTCGCGGTAGTGACGCTCGGCCGTCGCGATAAGCGCGTCCGCCCCATCGGTGCAGTGGATGAAGCCCTCGGCGTCCAGCGAGTCGCGGACGAGCGGCGCCTCCGGATCGGCCTTCGACCAGACCTCGACCGGGATCAGGTGATAGGTCTCGCGCATCAGCCCGCCGGATGGTCCACGGAGACCCACGCCCGGTCCAGTGTGAGGTGGATGACCGACGGTCCGTCGGCTGCGAGCGCCCGCCGGAGGACCGGCTCGAACTCGGCGTCCGTGCGGACGTGGAACCCGTGAGCTCCGAAGGCATGGGCAGCGGCGGCGAAATCCACGGGACCGAGCTCGGTCGCCACGCCCTGTCCGGCTCCCCGCCGGTCCTGCCACATGCGGATGGTGCCGAAGCGCTCGTTGTCGAAGACGAGGACGATGACCCGCGCATGCTCGCGAACGGCTGTCTCCAGCTCGGACAGGGTCATGGTCAGCCCACCGTCACCGGTGAGTGCCACGACCGCCCGATCGCGGTGGACGAGGGCGGCGGCGATCGCGGCCGGCAGCCCGTAGCCCATCGCACCGGACGTCGGGCCGAGGAACGTCCCCGGGCGTCGGAAGTGGAATCCCGCGACCGGCCCAGCCGGCGAAGTTCCCGGCATCGGTGGTCAGGATCGCATCGTCCGGTAGCACTTCGCGAAGGGTCGTCACGACCCGACCTGGGTGGACGCCAGGCCCGTCCCACGGCGTCGCATCGACCACCGTGCCCGACTGCCACGCCGCGCGGTCAGCGGCGTTGTTCACATCCCGTGTCGCCACGCGCGCGGCATCGAGGACGCCCCGGCTGGTCAGGATCTCGTTGGCCGCCTTCAAGAACGTCCGGGCATCGGATGCGATCCGCCGCTCGGCCTGCGGAAGGCCGACCTGCGGTCGTGGATCGATATCGACGTGGATCCAGCGAGTCCCGACAGCAGGGATGCTGTACCCGTAGGTCGTGGACTCGTTCAACCTGGACCCGAGGACCAGGATCGCGTCGGCGGCCTCGAGTCGAGCACGGACCTCCGGTGGAGCGCCAAGGCCTGCCATCCCGAGATACAACGGGTGTTCGTTGGGGATGACGTCGCCACGTCGCCACGAGGCGATGACCGGGACGTGGAGCAGCTCCGCGAACTTGACCAGCTCGGTGGACGTTCGAGCGCGAAGGACACCGGCGCCCGCCAGGATGACCGGCCGATCGGCGCCGGCCAGCAGGTGCAGCGCGCTCCGGATCTCATCGTCCGCCGCTCGTGGCGTGGCGGCCCTTGGGGTCGTGGCGCCTCCAGCCTCCGGGGCGATCTCGTCGAGAAGATCCTCCGGGAGGGCCAGCAGGACCGGACCCGGCCGCCCGCCGAGTGCCTGGCGAACGGCCTCGGCCATGACCGTCGGGATCTCATCGGCGGTCATCGGCTGGGCCGCCCACTTCGCGAGCCCACCCAGCGTGGCCACCTGATCGACTTCCTGGAACGCCTCGCGGCCCAGGAAGGAACGCTGGACCTGGCCGACGAGGGCGAACATCGGCGTCGAGTCCTGCCGGGCCGTGTGGATGCCGATGGCCAGGTTCGACGCACCCGACGGCCCTCGTGCCAAGGCATACCGCGGGTCGGCCGGTCAGCTGGCCGTAGGCCTCGGCCATGAAGGCCGCTCCGCCCTCATGGCGCGTCGCGATGACCCGGATTCCGGCGTCTTCGAACGCATCGAGGACGCCGAGGAACGACTCGCCCGGCACCGTGAACGCCATGCGCACGCCGGCCGCCCGCAGCGCGTCGGCGATGAACCGGCCGACCGTTCGCGGCTGGAGCCGGCTCGGCCGTCGGCTCGGGCTCGGCCGCTTCGGCTTCGGGTTCGGCCGTCGGTCGCTTCGGCCGCTTCGGCGTCAGGAGGCTGCTTCGACGTCGGGCGTGGCCGCGTCGGCCGGGATCTGCCTGTACGGGTTCGAGTCCGGGATCCGGCGTGGCCGGGACCTCGGGTCCGGTGGTCTCTGGATCGTCGATCACGTGGAACCTCAGCGGTAGTTGTCGAACTGGAGTGGGACGGCCTCATCGAGTTCGCGCAGGCGGGCCATGATGCGCTGGAGGTCATCCTTGCTCTTGCCGGAGATGCGAACGGCATCCCCCTGGATGCTGGCCTTGCACTTGGGGAACTCGTCACGAACGAGCTTGGTGATCCGCTTGGCGACATCCTCTGGCAGGCCCTTGCGCAGACCGATCCTCTGGCGGACCTTGTTGCCGCCCGCCTCCTCCACCTTGCCCCAGTCGAAGATCTTCAGTGACAGGTTCCGCCGGATCGCCTTCGACTCGATGAGGTCCTTGATGGCGGCGGCGCGATGCTCGTCATCGGTCAGCAGGGTCAGTTCATCCTTCGACTGCTCGAGTTCGACCGTGACACCCTTGAAATCGAAGCGAGTCCCGACCTCGCGGCGGACCTGGTCGAGCGCATTGCGCAATTCCTGTTCGTCGAAGTCGCTGACGACGTCGAAGGACGCATCTCCAGCCATCGATCCTCTTCCTCTCTAGCCCGTCGTCGGTGCCTCGTGTCGGAAGTACCACCAGCGCGACCGCGCGATGCGGCCATCCCCGGCGACCTCGAGCGTCGCGAACCCTGTGAATGAGACCCGGGAGCGGTTGCGCCGGTCCACGTAACTCATCCGCCACGGTGCCAGGATCGTGGGTGGCACGACCCAGTGACGCTCCCACGTGAATGCTACCTGTTCCTCGATGGCGGACGCCGCAAGCAGGTCCGCGCGCAGGGCGTTGTGCCCGGAGAGGGGCGGATCGGCCGGATCGCGCTGGAGGACCGAGTCGTCGGTGAACAGGCTCGTCCAGGCGTCGCCATCGAACGACGATCCGGGCATCCGCCATGCGCTCGAGCAGGTCCGATGCGGCGGCATGGTCGATCGTCACGGCCGCGTCCCGGCCGCGAGCGCTTCGAGCAGGAGCGGGCCGATCCTGTAGCTGTGGCCGCCGCCCATGACCAGGACGACGTCGCCGGCCCGGACCGCACCCGCCAACCACGTCGCGGTCGCCTCCACGCTGCCCGGAGCAACGGCCGTGATGCCGGGGCGACGCGCGACGACGGCATCGGCCACGGCCTGCGCCGAGGCGATCGTCGTATCCGGGTCCCGGCCGGCCCAGATGTCCGCGATGGCCACCGCGTCAGCTTCGGCGAGCGCGTCGGCGAAGGCGTCGAGCAGGGCAGCCGTCCGATGGAACGTGAGAGGCTCGTAGACGGCCCACACGCGCCGGTCCGGTTCGCGCTGGCGGATCGCCCGCAACGTCTCGCGGATGGCCGTGGGATGGTGGGCGTAGTCGTCGTAGACCACGACCTCGGCTGCCTCGCCCGTTCGCTCGAGCCGACGACCGACCCCGGTGAACGTGGTGAGCCCGCGCACGATGTCCGCCGCGTCGAGTCCCAGCGCGTTGGCCGCGGCGGCGACCGCGAGCGCGTTGGCGGCGTTGTGGCGGCCGGCAGTCGGCAGGTGAACGGTCATCGGGCGCGATGCGGTCCCGTGGCCCAGGATCTCCAACGTCGTGCCATCGGCACCCTCACCGACGATGATCGCGGCGAAGTCCGCGAACGCGGCTGGGGACCCATCGCCGCTCGCCTCAGGCGCCACGATGGCGTAGCGGACGATGGTCAGGTGCGTGTCGGCCAGTCGCCCGATGACCGTGCGCACGCCCGGATCCGCCGCGTTCGCGATCACCGTCGATCCGGCGGGCATCCTGCGCAGCCAGGCCTCGAAGGCAGCATGGACCGCCGCGGCATCGGCGAATACATCGGGATGATCCCACTCCGCCGAGGTGAGGATCGCGATGTCAGGCTGATAGGCATCGAAGTTCCCGGCGTACTCATCGGCCTCGACCACGAACGCGGGTCCCGCGCCCCAGCGTGCCGTGGCGGCCGGGCCATCCGTGATCGTCGGCGACAGCAGGGCGCCGACGAACGCACTCGGATCCCGGCCGGCAGCCACAAGAACGTGCACCAGCCAACCGGACGTCGTGCTCTTGCCGTGCGTGCCCGCGACCCCGACGAGCCTCTTGCCGACAGCCGAATCCGCGATGACCTGCTGCCACGGCTCGACCGGGACGCCGGCGGCGCGTGCCGCGACCAGCTCGGCGTTGTCCGGATCGATCGCGGTCAGGGCCTTGGTGACGGCGAGGCGGTCCGGTGGCGGTCGCGGTCATCACGTGCGATGGGTCGTGCGACCCCGCGATGGCGATGCCGGCCGCCTCGACCGCGACCGTGTACGGCGACGGGCCGCCAAGATCGCAACCGCTCACCTCCGCTCCCGCACGTGCCGCAAGGATGGCGGCCGCGCTCGCCCCGGCGCCGGCGATGCCCACGACGTGGATCCGCTCGCCAGGCCGGATCGCGCGAGCCGGTCGCGCCGCGGCGAGGCCGGTTCCGACGTTCGTCACTCCCCCACCCGTTCGAGAGCCAGCTGGAGCGCGGCGACCGCACTCTCGAGCTGGTTCGCGGCACGGTCTCCGGTCCATGAGTGTCGTCGGACGTCCGTGCCGCGTGCGTCCGCGACCCCGACATACGTGAGGCCGACCGGCTTGGCCTCCGATCCGCCATCCGGCCCTGCCACGCCGGTCACCGACACGGCGATGTCGGCGCCGAGCCGGGCCCGAGCACCCTCGGCCATGGCGATGGCGACCTGTGCCGACACCGCCCCGTGGGCTGCCAGCACCTCGGGAGGCACGCCGGCCAGGTCTTGCTTCACGTGATCGGCGTAGGTGATCAGGCCGCCGAGGTAGTACCCGCTTGACCCCGGGATCGACGTGATCGCGTGCCCGACGAGCCCACCTGTGCAGGATTCGACCGTCGCGAGGTGCGCGCCAGCCCTCAGGCACGCAGCCTGGAGCCGTGCGGCCAGGGCGGACGACCGGTCGTCAGGCACGTTCCTCGCCTACCGGCGCTGGGTCTTCTCCGGTGGTGCCGGAGGAGCGAACAACCACGTCTCGGGGGTGCCGGATCTGCCGAGTGCTCCGAGGGACGTCCCGTTGAGCGTGAAGTAGGTCACGCCGGAGGACCCGGTCCGGACTTCGATCGACTCCTTGCCGGTGAAGGTGAGCGTCTTGCCACTTCGGATGACCGAGCCGGCGGCGCCGAGCTTGGGATCGAGCTTGCCGTCGACCCAGACCTTGAGCCACGCTCGGCCGCCCTTGACGGTGACCGCGAGATTCACGCCCTTGTAGGTCACGCTCACGTTCCGGGTGAGCGCCTGGGTCTTGCCTTCCGGGCTGGACGCGGTGACCGTGATGGCCCACTTGCCCGCAGTCAGCTCGACGGGTGTGCTGAACGTACCGTCATCCGCCACCGCGACCGAGATCGGCGCCGGGACCGATGGCGGCTTCGGCGTCGCAGCGCCGGCGACCGCGGCCGGCCCGGTGGGACCCGAGTAGGCCGCGCTGACGACGATCGACTTCGCATTGGTAGAGCTGCCCTGCACGGGGATCGCGCCGTTCTCGAAGATCGCCCCCTCCGTCGGCTGATCGACGGTCAGGGTGGGTGCCTCGACCGCCAGGAACGGGACGGTGATGAACCTGGCGATCGACTCCTCGGAGCGTTTGCCGGTGTCCGGGTCGAGCGAACTCACCTCGAATTCGTTCCGGCCACGGCGCAGCTCGACGTCGGCCGTCCACGCACCGGACGCGTTCGCGTTGACACTGTAAGGATCGCGTCCCGGCGTCGCGATGTTGATGGTGGCACCCGCTGTCGACGTGCCGCGCATCGTGTACTTCGTCGCGGCTTCGTCCACCTCGACGACGGCAGCGGCCGGGCTCGTGACCGCGATCGTGGGCGGCTTGGCGAACCGCAGCAGCTGCACGCCAAGGTAGGCCCCGAAGGCCAGGACGCCGATCGCCAACAGGGCGAACACGACGAGGCTCGGGGAGAACGTCAGACCCTGGCGTGGGGCGGCCATCGGCCGCGGCACCGCCAGCACGGGGGTGACCTCCTTTGTGTCGCCCCGCTCGCGCCGCCATTGCTCCAGGATCTCGTCGGGATCCAGGCCGAGGTACAGGGCGTAGTTGCGCAGGAAGCCCTTGGTGTAGACGGCGCCGGGCAGCTCGCGATAGTCGCCACGCTCGAGTGCGCCGAGATATCGAGCCCGGATCTTGGTGTCCCGTTCAGCTCGGTAGAGGTCGACACCCTTGCGTTCGCGGGCGTTGTAGAGGCGCTCGGGCAGCGTTGGCCCGGCCGGCGCGGCAGGTTCGCGCGCAGCGTCGCCACGGTCGCCTGTGACCGCTCGTCGCAGCTGCTGCCTGGTGGTCATCCATCGTCCTCGTCGAGTCCGGCCTCCGCCTCATCGGCCGGCACGGTCGCATCGCGTCGCAGGACCATCCGGGCGTTCGACCCATCGAATGGACCGATGTAGCCCCGCGCTTCAAGCTGGTCGATCATCCGGGCGGCACGGGCGTAACCGACCTTCAGGCGACGCTGGAGGAGCGATGCCGAGGCCCGATCGTACTCCCGAATGACTTCGACGGCTTCCGGGAGGAGCCGATCTGCCTCCTCATCGGCCAGGTCGTCGACGGATCCGGTGCCCTCGTCGTCGCTGGTGACGATGGACATGTCGTAGCGGGGATCGTCGATCTGGTCCTTCCAGTGGGCGACGATCCGACCGATCTCGGGGTCGGACACGAACACGCCCTGCATCCGCATCGCGCGGGGCAGATCGGACGGTTGGTAGAGCATGTCGCCTCGGCCGATCAGATCCTCCGCGCCCGGCGCGTCCAGGATCGTCCGCGAATCGATCTGCGACGCCATCGCGAAGGCGATGCGACTCGGGAAGTTGGCCTTGATGAGCCCGGTCACGACGTTGACCGATGGTCGCTGGGTCGCGAGGACCATGTGGATCCCGGTCGCGCGGGCCTTCTGGGCCAGCCGGACGATGGGATCCTCGACGTTCTTGCCCTCGCGCATCATCAGGTCCGCCAGTTCGTCGATGACGATGATGATGTACGGCATCCGGTCCTCCGGATCCACGCGGGTCTCGTTGAAGCCACGGATGTTGCGGGCCGTCGCCCCGGCGAGCCGCCGGTAGCGTGCCTCCATCTCGTTGACCGCCCACTTGAGGGCCGCCTTGGCTCGTTCGGGCTCGGTGATGACCGGCACCAGGAGATGCGGCAGACCGTTGTAGGCCGCGAGCTCGACGCGCTTGAGGTCCATCAGGATCATCCGGACGTCGTCCGGGGTGGCTTCGCACAACAGGCTCGTGATGAGCGCGTTGACCATCACGCTCTTGCCCGACCCGGTCGCGCCGGCGATGAGGAGGTGGGGCATCTTGGCCAGATCCACGGCCTGGGCCTTGCCCGCCACGTCTCGCCCCAGCGCGAAGGTCAGGGTGGAGCCGGACGCCTTGAAGTCGACGTCCTCCAGGATCCGCCGGAGGGCCACGACGTTGAAGTCGGCGTTCGGGATCTCGATGCCAACGGCACTCTTGCCCGGGATCGGCGCCTCGATCCGCAGCGAGCGTGCCGCCAGGGCCATCGCCAGGTCGTCCGAGAGCCCCTCGATGCGGCTGACCTTGATGTCCGGCGCGGGCTGGACCTCGTACTGCGTGACGACCGGGCCCGCGTTCCGACCGACGATCTTGGCCGGGATGCCGAAGCTTGCCAGCTTGCGGACGATGATCTCCTCGATGTGCGCATGAGCCGCGTCGTCGCCACCGGCATGGATCGGGATGGCCACGTCGTCGAGCAGCGTCGTCGGCGGCAGGACGTAGTCGATCCGGTCACGCGTCGGAGGGGAATCGCCCGCATCGGTGACATCGTTCGGGTCACGCGACTCGCTGAGTGGGTCCGCGACCGCCACGGCGGCCGCGGCAGCCGCCGCCCACCCCCGGACGTCCGGGCCGGGGCGAACGTCGCCGACGTCGGGACCGCGCTCGGGACCGCCACCGGGATGGCGTTGCGGGCGGCCTCCTCATCCTGTCCCCACATGCCGGTCTGCCCCGGCGAGCTGGCGGGCGCCACGGCCGTTCCCTTGGCGGGCGCCGGGGCCTTGCCGCGGCCGTTCGTCGGCTGCGTCGCGGCGGTGGCCCGCCTCCGGGGCGGCCGGATCCCGCTTCACCGACGCGACGGCGGTCGCACCGACCCACTTGGCGGTGCCCGGTCACCGGATTCATCAGGCGCCTCGAGCTCCAGGCCGAACCCAAGGACAAGCCCGCCGATGGCCAGGCCCATCAGCAGGACGAACGCACCGGGTTCCGTCAGCAGACCGGACAGGGTGTTGGCGAGGAAGCGCCCGATGGCGCCGCCGGATACACCGAGGACCTGTGCGGCCCCGACGATCCCGAGATAGGCGATAGCCAGCCCGACGAGGGTGATCCCCCAGCCCGAACCGGGTCGGCTCCCGGGACCCCACTCCAGCCACCAGCCGGCGGCGAGCAGGAAGAAGGGCAGGAGCCAGCGCATCGTCCCGAACCAAGGCGCGAACGTCCCGGTCCACCAGCTCGTCAGGCTGCCCTGCCCGGGCAGGACCAGCGCGATGAGGGTCATCGCGCCAAGGATGAGCAGGATGAGCCCCACGATCGAG
>CAVZXQ010000006.1:0-216797 GCA_963779315.1 uncultured Chloroflexia bacterium | reverse complement strand
GGTGCAGGGTGATCTCGAGGGTCTTGTCGCCCTTGGCCCGCCGGAAGCGGATGAGGCCGCGCTCGAGGTCGACGTCGTCGCGGCCGAGCAGGCGGACCGAACTGTTGCGCGCGGCGGTCGTCACGAGCACCGCCACGATGGCCCGGTCGCGCAGGTCCATCGGCTCGTCGCCGCGCACAGCCCCGTTCGAGGGCCTGGAGGTCGTCGAGGGTCGCGCCCTTGGTCGGGCGTGTCCTCGGCCGGCAGCAGCGGGTTGAGGGCGGCCCGGCGCCGGGATCGCCGGAACGGGTTGATCGCGAGCATGCCCCTCGTCGACCAGCCAGATCGCGAGCGAGCGGAGGGGCCGCACGTAGGGTTGACGGTGTTCGCCGACAGCGTCTCCTGGCGGGCCGGCGGCTGCGCGTCGCGACCGGTCGTCGGCCGACCCGCGCCAGACGCCGTGGATGCGCGGTCCCGCTGCGCAGCTCGGTCACGTACGCCGCCAGCGTCAGGAAGTCGAGCGACGCCGTCGTCGCCGGCCGACCGGTGTCGGCCAGCCAGCGCAGGAGCCGCGCGTAGTCGTCGCGGTGCTTGCGGCGGTGGCCGGCTTCCAGGACGGGCCGTAGCATCGCGCAGTACTCGGCGATCAGCGGCTCGAGCGGTCGCCCGGTGTCCGCGGGGATCGGGGCCGGTATGGCGGCCGGCGCCGGTCAGACGGCGGGGCCGCCTACCCGTTCCAGCGACCAGCCCGCTTGACATGACGTTATCTTACGTCACACTGACGTCAGATGCAACCATCCGATCCGACCCGCCAACGCCTCTCCGACGACGCCTTCCGGCGACGCCCTGCGCGGCGTGCTGACCCGCTCGGGTCGCTCGATGCGCAGCCTGAGCCTGGCGATGGGCCGCGATCCCGGGTATGTCGCGGCGCTGCTCGACCCGACTCGTCCATCGCGGGCCCGCCCGACCCCCGACGATCTCGTCGCCCTGTCGGACGCAGACCGGGATCCCGCTTGTCGAGTTGCTCGAGGCCCTGTGGGCCGATCCCGACGCGGCGGCTCGCCGACGAGCTCGAGCAGCTCGATCCGGCGCCGGACGGTCGCGGCCGAGCCAGGCGGCCTGTCGCCGGCGGACCGGCGGACGATCGCCGACCTGACCGAGTTCCTTGCGGCGCGACATCGGCGGGCGTCGCAGCGGCTCGCAGCCCGACCGTACGCTGCGACCGCGCTGCCGAAGCGTGCCCTAGACTGCGCGTGTCCGACGGGACCTCCATGTCGACTGAGCCCGCGCTACGGCCGGTGCATGACGCCTCCCGAGACGCGAGCCATGGCGCTCGTGTTCCGGGAGGCGTTTCATGTCCACGCATGCCAGTCGGCCCCCGCGTCGCCCAGTCGCCGAACCGCCGGACAACCCTGGCGCAACCGCATCGTCGGCCATGCCGACGTGCCGCCCGAGACTCTCATCGCCCATCCCGAGAACTGGCGCCGCCACCCGGCCCACCAGCGCCGGGCCCTGCGGGCGACCCTGCGCGACGTCGGCTGGGTCCAGCGGGTCATCGTCAACCGGCGACCGGCCACATCCTCGACGGGCATGCCCGGGTCGAGGAGGCGCTCGCCCGGCATGAGCCGACGGTACCGGTCACCTACGTCGAGCTCGATCCCGACGAGGAACGCAGCGTCCTCGCGACGTTCGACGTCATCGGCTGCCTGGCCACCCCAGACCCGGCACGCTCGAGGCGCTGCTCGCGCGGCTCGGCCCGATGGACGCCGAGCTGCGGGCCATGCTCGATGGGCCTCGCCGGAGTCGCTACGCGTGTCGAACCGAGCCCGGGCATCGATCCCGACGCGTCCCGAACCTGCCCGACGCGCGGCGACCTACGTCCGCCGGGCCAGCTCGTGGCGGCCTCGGCGAGCATCGCGTCCTGTGCGGCGACGCGCTCGACCCGGCCGCGGTCGAGCGCCTCCTGGCCGGCGAGCGCCCCGCGCTGCTCGTGACCGATCCGCCGTACGGCGTCGCAGCTCGACCTCAGCCGCCGCCACGCCCGCGACGGCGTGCCGGCGCGGGCCGCGCGGCGCGCGGGGCCGGGCCACCGGCGGGTCCGCCTCGCCGGCGACGACCGTGCCGACTGGTCGGCCGCCTTCGAGCTCGTCCCGAGCCTCGCGCGTCGGCTACGTCTGGTACCCGGCCGTCCACGTCGGGCCGGTGCTCGCGGGGCCTCGAGCGGACCGGCTTCGAGCTCGTGTCCGAGATCGTCTGGGTGAAGGCCCGCTGGGCGGTCGGCCGCGCTGGTATCACTGGGCAGCACGAGTCATGCCTCGTCGTCCGCCGCCACGGCTCGCGGCTGCGGTTCCTCGGCGGGCGCGACCAGGGGACCGTCTGGGAGGCGCCCTCGCCCAAGGTCGGCGGTCCGGGCGCCGATCCCAAGGTCGACCATCCCGCCCAGAAGCCGGTCGTCCTCTTCGAGCGCCCGATCCGCAACCACCTCCCGTCGGCGGAGTCGTGCTACGACCCGTTCGTGGGCAGCGGGCACGACCCCGATCGCCGGCCGAGGTCAGCCGCCGGCGCTGCCTCGGCGATGGAGATCGACCCGGCCTTCGTCCAGGTCGCCATCGAGCGCTGGCAGGCGTGACCGGCCGAGCGCGCCGAGCTCGTCGACGAGGCGTCCTGATGGGCCGGCCGTCGAAGTTCACGCCCGACCGGCGGGAGCGCTTCCTCACCGCCCTCGGCGACCGGCGTCTTCCCCGAGACCGCGGCCCGCTACGCGGGCTGGTCGCCCGCGACCATGTACCGGATCCTGGCCGGGACGACCCCGGCCCACGAGGCCTTCCGCGACGAGGTCCGGCGGGTCGAGACCGAGCTCGAGCTGCGCCTCGCCGGCACCGTCACCCAGGCGGCGTTCGGCGACCCGCGGCTCGCGCTGGCGCTGCTCGAGCGCCGCTTCGGCGAGCGCTGGGGCCGTCGCGCGGCGCCGCTCGTCAGCCGGGCGCCGCGGATCAGGCCGAGACCGCGACCCCCTGCGGCTCGTCGTGATCCGAGCCCGAGCTGATCGAGGCCATGCTGCCGAGGCTTCTGTCGGCGCGCCTCGGCGACGCCGGATCGCCCGAGGCGCTCGAGCGGGTCGCCCGCTTCGCGCGGCCGCACGGGGAGGCCGACGAATGAACAGGCAGCCGACCCCCGCGGAGCTCACCGCCGCCGCGCTGATGGCGAGCTTCCCGCATCTTCCTGAGTGCGCTCCGAGGACCCGGCCGGCCGGCCCTACGAGATGCCGGCGCACCTCATGCGCTGGGCCCAGCTCATCCGTGGACGAGCCGCGCCTCGTCCTGCGGGCGCCGCGGTCGCACGGCAAGACGACGTCCTGCTCGCCTATATCGCCTGGTGCTGCTGGCGGCACGGGCGGGACGCGGCCGGCCGGCTCGACCCGGCCGCCGTCCGGGACCGTTCGAGGCGATGCTGTTCAGCGCCACGCAGGGGCAGGTCCTCGAGCTATGGCCCGGTTCCGCGACCTCCTGCTCGACAACCCGCCGCTGTTCGGCGACCTCCTGCCCGAGGGCGTCTCGCGGGACGGGACGGCACAGACCCGCTGGGCCGCGTCCGAGGTCCGGCTGCGCAACCGCGGCCCGCCGGGATCCGCGCCTACGGCACGAGCGTGCGCGGCATGCATCCCGACCTGCTCCGTCCTTGACGACGTGCTGAACGACGCGAACTCGCCTGTCCGGCGAGCAGCGCGCCAAGACGCACCGCTACTTCATGGGCACGCTGCTGCCGATGCACCCGGGCCAGATCGTCGCGATCGGGACGGCCATCCACCAGGCCGACCTGCTGAGCCATCTCGGCCGGGCATGGGTACCGGGCCGACCGCGACCACACCACGCTCGGGTTTCCGGGCCGACGACGTTCCGCGCCCTCGACGAGGAGACGCGCGAGTCCCTCTGGCCGGAGCGGTTTCCGGCGCCGAGCTCCTCGCCCTGCGCGACGTCGACCCGCTGACCTTCAGCCGGGAGTACCAGAACGACCCGCGCGACGACGCCGGCCTCCCTGTTCCCGTACGAGCTCGTCCAGCGCGCCATCGACGCCGGGGCGGGCCTGACCCTCGGCATCGCGCATCCGGCCGAGGCGGCGAGTTCGTCGTGCTCGGGGTCGACATCGCCCGCTCCGCGGCAGCCCGGGCCGACTTCACGGTCGTCGATGGTCGTCGCCTGGCTTCGCCACGCCGGAACGCGCCGGTCCTCGACATCCGGCGCGAGAAGGGCCTCGAGTTCGACGCTCCGCAGATCGAGCTCATCTGCGACTTGACCGTCCGGCATCGGCGTGAGCCGCGGCAATGATCGAGGACAACGGCCTCCAGCAGTGGCTCCTCGACGCCCTCGAGGCCGACCCGAGACCCGCGGGAAGATGTCGGGCCACCGCACCGGCACCAACAAGGCCAACCGCAGGAGGGCATCCCGCGACTGGCCCGTCGCGTTCCGGGCTCGGGCGAGCTGGGTCATCCCGTCTGGCGACGCCTTGTCGCTCCGCATGGCCCGCGTCTTCCAGGCCGAGCTCGGCGCGTACGGCTACCAGGACGGGCGCTACGCCGGCGTGGGGGAGCACGACGACACGGTCATCGCGGCCTGGCTCGTGGAGCGGGCGATCGCCTGGGTCGAGGAGCTTCGGCAGTTCGAGCTCCCGGAGCTCGTGTTCGCCGAAGACCTCGGCATCGAGCCGGTCCGGACCGGACTGGACTTCTAGGTGGAGTGCGGTCTCACTCGTCCGGTTCGCGACGTAAATGCAGCTCCCGCGTGTCGGCGCGCAGACACGCTG
Organism: uncultured Chloroflexia bacterium; assembly: GCA_963779315.1. Lineage (GTDB taxonomy): Bacteria > Chloroflexota > Limnocylindria > Limnocylindrales > CSP1-4 > SPCO01. Next base: position 212,018 of record CAVZXQ010000006.1, on the reverse strand, counting down.
TTTCATCACCAAGACGGCAACGATCAACGGGCCCGGGAGCAGCCGATACTCGTCGCCCCGGATCGCCGTTCATCCGGTTCCACGTTCAGCTGCCCATCATGAAGCCGTCGATCTCGACGCGCGGCCGACCGCTCGTGCCCAAGACCTTGACGGTCACAGTCCTGCGGATCGCGGTGGTCCACGTCCTGGACCACACCATCCGCTGGCGCTGCAGCTCGGGGCGTTCAGGTCGATCGTCGCCACCTTGGTGGCGCCGACCCAGATCTCGGCCTTCCCACGGCCCGGTCCGAGCCGCGAGAGGAGTGCCACCGTGTGGCCGGTGAAGGTGAGAGTCGCCTTGGCGCCGACGGCCGTCGAGGACCTGGCCTTACCCCCGAGGAAGGCCGTGCCGGAAACGGTCGCCCAGGCGCCCGTGTAGCGGATGGCCGAACTCGACTTGGCTATCGACGAGAGTCGGAAGGTCGAACCCGTGCGCCAGGTCCCGAGGTTGCCGAGCCCGTCGGTTCCGCGAACACGGAAGGCGTAGGTGTGCCCCGCCCGTAGGTTGCGGGTCAGCGATGGCGTGGTCAGGCCGTCGGCCACGGTGATCCAGGCTCCGCCATCGGTCCGTTGCTGGATCCCGAAGGTCGCGAATCCCCCCGGCGTCCGAGCCGGTCCAGCGGACACGCGCTTGCGCGGATCCAGAGGGGAGATTCGGATTCGAAGCCAGCCAGGCGACGGAGGCGTCATGATCGGACCGGTTCGGTCGAGCGTCACCGTCCGGCTCACGGGATGGACACATTCCCGACCACGTCGGTCCAGCGCACGGAGTCTCCTTCGCGCCGTCGCCCGCCGTGCCACCGTGGAGCGGGTCGACGACGGACCAGGAGATATTCCTCTTTGGTACGGCATCGTGGCCCAGTGCTTACCATCGTTCGACACGGACACGGCTCCGACACCGGCGCCGTCCGTCGCTGCCACATCGAGGGCCACGACCGGGTTCTTGATTTCGACCCACCGACCTCGACACCGACATCGCCATCCGGCGGCGACACGTCCCAGACGGGGATGTTCGAACGGAACCGGACCGACCTCGAAGCCTATCGGTCGTGTCGTCGCACTGCATCACGAAGTCGATGGCGACGTTGAGCAAGGCGCCGTCCAGGCCCCTGGTCGGCCCCTCCAAAACGTCGAAGGACCCCGTAGCCTGACAGCCGTGGCCGAACGCGCCGACGTCGAACGCAGCAGTGTCATACGGCGGAAACGACGGGACTTCGTAGTGCCCGACTGTGAGTAGCTCACCCTCCCTGGGAAAGAAATCGAAGTGGCCGTTCGGGCTCTGGAGCCTCACGACCGTCGGTCCGGCCGAATCCAGGGAGACGAAGTCGGCTGGGTCGTCATTCATGAAGGTGCCCTGTCCGAGCCACATCCCGCGATCGGCATTCAGCAGCACTCTCGATGGCAACCCGAGGGTCGGGGGATCGCCGACGCCGGACGCGTGGATGGTGACGGTCGAGCGCGGTCCATCGCCGATGATCCGTATCGAGGTCGATCTCGTGGTCGTCGATGTCGGCGTGAAGGCGACCTTGAATGTGCATGTCATGCCCGCTCGCAGTCCGGCGTCGCTGCAGTTGTCGTCGCGGACGGAGAACATGGACGCGTCGGACGAGTTGGAGGAGATCGACGAGTACCGTCGTCGTGCCGCGTCCCAGACCGGAAAGGGCGACCGACTTCTCGCTCGTGGAGCCGACGATCGTGTCCGGAAACTTCAGTTCGCTTGGAGCCACGATGACGCGCGGTGGCGTTGCTGCACCGATCCGGATCGATACGTACAGCCAGCCCGGGGAAAGAGTCTTGCTGTTGCGTCCGACACACCGGTAGCGAGCGTCCACCGGCGAACTCGAAGGATGTTGCCGACCTCGTCCACGACGGGCGGCTGACGGATCGTGAAACTCCCTTGTTCCGGGTCACAATGCGGCCCGGGGTGACGCATGGACATGGCCGGTACACCTTGATGGTCAGACAGGAAATTCCCAGGCACGTCGTCGTAGTCGCCCTCGTGAAACGGTTCGGAGCCGGACCAGAAGAAGTAGCCCCAGCCAGTCCCATCGAGACCTGCCGACGCCTGATAGCCATTGCTCCAGCCGTAGATGTCAGCGGCGTATCGTTGTTCTGGGTCCGGGTCGGGTCGTAGCGCTCGTCTGAGGCGACGATGCCTGTGTACGTGACCGCAGGGCTGCGGCGGCCGCATTCGCGCCCGGGGCTGACATCATCGTGGTCGCGTGGAGCAAGACGGCGAGGAGCAGCACGAGCGGCCGGGCCACCGAGCGGCGCATCACTCCCCTGGACTCAGCTCCCGACCGCGGCGCGGCTCAGGCTCGCGCAGTGTAGGGGACAACCGTCCGAATCGATAGGGGATTCGCTCGGTCGCCTGCGCGCTCGCGTTGCCCGTGAACAACGCGAGTAAGGAGAGGCGGCCTACATCGATTGAGACAACAGGGCCCAGCCGTCGATCCTCGACGAGGTCCTGATGCGGCGCGAAACACATCGGTCGCGTTCCGGCGAGGACCACCGTGACGCTGACGCCCGTCCCGACGTATCCGAGCGCCCGCCGTGAGCGAACGCGCCTACCCGGCCGTGTCGACATCGATGCCCACGAGTTGCCAGGATTTCGGTTCGGCACCCGCCGGACGCCCAGAATCGGGCTGCGCGGCGCGGCTTCCCCGACTGCGATTTCTGGTTCGGCCTGGTCGAGAGGATTGCGTGGCGGTCGGTTCTCAGGCGAACGCCCGTCCTATCGTCCTACGCGAACCGCCACATCAAATCGCCAATCCTTGAATTGCCATCCTCGCCGTCGACTCTGCGGACTAGGCGCGCAGAGACGGACCTACGGCCGGATCAGCCCGCTGCCGAACCATCCGGCCAGGACGTCGCCGCCCGAGAGTGACCCGAATTCGCCGACGACGCGGTCATCGGTCACGATGGCGCCATTCGCGAGGGAACTCCCTCGCCTCCGGACTGGGTGACCGGCGCCCACTCCCAACCATCTGCCGAAGTCCGAACTTTGTCGCCGAGGAGATACAGGAAGCCAGCGTCGCCAGCACTGGTCGCATCGACCCCGTAGCCCCGCCCTAGGAGCCGATTTCGATCGTGGCAGCCGCATCCAGCCGGACTCAGTCGTCCAAGACCACGCTGCCTGACACCTGTCGCACCAATCGTCGTCCTCGGCGCACGACGGCCCACGGTCTAGACCAAGGACGAGGGTTGCCCAACGCCCCGGGATCATGCGATAAGCGCTGACGTCGAGGATTCCATCGACTGGCTCGGACGCAGGCAGGGACTCCTCGACCCAGGCCACGCCATCTGCCGATCGAAGGACGACCGCCCGCTTGCCGGACGAGCCGACGACGATCCACCCCTGCCGTCCCAAGCGACATCCGCGATCGACACGTCCTCGCCGATGTCCTGTCCCGAGATCCTGGCCACGTTCGACCGTCCGCGGACAGGAGCAGGTCGTTCGAGGTGTCAGCCTGGACGATCGCGGCAAACCCACTCGGGCTCGAGGCGATGCGGGCCGCCCATGCGTCCTCGATGGTCTTGACCTCGGCCTAGCCGCACCGTCAGCCAGGTACAAGATCGAGGTGGTCGCGTCATTCGGGTTCGCGCTGTCGGTGCCGATCGCGACGAACGCGTCGGCCGTGGCGGCAACGTCCACGAGTTCGAGACCCTTCAACAGGTCGCTCTGTGCGAGCTTCCACGACAGGGAGTCCGCAGACTGCCAGATGCGGCCTCAGCTGGCATCGGCCAAGTCACCTGCAGGCCGGGCGCCAGGTTCGCTGTCCGACGCTACTCCTTTTGGGCGACACGTAACGACCTGGGTCGCCTGTACGGCCACCGTTGGCCATCTGGCACGCCGGGGCGGGGAAGCTGACTCAGGAACTCAACGGCCAGGATTGTTCACGCGGGCACGACTGGAGTTTCGGTCCTGACGCATGGGCTAGCCGCTCACGAGTGCAGTGACGAGCGTCGCCGTGGCGACGCCGACGATCGCGAACGAGGACCACTTCACGAGCAGCCATGGCGCGCGCATCGTCCAGTGCACCTGCCCAGTCTCGCGCCGGCCTCGCGCTAGAGGTTCCATCGGTTCGCACCCATATCCGCGGCGATGAAGGCCTCCAGGACCGCCAGGCACGGCGACGATGACGCCGCTCCCTGGAATTAGGAAGCGCATGCCACGCCGCATGGAGATCTGCAAGATCCGGGATGTTTCGGCGTACAACATTCGCGTTCGATGCAGGATACTTCAATCAAATGCCTCGTCGGGCGTCGATGGCGTCAGCGCGTCGATCGCTGTATCGGCTTCCTCTAGGCGGCCTGCTCGCGACGAGCAGCGATGCGCGCCCTGGGCTGGTCGGGTGGTCCAGGAGCCAGCGGTTCATGGCCGCCCTGTTGCGCGGGATGGGGGTCCCGATCCTGGCTTTCCATTCGGCCCGTTCGTGGCACTCGTGATCGAATGCGAGTTCCGCGGCCTGGCGGAACTCGTCGTCGAAGAAGCTCCACCACGCGATTGCAGCGGCGACGACCGACGCTGCGAAGCCGACGAGCAATGCGACCACCGGGCGGCCCGTCAACAGCCCAGCGATCAACGCCAGCACCGCCGCGCACGCGAAACTGAGCACCATCCGCCGTGTCATCCGATGGAACGGACCGACCACGCCCAGCCCGAGCGTTCGGGCCCGTTGGTAGACGACGCTCGCTTCGGTGGTCACGGGCACGACGCTCGCGATGGCAGCCTCCTCGTCGGCAGGGACGGTCGGAGTGTACCGGCGCGAAGTCTCGTGCTCTGGGCGCCGTGCCAACCTCAATAGTTGAGGATGCAACTATCTAGTCGGCTAAAGGTGTTGAATGGCTCTCAAAACTCGCAAATCGAGCGTGGTTAGTCGGAGCGGGGCCATTCGAAGGGATTGGGGTTGGGACAGCCAGACGGTCGGCTTGGGAAGCAGACGCTCTGCCGACTGAGCTACTCCCGCTCGGCAGGGGCTGAGTCTAGCGCCGCGCGCCGTCGGCCTGCAATCGAGGAAGCTCGATCGTCCAGAGCTCGCCGGCCGTCAACGCGCGCCACGGGCGTCGGCGACCGTCCTCCTCCAAGCTCGATCATCTCCTCGGGGAGACGGACATCGAGCGGGTCACGTTCGTGCTGCGCCCGTCCGCGATAGCCGCCTTCGAACGGCGCCTGGCCTCGATCTGACGTCGGTCGACACGGTGAGCCGGTTCGCCCGGGTGGCGGGCAGAGCGACGGCTACGTGCGCTTTCCGCCGGTCACTCCCCAGAAACCCTGATGGATCGCTCGGGCCTCATCCTCGAGGACCGGACCGATGACTTCGACCGGGCGTTGACCTCGCGCGAAGACCTCACGGCATGGCATGGCCAGCGTCGGGTTGGCCGGATCGTCGCCGGTCAGAGCCCGCAGCTCGCCCTCACGCAGCCCGAACACGACGCGCGACACGCCGGCCCAGTAGATGGCACCGGCGCACATGGCGCATGGCTCGGTACTGGTGTAGAGCGTGGCCGCCGCCAACGCTTCAGGGTCGAGGGTCAGACACGCTTGGCGCACCAGGTTGATCTCGGCGTGGCCCGTGCGATCGGCCGCCGTGATGACCGTATTCTCGGCTTCCAACAGCACCGTGCCGTCGGGACCCGCGAGCAGGGCTCCGAAGGGGTGGTTGCCATGGTCGCGAGCCACTCGGGCCAGCCTCAATGCCCGACGCATCAACGCCTCGACTCGCGGATCTCGGTGGCTGCGCCGGCGAGTGATCCATGCCGCAAGTATCGGCTTCCCCGAGTGTCGCATGAGGCGCGTCGCCGGTGGTGCAGGCGTCGCCTCGGATCAGTCCAGGCGCTCCAAGCCCGTGCGATCGAGTCGCCGCACCTCCATCACGGGGTCACTTCGACGGCCTCCTCGCCCGCCCGGAACCCGGCCTCGATGCGAGCCGCGGCCTCCTCGGAGATGGGGAGGATGTCGATGTTCCCGTGGTCGATGCCGCTCGGCAGGAGGATCCACTCCAGCGTGTCCCTGTGGAAGACCGACCCGAACCGGTGGCCCTCGACCGAGCCCTCGCGGTAGAGCACGTAGGCCCTGTTCTCACGGTCGAATTTGGCGAAGTAAGTCATTCCCGGTCCTCCCCCAAGGCCTCGATGATCGGCTCGAGCCCGAACGCAGCCACGTCAGCTCAGTTCCGCGACGGTCAGGAAGCGGTGCGGCTCAGGATGGCCGTCCGGGCTCACGCAAATGCACCCGCTCTCGTCTACCGCCCCGCACGGGCTCTCGCCGCGTTCTTGCTCGGTGGGTTCATCGGGCGGGAACGTCTCGGGGAAGCCCTGCTGGGCCAGTTCGCGGTTGGCGATGGCCAACGTCATCACGGCGATGCCCGACAGCAGGTCCCGGTCGTCCGGCGTCAGTGGGCTGGTGATCTCGATGCTCAGGGTGACGGTCATGGTCGGTTACCAGCGGTTCCAGGGATCGCGCTCGTTGATCGCCCCGATGTCATGGACGATGCCACTGACCCCGTAGAGGAGCAGCAGGCCCGACAGGATGAAGAGCTCGATGATGCCCCAGACGATCCCGACGATGGCGATCATGGCGGCGAGGCCGTTGTCGCCGCCGGGGCTGAGGAAGGCGAAGCTGAGCAGGCAGAGCCCGCCCGCACACAACAGGCGCAGGAACGACTTCAGGATCATGGCCTCGGTCTCCTATCGCGCCTGGCGGAAGCACCGTTGCCGGGTCGAGGAGATCCGGCTGGTTGCTGCGCCGTCATCGAGCCAGGACTCTCAGGCGCTCTGGATAGGGGGCGACACCATCGCGGTGTCCGTGTCCATTGTACGCCGGTGAGGTCGGAGGCTGACCGAGTGCCCGAGTCTCGGGCGCGGCGGAACCGGTGCCCGCCGGCACCACTCGTGACAGCGAAGGTGGCACGCTGACGGCTGACATTCGACTCGATGGGGATCGACCGGGATCCCCCGCGACGCGACGGCGAGAGCGCTAGGTCGCGATCGACTTGATGAGCCCACGACGCAAGGCGATGACGACGGCCTCGAGCTGACTGTGGGCCTCCATCTTGGCCATGACGCTCTTCTCGTATCCCCGACAGGTGTTGAGGGAGATCCCAAGGACGTTCGCGATCGCGTGCGGATCCAGACCTTCACCCATGAGGGCAAGGACATCCAGCTCCCGTACCGTGAAATGCGGCCCGCCCCGAGGTTCCGGTGGTGTCGACGCGTCCGACCGCAGTCGCGTCAGGATCGAGGCGAGCGTCGAATGCTCCACGAGGATGGTTCCGTCGCGGGCGGATCGGATGGCCCGGACGATGCCGTCGACGGAGCTGTCCTTCTGGAGGAACCCGGCCGCTCCCGCCCCGGCCGCGCGGGTGAGGACCTCCAGATCCGGATACCCAGTGAGGATCAGGACGCGGGCCTCCGGACAGGCTTCGTGGAACCGCCCGATCGCATCCACCCCGTCGCCGTCCGGCAGCCGAACATCAAGAAGGATGATGTCGGGGGCCAGACGCCTGGCGAGGTCGAGTCCTTCGGTCAGCGTGGTCGCCGCGGCCAGGCTGCCGAGATCCGGACACGCGTCGATGACGATCGCGAGGCACTCGCCGAACGCCAGATGATCGTCGACGATGAGGACACGTGTCCGCGCCGTCGGCTCCGGATCGCGAAGGGTCTCGCGCAGCACGATCGGTGTGGCAGGGGGCAGGGCCGGCAGCACCGCGGAGCGACCGCCAGCAGCCCTACCGACCGTCAGGACGTGCCCAGACAGCTCACGGGTTTGATCGACTGCATCCATGGCTCCACGCCCTCTCCCCCGAGGTACGTCAGACCCTGCGCGATAGCCGACGGGATCCGAGGTCCCCGATCGGATCGGTCGCGGCTCATCGACGGCGGTGGGCATCGTCCGCTGTCGTTGGATTCCGCGCCAGAACGGCAACGCGCGCGAACCGCACTATAGGCAAGAAGTCCTACGCAGGGAAGGACCTATGCGGCTGTGGCGTCTCGATTGCGGTGCGCCGCGGCACCGAGCACTACCGCCTCGTGGACTACTTCGTGGACGTGATCGCGCCGCTGCTGGCCGGCGTGTTCGCGCCGGCAAAGTAGAAGACCGTATAGACGCCGGCTGGACGCGACGAGGTCACGATGTCGTGGGACGCCTTCTTGCCCGACGATGAGGCCAGCGCTCCGGCGGGCGGGTTGCGCTTGACCGGATCCGGCGAACCGGCGAACGGGGCGCCAGCGTAGATCGCCAGCGTGCCTTGGCTCGCCGCCGACTTCGCCCAACTGGCCGAGATCGACCCTGATGCCGTGGTCGAAACAGTGACCCAGAAGCCGTAGTCACGGGCGAGGTTCGGCACGACCACGAGGTCCGTTGTCGGCGTCGGTGCGGTCACATAGGTGAACCGGTCTCCGACGACCGGTTGACTCACCTGGGCGCCGACCGTGACCTGAAGATCGACCGTGCCCACCGAACCGGCCGGGCTGACCGCGTTGCAGCTCGTGCTGGTGGTGCAGCTCACACTGACTGCCGGCGCCGCGCCGAAGGTCACGGTCGTCGCGGCGTTCGACGTCGAGAACCCAGTGCCGGTGATGGCGACCGAGGTCCCGCCCGACGTCGGTCCGGAGGCCGGCGCGATGGACGTGACCGTCGGCGACTGCGTGGGCGGATGATCGATCAGCCACTGGTGGGCGGCCAGGACGTCGATGCGACCCGCTCCGAACGTGTCGTCGGGACCGGGGGCCCCTAGGTCGGCCGCGGAGGCCAGGAGCGCCGCCATCTGTTGATCCGCGGTGAGGTTCGGGTGGGCGGACAGGAGGAGCGCCAGCGCGCCGCCGGCATGCGGTGCGGCGACCGATGTGCCCGTCGCCACCTGGAAGAAGCCGAAGCGATCGCTCGTCCTGATGTTCACGCCTGGAGCGACGAGCTCCGGATAGGTCGACGGCGTCTCACCGCAGCCGGACGGGCCGCGACTGGATGACGGATCGACGGCACCTGTGCCGTCCACCGATCCGACCGCGAGCGACTCCGGGTAGTTCGCGGGGCTGACGCTCGTCGACGTGCCGGGCCCGAAGTTGCCGGCGGCGAAGACGGGCAGGATCCCCGATGCACGGATCGCCTGGAGGTCCAGCTGGAAGTCGAGGTTGCATCCGATGCTGCCGTACGTCCAGGAATTGTTCAGGACATCCGCGCCATCGTCCGTCGCCGGGTTCGCAGTCAGGGTCGAGGACCCATTGGCAGTGCCGCGTGGATCGCGGTCACGGTGGCGCCGCCGGCATCGTTGAAGATCTTCGCGGCGATCCACGTGGCTCCCGGTGCGATGCCGATCGTCGTCCCACTGGCGTCGCCACCCAGGATGACGCCCATCGTCGCCGTGCCGTGCCCGGTCATGTCCACCGGACCCACTGGATGCTGGCCGTACGGGTCGAGCCAGGAGTCGTTTCCGCCGCGCCAGCGCGGGCCGAGATCGGGATGGCTCGCGTCGACGCCTGAGTCCAGGCTGGCGACGACGATGCCACGGCCCGTGGTCCCGAGGGCCCACATCGCCGGAGCGTTGACCATCAGGACGTTCGGTTCGGGAGGGCCACTCGGATCAGGTATCGGTGTCGCTGTCGCTGTCGGTGTCGCTGTCGGTGTCGCTGTCGCTGTCGGTGTCGGACCGGGGGTCGGACTTGGGCTCGGCTTCGGCGTCGGCTTGGCCAGCGAGACGATGTCGGCGACGTCGCTTGTCACGGAGGCCACATCGGGTCGCGCCGCGATCGTCTGGATGACCTCGTTCGTGGCGGTCACCGACAAACCGTTGAACACCCAGAACGACGTGTCTCCGGCGACGCGGCCTCGGGCACGCTCGTCGTCCAGGTATCGCTCGAGGGCCCGCTGCGAGGCAGCGGCCTTCGCCTGGAGGGCACGGATGATGCCCTGGCGTCCCGCGGCGTGGTTCGCACCCGGGATCGACCCGAGGTCGGCCTGGTCACGCATCGTGACGATGACCGTGGTCATGCCTGCGGGTACGGCGGCGCCCGTCGGGGCTGGAGTGGCCTGGACCGTCGAGACTCGGCCGTCGGCGTCGGAGGCTGGCGTCCGGGCCAGCGTCGACCGGGACCGCTGAGATCAGGAGCGCGGCCCCGACAAGCAGGGCGGCGGATCGTCGCATCGGAGATCGCTCAGCTCTGCGCGTCGATGGCGGCCAGGCGGATCCCGTCGATGACGACCGAGACGCCGACCCCACGCTGGACGGCTCCGCCCGAGTTGGGGAAGAGCATGAAGTACGACGCGCCGTCGAGCAGCGTCATCTTGTGGGCCATGGCCTTCGGGGCGCGCAGGACGGCCCCGCTGGCTTCCACGAAGAGCTCGGGCCTGACGGTCGGCTCGTGGAAGATGTGAGCGGCCTTCTCCTTGTCGATGACGGTGAATCGAAGGTTGACGAGGCCGCCGCCCGCGATCACCGCCACGAGATCGACCCTGATGCCGTACTCGGACTCCATGTCGGCGGCTGAGACGAGGCGGGCGGCGGCGGCGGTCGAGGCGTCCGCACCCGCTCCGCCGGTCGAGAAGGTGATCGTCGCGGCGACGAGCATCGGGAGGATCAGGACGCCGACGACCGCTGCGAACCAGCGTCCGCGGCTTGAGGCGGCGAGACGTGTCGCCCCATGCCGGCTCCGGTGGAGCCGGCATCGGGATCGTCGCCATCGGTGGTCGTCATCGCCTGCCTACGGCCCGAACAGCGGGGATGTCGTGCGCTTCGATGCGAACGCGTCGAAGTACATGAACGTGTTTGCACCGGTGCTCGTGACAGACCCGAGTCGGACCGATGCGACGGAGGCGGTGCTGGCCGTCGTCAGCGTCTGGGCCAGGGTGCCGTTGACGGTCAAGGTGAGTGTCCCAGCGGCTGGGCCGCCGCTGCCGACGGCCTGCCAGACCACCTCGATGACGTTGTTGGAGGTGCCGCCGAGGAGGGTCGTCCACGTGGCGTTCGCCGTGTTGCCCACCTGGATCTGGACTTGCGGTGTTCCGGCCGACAGCCGATAGCGAACGTGGAACAGGCTCGAGGTGCCATAGCTGCCGTTGCTGGAGCCACTGGCTGCGGCCAGGATGTCCTTGCCCGTCGACGAGTTCGCGTTGGGTCGGAAGTAGAAGCGTGCGTCGTAGGTCGGCCAGGCCGGGTTGGCCGTCGTGCCGAAGTCGTACTGGACGTAGTTGGTGTTGTTGCCCAGTGCCTGCAACGAGCGCGTCCCGACGAGGACCGTCGACGTCGTCACGTTCAGGCGGGCCGTGCTGCTGGTGGACCGGCCGCTCCAGCCCCACGGCTGGCCACCGGTTTCGAAGCCGTTGAGGAAGATGGAGTCCGGCACCACATAGACCGTCGCGCTGTGCGTGACGCTGCTCCAGTTCCCGGCCGCGTCGCGGACGCGAACGCCGATCGTGTGAGTGCCCGTGGCGATCGACGCCGTCGGGATACTGGCGCCGAGTCCCGCGAACGGGGTCCCGGTCCCCGCGGCCGGGACGGCGCCATCGATCCAGTACTCACCGCCCGCGACGCCGCTGGCGAGCCCAGCCACGAGCGGATCGCTCGCGCCGTTGACCGTCAGGACGATCGCCGCTGCACCGAGGGTCGGGTTCGGGGCAAGCGAGATGCTGGTGAAGGTCGGGACCGTCCGATCGATGAGGTAGGTGAGTGAGGCGATCGGCCCCCAGTTGCCGGCGGCGTCCTTGCCGTGGACGTGGATGTGTGGTTGCCGGAGCTGAGCAAGTTGATCGTCGCTAGCGGGATGTCGGCATAGGCGGGCTCGTCGACGTTCATCGAACACGCCGTCCGTCGCGACGAACGGGAAGCCCGTGCCGTTCGCGCCGGCCGTGTCGATGAAGCCCTCGCCCGCGGCGATCTTGCTGCCGCCACTCGCGGCGTCGTTGAAGGTCGCGGTGATCCGAACCGACGGATTGCCGCTGCTCTGGCCGTAGCTGCCGTTGTTGGCGCTGGGCTTCGCGGTGATGCTCGTCGTGTCAGGGCCGATGCCGTCGACGGTCAGGGTGATCGTCGTGAACGGCCCCCAGTTGCCGGCGGCATCCTTGGCTGCGGACCGAGACCACGCCTGCTGGTGCCCTGAGCCGGGATGGTCGCGCTGAGGCTGGCGGTCGGGGAGGCCGTGTTGAGGGTCATCGGCGTCCCGGTCCCGCCAGCTGGCACGCCGACCACGTCCAGGAAGTACTCGGCCGCCGTGATGTTGCTGTTGCCGGTCGCGGCGTCGCTGCCGGTCGCCGCTGAGGGCGACCGGAACGCTGCCGTTCGATGGGTTCGGGGTGAGTGTCAGGCCGCTCGTGGTCGGGCCGGTCGTGTCGATGCGTGTAGGTGGTCGAGCTGAACGTGCCCCAGTTGGGATCGCGCGTCGTCTCGGCCGTGCACGTAGATCGTGTGGGTCCCGCTCGACAGGGCGCCGAGCGACGCGCTGTGACGCGCCGGCCGGATCGGACGGGAACGTGCCGCTCATCGCAGTGCCGCTCCCGTTCGCGCCGACGGTATCGATGAAGTATTCCGCGGCACTGACGCTCGATCCGCCGGTCGCCGCGTCGCTGACCGACGCGGTCAGCGCGCCCGTGCCGCGTGTTCAGGGCGACCGCCGCTCGTGACCGGCCCGACGGTGTCCGTGCGCCGGCGCGCTGCCGGACGCATCGATGAAGGCGAGCATGCCGCCGATGCCGGACGCGGCATGCTGTTGTTGAGGGCCAGGGCGGCGTCGTAGAGGGCGTACTTCGTGGAGGCCGCCGTCGTTGCCGGCATCGTGACCAGGACGTCGGCCGACTGGCCGGGGGCGATCGGTCTCGGCGACCATCGTCCGCGGGTACGGCAGCTGGCTGCCGTCGGCGGCGAGCACGCGCTGGTGCAGGCCCAGGACGCCGATCGAGTGGTGCTGGATGCCGGCGTTCGCGATAGCGCAGCAGGAGCGTGTTGCCCGGATGCCGTCGTGATCGACGGGGCCGCGCTCGTGTACGGCCTTGCCGTTGACGAGGAAGTACTTCGGCGCGAAGTCGCGCAGGTCGACCGTCGACGGAGTCGCGCTGTTGTTCAGCGCCGGGTCGATCTCGCTCAGGACGACGAGCGCCTCGTCCTGGAAGGCGGTCGACGGCGTCGGCGTACGCCTGGCCAGGGGTGGCCGCCGGCCGGCCGGACGATCGAGGGCCCCGTACAGGCCCATCGCGACCTGGTACTGCGAGCCCGGGATGAGCCCGGCCTCGTACAGGTAGGTGCCGGGGGTGCCGGCCGTGAACGTGTACGTCCTGGTCGCCGCCGCCGGCGGCCGCGCCCGTCAGGTCCGGGGCCATCGCCTGGCCGCCGAACACGATCGAGGTCGGGACCGGGCAGGTTGTTGGTCAGGTTGACCGTCACGGTGTCGCCCTGGTTGACGATGAGGACGGGCCCGGGACGGTCGGGCTCCCGCCGGACGCGGTGGCGTAGCCCCAGACGTCGTGGCCGACGTCGCCGGGCAGCGGGAGGCGTGCCGGTCTTGGCCCACAGGTTGCAGACCGTGATCGCCGGTGCCGGCCCGGCGTGCACAGGCCGTCGAGGTGATCGGCCCGGCGGCCGCGGCGATCCCCGGGACGAGCAGCGCCGCGAGGAGCAGCGCCGGCGCGAGGACCAGGGAGGAGAGGAAGGTTCGCTTCATCGTACGTTCCTGTCGCATGGTCGTTCCCCTACCTCTCATCACGGACAGCCGTTGGGCAGGGGCGGATCGACCCGCGTGTAGGTGATCGGCCCGGTCATGTTCACGCCCCAGGACGTGAGCTGGTGGAGCGCGTGGTTGTGGGCGATGATGTAGAACTCGCCGCACTCGTTGAGGGTCTGGATGCCCGGCGGCATCGGCTCCTGGCACGCCGAGGTACGGGCTGCCGCCGTAGAACATGCCGATGGTCAGGTTCTGCAGGTCGGGCTCGCTGGCCGGGACCGTGTTGGTCCGGCGAGTAGTCCTCGGCGTCCTTCCAGTCGAACAGGACGTCCCAGGTCTGGCCCGGGCCGATGTTCACGGCGAACTTGTCGAACGACATGTCCTCGCCGGCCGCCGGCCCGGCGAGCGGCGTGCCGTCGCGCCCGATGACCTTGCCGTTGTTGCCGTGCGGGTGGAACGGGTAGTCCATCGGTCCCGACGCTGACAGGTAGCGGTCGATGCCGGCACGGGTTGTAGGCGGGTTGACGTCGGCACGGTGTCGTTCAGGGGTGGATCGTCGCCAGCGACCCGTACGGCTGGGTCGGGCAGCCAGCTCGCGAAGTTGTCGGCGATGCTGTCCGGGAACTGCGCGGCCGTTGATCAGCCAGTAGCGCGGGTGGTAGGTGTTCATGTTGAAGGCGGACGTGCCCTTGAGGACCTTCGCGTTCAGGTACGGGTCGATCTCGGACAGCAGGAGCATGAACTCGGTGTCCGGGTTGAACTGCGAGTCGGCCCGGTCGTAGGCCCAGTCGGCATGACCTCGCCGGGCGCACGATCAGGGCCCCGAAGAGGCCCATCCGGACCTGGACCTGCGGGCTCGAGTAGAGGCTCGGCGCTGCCGCTCGTCAGCTGGCCGCCGCCGCTCTCGTAGAGGATAGGTGCCGGGCGTCGACGGCGACGAAGCTGTAGGTGACGGTGCCGCCGTCCGGCTGGGCCGGCTTGGCGAGCGAGGTCAGGGCGCCGACCCGCTGAAGACGCGGCTGCGACGGGCGCGCCGTCGGCCAGGACGTTCTCCTGGCCCGGGAAGACGATCGACACGGCCGGCGCGCTCTTGGGCGAGGTCGTCGTGAACGCGTTGTGGAGGATCACGGTGACCGTGTCGCCCTGCGTTGACGCACAGCACCGGTCCGGGGTGCTGGAAGGGCCTGCTGCCCTCGGAGTAGCCCCACATGTAGGCGGTGGTGCCGTCGGGCAGGTTGATGTACCCGGCCCGGGTGGTCAGGTTGAAGGTCGGGATGCGTGCCACCCGTCGCGTCCGTCGTGCAGGCGATCGCCGCCCGTGTTGGAGCCCTCGGTGGCCGCCGCGGTCGGCCGGACGCGCGGCCGCCGACAGCAGGACGCCGGCGACCAGCACCGACGACGACCGCGAGCGCCAGCCCGGTGCGGGCTCGCGAGGCGCGTGATCCGTCGCATCGTCGTCACTCCGCTCATCGCCGGCCTCACGCCACGTCGCCCGGGTGCTGGTTGGGGTACTGCTGGGCGGGCAGCGCGCCGGCCGGGTAGACGCGCACCTCGGTCCGCTGGCCGCCGCCGCCGCCGACGAGGTTGTCGCCGCGGGTGTAGGCGCGGTTGTAGAGGACGTAGGTGTCGTAGCCCTGGCCGCTCGACCCGCCCGCCAGTGAAGGCCGGCGCCGTGAAGATGGCGTCGAAGCTCTCGCCGGCGCCGAACGACAGGGTGTTCGTCTCGTAGCTCGTGTCGAAGCCGGTCGCGCCCGCGCATGTGCGTGGCGTCCCGGCCGACGACCCGCATCTTGATGCCCGTCGAGGGTCATCGCCGCTTCCATGAAGCCGAGGTTCGCGAAGCGCAGCAGGACCCGCTCGCCGGCGTTGCAGGTGACGAGCGACGGACATCGGCTGGCTGCCGAGGTCGGTGCGCTCGGTCGGGCCGCCGGCGCCCGGCACGGGCAGGTCCCAGTTCGCGTCTCGCGGGCAGGACGTTGACAGTCGTCGCGGGCGATCGAGCCGTTCGGCAGCAGCGTGTCCGGGTAGACCCGCCCGTTGAGGAGGCTGAAGTCGGCCCGGTAGTCGCTCCATTCCGGGAGCTGGATGTGGGCGTCCGCCCAGTGGGAGTCGCCCCACACCTCGCTCAGGAACATCGCGAACTCGCGGTCGAAGCCCGGTCGAGCCGTCGCCGTCGTTGTAGGCGTACTTGCCGCTCGGGTAGCAGGCGACGGTGTTGCCGTCCTGGGCCGGGCGGACGAAGACCAGGCCGGTCATGCCCATGTGGACGTGCTCCGTGTCCTCGACGTGGCAGTGGAACATGTAGGTGCCGGGTCGTGGGACATGTAGACGTAGGTGAACGTCTGGCCCTGCGGGATCGAGACCGACCCGCGTCGGCTCGCCGTCGAAGAACGGGATGACGTTCTTGAAGCCGTGCCAGTGGACGGTGTGCTCGTCGAACAGGTCCGGCCGCTGGGCCAGGCCGACGTTCGTCAGCTGGACCCGGAAGTCCGACGCCCTCCTGCCCAGAACAGCGGCGCGGAGTGCTGGGCCTTGTTCTTCAGGTTGAACTGGTCCTCGTCGGCGAGGCCGCGTCGCGTTGGCGAACCCGAAGATGTAGGTCGTCCGGCCGTCCGGCGCGTAGCTGTCCGGGTGGGTCACGACGCCGAGCGACTGGAGAAGATCGGCGGAGTCGGCGGCAGGGAGATCCAGCCGTCCGTCCCGACGAGCTTCAGGTCCGGCGGCCGGTCCGCGGCCAGGGCGCGGCCGGCTGGAGCGACGCTCCCGACCAGCCGGGGCCCGAGCCGCGGCGCCGGCGGCGACCGCCGCGAGGCCGCCGGCCTTGAGCAGGTCCCGCCGGCTGAGCAGCAACCGTCCCTGGTCGCTCATGACGTTCTCTCCCTCGGCGACGATTGGACGGGTCGGGTCGCGCGCGGCGGTTCACGGGAGGGTCCCGCCGCTGAAGTTGTCGACCCGGGCGTTGGCCGGGAGCTGGATCCCGATCCGGCCCGGTCCCGGTGAAGGAGGCCGACGGCTGCGAGCTGCGGCCGAGGTAGGTGGTGACGGCGCTCGTCGTCTTCCACACGTCCACCGAGCCATCGGTGTTGGCGACGGCGGTCAGGGTGTCGCCGTTCGCGAATGTCGCCGCGAAGGTCCGCTCGCGTCGGTGTACGTGCCGCCGCTGTTCGTGGTGGTCTCAACGACGACGCTGCCGCTGCCCGTGTAGCGCACGCGGATGAAGTTCTGCGGGGCTGCTCGAGCGTGCCGCCGCTGGCCTTCAGGTACAGGCTCGTGCCCGGCCACCGGGGTGCTGGTGAACGTGATCGCCGCACCCTGCCTGGTCCCGAAGACGTTGGTCGGGCCATTCCAGATCGCCGTCGCCGGACGAGATGCCAAGCAGTTCCCAGCGAGGCGCAGTTCGCCTGGTTGCCGTTGACCCGGATGACGGTGCCGGTGGTCGTCGTCTGGCTCCAGTTCGCGCCCGAGCGTCGTCGCGTTCGCCCGGTTGAAGTTGTCGAGCACGCCGAGCGTCGGTCGGGCAGCACGATCGACGTCCGTGTCGGTGGCGCTGTTGTTGGCCGCGTTCGGGTCGGTGATGCCGGCCGGAGCGGCCACGGTGGCCGTGTTCGCCAGGCTTCCCGTCGCACCGGCCGCGAGGGTGACCGTGGCGGTGAAGGTCGCGCTGCCGCCGCTGACGAGGGTCGACCGTGCCGGTCCGGGTGTTGCCCGTCGCCGGTCGCGGTGCAGCTCGAGCCGGCCGTGGCCGTGCAGCGTCCAGCTGCCCACGGTGAGCGACGCCGGGAACGTGTCGGTGACCGGGCGGCCGTGGCCGGCGTCGGGTCCGGTGTTGGTGACGACGATCGTGTAGGTGAGCGCGCCACCGGGCGAGACGCTCGTCGACGCCGTCGGTCTTGGTGATGGAGAGGTCGGCCGGCGGGGCTGGGATCTCGTCCGCGCCGATGTCGAAGCCGCCGAAGGCCGGCCGGGCCTGGTCGTCGATGTCCGTCGGCGGGCGCGGGCAGCGTCGACGGCGGCTGCTGGTAGGCCGGCGACCGCCTTGCTCGCCGCGCCGGCGTTGAACGCCGGCGACGTGTCGTCGAGAGGTGGTAGTCGCCCAGGACCTTCGGCGGGAGGTCGGCCGCGACGAGGATCGCGCCGACGAAGTTCGGGTTCGTCCGCCACGGGGCGAAGTCCAGCGACCGTGTCGTACGCGATCGACTTGACCTGCGGGTCGGTCGAGACGTTGTTGGCCGAGCCGGTCGGGTACGTGAACCGGGCACGCCGACCCCGGTCGGGTCTGCAGGATGCGAGTTCGTCGGGCAGAGGACGGCCGTGGTGCCTGGAACGCCCATGTCCCAGTGGATCCGGCATCGCGACGTCGCCGATGCCGGTGACGGTGCCAGCGGCGCGGGTGCCGGCCCGGTTGTCCCAGAAGATGTTGTTGAACAGGAGCGGGTTGCTGAAGGTCGGCGAGCCGCCCGGCAGGGTGGCCTGGAGCAGGGCGCTGTTCTGCCCGGTCGACAGGCCGGCGGGCGCCGGCTGGCCGTCGCTGGTCACGGCCGTCGCGGTCGTGACGTTCTTCATGATCGTGTTGTTGTAGATGCGGACGTTCGGGGCGTCGTCGAGCGCGATGCCGCCGCCCTCGTGGGTCGACACGTTGTTCACGATCATGTTGTTGAAGACGTTCATCGGGAAGTTGCCGGCCATCAGGAACCGGATCCCGCCGCCGTCGTCGTTGGCCAGGTTGGCCTGGATCAGGTTGTCGTGGATGTCGACCGGGCCCGAGCCCGGCGAGAGGATCGACGGATCGGTCGGCAGCTCGCCGGCGATCATGATCCCGCCGCCCTCGTCGTACGACTGGTTGTAGTAGATGCGGTTGTGGTCGATCGAGCCGCTCGGGCTCCGACCGTAGACGGTCACGCCGCCGCCGTACTCGGCGGAGAAGTTGCCGCAGATGTCGTTGCCGGACACGACGTAGCCGTCGGCGCCGGCGAAGATGCCGATGCCGCCGGCCAGGTTGGTGCCGCCGTTGGCGATGATCCGGTTGTTCATGATCCGGACGCCGTCGTTCTGGTTGTCCGTGTCGGGAGCGGGCAGGTTCGGCGTGCCGATCCGGATCGTGCCGTAGGCGCCGCCGTTGTTCTGGACGACGTTGTTCGTGATCTGCAGGTTGCGGGCGTAGGCGTTCGCGAAGATCGCGCCGCCCTGGGTGATCAGCCCGGCGGGTGCGCCGGTCGGTCCGCCGCCGATGGCGTTGATGTTGCCGGGGAAGCCCTTGCTGGTCGCCGCCGCGGAGGTCGAAGCCGTCGATCGATGGGGCCGTCGCCGCGCTGTACGTCGTCGGGAAGGCGTTGCGGCCGCTGTCGGGCAGGTAGAGGGAGATGACCGCGCCGTCGTAGATGGTCTGGTTGCCGGCCCATCCGCCCGGATCGCCGGTATCGGGGTCGACCGGGAGGCTGGCGTACCAGTCCGTCGCGCACCGGGCCGTCGCCGCCGAACGCGCCGCCGTCGATGATGGAGCCGCGAACGGATGCCGTCGGGCTGCCCGGGCCGACGCCCTGCAGCTTCACCTTTCCGGTGATGATCAGGTTCTCGTAGTACGCACCCCGCGGGTTCTGTCGCGGGTTCGCGGAGACGTTGTTCGGATAGACGACCACGAGGGCGCCGCGGTTGGCGTTGCCGCCGCTCTGATCGATGTAGTCGGCGGCGTCGTCAAGGGCCCGTTGGATCGCGTGGTCGGCGGTCGCCGGCAGCGTCTCAGCCGGGACGTAGGTCCGGCCGGGACCCACCTCGAAGACTCGCGGGTTGTAGTTGTTGTTGCTGGTGCCGCCGAGGACGGCATGGAAGGTCAGGCCGTTGATCGTGCTCTGACCGTTCGCTGCCGTGATCTTGAGCTGATGCGGACCGTACGCCGTGCTGGACGTCACGTTGGCGACGATCTCCGTGTCGGACCACGACCCGATGGCCAGCGGGACGCCGTCCAACGTGACCCGGCCGGCGCCCTGGGTGGCGCCGAACGCTCGCCCGGTGATCGTGAATGACGCATTGCCGCTGCTCGGGCGCTGGACCCAGGGCCGGGACACCGAGTACAGCTCCGGCGTCACCGCTGTCGCGGTCGGGTCGTTGACCGGGCACGAGACGGACGCGAACGACTGGAGGCCGGGCAGCTGGACGGTCACGCCGACCTGGGTCGGTGCGGTGTCCGCCGGCACGATGATGCCGGGCAAGGATTCGAACTCGGCAGCGATCGTGCGATACCGCGGGTTGTAGTTGAGGTTCAGGCTGCCCGGGCATGCCCGGGTCGTTGCCGACGAACCGATACAGGTTCGCGCAGACGCCCGACGGGGTCGGGCAGTTGATCCGGTTCGTGGACGGCAGGAGGACGTCGAACACGCCGTTGTAGTCGGTCTCGACGGTCGTGATCAGGCGGTTCGCGAAGTCGTAGATGCCGACCGGATTGAATGGCAGGCCGGTCTTCTCCCCGAAGAGCAGCGACTTCGGATCGGCCGAGAAGGCGAGGTCGTCGACGTTGTAGGCGAAGAATCGTCCTGGGAGCGGCACGTCGGTGAAGACGTTGAACATGGGGACGACCGACTTGCCGTTCTGGAGCGGGACCAGCTTGGTGTCGCACAGCGGCCGCATCTGCCCCTCGTAGGGCGACCCGCCGATGTCGACGAAGGTCTGGTTGACCGTGGCGCCCGCCGCATCGGGAGCCATGCCGGCGACGTCGACCTTGTGCAGGGCGCCGGCGCACGCAGGCGGCGGGACCTGCGGGACGAAGCTGTCGCCGTTCCCGATATTGATGTCTTCCTCGCGAGTCACCTTGTAGATGGGCTTCAGCTTGGCATCGACCTTGTGGGCGAGGTCGATGTGCACGAGGTAGTCATCGGCGCCCAGCGCTTCGAAGCCGCCGAACTCGTATCGGTCGCCGTTGGCGAACGAGTCGTCGTCGCCGCCCGCGAGCGGTGCCTCGAGGGTCAGCTGGGTCGGGGAGTCGACCGTCGCGACGACGCCGGTGGAGCCGTCGGTCGTGTTGGTCACGACATCGCCGGGCAGGACGCCGGCCGCCAGGAAGTCGGCGCCGGCGTCGGTCAGGATCGTCGGCGAGCCGATGTCGTACAGGTCGCCGTTGGCAAAGGTGTCGTCCGTGCCGCCGGCGAGCGGTGCGTCGAGGGTCAGCTTGGTCGGGTAGTCGACCGTCGCGACGACGCCCGTGGAGCCGTCGGTCGTGTTGGTCACGACGTCGCCGACCTGGACGCCGGCCGCCTCGAAGTCTGCTGTCGAGTCGGTCAGGATGCTCGTGGATGCGACGTCGTACGCGTCGCCGATCGAGAATGTCTGGGCCGTCCCGCCCGTGAGCGGCGCCGCGAGCGTGAGCTGCGTCGCGGCCACGACGTCTACGACGCCGGTCGAACCATTCGCCACGTTCGTCACGACGTCACCCGGCAGCACACCTGCCGCGATAAAGTCGGCCGTGTCGTCGGTCAGGAGGAGGCCGGCCGCATCGTCTGCGGTCGCCACGCCGACCAGCACGGCAGCGGTGCCGGTCGGTCCGTCGGCCGTGCCGGTCAAGGCGTTGCAAGCAGGGTCCGACGGATCGGTGTGCACGAGCGTGCCCACGAAGCAGCCGTCGCCGAAGCCGTAGTTGCCATCGACGGCCGCGCCGAAGTTCGCGTCGGGACCGCCCTGCCCCGTCGGCGTACGTTCCGAACTGGACGCCCATCAGCGGGCCTTCCAGGCAGCCTTTGCCAGCGCCGACTGCGGAGGACCTGCTGGTCGTCGGGGTTGGTCGAGGGGCGCGCCATCGACGTCCGCGCGCGACGCAGTCTGTCCGGACGCTGCCATGTCTCGGACACGTAGGTGTTGAGCAGCTTGCCCGTAGGCATACGACGCCGTCGGCGGCCAGTTCGTAGTCGCCGCGCGCGTCGCACGGCGTTGCCGGCGTGCGTGCCGCAAGGGACGGTCGCGTACAGCTCGACGGTGATGCCGGAGACGCCCGGCTGCCAGTCCTCGGCGGCCGCGTACTGCGGATCGAGCTCGTTGCGGGTGGTGTCGTAGCTGATCGAGCCGACGATGCCGCCGTTCTGCGGGTCGACGCCGTTCGTCGCCCGTCGCGTCGTAGGCGTGGACGCCCCAGTCGAGGGTGCCGGACAGGCCGATGATCGGCAGCACGCTGACGTCGACGCCCTGGCCGATGATCGTGGTGGGGGTCGGCTGGTTGTCGGCCTGGTAGGTGACGCCGGTCGTGTAGTAGCGGTCGTCGTACGCCTCGAGGACGAGCCACTCGGTCAGCGGATAGGCGTTCTCCATCAGGTAGTAGCCGGACTGGTCGGTGCTGACCGCGGTCGCGCCGCGGTCCATCAGCGAGTTCTCGCGCTTGCGCAGCGTCAGGCCGAAGTTCGGGACGCCCGGCTCGCCGGCGTCGCGCTTCCCGTTGCGGTTCAGGTCGTTGAAGATGTAGCCGTCGAACTTCGTGAACCAGCCGGTCAGGGGCAGGATGCCCATGTCGACGGTCTCGCCGCCGGCGACGGTCACGCTGGATCAGGTCGAGGATGTAGTTCTGCGGCTCGTCCCAGTAGGTCAGCGTGTAGGTGCCGTCGGGGACGTTCGGTGATCGTGAACGTGCCGTCGGCGTCGCCGCGGCCGAACCAGACGGCGGTGTCGCCACGGTTGAGGTCGGACAGCGCGATCCACGGCTTGTCGATCGGCTGGTCGATCTTCGCGCCGGACATGCCGCCCCAGATGGTGCCGGGCAGGCAGGCGCCGCCCGTGGTCGGGACGTAGACGTTCATGGCGTCGACGACGCCCTTGATCGTGCCGGTGCCGCCGGCCGCGAACCGTGGTCGGCTGCGTCCAGTAGTTCTGCGTCGGGCGCGGATGCGGAACCGGTATCGACTCGTCGGGCCCGGGACGTAGCCGAAGATCGTGGCCGGGAACGGCTCGCCGGCGACCACGAACTCGGTGTCGAGGCCGGTCGCGCCCTCCATCACCCAGGCATCCCAGTCGTGGTTGCCTTCGAGGGTGGTCGTCTGGACCCAGCTCTGGCCGGTCGGCGGGACCATCGACAGGGCGTAGCGGTTCGGGCCGAGGTTCGGGATCGTCAGCACGCCGCGGGCCAGCGCCGGGTCGAGGCCCTTGCTCGACGTACATGGCTTCGTCGGTCGCGTTGACGACGCCGTCCATGTTGATGTCGCCCGTCAGGCACTTGCCGCCGAGGCGCTCGACGATCGGCGCCTTGTCGTCATCCAGCACGATGACCTCGCCCGGATCCTGGTAGCCGTCGTTGTTCGGTCGGGGAGTACTGGTACCTCGTGCACAGCGGGTTGCCGAAGACGTCGGTGTTGACCTGGCCGATGTAGTCGGTGATCTTGCCCGCGAAGCCCGGACAGGCCGTCCTCGCCCGGGTCGTACTGGCCGTTCGTCGACGTCGACGTCGGCGAAGACCTGGGCCTTGATCGTCGCCGTCGGCAGCGGCAGCGGCTGGAGCGGCACGATCACATCGCCACCGCCGAACGGGACGCTGAAATGGGTGCCGTCGAGCTTGTAGCCGTCGGCCAGCACCGAGATGAGGTAGTCGCCATCGGGCAGCGTGATGCCGGCCAGGTGGTTGAGCGTCGACTGGTCGCCCTGGGCGGCCACCGGTGCGGAGCTTGCGAGACCCGCGATCGATGCCCACTCGCAGGAACCCGGATAGGCTGCGTTCGGGATCGTGCGTGCGGTGTTCGCCCACGCCGAGCATTCGGACCCGGGATTCGCGTCGCGCGTGATCGTCTTGCCTGTGTTGTCCTCGTTGATCATCCACTTGTAGGTGCCGACGGCATCGCCCTCCTCCACGCCGGCGAGCGGTTCGGTGCGCGCCGCCTTGACGATGAGGGTGAACAGGTTCGTCGAGATGGCCGGCGCAGCCGCGGGCTCGGTCGCCGACGGGGCCGATGACGCTTGCGCGATCGGCGCGGCAAGCTGGGTCACCACCAGGAGCATGGACGCGAGCCCGATGCCGAGTCGTCGCATGGTCTGCCGCTGACGGCCTGATCGTGCGTGTCCCATCACGTGGCGCTCCTTTACCCGGATCGCATGCCGAGACCCCGCCGCGGAGGCGCGATCGTTGGTGGTGCTCATCGATCGCCTCCGACGTGCGTGGGTGTGCTCACCAGAGACGGCCGCTGCCCGGTCGTCGCGATCTGCGACGTTCCGGGCGTTCGATCTGACCCCTGTCCAGGCGCATCCGCTCTCGAGGGCGGCCCCAGGACGAGGGCGGCGGGCACCATGACCGCCAACGAGACCTGGAGGGCGATCAAGCCTTCGTTCATGCCGTGTTCCAGCCAGCCGACGGCCTCCCCCTCCTCGGCGCCGAAGAGCAGTCCATGGACCTGGATCCCGGGGATGACCAGCACGGCGAAGAGGCCTGCCGCCAAGACGGCCCAGGCGATCCGAATCCCGAGTGACACGCCGTCGGTACGGGATCCTTCCGTGATGCGTGGGCCGAGCGCGTACACCGCGGCGACGACGGCGAGGGCTGCAAGTGGGACCGCGAGCGACGCATCGCGGATCCAGTGGATGACCGGTGGGAGGTCGCGATGCTCGTGCAGATCGATGTGGAGCAGATTGAGCACTCCGACGACCGCGCCCGCGAGCAGCCAGCTATACGCGATCACCGGGCCGATCCGCAGGCCCGATACGGTCCTCATCCCGATCTCGCGATCGGTCTCGGCGGTCACCGAGTCCCGGTCTTCTTCGCGCAATGCCCGATCCCTTCCGTTGATCCATCAAGTGCCTCGTGGATCCAGGGTCAGTAAGCGCGTGCGGTGTTGGGAGGCGACAGCCCGCAGATGGACCGCCCGGCACCCCCCACTGAAGGGGTCCCGACACCAACGCCGCGGCGGGTCACGTTGGTGGGGGCGATGCCCGACGTTCGGTCGAGGGGGGCATGCTGGAGCTTGGGTCGCCGTCGGGCATCCCCGCGTTTTCGGGGATGGACGCTCGTCATGAGGCCGTGCACAATGCGGCGCAGGGTGGTTCCCCGTCCGCCCCGTTCAGCGTTGCCCGGCAACCTGATCGAGATCGGACTGCCGACTGTCGGTCGGTGCTTCAGTGGCTCCGGGGCACCTTGTCGCGGGAGAGCATCGATGGCGAAGTCCGGCCGCACGGACGGCACTCCCGGCGCCACGTCTCGCCGAGGACGGGACCTTACCGAACGGGAAACGGTCCCCGCGGCCAAGGCGGCGAGTTCGGATCTCCTGCACAGCGTGATGGACGGCAGCCCGTTCGCCATGGGCGTGGCCGGTCCCGATCATCGGTGGCTGCAGGCCAACGTCGCGCTGTGCGACCTGCTGGGGATCCCGGTCGGGGAGATCATCGATCGTTCGACCCTCGAGAGCATCCATCCGGATGATCGCGGCACGATCAAGCGCCTTGAGGACCGGCTGTTCGACCGGCGGCGTGACGTCCGCTCGGTCGAGCGACGGTACATCCACCCGTCGGGTCGGGTGCTGCTCGCGAACGTGACGGCTCGGATCATCGACGACCCCAGGTCGGCCGTGTCCCTCGCCCTCTACACCATCGAGGATCTCACGGCACGGCGTCGCGATGAAGAGGCCGCTCGCGTGGCGGAGGCTCGCCTCAGGGGCGCCACCCTCGCGATCAGCGCCGTCCAGGAGCCTTCGGCCGTGCTTCGAGCCGTGTTGGCGTCGACGCGCGAGGCCCTGCAGGCCGAGTTCTCGGCGATGATCGTATTCAAGCCCGACCACTCGGCGATCACCCGGATCGACGCGGACGGGATCGACGCCGCAGGGCTGGTCGACCATGTACGTCGATGGCCATCGGGCGTATGGGCGCTCGGCCTTGCCGGCCGGTCCGGTCGGCCCGTGCGCATTCGCGACGTCCGTCGGCACCCCGGTTTCGTCGGCCAGCCCCACGACCATCCGCGGCTGGTCTCGTTCCTTGCCGTCCCCGTGCCGCTGGAAGGCTCCGATCCGGCCACGTTGTTCGTCGCGAACAAGGTCGGCGAACCCGAGTTCAGTGAAAGCGACGAGATGATCGCGGTCGCGCTGGCGATGCATGCAGCCGTCTGTATCGCCAACGCACGGATCAACGCCCGAGCGACCGGCCTCGTCGCCGAGCTGGATCGAGCGAACGTCGAGCTGAAGCAGGCGAGCGAGGCGAAGTCACGGTTCCTCGCGAACGTCGCCCACGAACTTCGGACACCACTCCATTCGATCTTGCTGGCCAGTGAACTGGCACACGACTCGCTCCAGGGTCAACCGTTGGGATCGAGGATGCAGGACCTGTGCGCAACGATCGAGTCGAGCGGTCGCCACATGGTCCGCTTGATCGACGACCTGGTCGACCTGTCGCGTATCGACGCCGGCCGACTCGAACTGCGGCCTTCGGCGCTGCTGATCGCAGACGTCATCGTCGAGGTCGTCGCGAGCTTCAACAATCTGGCCGCGGAGCAGGATATCGCGCTCGAGTTCGAGCGTGGCCCGGGTCCTGGGCCGACGGTCTCAGCCGACCCGGATCGCCTTCGGCAGATCCTGACGAACGTCGTGGCAAACGCACTCAAGTTCACCCCTGCCGGTGGCCGCGTGTCTCTCGAGGTTCGTGCCAAACGTGGCACGGTCACTGTGACGATCCGGGACACTGGCGTCGGGATCGCATCCGAGCACCTCGAGCGTGCCTTTCTGCCGTTCGAGCAGGTGTCAGGGACGGCAACCAAGGGCGCGGGCTTAGGTCTCGCTATCTCCAGGAGCCTGGCCGAGTTGCATGGTGGCCGACTGGACGCCTCGAGCGACCCAGGCGTCGGCAGCACGTTCACGCTGACCTTGCCAGGTCGCCCAGGCGCGCCTTCGTCCGGGATCGGCCCGGGATCCCTGCCCGCGATCACGTCGCGTAACCATGGGCGACCGATCCTGCTCGTCGAGGACGATGCGACCGCGATGGGCCTGACGACAAACTTGCTCGAGATGGCCGGCTACGAGGTCCATCAGGCCACAGGAGTCGCTTCGGCGATCGATCGACTGGCCGAACAAGCGCCGGCGCTCATCCTCCTCGACATCCGGCTCGGCGACGGTAGCGGCCTCGACCTCGTCCACCGTATCCGGGCGCAAGACGACTTGCGCCACGTCCCGATCATCGGCTTGAGTGCCGACATCTTGCCGGATGACGTCCAGCGCGCCAGGACGTCAGGGTGCGATGACTTCCTGCCCAAGCCTGTGAGTTCCCGTGTCCTGTTGGCTCGGATCGGCAAGCTCATCGAGGTGTCCTGACCCCCCGTGGTGGTCGCCGCAGGCCGGTCGCATCAGGCCTGGAAGCCTTGAACTGTCTGCGATCTCCCACGATGGGCTGAGTCTGGTGCCGCGCGCGCGACGACCTCAAACTCGGTTTCGACGGTCCCTTCGCTACTCCATCAACGCGTAGCTGCCGTCGGCGTCGTGTCGTTCACGGCCCGTCAGCGCGGGCGTGAAGATGCAGACCAGTCGCAACTGCCCTTTCACGGCTCTCAGGATGTGGGCGTCGTGCTTGTCCAGCGAGTAGAGCGTGCCGGGCGCGATCGGGTGTACCTCACCGGTCGCGACATCGACGACCTCGCCGATGCCCGCGATGCAGTAATTGCTTTCAACGTGGTTCCTGTATCGCAGGGTCAGCTCGCAACCCTCATCAAGGACCGTGTCGTGCAGGGAATAGCCCAGACCGTCGTCACCCAGCAACAGTCGGCGGCTCTCCCATCCGTCACCGGTGGCATGACGGTCAGTACCCACGATGTCTTCCAGCCGCTTGATGATCATGGTCAAGACTCCCGTATCTGGGGATCGTCCGGCGATCGCATCGTTCATGCTACAGGTCTCCTTCGCTGGCCCATCCACGACCCATCAGCGACTGATCGGCTTCAGGAGACGCTCATGTGCACGATCGGGGCGCTGCGCACCAAGGACGACGGATACCTGCTGTTCAAGAACAAGGACTTCGCCCGGTCGCGCTTCTCGGATCGCGTGGTGCTGGATGTGGATCTGTTCGGCCCACAGGGACTTGAGACCTATGCCGCAGACGGCACCGTCGAGAGCGTCTTCTCCGGCCTCTCCGTGGGAGCGAACCGACACGGGCTGTTTGCCTGCGACAACAACGTGAAGATCACCGATGAGCACCACGAGAACTACGATCGCCTCGTGGAAATGGCCCTCCGCGAGGCGAAGGACGTCGACGAGGCCATCGCCGCGATCTCGAGCGCGGTGGCTGTGCAGCCCTATTGGTGGGGAAACCTGATCCTCGCGGACCGTCAGGACCTCGCCGCCGTTGAAGTCCGGGGGCAGGAGATCCGAGTCGAACATGCGGGGTCCTGGATCTTCCGGACCAATCACCAGCCCCTGTTCGGTGAGACCGGCTCGCCCGACGACCTGCCCTGCTCAGCGAGGCGAGGCGTGTCGGCTCAGTCGCGCCTGGGCGATGTGCGCTCGGTCGACGACCTGAAGGCGATGCTGGCCTCTCATGACGACGGAGACACCGGCATCTGCAATCACGGCGTGCCACTGACCACGGTCTACTCGTACATCCTGAAGCACCAGGGCGATACGTTGACCCTGCATGTGGCCGATGGACTGCCGTGCGCCGCGGAATGGACCGAACTGCCGTTGCCGCTAGGCTCCTTGTGGACGGAAGCGAGCGAAGCCAGCTTCCGGTCCAGCTACCCGGGTGGCTTCGCAGCCTGAGCTGGACCATCGAGGGCGGCGGCTATCCAGTTCGCCGACCTTTGTGACACATGGCCCTAGTGGGGCATGCCCGGGCAGGGGACTCTGCTCGAATACATGACCCACTTGCAGCGCCCGACGCTGCGGTCACGCGGGATCGGCGACCCGACCCCGATCGGAGGAGAGACCATGCGAGCCACCCGTCTTCGCGCCGCCGCACTGGCCGGCGCCGCCCTGTTCCTGGTGGGGGCCTGCAGTTCGAGCGGGACGGCTTCCACCGCCCCTTCGACCGCGCCGACAGAGGTCGCGTCAGTCGCGCCGTCCGAGGCCCCGTCGGCGGCTGAGTCCACCGCGCCGTCGGCGGCGGCGATCGTCGTGCCCGAGGCCATCAAGACAGCCGGCAAGCTCGTCTGGTGCGTCGACGTCAGCTACCCGCCGGAGGAGTTCTACGCGGCTGACGGGACCACGGCGCAGGGCTCCGACGTCGATATCGCCAACGAGATCGGAAAGCGATTCGGGCGTCACGACCGAGATCGACAACACCGGCTTCGACGGGATCATCCCGGCACTCAAGGCCGGCAAGTGCGACCTGATCATCAGCGGCATGAACGACACGCCCGAGCGAGCCAAGCAGGTCGACTTCGTCGACTACCTGAAGGTCGGCCAGGGGCTGCTCGTTGCCGGCCGGCAACCCCAAGGGCATCAAGACGCTCGAGGACCTGTCCGGCAAGACGGTCGCCGTCCAGCTGGGCACGACGCAACAAGGACACCCTGGACGCGGCGAACGTGGCACTCGTGGCCGCGGGCAAGCCACCCATGGAGATCCAGACGTTCGACCTCGACACCGATGCGTTCCAGCAGCTGGCGCTCGGCCGGGTCGACGCCTTCTCGACTGACTCCCCGGTCGTCGCCTACTACAACAGCCTCCCGGAGAACGCCGGCAAGTTCGAGGTCGGCGGTACGCCGATCGAGCCGATCCCGATCGGGATCGCGGTCCGCAAGGTCGGACACGGAGTTGAAGGCCGCCGTGCAGGCGGCGATCGATGCGATGTATGCCGACGGCACGATGCAAGAAGATCGTCGACACGTGGGGCATGACCGACGCTGTCGTATTGCTTCAGTAGTCGACACACGACGTAGTCTGTCCGGCGTGGACGCGGAGGGTGTCCCCCCTGACACCCTCCGCGGCTCGCCTCGATCTCGAGCTTGCCCGTGACGCCTGACATGCTCCTGGCGGCCCAGAATCCGCAGTTCCATTTCGACCTGCGAGTTCTTCCTGGACTTCGTCTTCAAGCCCTCGCCGGCGCTGATCGGTGGGCTGGTCATCACGATCTACGTCGCGGTGGTCGCCCAGCTCATGGGCGTCGTCCTGGGCATCCTCTCGGCGCTCGGCGGCATGTCCAGGAACCGGCTCTTCCGCTGCGATCAGCGGCGTCTACGTCTGGTTCTTCCGAGGCACGCCGGTCCTCGTCCAGATCTTCCTGGTGTACTTCGGTACGCCCTATCTCCTGGGCGGCCTGGACCTCTTCCCCAACCACATCATGGTGGGTCCCCTGGATCTCCAGGGTGCGATCCTCGCGGGCCTGGTGGCGCTGGGCATCAACGAGGGCGCCTACATGAGCGAGATCGTCCGGGCCGGCATCCTGTCCGTGGATCCGGGTCAGACCGAGGCGGCCAAGTCGCTCGGGATGACGTACCGCCTGACGATGAGCCGGATCGTCCTTCCGCAGGCCTTGCGGGTGATCATCCCGCCGCTCGGCAACGAGTTCAACAACATGATCAAGACGACGTCGCTCCTGAGCATCATCGCCGTCGGCGACCTGTTCCGGTACGCCCAGATGGTCAACTCGGCCACGTTCCATGCCTTCGAGGCGTTCTTCGGCGTGGCGCTGTACTACCTGCTGCTGACGACGATCTGGAGCTGCGATCCAGGGCAGGATCGAGCGCCGGCTGAGCCAGAGCACCCGCGTCGATGAACCGGAGTCGTTCTGGGCACGGCTCACCGGCTTTGGCCGGAAGCGCATCGCCCCCGAGGACGCGACCACCGTCGGCGGGCACGAATGAGCGCGGCCGTACCCGGCGGGAACCTCCTCGACGTCGATCGTCGGCATCCCGGCCTCGACGACCGACGTCGTCGTGGACGCCCAGGACGTCGAGAAGTGGTTCGGCAAGCTGCACGTCCTCAAGGGCGTCTCGGTCGAGGTGAAGCGCCAGGAGGTCGTGGTCATCATCGGCGCATCCGGCTCCGGCAAGACGACCTTCATCCGCTGCATCAACCACCTCGAGAAGATCCAGAAGGGCCGGATCTTCGTGAACGGCCACCTCATCGGCTACCGCGAGGTGGCGGCAAGCTGTCGAGGACAAGGAGAGCAACATCGCCAAGCAGCGCGAGGAGATCGGGATGGTCTTCCAGCGCTTCAACCTGTTCCCCCACATGACCGCCCTCGAGAACATCATCGAGGCGCCGATCCGCGTGCGCGGCGTCCCCAGCGACGAGGCCGTGACGATGGGCAAGGCCCTCCTCGAGCGGGTCGGCCTTGGGCACAAGACGGACGTCTATCCCGGCAAGCTCTCAGGCGGGCAGCAGCAGCGGGTGGCGATCGCGCGGGCGCTGGCGATGAAGCCCGCCCTGATGCTCTTCGACGAGCCGACCAGTGCGCTCGATCCCGAGATGATCGGCGAGGTACTGGAGGTCATGAAGGAGCTGGCGCGCGAGGGGATGACCATGATCGTGGTCAGCCATGAGATGGGCTTCGCCCGCGAGGTCGCGGACCGCGTCCTGATGATGGACGACGGCCGGATCATCGAGGAGGGGACGCCCGAGCACTTCTTCACGAACCCGACCCACGAGCGGACGAAGAGCTTCCTCTCCAAGATCCTCTGACGGCGGAGGCGGTCATGCGGGCGAGGCTGGACGATTTCGGCGACATCGAGATACGGAGGCGAGCGGTTCGCCTACGACGTCGTGATCAAACGTGGCCGCGTCGGCCGGCGCACCACGAAAGCGTCGAAACGCTGCGCGATCGGCTATGGTCACACGCCGCTCAGCTTGCTCGAGCGGATCCTGTGGGACTGCCATCGCCTGATCGCCGGCACCGGGGCGGGCAGCGCGCGCCGATCGACCCGGCCGTCGGGCCGAGGCTCGCCGAGGGGCGTGGAGCCGGTTACGGGGCCGACGGACGAGGCATGCGGCTCCTTGCCGACGCCGACCTCGCGACGACCAACGCGATCCGGGGGGGCTGCCAGGGCTGCCGTGACCGCGCGACCGCCCGGCCTGCCCGCCGCGATGTCTGCCCGGCTTACTGCCCGAGTTCCTCCGCGACGTCGGCCAGGGCGCCGGCCGAGCCGATCTCCTCGAGGCCCTGTCCCGCCTCGGCTAGGCCGGATCGCGGCGTCCTCGACGGCATCCTCGCGGACTTCCTCGCCGATCGCCATCTCCTCGTAGCCCAGGTAGCTATCGGCTGCTCCGGCCTCGGCAAGGTCGTCGCTGACCACGGCCAACTCCTCGGCCACGACCAGTCGCGCGATCCCCTCGGCTTCCTCGGTCTCACCGAGGATCTCCACGCGCTCGCCGGCATCCGCGAGGGCGCTCGAGACGGCGCGGGTCCCGCCGGCGCGCACGATCGCGTCGACCGAGACGTCCAGCAGCTCCTCGGCGCGATCCTCGAGGAAGGCAGCCAGCACCGGCATGCCGATCCGGCTGACCACGATGGCCACGGCACTCATCTCGCCGCTGATCCGCGCGACCTGCATGCCGCGATCGAGATCGTCCTGGCCGATGGCCCGGATGACCGCTCCGAGGACCGCGATATCGTCCGAAGCCGCGAGGAGTTCGGCGCCCTGCGCGACGTCGGTGATCCCGGCGACCGCGACGACGTCGGCGAGGAGACCGGCCCGGTCCGCGGATACCAGCTCGTCCGTTCCCCGGGTCAGGTCGCTGGCGCCCTGGGTGACCGACTCGCGTCCGGCGGCGGCGGCATCGGCCGCCGCAGCCACGGCATCCATCCCATCCGCGACGCGTGCGGCGCCATCGACGGCCTCGGCGTCCGCGACAGCCGCCGCGACCGCGGCGGTGTCCTTGGCCTTGCTCTTGCCACGCGACTTGGCGGCGCGCTTCCCGTTGGTCCCTGACTTCGCTGACATGAAGACCTCCTCGACCGACAGTGCTTGTGGACGACGCCCGACCCGGTCCCCGCTCCTGAGGGGTCGAACTCCAGTTCGGGCACATGGTACGTCCGCGCTCGCCAGGTATGGGCTTGGATAAGGAATTGCAAGGACCCCGGTTCTCTCACAGAGACTCTCAGACAGCAGGACCACGGTCGAATTTGGCAGCCCGGGCTCTTGGCGCTCGCACGTGACGACGCCGTCCGGCAGAAGGACACCGAACATGTACGAACCCCTCACACCGTCCACGCCGGTCACGCCGGCGGCCCCTGTCACGCCTACGTCCAACACGACCCCTCTCGCCACGGCTGCTCCGGCTTCCGCCCAGCGACGCTCGGTCGGACCCGGCTTCGTGCTCGGAGCCGTTCTCGCCACGGCGGTCCTCACGTCGGGCGGCACGTACCTCGCCGTCAACAGCGCTGAGCGTGCATCCGGCCCCAACGCGGTGGTCGCCAATGCCACCACGGCCCGGTGCGACCGCGCCCGCCGCCACCGCACCCGCCGCCGCGCCCGCGACACCCGTCGCTCCGGCCGGTGGGCCAGGCGTCGGTCGTCGACATCGTCAAGGCGGTCAGCCCGGCCGTCGTCACGATCGTCGCCGACGGCGTCACCGCGACCGACCCGACGACCGGCCAGACCGGCAGCGGCACCGCGATCGGCTCCGGCGTCATCTTCGACGCGAACGGCCTGATCCTCACCAACCACCACGTCGTCGCGGGCGACCCGTCGAAGCCTGACCGTCAACCTCAAGGACGGCCGCTCGTTCGACGCCACGATCTACGGCATCGACACCCTGACCGACCTCGCCATCGTCAAGGTCGAGGCAGACCGGCCTGCCGACCGCCCCGATCGGCGACTCGTCGACGATCCAGGTCGGCCAGCAGGCGATCGCCATCGGCAGCCCGCTCGGCGAGTTCACCGACTCGGTCACCAGCGGCATCATCTCGGCCCTCGGCCGCACGCATCCCGGTCGAGGGCGGCCGGCTGACCAACCTCATCCAGACCGACACCGCGATCAACCCCGGCAACAGCGGCGGCCCGCTGCTCGACCCGAGCGGCAAGGTCATCGGCATCAACACCGCCGTCGCCGGCCAGAGCCAGGGCATCGGCTTCGCGATCCCGATCGACATCGCCCGACCGCTGCTCGCCCAGGCGTCGGCCGGCCAGCCGCTGGCCCGCCCGTGGCTCGGCATCCGCTTCGAGACGATCGACCCGGCGCTCAAGAAGGCGAACGGCCTGCCGGTCGACAACGGCGCCTGGATCCCGACCGCGGCCGCTGCACAGTCGCAGGAGTCGGTCGTGGCCGGCAGCCCGGCCGCCCAGGCCGGCCTCGTCGCGGGCGACATCATCACCGCCGTTGCCGGCACGCCCTCGACGCGACCCATCCGCTCGACCTGGTCACCAGCCAGTTCGCTCCGGGCGAGAGCGTCACGCTCGACGTCCTCCGCGACGGCCAGTCCACGCAGGTCACCGTCGTCCTGGGCACGCGCCCCGCGACGCTGTAACGCTCGCTCGCTCCAGGGCTCTCAGACGGGATCGCCGGCGTCGGCGGTCCCGTCGCCGACTGCCGGCGGGACCCGCTAGACGGCTTCCTCCAGCGGGGCCGCGAACTGGCTGTCGTACAGGTCGAAGTAGAACCCTCGCCGGGCGATCAGCGCATCGTGCGTGCCCTGCTCCACGATGCTGCCGTGATCCATCACGAGGATCATGTCGGCGTCGCGGATGGTGGAGAGGCGATGGGCGATGACGAAGCTCGTCCGGCCGAGCATCAGCTTGGCCATGGCGCGCTGGATGAGCACCTCGGTCCGGGTGTCCACGGAGCTGGTCGCCTCGTCGAGGATGAGGATGCGGCGGTCGGCCAGGAACGCCCGGGCGATGGTGAGGAGCTGCTTCTCGCCCTGCGACACGCTCGTGGCGTCGTCGTCGAGGATGGTGTCGTAGCCATCCGGCAGGGTCCGGACGAAGTGGTCCACGTGGGCGGCCTGCGCGGCGGCGACGATCTCCTCCTCCGTCGCGTCCTCCCGGCCGTAGGCGATGTTCTCGCGGATGGTGCCGTTGAACAGCCACGTGTCCTGGAGGACCATCCCGAAGGTCGAACGCAGCTCATCGCGCGACATCGCCTTGCTGTCGATGCCGTCCACGGTGATCCGCCCGGCATCGATCTCGTAGAAGCGCATCAGCAGGTTGACCAGCGTCGTCTTGCCCGCACCGGTCGGGCCGACGATGGCGATGGTGTGGCCCGGTTCCACCACGAGGTCCAGGTTCTCGATGAGCGGCGCGTCCGCGACGTAGCGGAACGACACGCCCTCGAGCTCGACCCGGCCGCGCACCGGGCCACGCAGCGGGGTGACCGCCGCGTCGGGGGCCTCTTCGGCCTCGTCGAGCAGCTCGAACACCCGCTCTGCGGACGCGACCGCGGACTGGATGACGTTGGCGATGCTGGCGGTCTGGGTGATCGGCATCGTGAACTGGCGGGAGTACTGGACGAAGGCCTGGACGTCACCGAGGCTCATCTGGCCGTTCGCCACCTGGATGCCGCCGATGACGCAGATGAGCACGTAGTTGATGTTGGCGATGAACTGCATCGCCGGCTGGATCGTGCCGGACAGGAACTGGGCCTTGTAGCTGGCCTGGAAGAGCTCCTCGTTCTCCTCGTCGAACCGGGCGATCGCCTCCTCCTGCCGGCCGAACGCCTTCACGATGCTGTGCCCGGTGTGCATCTCCTCGACATGGCCGTTGAGCCGGCCGGTCCGGGCCCACTGCGTCGCGAACTGGACCTGCGAGCGCTTCGCCACGAAGACGGTCACGACGATCGAGAGCGGCACCGTCAACAGGGAGATGACCGCGAGCAGGGGACTGATCCACAGCATCATCGCGAGGACGCCGATGATCGTGCAGACCGCCGTGATGAGCTGGGTCATCGTCTGCTGGAGCGAGTTGGCGATGTTGTCGATGTCGTTCGTGACGCGGCTGAGGGTGTCGCCGCGCGGGTGGCTGTCGAAGTAGCGCAGGGGCAGGCGCGACAGCTTCACGTCCACATCGCGACGCATCCGGTAGACCGTCCGCTGCGAGACGCCGGCCATGATGTACGACTGCGCCCAGCTGAACAGCGAGCTCAGGATGTAGACCGCCGCCACGACCAGCAGGACGTCGCGCAGCGCGGTCATGTCCACCCCGGCCGCGGGGTCGACGACCACGCCGTCGAACAGGATGTTCGTGGCGTTGCCGAGGAGCTTGGGTCCCACGACGGCGCAGGCAACACTCACGATCGCGAAGGCGACCACGATGAGGATCCGCCCGACCTCGGGACGCAGCGTGTTGACCAGTCGTCCGAACGTGCCCCGGAAGTCCCTCGCCTTCTCGGGCGGAAGGCCGGCCGTCCCGAACGGGCCGCCACCACCGAAGCCGCGGGCCGGAGGACGTCGCGCGGCGCCTGATCCGTGGCCGATCGGCCCGCTCACGCGGCCTCCTCCTCGCTGAGCTGCGAGTAGACGATCTCGCGATACGTCTCGCAGCTCGCCATGAGTTCCACGTGCGTCCCGATGCCGGCGATCGTGCCGCCATCGAGCGACGACGATCCGGTCGGCGCCCATGATCGTGCCGACCCGCTGCGCGACGATCACCACCGTCGCGTCCGCGATCTCGCGCGTGAGCGCGGCTCGCAGCAGGGAATCCGTCTTGAAGTCCAGGGCCGAGAAGCTGTCGTCGAAGACGTAGATCTCCGGCCGCTTGACGAGCGCCCGAGCGATGGCCAGCCGCTGGCGCTGCCCGCCCGACAGGTTCGTGCCGCCCTGGGCGATCGAGGCGTCGAGGCCCTCCGGCAGGTCACGCACGAACGACTCCGCCTGGGCGATGCGCAGGGCCGCCCACAGCTCCTCGTCGGTCGCGTCGGCCTTGCCGTAGCGAAGGTTGCTTGCGATCGTGCCGGTGAACAGGAACGACTTCTGCGGGATCAAGCCGATGCGCGTCCACAGGTCGTCGCGGAGGAGTTCGCGGATATCCGTCCCGTCGAGGGAGAGGCTTCCGTCCGAAACGTCGTAGAAGCGCGGGATCAGGTTGATCAGCGTGCTCTTGCCGCTGCCGGTACTGCCCACGATGGCGGTGGTCTGACCGGCCTCCACCCGGAAGGTGATGTCACGCAGGACTGGGTCCTCTGCCCCGGGGTAGCCGAATGTGACATCGCGGAACTCGAGCGAGCCGACGCCCGGCGGTGGCTTGACGGGGGCCACCGGGTCGCCGATCGACGGGTGCGTACGCAGGACCTCCTGGATCCGGCCGGACGAGACGACGGCGCGCGGGACCATGACGAACATGAACACGGCCATCATCACCGCCATCAGGATCTGCATGACGTATTGGAGGAAAGCGATCAGGTTGCCGATCGGCATCTCGCCGCTGGCGACGCGCAGGCTGCCGAACCACAGGATGGCGACCGTGGACAGGTTGAAGACCAGCATCAAGCTCGGGATCATCAGTGCGAACAGCCGGTTGACCTGGAGCGATGTCGCGGTCAGGTCGCGGTTCGCCTCGTCGAAGCGTTCCTGCTCGTGCTCGGTACGGACGAAGGCGCGGATGACGCGGATGCCGCTCAGAGCCTCGCGGGTGACCTGGTTGACCCGATCCACCTTGCGCTGGACCGCCTGGAAGAGCGGCATGGCGCGGTACATCAGCGACCCGACGATCACGGTCATGATCGGCAGGATCACGATCAGGATGCCCGCCAGCGGGATGTCCTGGCGGAGCGCCATCACGACGCCGCCGATCGCCAGGATCGGGGCGATGATCATCATGTTGAGGCCCATCAGGACCACCATCTGGACCTGCTGGACGTCGTTCGTGTTCCGTGTGATGAGCGACGCCGTCCCAAATCGGTCTAGCTCCGCCTGGGAGAAGCTCTCCACCTTGCGGAAGATGGCGCTGCGTACGTCCCGCCCGAAGGCCATGCCCGTCTTCGAGCCCCAGTAGACGGCGACGATCGCGCACACGACGACCACGAGCGAGATACCGAGCATCACCGCGCCGGTCGAGAGGATATAGGCGGTGTCGCCGGTCACCACGCCGTTGTTGATGATGTCGGCGTTGAGTTCCGGGAGGTACAGGGTGGCGATCGCCTGGACGACAAGCAGGGCCACGACCAGGGCCAGCGGCCGGGCATATGGCCGGAGGTAGGTGCGCAGCAGGGCGATCACGCTCGGTCACCCGGTGAGACCGGGCGTTGCCGGCGCTCGAGGATGCGTCGCAGGAGTCCCTGGAACTCCGTCAACTCGGGCGGTTCGAGCGCAGCCAGCGCCTGGCGGATGACATCGATCCGGACGCCCGAGAGGTCCTCGACGAACCGTCGACCGGCCTGCGTCAGGTCGCACTCGACGATGCGCCGGTCGTCGGAACGGTGTGCACGCGAGATCAGGCCGTGTCGCTCGATCCTCGCGACGAAGCCGCTCGATGCGGTGCTGCTGAGTTCGAAGACCTCGGCGACGCGGCCCATCGGCTGGGCTCCCTCGCGCTGGAGCAGGAACAGCAGTCTGATCTGACCCATCGTCAGGTCCCTGGCCGGCGATGGCGGGACTTCACGTGCCATGCCATGGAAGACCCTGATGAGATCCGTGGCGACCTCGGTCAGTCGCCCGTCGGACTCAGATGGTTCACGCACGAGAGGATAGTACGCGTCGGCGTGAACCATGACAACCAGGCGCTTACCCGGCGAGGGCCGCGCCCAGGGCAAGCACCCAGCCGGAATCGGTCCGAACGGCCCTTCCGGATCGGTGCACCGGTGCGTCATGGTGGGCGTGGGGCCATGGCGGCGTCGGGCCGTCCACGTTGGGAGGTCGAGGAGATGCGGATCCTGGTGGCGTCGGCTTCGAAGCATGGGTCGACGTCTGAGATCGCTCGAACGATCGGGGCGTCCTTGATGTTCCGCAAGATCGACGCGGACGTCGTGGACGTGGTGGACGTCGAGTCCCTCGATGGGTACGGCGCCGTGGTCCTCGGCAGCGGGATCTACATGGGTCACTGGATGGAGCCGGCGAAACGGTTCGTCGAGCATCACGCGGCGGAGCTGCTCGTCCGCCCGGTCTGGCTGTTCTCGAGCGGGCCGCTCGGCGAGCCGGCCAAGCCCGCCGAGGAACCGGCCGATGCAGCGGCGATGATGGACGCGACCCACGCTCGTGAGCACCGCGTCTTCCCCGGCAGCCTGTGGAAGGACGAGCTTGGCATCGCGGAACGGGCGATGGTCGCTGCCGTCCGGGCACCGGAGGGGGACTTCCGACCGTGGGCCGAGATCGATGACTGGGCCGGCCAGATCGCCGAGGCGCTTGCCGCGCCCGTCTGAGGTCGTCCGCGCCCCCGTCTGAGGTCGACCGGGCGCCGAGCTCGAGGGACCACCGCGTACCATTCGGGCATGACGACCCAGCCCACCGCGCGCCCGCCCCTCGACGCCCCGGCGGCCGCCTACCCGCGCGACTGGATCGAGCGGCACCTGGCCGAGGAACGGCGGACCAGTTCGCTGCTGGGTGAGATCCGGGAGGTCATCTTCGGGGCCCAGGACGGCCTGGTCTCCACGCTCGCAGTCGTCGCGACGGTCGCCGGCGCCTCAGGCGAGACCTTCGTGGTGATCGTCGCCGGGATCGCGGCGGCACTCGCCGGGGTCTTCAGCATGGCCGCCGGCGAGTACATCAGCAGCAAGAGCCAGCGCGAGATCTTCGATGCCCAGGTGGCCGAGGAGCGCCACGAGATCGTGGAGCGGCCCGGCGAGGCCGAGGCCGAGGTCGCGTACATGCTCGCGGACGAGGGCCTCGGCGACGAGGACGCGGCCCGGATCGCGGCGATCATGGCCCGGCACCCCGAAGTCCTCCTGCGGACGATGGTGTCTCGTGAACTCGGGATCCAGGTGGATGACGAGCACGGCGGGGTGCTGCGGGGTGCCCTGTTCATGGGAACCGCATTCGGGCTCGGGGCGCTCGTCCCGGTCCTGCCGTTCCTGGTCCTGCCGATCGACGCGGCCCTGCCGGCAGCGCTCGCGCTGACGGGAGCCGTGCTGTTCGGGATCGGCGTGATCAAGACCCGTTGGACGCAGCGGTCGCCGATCGTGTCGGGTCTGGAAGTGCTCGCGCTGGCGGCTGTCGCCGGGATCGCCGGCTACCTGTTCGGGACCGTCCTGCCGCAGCTGCTCGGGGTAGCCGGCATCTCGGCCTAGCCGTCCTCGTTCGCGTCGATCAGGCCAGCGACCACCACTGCCAGGTCATGGACGCCGTGAGCGGGTGGCCGGGCTCGACGACGTGCGGTGCCAGGTTGGCCGCGTTCGGTGGGCCGGACTGCGGCTCGACGCAGATGGCATGCTCCGGTTCCGTGTAGACCACCCAGTGATCGCAGGTCGATGCCAACGACAGGGCGAGACGTTCAGGCCACACCAGGCGCGGGGGCGTGCTGACGCCGGTGAAGCAGTCGTCCCAGGGGCCGTCGGCGGGCGCGACGAGCCGGCCCGTCGGGAGGCCGTCGGATCCACGCTCGTACATCCGCCCGGCCTCGAACTGAAGCTGGGCCGGAGCCGATGCGCTCATCGGTTCAGCGCGCGTCCCGACCAGCCGGCGCCGGAACCATGGATGCCAACCGACCGTCGCGGGCATCGGATCGTCGGCCTCCAGCGTCATCGACACCTTCAGGCCGCCCCTGCCGAGCACGATGTGCTGGCTCACCCGTCCGCCGAACGGCCAATCGGGCCCGAGGTCGATCGACAGGCGCGCTTCGGCATGGCTCACGCCCTTGACCTGATCGTCCACGGTCCACGGGCGATCGAGGACCGTCCCGTGGATCGCGTTCGGCGGCATCGTCAGCGGCAGGCTGATGTCGCGCCCTCCGAAGCTGAACCGACCGTCGCGGATCCGGCCGGCGAACGGTGCCATCGGATAGCTGCCCCACATCATCGGGCCGGCCCCTTCGGTCAAGAGCAGTTCGGACCCATGGACGACGAGCGAGCTCAACCGCCCGCCGCCCGCCGCCGCGATCTCGAGTCGCGCGGACGGCGATTCGAGCACGACGAGATCGGGAACGGAGGGAGCGGTCATGGCAGGCAAAGCGTACGGCATCGCCCCCGGTCGGCGGCGGCGCGGCCCGGTGCTACCATCCGGCCCTGCCATGACGAACGCCCAACCCGGGTCTGTCGGCGCACGATGACGACCGCCCGGGATCGACCGCCTGAAGAGGCGGCGGAGGACACCTCCTTCGCCCGCGGCCTGCGGCTGCTCCTTGTCGTGGCCGACCGGGGCGAGGTCCGTGCGGACGAGTTGGGATCGACCCTGGACATGCCGGTCTCGACCGTCTACCGGTACCTGCGAACGCTCGTCGAGTTCGGGTTCGTCGATCGGACCGGCGGGTCGTACCGGCTCGGGCCGAAGCTGCTCATCGGGACCGGCACCACGGTGAGTAGCGAGCAGTTGATGCGCCACGCGTACCCGGTCCTGCGCCGGCTGGTGGCGAAGACCGGCGAGACGGCCATCGTGGTTCGGCGGATCGGCCTGGCCTCGGTCTGCCTGCATGCCATCGAACCTGAGGCCCAGCTCCGCGCGACCTACCAGACCGGCTCGATGAGCCCGCTGTACGCGGGCGCCCCGGCACGCGTCCTGCTCGCCTTCGCCCCGGCGGAGGTGCTCGACGAGGTCCTCGCCACCGAGCTGGATCGCCTGACGCCCGACACGCCGGACGCCGATGGGCTACGCGAGAGCCTGGCCCTGATCGTGCAGACCGGTCTCGCCACGAGCCACGGGGAGCGGATCCCCGGGACGGTCGCGCTCGCGGCCCCGGTCTTCCGCGAGGATGGCATCGTCGGCGCGATCGCGGTCGTCGGGCCGGCGTTCCGTTGCGATGACGCCTGGCGGGCGCGTGCCGCACGGGCCATCCACGAGGCCGCCGCGACGCTGGATGCGGCCCTGGCCGAGGACCGGACCCTCTGGCGATGACGAATCTCTCAGTATCTGGCTGACGTCTGTCTCATGCCGTGGAAATGGCGCACGTGATGCCCTATGCTGCACCGCGATGGACGCACCGCAAGGCTCCGGGTTCGATCGACTCCTGCCGGTTTCCGACCGGTACGCCTCCTTGCCGGTCGAGCGGGCCTTCACCTGGTCGGCCTGTGACGACACGGTGGGCTCTGGCGAGTGGTACATGGTCGCCTTCCGCTCCGTCCGGCGCCCGGACGCCGATGAGGCCCGCCTCACCGAGTACGACGACTGGGCGCACGATGAGGCGATGACCGCCCCCGGCTTCGTGCACTACTTCAAAGGCCCCACGACCACCGACGGGACCTGCATGTCCTTCTGCCTGTGGGCGGATCGAGCGACCGCACGCGCTGCGGCCGGGGGCGCACGCCATGTCCAGGCGGCCGCCCTCGCCCACGAGATGTACGCGCGCTACGACCTCGAATTCCACCGGGTGACCAAGCGGGCCGGCGGCACGTTCTCGTTCGAGTCATACGACAGGTCCCCAACGGCGCGGTTCGCTCCCGGCCTCGCCGCTTCCTGATCGGCCGGACCGGCATCCTCGCGACGATCCGGCGCCTCGGCCCGGGACTTGGCGCGGTCATCCTCATCGGGGCGGTCGCGCGGCTGTCCACCAACCTCCTGCCGTCGATCGTGGCCGAGGTCACCGTCGCGCTCGTCATCGGCGCCGTGGTGGCCACCCTCGTGGGTCCGGCCCGGCTTATCCCGTACGAGCCTGGGATCAAGTTCGCCGCCGGCCCGCTCCTGCGCACCGGCATCGTCCTGCTCGGCGCCCGGCTCAGTCTGGGTGAGGTCGCCCGGATCGGCCTGCCCGCACTCGGGACCATCGCCGTCACGATGACGGCTTCGATGGCGCTCGTACTCCTTCTCGCCCGACTGCTCAAGGTCGAGAACCGCCTCGCCGTCCTGCTGGCCGTCGGGTCCGCCGTGTGCGGCAACACCGCGATCGCGGCGACCGCACCGGTCCTCGGGGCCAGGCCACGGGAGGTCGCCTATGCCGTGGCGACGATCACCCTGTTCGGCACGTTGGCGGTCCTGTTCTATCCGACCATCGGGCGGTTCGTCGGCCTGTCCGATCCGTCATTCGGGCTGTGGGCCGGCGTGGCCATCCATGACACGAGCCAGGTCGTCGCCGCGGGAGCCGCGTATGGCCCGACTGCCCTGGACGTGGCGACGGTCGTGAAGCTCATCCGGAACGCCATGATGGCGCCGGTGCTGATGCTCATCGCCTGGGGGTGGTCCACGTACGGCGATGGCGTCGGCGACGCGGCGACTCGGGTGCGACCAAGCCTGCGCCGCGCCATCCCGCCGTTCGTACTGGGCTTCCTCGCCCTGGCCGCCCTCCGATCGGTCGGCCTCATCGGGCCCGAGGTCGCGTCCCTCTTCGATACGATCGCCCGGGTGCTCGTCCTCGTCGCGCTCGCGGGTATCGGCCTCTCGACCCACTTCCGTGAACTGCGCGAGACGAGCTGGCGACCACTGGCCATCGGGCTTGGTGTCGCCATCGTGGTCGGGCTCGGCAGCCTGGCCGCGATCGACCTGCTCGGGCTCGCCTCCGGACTCGGCTAGCGGCCATCCGCCGGACCGGCGGATCGGGCCGTCCTGCTATCGTGACCTCGTGGAAGCCAGCCTGCTCGCCTCGTCGCGGCACGACGCCGTCGCACCAGCCGGCGCGTTCGAGGCACGCTGGCTTGGCCGCATGGACTACGACGTCGCGCTCGCGCTCCAGAAGCGCCTGGTGACCGAACGAGCCGCCGGGGGGATCCCGGACCAGTTGCTCCTGCTGGAGCATCCAGCGGTCCTGACCCTCGGCCGGAACTCGGACGAGACCCACGTCCTGGCGTCGCCCGAGGAACTCGCGGCCCGCGGGATCCAGGTCCATCGGGTCGAGCGCGGTGGCGAGGTCACCTATCACGGCCCCGGCCAGTTGGTGGCGTATCCGATCATGGCCATCGCGTCACGCGGACTCATGCTGCGCCCCCTGGTCCGGGCCCTCGAATCGGCGCTCGTGGCGACCTGTGCGGCCTCCGGCGTCGAGGCGGTCCGGCGCGACGGGCATCCCGGCTGCTGGTGCGATGCGGATGGCGTGGCGCCGCGCAAGATCGGGGCGCTTGGCCTTCGCCTGGAACGTGGCGTCACCTACCACGGGATCGCTCTGAACGTGAGCGTGGACCTGGCCGACTTCGAGCTCATCGACCCGTGCGGGATGCCCGGCGTCATATCCACGTCGATAGAGTCGGAGTTGGCCGCTCCGGGCACCGCGCCGCTTCCACCGACGACGGCCTCCGTCGAGCGCGCCGCCCGGGCCTTTGCCCCGGCGTTCGCCTCGGCGATCGGCGCCACGATCACCTGGCCGGAGTCCTGACCGGATGGCCGCCGGCCTGTTCGAGCTGCGCAAGGACCCGATCACCGGCTGGTGGGTGGCCACGATGGTGGACCGCGCCTTCCACCTCGATCGGTTCGCCCGGGCCGCCGAGCCGGTCGACGACCACCTGTTCGGCTGCGCGAACTGCTCGACCCCGGAGGGCGATGGGGTCCGTGTCCGGATGCTCAAGGACTTCGCCTTCCACGTCGTCGGCACCGGCGACGAGGCGCGCGAGCTGGACAAGGGCCTCGCGCAGGTAGCCCTGTCCCAGGCCCGGGCGACCGGGTCGTGGCGAACGGTCGTCGCCCCGCCCGGGGAGCACCGTCCCCTGCACGCGGTCGGCAACGACCTGATCGAGCAACTCCTTGCCGGTGCCCGCGACGCGCTTGCGGCGGCTCGCGTCACCGGCCAGACCGAGTACCTCCAGGTCGTCCAGAACTGGGGAGCGCAGGCGGGCGCGCGGACGAACCACCTCTGCCTGGACCTGTACGACCTGCCGCAGATCCCGCATCGGATCGCCGAGGAGCTGGGGGGCGCCGCACGGTTCGTCATCCGCGAGGGCGAGTGCCCGTTCTGCCGGCTCGTCCGGGACGAGTCACGGCGCCCCGATCGGCTCGTCTGGGAGGACCACGCCAGCGTCGCGTTCGCGCCATATGCCTCGCGGTCGTCGTTCGAGACCTGGATCGTGCCGCGGCATC
Source organism: uncultured Chloroflexia bacterium (assembly GCA_963779315.1). GTDB lineage: Bacteria > Chloroflexota > Limnocylindria > Limnocylindrales > CSP1-4 > SPCO01. The sequence continues at coordinate 167,455 of CAVZXQ010000006.1, read as the reverse complement.
ACGAGGCGGATTTCGGCGTCGCGTCCGCAGTCGATATCGCCGCCACGGCTGAGGCATTGCGACAGGTGCTGGCGCGCCTCGCCAGCAGCCTCGATGGGCCGCCCTACAACCTCGTCCTCCACACGGCCCCATTGCGGGAGCGTGTCGATGCCACGTACCACTGGCACTGGGAGATCCACCCTCGGCTCCGCGAGATCGCCGGCCTGGAGCTGGGAACCGGTCTGCCGGTGAATCCCGTCTCGCCGGAAGATGCAGTGGAGGAACTCCTTGGCCGGACGAACGGATCGGTGGGCGGGACGGGGTGACCGCCACAGCCTGCCCCGGGGGATGGCGTCACACCGGCGCGTGGCCCGGCGTCATCAGGCCATCGAGTGCGCGCTGCCCATCGGCCGCGCTCCAAGCCTGTTTCCGCCCGGAGTCCTCGTGGCCGTCGACCCATCCTTCGCAGATCTCCAGCGAGCGCTCCCACCGATCCGCCCGGCGACCCGTGGGCTTCGATCGATGAGCGGCACCTGGGACCGCGATGAGGCGGCTGCCTTCATCGAGACATTGTTCGCCAGGCACGAACGAGAGATCTTCGGCTACCTGCTGCGGATGATGCGCGACCCCGAGGTCGCCGCGGACATGACGCAGGACGCGTTCATCAAGGCGTACAAGAACTACGACACCCTCGAGAAGCCCGAGAACGCCCGGGCGTGGCTGTACCAGATCGCCCACCGGGTCGCCCTCGATGAGATCAGGCGGCGCAAGATCGTCCGCTTCTTCCCGTGGACCGGCGAGTCCCACGGCGCGGCACCATCGGCGGAGCACCTGGTGATGGATGCCAACCTGTCGGGGGACATGCAGCGAGCCCTGGCGCGGATCCCCGAGCGCCAGCGTGCCGCCCTGCTCCTCGCCGAGGTCCACGACCTGACCGGCGTGGAACTGGCAGCCGTCCTGGGCGTCAGTCACGTCGCGGCACGTGCCCTCCTGACCAGGGCACGTGAAAGCCTCCGGCAGGCCCTGGCCGTCGAGCGCGCCGCTGACGCTGCCGCCGATGCCGCAGCGGATGCCGCGGCTGCCGAGATCGCCGCGTCGACACGCCAGGGTGGTTCCGTGGGACCACGTCCATGACCCCCCGAGGGCGATCCCGCCGGCCCGATGCCTGGGCCAGCCCGCATGACCGCGCCAGGTCGCGCGCCGCCGAGCGGCTCGACAGCCCGCTCGAGGCGCTCGAGGCCGCCTGGCTGGACGAGCATCTTCTCGGATGCGACCCGTGCTTCGCGGCCGCCAAGGCCTACGAGGCGGACCGGGCGGCGCTCCGGTCGCTCCGCGATACGGCCCCGGAGCCGCCGCGCGACCTGTGGGCGCGGACGTCGGCCGCGATCGAACGTGAGGCGGCAGGGCATCGTCGAGCCTCGACGGGCTCGGTGCGTCGCTCGCCATTGACCCAGTGGGGCGCCATCGCCGGCATCGCCGTCGTGGCCGTCGCCGTCGGCTCATCGGTGTTGCAGGGGGGCTGGCTCGCCTCGCCATCCGGCACCACCGGCGATGTCGATGGCTCCTTCGTCGCCGCCCTTCCGCCGCAGCCGACCGCGACCGCGACCGCGACTGCGATCGCGCCCGACGCCACCCCCATGGTCGTCGAGGCTGGCGCCGTGGGCTGGTTCGATGTCGGTGCGGACGGCTCGTATGCCTATAACGTCGCGAACGTGGACGAGGTGTGCGCCCAGGTCGATCGAGCCAGCTGCGCGGCGCTCGTGGACCGTGCCGGACAGCGGGTGGCCCTCGCGAGCTCGCCCAAGTCGATCATCACCTCGCCGTCCACGGGCCAGGCCATCGTCGTCGGCGCCGATGACTCGGCCGGCAACCAGGTGTTCGTGTTGTCGCTCCCGGGCGACCCGGAACCCACGCCTACCCCCACCGCGGTGGCCACACCGACACCGCCTGCGACGCCGACGGCGAGCCCGGCCACCCCCGGCCCGACGCTGTCGCCGGAACCGGGTTCACCTGCACCCAGCGATCCTGCGGCATCGGGCTCCCCCAGCAGCCCGTCGGCCTCGGACCAGCCGAGCGCGACGCCGTCGCCCGTCGCGACGCCGACACCCGAGGTGACGGCCACACCCCCGCCGACGCCGGAGCCGACGCCGACCGCCATCGCGCTGGCGATCGTGAGCGGCGTGACCGTGGTCGGCGACGCCGCCGCGTTCTCACCCGATGGCGAGTGGTTCGCGTTCACGGCTCGACCCGCCGACGGCTCGGCGGGCCCCGACATCTACCTCTGGCACGTCGGCGACCCGAAGGCACGAGCCGTCACGACGGACCACCGGAGCGCGTTCGCCTCGTGGGCCGACGGACTCGTCATCGGGAGCCGACCGGCTCCACCGCCGACCTTGCCGGCTCCACCGCCCGGGGAGAGCCCGGCCACGACCGAGGCGCCGGACATGCAGCCCTCGACGTTCGCGATCGACCCCGACTCCGGTGACGAGACCGCGCTGGCCATCCAGGGTTGGCGGCCGGCCGTCGATCCGACCGGCCGAAACGCGGTGGTCTGGGATGGATCCATCACCTTCAGCGCCGATGGCCGGACGATCTCGCCGGCGGACGGCCGACTCGTGCTGGTGACCTGGTCCAAGGACGGTTCGGCCGCCATCGACAGTGACGCTCTCGTCGTCACGAAGGGTCCGATCTCGGACTTCACGGTCCGCTGGGATGAGAGCGGCGACTGGCTCGCGGTCTGGGTCGCCGATGCTGCCGACCCGACGGTGGGACGGTTGAGCCTGCTGCACCTCGATCCGAAGCGCGGGACGATCGACCGCCCTGACGCCGGGCCGCAGGACGTCCCCGCACTGCCCGGCTTCTCCATCGAGAGCGGCCGACTCGCCTGGGCCACGCCCCCGAGCCAGGATGGCGAGGGCAGCCGGGTGCAGATCGTGGCGTGGTCGAGCGATGGCGTCGGGTCCATCGAAACGGCCCCCGGCCAGGACGTCGTCGTCGTCCGATAGGGGACCGTCCGCAGTGTGCGGCGGCGGCGTGCAGGCAGGTCCGCCGCGTCGTACAGTTGGCCACCTATCGTGCGACCCAGCAGGTTGGCCGTCGGGTTGGTGCTCATCGCCGCCCTGGCCCTGGTCGCGCTTCCGGGATCTGCCGGTTCACGGGCCCCCAGCCCGGTCGAGCCCCTCCCCGTCAGCGCATTCCAGTCGATCACCGTCCCCGCGAACGACCCACGGCCCGCGTTGTCGATCGGATCGCTCGACGGTGCCTTCGTGTCTGAGGGCGTCGTGACCAGTGCCGACGTGTTCATCGAACCGGGCGAGGCCCCGGACTTCACCGGACCCACCCATCGAGGCACCGTCGACCAGCCGGAACCCGGCTCCGGGACCGTCCAGAAGCCGCCGAAGTCCACGATCACCGGAGTCGCCACGTTCTACGACCACGGGACCACGGCGATGCGATTGCCACGTGGCACGATCGTCGTGATCTGTGGAGCCGGCGGCTGCATCGAGCGGACCATCACCGACTACGGACCGCAGCGGCAGGACCGGATCGTGGACCTGTACCGTCCGGACTTCTTCGCGATCTGCGGTTGCGCATCGTGGTCCGGCACGACGACGGTGACCGTCTCGATCTACTGAGCGGCGCCCTCACCACTCGGGGCGTCAGGCGGTATCCTTGCCATGACCCTTCAGCAGCGGCCCCGTGAGGCCGCCCCCGAGGCCCTGCGAGGCCGGGAAGGAGCGATGAGCGGCCGCCAGATCATGACCGCGGATGAGATCCGTCGGGCGACCATGCGCCTGTCGCATGAGATCGTCGAGAAGCAGGCCGGCACGGACGGGCTGATGCTGATCGGCATCCAGCGGCGGGGCGTCCCGCTGGCTCGGCGCATCGCCGCTTCCATCCTGGAGCACGAAGGTGCCGAGGTGCCGGTCGGGGCGCTCGACATCACCTTCTATCGGGACGACCTGTCCCTCGTTGCCCAGCAGCCCATCGTCAAGGGAACCGAGCTGCCGTCAGGCATCGACGGTCGGACCATCGTGCTCGTGGACGACGTGCTGTTCACCGGCCGCACGATCCGGGCCGCGATGGATGCGCTGGTGGACTTCGGCCGGCCGCAGGCCATCCGACTCGCGGTGCTGGTGGACCGGGGCCACCGCGAACTGCCGATCCGGGCGGACCATGTCGGCAAGAACGTCCCGACGTCGCGCGAGGAGCTCGTCAAGGTCCACCTCGAGGAGACCGACGGCCTGGACAGCGTGGAGATCGAGCGCGTCCCGGTCGAGGCCGCTCCGGTCGCCGGCGCCGGGGAACTCGCCCGGTGAGTCTCACTGTCCAGCCCGGCACCGACGCTCCGGCGATCGTGCCGTCGGTCGACGTGGCGCCAGAGACGCAGCCGGTCGGCTGGCGCCACCGCCACCTCCTCGACGTGGACGGCCTCTCGGCGTCCGACCTGGACCTCGTCATGCGCACGACCGACGCCATGAGCGAAGTCCTTGCGCGTCCGATCGCGAAGGTGCCGGCGTTGCGCGGTCGCGCGGTGACGATCCTGTTCTACGAGGCCTCGACGCGAACGCGCGTGTCATTCGAGGTCGCGGCCAAGAACCTGTCGGCTGACGTCGTGAACATCGCTGCAGCCACGTCGTCGGTCTCGAAGGGCGAATCGCTCGTGGACACCGTTCGGACCGTCGAGGCGCTCGGCGCCCAGATGCTGGTCATGCGCCACTCGGTCTCCGGCGCGCCCTATCTCGCGGCCGAAGTGTTCGGCGGATCGGTGCTCAATGGCGGCGACGGCTGGCATGCCCACCCCACCCAGGCGCTGCTGGACCTGTACACGATGCGCGGACGACTCGGCGGCTCCGTGGCCGGCCGGAAGATCGTGATCCTGGGCGACCTGCTCCACTCGCGGGTGGCCCGTTCCAATATCTGGACGCTGACGGCCGCCGGGGCGGACCTGTGGTTGTGCGGCCCGGCGCCGCTGGTGCGAGGCTTCGAGGCTTGGGCAGGTCGTGGTGCGGCCGCCGGTCGGCGGTTCCACGTGACCACCAACGTGGAGGAGGCGCTGCGCGACGCAGACGTCGTGATGGCGCTGCGGATCCAGCGCGAGCGCATGGCGTCCGGGCTGCTGCCATCGATGCGCGAGTACGCGGCGCGCTATGGACTGACCCGCGATCGCCTCGCGCTGGCGAAGCCAGACGCGCTGGTCATGCACCCGGGGCCGATGAACGAGGGCGTCGAGATCGCCGCGGACGTGGCCGCCGGGAGCCAGTCGGTCATCACGGACCAGGTGACGAACGGGGTCGCTGTCCGGATGGCGTTGCTCTACCTGCTGGCCGGCACGCACGGGACGGCAGGGGCGACCGAGGCATGACGGACCTGGAGATCAGCCGCGCCTGGCTCGTGGATCCGGTGGCCGGACGCGAAGGGCCGGGCGAGATCGTCGTCCGCGACGGGATCCTCGAAGCCCTCACGTGGCTCTCGGGCGCGGATGCCGACGGGATCGCGGCCGATGGGGTCGTGATCGCCCCCGGGTTCTATGACCTGCATACGCACCTGCGCGAGCCCGGCAACGAGGATGCCGAGAACGTCGCGTCCGGCCTCGCCGCCGCCGCCCATGGGGGATACACGACCGTCTGCGCGATGCCGAACACGGAGCCGACCTTGGATGAGCCGGGCGTCCTGGCCACGATCCGGGCAGCGGCGGTCGCGTCCGGCTCGCCGCTGGAGCTGCTGGCGATCGGGGCGGTCACGGCAGGCCGCGGCGGCGAGCGACTGGCCGCGCTCGGAGAACTGGCCGATGCCGGCGTGGTCGGGTTCTCGGACGACGGGTCGCCGGTGCGCTCGGCGACCATCCTGCGCTCGGCGCTGGCGTATGCGGGTGCGCTGGGCCTGCCCATCATCGATCACCCGGAGGACAGCTCGCTGACGGCCGAAGCCGAGGCCAACGACGGCTTCGTGGCGACGGTGCTGGGGCTGCGCGGCTGGCCCGTCGCGGCCGAGGCGAGCGCGGTCGGACGAGACCTCGCGGTCCTCGCGGATGTGGTCCGTGACGTGCCAGGCGCCCGGTTGCACCTGACCCATCTCTCGACGGCCGAGGCCCTTGACCTGGTCCGCCGCGCGAAGGCTGCCGGCCTCCCGGTGACCTGCGACATCACCCCGCATCACCTCGCGCTGACCGATGAGTGGGTCGCCGGCGCGCGGCGGTGGGCCTGGGAAGCGAGCGGCGATCCCTGGGCCGACGGGGCCCTCGTTGCTGCGCCCTACGCGACCTCCACCCGCGTGAACCCGCCGCTCCGGGCGCCGCAGGACGCCGCCGCCTGCCTCGCGGCACTCATCGACGGCACGGCGGACGCGATCGCCACGGACCATGCGCCGCACACCGAGGTGGACAAGGCCGTGGAGTTCGGCCAGGCGAGCAATGGGATCAGCGGCATCGAGACAGCGCTCGGGATCGTCCTGGCGGCGGTGGACTCGGGTCGGCTGCCGTTGCTGCGTGCCGTCGAGGCGCTGACCGTCCGTCCAGCGTCGGTGCTGGGGCACACGTCAAGACGTGGCGCGGCGGGACTCACGGTGGGCGCGCCGGCCGATCTCGTCGTGTTCGATCGCTCGGACCGCTGGACGGTCACGGCCGACTCGCTCCTCTCGAAGGGCAAGAACTCGCCGCTGCTCGGGATGGAGCTCAGTGGGCGAGTGCTGCTGACGATGGCCGGCGGGCAGCTCGCCTACGAGGCCCCGACGGGCTGACGCCTCGACGCGCTGACGCCTCGACGCGCGAGTCGATCTGCTACGCGCCGTCGGTGAAGCGAGTCTCCTTGACCAGGCGGCCGGCTCGATCGAAGGTCCGCCAGACACCCACCTGGGTGCCGCGATCGAACTGACCCGATCGCATGACCGTGCCGTCCTTGCGAAAGAACTCCCAGGCGCCGTGCATCTCACCGTCCAGCATGGATCCCGTGGACTGGACGGCGCCGGTGGAGTACCGGTTCGTGACCTCGGTCCCCGGGTGCCGATCCTCAGTCATCCGGGGAAGGTAGCACGCCTGTCCCGGCCGGAGGACGCAACGACTCCGTCGGCTCGGCATGGGTCCGCTACGCTCCGTGGTGATGGCCGCGACCGCGACACTCAACGACGACTTCGAGCGCCGCTCGTTCTGGCAGGCGACCATGCCCGTCCTGCCCGATCGGTCCGGTCGCGCGCTGCCCGACAGCGCAGACGTCGTGGTCGTCGGCGGTGGCCTTGCCGGGATCAACGCGGCCCGAGCGCTGGCCGGGCGCGGCGTCAAGGTCACCCTCGTCGAGGCGGAGACCCTGGGGTTCGGGGCCTCCACTCGGAACGGCGGGATCGTGCACGCCGGCTACAAGTGGAGTGCCGGTGAGCTCATCGGGCGGTACGGCGAGGTCGCCGGCCGAGCGCTCTACCAGGAGACGCTGGACGGCTACCAGACGGTCAAGCGACTCATCAGCGACGCAGCCATCGACTGCGACTTCCGTGAGGTGGGCCACCTTGAGCTCGCCTATGCCCCGGCCCACGTTGCCGAGCTGGAGCACGCCCGGGACAGCCTGGCGTCCGTCGGGGTCGAGAGCTACCTCGTCGGGCGCGAGCGGATCCGCGAGGAGATCGGCTCCGATGCGTACTTCGGAGCGCTGGCGGTGGAGGGGAGCGGGCTGCTCCATCCCGGCCGCTACTTCGCGGGCCTGGCTTCGGCCGCGGACCGGGCCGGCGCGGACCTCCATGAGGGCGTGCGCGCGCGCACGATCCGGCGACAGGGCGATGGCCGCTTCGTCGTGGAGACCCAGCGCGGTGCCATCCACGCCCGAGACGTGCTCGTCGCCACGAACGGCTACACGGACGGCGTGGCCCCGGCCGTGCGTCGTCGCGTGATCCCGATCGGGAGCTACATCATCGCCAGCGAGCCACTTCCCGAGGACCTCGCGCGTGAGCTGTCACCGAAGGGCAGGTCGTTCTTCGATACCAAGAACTTCCTGTACTACTGGCACGTCTCGGCCGACCGCCGGATGATCTTCGGCGGGCGGGCGAGCTTCATGCCGACCTCGACCGACCACACCGCGGCGATCCTCCACCGGGGTCTGCTCGAGGTCCATCCGCAGCTCGCCGGCTATCGCATCGAGTACGCCTGGGGTGGGAACGTCGGCTTCACGCAGGACCGGATGCCACACGCCGGCCGGACCCGGGACGGCGTCACCTATCTCGTGGGGTGCTGCGGGACGGGCGTCGCACTGATGACCCACATGGGGTCGACCGTGGGCGAGTGGCTGGCAGGCGGGGCGGCGCCGGCGCTCACGAGACTCAAGTTCCCGCTCGTGCCGGCGCCCTACGAAGGTCGGCCGTGGTTCATGCCGGTGGTGGGGGAGTGGTACCGGCTGAAGGACAGACTCGCCGCAAGGTCGCGCACTGCGCGATAGTGTCACCAACACGGCGGCGCCGAGCCTCGTCGGCGCCGGTCCGATCCGGTACGGAAGGAGCGATCGCGTAATGGCCGAACCCATCTCGGACGTCCTGGCCACGGTGCCCTTACTGTCAGGCCTCGACCGCAAGCAGCGCGAGCGCCTCGCCCGCGACTTCAAGGAGCGCACGATGTCGCCGGGGACGGTGATCATCCGTCAGGGCGACGAGCACGGGATGGGGTTCTTCATCGTGGCCGAGGGCGAGGTGATCGTGACCGTTGACGGCACGGAGGTCAGCCGTCTCGGTCCTGGCAGCTACTTCGGCGAGATCGCCCTGATCAGTGACCGCGTGCGCACGGCTTCCGTCGTGGCGGCCACCGAGGTGCAGCTACTGGTCATGATGCTGACGGACTTCCGGGCGTTCGTGCGCGGCGATGCCGAAGTCGCCTGGAAGTTGCTCGAGCACGTCGGCATGCTGCTCCACAACCCAGCCTGACGCCGCAATCAGGCGGAAGGTCCGGCCTTCGTTCGACCGGCCAGGCGGCGCAGCGTGTCCAGCAGTCGGTCGACGTCATCCTCGGTCGCGAGGTAATTGACGATCCCGGCTCGCAGGTAGGTCGAGTCGCCCAGGCGGGTGGTCGAGAGCCAGCCGTCGCCCGACTCCTCGAGGGCGAGCTGAAGCCCGTCCTGGTGGGCATCGAGCGCGCCCGGCGGCAGGGCAAGGGCCGCCTCACGCCCGCCCGGCAGATGGCGGAAGCAGACGACCGACAGTTCGGGTACGGCCGGGACGGCTTCGAAGTCGTCCGCCTCGGCGATGCGCGTCGCGAGGTACGCCGCCAGATCGTCATTGGCCTCGATGAGGCGCCCGAAGCCGCTCGTGCCCAGGTGCTTCCATGACATCCACAACTTGAGCGCCCGCCAGCGACGCGTGCCCTCGAAGCTGCGCTTGTAGAAGTTGAGCTGCTCTCCGACCTCGACTTGGTCGCCGTGCGCGTCGTCGTTCGCGTCGCCGTGCGCGTCGCGGGCCACGACCGGCGCTTCGCCGCCTCGGTAGTACTCCGGCGAGCGGCCTCCGAAGCCCACCGCCAGCACGTTGCCGTCGCGGACCAGGAGACCGCCGATGTCGTATGCCTGGAAGAACCACTTGTGCGGATCCATCGTCACCGAATCCGCCCGGTGCAGATCGGGGACCCGGCCGGCGTCACGCGCGGAGAGCCGGACGGCGCCGCCGTATGCCGCATCGACGTGCAGCCACAAGTCGTCTGCCTCGGCGACACTCGCCAGCTCGCCGACGAGGTCCACCGAGCCGGTATTGGTGGACCCGGCGACCGCCGCGATGGCGAACGGCGTGAGGCCGGCCGCGCGGTCGCGGGCGATCGCCGCCGCCACCGGTGCCCCGGCGAGCCTGAATCGATCGTCCGTCGGCAGGACGACGAGGGTGTCGTGCGGGAACCCGAGTTCGTCGAGCGCCCGACCGATGGAGAAGTGCGTCTGGTCGCTGGTGTAGACCCTGACGCCCTCGAGATCGCGCCCACGCGGCGCGTGGCCGATACCGAGCAGTCGTCCGAGGTGCACGTCGCGCGCCAGCAGCAGGGCCATGAAGTTCGCCATCACGCCGCCGGATGTCAGCAGGCCGAAGGCGTCGGGTCCGAAGCCGGCGAGGTCGCACAGCCAGTGGACGACCTCCTCCTCGACGAAGGCCGCCGTCGGACCCGCGTGCCAGACATCCACGCCCTGGTTGGTGATCTGGGCGAGGAGCTCGCCCATGATCGACATCGGCAGTGGCGGCGGTGTGAAGTACCCGAATTGGCGAGGGTGCTGCGCGTTCATCTGCATCGAGGCGAGTCGGTCGGTGAACTCGTCGATCACCGCCTGCGAGGTGGCCGGGCCGGCGGGTGCGGACGAAGGCCCGCGCGTCGTGTCGCCGTCGCGGCCATAGAAGACGCGCCGCGCAGCGTCATAGCCGGACGGCGCGCCCATCGCCCGCTGGAGCGCCTGCTCGTACAGGAAGTCGAGGGCAGCCGTCCAGGTTGCGCTGCCGAGTCGTTCGAGCGCGTCTCGCGACTGGGCTTCATCGCGATAGCCGATGAGCTCGGGCTCGGGGTGCCAGGCGAACCGCCGGAGGAACGCGTCGGGGTCGTGCTCGGGAGCCATCATCGGATGGTAGCGGGGCGAGCGGTCCCGTATCGTTGTGGGCATGACCGATGACGCGGCGCGGGACTGGCTCGACGGCAAGCTCAAGGTCCTGGGAGTCCCCTATGAGCTCTTCCCATGCGACCCCGCGCTCGCGGACACGGCCGCGTTCTGTGCCGCCTACGGGTTCTCGCCGGACGATTCGGCCAACACGATCGTGGTCATCGGCAAGTCCGATCCCCCACGGTATGCCGCCTGCGTGACGCTGGCGCCGTACCGGCTCGACGTGAACCGGACGGTCCGGGATCGGCTGGGGACTCGAAAAGCGTCTTTCGCAGCCGCTGAGGCGACCGCTGAGCTGACCGGGATGCAGATCGGCGGCGTGACGGTGTTCGGGCTACCGGCGGACCTGCCGATCTGGGTGGACTCGAGGGTGATGGCCCGGGAGCGGATCGTCCTGGGCGGGGGTTCGAGGTCGTGGAAGGTGCTCGTCGAGCCCTCGATCCTGCTGCGGATGCCCGGGGTGGCGATCGTCGAAGGGCTGGCGAACGAACCGACGGCCACGGAAGGGCCGTAGGCCGGTCCACATCGCGGGTCCGCGCGGGTTCGCCGCCGGAGTGCGGCGGATCGCGCGCCACCGCCGCGGCCGATCATCGCCGCGTCCCGTAGAGTTGCCAGTTGTGAGCGACAGTCCTACGCCCCCCGATTCCCGGTCCTCCCCCCGATCCGCGCGTTGACCCGACGCCGCCTCGACCGCCGCGACCCACGGGGCCCGTCCAGTACAAGGGCGAGGACCTGGAGCCGGAGCGCGGGCCTGGGCTTGGCTGTTTCCGGGTGCAGCTCGTGGTGCTGGTCTTCCTGATCGTCCTCACGCCGCTGAGCGTGGAGTGGCAGTGGCCTGCTGCCGTGAGCGCGGCGCTGCTCTTCATCGTCATCTTCCTTCTGCTCATCACCGGCCAGACGATCATCTTCCTGCTACGGCTTGTGGCCGCCGATCGGCGGGGTCGGCGCCGGCCACTGGCAAGCGGCACGAAGACCGTGGGCGAGTTGGAGGATGCGGCCGCATCGGAGGGTCCGTCCGAAGCCGGCGACACCGCCCGAACGGCGGCGCCACCCGAATCGGCGACACCTCTCGAAACGGCGTCACCGCCCGAAGCCGCACCGGCGACACCGCCAGATGACGCCTCGCAGCGTCCGTAGGCGACGTTCCAGACACGCAGAGCGATCCGGTCGGGGCGCGACACGACGAGGCCCGTCGACGTCGCTCGCACCTGACGGTCCCGTGCGACCGTCGCCCGCTTCGTGGGGCGAATGTCCGGAACATGGTCTTCCGCTCGGGCTCGCCCGGCGGTCACGACCCGCGTGCGACAATAGGCGCCGGGTCGCGTCAGGCGACCGCTCACCGCAGGAGGACCGCAGCGCCCGTGCCCGTGCTCGCGACCTATTTCAGCGTTCGCCGCGGTCGAGACCCGTTCTTCAAGTTCTTCATGCGCACGATCTTCCCCAAGCAGGTGAAGGAGTACGAGGAGAAGTTCGGGATCCGTTTCATCGGCTGGTACAACGTCGCCCACGGCTGGGACTTCGACAACGTCATCCTGATGGACCTGCCCGACTACGCCACACTGGACAAGCTCGAAGCGGATGAGGCCACCCGCGCGCTCGGTCACCGGGCTGGCGAGTGGATCTTCGAACGCCATCACTCGATGTTCCTGCGCGAACGGATGGGACCCGATCTCGAGTACCACCCGTAGATCTCCCCGACAGCACGGAGGCGACCACATGGACAGCCACAACGACCTGCTCGGGGAGCTCGCGGCCGAGGCCGCCATGGAGCGCTCCGACTTCCTCGTCGAATCGACCGAGCAACTGCGCAAATTCCTCGATCGTCATCGCGAACGGATCGCCACCATCGGCGGTCTCACGCTCATCGATGAGGAGCCGGACTACCTCTCGATCGCGCCGGACCTGACGTTCCGGAGCCGCAGCCGCTACCTGGACGACCTGACCGGCGAGTGGGTGAGCGAGACCGAAGTCATCGAATCGGCGGCTGAGCTCGTCGAGCTCTACAACCCAGCCGATATCTATGCGGCATTCGGCGAGGCTGCCCGAGAGGCGGCCGGCCTGGACGCCGAGCCGACCGCCGAGGGCGATCTCATGGAGGTCGCCGGGATCTCGCTCGCCGAGACCGTCGGGTCCGGCAGCGGCGAGGACCCGTACGCGGCCGCCGCCGACTCGTGGGCTGCCGGTCAGGAGTCGCCGCTCGACGCGGACGACGACGAGCAGGCTGCCCATCGCCTGTACGACCTCGCACTCGAATACCAGGAGCGCAGCCAGCGTGGCGAGGCCCTGCTCCTCAGCCAGTTCGAGGGCGCTTCTGCGAGCCTGGTGGCGATGATCGGCGACCTGGTCATCGTGGATGACGAGGACGAGCGCCTCCTGCTGGCCGCGACGGGGACGTTCCGCGCCGAGGTGGTCCCGGAGGACGCCGACGGCTCGTGGCGCACCCTCGCGAGCACGGACGAGCTGGTCGAGTTCTACGATCCGACCGATGTCTTCGGCGACCTGGCCGATGCCCTTGCCGAGGCCTACCCGTCGGTCGCCCCGGAACTGGCGGCTGATGGTGAGGCGGCCGCGACCGACGACGCCGCGACCGCTGACGCCGCGATCGATGACGTCGAGCCGGACGGCGACGACGGCACGGCCGAGGCGAGCGAGGACGAGCCCAAGGCGTGACCATGCGGCTCACGGCAGCGGAGCTGGTCGAGAGCCGGGAGATCCTGCCGGGCCAGTGGCTGCAGTCGTATCACGCTCCGGACCTCGCGAGCGGGTCGCGTGCCGGCCAGTTCGTCCACGTCCGGCCCACCGACCTGTCCGGGATGGTCCTGCGGCGTCCGTTCTCGCTCAACACCACGGACCCCGCGGCCGGCATCGTCACGATCCACTTCCGCGTGGTCGGGCGGGGCACGGACTTCTTCACCAGGCTGCGGCCCGGCGACACCATCGACATGCTGGGTCCGCTCGGGCGTCCGTTCGAGGTGAACCCACGCTCGCAGCACCTGCTGCTCGTCGCCGGTGGTCTCGGGATCGCTGGCGTCCGGATGCTGGCCGACGAGGCGATCCGCGCCGGTCGTCGCGTGACCCTCCTGTTCGGGGCCGCATCGGCCCGCGAGGTCTATCCGTCCAGCCTGCTGCCCGATGAGGTCGAGTACATCGTGGCCACGGACGACGGATCGCTCGGGCATCACGGCTACGTCACGGACCTGATCCCCGAGTACGAGGCCTGGGCCGACCAGGCCTTCGCCTGCGGCCCGGCTCCGATGCTCAAGGTGCTGGCCCGCCTGGCCGCCGGTCGTCGCGAGCGTCTTGGTGTCGCGAAGCTTGGGCGGAAGCGCGGGGCCGGGAAGGCGGACCCGCCCGGATCCACGGCCGCCCGGCGCAAGGCCTTCCTGCAGGTCGCGATGGAGCAGAACATGGGCTGTGCGGTGGGGGCCTGCCTCGGGTGCGTGGTCCTGGCCGCCAGCGGCCCGCCGCTGCGCGTCTGCCGCGAGGGACCGGTGTTCGCCTCCGACGAGCTGGATTGGGAGGGCACATGGCGCTGAAGTCGGCGGCCGGTGCGCCCTCGAGCCCCTCGGCCGGCGCCATGGACCGGGAGGTCGATCTGACCGTCGACCTTGGGCGCGGTCTGGTCCTGCCGAACCCGATCATGGTCGCCTCGGGAACGTTCGGCTACGGCGTCGAGTATGGCGACGTCGTGGATGTGGACCGGCTCGGCGGGATCTGCTGCAAGGGGACCACGCTCAAGGCCCGCATCGGCAATCCAACTCCCCGTGTGACCGAGACGCCGGGCGGGATGTTGAACTCGATCGGCCTCCAGAACCCGGGCGTGGACGCGGTCATCGCGAAGTACAGCAAGACGTGGACCGAGTGGCGGGTGCCGGTCATCGTCAACGTCGCCGGTGAGTCCGTGGAGGACTACGTCGAGGTCGCAAGGCGCCTGGACGGCATCCCCGGTATCGCCGGCATCGAGCTGAACATCAGCTGTCCCAACGTCGGGGCAGGCGGGCTTCAGTTCGCGATCGACCCGGTCGCAGCGGGCGAGGTGACCGCCGCCGTCCGTCGCGCGACGGACCTGCCACTCCTCGTCAAGCTGTCACCGAACGTGGCCGACATCCGGCCGATCGCCCGGGCGATCGAGGACGCCGGGGCCGATGCGCTGACCGCCATCAACACCCTGTCCGGGATCGCCGTCGCGCCCGGGCGCGAGCGACCCCTCCTCGGCAACACGTACGGCGGCCTGTCCGGCCCGGCCATCAAGCCCGTCGCGTTGCGAGTGGTGTTCGAGGCCTCCCAGGCCGTGAAGATCCCGGTCGTCGCGATCGGTGGGGTGACCGAGCTTGCCGATGTGCTGGACTTCCTTGCCGTGGGTGCCGTGGCGGTCCAGGTCGGCACGGCCATCTTCGCCGACCCGACGCTCCCGGTCCGTCTCGTTGACGAGCTCGAAGCCGAGTGCGGACGCGCCGGGGTCGCGAGCTACCGCGCGTTCGTCGGGACCGCCCTTCCGAAGCGTCCGGGATCACCGTCCGTGAAGGGCGTCGAGTACCGGCCGTAGGGTGGTCAGACGCAACATGCACATGGTATGGTATGCGCATGTTCAGCGAACGCACCCAGGTCCTCCTCTCACCGGAACAGGTGGCACGTCTCAAGCGGATCGCCGCGCGTGACGGGCGTTCCGTCGGCGCGGTCATTCGCGAAGCGGTCGATTCCTTCGTCGAAGCCGAACCGGACCGTCGGCAGCAGGCCGCTCAGGCGCTGCTCTCGATGAACGCCCCGGTCGATGACTGGGAGGTCATGAAGGCGCAGATCCTCGCGAGCCAGCTTGGTGAATGGTGACGGTCTTCATCGACACGGCGGTCATCATGTACGCCTCTGGCGGGGACCATCCGCTACAGCCGTCGTGCAGCCGGATCATCGCCGGTATCGGTGACGGCGAGATCGATGCCGTGACGTCGGCAGAGGTGATCCAGGAGATCCTGCACCGCTTCTTCAGCCTCCGACGACCCGAGGTCGGCCGCTTTCAGGCGACGAAGGCGATGGACCTGTTCGCCCCGGTCCTGCCGATCACCCATACGCTCATGCGACGAGTCCCGGATCTGGCGGCCAAGTACCCCACGCTCGCCGCGCGCGACCTGGTCCACGTGGCGACGTGCATCTACGAGGGGATCACGGAGGTCATCAGCCCCGACAAGGGGTTCGACCAGGTGACCGAGATCCGCCGGATCGACCCGAGGGACTTCGCCTCGATCGGCTACCCCGCCTAGACTCTGCGTGTGACCACCATCAAGCCGGCTGTCGAGCTCGCCGCCCGCGCGGCCGTCGCGGCACGCACCGAGGCGCTGTTCCGGTCCTCCGGCGCGTTTCGTGAGGGCCATTTCCTGCTCAAGAGCGGTCGCCATGGCGACGCCTATGTCGAGAAGTTCCACGTCCTTTCCGACCCGGCGGCCACCAGCGAGCTGTGCGGCTTCTGGGCTGCGCGTGTCCGTGGTGCGGCCGACGGCCCGATGGTCGACCTGGTCGCCGGGTCCCACGACCGGCGGGGTCATCCTCGCCTTCGAGACCGCGCGACAGCTGGGCGTTCGGTCGATCTTCGCCGAGGAGGTCCGAGCGGCCGACGGCTCGACGCATCGGGAGTTCCGGCGCGGCTTCCACATCGAGCCCGGGGAGCGGGTCCTGCTCGTCGACGACATCCTCACGACGGGCGGCTCGCTCGTCGCGATGCTCCCGGCGGTCGAGGCGATGGGCGGCGACATCGTCGAGTGCGTCGTGCTCGTGGACCGCAGCGGGGGCCGCGCGACGCTCACCTCGCCGACGACCGGCCGGACGTATCCGCTGCGCGCTCTCTGGCAGCTGGACCTGCCGACCTACGAAGCCGGCCCCGCGACGTGCCCGAAGTGCGCCGACGGGACGGAGTTGTACGCGCCCGGGAGTACGGGCACCGGACCGCCGGCAGGGAGTCCGGGCGCCGCCTGACGATGGACTCGCGAACCCGGAATGCCTTCCTCGTCGTGGTCGCGCTGGTCGTCGGGATCGCTGCTGCCGCCGCATTCCTGTTCGGCGGCACGGCACCGGGTGATCCGAGTGCCTCGTCCCGCGCCCCGCTCGACGCGCAGCACGTCGTCGGCGTGGTGACATCGGTCGATTCGAGCGGGCTGACGAACGTGACCGGCTTCGGGCTCCGAACCATCGACGGCACGGTCATGACGTTCAGCCTCGACGAGCTGGAGAACGGGGTCGAATTCCCGCCTGGGCACCTCGTGGAGCACCAGGCGTCCGCCTCGCGGATCGGGGTCTGGTTCCGCACCGACGGGGCCGTGAACCACGCGATCCGTCTCGAGGACGCCGAGTAGGGCCGATCCGGTCAGCGGATCCGGCTACCTGATCCGGCTACCTGATCAGGACCCGGCGGTGATGACCTTGAGGATGTCCTCGAGTTCCTGGTCCGAGATGGCCACTTCGTACGAGCCACGGACGACCCCGTCCCGGTCGACCGCGTACATCCACGGCTCGAAGTACAGGCCCCACTCTTTCGTCGTCGTGGCCGCCTGCAGGCCGCCGTTCGCGTCGAGCAGGGGCTGGAGCTGCCCGTCCACCGGCTCGAGCTGGTATGGCTCGACGTTGATGAACGTCACGTCCGGGTTCGCCGCCGCGACAGGCTTGAGGCGATCAAGGGTCGGTCCGCACTGGGCGGTGGCACAGAACTTGGGGGTCGCGAAGACGAGGAAGAACGGCTTGTGCGCCGCGAGTGCGTCCGCCACGGACATCCCGTAGAAGGCCGGCTCCGGCTGTTGGTCGGTGGAGATCAGCGAGATGTCGCCGCCGACATCGGCGAGGGTGGGGGACCTGGATGCCGGGGCCTGCTCGCCGACCGCGACCCACGGTGAGTCGTCGTGGACTTCGAACGTGAGCCGGATGGTCTCCGCGGGTGAACCGGGTGCCTCGGTCGTGAACTCCGCACCCCAGGTGCCGGCCTCAGGAAACGTCATGTCGGCGATATACATGCCGCGCTCGTCCTGGATCGTCCAGATGAACTCGCCGTCCACGGTCGCGACCGGCGTTCGCGGGTCCTTGCCCAGATCGTAGAACGCCACCTGCGCCGTCCGGTCCGGCGCGCTGACGTCCTTGCTCTGGGCGTCGAGGAAGAGGAAGAGGATGCGCGCGTCGCCGCAGATGACGTAGTTCGAGACCAGCAGTGGGGTGAGGGTCGGTGGGGTCGCCGGGGTTCCCCAGGCCTCGAGGTCGCCGGCGACCGGCTGCGGAGCCGTCGGGCACGTCGCGCCGGCCCCGGCCGAGGCCTCAGGCGACGTCCCGGAAGCGGTCGCGGCCGACGGGCCGATGCTTGAGGTCGAAGTCGCCGAACACCCGGCCACAAGGAGCAGCGCGAGCAGCATCACGACGACGGGGCTCGCGCCCCTGCGGATCCGTGGCATGGCCACAATGTACCGCCGCCCGCCCGAAACCGCCTCTGATGGTCTCCGCGGCCTCCGCGTCGTGACGCGCGATAGAATGGCCGCCTCGTGACCCGCTTCCAGAAGCTCGCCGCCGTGACCCTCGTGACCGCCCTCGTGCTGGTCACGCTGGGCGTCATCGTCCGGGTCACCGACTCCGGCCTGGGTTGCCCGGACTGGCCCTTCTGCTACGGCAAGGTCCTGCCGCCCATGGACGACTACAAGGCCTGGCTGGAGTGGATCCACCGGACCGTGGCGGCGGTCATCGGTCTGGAGATCCTGGTGCTCGCGGTCCTCGCCCTGCGCGACCACCGCGACCGGCGATCCGTCGTCTGGCCGTCCGTGGCGGCCGTGCTTCTCGTCGGTTTCCAGGCCTGGCTGGGACGTGAGACGGTCCGGCTCGGCAACAGCGGCGAGTCGGTCACGGCGCACCTCGCAAGCGCGATGCTGCTGGTCGGCCTGCTCGTCTACCTGACCATCCGACCGGGCTATCCGGCTCGACTCACCGGCCGCGGGGCGAGCCAGCGGTTCACGCTCCTGGCGGCGTTCGGGGCGATCGCCACCTACGCCCTCCTGCTGTTCGGCTCGCATGTCACGGCGACGGCATCGGCGCTCGTGTTCCCGGATTGGCCGCTGATGGGTGGCTCACTGCTCCCCGCGGTCACGGACGTGACCTCCGCCCAGGTGTTGCATCGATATGTGGCGGCGATCGTCGGCGTCATCGTGCTGGCCGTCGCCGTGGTCGGCTGGCGGACGCAGCGAGCGCATCCGGCGATCGTCAGGCTCGCGGTCTGGTCCGCGATCCTGTTCGCGATCCAGATCGTGGTGGGTGGCCTGCAGATCCTCACCACTCTCTCCGGGTGGGCCCAGGTCCTCCACCTCGCCCTCGGCACGGTCATCTGGGCGATGCTCGTCGGCCTGGCGGTGACGAGCTACTACACTGCCCGGGTGACCGTACGATCCGAGTCGGGCCTTGGGGCTGGCACGGGTCCCGATGACGCTGCCCGGTCAGCGGCGCACTCAAGGAAGGACAGCGTCCGGGCGTACATCGCCCTGACCAAGCCCCGCATCATCGAACTGCTGCTGGTCACGACCGTGCCTGCCATGGTCCTGGCCACCCGCTTCGTCCCTGGTGCCGGCGGATCCGGCGGGACGGACTGGGCCGCGTGGGGTGTCCTCGTGTTCTGGACCATGGTCGGTGGGACGCTGGCGGCCGGCAGCGCCAACTCGATCAACTGCTACCTGGACCGCGACATCGACATCCTGATGATGCGTACTCGCCGACGCCCACTCCCGGCCCACCAGGTGGAGCCGGAACGGGCTGTGATCTTCGGGATCGCGCTCGGCGTGATCTCGTTCGTGATCATGGCCTGGTTCGTGAACCTGCTGGCGGCCTTCCTGACGCTGCTGGCCATCGCCTTCTACGTGGTCATCTACACGATCATCCTCAAGCGGGCCACGCCGCAGAACATCGTCATCGGCGGCGCGGCCGGCGCCCTGCCCCCGGTCATCGGCTGGGTCGCGGTGACCGGCGACATCGGGATCCCGGCCCTGCTCCTGTTCGCCATCGTCTTCTACTGGACGCCGCCACACTTCTGGGCGCTGTCCCTGCGGATCCGCAAGGATTACGCGGCCGCCGGCGTGCCGATGCTTCCCGTCGTCAAGGGCATTCCGGAGACGACGCGCCAGATCGCCCTGTACACCGTCCTGCTGGTCGCGGTTTCGCTGATGTTGTGGGCGGTCGCCCCGATGGGGGTCATCTACCTCGGCGCCGCGGTGGGCCTTGGGGCCGTCTTCCTGTGGCAGGCGTACGGCCTGTGGAAGCGGGGCTCGTCCGAAGTGGACTCCACGGCCGGCGCGATCACGCTCTACAAGTACTCGATCAGCTACCTGAGCCTGCTGTTCGCGGCGGTCGCGCTGGACGCGCTGGTGCTCATCCGCCTCTGACGGTCATCCCGCGTGCGACGGCCTCCCGCGTTTGCCGGCCTCCCGCGCCGGGGTTTCACTCGCCCAGGACGCCGTCCGCCTCCAGGCGGGCCCGCCGCTGTCGGCCGACCCTGTCCTCGCGGTCCACGATCCGCAGGAAGGACTGGATGACCGGCCCGATCCCGAGGGCGAAGACCACCGTCCCGAGACCGATCGTCCCGCCCAGCGCCCAGCCGATGACGAGCACGGATAGCTCGATCGCCGTGCGCGCGCGTCGGATGGACCAGCCGAAGCGATGGTGCAGACCGGTCATCAGGCCGTCACGCGGGCCGGGCCCCAGGTCCGCCGCCAGGTAGGTCGCGCTGCCGAGCCCGATGACGAGCACGCCGCCGAACATCATCAGGAGCTGGGTCGGGACGGTCTCGGCGGTCGGGAGGATGGCGATGCCCACGTCCGTCGCCGCGCCGATGAAGACGATATTGAGCACGGTGCCGATCCCCGGCCGCTCGCCGAGCGGCCACCAAAGTGCCAGGATCGGGATCCCCAGCAGGATGCTCACGGTCCCGATCTGCAGGCCGAGTCGATTCGCGAGCCCCTGGTGCAGCGCCTCCCATGGCCCCAGGCCGAGGCCGGCTTCGACCATCAGGGCGATCCCGACACCGAACAGGATCAGGCCCAACATCAGGCCGGGGAGCCGAGGCAGGGCGGCCCGCAGATCGAACCGCTCACGCACCTGGGCATGGTAGCCGGGGGTGCGACCCGGCGATGCAGACCCGGGCCTGTCAGCCCGCTCGGCGCAGGTCCGCCAGCAACGGTTCGGCCGTGAGCGGGCCGCCCAGCAGGTCGCCGAGCAGGTCAGCGGGCGAGCGAGATGCCCCGGGCGCGAAGAGGCGCTGCGCCACCCACTCGAACCAGCCCGGGTCGCCGTCCCACCATGGACCCCGTTCGTCGCGGATCCGTGCCCGGACGGCCGCAGCCACGATCGCCGACAGGGCGTAGTTGGCGAGATAGCCGGGCGAGTCGATGAGCTGGCCGCGGACGGCCCACCACGACCACTCGGGGTGGGGGACGATGCCCGAGACCCTCGTGCGTGATCTCGGACCAGACGTCGTTCGGGCGCCGGTCGGGATGCCGGTGCAGCTCGATCTCGAACAGCGCCCAGCAGACGTCCAGCATCACGCTGCCGTACCGGTCCAGCAGGGCCTCCCGGGGCGTCGCGGCCTCGCCCAGCCAGCGTCGCTGCCAGGCGGGTTCGGTGACGTCCCAGCCCAGGATGTCGGCCGTCGCCTCGAGGAAGCCCGCGGACGACATCGGGTACTCGGCGAAGGCCGGCCGCGTGCGGACGCCGGCTGCGGCGAGGGCGTGGCCGCTCTCGTGCAGCAGCTCCTGGAGGTTGCCGATGCCGCCGGTCGAATAGGTCGCGAAGACCCAGGGCGGCCGCACGCGCCAGCCGGTCGGCGTGGCTCCGTCGCTGGGTCAGCCCCATCCCGATCGTGAACGCGACCGGGATGAGCGGCCGCCCGGGCCGCGGCAGGACGTCGTAGCGGATCCCGAGCGCAGCCGGGTCCGCGCCGAGCGCGGCGAGGTACGCCCCGTTGAGCGGCAGCAGCCGATCCGCAGGCACGAGCCGGTCGAGTCGTCGTCCGGCCGCGCCGATCGCGAACCGGTAGTCCCACGGCTCCACCTCGGCCGGCCCCATGACCGAACGCCAGGCCGCCAGGATCGATCGGAACATCGCGCTCGGCCGCGCCCGGCGCGATCCCGAGAGCGACTGCGTTCGCGTCGATGGTGGATCCGTGGGTCGCCCATCGCGCGGCGCTCGCGTGCACGAGTCGCCGATACGGACTCGCCTCGTCGCCGTCGCCGTCCACGCTCCGCCAGACGGGCGCCATCGCCTCGAAGATCGCGCGACGCGCGCCCGGGTCCGGTTCGCTCCCGAGCCGGGCCAGCGCGGTCAGCCGATCGATCGATTCGCCGCCCACCCGGATCCGGCTGGCGGCGGTGCCATAGCGGCGGTACATCGACACCCGAAGCGCCCGGATCGACGGGTCCTCGTCGCTGCCGTCCACCCGACGGTCGGCTCTGGCGCCGGGGGTCGGCTCCAGCTCGTCCATCCATTCGAGCGCTGCCCGCATGTTGGCGAGCGCGCGCACGACCGGCGTCGTCGTCGATCGGCAGACTCGAAGCCGCCAGGAGACGCATCGAACGCGCGACGCCGCGACCGATAGCGGCGGGCCAGGGCGATCGTCGATCCGAGCTGCGGCTCGGCCGGCTCGCCGCGGCGTCCGGGCGACGACCAGGTCGCCGAAGCGCCGACAGCAGACCGGCGAAGGCGTCATCGATCGGTTCGATGCCGGCCGCGTCCATCGTCGGAGGATACGCGCGGGGGTGGCGGACGGGTCACGCGGCGTGCGTGCGCGCCTGTCACCATGCCAGGCATGGACATCCACTTCCTCGGCGGGGCGACCACGGTCACCGGCTCCCAGTTCCTGCTCGACCACGGAGCGCGCCCGCGTCCTCATCGACTGCGGGATGTTCCAGGGCAGCCCGAACGAATCGATCCGCAACCGGATCCCGTTCGCGTACGACCCCGCCGAGCTCGACGCGGTCCTGCTGACCCACGCCCACCTCGACCACTGCGGGCTGCTGCCGCTGCTCGTCAAGGAGGGCTATCCGCGGCCCGATCCACGCGACGGCCGGCACCGTCGAGCTGGCCACGCTCGTCCTGCTCGACTCGGGCAAGCTCCACGAGGAGTTCGCCAAGCGCGAGCGCGCTGGGAGAAGCGCCACCCGGACAAGGTCGCCGCCGACGACCGCCGGGACGAGGACGACCACTGCAGGCGGCCATCGACGCTGCGCGGAAGCGGGCGAAGGCGACCACGTCGGCCGCGACCATCGAAGCGCGGCGCCGCGCCCGCGCCCGCGGCCGTCGCCCGGTCCGCGCCGCGCCGTCGCTGGCCGCGCGACCCCGAGGCGGACCTGCGCGCCCAGCCGCCGCCGCTGGACATCGACCTCGACGCGCCGCTCTACACGGCAAGGACGCCGAGCGGTCGCTGCCGCAGTTCGCGCCGCTCCGCTACGACGAGGAGCGTCGAGGTCGCGCCGGGGATCCACGCCACGTTCGTCGACGCCGGCCACATCCTCGGCTCGGCGATCATCCGGCTGCGCGTCACGGAGCACGAGGGCGGCGAGGAGCGCGTCATCGTCTTCTCGGGCGACCTCGGCCGGCCCGGCACGCCGATCCTGCGCGACCCGACCGTCGATGACCGACGCCGACTACGTCCTGGTCGAGTCCACCTACGGCGGCCGCGAGCACGAGCCGGAGGAGGAGGCGATCCGCATCCTCGCCGAGACCGTCCGGATGGTCGCCGAGGCGGACGGCGTCCTGCTCGTCCCGTCGTTCGCGATCGGGCGGACGCAGGAGGTCGTCTGGGAGCTCGACCGGCTCATCGAGCGCGGCGAGATCCCGCTCCTGCCGCTCTACCTCGACTCGCCGATGGCCTCGAAGGCGTCCGACATCTACCGCCACCACCCCGACTACTACGACGAGGAGACCGCGAAGCTCCTGCGCGACGGCGAGACGCCGCTCGACTACCCGAACCAGATCGTCACGAACGACGTCAAGGCGTCGCAGGCGATCGCGCGGGCGCCGCGGCCGTACATGATCGTGGCCTCGAACGGGATGCTGACCGGCGGCCGGGTCGTCGGCCACCTGCGCAACCTCATCGACGACCCGACGCGCCACGATCCTGTTCGTCGGCTACCAGGGCGAGGGCACGCTCGGCGTCGCACCTCCAGGCCGGCGCGCGAGACGGTCAAGCTCGACGGCCAGGTCCGCCGGGTCCGCTGCCAGGTCCGCTCGATCAGCGGCTTCTCGGCCCACGCCGACGAGCCCGAGCTGCTCGACTGGCTCGGCACGTTCGCGGCCGGCAAGCGGCCCGGCGACCCGGGCTTCCCGCGCCGGGTCTTCCTCGTCCACGGCGACCCGGAGGCCCAGGTCGCGCTCGAGCCGAAGGTCCGGGCCCTCGGCTTCGCCACCCACGTCCCGCACTGGCACGAGCGGGTCGACGCTGGACTGACGACGGTCCATTGCGCATCGATGCCGGCGGCAGCGCCGCAGCCGGACATGCCCGGCCGTGCCACTACGACTTGCCCGAGCGCATGCGGCCAAGCCTGAACATCCTGGACCCCGAGCTCATCGGCCGGATCGTCGACGAGGCGATGCGCGTGCTGGCCGAGGTCGGGCATGGAGATCCGCGGGGCCGGAGATGCGCCGGCGGCTCCTCGAGCACGGCCTGCCGCTCGACCGCGACGGCGAGCGGGTCCTGTTCCCGCGGGAGGTCGTCGAGGCGCGCCATCGCGTCGCGCGCCGTCGTCGTTCGTCGCTGTACGACCGCGACGGCGAGCCGCACGCCGACCTCGGCGGCGACCGGGTCCACTTCGTGCCCGGGCTCGTCCGGCCTCAAGGTCCTCGACCACCGGACCGGCGAGACGCGCCTGGCGAACTCGACCGACTTCGTCGAGTACGTCCGCCTGGCCGACGGGCTCGACCAACATCCCGTACCTCGCCACGGCCTTCTCGACGAACGACGACATCGAGGCCGCAGGTCTCGGACGCCTGGCGCCTGTACATGACCCTGACGAACTCGAAGAAGCCGGTCGTGTCCGGCGCGTTCACCGAGCACGGCGTGCCGCGGATGGTCGAGATGATGCAGCTCTTCCGGCGACGACCGGGCCGACCTCATCGCCCGCCCGATGTCGATCTTCACGATCACCGCGACCGGCAACTTCCGGTACAGCGAGGACTCGTGCCAGAACATGATCGACTGCGTCGAGGCGGGGATCCCGGTCGAGATCGTGCCGGTCACGCTGATGGGCCTGATCGCGCCGGTCACGGTCGTCGGCGCCACGGTCTTCCACACGGCGGACGTGCTGGCCGGGCATCACGATGGCCCAGATCGTCCGGCCCGGCGCGCCGGTGCTGTTCGGCGGCGCGCCGGCGACGTTCCACATGAAGATCGCCAGCTCGCCGATGTCGGCCATCGAGGCGCTCCAGCTCGACGCGGCGTACGTCGCGGTCGGCAAGTCGCTCGGCCTGCCGACCCAGTCGTACATGGCCCTGCACGGACGGCCCGATCCTCGACGCGCAGGCCGGCGCCGAGACGTTCGGCAGCGCGCTCATCGCCGCCCTCGCCGGGGTCAACTCCGTGTCCGGCCCCGGGATGCTCGACTTCCTGCTCGTGTTCAGCCTGCCCAAGCTCGTCTTCGACGACGAGATGTGCGCGCCAGGCGCTTCGCTTCGTGCGCGAGGTCAAGGTCGCTCGACGACCTGCCGGTCGACGAGCTGATCGACCAGCTGATGGCCGACCAGCACCTGATCATGGCGCCGCACACGACGGCCCACTGGCCGGACGAGCTGTACCTGCCCAGCGCCGTCGTCGATCGCGACAACCGCGAGGCGTGGATCAAGGCGGGTGCCAAGGACACCTACCAGCGCGCGTGCGAGGAAGTGGACCGGCGGCTCGCCGAGTACCGCCAGCTCGAGACCGATCTCCTGGTCGAGGAGGAGCTGCGCTCGATCATCCGGTCCGGGCTGGTGTCGCAGACGGACCTGCCGGTCCTGCCGCCAGCGCCCGACCCGGGCGGTCGCGCGGAGCCTGGCGCGGGCCGACGGCGCAACGTCAGGCGGGAGCGCCCGGCCGACTGAGCAGGTCGGCCCGGCCACGCCTCGGGCGTCCTCCGCGCAGGCCCCACCGCTCTGCCCCAGAGCACGCCGAACGCGCCCGAAAGTACCCACGGCGGCGCGACGTTTCCCCTACGGACAGCAGCGCAAGGCGCTCGTAGCGTGGACCCACATCCGGAAGCATGGGTTGGTACGTGCACGTTCGAGATCGACGGGGAACACGGTTCACGCTGGGGGGAGCGCTTGCGCTTGCCGGGTGGATGGCCGTGTCCCTTGTCTGGTTCGTGGCCCCGACGCTGGCCCTCACGTGCGGCGGGGCGGTCACAACATCACGCTGAGTTCCGGTGGCGTATCGCCCGGGACCGGCACGACGGCCACGAACTTCACGTTCACCGTGACCTTCACGGACAGCCAGGATCGGGCTCCATCGTGGGTTCGGCTCCGCTTCAACGGCACCTCGTACCCGATGACCGGGTCCGGCTCCGGGACCGTCTACTCCTTGACGACGCACGATGCCGCTCGGCACGACCGGCTACTCGTTCCGGGCCCGCAGTTCCACGGGCGGGATCGTCTGCAGGGACGCGGAGCCCGGGTCGGTGACGGTGACCCCGGTCCCCACGCCCACCCCGGTCCCCACGCCCAAACCGACCCCGGTCCCGACCCCGGTGCCCACACCCAAGCCCACGCCAGCGCCCACGCCCAAGGCAACCGCTGCGCCGACGCCGAAGCCGACCGCGAAGCCGACTGCCGCAGCCGACCGCCCGGCCCACGGCCAAACCCGCTGCGAAGGCGACCGCCAAGCCCACGGCCAAGCCCGTCAAGGTTGCGGCGGTCGACCGCGACCGACAAGCCGACCGCCACGCCGCGCGCCGCGACCGTCTCCCCAGACCCCACGGCCAGCGAGCCGACCGATCGCGGCCGTGATCGGCGGAACGACCGACGGCCGGGGCAGCGACGGCGGGTCCGGCGGCGTCGGCGGCTCGAAGGGAACGCCCGGACTCGACGGCGGCGGGTCTCCGGCTCCCGCACTCGCGCTGATGGTCACCACGCTGGGTGGCCTGTTCCTGCTGTTCGTCTTCATGCGGCGTCGTCGTCGGACGGATGGGCCGGCCGAGGGCGATCTCGCGTTCGCCTCGGTCGCCGGGTCCGCCTCCGTCGCCGTCGGATGCGCGTCGCCCCAGCCAAGCCTGTCCGCAGCGCCGCGTGCCGCGCGATCCCGTCGCGCCGGCGCCGCCGCGCCGGCGGCACCCGCACCCGCGATCTCGCCCCTGCTCGCGGCCAAGCCCAAGCCGGACTCGAAGAAGGACGCCGCCAGGAAGGCAGACGCGAAGGCCTCCGGATCGAAGACCGCCGCCAAGGGAAACGAGCGGTTCCACATCGGCTATCGAGGCGTACGCCTGGGCGACGGACCGGACGATCTCCGGTCGACGGAGCTCGGCCGGCTGGACCGGGGTGACGAAGTGGAGATCCTCGCGTCACACGAGGGCTTCCTCCAGGTCCGAACGCCCGGCGGGCCTGACCGGCTGGATCCCGCGCCACACGATCACGGGCAGTCCGATCAGCCAGCTCCTGATTCGGCGAGCCCGCGGGTCTCTGACGGGGGTCAGCGAGTCCTGGCGGCGATCCGGCTGAGCGCGCCGCTCCAGTCGACATCGAGCGGCCGGCCCGCCTCGTCGAGGTCCAGGAGCAGCGGCGCGTGGTCCGACGGGACCGGCGGTCCCTTGCGCGCTTCCCGATCGATCTCGGCGTCCACGAGCCGCGCGGCGACCGGACCGGAGACGAGCAGCAGGTCGATCCGCATCCCGAAGTTCTTGTGGAACATGCCGGCCCGGTAGTCCCACCACGTGTAGCGGCCGGTCTCGGCATGCGCTGGCGCGGTAGGCGTCGGTCAGGCCCAGGTCCACCAGGGTCGCCACCGCGGCCCGCTCCCGCTCGGACACGTGCGTGCCGCCGTGGGCGGCCGCCGGATCCCAGACGTCGATGTCTGTGGGCGCCACGTTGAAGTCGCCCCCGATCACGAACGAGCCGCCGTGCGGTGCGTCGAGGTCGAGCGCATCGGACTCGCGGATCCAGCGCGCGAGCCGGTCGAGCCACGCCAGCTTCCCGAGGTAGAACGGCGAGTCCACGACCCGGCCGTTCGGGACGTAGACGCTGGCGACGCGCAGGCCGTCGACGGTCGCGGCGACCATCCGGGCCTCATCGAACGGATCGAAGTCGTCCTCGCCCGCGGCCGCGGCGCCCGCGCCGCCAGGCCCGGAGTCGCGCACCGGCCCATCGCCGAAGTTGGTCACGATGTCCGAGATCGACAGGCCGTTGCGGACCGCGATCGCGACGCCGTTCCAGCGGCCCTCGCCGTGGTGGACCAGCTGGTAGCCGGCCATCGCGAACGGCCATCACCGGCGCGTCGTCGTCGGTCAGCTTCGTCTCCTGGATCAGCAGGATGTCCGGCGCGGCGCGCTCCAGCCAGTTCTCGACGGCCTCCTGGCGGGCCTTGAGCGAGTTGACGTTCCAGGTGGCGATGCGCATCAGTAGCGGCGACCGCGCTGGCGCTCGAGGTCGAAGGCCGCGGTGTCGGCGACGGCCATGACGGCCATCGTGCCGGCCTGGACCGGGTCCGAGACGACCAGGTCCACGTGATCGGTGATCGAGCCGACCATGTTGAGGGCGATGATCGGGATGCCGACCGCTCGCAGCTCGTCCGCGGCCACGCTGATGTCGCCGCCCATGATCGAACCGGCGAGGACCAGCAGGCGGGCGCGCGGCAGGTCGGCGACGGCCCGGACCGCCGCCGCGATGTTCTCCTCGCCGACGAGCGGGATCGTGTCCACCGAGATCAGCTCGCCGCGCAGGTTGTGGCGATCCGCCTCGGTCACCGCGCCGAGGGCGACCTGGGCGACCTGCGCGCCACCGCCGACGACGATGATCCGCTTGCCGAACACGCGATCCAGGGCGCGAGTCAGGTGGACCGCCCGGACATCATCGAGGCCCTCCAGGGCCGCCACGAGGTCGCTTTCGGAGACGCCCTCGACCTCCAGCTCGATCTCGACGAGGGGCGGGTCGCCATCGAGCCGCCTGACGGTGGTCAGTGCCGCGGATGCGCCCCTTGATGCCGCGCGACCCGCTCGGCGATCGCCGTGATCGCCGCCGGTCGGTCCACGACATCGAAGCGGAGCGCCGCGGTCTCGACGG
Source organism: uncultured Chloroflexia bacterium (assembly GCA_963779315.1). Taxonomy (GTDB): domain Bacteria; phylum Chloroflexota; class Limnocylindria; order Limnocylindrales; family CSP1-4; genus SPCO01. The sequence continues at coordinate 138,644 of CAVZXQ010000006.1, read as the reverse complement.
CTCGCCGTTTGGCCATCAGGCGAGCGAACCTCGGCCGGCCGCGCCGGGTCGGAGGTCGTTCACCGAGAGCTCGTCGGGCTCGACGCCGCCGGTGGGATCGTGCTCTTCGAACGCCAGGCCCAGGCTGAGGAACGCCTCGCGCGTCAGGGCGGCATCGGACGTGGTGAGCATGAGGGCGCCGTCCGTGTCCTCCGCGACGCCGACGATGCCGGTGATGTTCACGCCGCGCTCGGCGAGTGCGGTCGCGACGCGGGCGAGCGACCCCGGCTTGTCGTCGAGCTTGACTGTGAACCAGACCGTCACGAAGGCACCTCCTGTGGCCCCGATGGTACCGCGCGGGGAGGTGGCGATTGAAAGACCGCCCGGGAACTGGTCTCTGATAGGGTGACGGCGCCCTCTGGCGTCGCGTGATGGATGGGTGGCCGAATGAGCCGAGCGCTTGTCGAGCGAGCACAACAGGGCGATCGCGAGGCGTACGAGGAACTGGCCCAGGGGGTCACACGCCAGCTCTACCTGGTTGCGGCTCGCATCGTCCGTGACCCTGACCTGGCCCAGGATGCCGTGCAGCAGACCCTCGTCGCGATCTGGCGCGACCTGCCGAGCCTGCGCGATCCAGGTCGCTTCGAGGCGTGGACGTACCGGACGGTGGTCCGGTTCTGTCGCGCGGCGTCGCGCCGTGAGCGTCGGCTCGGAGTCAAGATCGTCGACCTGTCCGAGTCGCTGTCCGCGGCAAACGGCGGTATCGACGATGTCGACCGACGAGATCAACTCGAGCGGGCCTTCATCGGCCTGAGTCTCGACCACCGGACGGTCGTCGTGCTCCACCACTACGTCGGCCTGTCACTCGGCGAGATCGCCGACATCCTCGACGTGCCGTACGGCACGGTCGGCTCGCGATTGCATCACGCGATGCGGGCCATGCGCGCCACCATCGAAGCCGGAGACCGGACACGCGGTCGCGGGAGGGCAATCAGCATGACGACGACGGACCCGTTCGACCGGCTCGTTGCGACCTGGCTCGAGCGTGAAGGACCGCAACAGGCGCCGGCCGGGTTGGCACGAGACCGCCTTCGACTCGGCGCGGGGAGCCGGCCAACGACGCGGGCTACAGGCGATCATCACGGGTCCGGGCGCATGGCCGGCTCGTCCGGGGACTCTGGGGTGGCCTGCGCTCTCGCCTGCGTTGCGAATCGCGCTCGTTGGACTGGCGGTACTTGCGACCGTTGGCGCGTCATTGTTCGTCGCATCCCGGCTGCCGAAGCCGGCGCCGCTGCATCTGCTCGGGGTGGTCGAACCGACGGGATCGATGGATCAGACGCGGTTCGAGCCGAAGGCGACCCTGCTGCTCGACGGGACGGTCCTGGTGACCGGGGGCGCCGGCGATGGAGAGGTCGTTTCGGCCGAGCTCGTACGACCCGAGCAAAGGGGTCTTCGAGCCCGTCGGCTCGATGGGTCTCGGGGGAGCGCGAGGCGAGGTCGGCTCCCAGGTGCGACTCGCCGACGGTCGTGTCCTCGTCATCGGATCGACCGGCGGCCAGCGGGATGGGCGCTGGCCGTACACGCGGTTCACGCTCCTGTACGACCCGGCGACCCGGTCGTTCACGCCGTCGACCAAGGTCCCGGACGGCATCGACCTCTACGGTCTGGTCGGTGAGGTGCTTGCCGATGGTCGGGTTCGTTGGACCGGGGGACCTGGTGTGAACCGCATCGTGTGGTACGACCCGACGACTGGTTCGTTCGCCCAGACGGTGACGACCGCCGCCGAGTACCCGGCGCTCGAAGCCGCCGCCCTCGACGTGTCGCTGGATGACGGGCGGCACCTGATCTTCGGCTACCGTCCGGTCCTTCATCCGTACGCGTCGATCTATGACCCGGTCAGTCGGAGCTGGACCGACCTGGAGCCACCGCCGTTCATCGGGAGCCTCGAGGCCACCGCCCTCCCGGATGGACGCGTCCTGATCCTGGGTGATTGGTCGGCGTTGTTCGATCCGGCGACGGGACGGTTCACGCCGGTCGACGCCGGACCCGACGCATTTGGTCGCCTGGACCGCGGACGGTCTGGCGCTCCTGGAGGGCTCCGCCGTGCCGCTTGGGAGCGACCAGCGCCCCATCGCGTCTATGGACCTTCGATCCGGCTTCGGACACGGTCACAGCGCTACCCGGGACGCTTCCAGTCACCTGCTGTGCCGCGTGGACGAACCTGTCCGACGGGCGGCTCCTCGGGGTCGGCGGCATGGCGGGCGATCACCCGTCTGGAACTGCGCTGATCATCCGATGACGACGAGTGGCTCCAGGACGCTGCTCCTCGAAACGCCTGCAGGATGACATGAACCGGATCTGTACCCTCGCCACGCTCATTTCAGTGGCGATCCTCGCTTCGGCGTGCGCCGCGAACAGTGCCGGGGACGCTGCCTCTGGGCCCGTGGCATCGATCACGGCGCCGACCACGACACCTGAGGCGCCGCAGATCTCGCCGTCGGCATCGCCCACCGCGGCGCCTTCATCGGCATCCCCAGGAGCACCCTCCATCGCGGCCGACGAACCGTGGATCGTCTACGAAGGCCCCATCCCAGGCGGTGCAGGCAACCGACTCGTGCGGCCGGACGGGCAGGACGACCATTGGGCCACGCCCGACATCCCTCTGCCCGGCCGACGGCTGGCAGGTCCATCCGGACTGGAGCCCGGATGGTATGAGGCTCGCGTTCGCGGTCGACGATACCGACGGGGCGTCGCGCGATCTGTGGATCTCCGAACCCGATGGGGCGAACGCCGAGCGCGTATTCGATTGCCAGGGGCCGTGCCACGATGCCGACTTTCCGGCATGGTCTCGGGACGGCATGACGATCGCATTTGCGAGCTGGGACGAGGTCGACGGCAAGGCTACCGAGTCCCGGCTCGAACTCCTCGATGTCGCGACCGGCCAGGTCAGGACGATCGCGCAGGCCGAAGGACTGACGACGATCCAGAACCCTCGCTGGTCGCCGAACGGGAACGCGATCGTCCTGGAGCTTGCACACTGGACGGATCTGACGAGTTCCGCTGACATCGATGGGGTGAAGATCGGAGTCGTGGACGTCGGCGCGGCGACATCGGCCGTCCGCATGATCACCGACCCGGCGCTATTGGCCACCTATCCGGACTGGCACCCGACCAAGGACCTGATCGTGTTCTCCACGCGACCGTGGGACCAGCTAGAAGGCCCATCGAATCTCTTCACGATCAGGTCCGACGGGACCGGTCAGACCCAGATCACCGACTTCAAGGCGGGCGAGACCCGGGCTGTGCAGCCGACGTGGACCCCGGATGGCAGCCTGATCATCTTCACCGCAGTCGAGGGGTCCGGATTCGGCAACCCGACGATGGCGACGATCAAGCCGGACGGCACCGCGTTGACGTCAGCAACGTCCAGTGGGCCGATGTTCGGGACGCACCCACGACTCCGGCCGATGCCATAGGCTGTGCCGATGGCTCGCCGGCTGCCCGATCCCGCCTGCCAGGTCGATCGGCTGGGTCCCGACACACTCTGGGCTCGACCCGGCATACCGACGGCTCCATCGCGCCTTGTGCATGTGGTGACCATTTGGGCCAAGCAAGCCTCACATCGTGTCCCTCGGGTGCATGAGCGTGCACCGTTCTGCCACTTGCGAGCCTCTCGATGTCCGTGGTGTGCGCCCGGTGCACCGTTCGGCCAGGCAGGCCCCCCTGCGTGTCCCATATGGTCATGTGATGCACAAGGCACCAGTCGGGCACGAAACCACAGCAAGCCCGTGCGCCTCGCGCCTCGAACGCTCCGGGGCGGACTGACCCGTGCCGGCACCCCTCGCCAAGACCCCGACGAAGAAGATGCCCGATATCCAGGTCTTCGGCGCCAGCGACTCATCGGCGACCCGTGCCGCCCTCCGGTTCTTTCGCGAGCGGCGGGTCGCCGTCCACTCGGTCGATCTGCGCAAGCGCCCCATCGCGGCCGGGGAGCTGCAACGGTTCGTCCAGAAGCTCGGCGCTAGGGCACTCCTGGACGAGGACGGCAAGGCCTACAGGGACAAGGGCCTGGCGCACATGCGGCTCGACGACGCGGAGATCGTGCAGCGGCTCCTCGCCGATGCGCGGCTGATCCGGCTCCCCCTGGTCCGCCACGGGAACGAGGTGACGGTGCGGTCCGGCAGAGACGACCTGGACGGCCTGGCTCAAGGCGGCGGCGGACTCCCGTTCCGGCGGGCGTCCCGGCGCCGCTCGATGACGGCGAGGATCACCGCGACGGCCACCATCACCACACCGATCGCCGCCCAGCGGAGGTCGTCGGTCATGAAGCTGGAACCACGGATGAACCCCAGCCCCTGGCCGATCCAGACGGCCCCGACCAGGCCAAGCGCGACGATGACGATCCAGCGGATGCGCACGACCACCTCCCGGGTGGCATCCTAGCCGCATGGATGAGACGACGCCCGCGCCCAGGCGAGCCGGCCGGCTATCGGTGACCCCGGCAGCCGATCGGCTGATGGACCGCGAGGGCGTGGCCACCGAGGACGAGAAACTCCTTCGTCGTCGGCCCAGCGCGGACTTCCTCGAGACCGACACGTGGCGGGCCCTGCGCATCCTGTCCGAGTTCGTGGATGGGTTCGATGCCCTGGCGAACATCGGGCCTGCCGTCACCGTATTCGGGTCCGCCCGAACGCCGCGCGACCACCCTACCTACGAGCTGGCGCGAACGATCGGCCGCAAGCTCGCGGGATCGGGCTACGCGGTGATCACCGGCGGCGGTCCGGGCTCGATGGAGGCCGCCAACCGCGGCTGCCGCGAGGGCGGCGGCCTGTCCGTCGGGTGCAACATCGAACTGCCCCACGAGCAGGGGTTGAACGAGTACGTGGACCTCGGCGTGGAGTTCCGCTACTTCTTCGCCCGCAAGGTGATGTTCGTGAAGTACGCCGACGGCTTCGTGATCCTGCCAGGCGGCTTCGGCACGATGGACGAGCTGTTCGAGGCCCTCACGCTCATCCAGACCGGCAAGGTCCGCCACTTCCCGATCGTGCTCGTCGGCCGTGACCACTGGTCCGGGCTGCTGGACTGGATGCGCGACACGCTGGAGCCGTCGGGGACGATCTCGGCGACGGACCTGGCGTTGCTGCACGTGACGGACGACCCGGACGAGGCGGTCGAGTTCATCCACTCGTTCACCGACAAGAACCCGCCTGCCGACCTCGAGACCGAGCCTCGCTAGCGGTTCACGCCGCGGGCCAGTCGCTAGCGAGTCGCTAGCGGTTCATGCCGCCGTACTGTCGCGCCGCGTCAGTACGGCGGCCTGGCGGCCTGGAGCGCCTCGTCGACGGCACCGCCGACCGGCAGCGCGACGAGGATGCGCCCATCCTTGATCACGACCGGGAAGTAGCGGAATCGCCGCACGCGGGTGAGCCGGCGGGCCTCCGCCTTCTTGCCCGGGACATCGGGCTTGTCCGCTCGACCGCCCGAGGTCCAGGTCGGGTGGTAGACGCCATCGGGGTCCAGGCCACCGGTCGTGGGCATCTGGGCCGGATCACCGGAGCGCAGGTCGAAGCGACCCTCGTGGAGCGGGCAGGCCACGATGCAGCCATCCAGCTCGCCGATGGACAGCGGGGCGCTCATGTGCGGACAGCGATCCTCGGTCGCGACGATGCCGTCGTCCGTGTGGGCCAGGAGCACGTCCACCTCGCCGATCGAGGCACGGCGCATCGTGCCGGCCGGCAGGTCGGCGACGGCCAGCAGGTCGACGTACGGCGCGTGAGCGGTCCCGGGAGCCTGGAGGCGTTGCAGGAAGGGAGCGGGTGACGGGAGTCGGTCCATGGGTCCGATGGTACGCGAACTGTCGAACCCCCGGGCGGTGTCGCCGGGGGTTCGGTCCTGAAAGCCGGGATCGGGGTGCTCGGCACCTGGGCATGGCCCGCCTGGTCAGGCCGGGGTGGGGGACGCCGGGATGTCGCCTGGCGCCGGCCGCTTCGAGCGCGGGGACCGGAAGCTCCTCGCCGTGGTGGTCGCGCAGCGGGATCTCCTTGATGGCGAGTGCGGCCACGAACGCGACGATCGTCGTCACGACCGCGATCTGGAACGTGCTGGCCACCGCGATGCTGAAGGCCTGGTGGATCCCGGTCGACGATGTTGCCGATGAGCGGCTCGATGGCCGGCCGGATCGCCGCCGGGACCCCGGCCAGGATCGCCGCGCCGAGGTCGCCGACGCCGGTGAGCTGGTTGAGGTCCAGGTTGCCCGAGCCGGCGAACCCATCGACGACGGGCTGCGGGACGCCCGCGACGACCAGTTGTCCGGGGATCTCCTCGAGCAGCTTCGTCCCGAAGACCGTGCTGGCGATGGCCAGGCCGACCGAACCGCCGATCTGCCGGAAGAAGGTCAGGTTGCTCGTCGCCACGCCGAGGAACCGGAACGACACGGCGTTCTGGACCACGATCGTGAAGACCGAGAGCGTGGGCCCGATGCCGATGCCGGTGATGAACATCCAGAGCCACAGCATCGGCAGTTCCGTGGTGGCGGTCAGCTGGGACATGAGCGTGAACCCGATGGCCATCATCGCGAGGCCGAACAGGATGATGATCTTGTAGCGGCCGGTCCTCGATACGAGGATGCCGGCGATGATCGAGCTGGCGATCAGGCCGATCAGCAGCGGGAGCGTCTGGTAACCGGACTCCGTGGCGCTCGCGCCGCGGACCACCTGGAACCAGCGCGGCAGGAAGATGATCGCCGCGAAGAACCCGAAGCTCACGAAGAACGTCGAGACGATCGACGCCGAATAGGTTCGGCCTCGGAACAGGTCCAGCGGGACGATCGGCTCCTTGGCGAAGTGTTCGACGACCGCGAAGACCGCGATCAGCACGGCGCTGATGGCGAGCAGGCCGCCGACCTGCGGTGTCGCCCAGTCCGACGTCTGCTTGTTGGTCAGGCCGATGAGCAGGGCACTGATCGCGAAGATGAAGACGACACCGCCCAGGTAGTCCAGGTTGCGTGAGGCGTCCGGTCGCTTGACCGTCGGCAGGAGCCGGGCAAGGACGAAGAGGCTGACGAGGCCGATCGGGATGTTGACGTAGAAGATCCAGTGCCAGCCGAAGTTGTCCGTCAGGAAGCCGCCGAGGGCCGGGCCGATCAGGGCCGCGATGCCGAACACGGCACCGAACAGGCCCTGGTACTTGCCACGTTCCTGGGGCGTGAACATGTCGCCGATGACCGCGAGCGAGATCGGGAACAGCGCGCCGGCGCCGATGCCCTGGATGCCGCGGAACAGGATGAGCTGGGCCATGCTCTGGGACAGGCCCGACAGTGCCGAGCCGATCAGGAAGATCACGATGCCGATCATCAGGACCGGCTTGCGGCCGTACAGGTCAGACAGCTTGCCGTAGAACGGGACGGTGATCGTGGACGTCAGCAGGTAGATGGTGACGGCCCAGACGTAGTACTCGTTGCCGCCGAGCTGGGTGACGATGGTGGGCAACGCGGTTCCGACGATGGTCTGGTCCAGGGCGCCCAGGAACAGGGCCAGCAGGACGGCCAGCAGGATCCGGAACTTGGCACGAGGGTCCAGTCCGAGGGCGGGATCTTCCGCGAGCGTGGGCGTGTGGTCGGCGGACTCCGGCCGGAAAGGCTTCCATGTGGTCGGTTCGATCCCTCAGGTTGGTTCGTGGACAAGGTTCGCGTGGGCGTGGGCCTGGGTGGCGTGAGCGTGGATCGTCGATGCGGGGTCCGTGACTTCGGCTTCGACGGCGGTCCGGAGATCCGTCATGGCACAGGCGATCTCATCGAGGTGCGACGGATCGATCCGCAACAGGACCCTTCGGAGGACGTCGTCGCGCAGGGCCTCGGCATCGCCGAGCATCGCCCGACCCTCCGGGGTGGCCTGGACGAGGACGACTCGGCGATCCTCCGGGACGCGCGTCCGCGCGATGAGTCCGCGCTCCTCCATCCGGTCGACAAGGCCGGTGGCGTTCGAGACGGAGACGTCCAGGACCTCGGCCAGGCGGCTCATCGCCATCTCGCCGTGCCGATCCAGCATGTGCAGGATGTGCAGCTGGGTCATGCTGATGCCCTGACGCAGCAGGCGCTCGCTGCCGACGCACTTCAGCTCGGTCATCGTCGCTCGGAAGTCGCCGAGGATACTGTCCGTTCGGGCGTCGGTGATCGTTGTCGTCGAGTCGATAGTACGGGTCACGCGAAGTATCATACGTACCCGAACCATCCTGTCAACGTGAAGCGTTCCGGCCCGCCCGGAGGAGGTCAAGATGCGATTCGTCCTCATGCTCGAGGCCCAGCAAGGTCTGTCGTACGGCGATCACGTCGCGATCGCCAAGCGAGCCGAGGCCAACGGGTTCGAGGCGCTCTTCCGCGCCGACCACTACGCGAGCTTCCCCGGAGCGTCCGGGCAGCCCGACGACGGATGCCTGGACGGTCATCGCCGGGCTGGGTCGCGACACGGACCGGATCGGGCTGGGCGTGCTCGTGACACCGGTCACCTTCCGCCGGCCGGGCAACCTGGCCAAGGTGATCACGACCGCGGACGAGATGAGCGGCGGCCGCGTCGAGGTGGGTCTCGGGGCCGGCTGGAACGAGGAGGAGCATCAGCCAGCTCGGGTTGCCCTTCCCGGACATCAAGGAGCGGGCGGACCTGCTCGAGGAGCAACTGACGATCCTGCACGGACTGTGGGGCGAGCCGGACGGCTGGTCGTACGAGGGACCCAGCGTGACGATCCGGGACGCCTGCTTCCATCCGAAGCCGGTCCAGGTGCCGGGGCGTCCCGTGATGCCGTCGGGGGTCATCCGGCCGAGGATCCTGCTGGGCGGCGGCGGGTCGCCGCGCAGCCTGCGACTTGCCGCTCGATGGGCGGACGAGTTCAACACGAGTTCAGCCGGACCGGCGAAGGTCGCCGAGGTCTACGCAGCGCTGGACGCAGCGTGCGTGGCGATCGGGCGCGACCCGGCCACGATGGCCCGCTCGGCGATGGCCGGCACGCTCATCGGGCGCGATGCGGAGGAGGTCAGCCGGCGGGAGGCGGCCCTGCTGGAGGCCTTCGGTGACGATGCCGCCGGCGGCGATGACTGGCTGGAGGAGCGCCGCGACCGCTGGATCATCGGGACGCCCGACGAGGCCCGCGCGATGGTCGGCCGGTACGCGGACGCGGGCGTCGAGCGGCTCATGCTCCAGGACTTCCTGCCGTGGGATCTCGATATGGTCGATGTGATGGGTGAAGCCCTGGTGGGCCGTGTCTAGGCGCGGCGAGCCGGCGCACGAGGGCGCCGCGCTGCTGTCCGGTGACCAGATCAGCCAGATCAGCCGGTTCCCGGATGACAACCCGAACCCGGTCCTGCGGTTCGATGTCGACGGCCACCTGATCTACGCGAATCCGGCCAGCGTGGGGGTCCTTCGCGCGATGGGGGTGACCGTCGGCGAGCGGATCCCGGCGGAGATACTCGCCCGGTTCGAGGCGGTCGCTCCGATGCGGGGCTTCGTCGAGTTCACCTGGGACAATCGCACCTACGCGGTGTGGCCGGTGCCCATCCCCGACCTCGCCTTCACGAACCTGTACGGGACGGACGTGACCGCCGAGCGCGCGATCGTCAAGTTCCCGGACCAGAACCCGAACCCCGTCTTCCGGATCTCGGTGGACGGGCGTCTCGTCTACGCCAACCCCGCGAGCGCCGGCCTCCTCGCCGGCCTCGACCTGTCGATCGGGGATGTCTTGCCGAAGGTCCTTCGACGGCAGCTGCTTGACCTGGCTCGAGGAGCCGTCCGCGAGACGGTCGAAGTCGAGTCGAGCGGTCGAAGCTACGCCCTCCTCCCGGTGGACGTCCCGGAGTTCGCCTTCGTCAACGTCTACGGCACCGATACCACGGCCGCCCGCGAGCGCGAGCGACTGGCCGGCGAGAACGAACGGCTCCTGCTGAACATCCTGCCCCGGCCGATCGCCCAGCGCCTGCGCGACGGCGAGCCGCTCATCGCCGACCGGTTCGACGACGTGACCCTGCTGTTCGCGGACATCGTCGGGTTCACGCAGCTGTCTTCGACGATGTCACCCGCCGAGCTGGTGGGTGTGCTCAACGATGTCTTCAGCGTCTTCGACGAGCTCGTGGAGCGGTACGCGCTCGAGAAGGTGAAGACGATCGGTGACGCCTACATGGTCGTGGGCGGGATGACGGAACGGTCCGACGACCACACGATCCGGGTCGCGTCGATGGCGCTCGACCTGGCCGAGGCCGTCGGCCGGATCGAAAGCGCGGTCAGGCTCGGGATCCAGTTCCGGATCGGCATCAGCTGTGGACCGGTGGTGGCGGGGGTCATCGGCACGAAGAAGTACATCTACGACGTGTGGGGCGACACCGTGAACCTGGCCAGCCGGATGGAAAGCCTCTCGCTGCCGGGACGCGTCCAGGTGACGCAAACCGTGATGGAGCGCGTCGCCGGGACGCTTGCGGTCGAAGCGCGCGGCCTCATCGATGTCAGCGGCGTGGGGCCGATGCCCACCTACTTCCTCGTGGCCGCGCCCGAGACGCTAAGGACGCCGGCCGATCCGTCGCCGCCCATGCCCGGCTGAAGGTCAGCCCTCCGCGGCGTCGGCCGCGGCGAGGTACGTCGGGTCGTCGCGGCGGATCGGGTCCGGGTTCGTGCCGCGGGCACGGGCCAGTCGCTCCGTCACCAGCTGGAGCGGCGTGGCCGACCCGAACAGCGCTGCGACCGGGGAGGGGAGTCCGGGAGCGTCTGGCACGAGGAGGCGCCCGGCCGGCGTGAGGCTCGGGTCCAGGGCGGCGTCCTGTTCTTCGGCGATGATGGCCGTGGCCCGGATGCCGATCGCCCGCGCGGCGGCCAGCGCCTGTCGCGCCCGCACGACCCGTTCCGCGCGACCTTCGCGATCGGTCAGGATCAGGACCAGGCCCGTCTCCGCGCCGGTCGCCGGCAGGTGGCCGTGCAGGAACGTCTCGAGGTCCCGGAACGCGGACGGAAGCCACGACGCCTCCTCCACCTTGAGGACCAGCTCACGACCGGCCGTCCGGTCAGTACCGGAAGCTACGACCAGCAGGTGGGCCACATCGGCCAGGCGCCCGGCGATGCGGTCCGCCCCAGCTTCGTCCCGGGTCCCCACGGCAAGGAGTCCCACGACGCCCTCGATGTCCAGCGATCGCCCGGACAGGTGCGCCCCGACGGCCGCACCCGCCAGCATCGGGCTGATGTAGCCCACCGTGTGGCACCAACTCTGGTCCAGCTCGCGGGTCTCCACGACCAGCGCCGGGTCCGCCACGGCGCCGCCGGGTGACCTCGAACTGACCGTCAGGAGCGCCGTTCGTGCCCCAGCAGCTCCGAGCCGCCGCCAGGGCCGCATTGGTCGCGCCCGTCCCGCCCTCGTGCGAGACGCCGATCACGAGGCCGCTCGATGGCGGGTCCAGGGACAGCTCGAACGCCTGCGCCGCGACTGCGCCCGGTCCTGGCAGTCCGGCCACGCGCGCCGCGTCACGGAGGATGTCCGCCACCCCGAGCGCAGCATGCTCGGACGTTCCACAGCCCGTGACGACGACGGGCGCCCCGGCGAGCGCGGCCGCCCGCACCGCCTCCGCCAGCGCCTCCGCAGGGCCGCCGACGGCGAGGTGGCTGGTCAGGATCCGCCGCGCGATCGCCGGTTCGGCCGCGATCATATCGGTCAAGTGGTAGGGCGGCCCGGACCGGAGGCTCGGCTGATCGGTGTAGGCCCAGGGATCCGGCGGTCCGGGCAGCGGCGCGAGCGGGTCGAAGGGGGCGTCGGCATCGAAGGCGGCGTTCATCATCGGTCGAGGATAGGGTCGGCGGCACCAGTCCGCAGCGGCATCTCGCGCGAACCGTCAACATCGGACGCAAATCCCACAGCCCCACGCGGAGGTTCTCGATGCAGGTCGGTCTGATGTCGCCACAGGGGTGGAAGGGTGAGTACGACGGCTGGCAGCCGGCGGACGCCTGGACTCGCACCGTCGAACTCGCAGAGCAGGCCGAGGCGCTCGGCTTCGAGTCGCTCTGGGTCTTCGATCACTTCCACACCGTGCCAAAGCCGACCGATGAGATCACCTTCGAATCGTTCTCGGTCCTGTCCGCGCTCGCGATGGCGACCGAGCGGGTCCGCCTGGGTCATATGGTGGTCTGCACGGGATTCCGCAACCCGGCCCTCACCGCCAAGATGTCGTCCACGATCGACGTCATCAGCGGCGGCCGCTTCGAGCTCGGCATCGGCGCCGGCTGGAAGGAAGACGAGTGGCGCGCCTATGGGTACGGCTTCCCGACGATCGGTGAGCGGATGGCTGCCTTCGGTGACCACCTCGCCGTCATCAAGGCGATGTTCGAACCGGGCCAGGCCTCGTACGAAGGCGAGTACGCGCACGTTCGACGCGCCTACAACGTTCCCAAGGGCCTTCAGGCACCGCGGATCCCGATCATCGTGGGCGGCAACGGCCAGAAGGTCACGGCCGGGTACGCGATCCGCTTCGCCGATGAGCTGAACTACGTCTTCCTGGAGCCCGACGAGGTCGCCGAGCGGATGGCGTCCGTGCGCGCCAGGTGCGAAGCCGAGGGCCGGGATCCTGCCACGCTCCGGTTCTCGCTGTATACCAGCGACGAGCCGATGCGCGACGCGGGACAGGAACGGATCGATCTCCTGGGGCGCTTCGAGGCGATCGGGCTGGACCGGATCATCTGCTTCCCGACCCGCTGGTCTCCGACCGCCGAGGCGCAGGCGGCCTTTGCCGAGGACTGCGTGGCGGCGGGGCTGACGCTCAGCGCCTGAGGGTCGGCCCCGGAGACGCGCTGGGTGACCTTCAACTGCCGATGTCGCAGACGTGAAACGCGTCGTCGTCGCCCACGCCACCGCCGAACCGGTCCTCCAGCACGTCCCCGTCGCGAGCGACGATCGAACCATCACGCCTGACCAGCTCCGCCCGCCCATCGACTCGCCAGGCCGCCCACCCGGCTGGCCAGATGACCTTGACCGTCTCTCCCGTTTCCACGGATACGACGATGAGTTCGTCGCCTGACGTCGCGACCCGAACAGGTCCGAGGAGTGCCGCCGCGCAGCCCATGGCGGGCACCAGGTGCGGGGCCTGGGTGGTGAGCGTGAGCCGGGTCGCGCCCGCGGGTAAGCCTGGCCCCGGCCACAACGGGGTGAGCCGCCACGTGCCCAACACGAGCAGGACGCCCGCGATGGCCAGGGCCGCAAGGACCCGGGTCGTCCGACGACTCACTTGGTCTCCGCCCTGCTCACGAGCCGCGTCTGGCGGGGATCCGACCGATCTTCGGCAGAGGGCCATACCGGAACCATGCACGCGCCACCAGCAACGCAAGCGGCACCGGGCCGTAGCGTCGGGAGTCGATCGGTTCGCCGAATCCGGCGGCGGACGTCTCCTCGTCCGAGGCGTCGCTGAGCAGCCACGCCTCGTCCTCGGCCAGCTCAAGGATCCCATCCGCGAACGGGACACGATCGCCCGGGCCTGCCGCGACCCGCTTCACCGATAGCTCGCCGCCGTCCGGCTCGTGGAAGACGACCACCGTTCCGCGCCTCGGCCACCGAAGGATGGTGGGATCCACCAGCAGCCAGTCGCCGGCGGCGATGGCCGGCAGCATGCTGGCCTCAGCGACGGCGATCCGCCAGGGCCCCCGGAATCGCCGAAGCCCCGCCGTTCGACGGGGCTTCGCTGCAGGTCATGGCGTGCCGTCTCCGGCCTTCGCTACTTCTTGGTCGCCCAGAAGATCTCGCTGAACTCCTTGACCGCGGCCTCGAGCTGGGCCGCAGCTTCGGCATCGACGCTCTGCTTGTTCTTGCCGGCGAGCTTGAGCAGCTTCCAGACCTTGTCGTGAAGGTCCGGGTGGGCGGCGAGGTGCTCCGGCTTGAAGTAGTCGGACCAGATGACCTGGACCTCGTGCTTGACCTTCTCGGCGTGGTCTTCCTTGACCCGGACGCAGCGGCTGAACTTGTTGCGCGTCTCGGTGTCGTTGCCGTCGAGGCCGTTGATGAGCTCCACCATGCGGGCGACGGTGCGCGCCGCGATCTCGGCCTCATGCGGGTCGTAGATGCCACACGGGATGTCGCAATGGGCGCGGGCGACGGTGGTCGGGGCGAGGAATCGAGTCAGGCGAGACATGGCACTCCTTCGAGGCGTATGGCTGGGGCGGGTCCTACCTCGGGTCGCCCCAAGTGTCCGAGCGCCCGCTGAGCCTGTCAAACGCCCGGCTGGCAACTCGACGTCTGCGCGAGCGACTCATCGACCCATTCCCAGCGGCGTCAAACCTCACCCTCGTTCGGCCGCTCGCCCTTCGGTGCGTCTTCGGCTCGATCACCCCACCCGTCGCGCGTCCGCTGCGGTCGATCGAGCGGCCGATGTTGGCCACCAGCAAGGACACGGCCGAGACGAGGTAGAGCTGTCCGCCGAGGGCCTCGGAGATGGCGATCATCCGTCCCGTGCTGGTGGCGGCGGTGAAGTCACCATAGCCCACGGTCGTCAACGTCACGTAGCTGAAGTAGACGTAGTCGATCGACTCCGGGTGGTCGTCTGGACGAAGAACGGCTCCCGCGTGAGGTAGCTGATCAGCGGGTACAGGTAGCTGTAGGTCAAGCCCAGCAGGAGGTAGATGGCCAGGGCGGCGAGCACGATGCGGAACGTGATCGTCGAACTCGACGCGATCCGCCGGACGATCACGAGCGGGGCGGCGAAGGCCAGGAGCAGGCCGACGAGGCCGGCCGCGGCCGAGCCGTCCTCGAATCCGATGAGCAGGCCCAGGGCGGCACCGGCCACGGCGATGGCCACGATGACGGACGCGGTCCGGAAGGCACGGCGTCGCGCGCCCGACGTGTGCAGCACGAACAGCAGCGTGAACCCGCTCAGGGCGACGCCGATGAACTGGCCGAGCGCTCCCTGGCCCAGCGAGATCGTGATGATCGTCGCGAGGATGAGCAGCAGGACGATGCCGTAGTCGTCGCGCTCCTCCAGCCGGGCGGTGAGTCGGCCGCCACGGGCGGCGACGGCGGCGGGTGTCGGCATCTTCTGGTCAGTCCATCTCTGCTTGGGGTTCATCGTCCAGCGGGCGCTTCGGATGCGCAAGAGGAAGCATGCCCCATCGAAGCCGGGCGTGACAGCGCGTTGGTGCGCGATGGTGCCACGCGTCGCGAAGGTGCCGCGCAGGAACGGCGGCGGGTATCATCGGCGCGATGACCGACCGTGACCGGACCAGCATGGAAGGTTCCCCCGCCTGCCCGTTCATCGCCTACGAGGATGAACGCGACGAGCGTGCGACCGAGCCCGACCATGCCCATCGCTGCTATGCCGAAGTCCGTCCGGCGCCGCGCGCGCTCGCCCACCAGGAGGCGTATTGCCTGTCGAGCGCCTTTCCGGTGTGCCCGACGTTCCAGGCATGGGCTCGTCGAGAAGCAGCCCAGGCACGATCGGCCTCAGCGGCGTCGGCGGAGGCCTCGGCAGCCGTTGCGGCCTCGGCAGCCGCCGGGGCTGGTGCGGCGGTTTCGGACGAGTCCGCTGGCCCGTCGTCCGCGAGCGTGCGCGCCGAGGTCGCCGGACCCGGCCCCGGATGGCATGACCGAGCCCGCGTCCGACTCCGCGATCGTGTCGGAGTCGGACGAGCCCGGCCGGAACCCGCCACGCGATTGGGCCGCACCACCGCCCTGGGCCACCGGGGCGGCTGCCGCGGGCGTTATTCGGTCCTCGTCGGCGGGTGGACCGCCGGATTTCCTGGCGGCCGCGGATCCGAAGGCCAGGGGTTGGCCGGCAGCGCCGCCGACTGGCTCGCCGGAGGTCCGGCGCCGGACGATGCCCGTCCGTTGCCGCCGTCCGTCCCGTCGAGTGCGCCAGCGGTGCCGGCCGATGCCGAGCTTGCCGGACTCGTCGGCGGCCAGTCGCGGAGCTCGGGCGCCGGTTCGGAGCTCCTCGCGCCCCTTCCTCCGGCACGTCCCGGGAAACGGCCATCGGTCAGTTCGACGCGCGATCGGACCGCCGATCGGACGCCCGTTCCCGACCGGGCCGGTCCAGACAGGGCCAGCGTGGGAGAAGGCCCGGCGGTACGAGGCGTATCCCACCATCAAGACCCGGACGGGGATGCCCGACATCCCTCGGGTCCTGCTGCTGGCCGGCGCCCTTGGGATCGCCGCACTCGCGCTGTTCTTCCTGCCGGCCCTGCTGGGGATCGGCGGCAAGGACAACGGCGGGCCGGCAGCCTCTCCAAGCGCGACGATCGCGGTCGCGACCGCTTCACCCAGCCCGACGCCGGTCCCGGCCCCGACGCCGACGGTCTACGTGGTCAAGTCAGGCGACAACATGACCAAGATCGCCAAGAAGTTCGGCCTGACCGTGGAGCAGGTGATGACGGCGAACCCGAAGATCAAGAACCCGAACAAGATCTCGGTCGGCGACGAGATCATCATCCCAGCTCCGCCGCCGGATGAGATCGTGGACCCGTCCGCGGAGCCGTCACCGTCGTAGTTCAGGCCTGGAAGCGCCGGCCGCGAGGTATTCCCATATGCCCGCAACGATCACTAGCCGGACTGCCCGTCGCTTCGCCGATATGCACCCGTCGGCCGATCGCGCCTGGTGCCATACGCTCGGACCTGCGCCTATGGGCAGAACCCGCGGATCTTGCGCTAGTGATCGCCCACCGCGTATGGGAAGAACGCGCCGAGCCTGGCCTGTGCCCAGCCGCCCAAGGCCTACCTGGGTGCGATGTTGATGGCGGTGATCTTGCCGGCTTCCACGCGGAATGTGGCGTCGATATGCGTGGTCGGGGCGCCGGGCCGCACGACCAGGACATCCGCCTCGTAGGTATTGCCGGTATCGCGGATGTCGCCGGGGATCATGCGCAGGCCCGATTCGCCGCGCAGGAACCACCCTCCGACGCGCTCGACGCCGCGCAGCAACTGGACGCTGTCACCGACATGCACGCGCATCTCGGTCATCTCGTCCATCAGCGCGACGGCGCCTTCGCGATCTCCGCCATTCAGCTTCTCGAAGAAGTCTTCCATCGTTTCGACAGCACCCATGGGCGGAGTGTACCGGCGGGCGAGGAAGCCCGTGTCGGCCCGCACGCTCTGGGTTGGGCTTGGCCTGCGCAGGGTGGGTGACGAGTGCCCGCCTGGGGTTGCCTGCCAGAAGTGGAGCCGAATGCTCGTTCGCGGCAGGAAACAGGCTCTCGCGTGCAACCCGTCAGAACCTAGAAGCCGCCGCCCGCGCCCCCGCCCCCGCCGCCGCTACTCCCGCCGCCGAACCGACCCCGCCGCCACCCCCGGACGAGGACGGCGCGTTGCCGATGGTGCCCAGCGCCGACATCATCCCGCCAAGGTCCGGGATCGCGCGAGTCGGAGAAGACACTCGCCCCGCTTCCGAGGGCGGCCCCACCCGCGAACGACGACCCACTCGACGTCTGATACCAGCCCGGGAAGTACAGCGACGAGGCGGCCGCGGTTCCCTCCTCGAGGTCCGCCAGGCTGCGCTCGAGGACCTGCTCGATCTCGTGCTGGAGCCCGAGCGCGGTGCCCCACACGACGGCCTGGTCCGGCGTCTCCAGCCACGTCAGACCCGCCCCGTCCACGACCTCCTGCATGGATCGTGCCTGGGCCATGGTCTTCTCGAGCGTTCGCCGGTAGGCCGCCAGCATCGCGCGGATCATCGCGCCGGGCATGGTGACGGCCGGCATGCTCTGGGCGAGGACGAGCATGACGATCGAGCCGGCGATGGCCGCAGCCCCGATGAGGACCAGACCGGACGCGGTGATGAAGAAGCCCGCGAACAGCAGCCCGATCCCGGCAAACATGGCCAGCACGCCACGCCCCGCCCAGCGGCTGACGACCTTGCTGGGCCTCTCGCCGAACCAGCCGCGCTTGACGACGTGGTCCTCCAGGGCCTTGTCGAAGTCGGCCACGGACGAGCCGAACTCGGGCAGTCGATCGGACGTGATGATCGAGTCGCTGTCCGCCCTGGCCAGCGTTCGAAGTTCCTTCAACGCAAGGGCTTCAGCCGGTCCGGTAGGTCGCCGCTCGTTGAGGCGCCGTTGCGCCTCCATCGTCGCGTCGCCCTCAGGCGGGTCGACGTCGATATCGACCTTGTGGCTCATGAAACCCTTGTCCTCGCGGAACGCGATCTTCCCTCGACTGGCAAGGTCCAGCATCGCCGTCGTGAGCGCCCGCCGCGAGGTCTTGCCGTCCATGACCAGCGCTCCCGAGGCGGCGGTCAGGTCGGGCGGGGGCGCCGGCATGCAGGATCGAGGGATCGTCCAGGTAGACCGGGTCCTTGCCGTAGCGGCGCCATGACAGGAAGGCCCAACCGGACAGGCCCATGAAGATGATCGGCGCCACCAGGAGCCCGACCGCGGCATTGACCTGCCGCGCGACCTGCAATGACGCGGCGTGTTCGGCGGTGGCGGCCGCATCGACCTTCGCGAGAGCCACGTCGACCGCGCCATCGAAGTCGGCCGACTGCAGGTACGGGAGCATGTCGTTCTCGAAGATCGACTGGCGCTCGGAGTTCGACAGGAACGTCGCCTCGAAGCCGGGTGCGGCGTACAGCTGGACCTGGCCGTGCTCCAGGCTGGGGTCCATGTCGAAGAAGATCACCATGCCGTCGTTGAAGCCGGCCCGCCCGATGCCCCACTGGTCGATCAGCTTTCGAGCCTTCGCATTGGTCCCATCGGTCGACAGGTCGTACGTCCCCGCCGCCTGGGTGTAGACGACGACCTCGGCCGCGGTCCGCTCCTCGATGGCATCGATCGTCGCCTCGGCCCTGGCGATCGCGTCGGGCGAGAGGATGCCGGCGTAGTCGTAGACCGCCTGGTTCGTCACCGGCTCGGGGAATGGAGGCCCGGGCAGCTCGGGCTCGGCGGCGGCGACCGGCCCGAGTCCGACCGCGAGCAGCCACACCAACGCGGCCGAGCAGCGACAGTGCGACACGCGCGGCGGCGCCCGAGGCAGTCATCCATGGCTGCAGCCTACCCGACGAGCGCGCCGCGTCGGCGACCGACGACCAGCGCCCCGTCCGGGTCGAGCAGGACCTGCGGCGGCCGGGGCCGACCGTTGTAGGTGGAGGACTGCGACGCCGCGTAGGCGCCGGCGTCGGCGATGGCGACCAGGTCTCCCCGGCGCAGCGGCGGCAGGTCATGCGTTCCGAGGGAATCGGTGGACTCGCAGATCGGCCCTTCGACATGGGCGGGCTCGAGTGTGGCTTCGGCCGAAACATCGCCGTCGCGCCCGGCCCACCGCCCGGCCGAGCGAGGTCAGGGCCACGATCCGATGCCAGGCGCCGTACAGCGCGGGCCGGATGAGTTCGGTCATCCCGGCATCGAGGACGACCTGCCGCCCGCCGCGATCGCGAACGTGCAGGACGCGTGCCAGTAGCCAGCCCGAGCGAGCCACCAGGAAGCGCCCAGGTTCGATGGCGAGGCGGGTCGGCCGGCGGTCGGCTGGCGTCGCCTCGAGCAGTGTCGGCACTTCGCGGGCGAAGCGATCCGGCCCCGGCGCAGGGACGCTCAGATCCGAAGACCGGGAAGCCGCCCCCGACATCGAGCGTGTCGAAGGTCTCGATCGAGCCGCGCCACAGGGCGGTCACGGCCAGTCCCCGGCGGACGGCATCGCGCCAGGCGTCGACGGCTCCCAGTTGTGAACCGACGTGGAGATGGATCCCGCGCGGACGAAGCGGTCCATCCGGCCCGCCGCCGCGATCGATGGCGTCCGCGACCTCCATCTCGGTCATCCCGAACTTGGAGCCACCGGCGCCCACCGCGAGCCCCGGCTGGGTCTCCGGGGAGACGTCCGGGTTGAGCCGATACAGCACGTCCAGGCGCGGCCGATCGCCGCCACCGCCTCGAACCAGCGATGCCAGGGCAGCCGCCTCCTCGGGCGACTCGATCGCCACCCAACGCAACGGTTGGCCACCCTGGGCCGCTCGCGCCGCCGCCCGCAGGTCCGCCGTCGTCTTGCCGATCCCCTCGAGCGTGATCCGTTCGTTCGGCACGCCGGCTCTCGTGGCCGCCGCCCATTCGCCGCGCGACACGACGTTCGCCCCGAACCCGTGAGCGGCTACTGCGGCGATGACGGCCGGGACGTCGTTCGCCTTGACCGAGTAGCTGCGAAGCCACGGGTCCGGGAACGCCTCACGCAGCTCGGCCGCCGCTCCGGCGATCGTCGCAAGGTCCGTGACGTAGACGGGCGTCCCGAACCGGCGGGCGGCGAGGCGGAGCGCCGGGGCGATCGCGTCGAGGCGCTCCGTCACGGAACGATGGCGTTGACCACTCCCGTGACGACGCCGATGACCGTGGACCCCACGATGGCGGCGACGAGCGTGTCGGCAGTCAGGTCTGGCGGAAACCCACCGATCGACAGCGGGAAGCCGGTCGAGTTCGCGATCAATGCGACCAGCACCAGCAGGCCGGCATTCACGAGGATGCCGGCCAACCCCATCGTCATGACCGACAGTGGCAGCGACAGGACCTTCACGACGGGGCCGATGAGGCCGTTCACGACGCCGAAGATGACGCCGAGCACGATCAGTCCCTGGGTCTCGCCCGTGAAGGTGAACAGGTCCGGCAGGAACCGGGTCAGCCCGTAGAACGCGATGGCTGCGGCGATCGCGCCGATCACGAAGTGTTTCATCACAGCTCCTTCGAGCGATGGACGACCTGGCCGCCGACGACGGTGAGGGCCACCTGGGTCCCGATGATCGCGGACGGTCCGTAGGCGAGGATATCGCGGTCCAGCACGACGAGGTCGGCGAGAGCTCCCGCCCGGACCGTCCCGCGCTCGTGTTCCGCGAAGGCGGCATACGCGGATCCGTGGCCGTAGGCGGACAGGGCCTCCGGGAGTGACAGCTTCTCGGACGGCAGCCAGCCACCCGGCGGCTGCCCCTGGACCGTCTGGCGATTCACGGCGGAGTTCAGGGCGAGCATCGGGTCGAACGGCACGACCGGCCAGTCCGATCCGAGGGCGACGACACCGCCCTCGCGCCGGATCGACGACCACGACCAGGCCTGGCCGGCTCGTTCCTTGCCGATGTTGCCCGCCCAGGTGTCGATCTGGTTGGGCGATGGATCGGCGTGGTACGGCTGCATCGAGGCGATGACCCCGAGCCGGCCGAAACGCGGGATGTCTGCCCGCGTGATGGTCTCGATGTGCTCGACGCGGTGCCGTCGATCGCGAGCCGGGTTGGCCGACGCGGCTCGCTCGTACGAATCGAGGACCATCCGGATCCCGCCGTCCCCGATCGCGTGGATCTCCAGCTGCCAGCCACGGCGGTCCGCCTCGGCCACGAACGCGTCCAGCTGGTCCGCCTCCCACTCCGGCAGACCGGTGGAGGTGTCATCCTCGTACGGCGTCAGCATGAACGCGGTCCTGGCCTCGATGACGCCGTCGGCGAACCCCTTGAGGATCCCGACATCCAGCCACTCGCCGCCGCGCAGGTCGGCGCACGAGGTCTCGAATTCGTCCAGGCGTGGCCGACCAGTCGTCCAGGGACTGGTCGGGTCGCATCGGGAGGGCGAGTCGGGTCCGATGGCGCAGGTCGCCGGCATCCCGCAGCGTTCGCCAGAGTTCGAGTTCGGCGGGCTCGGTCCAGGCATCCTGGATCGCGGTGATGCCCGCCCTGTGCATCGCGGCGAGACTTGCCCGCATCGCCGCCAGCGTCTCGTCGGTGGAAGGCGCCGGGATGCATCGCCTGACCAGTTCCTGGGCGCCCTCCTTGAGCGCACCCGTCGCCTCGCCGGTGACCGGGTCCCGCACGATGACGCCGTCGCGAGGGTCCGGCGTGTCGCGGTCGATGCCGGCCAGGCGCAGGGCGGCGCTGTTCGCCCAGCCGGTATGGCCGTCGTAGCAGCGCATGAACGCCGGCCGATCCGGGACCACGGCGTCAAGCTGCTCCTTCGTGGGTAGCCCGCCCGGGAACGGGACGTACATCCAGCCCCGGCCCTTGACCCAGGGGTGGTCGGGGTTGGCAGAGGCGTGCGCGGCGATGGTCCGCTGGATGGCGTCGACGCTCTCGAGCTGGAAGAGGTCCACGTCGCCCAGCTCCTGCGCCCCGCCGACGACGTGGATGTGGGCATCATCGAAGCCGGCGGTGATCAGGCCGCCCTTCGCGTCCACGACCTCCGTGCGTTCCCCCTGCCAGTCGCGCAGGCCGTCGTCCTGGCGGCCGACCCAGGCGATGCGCCCGCCCACGATCGCGACCGAGCTCGCCCCGGCGACCGGGCGAGGTCCGATATCCGAGCCGTACGGGACGATCTCGCGTGGCCCGAACGCCTGGAACACGCGTCCATTGATCAGCAGGAGGTCGGCGCCGTCGCTCATCGGTCCAATAGTCCCCGGAGGTGGGCCTTGACTTGCGGCCATTCCTCCTTGATGACGCTGAACCAGGCCGAGTCGCGGAGTGAGCCGTCCGGCATGATCGAGTGGTTCCGGTGGACGCCCTCGAAGGTCGCCCCGATCCCCAGCAGGGCGGTCCGTGATTGCACGTTTCGGGCGTGCGCCTTGAACTCCACGCGGTTGGCGCCGAGCGTCTCGAAGGCGTGCGTCAGCTGGAGCAACTTCGCCTCGCGGTTCCGGCCCGTTCCGCTGGTATGCCGACGCCGACCCACGTCCAGCCGATCTCCAGCCGCTTGTGTTCGGGCGCGATCGACATGTAGCGACTGCTGCCGATGACCCGGCCGCTGGCGATATCGATCGTCGCGAACGGCCGCTCCGTCCCGGCGGCCTGGTTCGCGAGCGCCGTGTCCACCCACCGCCGGAGGCCGGCCTCGTCCTGCTCGCCCATGATCGTCCAGCGCCAGACCGGCGCATCGAAGCCCAGGTCGCACAGTCCGGCGAAGTGCTCCTCGGCCAGCGGCTCCATCCGGATCCGTGTGCCCGTCAGGACGACCGGCTCCACCCACGTCTGCGCTGGCATGGATGGATGGTAGTCGTGCCGCTGCTACGATGCCGGGGTGAACCGCGGACTGACACCGGACCAGCTCGGCGGCCTCCTCGACGAGGTCCGCCTGGCGACGCTGGCCACCATCCGCAAGGACGGGACGGTCCTGCTGTCACCCATCTGGTACATCTGGGAGGATGGCGGGTTCACGCTCGGGATGGCGGCGGGTGACGGCAAGCTCAAGCATCTCGCGCGCGACCCGCGCGTCACGATCGTGGTCAGCGAGGACGACTTCCCCTACCGCGGTTTCGAGATGCGCGGGATCGCCACGCTGCTCGACGTCCCGTACGGCCCCTCGGTCCGGCGGATCGCCACACGCTATGTGGGCGAGGCGGGCGCCGCCTACTACGACGACGAGCTACGGCGGGACGGTCGTCCGTATCGAACCGGGCGACTCGCGTGGCTGGGACTTCCGCGACGACCTCGAGGCGATGGGCGTCCTGTAGACGCGTGGCCAGATCCGAAGCACTCCAACGGTGAACATCGAGCGAGACGTCCTCGATCGCTTGACCCGAGCCGGCGTCGGCTACTACGTCACGGGCTCAGAGGCCCTCGCGGTCTGGGCAGAACCACGGCAGACCCTGGACATCGACATCGTCACGGATCTCGCTCCGGAGCAGTACGAGTCAGTCATCAGGCCCGCGTTCGAGGACGCCTATCTGGTCAATGACCTGATCATCGTCGATGGGCGTGGGTACGGGGCCGTGATCCATCGCACCGAGGTGCACAAGGCCGACCTGATCATGCGACGCACGGACGTTTGGGGTGTCTCCGCATTCGAGCGGCGCCGCCTTGTTGACGATCCTGCCCTGGGATCGGCCTGGTTCATCAGTCCCGAGGACCTCATCCTGGCGAAGCTGAGTTGGTCTGACGGAGGCACGTCGGAGCGACAGGTGCGAGACTCTGCCTCAGTCGTGCGCCTCCAGCCGGACCTGGATTGGGCGTACATCGAGCGGTTCGCAGGCGTGCTGGGGATCGATCAGTTGGTGGAGCGGATCCGTGGCGATCGGTAGCGATCAGGCACTCCTGGACAGGCGATTGATCGAAGCCGGCCTGGCCGGCCGTCGGTCGGCCCATGTACGCCTCCGGGCCACCGGGTTCGCGCGCGTCTGGGCGCAGGCCGATCGGGCCGGGGCGATGACCGAACTCGAGCGCGCCCGCTTCCTGCTTCGACGGCTCTATCCGGACCTGGAAGGGCCACGACTGGACGCGATCATGGATCGCCTCGAGTCCGAGTGGCTGGCGGGCACCTGGACCGGGTTCCGCCGGCCGGACCCGGGCTGAGCATCGGCCGGGCGGTCAGCGGCGCTTCGGTGCGGGAGTCGCTCGTTTCGCAGCCGGCTGGTCGGGGCGAGCAGGGCGAGGAGCCGGTCCACCCGGTAGTCGGCCTCCTCGGCCTTCGCGCCGAGCCGTGCCGCAAGGTCCGGCTTCGGCCGCGCCTTCGCCGGCGCGACTTCGACAGTGAGCCGTCGTCGTCCCACCCGTCCGTCCCGGCTTCGATGGCGTCGAGGCGCACGGCCCAGCGCAGCATCGTCTCGAACCGGTCGCGGTCCAGGTACTCCACACCCTGCCAGGTGTTGAGGCCGATCGCCGTCCGCACCAGGTCGCGCGCGAGCCATTGGTCGATGAGGCGGCCATCCGCGGTGCGGGCCGGCCCGCGCAGGCCGGACGGTCGCGGCAACGCCAGCAGGACGCGGACAAGATCCGTGACCGCCCAGGCGTCCGCCTCATCCAGACCCGCCTCCCGGAGCCCTGCCGCCAGCGCGCCGGGGAGGCGCAGTTCGTCATACCACGCCCGACTCGTGGCCGGGACGTCCGACCCTGGCGCCAGCTCACCCATCCGGGCGAGCGCAAGCCACACCAGCAGGACCGCCCGGTCGCGTCGATCCAGGCCGTCGATCAGCGACGTGTCCGCGAACGTCCGCGCGAGGCGCTGGCGTGCGGCAGCCGCCAGGGCGGCGGCGTCGCCCGAGACGCCGGTGGCGTCCGTGACGGCGGTCAGGAAGGCCCCGAAACGACGCTCCAGGTCCTTGACCTGTGCCGGGCTCGCCTCGCGGTCGAGCACGGCGCGGACCTGGCCGTCGGTGAAGATCGCCCGCAGCGGGCGGTGGACCGGCTCCAGTTGCAGTTCGCGGAATGAATTGTCAAGGGAACGGACGCCGGTACCGGCCAGTCGCTCGGCCAGGCGCGCCCACTGGCCCGCGACGCCGTCCCACACCTCACGGAACTCCCAGAACACGTGGCCGCCGTACGCCTCCAGCGAGATCGTCAGCCCACGCTCCCACAATTCGCGGCATGAGCGCAGGTACTCCAGCCCGGTCCGCGCGTCACGGAACACCACGAATGCCGCCGCGTCGTTCGGCAATCCAAGGCCCTCGGCCAGCGATCGCCGGACGAGTCGCTTCGAGCCGTCGGCCGCCTTGACCGCATAGGCTCGCCGAGTCGCGGATCGAGCCCGACGTCGTCGGCGAACCGGTCGTGATACACGACGAGCGAGCGCTGCGGCCCGCTCCCGTTCGAGTAGGCGAGGACGTGCTCGTCGACGCGGCCGTCGCGCACGAAGTCGTACAGCAGGAAGTCGCGTGCCTCGGCGAACCAGGCGCGTCGGTGCAGCAGCGGGAAGATCTCCCGCTCGTGTCGCTCGACGAGCCACTGATCCGGCCGCTCGTCCAGCGTGGCTCGGCGGTACTCCATCCCGTACTTCTCGCCGAACCCCTGGACCTGGCCGTGGCCCAGCATCGGCAGGCCCGGCATGGTCGCCATGACCATCGACACGCCGAAGTACTTGTCGCCCTTGCCGAACTGCTCGAGCGCGGTCTCCTCGTCCGGGTTGCTCATGAAGTTGACGTAGCGCTTGAGGATCTCCGGGTCGAACTCCAGGGTCTCGCGGAGCAGGCGCCGATAGCCGGCACCGTTCTCGTCGCGCAGCATGTGCATGAACGCGCTGTTGTAGACGCGATGCATCCCGAGCGTACGGACGAAATAGCCCTCCAGCATCCAGAACGCCTCGGCCAGCAGGAGCGTGCCCGGGACCTCGGCGGCGACGCGATCCACGACCTCGCGCCAGAACTCGGCCGGCATGCGCGCGTCGAAGTCGGCCTTCGAGATGGCGTGCTCGGCTCGTGAGGGGATGCCGTCGCCGGCCCCGGGCTCCGGCCACCACAGCCGCCGGACGTGCTTCTTGGCGAGCACCATGGCGGCATCGAAGCGGATGATCGGGAAGCGCCGGGCCACGTCCAGGATCGTCTGGATGACGTGCTCACGGACGGCCGCGGACAGGAAGTCCAGCTGCGCGGTGTCGTTCCACGGGAAGCTGGTGCCATCGTTGCCGTGGTAGACGTAGCGCTCGTCGCCGGTCTGCCGGTCGAACCGCTTGAACACGACCGCGGCATCGCTGTCGTCCCAGTAGTGGTCCTCCAGGACGATCCCGACACGGCTCATCGGACGACAGGTCCGCGCCCGTGAACGTGTAGGCCGGGTACGGCGGGTAGGGGAGCGACAGGAACCACTCGGGATGGTCCACGACCCAGCGCGAGTCGATGCCCATGTGGTTGGGCACCATGTCGCTGGCCAGCCGGATGCCCCGCGTCCAGGCCCGGTCGCGCAGGTTGGCGTAGGCCCCCTCGCCGCCGAGGTCGTCCGCGATCCGGTAGTCGTCCAGCGAATAGGCGGAGGCGACCGCGTCCGGGTTGCCGCGCATCCGCTTGATCCGCTCCGACGCGGTCGAGCGCTCCCACAGGCCGATCAGCCAGAGTCCGGTGACGCCCCAGCCGGCCAGCTTGTCCAGCTCCTCGTCCGGGATCGCGTCGAGCGTGCGGATATCCCGGCCATGTTCCCGTGACAGCTGGTCCAGCCAGACGTAGGTGCTCTTGGCCATCAAGACGACCTGGGGCATCCACGCCGAGTCCGACGAGAACCCCTCCGGCTCGTCGGCCAGGCCGCCCATCGTGGGCGCCTCGGTCCGGCCCCGGCCGGGCCCGCCTGGTCCGGCTCCGAAGCGGCAGCATCATGGCCCGCTTCTCCTCGGCCAGGATCCCGATGGCGATCTCCAGCCGGCCGATGAGATCGGCGAGGGCGGCCCCGAGGATCGGCCCCCAGCTGTCGCGGATGTAGCGGAGCTGGCCGGCCAGCGACGTCGGGGAGTGGCGGGCCGGGCGCGCGCATCATCTCGAGGAGCGTCTCGCCGCCGTCGATGACGGGCGGCCCTTCCGCGAAGGCAGACTCCAACCGGGCGATCGCCTCGATGTAGCGAGTGGAGCGGGCCAGTTCCCTGTCGTCGACGAGTTCGCGCAGCGGTCCGATGGCCGGGTTCTCGTTGGCGACGCGGATGAGCAGCAGCTCCTCGAGCCGGTCACGCGGCGGCTCCGGGACGGGACCCGTGCCGGGGAACTCCTGGCCGAATCGGTCGAGCAGGCGCACGGCGTCGGGGCCGAGCCCCGTGTCGAGTGTCGCCAGCGCGTTGGTCAGCGCGTTCGGCCGCCGGTCTGCCTCGTACCGCGCGATCAACAGGTGGCCGATCTCGTGGATCAGGCCCAGCGCTGCGATCTCGCCTGCGGAGACCGATGCGGCGCCCGGCTCCCGCAGCTCGTTCATCCGATCCGCGAGCCGCCTGATGCCCAGGACGTCGGTGACGACCAGGTCACCTCGGACGCCGAGCAGCGCGCCTTCGACGTCGTAGCGGGCTCGGGCAAGCGCGCTGGACGTGGAACTCGCGCATCAGGTCGTGCGACCTGCGGCGGCATGGCGGTCGCAGCGTGGTCGATGGCCCGACGCAGCAACTCCAGACCGGATGGGTCGAACTCGTAGCTCCACGCCCGGATCCGCTCTGGCCGGGACAGCCGACCCTCCAGACCGGCCGCCATGGCTTCGCGCGACATCAGGATGAGGTCCGCCGTCTGGTCGACGACGCTCAGGTCGTCGGTGGCGTCGAGCACTGCCGACACGATGGTCACGTCGCGCGTGCCGGCCAGGTTGAGCGTTTCGCGGATGTTGTCGGTCCCGCGCTCCGAGGCGCAGATCAAGCCGACGCACGAGCCTCGCGGCAGGCCCGCGATCTCGTGCACCAGCTCCACGTAGCCCGGGCCGACGACCATCGCCACGACCGGGATACGTCCGGCGACCAGCGCCTGGGCCTCCTCGCCATGGAAGGTCGTCGTGGCGACCAGGTCATAGTGGAAGCGGTCCAGGCGGTCCGGGACGTCGTCAAGGAGCGCGCCCTCGGCTTCGATGAGGCCCGGGAACTCGTTCACGAGGCGTTCCGCGTCGTAGCCCGCGTCGGCGCTGGTGCATTCCGCGTAGAGGACCCGGACGAGCGGCCCCGGCCGCTTGCGTTCCGATGCCGCGGCGAACGTGGCCGTCGCCACCTCGTCGGCGGTGAAGCCTGCCTGGGCGGCGCGGCGGAGCATCTCGGCGACGATGCCGGCGAGCGCTTCCGCGCCGCGCCGTTGCGGCGGTCGCGCCGAGACGTGGGTGCCGGCGCCGTGCCGGCTGGTCACGTAGCCCGCATCGGCCAGGCGTCGGTAGACGGCCCGGATCGTGTTCGGGTTGACCCGCAGGGCAGCGCCCAGCTCGCGGACCGGCAGGAGTCGTGCGCCCGGCAGGAGTCGGCCCGAGTCGATCTGGTAGGCGAGTTGCCAGTAGATCTGGGTGGAGATCGGGACGTCTGAGTCGCGCTCGACATCGAGCGGGCCAGGCGCCATGACGGGGCTCGGGATCGGGGGCGCGTCCGGTCGGCTCATCGCCCCGCCCACGATAGCAAGGTCAAGGGGTCCGGACCGAGCGGTTGCGACCGGGCGCTCAGGCCTCGGCGTCTGCCCGGTCCACGGTGGTCGAGACCGCGTGGGACACCACGAGCCGGGCCGCTTCGCCGGCCGCGAGGTCGATCGCCTGACTCAGGAATAGGCCGCTGCCCTGATAGACACGCTCGAACCCGCCTTCGGAGTTGGAGATCGTCTCGACCGGCGCCCACCAGGCGTCGACAGGAGCCGAGGCCGTGGTAGCGATCGAGACGCCGACGTAGTCGTTGCCCTGTCCGATGGTGAGGATCCCGGAGGCCTGGCCCGTGCCGTCATGGGCCGTCCGGACCCCGTCCACGTCCCACCAGGCCGAGGGGTTGCCGCCGCCGCCCAGCATCGTCAGCGTCCATTCGGACCCGAGCCGTGCACGGAGCGGGCGCTCGGAGCGATTCTCGACCACCACGGTCTGCCGCAGGGTGGGGGATCGCCGGTCGCCGCCGGTCTCGATCGTGCGGACCACCCGAACTGCGTGTCGCTCGCCCGCCGCGTCCGTGACCCCGCCGTCACGAGTCAGCTCCACGAGGCCCGGCGCCAGGCTGGTCACCTCGAAGGCCCCATCGACGAAGTCGCCCAGGTCGGTGGCGGTCGCGTTCGCCCAGTCGGCAGGCGTCGTCGTCCGACCCGAGGAACCGGACGAGTCCCGAGCGCCGCTCGTGGCCGTCGTAGTGCAGCCGATCGGCCAGGCCCGGCTCCTTGGTCAGGACCCGGTCGTGGATGGACGTGGGGGCGCCGTCATCGGTCGTGCCGGCATGACCGGATCCGTCCGCCAGGGCCGATTCGTGGGCTCGAAGGGTCTCGTGATACGCCTCCGGACGGCGGCGCATGACCGCGGCAAGGGCGTGACGCACCGGACGGATGTCCCAGCCCCCGATGCCGCCGCCCTCGGATAGGTCCACGGTCACGACCTGCCCGATGTCGGCCAGGCGGACATCATCGAGTCCGTCCATGTCGAGGTCGATCAGCTCTCCCGTGGCCCGACGCCCCGCGGCGGTGTCGGCGAGATCCTCGGCGGCGATCAGGTGCTCGTAGGTCGCCAGGCGCATGTGGCTGATGTAGATCCCTCCGAAGAGGCCGTGCCAGTAGCAATCGTTCGACTGGCCCTGGTACAGGTGATCGAGGGCAGTCGCTCGGATCCGCTCCCGCCGGCATGGCGGAGACCGCGGCCGACGTCCGAAGCATCTGCTTGTGCAGGTCGTTGATCTCGCGGTACTTCACCTGGAAGTTGCGCCAGAACGCTCCGCGCAGCCAGCGCGCCTCGGGCCGGCCCTCCGCCTCGGCGCGATGGACGAGCTCTGTGAACTGGCCAGGCTCTCGTTCGCCGGCAGCGCCCACTGGCCCATCTCGGCGTAGGACCCCGTCGGGATGTAGACGCGACCGATCGGCCGCTGCCGCGCCAGCCACGACGAGGGCGTCACGGTCGACAGCCAATCGGCGTTGGCCTCGAGTGCCCCGAAGAAGTGGTCCACCCAGTGCCCGTCGCCCCAACAGTGCTCGTACGTGGATGGCCAGGCCCCGAACTTCTCGCCGTCATCGCCCATCATCCCGACCCGCCCTCCGTCCTCGGTGGCGTGATCGCGAAGGTAGTCGATGACCTCGTCGACGCCCCGGAACGGGATCCGGTAGCGCAGCCCCTGCTCCGTCCCGAAGACGGTCAGGATCTTGCCCTGGTCCTCGGTGGTATACGGCCCCCACAGATCCTCCTCGGGGATGGCCGCGGCGCGAAAGTGCGCGTCGTCGAGGATCGTCCACGTATAGCCGCCATCCACCAGCGACGCCGGCAGGTCCGGCTCCCAGACCCGTTCGGCCAGCCACGCGCCGCTCGGCCGACGGCCGAACATCGACCCGAGTTCGTCGGCCATCCGTGTCAGCTGCCCGACCCGGTCGCGCAAGGGCAGCGACGCGAGGACCGGTTCGTAGTAGCCGCCACCGAGGATCTCCACCTGTTCGCGTTCCACCAGTGTTCGCAGCCGCGCGATGAAATCGGGGCGCTCGGCGCGGAACCATTCCAGCAGCGGACCCGTGTAGTGGAGCGACAGGTGCACGCCGGGATGGCGCTCAAGGGCCTCGAGCATCGGCAGGTACGCCTGGTCGTAGATCTCGGCGAAGACCCAGCCGAAGTTGCCCACCGGCTGGTGGTTGTGGATCGCGAGAGCCAGCGAGATCCGCTTCGTCACGGGAGCGCCTCAGCCGGCTTCGGTCACGGCTGGCGTATGGTCCGGCTCAGCGATCGGCACGCCGGCTGCCGGCAGGTACAGCCGCTCCGTGTACTCATGGAGCATCCGCGTCGTCGAGAATTGCCAGAGGCTGGTGGCCATCGCCCGGCGCATGACTTCCAGCCAGCGGAGTGGGATCCCGTTCGCACCGCGTTCGTAGTATCGGGGGATCACGTCTTCTTCCAGGAGGCGGTAGAGCTCCGATGCGTCCGACCAGTCCTGCGCCGCCTCGTCCGGGTTCATCTCGCGGCCGCCGATGGCCCAACCGTTGTCCCCGGCGTAGCCTTCGTCCCACCAGCCGTCCAGGACGCTGATGTTCGGGACTCCGTTCTGCGCCGCCTTCATGCCGGACGTACCGGAGGCTTCCAGCGGCCGGCGCGGGTTGTTCAACCAGATGTCCACGCCCTGCACCAGGAACCGTCCGACACGGATGTCGTAGTTCTCCATGATGAACACCCGCCCCCGCAATTGCGGCGACCTCGAGCGCTGGAAGATCTCCTGGATGACCTTCTGGCCTGGCCGGTCCGCCGGGTGGGCCTTGCCGGCGAAGACGACTTGGACGGGCCGATCCGCGTCCCACAGCATCCTGGCGAGGCGGTCGATGTCGCTGAACAGCAGGCCGGCTCGCTTGTACGTGGCGAACCGCCGGGCGAACCCGATCGTCAGCACGTCCGGATCGAGGACCGTATCCATCTCGGCGAGTACGCCGGGCGCCTCGCCATGGCGGGCGAGTTGGTTGCGCAGCCGGCGACGGCCGAACTCGGCCAGTTCCCGCTTCTGGCGCAGGTGGGCATCCCACAGGTCGCGAGACGGGATCCGCTCAAGGCGCTCCCAGAACCGCCCGTGCTGCGTACTCTCGTCCAGGTCATCCAGGTCGGCGTCCAGGTGTCCTTCGAGCAGATCCGCGATCGGTTCGCCGATCCACGACGGACCGTGGATCCCGTTGGTCAGGCCCTGGATCTCGTGATCGGTGATGCCGTGCCACGTGGATCGAGCGGTCTCGCCATGCAGCTGGCTGACCGCGTTCGCGCCGTTGGTCAGGCGAAGGGAGAACGCTGTCATGTCGAACTGGGCGGGGTCGCCGTCCATCCCCAGGCCCCGCCGGAGGAGGTCGTCCACCGGCACGCCCGATCGGTCCAGGATCGGACCGGCGACGCGGCGAACGAGGTCGCCCTCGAACCGCTCGTTGCCGGCCGAGACCGGCGTGTGGATGGTGAAGACACTGTTGCGCCGGACGTTCGCCCACGCGTCCTCGATCGTCTCGCCGACGGCCAGGTACTCGCCGGCCCGCTCGGCCAGCAGGAAGGCCGAGTGGCCCTCGTTCAAGTGCCAGACAGACGGCGCGAGGCCCAGCGCCCGGATGGCACGGACTCCCCCGACGCCCAGGACCAGCTCCTGGTGCAGGCGCATCTCACGGCCGCGCACGTACAGGATGTGGGTGATCGGGCGGTCCTCTTCCGCGTTCTCCGGGAGGTCCGTGTCCAGGAGCAGGACCGGCACCCGCCCCACCTGGACCAGCCATACGGCGACGGACAGGTCGCGCCCCGGCAGCTCGATCGAGACCGTCAAGGGCAGTCCGTTGGCATCCTGGACCCGACTGAGCGGGAGTCGACTCAGGTCGTAGTCAGGGTAGTTGTGCTCCTGGTGGCCGTCGGCATCGATGGATTGCCGGAAGTATCCGTTCCGATACAGCAGTCCGACGCCGATCGCAGGGATCGCCATGTCGCTGAACGTCTTCATGTGGTCGCCCGCGAGGACCCCCAGGCCACCCGAATAGATCCCCAGCGATTCGTAGAGCCCGTACTCAGCGCAGAAGTAGGCGATCGGCCCAGTCAGTTCATCGGCGTACCGGCGCTGGAACCAGTGGCCGGAACCATTCGCCATGTAGTGGTCGAATTCGGCGAGGACGTCGTGGTAGTTGGTGAGGAACTTCGCGTCATCGAGGAGGCGGGCCCACTCGGTCGGGCCGCTGATGACCGGGATCGGGTTGCGGTAGCGGACCCAGGCACGGCGATCGATCAGGCTCCACAGGCCACGCGTGTGGGGGTGCCACGCCCAGTGCATGTTGTAGGCCAACCGACGCAGCCCTTCGAGGCGAGGTGGCAGCGGGAATGAGGCCGCGGCGACGGCTGGGACTCGGACGGGATCCATGGCCCGCGATGATAGCGGGTCCGTGACGTCGTGTGAACCGGTTTAGTGCCGCGGCCGCCGCCGGCCGGGCGCTGCCACCCCGTGCGGCACGCCGTACGATGGCCCCCATGCCGCCGATCCGCGTCGCGATGTTGTCCGCCGAGTGCGAGCCGTGGGCCAAGACCGGCGGTCTGGCCGACGTCGTCGATGCCCTCGCCCGGGCGCTCGGAAGACGGCCGGATGACATCGCCGGGCCGGTCGACGTGTTCCTGCCCCGCTATCGCAGCGTCCCGGTACCGGCGGCGGTCGCCCGAGCCCGGTCGCACCGCGTTCCAGACCCGCGCTCGCCGGCCGGCCACAGTGACGTGACCGTCCTGGATGTCGAGGCCGACGGCTACCGCCTTCGCCTTGTCGATCATCCGGCGGCATTCGATCGCGACGGGTTCTACGGCGATTCGAACGGCGACTACGCCGACAACGCCTGGCGGTTCGGACTGTTCTGTCGAACGGTCCTGGAGACGTTGCGTGCGGACGGGCAACCGCTGGACGTGCTCCACCTGCATGACTGGCACACGGGTCCCGCGGCCATCTGGCGTGACGAGCGATACGCGGACGATCCGGTGATCGGCGGTGCGGCGTTGCTGATGACGCTCCACAACCTCGCCTATCACGGCTGGACGCCGCGGGAGGGGCTGCCGCAGCTGGGGCTCCGGCCGGGTGACGGGATCGTCCAGGAGGACGGGACCGGCATCGATCTGCTGCGGGTCGGCATCGAGCGGTCCGAGCTGGTCAACACCGTCTCGCCCGGGTTCGCGGCCGAGGCCCTGACGCCCGGCTTCGGGATGGGTCTGGACGCAACGCTCCGGGCCAAGGGCGACCGGTTCCTCGGGATCATCAACGGCCTGGACACGGCCGTCTGGGATCCCGCGACCGACGGCGACCTCGCGACCCCGTACTCCCGCTCGGACCCGAGCGGCAAGGCGGCGTGCCGGGCGGATCTGCTGACCCGCATCGGCTTCGACGCGAGCGACGATGGACCGGTGTTCGGGATGGTCGGCCGCCTGGACCCGCAGAAGGGGTTCGACCTCCTCGCCGGGGCCGCGCCGACCCTGCTGGGACAGGGCGCGCGGATCGTCGTACAGGGGAGCGGGCACCCGTCGCTGGCAGACCCGTTCCGCGAGCTGGCCGCCGCGAACCCGGAACGCGTCGCCCTCATCGAGCGGTTCGATCGCGCGATGGCGCGGCGCATCTACGCGGGCGTGGATTGCTTCGTCATGCCGTCGCGGTTCGAGCCGTGCGGCCAGGGTCAGATGATCGCCCTGCGCTACGGGACGCCGCCGATCGTGCACCGGACCGGCGGGTTGGCCGACACCGTCATCGACGAGGTGCGAACACCGGGAGCCGGGACGGGGTTCGTATTCGACGAAGCGAGCGTCGCGGATCTGGTCGGCGCCTGCGCCGCGGCATCCGTCATGCGGGCGGGTGGGGGACCGGCCTGGGCCTCCTTGATCGATCGGGGGATGGCCGTGGACTTCGAGTGGACGACGGGCTCCGCGCCCCGCTATGTCGACGCCTACCGGCGCGCCATCGAGATCAAGCTGGGCTGAGGCGTCGCCGAACGGCGATGGCCAAGCACCCTTCGGGCCGAACCGCGCGGGCCCAGGAGAGTCAGCTGAGCGCGCGCAGGAGAGCGACGAGCGTCGCCTCGATCATCATCCGCTGCGGCGAGTGCGCACCGTCCTTGATGGTCAGGATGTGATCCGGGCCGAGGCGGGCCACGAACGCCGCCACCGCGGGATCGGGTAGGTAACTGCCTGTCGCCTGCTCGCCCTTGACGACCCAGATGTCGATGTCATTCGTGGCGGGGTCCGCGAGATCGGCCAGGCCGCCGTCCCAGTCGCCGTTCTCGAGCAGGATCGCCCTGGCCGCCTTCTCATCGACCTGGGTGAGGGATTCGGCCTTGGCCAGGACATCCCCGGGCGTCCAGCCGGGTTCGGCGGCTTTGACGGCGGCGATCGCTTCGTCCAGGTCATCGTAGGTTCGCTCGCTCGGATCCTCCACCAGCTGCGCCATGACCTCGAGCGGCAGGACGGGTGGATCGAGGAGGACGATCGTGGCCGGGCGCAGCCCGGCCCGCGGGAGCGCCGCCACCGTCATCGCGCCGTAGCTGTGGCCGACGATCTGGAGATCCGGCCGATCCAGGCCCGCCGCGCGGATCCAGGCCGTGACATCGGCGGCCATGTCGGCGAACCGCGGCCGGCCGGTCCATCGGCCCGTGCGGCCATGCCCGGGCAGATCGAGCGCGACGACACGCCGCCCGGTGGCTGCCAGTGCCGGCCCGACTCGCCACCAGATGGCCGCGGACGAGGTGACGCCGTGGATGAGGACCAGCGGCCGAGCCGTGGGATCGCCCCACGTCAGCGCCGAGAACGGGATGCCGGCGGCCTCCGTGACGACACGCGCGCCGGCCTCCGGCGATGCCAACGACGCCGCAACGGCGTTCGGCAGGTTGGCGGCCGTGGCCGTGATCGGAGGCGGCGGGGCGTTGGTCACCCGGCGAATGCTAGGCCAAGCTGCGTCGCCAAGGCGCGTCGCCCGGTCATCCGGCCGCTAGACTCATGGCGATCAGCACCCGCGGAGGCACCCGATGTCCAATCAGTTCGTGGTCCAGTTGCCCAATGAACCGGGTGCCATGGCGACCCTTGCCGAGGCACTCGCCGCGCGTGGCGTTGACCTGCGGGCGATCGGCGGTGGCAGCATCGGCGACTCCGGACACGTGATCATGACGACCAACGAGGACGCCGAGACCAAGGCGGTCCTGGAGGCCGGTGGCTACACGTTCGTCGAAGGCGAGTCGCTCCTCGTCGAGGTGGACGATCGACCCGGTGGCATGGCCCGCCTGGCCCGCGCCCTGGCCGACGCCGACGTCAATATCCTCGGGCACCTGTTCATCGGCCGGTGGGGCGATCGCGCCACGTTCGCCTTCGTCGTCGACAAGCCCGATGTCGCTCGACCGATCATGGAACGCAAGGCCTGACCATCGTCCGGGTATCGCGTTCGGTGGATCTCGGCTATGCTCCGCTCCTTCGTGCTCGATGGGCGCTCCGGTCAGCGCCCCGGTCCATCACCGTTTCGACCCCGACCAACCACATCGCCCTGACCGGGCCCCGCCACAGAGCGGGAGGGCCTCGTCAGGAGCGTTTCCTTCATGTCCTTCGATCGCCTTGGGCTGACGCCCGAGCTTCTCCGTGCCGTCGCCAACGAGGGCTACACGGAGCCCACCCCCGTCCAGCGCGAGGCGATCCCGCTCGTCCTCGACGGTCGCGATGTCCTCGCCGGCGCCCAGACGGGCACGGGCAAGACCGCGGCCTTCGTCCTGCCGATGCTCCAGCTGCTCCACGGGCGTCGCCCGGCCGGCAGCCCGCAGGCCGGCGGCGCGCCGGACCGACGCGACGCGACCCGTCCGCCGATCCGCGCCCTCATCCTGACGCCGACCCGCGAGCTCGCGCTCCAGGTCGAGGAGAGCGTCCGGACGTACGGCGCCTCCCGTCCGATCCGCTCCACGACGATCTACGGCGGCGTCGGCTTCGATCCCCAGGTCCGCGCCCTGCGCGCCGGTCCGGAGATCGTCGTGGCCACGCCCGGCCGCCTGCTCGATCATCTCTCCCAGCGCACGATCGACCTGTCCCGGGTCGAGATCCTCGTCCTGGACGAGGCCGACCGCATGCTGGACATGGGCTTCATCCGCGACATCCGCAAGATCCTCGCGGTCCTGCCGGCGAAGCGCCAGAACCTGCTCTTCTCGGCCACGTTCTCCGACGAGATCCGACGCCTCGCCGACGGCTTCCTGGACCGACCTGCCTTCGTGCAGGTCACGCCGCGCAACACCGCCACGGAACTGGTCACCCAGGTCGCCCACCCGGTCGATCGGGAGCGCAAGCGCGAGCTGCTGAGCCACCTCATCAACTCGGGCCGCATCGACCAGGCCCTCGTCTTCACCCGCACCAAGCACGGCGCCAATCGACTTGCGCTCCAGCTGGAGCGTGACGGGATCGCCGCCACGGCCATCCACGGCAACAAGAGCCAGCCGCAGCGCGTCCGCGCTCTGGCCGACTTCAAGGCCGGTCGGTACGCCGTCCTGGTCGCCACTGAGATCGCCGCACGCGGTCTCGACATCGACGGTCTCCCGCACGTCGTCAACTACGAGCTGCCGATGGTCCCCGAGGACTACGTCCATCGCATCGGCCGGACCGGCCGGGCGGAGCGCGACGGCGACGCCGTCTCGCTGGTATGCATCGATGAGATGAAGCTGCTCGGCGACATCGAGAAGGTCCTCGGCCGGCGGATCCCGACCGAGGTCATCGAAGGCTTCGAGCCCGATCCGCGCATCCGCCCGGAGCCGATCCTGCGCGGCGGCCTGGGCACCTCCCGACCGCAGTCGCAAGGCCGCCCGCGCCCAGGTCCTCATGCTCCCCGGCAGGGTGGCGCGCCACGGACCGATCACGGCCCGCACGTCGCACCCGGCGCTCATCGGGGTGGTGGCTACGCCGCCCCCCGCCGTCCCGGCCAGGGGCTTGGGAATGGCATGCAGGTCAGCGCACCCCAGGGTCGTCCGGCCCAGCCAGGCCGACCGGCCCAGCCAGGGCGACCGGCCCAGGGTGGACGATCCAGCCAGGGCGGATATCCGGCCCAGGCATCGGGCGGACCCCGGTCCGGCGGAGGCCGACCCGCCCAGCGCCCGCCGCAGGGCCACGGTCGCCCGAGCGTGCCCGCCGGCTACGGCGACAGGCGAGGCTCGGGTCCGGGCACGGTCCTGCCGGGCGAGCGCCTGGCGCGCAATGGCGGTCGATCCGAAGGCTGACCGCCTCGGGCCCCTGGGCGCCTGCGCCCGGCTGAGTCCTAGGGGGCGTTCCCATGCTGCCGGGCGGCCTTGGCGGCGGCCCTGGCGGCGGCCCGCTCGGCCTTGGCGGCTGCCCGCTCGGCCTTGGCGGCGGCCTTGTCGGCCTTGTCGGGCTTGCCCGCGTGATCGCCCTTCGCGGCCTCGCTGACGGCGCCACCATGGTTGCAGTTCTTGCCACCGACGGCGTCGGACGTCGCCACCTCTGACACGGCTTTGCCGTGCGCGTTCGGAGCCAGCTCCTCGTCCTCGGCGGCCGGAGCGTCTTCGGTGGTCGGCTCGGCCGGCTCGACGGCGGCCTCGCACTCGGCGGCCTCTTCCTCGGCTGCGTCCTCGTCCTCGTCGTCGCCCTTCGCAACGCCGCTGACGTAGCCGCCGTGGTTGCAGTTCTTCCCGCCCACGCGGTCGCTCCTGGCCGCCTCGGACGTGGAGATCACGCCGTCCTTGTCGAGGTCAGCGGCCGCAGCGGCGGAGGCTTCGGCCTCGACGTTCGGCTCGACCGCCTCCTGGCAGTCGTCATCGACCCCATCGCCGTCCGTGTCCTCGAACGTCGCCGTCGTATCGACGGCTTCCGGGGCGGTCACTTCGGTTTCGGCAGGGGCGGTATCGGCCACGAGGGCCACGCCGACCCCCGCGCCGCTCAACGACAGCGCAAGGAGCAGCGCAGCCACGCCAGACACCGCCGGAGTGGTCAGTCGCATCAGCATGGTTCAAGGTCTCCCGTCATCGGTCTGGGTGTCGGCAGCCTGATCCGGCCACCTGATGATCTCGGCCCAAGTATCGCCGCGGGACCCCACCGACCGCCCCCCGTACCTTGGTCCTCGATGGGCTCGACGGCAAGCGTGCGGTGACGGCAACCGGTGCCCACGGGCAACCTTTCGCGAGCCGGTGGTACCGTACGCTGGCGCGCTGGCGCCCGGGCGGGAGTAGCTCAGTTGGTAGAGCGGCAGCCTTCCAAGCTGCATGTCGCGAGTTCGAACCTCGTCTCCCGCTCCACTCCTCCAAGCGGTGGCCCTTACGGCGCGAGTTCACCAGCCGGAGTAAGGGTGATCCGGCGCGCGGCGTCGGTGGCGCAGCACCCGTTTGGCCCGGAGCAGTCCTGCAGGGTGACAGCCAGCCCCCTGGCCGGCTGCATCTCAAGGTCGATCACACTCCATCCGGCGGGCAAGCCATAGGGCCACCCGCTGATGACTCGTCCGCGACCATCGAGGGCGACGACCTCGGCCCGATCGTCGGTCCATGGCGCGAGGTAGAGCGTCCCGTCCGTCGATATGGCTTGCGGGTAGTAGGCGAAGGTGTCGGTGTCGCACTGCACGCCGTCGAGACGTGCGCTCGTCCGGTAGGGCCAGCCCTGTGAGATCCGGCCCGCGGTGGTGAGCACGATGACCTCAGAGTCCGACGTGGTGCCGTCCCCGTGCTCGAACCCACCGAGGATGAACATCAGGCGACCGTCCGGGCGCAGCACCGGAGGCACCCTGTACGTCAGCCGATAGGGCCAGCCGTCGATGATGTTCCCGCCTCGATCGTGACCCCAGACCTTCCCGGTCGCGCTGGTGTAGAAGATGCTCCCCTTCTGCCCTCGAACCTCGTCTCTCGCTCCACCCACCAGGCCCGAGCTGATCTGTGCCTCAGGCTGAGCGCCGAGCTCGCGCGGCCCCGAAGTCGAGGATGTCAGCGTACTTCCGGCGGTAGGCGGCCGGCGTCAGGCCCGTCCTGCGCTTGAACAGGCGGCGGAAGAAGGTCGGGTCCTCGTAGCCGACGACGTAGCCGACCTCATCGATGCTGCCGGTCTCCAGCTCGAGGATCCGTTTGGCCTCTTCGATGCGAAGCGCGTGCACGTACTCGATCGGCAGGCTGACCCGGTCGCAGCCCGGAACCGTCGTCCGAAGGTGCGCGGCGTGAGGCCGGATCGCTCCGTCATGGCCGCGACCGGGTTGGGGGAGGTGAAGTGCTCGCCGATCCAGGCCTGGCATCGGCTGATGACGGCATCGCTCGTCTGGGTACGTCGGATCATCGCGGCGAACGGCAACTGCCCATCCTCATGGCCCGCCAAGCAGGTAGACCTTGGCGGTCCTCGAGGCATGCTCCGGCCCGCACAGGCGTCCGATGAGATGGAGGGCCAGATCCTGCCACGCCGTGACGCCGCCGGCCGTGATCAGGCCGTCGCGTTCGCTCGTGAGGTTGAGGATCGAACCTTCGCGCAGATCGACCTGCGGGTAGTGCCGGCGAAACAGGTCGCCGTAGGCCCAGTGCGACGCGCATTGCCGGCCGTCGAGCAGGCCCGCTTCGGCGAGCAACAGGGAGCCCGTGCACACCGATGCGATGAGCGTCCCGTTCGTCGTGCATCCGGCGCAGCCAGTCGGTCTCGCTGACGTAGCGCCCATGTGGGCGGCGTGTCGATCGGCGAGTACATGTCGCACACGATCGCGACGTCGACCCGGTCCAGCTCGCCGATCGCGGCGTGCGGCTCGACCAGGATGTTGCCGAAGCAGCGGAACGGCGTCGTCTCCGCCGCCACGACCCGGACGTCGAGCAGGGCGTCGCCTGGCGTTCCCATGGTCATGTCCGGGTAGACGGCCCCGACCGACAGCAGGACGTCGTACAGCCCATAGAGCACGGACGCCGATGTCTCGGGCGCCGCGAGCAGCGCGATGATCGGCCTGCCGTCCGTGGTCATCTGATCCCCTCCGTCCTGGCGGTCCCTCGCTGATCCTTCGTCAAGACTGGCACATTCGACCCGGTTCGGTGAGCTTTGCCGCTGACCTTCGCCTTCGACTTCCAGCACACTGCCCCGGACGCCGGCGCTTCGAGCGAGTGCCGAACCCTTTGACCGACACGCCGATGCGGAGGCAGGAGATGACACAGGTGGAGCTCACCGGACCGGCCAGAGCAGGCGATCCCCGACGCGGCCGTCGAGGCGCTGCGCGGCTCGATCCTCGGAGAGCGTATTCACGCCCGCCGACGATGGCTATGACGCGGCTCGTGCGGTCTGGAACGCGATGATCGACCGTCGCCCGGCCCTCATCGTCCGGGTGAACGGCGTCGGGGACGTGATCGCGGCCGTGACGTTCGCGCGCGCCCACGAACTGCCGGTCTCCATCCGTGGCGGCGGCGCACAACGTCGCGGGCCATGCCGTCGGCGAGGCCGGCCTGATGATCGACCTGTCCGCGATGCGCGGGGTGCGGGTCGACCCCGAGCGACGGCGGGCCCTGGTCGAGGGCGGAGCCACCTGGGGCGACGTGGATGGCGCGACGCAACCGTTCGGCCTCGCGGCGCCCGGCGGGCTGATCTCCGACACCGGCGTCGGTGGCCTCACGCTCAGCGGCGGCATCGGCTGGCTCAGGAGCCGCCTATGGCCTGTCGATCGACAATCTCGTCTCGGCCGAGGTGGTCACCGCCGATGGCCGCCTGGTCCGGGCCAGTGCGGACGAGCACGCCGACCTGCTCTGGGCGCTCAAGGGCGGCGGCGGCAACTTCGGCGTCGTCACGACCTTCGAGTTCGCGCTTCATCCGGTCGGCCCGACGGTCTACTTCGCCGGTCCGGTCTACCCGATCGAAGCGGGCAGCGCGCCGATCCGGTTCTGGCGCGAATTCCTTGCCGACAAGAACGACCGCGTCGGGTCGCTCATCGAGTTCTCGACCATCCCGAACGATCCCGGGTACCCGGAAGCCGCCTGGGGCAAGCGCGTCTACACCATGGCCGCCACGTTCGCCGGCGATGCCGACGAGGGCGAGGCCCTGCTGCAGCCCCTGCTCGGATTGGGCGAGCATGGTGACGGACTTCTCCGGGCAGATGGCCTATCGCGATCTCCAGCAGCTGTTCGACACGGTCATCCCGTTCGGTCAGCACCGGTGCTACTGGAAGAGCCACTTCCTGAGCGGGCTCGGCGACGACGTCATCGACCTGATCCTCGAGCGGAACGCGACGCCGCCGTCGCCCAACACGCTGTCCTCGATCTGGAACTTCGGTGGCGCCACGGCGCGCGGTCGGCGCCGACGCGACGGCCTTCGGCGACCGGTCCATGCCCTACATGGTCTCCATCGACTCGATCTGGAACACGCCGGACGAGGACGCGGCCAACATCGCCTGGACGCGCGACTTCTGGGACCGATTGACACCGCACTCGGCCGACGGCCGCCTCTACCTGAACTTCGCCGGGCTGGGCGAAGGGAACGAGGACCTGGTGCGGCGGTCCTTCGGCGACAACTTCGACAAGCTGGCCGCGGTCAAGCGGACGTACGACCCGGCAAACGTCTTCCGCTTCAACCAGAACATCAGGCCGGCTTCCTGAAACCTCGCGGCTCCGGGCCACCGACGGCGGTCGATTTCGGGTAGGTGGGCTATCGTCCCGGCATGACCCAGCCCAAGCGCGCCCGATCCGGGAGGCACGACCGGCGAGGTCGGACGCCTCATCGGGGGCCGCTACCGGCTCGAGGCCATCGTCGGTCGTGGTGGCATGGCCACGATCTACCGCGCTCGGGACGAACGACTCGATACCATCGTCGCGGTCAAGTTGCTCCGCCCCGAGATCGCCGCGGATCGTGACCTCGTCGAGCGCTTCCGGCGTGAGGCCCTCGCCGCGTCCGCGCTGCACCACCCCAACATCGTCCAGTGCCTGGCCACCGGTTCGGACCCGGCCGGCCCGTACCTGGTCATGTCGCTCGTGGACGGCGAGGACCTGACGACCCGGTTGCGCCGGGACACGATCCTGCCACCTGCCGAGACCGCCCGGATCGCGCTTGACGTGGCACGGGCGCTTGGCGTCGCGCACGCGCGTGGCATCGTCCATCGGGACGTCAAGCCTGGCAACATCCTGCTGGCCCGTGACGGTCGCGCGCTCGTCACGGACTTCGGGATCGCCCGCCTCGCCGACGATGCCGAGGGTTCGGTCCCGGGGACCATCCTTGGGTCGGTCCAGTACTTCAGCCCGGAACAGGCGCGCGGCGAGGCGACCACGCCGGCGTCCGACGTGTACGGCCTTGGGCTTGTGCTGTACGAGGCGCTGACCGGGCTCAGGCCGTGGTCCGGCGACACATCGGCGGCCATCGCGCTTGCCCGGATCGGGGCGCCCGCCCCGTCACCCCGCGCGAGTCGCGGCGACGTGCCGGTGGCCCTCGATGCCGTCGTCGTCCGAGCGCTGCATCCGGACCCGCTCCAACGGTATCCGACGGGCACCGCGATGGCCGCGGCACTGGAGCGCCTGCTGGTGGCCCCCGCCCCACCGATCCGGGCGGCAACGGACTCCCGGCGTGGCCGTTCCGCCAGCCGTCCTGGCGACACCCGCGCCGGGAGCGCCGCCGCCCGGAGGCGGCCGCTCCCGTGGACCCGCCCTCGTCCTGCTTGGCTTTGCCGGCTTGATCCTCGGTGCGGTCGTGGTGGTG
This sequence comes from uncultured Chloroflexia bacterium, assembly GCA_963779315.1. GTDB lineage: Bacteria > Chloroflexota > Limnocylindria > Limnocylindrales > CSP1-4 > SPCO01. Next base: position 95,305 of record CAVZXQ010000006.1, on the reverse strand, counting down.
GCGTTCCCAGGCATGGGTGCCGGGGCCGGTTCGGTGGCTGTCGGATCGGATGATCCGACCGTCACGGCCCGGCCGGCCCGAACCACGAAGCCCACTGCCGTACCCATACCCCGCCCGTCCGTGGCGCCGGTCGAGCCCAGTCCGGGACCGACGCCGGTGCCGACGAAACGGCCACGCCCCGCCGCCGACCTGTGTGAGCCGATCTTCGGCTTCCCGTGCGGCCAGGATCCCGGGCGATACGGGCCATCCCGGTTCGTGCCCGCGGTCACCTTCGCGCTGGGCGATGGGTGGGCCACCGAACTCCATTCGCCGGATCGCACAGCGCTCGTCCGGAACGAAGGCCGCCTGACCCTGTTCGGGGATGTCACGCGGACCTACCCGAAGGGCGAGGAGGAGGACGCGAAGGGGTCGCTGCGCAAGGTCATCGGGCGGATCGCATCGACGGACGGTGCCGTCGCCAGCAAGGTCCGGGGCCTCACGATCGACGGTCGCAAGGGGTACTCGGTGGACCTCACCACCCAGGGCGGCGAGGCCCTTCCGATCCTGGGTGTCGGCGAGGAGACGTTCCACCTGGAGCCGTTCGCGACGACCCGGATCGTGCTCCTTGACGCGGGTGCGCGGACCCTCGCGCTCATCATCGAACCGACCGGCGGGTCGTCCCTTCGGGACATCCTGGCCACTGCCGACGACGTCGCCGCCACCGTGCAGATCCGCTGACGCAGGATCGCCCGACGTGGTCCGGTCCCCGGGCGGCGCCTCGTCGCGTACCCTTCAGGAGCCATGCCGCTCATCGAGCTCCACGAACTGACCAAGCGATATCCGGGAGGCGTCGTCGCGCTTGACGAGCTGACCCTCGACCTCGAGGCCGGGATCATCGGGCTGGTCGGTGCGAACGGAGCCGGCAAGAGCACGCTGATCAAGATCCTGCTGGGGCTGCTCCCGCCGACGGCGGGCGGGGCGTCGGTCATGGGGCGAGACGTCGCGACCCGGGGTCTGGAGATCCGCCAGTTCGTCGGCTACATGCCCGAGCACGACTGCCTGCCGCCGGACCTGTCCGCGACGGACTTCGTGGGCCACATGGCCCGGATGTCCGGACTGCCGGCCGATGCCGCCCGCGAACGGACGGCCGAGGTCCTCCGTCATGTCGGCCTGTACGAGGAACGCTATCGCGCGATCGGTGGCTACTCCACGGGGATGCGGCAGCGAGTCAAGCTGGCCCAGGCCCTGGTCCACGATCCGCGCCTGCTCCTGCTCGACGAGCCGACCAACGGCCTGGACCCAGCCGGTCGTGATGAGATGCTGGCACTGGTCAGGCGCACCGGCACCGAGTTCGGGATCGCCGTCATCGTGGCGAGCCACCTTCTCGGCGAGATCGAGCGCGTCAGCGACTTCCTCGTGGCCATCGATGCCGGGCGCCTCCTGCGGGCCGCCCCCCTCGCCGACTTCACCGAGCGGACCGGCATCCTCGCCGTCGAGGTCGAAGAGGGCCAGGCCCAGCTGCAGGGCGCCCTCGTCGCACGCGGCCTCGACGCGACGCTCGATGGCCGCATCGTCCTGGTGCCGCTCGATGACGAGCGTCCGTACGACGTGGTCCGCGACGAGATCGTCGGCCTGGATCTCTCGCTCGTGCGGATCGAGCAGCGTCGCAAGGGTCTCGAGGACCTGTTCCGCGACGAGGTCACGGCATGAGCCAGGCGGAGGCCTCGGGGCCGGGCGGGAGCATCTACGACCTGGGCTACCAGGTGTACGACGGGCCGCGGCTCGGCCGGCGAGCGGCCCTTGGCGCGCTGTTCCGGAGCGCGCTGCGGGCGTGCTACGGCATCGGACGAGGCGGTCGCGCGAAGATCGTCCCGATCGTCCTGGGCGTCCTGGTGATGCTGCCCGCGGTGGTGGCGATCGGGATCTCCGCGCTGGCGGCCCAGACGCCCGGTGCTGGCGAGATCCTGGAGGAGGCGTCGCCGGTCCGGTTCGCCTCCTACTACGGCCTGGTCGGCATCCTGGTGATGCTGTTCGCCGCGGCCCAGGGCCCCGAGCTGTTCGGGCGAGATCAGCGCTACGGGGTCCTGCCGCTCTACTTCTCGCGCGTCCTGACCCGGATCGACTACGCGCTGGCCAAGACCGGCGGGCTGTGGGCCGCACTCCTGCTGCTGGTCGTCGTCCCGCAGGTGCTCCTCCTCGTCGGGCGGATCTTCGTCGCGCCGGACCCGGTCGCCGGGATCGCGGACGAGATCGGGTCCGTCCCGCAGGTGCATGGCGCAGGCCGTGCTGACTGCCGGGCTGCTCGGCAGCCTCACGGCGCTGGTCGCCGCCAACACCCCGCGTCGGGCCTACGCCACCGCGATCATCATCGCCATCTTCATCATCCCGCCGATCATCGTGGCGCTGGTCGGGAACCTGGTCAGCCAGGATTCGGCCCAGCTGCTGGTGCTGTTCAGCCCGGCTGACGTCCTCGACGGGACGAACGCCTGGATCTACGGCAGCATCCCCGACAACCCGATCGTCGCGTCGCTGGACCTGCCGGGCGTGGCCTACCTCGCAGCGGCGCTCGTCGGGATCGCCGGGGCGACCGCGTTGACGATCCGCCGCTACATGACCATCCAGATATGACCAAGCCGGTGGTCATGGACTGGGCCACGCCGGAGCCAGCGTCGGCATCCGGCGAGCCGCCGCCGCTCGTGCCGGCCCTCCAGCTGGACCATGTGTCGCGCTGGTACGGCAACGTCGTGGCGGTCAACGACGTGTCGTTCGCCCTCGGCGCCGGCGTCACCGGCCTGCTGGGGCCCAACGGAGCCGGCAAGTCCACGCTGCTGCACATGATGGCCGGCCTGCTGCGCCCGTCGGCCGGTCAGGTCCTGGTGCGGGGCCGCTCGGCCTGGCGCCGGCCGGAGATCTACCGCGACATCGGCCTCGTCCCGGAGAAGGAGGCGGTCCACCCGTACCTGTCCGGCTACGAGTTCGCGCTGCTCAACGCCCAGCTCCAGGGCGTCCCCGACCCGAAGGCAGCCGCCGAGCGGGCGATCGAGACGGTGGACCTGGTGGATGCCGCGCATCGCCCGACCGGCACCTACTCGAAGGGCATGCGCCAGCGGGCGAAGATCGCCGGCGCCCTCGTCCACGATCCGACGGTCCTGCTGCTCGACGAGCCGTTCAACGGGATGGATCCGCGCCAGCGGCTGCACATGATGGACCTGCTCCGGTCCATGGCCGCGGCCGGCCGGACGATCCTGTTCTCGTCGCACATCCTCGAGGAGGTGGAGCGGCTCGCCGACTCGATCCTGGTCGTCCATGCCGGGCGCCTCGCGGCGGCGGGCGACTACCGATCGATCCGTCGCCTGATGACGGACCGGCCGCACACGTTCACGGTCCGCTCGTCGGATGACCGGCGGCTCGCCGCGGCGCTCATCGCCGACCCGGCGGTCTTCGGGGCGGAGCTCACCGACGGCCGGCTGTCGGTCTCCACCAGCGACTACGCGGCCTTCACGCGGGTGCTGCCCCGGGTCGCGGCGGCGGCCGGGATCACGCTCCGCGAGGTCGCCCCCACGAACGACTCGCTCGAGAGCGTGTTCAGCTACCTGGTGCGCCGGTGAACGCCTTCGGGCCGCTCGTCACGGTCACCCTGCGCGGCCTGCTCGGTCGGCGGCGGCTGCTCCTGATGCTCCTCCTCGTCGCGCTGCCGGTGATGATCGGGCTCCTGGTCCGGCTCGGTGGCGGACGCCCCGACGCCGGCGGGATCCTCGACAACCTGGTCCTTCGGACCGTGCTGCCGCTGGTCGCCCTGGTCCTCGGGACGGCGGCCCTCGGCTCCGAGATCGACGACGGGACCGATCGTCCACCTCCTGGTGAAGCCGATCGCCCGACGCTGGATCATCCTCGCGACGGCGGTCGTCGCGGCCGGCCTGACGGCCGTGCTGGTGGTCCCGGCGATCGTGCTGACCGGGCTGCTCACGAGCGGCCTGGGGTCCGAGTCGCTGACCACGACCTTCGCCTTCGCGGTCGCCTGCCTGCTCGGCGGGATCGCCTACTCGACGGCCTTCCTGGCCCTCTCGACGGTCACGTCGCGGGCGCTGGTCATCGGCCTCGCCTACACGCTCATCTGGGAAGGCGTCGTGGCGGGACTGCTGGAGGGCACGAAGTTCCTGTCGATCCGCCAGGCGACGCTCGGCGTCGCGGCCGCCCTGGGCGGGGAACGGCCGGGTCCAGCGCCGCTGGGACCCGCGATCTCGGTCGCGATCCTCGTGGTCGTGATCGTCGGGTCGCTGGTCCTGGCCACGCGCCAGCTGGCCCGTTTCGAGGTCCGCGGCGGCGACTGATCGGGTGGGCCACCCGGATCCGGCCGAGGTACCTGGCCCGGCCAGGTACCGCCCGACCCGGTTCCGCCAAGCACGAGGTACCGCCACGACCGGGTTCCGCCCAGGGCCCGAGCTACCGCCCCGACCCGGTGGACCGCCTCAGCCGGTACGCGCCCCTGTTCTTCCCATATGCGTGCCACGGCAGCCTTAGCGCCATCTCAGAGGCGGTCGTGATGAGTCACGGTTGACGCTTGCCCCGGAATGTGCTCGAGTCACGCTCACATCGGTACGGCTTCGCCAAGCTTGTGGCCCGAACCGACCTAGACTCGCGCTAAGGCTCGCTGGACACGCAGATGGGCAATCCGCGCCCCGCCGACCGCCCGCCCCGAGCCCCGACCGCCCGCCCCGACCGCCGCGCCCCGATCCGACCGCGCGCCCCGATCCCCACGCCCGCTCGCCCTCATCGTCACACCGCAGCCGCCTGGCCGGCGAGCGATCCAGGTGCTTGACGGTCTGCCCGGGGCTCCAGTAGAGTCGCTCTAGTCAAGCGACCTTGAGTACAGAGGTCATGGCCCCCTGCATGGCGAAGGAGTATCGTGGATCTCGGAGCGTTTACCAGCGGCCTGCTGACCGGCCTTCGCGAGGGCGTCGAGGCGGCGCTCATCGTCAGCATCATCTGCGCCTACCTGGCCAAGACCGGGAACCGCGCAGCACTTCCCCAAGATCTTCCTGGGCGCGGGCCTGGCCGCCGCGCTGAGCGTCGTCCTCGGGCTCGACCCTGTGGCTGACCGTCGGCGGCTTCGAGGAGCCGTACGAGCAGCTGTTCGAGGGCCTGACGATGCTGCTGGCCGCCGGCGTCGTGACCTGGATGCTGTTCTGGATGCGCCGCCAGTCGGCGAGCGTCAAGGGCGAGCTCCAGGCCGCCGTCGATCGGGCGCTCGATGACGGTTCGGCGACCGCGCTCGCGTTCCTCGCCTTCGTGGCCGTCATCCGCGAGGGGATCGAGACGTCGCTGTTCCTCGTCGGCCAGATGGCGTCCGCGCAGGGCGGACGCGATCTGGGTCGTCGTCGGCGCCGCTCGTCGGCCTCGGCGATCGCCGTCCTCATCGGGGTCGGCTTCTACCAGGGCTCGCGCCGGCTCAACCTGGCGACGTTCTTCCGCTGGACCGGCATCGCGCTCGTGTTCATCGCGGCCGGGCTGCTCAGCAAGGCGACCCACGAGCTCATCGAGATCGGGGTCATCACCGTCGGGACCGCAGACGCTCTTCGACCTGAGCGCGATCCTGCCGCACGACCCGGACGGCGGCAACGTCGTCGGCCAGTTCCTGCGCGCGCTGTTCGGCTACACGGCGACGCCGGAGGTGACGACCTTCGTCGTCTGGCTGACCTACGTGGTCGTCGTCCTGGCCCTGTACCTGCGGCCGGTCAAGCGGCCCCCGTCTCCGGTCGCCGGCCGCCGGCCCCTCCCGCGGCGGGCTCGACGGCTCCAGGCAGCTGAGCCGATCCCCGGCCGCGTCCGCGGCGCTCAGAACGGCAGGATCGCCCCGAGGTCCGGCAGCGACGCCGTCCAGGCCGAACAGGAAGATCGATCCCGACGAACAGGCTGAACAGGCCGGCCACGGCGCCGATCGCCACGTAGAGCTGCTCCCGCGTCTGGCTCGAGACGAAGCTGACCGAGCTCAGGAGCACGATCGCGAAGTTCGAGATCAGCAGGCCGAGGACGAACGCGAACAGCATCGGGACGCCGAGGCCGGCGCTCGACGCGCCCCGACGGCCGCGATCAGCAGGACCTGCGACCCGGTCTCGGCGCCGACGCCGTGGATCATCCCGACGCCGAACGACGTTCGGGCCCCGTACGAACTCATCTCGAGCGGCTCGACGTGCTCGTGGCCGTGCAGCCGCGCCTGGAGCCGCCGCCAGCCGTAGCGGATGCCGTCGAACACGAGCATCCAGCGGCTTCGCAGGCGGAACTTCTCGCCGGCGCGCGCGTAGCGGTAGATGGAGTACATGACCCACAGGCCGAGGGCGACGAGGGTGAACCCGACGACCCGGCCCATGATCGGGTCCAGCCAGTCCGGCAGCAGCGCCCCGAACGCGAGCGCGGCGAGGCCCAGCACGATGACCACGGAGCCGTGACCGAGCGCGTACAGCGTCCCGAGGCGGATCGCATCGGCCTGGCCGGACAGGAACCGGGTGCGGCCCATCGGCGGTCGGGTGGCGAGGCTCGGCGAGAGCGTCGCGCCGCCGGGCCCGGCGTCGTGGGCGCGGACCTCGATGCTCGCCGCCGTGGCCGTGGTCGTGGCCGGGGACGGTCGCGTGCTGGTCCGCGTGGGCCGCCTCGGCCATGCCGGCGGCCGCGGTCGTGCTGGTGATGTCGGTGATCGCCGCGATGTGGTCCCAGTCGATGCCGTGGCGGATGCCCAGGAGCAGGCCGGTGAGCAGGACGCCGAGGCCGGCGGCGGTCGGGTGGCCGCGGTCGGCGGCGGCGATGAGCGGTTCCATGACGCGTGGTCCTCGTGCTGTGCGGGCTCGAGCGTATCGGATGTCGGACGCCAATCGCAACACGTTGCGATTAGCGGCGCGATGCGCTCGCTCGACCTATACTTCGTTCGATGTCCGCCGTTCGGATCGCCCGTCGTGCCGAACCCGTCGCCTGGACGACCGTCCGCGACCGCCTGCACGCGCGCGGCCTGCGCTGGACGCCGCAGCGCCGGACCCTCATCGAGGTCCTGTCGCGGACCGACGGCCACGTCACCGGCGCCGAGCTCGTCGAGCGCTGCCGCGAGGTCGATCCGGCCACGACGCCGTCGACCGTCTACCGGACGCTCGACGTCCTCGAGGAGCCTCGGCCTCGTCAGCCACAGCCACGGCGTCGACGGGCGCGAGGAGTTCCACGTCCTGCCCGTGGCGGTCCACGGCCACCTCCACTGCATCGGACTGCGGCGACGGCCTGGGAGATCCCGCCGGAGGAGGCCGGCGCCCTGGTCGACTCGATCCAGCGAGCCGCGGCTTCGCGGTGGACGTCACCCACCTCTCGATCGCCGGCGTGTGCGCCGGCTGCGCCACGGAGACCGCGCGCGTGATCGGGTCGTCCCAGGCCCGGACCGGACGAGCGCGAGGTGCCGGGTCCCGGCCAGGAGTCCGTCTGGGACTACCCGCGTCCGCCGCGGGTCGAGGCCGTTCCGGAGCGCCTCCGGGTCATCGTCGATGGTGCGGTCCTCGCCGAGACGACCCGCGGGTTCCGGGTCCTCGAGACGGCCGGGGCGCCGGTCTACTACTTCCCGCCGGCGGACGTCCGGATGGACCGCCTCGTGGCCGGCCCGCATGGCTCGTTCTGCGAGTGGAAGGGTTCGGCCGGCTACTACATCGTACGTCGGTCCGAGCGCGGCGGATCGAGGACGTCGCCTGGTCGTATGCGGCGCCCAGCCGCGGGTACGAGCGGATCGCCGGACTACCTCGCGTTCTACGCCGGACGGGTCGACGAGGCGTGGGTCGGTGACGAGCGGGCGACGCCGCAGCCGGGCGGGTTCTACGGCGGCTGGGTCACGTGCCGGATCGTCGGGCCGATCAAGGGCGTGCCGGGCTCCTACGGCTGGTAGGGACGGCCCGGTTGCCGCCCACGTCGCCTGTCAGTCGGGAGTGGGGATGCCCATGATGTTGAAGCCGCCGTCGACGTAGAGCGACCTCGCCGGTGACCGCGCTCGACAGGTCCGAGGCGAGGTAGACGGCGGTCCGGCCGACGTCCTCCGGCGTGATGTTCGCCCGCAGCGGCGCGATCTCGGCGAACCCGCGGTACATCCTCTTGAAGCCGGCGATCCCGGACGCGGCCAGCGTCCGGACCGGGCCGGCGCTGATGGCGTTCACCCGGATGCCGTCCGGCCCCAGGTCCGCGGCGAGGTAGCGGACGGACGCCTCGAGGGCGGCCTTGGCCACGCCCATGACGTTGTAGTTCGCGACGACCTTCTCGGCGCCGTAGTAGGACAGGGTCAGGACGGACGACCCGGCACGCAGGTAGCGGCCGCGCCGCACGGGTCAGGGCGACGAGCGAGTAGGCCGACACGTCCAGCGCCAGCGCGAACCCGTCGCGCGACGTGTCCACGAAGGTCGCCCTCGAGGTCCTCGCGGCGCGCGAACGCCAGGGCGTGGACGAGGATGTCGAGCGAGTCGTGCGTCTCGCCCCAGCGCGCGAAGACCCGGCGCGATCTCCTCGTCGGACTGGACGTCGCACGGCTCGACGAACGTCGAGCCGATCGACTCGGCGAGCGGCCGGACGCGCTTCTCGATGAGGCTCTCGATCGAGCTGAAGCCCACCTCGGCGCCCTCGTCATGGAGCGCCTTGGCGATCCCCCAGGCGATCGAGTGGTCGTTGGCGACCCCGAAGATGAGCGCCGTCTTCCCGTCGAGCAGTCCCATCCGTGCTCCTCACTGCACCGTGTCGTGGCGGGCAGCCTACCATCGGCGGATGAGCAAGATGACGCCCCGCACCGACCCGACGCCGGCCCGCGACGGCCGCCGACCCGCCCGACGCCCGAGCTGCGAGCCGCCCTGGCCGGCACGCGCGCGCTGCTGCTCGACATGGACGGCGTCATCGTCGCGGCCGGCCAGCTGATCCCGGGCGCGGCCGAGGCGATCGGCCGGCTGGAGGCGACCGGGTTCCCGTACCGGATCGTGACCAACACGTCGGCGGTCAGCCGCGCCCGCCTGGCCCAGCTGGGCCGAACGTCTCGGGCGCGGCGATCCCAGCCGGCCGGTTCCTCTCGGCGCTGTCGGCCTCGGCCGCGTACACCGCCCGCGCCTTCCCGGGTCAGCCGCTGTACGTCCTCGCCTCGGACGACGCCAAGACCGAGTTCGGCGGCCAGCGCCTGCTCACGCCACGACGAGGCGGCGCGCCCGGCGCCGCGCGCGGCGGCCGTCGTCATCGGCGACTCCCCGGAGGAGGCGACCTACGAGAACCTCAACCACGCCTTCCGCCTGGTCATGCGCGGGGCGGTGCTGATCGGGATGCATCGCAACGCGTGGTGGCTGACCGCGGACGGGCCCACGCTCGACTCCGGGGCGTTCGTGGTCGGCCTCGAGTTCTCGGCCGGCGTTCGGGCGCGCATCGCCGGCAAGCCGTCGGCCGACGCTTCTACTCGAGCGCCGTCGCCGATCTGCGCCGCGAGCTTGGGCGCGGCCTGGCTCGTCACGACATCGCGATGGTCGGCGACGACATCCGGTCCGACGTGCTGGCCGCCCAGCGGGTCGGCCTGCGCGGCATCTTCGTCCTGACCGGCAAGCACGGGCCGGCGGACCTGGCCGCCGCGGAGCGGGGGAGGGGCGGTGGCCGACCGGATGCCGTCGCCCGATCGCTGGCCGAGGTCGTGGCCGCGCTAGACTGACCGCAACGTCCCCGACCAGCCCGAGCAGCCACGAGGTCCAAGCGCCATGACGACCGAACCCGCCCCCCGGATCAAGATCACCTACGCCACCCTGCGGGCCGACAACGAGGACCTGCACGCCCAGTTCGAGGCCGGCCTGACCGGCCGCGCGGACCTCCCTCGGCGGCTACCACCGCAACTACATCGCGGGTGCCTGGCGCGACGGCGACGGGACGTTCGAGGTCCGTTCGCCGATCGACACGGACATCCTGCTGGGGACCTTCGCGTCCGGCACGCCCGCCGACGTGGACGATGCCGTGCAGGCCGCCCGGGCCGCCCAGCCCGCGTGGGCCGCACTGGGCTGGACGGAGCGGCTCGCGATCCTCAAGCGGGCCGCCGACCTCATCAGCGACCGGCTGATGGAGTACTCGGCGCTCATGGCGATCGAGGTCGGCAAGAACCGGATCGAGGCGCTCGGCGAGGTCGAGGAGGCCGCCGACCTGATCCGCTACTACGCCCAGACGGCCGAGGACAACGGCTTCTACGACCACCCGATGGGCAACCTCGGCGACGACGACCGTCCACACCCGCTCCATCCTGCGGCCGCACGGCGTGTTCGCGGTCGTCAGCCCGTTCAACTTCCCGGCGGCCCTCGCCACCGGCCCGACCGGCGCCGCGCTGATGGCCGGCAACACGGTCGTCCTCAAGCCCGCGTCGGCGTCGCCGCTGTCGGCGGTCAAGCTCATCGAGACGCTCATCGATGCCGGCGTCCCGGCGGGCGTCGTCAACCTGGTCATGGGCCCGGGCGCGACGGTCGGCCAGGCGCTCCAGGATCACCCGGGCGTCGACGGCATCGTGTTCACCGGCTCGTACGAGGTGGGCATGGCCCTCTTCCACTCGTTCTCCCGAGCGTGGCCGCGGCCGTGCATCGTGGAGATGGGCGGCAAGAACCCGGCCATCGTCTCGCGCCACGCGGACCTCGACGAAGCCGCCGAGGGGATCATGCGGTCGGCGTTCGGGTTCGGCGGCCAGAAGTGCTCGGCCAACTCGCGCGTCTACGTCGAGCGCCCCGTCCATGACGAGCTGGTCCGCCTGCTGGTCGAGAAGACCGAGGCGATCACCGTCGGCGATCCGCTCGCTGCGGCCCAACTGGCTGGGCCCGGTCATCGACCAGAAGGCCGTCGATCGGCACCAGGCCGCGGTCGCCGAGGCGCGCCGCGACGGCACCGTCTTCGTCGGTGGCGAGCGGCTGACCGATCACGGCATGGAGCGCGGGTTCTACGTGGAGCCGACGGTCGTCGGTCTGCCCGCCTCGCACCGGCTGTTCCAGGACGAGCTGTTCGCGCCGTTCACCGCGGTGGCCGCGGTGGACTCGGTCGATGAGGCGATCACGCTGGCCAACGACTCCGTCTACGGCCTGACCGCCGGCGTCTACAGCGAGGACCCGGCCGAGGTCCAGCAGTTCCTCGACCGCATCGAGGCCGGCGTCACCGTACGTGAACCGTCGGGCCGGCGCGACCACCGGCGCCTGGCCGGGCATCCAGGCGTTCGGTGGCTGGAAGGGCAGCGGCTCGACCGGCAAGGCCGGCCTCTCGATGTACTACGTGGCGCAGTTCCTCCGCGAGCAGAGCCACACCGTCGTCGACTGAGGGGCGGCACGGCCCAGCCAGGAGGGGGAGGGCAGTTGACGTCGCGGAGCGACCGATCGCGGTGTGGCTCCGTGACACCGACAGATGTCGGTCGTGGACGACCTTGGACGGCAAGCCGAGTGCTGTGAGCGCGCTTCGTGGCGTCCATCTGCTCGGGCCACGCTCAGGACGAGGTCGGCCGGCGGCGTAGGCCTGGCCTCGAGGCAACTTCACGTCGCCCTATGTCGTCCGAGGCCGACATCTGGCGGAGTGGCCGTCTCACAGCGGCGCCTGCCCGGCGCTCGGCTATACTCGGCCGACGATATCCAGCGTGCATACTCCTTATGCACTGCGTCTGACCAGCCCATAGCCTGAGGTGTCCCGTGTCGTCGTCGGCCCCGTCGCGGATCGCCGATGGTCGGCCCGTCCCGAACATCGTCACGGAACTCCCCGGGCCCAAGGCCCGCGCGCACGTCGAGTTCGACGAGACATGGACGTCGCCCAGCCTGCCGCGTGCCTACCCGATCGTGCCGGTCCGCGGCGACGGGCTGACCGTCGAGGACATCGACGGGAACCTGTTCCTGGACTTCGCCGCCGGCATCGCGGTCAACTCGACCGGGCACTCGCACCCGCAGGTCGTGGCAGCGATCAAGGAGCAGGCCGCGGAGCTGATCCACTTCAGCGCGAGCGACTTCTACCTGCCGATCTACCCCGAGGTCTGCAGGGAGCTGGCCCGGATCGCACCGATCTCCGGTCGCGTTCGCGCGTTACCTCGGCAACTCCGGCGCCGAGGCGGTGGAGGCCTCGATCAAGCTGGCCCGCTATGCGACCCATCGGCCCTACGTCGTGGCCTTCCTCGGCGCGTTCCACGGACGGACCTACGGCGCGCTCTCGCTGACGGCGTCCAAGGCGAAGTACCACGCCGGCTTCGGGCCGCTCCTGCCCGGCGTGTTCCACGCGCCGTACGGCCGGGTGGAGGACCTGCGCTGGTTCGATGAGGTCCTCTTCGACAAGCTCGCGCCGGCCAACGAGGTCGCCGCGATCATCGTGGAGCCGATCCAGGGCGAGGGCGGCTACGTGGTCCCGGAGGACGGCTTCCTCCAGGGCCTGCGCGACATCTGCGATCGTCACGGCATCCTGCTGATCGCCGACGAGATCCAGTCGGGCGCCGGCCGGACCGGGAAGATGTGGGCGATCGAGCACTGGGGCGTAGAGCCGGACATCCTGCTCTCGGCGAAGGGGATCGCGTCGGGGATGCCGCTCGGAGCCATGATCGCCCGGGCCGAGCTGTTCGAGGCCTGGGGTCCCGGCGCGCACGGATCCACCTACGGCGGCAATCCGGTCTCCTGCGCCGCCGCCCTCGCCGACGATCGAACTGCTGGAGGGCGGCCTCATCGATAACGCCGCAGCCCGCGGCGAGCAGGCCTTCGCCGGCCTGCGCGCGCTGCATGGACCGCTATCCGGCGCTGATCGGCGATGTGCGCGGCAAGGGCCTCATGATCGGCGTCGAGTTCGATACCGGCGAGCACGCCGAGGAGGTCCAGTGGGCCTGCTTCGAGCGCGGCCTGCTGGTGCTGGAGTGTGGCCGGCTGAGCGTCCGGATGTCGCCGCCGCTGACGGTCTCCGAGGCCGAGATGGCGACGGGCCTGCGGATCTTCGGTGAGGCCGTCGCCGCCGTCGCCGGACATGGCCCCGAGATCCTGGCCGAGGTGGTCGAAGCCGGCGCGCTGCACGAGGTCGAAGCAGCGGGCTGACGAGGGCCGCGACCCGCGCGAACCCCTCGCTCGGCTCCGGCCCCTCGCCCGACCCGCCTACGCCGAGCTTCACGCCTCCGCGGCGCTCAGGTCCGATGCCCGCAGACGCATGGCGACGACCGCAAGCGCCAGCAGGATCCCGACACCCATCGTCACGAGCCACAGGATCGCGATGAGCAACGCCCCGCCGGCGATCGCCCGAAGCCACGGGACCGCGAGGTAGAACGCGGCGACGTAGATCGGCACGAGGATGGCCAGCGACCACGCCAGGCGACGGTCGATCCCGCGCGCGAACCAGGCGCTCGCGGCGACGATCGAGAGGGTGATCCAGCCCAGCGTGCCCGAATGCACGTGCGTGATCAGCTGGTCGTGGTTGAACTCGTAGAGGTCCAGGCCGTTGAGGATCCCGATCGCGATCGTGACCAGGAACAGTCCCATCGCGACGTACAGGAGTCGTCGCACGACCCGTGGCCAGTCGTCGGCCGTCCCAGTCGCCACCACCATCCGGACGCCCTCCAGCTTCCGCCGCATGGCCGAGGGCTCGGGCCTCGACCCCTGCCGGACGAGACTATGCCACCACGTTGCCGTTCCGGGAAGGTTACGAACCCTCGGGTGCGAGATAATCACGGGGTGAGCACCTCCAAGGTCGCGACGATGCACGACGCCGTGGCGGACCTGGTCCGAGACGGCGACTGCGTCGCGATCGAGGGCTTCACCCACCTCATCTCGTTCGCGGCCGGCCACGAGATCATCCGCCAGGGCCGGCGCGACCTCACCCTCGCCCGGCTCACGCCGGACCTCATCTACGACCAGATGATCGCGGCCGGGGTCGCCAGCAAGCTCGTGTTCAGCTGGCTCGGCAACCCGGGCGTCGGCGGTCTCGGGGCGATCCGGCGGCGGATCGAGGGCGACATCCCCGACGAGCCGCTCGCCGTGGAGGAGTACAGCCACTTCGGGATGGTCGGGCGGTACACGGCCGGGGCGATGAACCTGCCGTTCTTCCCGCTCCGGAGCTACTTCGAGACGGACCTGCCGGTCGCCAACCCGCTCATCCGGCCGATCGAATCGCCCTACGGCGATGGCAAGGTGTATGCCGTCCCGCCGCTCCGCCCGGACGTGACGATCGTCCACGCCCAGCGCGCGTCGGCCGCCGGCGACACCCAGGTCTGGGGCCTGGCGGGCTGCCAGAAGGAGGCGGCGTTCGCCGCCGAGCGCGTCATCGTGGTGGTCGAGGAGGTCGTGGACGAGGCCGTCATCCGCGCCGATCCCAACCGGACGATCATCCCGGGGCTCATCGTGGACGCCGTGGTCGTCGAGCCGTGGGGCGCCCATCCCTCGTACGCCCAGGGCTACTACGACCGGGACAACCGGTTCTACCTCGACTGGGATCCGATCAGTCGTGACGAGGCGGCGACCCAGGCGTGGTTGCGCGAGTGGGTCCACGGCGTGGACGGCCGAAACGACTACATGGAGAAGCTGGGCGCCGAGCGGATGATGTCGTTGCGACCCGGCCCCGCCCCGTCCGGCTCCGTCGACTACGGGGACTACCGCTGATGGCGACCGCCGATGATCCCGCCGCCGGGCCCGATCGGTGCATGTGGTGACCATTTCGACCAAGTTGGGCCTCTCGTTGGTCCAGGAGGTGCACCCGATGCACCGATCGGCCATGCACGGGCACCGTCGTTGTCCGTCCGGTGCACCCGATGCACCGATCGGCCAAGTTGGACGACCTGCTTCGCCTAAATGGTCATGTGATGCACATCGCGCCATGGCCGCCAGAGGCGTCGACGCGCCGCAAGCCGGTGACAGGTCCACGCGCGGAGGCGCCGACGCTTCAGCAAGTCCGAGATGATGATCGTGGCTGCTGCCCGCGCGCTGGCCGAGCAGCACGTCTGCTTCGTCGGCGTCGGGCTGCCGAACATCGCGGTCAACCTGGCCAAGCGGACGGTCGCCCCGGACCTGGAGCTCGTCTACGAGGCCGGCGTCTTCGGCGCCAGGCCGGCCCGGCTCCCGCTGAGCATCGGCGACCCGACGATCGTCACCGGCGCGACGGCGGTGGTGAGCATGCTAGAGCTGTTTGGCTACTACCTCCAGCGCGGCCTGATCGATGTCGGGTTCCTCGGCGCGGCCCAGATCGATCGCTTCGGCAACATCAACACGACCGTCATCGGCGACTACGAGCACCCGAAGACCCGGCTGCCCGGGTCCGGCGGCGCGTGCGAGATCGCGATCAATGCCCGCGAGGTGTTCGTGATCATGCGCCAGAGCAAGCGCAGCTTCGTGGACGCGATCGACTTCCGGACGAGCCCCGGCAACCTGGGCGGCGCCGAGCAGGCCGAGCGGATCCGCCGCGAGGGCGGCTGGCTGGGCCGCGGACCGACGGTCGTCGTCACGGACCTGGGCATCTACCACTTCGACGATACTGGCGAGATGCGACTGGACTCGCTCCATCCCGGTCGCGACCCTTGACGGTGTCCGCGAGACGATCGGCTGGGACGTGAAGGTCGCGACGGACCTGGCCTCCACGGCGCCGCCGACCGCGGAGGAGTTGCGGCTCATCCGCGAGGAACTCGACCCGGGCGGCGTCTACACGAAGTAGGCCTCGGCCGAACGTCGGGCTCGACACGCCTGACCGGCGGATCCGCGCGGACGAACGGGGCGATTGAAAGAACTCGGCTCTTGTCTCCCCAAGTAAGGTAAGCGCCCCATCCAGGGACGCTGCGATACCTGGGACGTGCGGATGAGTCGAGCGCTGGTCGAACGGGCGCAAGCGGGCGATCGGGATGCGTACGATCAACTCGCACGCGGTGCCGCCCGCCGCCTCTTCCTGGTCGCCCAACGGGTCCTGCGCGATACGGACCAGGCCGAGGATGCCGTCCAGCAGACCCTGGTCGACATCTGGCGTGACCTGCCCAGCCTGCGCGACCCGGACCGCTTCGATGCCTGGACGTACCGGATGGTCGTCCGTCACTGTCGCGCGGAGGCTCGGCGCCATCGGCGCATCGGGGGGAGCGTGGTGGACCTGTCCGACGAGCTGGCGTCCTCCGCCGACCCGATCGGCGACGTCGCCGTGCGCGACCAGCTGGACCGGGCCTTCCGCTCGCTCAGCCACGACCACCGCGTCGTCGTCGTCCTCCACCACTTCGTCGGCCTCCCGCTCGGCGAGATCGCCGACATCCTGGACATCCCCTACGGCACGGTGGGCTCGCGCCTGCATCACGCGATGCGCTCGATGCGGGCCACCATCGATGCCGCCGAGCGGACGACCGTCCGCGGAGGGCAGCCCGCATGAACGCCGACGCAGGACTTCGATCGCCTCGTCGCCTCCTGGCTGGAGACGGACGGCCCGGCCGACGTACGAACCGATGTCGTGGACGCGGCGCTCGGGGCGGCCCGATCCGCGCCACAACGCCGTGGACTCCGGGCGTGGCTCGTCGGGCCCGGGACCTGGCCGGTCTACGGCCGCCGGCTCTCGTTCAGCACACTCCCATCAATCGTGCGTCTGGCGATCGTCGTGACCCTGGTCGCCGCGACCATGGCTGGGGCAGCCGTGGTCGGCAGCCGGCTGGTCACGCCGGATCCTCAGGTCCGGTCGACCTTCGAAGGCATATTCAGGCCGACTGGCGGTCTCGGCGATCGCCAGGAGGTGTCATTCGCGGTGCCATTGTCGGACGGTCGAGCCCTCCTCGGGGTGGCGGCCAGCGATCCGGACGGCGTCTCGCCGGTCGTCTGGTCCGGTCAGATCTGGGATCAGGCGAGCGGAGACTTCACGCCTGTCGACCTCCTCGATCCTGGAATGCCGACGGCAAGTGCCGTCGAACTACGTGATGGACGTGTTCTGATCCTGCACGGATGGCTCGGCCCGACCTCCCCGGTCACGTCCGCCGAGCTGTTCGATTCCGCGTCGCGGAACCTCTGTGGCGACAGGCGGGCTGAACGCTCCCCGCGACGGCTATGGGATGACGCTGCTGCTCGACGGGCAAGTTCTTGTCACGGGGAGCAACGGTGATAGCACCACACCGAACGCAGCCGGCGAGATCGGCCCGGGTCCATCATCCCGGTCGGCAGAGGTCTACGATCCGAAGACGGGCGTCTTCTCGCCCGTGGGCGACATGACGGCCGGACGCACCTGGCACACCTCGACGTTGCTGGCGGATGGCCGCGTGCTGATAGCGGGAGGTGAGGCGGGCACCTCAGATGGCAGCGTGCCTAGCAAGACGCTTTCATCGGCCGAGATCTACGACCCGGGAGAGCGGGACGTTCAGCCCGACTGGATCCATGACGACACCTCGGGCGTTCGCCCGTCCGGTTCGGGTGGCTGACGGCCGCGTGCTTCTGATCGGCGGAGAGTCCGGATCCTCGCGCAGCGACCCGGGGCGGCCCGTTTCGGTCGACGTCTACGATCCGGTCACCGGGACCTTCACGGCCGGCCAGCCGGTCCCGCACCCTGTGTCGTCGGCCACCCTCCTGCCGACCGGCCTCGTTCTGCTGACGGGCGGATGGCAAGGACCGCATGTCGTGGGAAAGGCTGACCCCAGCTTCACCTGGGCGGGGCTGTACGACCCTGCCGATGGCACGACCCGTGAAGTCCGGCCGCCGACAAGCTTCCAGCCGCTCGCCGTAGGCCTGACGGACGGCCGCGTTCTACTCGTCGGGGGAATGGTCAAGGATTTCCAGAGCCATCCCGACTTCAGCAGTAGCACGACGGCGGAGGTCTTCCTAGTGATCCACGTCTCGATGCCGCCGCGGCTTGTGTCCGCTGTGGCGAGGACCGTCAGACTGCGCGGGTCCGTCAAGTCTGCGGTGGCTCTCGCCCCGGTCCTGCTCTCTGTCAGCGCATGCGCGCCGGGAGCCGTCTCGGCGCCAAGTGGATCCGACCCATCCAGTTCCCCGATCTCGCCAAGTGCGCCGCCGACGCCGACGCCGAGCCCCAGTCCTCGGCCGTCCCCCCGCCGTTGGCCGTCCTGCCCGGTGAGCCCTGGATCGTCCATACGTGGCAGCCAGAAACTGGAAGCGGTCTCTACCTGATGCGACAGGACGGTCGGGACAGTCATGAGATCCTGCCTGACTTCGCCACGTGGCCGAACCACCCGAACTGGACCAACCACCCCGACTGGTCGTCTGATGGCCGACTCATCGCCTTCGAGGTCGGGTGGGACAACGGCGCCTTCGGGATCTGGACCGCGAACGCCGATGGGAACGATCCGCAGAAGTTGCTTGGCTGTGATGCCGCGCCATGCCTGGGCATCGGCGCTCCTGCCTGGTCGCCGGATGGCACGGAGCTCGCATTCGGACGTCCCAGACCAGTCGGAAACGCACGTGCTTTGGGAGTCCCGGGGCTACGCGGTGTCGCATGCGCTTCATGAGCACGACTGCAAGCACGAAGCGCCCGGGTCGCGCTGGTCGGCGACGACCCCGACGGTCGGCCCAACCTGATCGATATCCTGGAGGTAGCGCCATGACCTGGGAGAGCCGGAGCGGGTCCCGACGCGCAGGCGTCCATGCCGCCATGGCGTGCGCCGTGATCCTGGCAATCGGCGGCGGCTGCTCCGCCGCGCCGGCTGGGTCGACGGCAGGAGCGGCAGCTCCCTCGTCCGAGGGCTCGCCGGCAACCACCCCGGCACCGACGGCAACTCGAAGCACCGTGCCGTCCCCGTCCCCGATCCCGTCGCCCGCAGGCGACCCATGGGAGCTCGACCTCGCCCAGCTGGACGCGGCGGTCCGGACCGAGCACGTCGCGCCGTTCGTGATCCACACGGAAGCCGAGTGGTCGGCGCGACTCGTTGACGTTCGCGAACGCATCGCCGGCGCAGCGCCCAACGAGCAGCTGGTCCTCATCGCGTCCCTCGTGGGACTCCTCGACACGCACTCGGCGCTCGTCGCCGGGCCACGCGAGTTCCAGTACTACCCGATGGTGCTGTACGGCTTCGCGGATGGCTGGTTCGTGGTCCTGGCCACGGACCGGCAGCTCGTGGGCTCGAGGGTCGTGTCCATCGGCGGCGTGGCGATGGATGACGTCATCGCGCGTCTTACGCCGCTGGTCGCCCACGACAACGAGAGTGGCTTGCTCGAGGGCCTCGAGTGGCTCGTGACGTCGCCCGAGTACCTCCACGGCGCCGGTATCATCGCGGATCCGGAGCACGCCGGCTACGTCCTGGAGCAGCCCGACGGCACGACGGTCACCGTCGACCCCGTCGCGGTCCCGCAGTCGGCCTGGGAGCGCGACCTCGCGACCATCGGCTGGCTGATGGGGGCCCAGCCTGAGGCCGTCGCTCGCCGGGGGGAACGCATCTGGACCCGGCTCGACACGCAGCACCGCGTCTTCCTCGTGTCGGTGAATGACTACGGCGACATGCGAGCGGAGACAGCGGCCATGACGGCATCGTTGGACGATGGGTCCGCGAACCGCGTCGTCCTCGACATGCGATACCTGCGCGGCGGAGACGGTAACATCGCGATCGTCGACGCCATGGTCAAGGATCCGAGGATCGTGAACGTCGGCGGCCTCACCGTCCTCATCGGCCGCGAGAACATCTCGGCAGGCACAGCTGTGGCAAATCGGCTGGCCACGATGACGAAGGCAAACCTGGTCGGCGAGCCCACGCCGGCCCGCGCGGACAACTTCCTCTGTCCATGCGTCGACGTGCGCCTGGCGAACTCCGGGTATGTGATCACGCTGCCGACAGCGACGGGGCGCAACGGCGACCCGCGACCCGCCGTTGAGCCCGATGTCCGGATGGTGCTCTCCGCGAAGGATTTCTTCGCCGGCCGGGACCCGGTCCTCGAGGCCGCCCTCGCTGTGCCCGGTCCGAAGATCGGAACGAACTGAACGAGGTCAGGCGCGCAGGGATAGCGCCACGAGTGGCCAAGTCCAAAGCAGAGATCCGGCCCCTGACGGCTACCCAAGTGCGACGGCGCCGGATCCGTGTGCCGTCCCCACCTGCGACGTGGACGGGAGCTTCCGCCCGACGATCTGGCGGGTGAACGCGGATGGCTCGGATCCGAAGCTCATCGGGAACCCCGACGCGTTCGACTCGGAGCCCCGCCTGTCACCCGATGGCCGCGAGATGCTCTTCCACCGCTGGGATGCGTCCAAGCAGCTCGAGGACTACCTGATCCGCGACCTCGCTGCCGGCACCGAGCGGCGGGTCACGACCAGCAGCGCCGGCATCCAGCACCCCGACTGGTCGCGGGACGGAGGCTCGATCATCTTCAACACGCACAACGACGCCAGCGGCCCATACATCCAGAGCGTGCCTGCAGACGACCCCGCCGCGAAGCCCGTGCCGATCTACGGCGATGCCGGCCACACCGGCTTCAAGCCGGCCTACTCACCCGACGGCTCGCGGATCGTCTTCGGCTGCGATGGGAACCTGTGCCTGATGAACGCCGACGGCTCGAATGTGGTGACCCTGGTGGGCCCCGTCGGGTTCGAGCTCAACCACTTCGCCTGGGGTGCGACGCCGTAGCGGCTTCGGACTAGGCGCCCGGCTCCGGGGTCAGCGACGCATCCTCGCGAACCACGAGGACCGGGCATGGTGCGTTGCGAACGACGTGATCGGACACGCTCCCGATCCCGAGCCTGCCCATGACGCCCTTGGCGCGGCTCCCGACGATGACCATCTCGGGCGCCTCGGCACGCGCCGCGTCCACGATCGCCTCGCCCGGATCGCCCTCCCACACCAGCAGGCTCACGGTGACGCCGGCGGCGCGACCGCGCTCGAGCAATGGCCGCGCGGCCGCCTCGCGGAGTTCGCGTTCCTGGTCGACGCGCCGGCGGAAGCGGCCGTTCGGCAGCCGCATGGCGCCCGGGTCGATGGCGCTCAGGATCAGCAGGCCGGCCCCGAGGCGCCGGGCCAGGACGCAGCGCCTCCTCCGTGGCGGCACCCGCGCTCGCCGAGAGATCCGTCGCGAGCAGGATGGTGGTATGGCTGTCGTTCATGGCCATAGGTCAGGCCCGCGCAGCGCCCGGGAGGAGCGTATCCATCGTCGCATCGTGGGTCTCCGAGTGGCCTGACCGTAAGTGACCGACGGCCCGGAACGCAGGGCCGACTGACCCGTGCTGCGCCCGCTCGGAGGAGGCGCTAGTCTCACGTGATGCCCGACCCCGCCACGACACCCCGTGTCGCCTTCGCCGCGAACGCCCTCGAGGCACTCGATGAGGCGACCCGGGCGATCGCCGTGGTCCAGGACCTCGATTCGGTGCTCCAGCTGATCGTCGACCGTGTCAGAACCCTGGTGGACGCCGAGTACGCGGCCCTCGGGATGGTCGGCCCGGATGGCACCATCACGCGCTTCATCACCGCCGGCATCGGCGCATCGGAACGCGCGATGATCGGGCATCCACCCCATGGCCACGGCCTCCTCGGGCTGATCATCGACGAGGGCCAGTCGTTCCGCATACCCGACATCGCCGCCCACCCGGCGTCCTACGGATTCCCGCCGTACCACCCGCCGATGACGACCCTCCTGGGCGTCCCCATCACGCGCGACGGTCGATCGATCGGCGACCTCTACATGACCAACAAGCGCGGCGGCATCCCCTTCGATGCCGACGACCAGCGGCTGGTCGAGTTGTTCGCTCGGCATGCCGCGATCGCGATGGAGAACGCCCGGCTGCACGATCGGATCGCGGCGCTGGCGGTCGTCGAGGAACGCGAGCGCATCGGCCGCGACCTGCACGATGGGATCATCCAGCGGCTGTACGCGGTCAGCCTCTCCCTGGAGGACCTGGGCGAGCTCGCCAACGAGGATCCGGTCGAAGTCGGGGTCCGGGTCGATCGGGCGATCGATTCGCTCCATACGACGATCGGCGACATCCGTCACTTCATCCTGGGCCTGCGTCCCGGGCTGCTGACCTCGTCGGACCTGGCCGCGGGGCTGGAGCGCCTGGCGGAGGAGGTCCGCTTCGGCAGCGTCATCGCCGTGGAGACGGACATCGACAACGAGGCGGCAGCCGAGCTGGATGACGAGCAGGCGACGCAACTGCTGGGGCTGTCGCGCGAGGCTCTCAGCAATGTGACCCGTCATTCGGCGGCGACGGCGGCGATCGTTTCGCTGACCGTCGATGATGGGATACTGCTGCTCACGATCGAGGACGACGGGGTAGGCTTCGATCCGGAGGGTGTTTCAGGGCCCGATCATCAGGGGTTGACCAACATGCGGGATCGAGCGGCCATGCTGGGTGGCGCGCTGGCCATCGAACGGCCGGAACATCATGGGACCAGGGTCGTCGCGCGGATCCCCTGGGCCGGCACCGGTACCGCCGAGTGAGCGGCGATGGGCCGGCGCGCGCGAACGGAGACGGGCCGGCGAGGCTGCTCCGCCTGCTGATCGTCGACGATCATGAGATCGTCCGCCAGGGTCTCGTCGCGTTGCTCGACCGGCGCGAAGGGTTCGCCGTCGTCGCCGAGGCGGGCACCGTCGCCGAGGCGATCGAGCAGGCCGAACGCCACCACCCTGACATCGTCGTGATGGACGTCCGACTGCCCGATGGCTCCGGGATCGAGGCGTGCCGCGAGATCCGGGCGGAGATGCCCGACACGAAGGTCGTGATGCTGACCTCGTACCCGGACGAGGAGGCGGTCCTCTCCGCGATCGTCGCTGGCGCATCGGGCTACCTGCTCAAGCAGATCCGGGCGCGTGACCTGGTGGCGGCGCTCGAGGCCGTCGGTCGTGGCGAGTCGCTCCTGGACCCGGCCGTGACCGAGAAGGTCCTCGAGCGTATCCGGCGCATGGCCAGCGGCACCTACACGGACGAGCTGGCGGCCCTGACCCCCCAGGAGCAGAAGATCCTGCTGCTCGTGGCCGAGGGCAAGACGAACAAGGAGATCGCCGCCGACGTCTTCCTGTCCGACAAGACCGTGAAGAACTACGTCAGCTCGATCCTGGCCAAGCTGAACCTGGAGCGACGGGCCCAGGCTGCGGCCTTCGTGGCGAATCGACGGCCGGGGGGGATGCCGCCCAGCGGCTGAGGCTTCGTTCCGTTCATCGCGCGTCAGCTCCGGGCGAACGCCACCGAGAACTCAAGGGCTCCCTGGTCCGCGATCGAGATGATGAAGCCGCCGACGTTCGGCGCCACGATCCCGAAGTCAGAAAGCGGGAACTCGACCGACCCGGCCACCTGGATCTGACCGTCCACCAGTCGTGCCTGGGCCGGGATCTCCACGGACTTGGTCACGCCGAGCAGTGTCAGGTCGCCGACCAGCGTGATGTCGGACGCGGTCCCACTCACCGCGGTCGCCGGGACGTCGACAGGCTTGGTCAGCGTGAACGTGGCGGTCGGGAACTCGTCCGTTCGGAGGCCCTCGTTGCGCATCCGGTTGTCGCGGCGCGACTCGTCCGACGTGATCGACGTCGTGTCGACGGTGAGCGACCCGTCGGTGACGGTCGTCGTGGTCCCGTCGGATGTGACCGTGATGGAGCCCGACACTTGATCGGTCCGGCCGACCGCGTCGCTCTCGGCGGGCAGGCTGGCGAGCTGCTCTCGGACGCGGTAGCCGGCCTGACTGCCTGCCGCGATCGTCCATGTGCCGTTGACGTCGCCGTCGAAAGAGGCTGATGGCGTGGAGGATGCCGCGTCGCCGGGTGCTGCGGAGGCCGGCGCCGCGGAGGCGGGCGCCGCGGAGGGCAGGGTGAGGGCCGGCGCGGCATCGCCACGCAGGACCTGGTCGTAGAGGACGTACGCGCCGATGCCGATCGCGACGAGCACGACGAGGCCGACGACGAGGGAGCGCGATCGGGTCATGGACATCTCCAGGGGGCGGGATCGCTCGATCCCGTCTGGCGGAGACTCGCACAGTTTCCTGAGGGTCGCCTGAGAACGACGTGATGCCGTGGTCGGCTACGATGCGTCAATGACCACGGGCCGTGTCTTCCACCGATCGACCATGCCGGATCCGCCGGTAGCGGTCCGGGCCGAAGGCTCCACGATCTGGGCCGCCGACGGGCGC
Organism: uncultured Chloroflexia bacterium; assembly: GCA_963779315.1. Lineage (GTDB taxonomy): Bacteria > Chloroflexota > Limnocylindria > Limnocylindrales > CSP1-4 > SPCO01. The sequence goes on along the minus strand of CAVZXQ010000006.1, from coordinate 71,325 downwards.
GAGTACCTGGATGCAGCCGGCGGAGCGATCGTGGTCAACGTCGGCCACGGGCGTCGCGAGGTCGCGGCCGCGATGGCCGACCAGGCGACGCGCCTGGCGTATGCCCACGGCAGCGCCTTCACGACGGAACCGCTCGAGCGGTATGCCGCCGCCGTCGGCGTCCACCTGCCGATGGATGGTCCCGCGATCTACCCGGTCAGCGGCGGTTCCGAGGCCATCGAGACGGCCCTCAAACTGGCCCGTGCCTATCACATCGCCCGTGGCGAGCCGGACCGATGGATCGTGTACGCGCGTTGGGGGAGCTATCACGGCAACACGCTCGGCGCCCTGGATCTATCGGGCCGCAAGCCTCTCCGGCGACCGTACGAGGGTTGGCTCGGGCGCTTCCGGCATGTTTCGGCGGCCTATCCGTATCGCGGCGGCTATCCGGGCGCCAACGCCCTGGCCACGGGCGACGAGCTCGCCGCGGAGCTGGAGGCGGCGTTCGTCGCTGCGGGACCGGGAACGGTCGCGGCGTTCGTCGCCGAGCCCATCGTCGGGGCGACCCTGGCTGCGGCCGTGCCGCCGGACGACTACTGGCCCAAGGTCGCCGAGGTCTGTCGGCGACATGGCGTGCTGCTCATCGCGGACGAGGTGATGACCGGGTTCGGGCGGACCGGGCGCTGGTTCGGGCTGGACCATTGGGGCGTCCGGCCGGACCTCCTCGTCGCGGCCAAGGGCGCGACGTCGGGCTACTGGCCGTTCGGGTTCGTGGCGGCCTCGGACGAGGTCTACCGAACCATCACGGGCGGGCCGGGCTTCACCCACGGCTTCACCTACTCGCACGGACCGGTGGCTGCGGCCGTCGCCAACGAGGTCCTGCGCATCATCGAGACCGAGGACCTGGTCCAGGCCAGCGCCACCAAGGGGGAGCGGCTCAAGTCACGGCTGACCGAGGCCCTGGGCGACCATCCGGCCGTCGGCGAGATCCGGGGTCGAGGGCTGATGGTCGGCCTGGAACTGGTCGCCGACCGCGAGACCAGGGCGCCGTATCCGCGAGCGACGCGCCTGACCGAGGCTGTCGTCCGCGGCGCCCGAGATCGTGGTGTCCTCGTCTACTCCGGGACCGGCAATGCCGATGGGACCAACGGCGACACGATCCTGCTGGGCCCGCCGTTCGTGATCACCGATGGCGAGCTCGAGCGGATCGTGGACGTCCTGGCCGAGGTCATCCCGGCCGCCGTCGAGGCCGCGACGGCGGCCGTCGCCGTGAGCGTCACCTCCGTCGGCTGAGGCTCCCGAGCAGCAGCGCCGCACCCAGGCCGATGATCAGGATCGGGACGATCAGTCCGCCCACGGACGGGCTGGCCATGTTCACGCCGCCAAGCAGCACGAGCAACCCGCCGAACATGAGCTGCCAACCCCAGCCGCCACCGCTGAACGCGCGGACGGCGGCGATGAACAGGAAGGCGACCCCGAAGCAGAACGTCCCGAGGCCGTCGACGTCGATACCGGCCGCGTTCAGCACACCCGGTGCGGCGAGCGCCGTGATGATCGCCCCGGCGTAGAGCGAGCCCGTGCCGCGATCGATCGCCCACTTGATGAGGAACGCCAGGCCCATCGCCAGCACGAACGCCGAGCCGATGCCCTGCGCCTGCGGATAGACCTGCTGGATAAGGAGCAGACCGCCGAAGACGACGAGGAAGATGGCGATCCACGGCAGTCCCGGCCGGCGCGAATCGTCCGGCCCCCACTCCCAGCGGTACGTCGTGACCGGGCCCTGGCCAGGCAGCCGCCCGCCGCTGTCGGGGCCCAGGTTCGTCACGGGATCGGGTATGTCATCCACGTCGCTGGTCTCCTGCTGTGTCGGTCCGCGGTGCCCTAGGATGATAGGGGAGGGTGGGATGGCGGACGGGATCTTGCGCCTGATCCCCGGGGTCGGGGTCGCGCGCTCATATCAGCGTAGGTGGCTGGCGAACGACCTCGTCGCCGGTCTCGTACTCACGGCCATCCTCGTGCCGGTCGGCATGGGCTACGCGCAGGCGGCCGGCCTGCCGGCCATCACCGGCCTGTACGCGACGATCGTCCCGCTCCTGGTCTACGCCCTGTTCGGCCCAAGCCCCATCCTGGTGCTCGGCCCGGACTCGTCGCTGGCTGCGCTCATCGCGGCGACCGTGGCGCCGCTCGCGCTCGGTGACCCGACCCGGGCCACCGACCTGGCCGCCGGCCTCGCGCTCATCTCGGGGGCGTTCTGCGTCGCGTTCGGGGTGCTTCGGCTCGGCCTGCTCACGGATCTCCTCTCCAAGCCGATCCGGATCGGTTACCTCAACGGGATCGCCCTGACGGTCTTCATCGGCCAACTCCCCAAGCTGTTCGGCTTCTCGGTCGATGCGGAAGGGGTCATCGGCATCGCTCGCGCGTTCATCGAGGGCGTCGCCGCCGGCGAGACCATCCCGGCGGCGCTCGCCATCGGGCTCGGTTCCATCGCGGTCATCGTCGCGTTCCGACGGTTCGCACCATCGGTCCCCGGGGTCCTCGTCGCGACGGTCGGAGCGACGGCCGTGGTCGGTGTCTTCGGCCTGGCGGCCTCGAAGGGCGTTCCCGTCGTCGGGCCCCTGCCGCAAGGCCTGCCCTCGTTCGGGATCCCACAGGTATCGCTGGAGGACATGATGGCGATGGTCGCCGGCGGCTTGGCGATCGCGCTGGTATCGATGGCCGACACGAGCGTGCTCTCACGCAGCTTTGCCGGCCGGTCCGGGAACCGTGTCGACCAGAACCAGGAGTTGCGGGCGCTCGGCGCCGCCAACCTGGGTGCGGGCCTCTTCTCGGGGTTCGCCATCAGCGCCAGTGCATCACGCACCCCGGTGGCGTCGGAGGCGGGTGCCAGGACACAGCTTACCGGTGTCGTCGGGGCGCTCTCCGTCGCCGCGCTCCTGCTGTTCGTCCCGGGCCTGACCACGAACCTGCCACAGACCGTCCTGGCCGCCATCGTCATGACGGCATGCCTGTCGCTGGTCGACATCGCCGGGCTGGTGCGCCTGTGGCGGCTGCGTCCGTCGGAATTCGCGCTCTCGATGGTGTGCTTCCTGGGCGTCGCCCTGATCGGCGTGGTGCCCGGCATCTTCTTTGCGGTCGCGCTGGCGCTCGCCGCCGTCATCTGGCGCGCGTGGCGACCGTACTCAGCGGTCCTCGGCCGGGTGGAGGGCCTGAAGGGCTATCACGATGTCACGCGCTACCCGGAAGCCGTCCAGCTCGACGGACTCGTCCTGTTCCGGTGGGATGCCCCGCTGTTCTTCGCCAACGCGGAGCTGTTCCGTGAGCAGGTCGAAGCGGCCATCTCGGTCGCGCCGACACCCACCCGCTGGGTCGTCGTCGCCGCCGAACCCATGACCGAGATCGACATGACCGCCGCGGACATGCTGGCAGAGTTGATCGCGTCGCTCGACGAAGCCGGCGTGAGCATCCGGTTCGCCGAACTGAAGGACCCCACGAAGGACCGGCTGAAGCGCTACGGCCTGTTCGAGCGCCTCGGGGCACACGCCTTCTTCCCGACCGTCGGCACCGCGGTGGATGGGTACGTCGAAGAGACCGGTGTCCCGTGGGTGGACTGGGAGGAGCGGATCCCGGAGATCCCGCCAGAACCCTAGGGCGATGCGTGGCCGGAGGCCGGCGTCGTGGGGCGAGGCCCCGGCGTCTCCTCGACGTCCTCGACGTGGCTGAACCCCAGGCGGTCCACCAGGCGGCCCAGGATGCCGGGCGCCCACCAGTTCCACCTGCCCATGAGGCGCATCGTCGCGGGCACCAGCAGGACCCGGATGATGGTCGCGTCCACGGCGACGGCGATGGCCATCCCGACGCCGATGCTCTTGATCGTGACGACCTCGGCCAGGGCGAATGCGGCGAAGACGCTGACCATGATCAGCGCCGCGCCGGTGATGACGCCGGCGGTCTTCGTCAGGCCCTCGGCGACCGACATCGTGTTGTCGCCGGTCCGGCGGTAGGCCTCCTGGACGCGCGACAGCAGCAGGACCTCGTAGTCCATGGACAGGCCGAAGATCACGCTGAACATGATGATCGGGTTGCCCGCGATGGTGTATCCGAGCGGTTCGAAGTCCAGCACGTTGGAGAGGTGGCCGTCCTGGAAGATCCAGACGAGCGCCCCGAAACTGGCGGTGATCGACAGCAGGGTCATGATCACCGCCTTGAGCGGAAGCACGACGGACCCGAACAGCAGGAACAGGATGAACCCGCTGGCGAACAGGGTCAGGGCCACCGCATATGGCGCGCGCTCGGCCTGCGACACGAGGAAGTCATAGCCCGTTGCGGCGGCGCCACCCACCTGGGTGGTGATGCCGTCACCTGCGTCGACGGCGCGGACGATGGGGGTCAGATCCGTGGCCGCGGGGGTCGACGGCACGAGCGGGCTGATCGCCGCGAGCTGGATCGTGTTGCCGCGGATGTACTGCGCGACCAGGGCGTCGATCCCCGGCGGGCGCTGGCCTTCCGGGAGGGCGTAGACGGCAGCGACCTGTTCAGGCGACAGCGGCACGCCGGTCGCCGGGTCGGAGATCGCGAATGGCCCTTCCACGCGGTCGATGCCGTCGATCGCGGTGAGTTCCGCCGAGTAGTCGGTGATGGCCGAGATCGTCGCCAGTTCGGTCGGCGAGCCGGTGACGTCGGCCAGGATGACGATGGGCGTGGTCTCGCCCGGCGCGAACTCGGTCTGGAGCGCGACGTACGCATCGCGACTCTCGACGCCGGGTGGGTAGACCTCCGCGCCCGGTACGCCCTGGACGAGGTGGGTGAACGGGAAGCCCAGGATGAGCAGGAACGCCAGCGTGGGCACGATCACCCGGATCGGGTGGCGCATGACCCACAGGGCGACATGCTCCCAGCGCGACGTCCGAGCCGCGTACGGCTGGTCGGAGACCCGTCGCCAGCGCCGCGTGAGGCCGCCCAGCGGCATCGCGTTGACGCGTGGGCCCAGCATCCCGAGCATCGCCGGAAGGAACGTCAGAGCGAAGAAGACGGAGCTCATCACGACGAGAGCGCCGGCGATCCCGATGGACCGGATGGCCGGGGCCGTGAACAGGAGCAATCCGGACAGCCCGATGGCGACCGCGATCCCGCTGAACATCACGGCCTTGCCGGAGGTGGCCACCGCACGCTCCACGGCTTCGCCGACCGACCGACCGCGACGCAGCTCCTCGCGATACCGGCTGACGATGAACAGCGAGTAGTCGATGGCCAGGGCAAGCCCGAGCATGGTGGCGATGTTGAGGACGTAGATGCTCATCTGGACCTGTTGCGCGACGAGGTAGATGAGGGCCATCGTGCTGGGGATGGCCAGGGCCGCCACCAGCAGCGGCATCCCGGCGGCGACGATGGAGGCGAACACGAAGATCAGGACGACGGCCGCGATCGGGAGGGACACGATCTCGGCCTTCTGGAGGTCCTTCTCGGATTGCTCGGCGCCGTCCTGGGTCAGGGGCCCGTAGCCGGTGAGCTGATAGCTGTACCCCGCGGGTACGACGAGGTCCGCCCTGACCCCGTCGACGGCATCGACCGACTCCTCGTTCGAGACGCCCAGTTCGATGATCACGTACGCAGCGTCGCCGGCCGTGCTGATGAACCGCTTGTCGCCGGTCTCCGCGTAGCCCACGACCCCGGAGACCTGCGGGTTGCCGGACAGGCCCGCCGTCGTCGTCGCGATCGCTGCCTGGAAGTCCGCTGACGTGGCGTCGGCGCCTGGCGTGTCGGACCGGAACAGGGCGATCATGCTGCTCTTGCCGGCGCCGAAGTCCGTGTCGAGGTGGGCCGCCACCTGGGCCGACTCGGAGTTCGTGTCCAGCCAACCGCCTGAGCTCAGTGCGCTCGAGGCCTGGACCGCCAGCGTGGTCGATGCGATAGCGAGCACGATGGCGAACAAGGCGACGGGACGACGGAAGCGATAGACGAACGCTCCCCAGCGGCTGAACATCCGGACTGACCTCAGGATCGTGTGGTGTCGCCGCAACGATAGAGAATGGTCATTCGGTTTGTCAACTGTCTGACTTGCCCCACGAGTGAACGTGGGCTAATGTGTAGAGAGTCGTCATTCAGTTTGGAGTCGCTCATGCCTCGCGTCAGCGCCGCCCACGAGCAGGAGGTCCGGGAGCGGATCGTCCTCGCCGCCACGCGCGTCTTTGGCACGAAGGGCTATCACAACTCCACGATCGCGGACGTCGTGCGCGACTGCGGCCTCTCGGTCGGGGCGATCTACACGTACTTCTCAGGCAAGGAAGAGCTGTTCCGCCAGAGTTGCGATCTGGTCGCGGCCCAGGGCCTCGAGGAATTGGCCATCCGGCTCGCGCCGGCCTCAACGACCGCCGAACGCCTGACCATCGCGATCGGGCTGTACGTGGAGACGATCGACCACTACGCGGACGCCCCAGGCCAGGTCTCGCTCGTGCAAGCCTGGGCCGAAGCGGACCGCGAGCCGGGCGTTCGGGACATGCTCGCCCTCCGGCGCGAACGTCTCGTCGGCGCGGCCCAGGTGCTGCTCCACCAGGGCGTGGCCGCCGGTGAACTCCCCGCCTGGTTGGATGTGGACGCGGTCAGTCGCGGGTTCCTCGCGCTCCTGGACGGGCTGATGCTGCAGCGTATCGAGGCGGGCAGCTCGTATCGCCCGGCGGACCTGGAACGGCGGGCCGGGGCCGTCCTGGAGCTCATGCTCGCCGCCGCCGCGGCGCCGCCCGCCGCCCGCGAGGTCGTCCGGACGGCGTAGCATCGTGCGCATGGCACATGTCCAGACCGTCCTGGGGCCCATCCCGCCCGAGGACCTCGGGTTCACCCTCCCGCACGAGCACACCCAGATCGCCCTCTGGCACATCGAGTCGCGCTGGGACTACTGGCAGCTGACCCGCGACGAACCGGTGATCCTCGAGGAACTTGCCCTATATCGCGCTGCCGGGGGGAGCGCCCTCGCCGATCTGACCCCGGCGGGGATGGGGCGCGACCCGGAGTGGCTGCGCGGTCTGGCCAGGGCCTCCGGCCTGCACATCGTCATGGGTGGCGGCTGGTATCGGAACGCGTATTACCCCGCCGAGGCCTTGATCGCCCGGCGTTCCGTGGATGATCTCGCGGACGAGTTGGTCCGCGACGCGACCGTCGGGGTGGGGGAGAGTGGCGTGCGCCCGGGGATCTTCGGGGAGGTCGGCACCGACAAGCCGTGGGTCTCGCCGTCGGAGGAGCGCGTCCACCGAGCCGTCGCGCGGGCATCCAGGCGCTCCGGCCTGGCGATCTCGACCCACGCCGTCCTCTCGGACGTGGGGCTCGCCCAGCTCAAGCTCTTCGAGGAAGAGGGAGCGGACCTGTCGCGCGTGATCATCGGCCACGCCGATTCCTACCCGGTCATGGATCACTACCTCGAGATCATCCGACGCGGCGCGAACCTGGAGTTCGACTTCCTCGGCATGAGCTTCAACGCCGTCGAGAAGTTCGGCGAGAGCCGGGTCGTCGAGCGGTTGCTCGACTTGCTGTCACGCGGCCACGCGGATCGCGTCTTCCTGAGCCAGGACGTCTGCCACGATTCCCAGCTCAAGCGCTACGAGGGCAACGGCTACGTGTACCTGCTCGAGGTCTTTCTCCCCCGGCTTCGCGCTGCCGGCGTCTCGGAGGCCGAGATCGAGACCATGACCGTTGCCAACCCGCGCCGGTTGCTGACGATCGGCTGAGGCCGAACCGCAGACGAGCCCTGCCCCGAGGGTCAGTCCTCGAGGCGCGCGTCCACGGACAGGGCCACGTTCCCGGTCAGCGCCCGGGAGATCGGACAGCCGTCCTTCGCGGCCTCGGCAGCCGCACGGAAGTCGGCGGCGAACATGCCGGGCACCGCCCCGACCACGGTGAGGGCGCTCGACACGACACGCCAGCCCGCTTCGAGCTTGTCGAAGGTGACCTCCACGGAGACGTCCAGGCGATCCGGCGGTGTCCCGGCGCGGGCCAGGGCGCCGGACAGGGACATCGCGAAGCACGAGGCGTGTGCGGCAGCGAGGAGTTCCTCCGGACTCGTGCGACCATCTGCGGACTCGGTCCGCGACGCCCAGCTGACCGGCAAGTCGGCGAACGCGCCACTCGACGAGGCGCTGACTTGGCCGGAACCGGTCTGGAGCGGCCCGGACCAGGTCACATCGGCGCGTCGGATGGCAGGCATCGGCATGGCTCCTTCTTCGAGGCGAGGGTGGCCCGGAGGCCCGCACCGGCCTCTCGGTCTTCGACATCGTCGCACAGCCCGGTCATGTGGTCAGGTCCGGTCCCGATCGGTGCGGGGTGGAGGGCGACAGTCCGGACCCGTACCATCCGACCGGATAGCGGGACCGGCCGCCCATATCGGGTGCGCTTCGTCGGCGACACGATGACCGCATGTCCAAGCTCCCGCACGGCGCCACGCCGTTCCTGCTCGCCGCCCTCCTGCTGCTCCCGGCTGCCGCCCCGGTCGCGGCCACGACCGTCGATCCGTCCATCTCGGCTGCCGAGAGCGCCGCTCTCACCTACGCCAACAAGGAACGGACCGCTCGTGGCCTCGTCCCGCTGCGACTGGACTCGCGGGTCCAGGCCGTCGCCCACGCGCGCGCCGAGACCATGGCCTCGGCGGACGTCCTGAGCCACGACCAGGCGGACGGCAACGACGCCTTCGACCTGCTGACCGCCGCGGGGGTCAAGCGATATGGCGCCGGCGAGATCATCGCGTACAACACGACGTCCACCCTGACGACCTCGGCGAAGGGCGCGATCACCCAGTGGATGAACTCGAGCGGCCATCGGGCGATCCTGTTGTCCGGCAACTACAACTACGTCGGGTTCGGCATGGCCGTCTCGTCGAAAAGTGGCAAGCGGTACTGGGCCGGCGTGTTCATCAAAGGCCCGGATCTCAGTGGCGCATGGACGAAGCTCAGCTCACCCACCAAGCAGATCGTCGACGCTTCCCGGACACGCGTCTCATTCCGCTGGTCCGGCGCCGACACGCAGCTCCAGGTGCTGACGGCAGGACTCCGCTACTACGTCGCCGAGCGCCGCATCGCCGGGGGCGAGTGGGCCAGCTACGGGACGATGACGGCGACCTCGCTCACGACCTCGTGGGCGCGCGGCCACACGTACGAGTTCCGCGTCCGGGCCGTCGACAAGGTCGGCAACTGGGGCGGCTGGAAGGCGGTCACCGTCACCCTCTGAGGCGCCCCGCCGGTCCGAGACGGGCTCGGACCTCCGCACCGAGGGCTCGATGTCGCGCCACGCGCGGCCAGGCGATCCGGTTCGCGCCCACGAACGCGGCATGCGCGACCAGGGCGTCCACGAGCGCGTCGATGAAGCCGGTCGACGCGATCGGGTCGAAGCCGTCCTCCCACCACATGTCGGTGATCCGCAGGATCCCCTGTCGCCGGTCGGCGCGCGGTTCGATCCGACCGACCAGGTCGTCGCCGAACAGCAGCGGCAGGACGTAGTAGCCCCACCGCCGCTTCGGACCTGGGACGTACACCTCCCAGACGTAGTCGAAGTCGTACAGCGACCGAAGCAGGTCGCGGTCCCAGACGAATGGATCGAGCGGCGCCAGGAAGGCCACGCCCCGGCCGGCGGGTCCGTCGGACGCAGCCGACCGCCTCCAGCTGGGGAAGATCCTCACGGACGACATACCGTTCGCCCTTTACGCCATCCACGGTGACCGGGATCAGGTCGCCGGCCTCCACCAGCTCGGCCAGAAGTTCACCCCGCAACGGCATCTCGGGACGGGTGTCCGGCTTCCGGATCGCGGGCCCTGTGCCGATGCCACAGTTCGGCGGATCCCGACCGGCCGAGCAGCCCATTCGCCCGGTAGCGCGACAGCAGCTTGTGGCGGCGCTGATCGCGCTCGGGTCGGGTCTCGGCGAGCAAGGCCGGCGGGAACAGGCGTTCGGCCAGGTCGTAGATGCGGCGATTGCCGTCGCGCCGGGCGATGCCCAGGATCCCGGCTTCGGCCAGGGCCTCCAGGATCGCCCTGACCTGGTTGGTCGGTCGCCAGTACCAGTCGATCGCGGCCCGCGGCTCCACGTCCGTCGAGGACAAGCGGGCCGTCGCGTCGGATGCGATCGAGCAGCTCCGCGACCAGGTCCGCGTGTTCGACGAAGGTCCCGGCCTCGTGACCGATCAGTTCCCGGTCCCAGCTCACGCGGTACCACGGGAGCTCCGCCGTGGGCAGGATCGACAGGCCCTTGTTGTACGCCTCGAACAGGGTTCGATCGCGGTACAGCAGATCGTCCGTCCACTCGCGCCGGTACCCGGCGACGCGTGAGGCGAGGACCAGGTCGTGGTTGCGGCCCGCGATGTCGAGCGGGTCGAACTGGAGCGACCCGAGCCGATCCATGACGCGCAGGACCGACGCCGGCTCGGGCGGGAGGGATCGGGGCGGCGCGAGGAGGTGACGCGTGGCCATGAACCGTCGCGCGGCCGTGCGGTCGAGGTGGATAGGCGTGGTCACCGGCGGATGGTAGACGAAGGCCTGCGTGCGACACCCATCTGACGGATCCGCTCATCCGATATATGATGCGGCGAGACCGAACCATACGGAGATACCGAACATTTCACGCGACGCAAATCAACCAGCTCCAGACGTCAGATCCAGGGAGTCGGCCGACCAGAGTCACGCGGCCCTGGTCGAGCAGGTCATGCTCGCCTACGAGAGCATGATGCAGCTCCTCATCCTGGAGGACGCCCCGGACTTCGGGGACGTCGGCATCACCATGGCCCAGGCCAAGGTGCTCCACGTCGCTGGCCGGCGGCCCGATCCACATGTCCGACCTGGTCGCCCGCCTGCGGGTGACGCCATCCACCACGAGCGGCCTCGTCGAGAAACTGGTCGAGCGGGGCCTCGCCGCCCGCGCCGACGATCCGGCCGACCGCCGCCAGGTCATCGTCTCGGTGACCCCGCAGGGCCTCGAACTCATGGAGCGGTTCCGCGAGCTGAACTCGCGTCAGCTGCGCGGCCTGCTCGGGACCCTGCCGGAACGACGACCTCGAGGTCGTCGAACGGTCGCTCACCATCCTTCGGGACGCCACCGCCCGACGCCGTGCCGGCGCCGGCCATCCATCCATCACGACCCGACCGACCGCGATCGGATCCGACCAAGGGAGTGCCCAGTGAGTCGCCTCAGCCAACTCGCCGTCAGCAAGCGCAGCGTCACCCTGCTGCTTGCCGCAGCCCTGTTCGTCGCCGGGCATCTCCGCCTGGGGCAGCCTCAAGCAGGAACTCCTGCCGGACATCGAGTTCCCGATCGTCACGGTCGTCGCTGCCTACCCGGGCGCCGGGTCGTCCGACGTCGCCGAGCAGGTGACCAAGCCGATCGAGAACGCCATCTCGGGCGTGCCGCGCCTGACTGCCCTCCAGTCCACCTCGTCGAACTCGATCTCGCTGGTCGTCGCCCAGTTCGAGTACGGCACCAACGTCAAGGAGGCGACCGCCGCGATCGAGGAGGGGATCGCCAAGGCGGGCCTCCCGGAGACCGTCGAGCCGACCATCTCCGCGCTCAACATCAATGCCACGCCGGTCGTCATCTCGTCGATCGCCTCCACCACGGAGGGCGGCCTGGACGTCGTCGCCGAGATCGCCCGCACGGAGATCGTGCCGGAGATCTCCGGCATCGACGGCGTCGCCCGGGTCGACCTGGCCGGCGGCCTCGAGGAGCGCCTCGCCGTCACCCTGGACCCGGACAAGCTCGGCGCGTCCGGCATCTCCACCCAGCAGATCGTCGGCATCCTGCAGGCCAACAACCTGACCTTCCCGTCCGGCCAGTTGTCGGGAGACGGCTCGAAGACACCCGGTCTCCACGATCGGCCGGTTCACGTCCGTAGACGGAGGTCTCGGGCCTCGTCGTCGGCTTCACGAAGCCGTCCGCGGCCGATCCCGGCCGCGCCCGGCGCCTCTGCCGCGCCCGGCGCTTCCGCCGCGCCATTCGTCCCGCAGCCGATCACCCTCGGCGACCTCGGCACGGTCGAGATCGACGCCGTCGCCACGACCGGTTACGGCCGGACCAACGGGAATCCGTCGCTCAGCCTGACCGTCTCCAAGACGGCCGCCGCCAACACCGTCGACGTCGCCGACGCCGTCCAGGCCAAGCTCGCCGAGATCGGCGAGCGCCACGCCGCCGAACTCACCATCACGACCGTCTCGGACCTGTCCGTCTTCATCAACGAGTCGCGCGACGGCCTCGTCCGCGAAGGCGGCCTCGGCGCCCTGTTCGCGATCCTGACCATCTTCGTGTTCCTGCTCAGCGTCCGGTCCACGCATCGTCGCCGCGATCAGCATCCCGCTGTCGATCCTGACCGCGCTGGTGATCATGCAGCTGACCGGGATCACCATCAACATCATGACCCTGGGCGGCCTGGCGGTCGCCGTCGGTCGCGTCGTCGACGACGCCATCGTGGTCCTCGAGAACATCTATCGCCACCGGGCGATGGGCGAGGACCGGATGACGGCGTCCATCAACGGGCCGAAGGAGGTGGCCGGCGCGATCACCGCCAGCACGCTGACGACCGTCGCCGTGTTCCTGCCGCTCGGCTTCGTCGGCGGCCTCGTCAGCCAGTTCTTCCTGCCGTTCGCGCTGACCGTGACGTTCGCCCTGCTGGCGTCGCTCATCTGCGCGCTGACCGTCGTCCCGGTCCTCGCCTACCTGCTCATCGACAAGGTCAAGCCATCGACCGACGAGAACGGCGAGCCGACCAACTCCATCTGGGTCAGGGCCTACACGCCCGACGATCATCTTCGCGCTCAAGAACCGCTGGACCAAGCTCGGCGTCCTCGCCATCGCCGCGGTCCTGTTCGTCGCGACCACGTCGCTCGCGCCGCTCCTGCCGACCCAGTTCATCAACGCCGGCTCGGAGAAGATCCTGGCCGATCACCATCGCGCCGCCGACCGGCGCGAGCTCCGCCGCCGTCCTCGAGAAGTCGATCGAGGCGGAGGACGATCCTGCTCGCCGATGACCGAGGTCACGCTGGTCCAGACGACCGTCCCGGGCGAAGGCGACACGAGCTTCCAGGTCTTCCAGTCCGCCCAGAGCGGCATCCCCGCCAACAGCGCCACGATGACCGTGCGCCTGGAGGAGGACGCCGACCTCGCCGAGGCCACGACCCGCCTGACGGCCGAGCTCGAGCCGATCAAGACCGACGGCTACGACGTCATCGTCGGGTCCGCCGGGGGCTTCACGTCGAACGGCCTGACGGTCGTCGTCAGCGGACCGGATCCGGTCGAGGTCGAGCAGGCGTCCGTCGCCGTGCTCGCCGCCCTCGAGGACACGGCCGGGGTGATCAACCTCAAGAGCGACCTGGTCAAGGCCACGCCCGAAGTCCAGATCACGGTGGACCCGAACAAGGCGATCACCGTCGGATCCACCGCTGCCCAGGTCGCGGGCGAAGTCCGCGCCGCGCTCGTCGAGACGAACGCGACGACCGTCACCCTCGAGCCCGGCAAGCCGATCTCGCTGATCGTCCAGGTCGACCCGGCGTCGACGACCTCGGTGGATGACCTGAAGGCCCTGCCTGTCGGGACCGTCGGGACGGTCCCGCTCGGCCAGATCTCGACGGTCGAGGAGGTCGAGGTCCAGGGCAGCATCACCCGGATCGACGAGGCACCGGCCGCGTCGATCAACGGCGAGATCACCAGCGACGACACCGGCGCCGTCTCTCAGGACGTGCAGGCGGAGATCGACGCCCTCGAGGCGAGCGGTGCCATCCCGGCCGGCGTCACGGTCGAGCTCGCCGGGGTCAGCCAGCAGCAGGCGGAGGCCTTCGGTGGGCTGTTCGCTTCGATGGCCGTCGCGATCCTGCTGGTCTACCTGATGATGGTCCTCGCCTTCAACTCGCTGATCACGCCGTTCGTCATCCTGTTCACCCTGCCGCTCGCGACGATCGGCGCCTTCCCGGCGCTGTACTTCACCGATCGGCCGATCGGCATCAGCGCCCTCATCGGGTTCCTGATGCTCATCGGGATCGTGGTCACGAACGCGATCGTGTTGCTCGATCTCGTGGAACGGTTGCGTCGCGAGCAGGGCTACACCGTGCACGACGCCCTCGTCGAGGGTGGTCGGACCCGTGTCCGGCCCATCCTGATGACGGCCATCGCCACGATCCTCGCGCTGGTCCCGCTCGCCGCGGGCTTCAACCAGGGCTCGATCATCGCCGCCGAGCTCGGCACGGTCGTCATCGGCGGCCTGTTCAGCGCCACGTTCCTGACCCTGATCGTCGTGCCGGTCGTCTACTCGATCATCGAGGGCCTTCGCTGGCGGGCCGGTGGGCGAGGACGACGCAAGGCGGCCAGGGAGGGCGCGGCCCAGACGACGGCCCCTACCACCGCTTGACAGCGGTCCTCGGAGACAACGAACGAGCCCGGCGGGTCATCCCGCCGGGCTCGTCTCGTTTCGTCGACCCGGCCAAGCCGGATCCGTTCCGTGAGGCTACAGCCCGAGGGCCTTCGCCTTGGCTGCCGCGAACTCCTCATCGCTGAGGATGCCCTGGTTGTGGAGGTTGGCCAGGTTCTGCAGTTGGGCCATCTGCGGGTCGACTGCCGGTGCCGCGGGCGCTGCCGGAGCCGCCGGAGCGGCTGGTGCCTGCTGCGCCGCCATCTGCTGCTGCAGGGCGGCGTTCTGCGCCTCGAGGTCCGCCAGCTCCTGGTTCTGCGCCTGCTCATTGGCCTGATTCTGGGCGGAGGCCTTGCCCGCATGGTGGGCGGCCGCGCCAACGGCAGCTACCCCGACAAGCCCGACACCGCGTCGTCGTCGCATGTTGTTCTCCTTTCGTATCGATTCGGTTGGCTAGGCGGAGACGGCTTCGGCTTCGAGCTCGGCGTTGACCAGCTCGAGGATCTCAGGCGAGATCGTCTCCCGGGCGACGAGGAACCCACCGGCCCCGATGATCGCTTCCTTGATGCCGACCGCCCAGCGGTGCTCGAACAGGAGCACGAGCGCTGAGGTATTCGTCGGCAGCCCCTCGGCGATGCTGTCGACGTCCTCGGGCGTGAGCAGGCCCATCAGGCCATCGAGCATGCCCGTGAAGTCGGCGAACCGTGGATCGTCCTTGGCGTCGAGCTCGACGACGGCCGCGTTGCCGTCGATGTCCTTGGTGATGAAGACCACGTCCACGAGCGCGATGTGCCGGAATCGACGACCTTGCCGATCTCCTTGGCGATCTCGCCGTTGAACCGGTTGCCATCGAACCCGATGACCGTGTATTCGAGTGGTCCGAGCGTCATTGACTGCCTCCCTGGGATCCCCAGCGCGTGAGGACTCACTGTAGCGCGCCGAGGATCCGGAAACGGTGGTCCTGCTCCGCGCGGCCTCTGATGATACGCGGAAGCGTCGCCGCAGGCGCAGGCTCAGGTTCGCGGGTTCAGGATGGCGATGGCGCGAGCGATGGGGACGGGCTGGCTGCGGGATCGCTCGCCGGGCCTGAGGACACGATGAGTTCGATGGACGTGCCGACGGCGACCGCTCGGCCGGCCACCGGTTCGGTCGCGATCACCACGCCATCCGGGACGGTCGGGCTCGGTGCGCGGGTGGTGGATCCCACGCGCAGGCCCGCCGTCGTGATGGCGAAGACCGCATCGGCCTGGGGCGAGCCGATGACATCCGGGACGGCGATCAGCTCCCGCACCGTGGAGACCGTGGGCGTGACCGTGGATCCGACGGGGAGCGGCGTTCCCGGACCCGGGTCCTGGCTGATGACCGTTCCCTCGGGATAGGCGTCGGTCTGCCGGTAGGTCGCCGGCCCGAAGTCGAGGCCCGCGTCCTCGGTGACCGAGGCGGCCCGCCCCACGGGGATCCCGACGAGGTTCGGCGTGACGACGTCGCCGGCCGGCGGCGTGGCTGGAGGTCTGCTCGCCGAGCGCGATGGCGACCGCGGTCACGCCGAGGACGACGATGGCTGCGATGGCGACGACCCCGAGCTTCGGGCGACTGCGCGACGGCGCCGGCCGGTCGCCGCTCGGCGGCCACGGCGCAGGCCCGGACGTGGTGCTCAGGCTGGGTCACCGGAGCCTGCGGCAAGGGTCCCGTCGAAGCCGCCGCCGCCTGGGCCCCGGCAACAGCGACGACCTGCTCGAGCGTGAAGCGCTCCCCCTGGGCCGGGGCGAGGTGTCCGATGCCGAACGTCCGCATCAGGTCGCGCAGCGCACCGGTCGGGCCGGGCGATCGAAAGTGTCGTGCCGGTCCTCTTGAGTTCGCGCTCGATCTGGCGGATCGCGTCGGTCGCGGTCAGGTCCAGGTCCACCACCGAGTAGGCGTCCAGGATGACCGCGGACAGCGGTTCGCGGTTGGCCGCCAGCTGCCTGATCCGGTCGCCGAGGGCCGTGGCGGTGGCGAAGAACAGCGGACCGGCAAAGCGCACGACGAGGACGCCGCGCGTCCGCCTCGCCGCGGGATGCCGCTCGATGTCCGCGAAGTCGTCGCCATCCAACTGCCCGAGTTCCGCGATGTGCGGCTTGGCCGCGCGCCGGAACACGTTGAACGCGGCCATGCAGCGCCGCCACGCCCACGCCGACCAGCGTGCCGTACAGGACGACGCAGCCGGCCGCGACCACCGCGATGGCCCCCTCGCTCGGCTGGATCCGCCAGATCCTGGCGATCTCACCGGTCTTGATGAATCGCATGGCCCCGGCCAGGACGATCGCGCCAAGGGCCGGGATCGGGAGCATCGCAAGCGGCCCGGTCAGGAAGAGCAGCACGACCGCGACGGCTCCCGCGGCCACGATCCCGGCCATCTGGGTCTGCGAGCCGGCCGACTCGGATGCCTGGGTCCGCGACGCACTCGAGCTGACCGGGTAGCCGCTTGTGAGGCTCCCACCGAGGTCCGCCGCCGCGAGCGCCACCAGCTCCCGGTTCGGGTCCGTCCGCTCGCCGTGGGGTTCGGCGAAGTTGCGGCCGGTGAGCGCCGTATCCGCGAAGCTCAGGACGGCGATCCCGATCGGCGGCCGGCAGGAGCACCAGCGCCTGGTCCAGGCTGATCAGCGGGATCGCGACCGGCGGCAACCCGGCCGGGACTGGTCCGAGGACCCGGACGCCTTCGCTCGGCAGGTCGAGGAGCGACCGTGGCGGCCAGGGCGACGAGCATCGCCGGCAGGGCGATGGGGACCCGGGGCAGCCACCGCTCGCCGACCAGGATCGCCGCCAGGACCAGCCCGCCGAGCACCGCCGACGGGAGGTTGGCCGCTGGCCTGGCGTGAGCGCGATCCCGAGCGCTCCCAGGATCGGCCGCCGGGTCCACGTGCCGGAAGTCGACGCCACCCAGGACGTTGACGACCTCCGGCCAGCGGCGCGCCGCCGAGGATCTTGGGGACCTGGCCCATCGCGACGTTGATGCCGATGCCCGTCATGTAGCCGATCGACAGTGGTCGCGACAGGAACTCGGACAGGAACCCGAGAGCGGCCAGGCGCATCGCGATGAACACGAGCGCGACAAGCAGGGCCAGCGCCGAGGCCATGCGCATCCGGTCATCGGCTGCGACGGCCAGTGGCGCGATCGCGGCTCCGACCAGGGCGGCCGTGGCCGCGTCCGGCCCCACGATGAGCCGGCGCGACGACCCGAAGATCGCGTACGCGAACAGCGGGACGAGTGACGCGTACAGCCCTGCCTCGGCCGGCAGGCCCGCGACCTGGGCATAGCCGATGCTCAGCGGGATGATCAGGGCAGCGACGGTCAGTCCGCCGATCCCGTCCTTGGGGAGCCGCTCGCGGCGGTACCCGCGCAGGGTCCACGCCAGTGGGGGATCCGACTGGCTGAGCGTCTCCGACACTCGTGCCCGAGGGTCCTGCAGGCGGGCCGCGATCGATCGGATCCTCAGTCATCGTGCGGCAGGAGCGCGATCAGACCGGTCGGACGGTCACGGTCAGAGCAGCCTCGAGACGCGGTCCATCGTGGCGTTCAGGAGGCGCTCCCGGGACGTCGGGTCGTCGGTCGCCGGGACCGACATCGCGACGAGCGGTTCGAAGATCTCGCGCTCGACCATCGCCGCGACGCCATCGTCCTCGAAGAGGAGATCCAGCTCGTTGTTCCGGAACAGGCTGAGGTCGTCCAGGTTGCAGCCGCCGATGAACACTCGGTGGTCGATGCGCAGGACCTTGGCGTGGGCCATCTGCGGGTGCAGCAGGATCTCGACACCGGCAGCCATCAGGCGCCCGTAGTGATGACGGAAGGCCGCGGCCGGATAGGGCGGCGTCGGCTTGCCCGGCGCCACGATCCGGACCGGAACGCCGCGCTGAGCGGCGGCCAGGATCCGCTCCAGGACGGCGCGGTTCGAGATGTACGGATTGACGATGTCGATCCGCTCGGTCGCCTCGTCCAGCGCCTGCTCCATGGCGTCGCTGATCGGGTGGTGGCCCTCGCCGGGGACGTTGTCCAGGACCGTCGTGCGGACCGCGAGCGGCCCGCTGTCCGGAGTGGGGAAGAGGTGGTCCAGCGCGCCGTCCTCGGTCGGCAGGGTGCCGCCCTGGTAGCGGAACGTCGCGAGGAACAGCGTCTGCAACTGGCCGACGACCGGACCCGTGACCCGCACCATCGAATCGTAGAACCGCTCGTCCGTGTAGTGGTCCTCGATGCCGGTCCCGCCGACGAACGCGATCCGGCCATCGACGATGAGCATCTTGCGATGGTCGAAGTGGAGGAAGTCGTCCATGTGCCAGTCCAGCGCGTCGCGCCCCGAGCGGTCCGTCCCGATCCGGGGCGAGGCCATCGTTGGCGACCACGGTCACACCGGCCGCCACGAGCTTCGCGTAGAGCGCCTTCGAACCGAAGTCGATGGCGCTGCCGACGGCATCGACGGCGAGGCGGACCTCGACCCCGGCCTCCGCCCGGCCGATGAGTGCATCCCGGAACGTCGTCCCGATCTCGCCCTGCTGGAAGCCGTAGATGAGCAGATGGACCGAGGATGTCGCTCCGCCGATGGCATCGAGCATCGGGGGGAAGTAGCGGCGCCCGTGCAGGAATGGCTCCACGCTCGTCGAAAGGCTCGGCGCGAACGACATGACCCGGTCGTCACGGCCCACGCGTGGCAACGCGGCGATCTCCACGGCGACCGCGCGCGCGATGTCGTCGGTGATCGCGTCAGGTCCCGGCGGAAAGGCCACGACCCGTCGTGTTCCCAGGGTCGACCGCGCGGCCGCCGTCGCGACCGCCCCGACCGCTGCGGCGATGATGGCGCGCCGTCGTCTCATCCGATCCTCCGGGGTCTCGAGGTCACTCCGATGCGCGGGACCGCCGTCAATCGTAGCGCAGCGTCGCTCGTCAGAAGACCTCGGGGATCAGCAGAGGACCCAGGTCGCGGGCGTGTTCGTCGGTGGACGCGTCGCGATGGGGGAGGCGCACCCGCTTCGTGTGGATCTTCCGATACGGGACCTGGTCCAGCACGTGGCGGATGACGTTGAGTCGCGCTCGCCGCTTGTCGTCCGAGTGGGCGACATGCCACGGCGCCCAGATCGTATGGCTCGCGTCGAACATCTCATCGCGGACCCGGGTGTAGTCGTCCCAGCGGTCGTACGAGAGCAGGTCCATCGGCGATAGCTTCCAGGTCTTGCGCCCATCGTCGATCCGGCTCTCCAGGCGGCGCGTCTGCTCGTCCTTGCTGACCTCCAGCCAGTACTTGAGCAGGATGATCCCCGAGTCCGTGAGGGTCCGTTCGTAGTTCGGGACGGCTGCCAGGAACGCCTGTGCCTGGGCCTCGGTGCAGAACCCCATGACCCGTTCCACGCCGGCCCGGTTGTACCAGCTGCGGTCCCAGATCACGACCTCACCGGCCGCCGGCAGGTGCTCGATGTAGCGCTGGATGTACATCTGGGACTTCTCGCGCTCGGTCGGCGCGGGCAGGGCGACGACCTTGAAGACGCGCGGACTGACTCGCGCGGTGAGTGCCTTGATCGTGCCGCCCTTGCCGGCCGTGTCGCGACCCTCGAAGACGATGCAGACCTTGAGGCCTTCCTGCTTGACCCACTCCTGCAGATGGACCAGGTCCACGTGCAGGTCGCGCAGTGCCCGCTCGTACGGCTTGCGCTTCATCCCTTCGCTCACGGTGGTCTCCTCCGGTCGCTGGGTACGACGATGATGGCCGATCGGTCCCTCGGCACGGTTACACTCGCAGTCCAATCAGCAGTAGGAGCACCACCCTTGAACGCCTCGGCGACGTCCTATGGGCGATGATCTACTTCTACTTCATCTTCATGGTCATCTGGATCTTCATCCAGGTGTTCGCGGACATCTTCCGCCGCGACGACCTGAGCGGCGCCTGGAAGGTCATCTGGATCCTCGTCCTCTTCATCGTGCCTTCTTCGGCGCCCTGGTCTACATCGTGACCCGCCCGAAGAACACGCCGCAGGATCAGGCCATCGCGGCCCAGCAGCAGGTGGCAGCCGGCTACTCCGTCTCGGACGAGGTCACCAAGCTGGCGGCCCTGCGCGACTCCGGCGCCATCACCCCCGCCGAGTACGACGCGCAGAAGGCGAAGCTCCTGGCCTGACCGGTGGGCGCCCTGACGCCCAGTCACTCGATCTGGCTCGCGGGCTCCCGGCAACGGGGGCCCGCGCTTCATGTGAGGGGTATCCTTGGCGTCTCACTGAGCGCCGCACGGAGGACGTCAGCATGCCCGAACTTCCCGTCAAGGAGGGCCGCCTGCCCGAGCTCCGCCTGCCGGAGATCTCGCGCGACGAGATCATCCGCACCTTTCGGAGATCAAGCGACCTGACCTGGACCTGTCCAATGTCGAGTGGCCCAAGGTGGACCTGTCCCGCATCGAGTTCACGCGCGAGGACCTGGACAAGGCGATCCTTGGCGTGGCCACGGCGGCTCGGCTCGTCCGTCCGGCCGCCCGGTCGCGGCGCCTGCCGCTCGCGCTAGGGTTCCTCGCCGTGGCGGGTCTGGCCACCTTCGCCATCCTGAGTCGGCCGGCCGTTCGCGACCGGCTTGCCCGGACCGCGCGTGAAGCCCGACGCCGGGCGCAGGAGGCCCGCAGCGGCTCCGAGATGCTGGAGGTGGAGGCCGACCTGCCGTCTCGTGCGGCGTTGACCGAGGCCGTCGCGATCCCGATCGAGCCCGACGCCTACAGCGACGCCGAAGTCGTGGCCGAGACGCGAGACGGTGGCCGAGACCGTCGCGACGGAGTCCACCGACCTCGGCTAGCCCCTACACTCCGTCGATGCGTCGGCGGCCGGCCCGGGGGGAGTCGATGACGAGCGAGATCCTCGCCCTCGTCCGGCAGGATCGTCGGCAGCAGCGACCTTCGACGCGTCTTCGGCGCGTTCCTGCTGTTCAACATGGCGGAGTTCGGGACGTGGGTCGCGATCCTCCTGTACGCCTATGACAGGACCGGCCCGACCTCGGTCGGCATCGTCGCCCTGATCCAGCTGGTCCCGGCTGCGCTCGTCGCGCCGCCCGCGGCCGCCCTGGGAGATCGCTACCCGCGCCAGCGGGTGCTGCTCGGCGGCTACCTGGTCCTGACCGTCGCCATGGCCCTCACGGCCACTGGCCATGGCGCTCGACGCACCCGTCGCGGTGGTCTACCTCGCGGCCGCCGTTCGCCGCCTCGACGCTGGTCGTCACCCGGCCGACGCAGAGCGCGCTGCTGCCGTCGCTTTGCAGGACGCCCGAGGAGCTGATCGCCGCGAACGGAGCGGCCGGCGTCGTGGAAGGGTGCCGGCGTGCTGCTCGGCCCGTTGATCGCCGCCCTGGTCCTGACCGTGGCGACGCCGACCGCGGTGTTCGGGCTGGGTGCCGTCGCCACGCTCATCGCCGCGATCGTCGTCGCCCCACTCCGGCCATCGACGCTGCGGACTGTCACCCGTCGCGGCGGAGCACGGAGACGGACCCGGCCGATGGGGCGGACCGGAACGGCGGCGTCAGGCACGGCCTGCGTGTCCTCCTCGGAGACGCCGACGCGCGGGTGGTCGTCGGCCTCCTGTCCCTGCGGATGCTGATCATCGGGGCAGCCGACGTGCTGTTCGTCCTGCTGGCGCTGGAGGTCCTTGACACCGGCGCGAGTGGCGCCGCCCTCCTCAATGCCGCGCTCGGTGCGGGCGCGATCGTCGGCGGTGCCATCACGTTCGGGTTCGTCGGGCGGAGCCGGCTGGCGATCGTCGCGGCCGGGGGTGCCATCGCCTGGGGCGTCACGCTGGTCCTCGCCAATGCACTCGGCTCGGCGATGTTGGCGATGCTCCTCATCGTCATCGGCAGCGCCGGCCTGGCGATCATGGACGTCGCCGGTCGCACGATCCTCCAGCGGTCCATCCGGGACGAAGTGCTGGCGCGCGTCTTCGGGCTCCAGGAAGGTCTGGCGATGGCCGCGCTCGCCGCCGGCGCCATCCTCGTGCCGATCCTGACCGCTGGCGGTCGGCCTGACCGGCGCCGTCCTCGTGTGCGCCGCGCTCCTGCCGGTCGCGGTCGTCCTGTCATGGCCTCGGCTCACGGCGCTGGACCGGCGGACCGTCGTGCCCCGTTCGCGCGATCGCGCTGCTCCGCCAGGCGTCGGTCTTCGCCTCGATGCCGGCCCCGCCACTCGAGGCCGTCGCGCGGCGCGCCGTCTGGCTGACCGTGCCGGCGGAGACCGTGGTCATCCGCCAGGGCGATCGCGGGCGATCGGTACTACGTCCTGGCGTCGGGGAGTGTCCGCGTGGAGCAGGATCGCCACTTCCTGCGCGAGATGGCCGGCGTGGGGGACGGCTTCGGCGAGATCGCGCTGCTGCACGACGTGGTGCCGGACCGCGACGGTCACGACGATCGAGGACTCCGAGCTGCTGGCGATCGATCGGGCCACGTTCCTGGACGCGGTGACCGGCCACGCCGGAGCCTCGGCGGAGGCCCGTCGCCACGCGGCCGAGCGAAGTTGACGCACGGGTCGGGCTATAGTCCGCTGGGGCGCCGGAAGTCGCTCCAGCGGTAGGGCTAGGGCGACAAGGAGCGAGTGGAGTCGGTGGAGGTCTTGGAGTTCGATCAGTTACTGGACGCGGCGGTCCGCGCCTTCGAGGTCCTCGGCGTCGGCATCCTCGTCGTCGGCGGCTGTTCAGTCTGGCCTCCTATGCCAGGGACCTGCGGGCCGGTCACCGTCGAGTCGCCTACACGGGCTTGCGCAACAACGTCGGCCGGACGATCCTGCTTGGCCTCGAGGTGCTCATCGTCGCCGACATCATCCTGACCGTCGCCATCGAGAAGACCCTTGAAAGCGCGGCGACACTGGGCCTGATCGTGCTCGTGCGAACCTTCCTGAGCTTCTCGCTCGAGATCGAGCTGGACGGCGTCGTGCCCTGGCACCGCCGCTCGACGGAGGCCCAGCCGGAACCGTGACCGGCGACCTCCGTTGACGCCTTGCCCGTTAATCCCGATAATCTGACTCGGAATTGATGTGAGCCCAGCGAACGGCATCCCGGAGGCGCTGGAGCGTCGCCGACACCACACACCGGAGACCCCATGAGCGCCACCCGCGAGATCGTCACCGACCAGCGCGAGCAGTTCGCGTTCCACGACGACATCGCCTATCTCAAGGAGACCAAGCGCGGCCTGACGCGCGCCACGGTCGAGGAGATCAGCGCGTTCAAGGAAGAGCCGGACTGGATGCTCCAGTACCGCCTGCGGGCGTACGACCACTTCCTCAAGCGGTCGATGCCCACATGGACGGACGGGCTCGACAAGATCGATTTCGACAACATCGTCTACTACCGCAAGCCGTCCGAGCGCGAAGAGAAGTCATGGGACGACGTCCCCGACCAGATCAAGGCGACCTTCGAGAAGCTCGGCATCCCCGAGGCCGAGCGCAAGTTCCTGGCCGGCGTCGGCGCGCAGTACGACTCCGAGGTGGTCTACCACTCGGTCCGTGAGGAGCTGACCAAGATCGGCGTCGTGTTCATGGGCACGGACCAGGCGCTCAAGGAATACCCGGACATCTTCAAGCAGTACTTCGGCACCATCGTCCCGCCGGAGGACAACAAGTTCGCTGCACTCAATGCGGCGGTCTGGTCCGGCGGCTCGTTCGTGTACGTCCCCAAGGGCGTGGAGGTCCCGCTCCCGCTGCAGGCCTACTTCCGGATCAACGGCGAGAACACCGGGCAGTTCGAGCGCACGCTGATCGTCGTCGAGGAAGGCGCCAAGGTCCACTACATCGAGGGCTGCACCGCCCCGATCTACGCGACCGAATCGCTCCACGTGGCGGTCGTCGAGGTCGTCGCCCTGGCCCGCTCCAAGGTCCGCTACACGACCATCCAGAACTGGAGCAACGACGTCTACAACCTCGTCACCAAGCGCGCCCACGCCTACGAGGACTCGACCGTCGAGTGGATCGACGCGAACACCGGCTCGCGCAAGACGGTCAAGTTCCCGGCCATCTACCTTCGCGGTGAGGGCGCCACCGCGGACATCATCAGCGTCGCCGTAGCCGGCAAGGGCCAGCACCAGGACACGGGCGCAAAGGCCATCCACCTCGCCCCGAACACGCGCTCGCGGATCGTCTCGAAGTCCGTCTCGAAGGACGGCGGGCGCGCTACGTACCGCGGGCACCTCAAGGTCGCCCCGGGTGCCACCAACGTGGTGGCCAGCGTCCGGTGCGACGCCCTGATGATGGACGACATCAGCCGCAGCGATACCTACCCGTACATCGACATCGCCGAGGACGACACGACGATGTCGCACGAGGCGACCGTGGGCAAGGTCAGCGCGGACCAGGTCTTCTACCTGATGAGCCGCGGCCTGACCGAGAACGAGGCGACCAACCTCATCGTCCAGGGCTTCCTGGAGGTCTTCACGAAGGAACTGCCGATGGAGTACGCCATCGAGTTCAACCGCCTCGTGAAGCTGGAGATGGAGGGGTCGCTGGGATGACGGCGGGTCCGACAGTCCGCCCGGTTCGCCGGGCACCAACGGAGTTCTCGCTGCGCGTCGAGCGGAGTCACCTGGAGCGGCTGATCGCCGACGCGCCAGCCTGGCTGGCCGCGGATCGAACGGCGGGCTTCGAGGCCTTCGGTGCACTGCCGCCCGAGACCAACCTGCTCTACACGACCTACCTTGACCTGCGCTCCGTGGACCTGGGCGAGAGCGAGATCGTCGTTCCGGGCCAGGGCGGCACCGTGCCGGCAGCGCCGCTCCCCGACGACGAGGACGGCGTCCTGGAGATCCGCGACGGGATCCCGGTCGCGGCCGCGCTCTCGCCTGCCGCCCGTGCAGCCGGAGTGACCCTGACCTCGCTCGGTGGCCTGCTCACGAGCGACCCGGAGCGGGCCAGAGCGCTGCTCGACGACGTCGGCTCACTGCCGGCGGACGACAAGTTCGCCCAGCTGACCCGCGCTCTCTGGAGCGACGGCATGGTCCTGGACATCCCGGCCGGGGTCAGGCTCGCGAGGCCGATCCTGCTGCGCTGGGCCTCGGGTGCACCCGGCCTGGCGGTCTTCGGGCGGACGCTGATCCGGCTCGGTGCCGGTGCCAGCGCGTCCATCGTGGAGGAACTGGCGTCGAGCGGTGCGGAGGCCCCCGGCCCGCAGGCGTTCCTCGCCGGCACGTCCGAAGTCAGCCTCGGCAACGGCGCGAGCCTCTCGATGGCCAGTATCCAGGAACTCGGTCCGCGCACGATCACCTTCCAGCACCGAAGCGCCCGGATCGGCGAGGGCGCCTCGCTCCAGTGGGCGCTGGCCCAGTTGGGCTCACGCCTCACCCGGTCCCGTGTCGACAACCGCCTCGAAGGCGACCGCAGTTCCGTGGAACAGGCGGAGATCGTCTTCGGCAGCGAGGACCAGCTGTTCGACCTGACGTCGTACACCCGGCATGTCGGTCACGACACGACCGGGAACCTGCTCTCCAAGAGCGCCCTTCTCGATGCGTCCCGCGCGTACATGAAGGGCATGATCACGATCGAGCGGAGCGCCATCGGGACCGACAGCTACCTCGGCGAATTCGGGATGAACCTCTCGAAGAAGGCCCGCTCGGTGGCGATCCCATCGCTTGAGATCGACCAGCCGGATTGCCGTCGTGCCGCGCACGCCAGCTCGGTCGGACCGATCGACGAGGCTCAGCTCTTCTACCTGGAGAGCCGCGGCATCTCCCCGGACGAAGCCCGCAAGTTCATCGTCCTGGGCTTCCTCGAACCGGTCGTGGCCCGCGTGCCCCTCGCCGACGCACAGGACCGCCTGCGCGCGCTGCTCGAGGCGAAGTGGAACGCCGGCGCCGGGGGCCCCGCCGCGGACGCCGCCGCGTGAGGCGCATCGACCTCCTGGCCGTGGAAGATGTCCCCGAAGGGACGATGAAGATGGCCTTCGCCGACGGCACGGATCAGGTCCTCGTGATCAACTCGAACGGCGAGCTGTACGCGACGCAGGGTGTCTGCAGCCATGAGTACTTCGAGCTGGACAACGGGTTCCTGACCGCCGGCACGTTGACCTGCGCGCTGCACATGTCCCGGTTCGACCTGGAGAATGGCGAACCGCTCGACCCGCCGGCCGAGGCGGCACTCGCGGTCTACCCGATCGTCGTCGAGAACGGCCGGATCCTCATCGAGGTCCCGGACGGGCCCCTGGAGATCAGCGAGTAGCGGCTCAGCGCGGGAGCACGATCCCCAGGCCAAGCTCGCTCGCGCGGGCCAGGATCGCCGATCCGAACACGACATCCGCCAGTCCGACCCCGAGGTGCATCGCCACGACGCGTCGCCCGGTCGGTCTCGGCGTGACGTGGAGGATGGCCTCGCCGATGGTCGCGACCGGCGTCGGGAAGTCGTCGAACAGCCCGGCGGCGCGGCCCGACTCGAGCTGACCCCGGTGATCGATGAGGAACAGCCCGGCGTCCCGCGCGACCTCGGCCGAGCAGTAGGTCGCGTAGTCCACGGGGACCACGAGCGTATCGGGCCCCAGCCAGTCGTTGGTCATCATCTGGCGGACCGGCCCGAAGGCGGCTGCGGTGACGACGACGTCCGCCCCATCGACCGCCTCCCGAGCCGACCCGGCGATGGCGATGTGGCCGATGCCGTCCGTCTCCCGGCCAAGCTCGGCAAGTGATCCGAGTCGTTCGGCCGATGGGTCGAACAGACTGACCTCCACGCCCGGCAGGACCCCGCCGAGCACCGGCAGGTGGCTCCGACCCTGCACACCGGCGCCGATGAGCGCGGCACGGACCGCACGTCCCTCCACGGACGGCGCGAAGTGGCGGATCGCCACTCCGGAGACGGCCGCGGTGCGCACGGCCGTGATCGGACCGCCATCCATGACCGCGATCGGGAGGCCGCTGGTCGCATCGTTGAGGATCACGAGCGCGTTGATCGCCGGGATCCCCGAGTCCTTGTTCGAATCGAAGCCGGCCACCCACTTCATCCCGATCCGGTCGTCCGCTCCGGCCGGATCGGCCCCGCGCAGGAAGGCGGGCATCGCGTGGGCGAAGGACTCGGCCGGTCGCGGATGCAGGCCGATCTTCGCCGGCAGTTCGGCGTCGGCCACGAGCGCGGTCATCGTGCGCTCGGCAAGTGCCAGGCGCTCGGTCAAGGGAGGCATCGCGGCGAGGACGTCGGCCCCGGTCAGGTAGCGAAGACTCGGCAGGCTGGTCATGGCAGCGAGTCTAGCCCGCTCGATGACCTAGCATGCGCCCATGTCCACGACGGATCCCGAGACGCGCCTGCGGGCGGAGGGCCTGGTTCCCGGCAGCTGGGCGAACGGCCCCGGCGACCGGTACGGCGCCCACGAGCACGACTACGACAAGGTCATCGTGGCCGTGGCGGGTTCGATCCGGTTCGGACTGCCCGCGACCGGGGCGACCGTCGACCTCCATGCGGGTGACCGGCTCGAGTTGCCGGCGGCGACCCGTCACGACGCGGTCGTCGGGCCGGACGGCGTCAGCTGCCTGGAGGCACACTTGGTGCCCGGGTCGCTGGCGGCCGTGGGCCATCGCCCCGCCGGCACGTGGTAGGTCGTTCGTGACCCGCGAAACCGGATCGTCCGTCCCGACGTACACCGGTACGTCCCCGTCCGGGGACGTGGTCGACCCGCGGGCGGACGACAGCGCTCTCATCCGAGCGGTCGCGACGGGATCTGCCGACGCGCTGGCCGTCCTGTACGACCGGCATGTCGAGGCGATCTTCGCCACGGCCCGCCGGTTGACATCCGATCGAGGTGCGGCAGAAGAAGTGGTGCAGGAGACATTCCTCGCGCTGTGGGAGCGGGCCGAGACGTTCGATCCCGCGATCGGGTCGGTCGGCGGCTGGTTGCGTGCCATCGCCCGCAACCGAACCGTCGATCGGCTCCGGGCGGCCGCCAGGCGCCCGACCCTGGTGCCGTACCCGGTCTCGTCATCCACCGGCGAGCCGGATGCGACATCACTCGACCGGATCGCGACGCCGACCTCCGTGGTGGGAGGTTCCGTCGAGTGGCCGACGCCCGAGATGGGGCTCGCGTCCGCCGAGACGCGACGGGCGATCTCGGCCGTGCTGGCGGCGATGCCTGCAGACGAGCGAGAGGTGATCGTGCTGGCGTACCAGGATGAGCTGACCCAGAGCGAGATCGCCGAACGACTCGGATGGCCACTCGGCACGGTGAAGACGAGGACCCGTCGGGCGCTGGCGCGCCTGCGCGAGGCCCTGGCTGACGAGCGATAGGACGGGTATGGAGCACGAAGCGGTCATCGAGGCGATCGAACTTGCGGCGCTGGAGCCGGGCGGCCTCGACCGGCTGATGGCCGGCGACACGGCCACGTCGCAGGCCGTGGCCGCCCATCTCGCCGGTTGCCCGTCTTGCGTCGCGGAGCTCGCCGCGATCGATCGAGACTCGCGGGTCATCGCGGACGTGGTGGCCACGACGCCGCCCGCCGACCTTCGCGCGCGGACGCTCGAACTGGTCCGTGAGCGTGGCGTGCCGCGCGGGGTCGTCGCGCCCGCCACCGATGCGTCCGTTCTGTCCACCGAGCCGTCCCCTGCGACCGGGGCCGCGAGGCGCCGCACGACCCTGGGCTGGGTCGCTGCGATCGCTGCCACGGTGCTGCTGTCGGTCGGGGCGACGAGCGTCTTCGTCGCCGACCGGTCGCAGGACGAGCTGGCGGTCCAGGCGAAGACGGTCGAGAGCCTCGAGCGGGTCATCCGTGCCACGATGACCGTGGCTGCCGAGCCGGATGCCGCCAGGGTCGAGCTGGTCGGCACCGGCGATCCGGAGACGTCCGGTTCGCTCCTCTTCTCGCCGTCGAGCACGGAACTGGTCGTGACGGCGAGCGGTCTCGTCGAACCTCCGGCCGGCATGGAGTTCGGCTGCTGGATCGACACCGGGGCCGGGCGGACCCGGATCGGGAAGATGTACTTCGGCGGAGGGCTGGCCTACTGGGCCGGAGCCTCCGAGGCGGTGGCCGGACTCGATGGTCCCGCGACGTTCGGCGTCTCGCTGGTCGAGGTCGGCTCGCCGACGATGGACGCCGAGCCGGTGCTGCTGGGGCGTTCCTGAGGGTCGACAGGCTGGTCGAACGGGGTCATCGGCCGGGCCGCGTCCCCTGCGTCCGCCTCCGGATCGTCCGGCGGTGGGCTTTCGAGATACGCACGATGGAGCTGGAGCAGCCGACCCGTCGTGGCCGCGCTGACATGGGTCCCCTCGTCCCGGAGCGTCATCGAGAGCCACAGGGCTTCGCGTGCCATCTCCGCCTGGTCGACATCTGTCTCCCGGCGGCGCGAGTCGAGGACCACGAGCCAGACCAGCCCGGCTCCCACGACGAGCCCGACGATGAGCAGCCACCAGTTGAACTCGGCATCCACCGCCGCGAAGTATAGGGAGCGCGACCGGGAATGAGCCCGCCAAGGCCGTCCGGCTACACTTCACCGGATGTTCGACTTCACCCCGGATCCCGTCCTGGTCCAGCTCGGCCCGTTGACCATCGGCTGGTACGGACTCGGCTATGCCGTGGGCCTGGCGGTCACCTACATGGTCATGGTCCGGCTCGCGCGACGGGCCGGCGAACGAGCGGAGATCCTCGCCAACGGCATGATCATCGTGGCCATCGCGGCCCTGATCGGCGGTCGGATGTACCACGTCATCGACCAGTGGGCGCTCTACAAGGACGACCTGCTCAAGATCGTCCTGCCGCCCTATTCCGGCCTTGGCGTCTACGGCGGGATCGCCACAGGGATCGTGGCGGCCTACCTCTACGCCCGCTACAAGCGAGCGCCGTTCGCGCGTTGGACGGACATCGTCGCTCCGGGCCTGTTCACGATGCAGGCGATCGCCCGCTGGGGGAACTTCTTCAACCAGGAGCTCTACGGTTCGCCGACGACGCTGCCCGTGGGGCATCCCGATCGAGTGCCAGTACCGGGTGGCGGACCTGTCGTGCGCCGTCCTGCCGTTCGACACGACGCGGTTCCACCCGCTCTTCCTGTACGAGTCCATCTCGGGCGTCCTTGGAGCGCTGACGCTGATCTGGATCGGCTACCACCTGCGCAGGCACCTTCGGCCGGGCGACCTGTTCCTGCTCTTCCTCGTCTGGTATGGCGTGGTCCGGTTCAGCCTTGAGACGCTGCGCCATGCGAACTGGACGTTCGAAGGCTTCGCCGTCGCCCAGATCGTCTCACTGGCGTTCATCGTCCCGTCGCTCCTGATCCTTGCCTGGCGGCACCGGCCGGGTCATCCGGACGACGACCTTCCGACATTCCCGGAGGTCGCGACCTGGGGCGCGCCCGGGCGAGTGGTGGCCGTCCCGGCGGACCGGCGCAGAGCGTCGAGCCGGACGAGCCGGCACAGACCATCGAGCCGGCAACGACGACCGAGGATGCCGCCGGACCCGAACTCGGAGCGTCCTCCGACGAGGCCCCGGCCTTCGGATCCACCCGCCTGACGGTGGCCGACCCGGCTGGCCCTGACGAGGCCCGGCGCGTCGCCGAGGCACGCACGACCCCGGAGGCGATGGCCGCCGCTCGCGGGGGTGTCCAGGAGGGTCTTGCCTGGCTCGGTCGCGAGCCCGAATCGAAGGCCAGCCTGAGTGTCCGCGCGCTCAGCGTCATCGCACGACTCGTCCTGTTCGGGGCGTTCCGGTTCAAGGTCGAGGCCCGCGGCCGGGAGCGCCTGCCCTCGAGTGGCGGCTATCTGCTCGTGGCCGCCGTCCATCGAGGCTGGATGGACCCGTTCCTGATCATGCATGCGCTGCCGCTCGAGCCGCGCGTCTGGTTCCTGGGCAGCGGCCCGTCCGCTTTCAGCGCGCGCTGGCGCGAATGGCTGCTGCATCGACTGGGCGGGATGCTCCCGGTCTGGCGCGGCGGCGTCGGCGTCGAGCAGCACGTGCGCGTCGGCCCAGGCGGTCCTGCGCAACGGAGGCGTGTTCGTGCTGGTGCCGGAGGGTGGCGTCTCGGGCCCGCCGGACGGGCTGGCGACATTCCGCGTCGGTTCGGCGCTCATCGCCCTGCGGACGGCGGCGCCGATCGTGCCGCTGGCGATCGCCGGCTCGCGAGGAGCTCTACATCGGCAAGCGGATGGCCACCCGGATCCTGTCCGTCACGTCGGCACGCGAGTTGCTGGGTGCCGCCTGGCCGGCCGTCGCCCCCGACGAGGGGAGTCGGGCCGAGTTGGACCTGGCCCACGCCCTGACGGATCGCCTTGCCGCGCTGTTCGCGCCGGTCATCCCGGACCTGTACGCCGGCACGGTCGATCCACCGACCCGGCCGAGGCGCTTCAAGGGTCTCACCTGGCTGCTCCTGGCGCGACCGAGGATCAGTCGGCGCGCGTGACAGGGGCAGGACCTACAGGCCGCTGTAGGCGTGCAGGCCGCTGAACCAGAGCGAGCCGGAGTAGGTCACGAGCACCATCCCGAAGCCGATGACCAGCAGGAGCGCCGCCGGTCGCCCGGCCCACGAACGCTGGTTGCGAGCGTGCAGGTACACCGCGTAGATGAGCCAGGTGACGAGGGCAGCGGTCTCCTTGGGATCCCAGCCCCAGTAGCGCGACCAGGCGATCGACGCCCACCATGAGCCGAGGATGATCATCGTGGCGAAGATCGGGAAACCGATGATGACGGCCCGATACGCCACTTCGTCCAGCGTCTTGTGTGACGGCAGCCAGCCGAACCGGTCGTCCTGCCCCTGGACGAGGTAGGCGACCCCTGCCGCGAAGCTGGTCGCGAAGATCCCGTAGGCGGTCACGGCCATCCCGACGTGGATCGTCAGCAACGGCGCGTTCTGGAGCGCCGGCACGAGCGGCTTGATGTCGGATGGAAGGCTCGAGGCGTACAGCAGCATCGCCAGCGCGACCCCCATCGGGATGAAGCCGATGGACCGGATCGGATAGCGGCGCTGGAGGTAGAGGTACCCGCCGATGATGCTGAACGAGAAGGCGACCGTGAACTCGAACATGTTGCCCCACGGGCCGCGCTCGACCACGATCGCTCGTACCACCAGGGAGCCGCCGAGCGCCAGCCAGGCGACGAATGAGATCCAGAGTGCCGCCCGGGACAGCGGACTGGCCGAGGCCGACAGCTGCGGGCCGGACGTCGCAGCGGTCGTCTGGCTGGTCACGAACGACCCGGTCACGGCACCGGCGTAGGCCGGTCGTCGGGCCGGTGCCAGCGCGATCGACCGCCGCCCGTTCGCGAGCATCACCGCATGCCCGACATGCGCCGCGAAGCCGAACGCCACGAGCAGGACGCCGAGCGAGAAGAGGTTGGACGACAGTTCAGCCATGCCTGCCTCGGAGACGCGCGGATCGAGTCATGGGTTTCGCCTGCCGCCGGTCAGGCTGCCGCAGCTCCGCCGGGCTTCGGTCCCGGAGTCGCGCGCACCGCGACCGCCCGGGACTTGACCTTCAGCACCAGGCCGCAATTGCCGCAGGTATCGATCGCCGCGGAGCGGCCGACGGCGCACATCGGGCAGGTGACTGCGAGGGGATCGCGGCACGACTCACATCGGAGCGAGCCTGACGGGTAGATGACCGCGTCCCGACGGCAGAACGGCAGACCGGGCGGGAAGATCGGCTCGCCGGCGGCATCGAGTTCGGCATGGCGCGGACCTTCCTCGAAGGCGAGCTTCACGCGAGGCTTGCGGACCTGGTAGAGCAGGGCACCGAGTACCGTGAACGTGAGGAATGGCCCCACCACGCCGACGAAGATGATGATCGGCAGCAGCCCGATGAGCGCTCCCCAGTCGGGGATGACGAACAGGGTCAGCGTCTCGAGCGCAGTGCTCCACAACTCGTTGAGCTGGTCGATGATGGTCACGCGCGAAATCCTAGCAGGGTGTCGATGACGCCGGTGTCAGGATCCAGTCCGGCTCGGTGGCCCACCGGAGCCCTTCGGCGCCTTGCGCGGGTTGCCGCGCTTCGTCGTGGCGCCGCGACCAGTCTGCCATCCGCGACGGTCCTCGGCGTCGGCGTCCTTGACCGCTGCAGATGCCGCCAGGCCCTGGTGTGGCGGTCGCGCGTTCCCGACGGACGCAGACGACGTTGCGCGAGGGCCGGTCCAGCCGCCCGATGAGCCACGCACAGCCGGCCGTCCGCGCACCGCGCATCCGGAGGGCATGGCGGAGGTCCCGATCGTCGGTCACGACGAGGATGGCGGCCGCGGCGCTGGCACCGCCTGCGACGGCGACCTCGTCCACGAGTGACAGGATCACGGCGTCGCCCGTCCGCGGTCCGCTGTAGCGGACGGTCATCCCAGAGGCGATCCGCTCGCCACGCAGGCCGCGCTCGGATGGGCCATCGAAGACGAGGTCGATCGCGACCGAAGCCGGCACCACGCCGCGCAGGCGCCCGACCACCGCCGCCGGCGGGGCGGCCCCGGTACCGCTCCCGCGGGTCAACGCGTGCAGCAGGTTGGACCCATCCGACCAGCAGCCGAGCGGTGGCATCGAGCGGATCCCTGGGGAGGGTCGTCATGGGGCCATCGTACGCGCCCGGCGATCCGCCGCTACGATCGGGTCATGTCCCTGCTCCTGCTCGTCGACCTCGACGGAGTCGTGTACCGCGGCGCGGATCCTGTGCCGGGCGTCGCCGCTCTCCTCGCCGCGAGGGCCGCAGCAGGCGACGACGTCGTCTACGTTACGAACAACTCGATGCACTACCGCGCCGATTACGTGACCCGCCTGGCGGCCATGGGGGCGCCGATCACGCCGGACCGGGTCATCTCCTCGTCGCGCGCGACCGCCCTCCACGTGCGCGATCACGAACCGACGATCCGGCGGGTCCTGGCGGTGGGTGCCGGCGGGCTGGAGCGCGAACTGCGGGACGTGGGCCTCGACGTGGTCACGGCGGCGGCAGCCGCCACCCGGATGGCGCAGGAGCCGATCGACGGGATGGTCGCCGCCGGGTCGCCCGATGCCGTGATCGTGGGTCTGGACCCGAACCTGACGTATCTGCGCCTCACGGCCGCAGCCGACTGCATCCGGGCAGGTGTCCCGGTTCATCGCGACGAACCGCGACCCGATCTACCCCACGGAACGGGGCCTGCGACCGGGGGCGGGGGCGGTCGTCGCGGCGCTCGAGGCCACGACCGGGATCACGCCGCTGTCCATCGGCAAGCCTGCGCCGCTCCTGCTGGAGATCGCCGCCGAGGCCGTGGGCCGTGACGCCCGGGACGCGATCATGATCGGCGACGGGATCGGGACGGACCTGGCGGCGGCCCTGGCCGTCGGCGCCCGCAGCGTGCTGATGCTGACCGGGGTCACGACCCGCGACGAGCTGGATGCCTTGCCCGCGGGGGCTCGTCCGACCGAGGTGGCAGAAGACGCGTCGGAGCTGGCAGCCGCGCTGGCGAGGATGGCCGGCGCCTGAACCCGAACGCCACGCTCGCTGGTATCGTGGCGGCCATGACGATCGAGATCCGCAACGTTCGCGCCGATGAGCTCGTGCGCTTCGTCGACGCCATCACCACCGGGTTCCTGGAGCGTCCTGCCGTCGACCGGATCGCGGACGAGGTGCGGCCGCACTGGGACCTCACCAGAGCCTGGACCGCCGTCGACGGCGAGCGTCTCTGTGGGACCTTCCGCTCCTGGGAGACCGAGATGACCCTGCCCGGTGGCGCGCGCCTGCCGGCCGCGGCGGTCGTGGCTGTCACGGTGCGGCCCACGCATCGTCGACGCGGGATCCTGCGCGCGATGACGGCGGCCGCTCACCGCGACTTCCGGGATCGCGGCGAGGTGTTCGGACTGCTCCACAGCGCCGAGTACCCGATCTATGGGCGGTTCGGGTATGGCCCCGCGACCCGTGAGGCGACCTGGACGCTCGACACGCGATCGGCGTCCTTCATCGATGGTCCGACCGGGCGTGTCGACATCGTGAGCCTGGACCCGGCCTCGCGCGACACGGCGATGGGCGTCTTCGACACATGGCGACGTCGCGAGGTCGCGGGCATCCGCCGCCGAGACCTCGTCTGGGACTTCGACCTCGGGCTCGTTCCGAGCGCGTGGGGCGACGACTGGAAGGGGTTCCTCGCGTTCCACGAGGACGCTTCAGGCGCCATCGATGGTTACGTGCGCTACAGCCGAGCCGCCGGCTCGTGGGAGCAGCGTCAGCCGCGGAACGTCGTCCAGGTCGACGAACTCGTCGCGCTCGATGACGCCGCGCATGCGGACCTGTGGCGGTTCCTCGCCGGGATGGACTGGGTCGCCACGGTCAAGGCCGAGCGTCGGAGCCCATCCGAGCAGCTGCCCTGGATCCTTGTCAACGCGCGAGCGGCGAGCGTCTCCGACATCGGAGACGACCTGTGGGTCCGGATCTTCGACGTCCCACGGGCGCTCGAAGCACGGACGTACGAACGCGAAGGCCACCTGGTCCTCGACGTCATCGATGCCGAAGCTCCCGGTGGCCGGACGCGCGTGCGACTCGATGCCGGACCGGAAGGCGCCACCTGCCGCACGACCCGCCGCTCGCCGGACCTGACGCTCGACGTCTCCTCCGTGGGGGCGGCGTACCTGGGCGGGACACGGCTCCGCGATGCCGTGGTGGCGACGGGCGCAGACGAGCATCGTGCCGGTGCGCTCCTCGAGGCGGAGCGGCTCTTCCGAACGCTCGATGAGCCTTGGTGCACGACCTTCTTCTGATCGGGCCGATGCGGCGCTGCCCACCGACGCCCGGAGCGCGAGTCAGGAGGCGGCCGCGGCGTCCGCGATGGCCTCGACCGGCCGGTTGGCGGTCTGCCCTTGCTCGCCGACGACCCCGCCGTGTCCACCGGCGGCAACGGCGGCATCGAGGAGAGCAAGCATCGGGGCCGCGTCGAGTCGACGGTAGATCGCTCGTGCCGAGTCGACCCAGTCCGAGACACCAGGCGCGTCCGTTCCCAGGCGTGTCACCGCGCTGAGCCCGGCCATGGCCTCGTCCCATGGCAGGGCGAGATCGCGCCAGGCCATGATCGCCGTCCGATACCCGGCAAGTGCGGCCTGCCTGTTGTCCTCGATCGCGGCGATGCCGGCCCTGATCGCCGACTTGTCGGCTTCGATCGCCCGTCCGCGGGTGCCCAGGGTCTCCAGTTGCGCCAGCGCCGCCCGAGCGGCCTGCGCATCACCAGCGAGGACCGCCGCATTGGCCGCTCGCGGAAGGCAATACGGGGTATTGAGGCTGCTCACGCCCACGACCTGCATCCAGTGTCCGTGGGCCTCGAGGAAGTCCCCGCGGGTCAGGGCCAGATAGCCGAGGAGGTCGTGCTTGGAGGCGGCGACATCGCGATCCTCCAGCACCGCCAGCCGGGCCAGGAGCGACTCGAGCTCGTCCTCGCTCGAGTTGCCCTGGACGACCCCGAAGAACGCCTCGACGCCCTCCAGCGCGAGCCGTGCCCCGTCGTCGATGTCCAGCTGGAGCGCCCCCTCGATCTCGTCGATCGCCCACTGCCACTCGCCTGTCCGGCGGGCATCCTCCACGGCGTTGCCCAGGAGTGTCATCTCATCGGTCCGGCGCCCCAGCTGCCGCGCGATCGTCGATCCCGGCACGCTGCAATGTGACCGCCGCCGCCGGATCGTCCAGTGCGATGACACTGGCGAGCATCAGGCTTGCCGCCAGAGCGGTCTCGGGCAGGTCGTTCTCCTCGGCCAGCACCCGGCAACCCTCCAGGAGTGCCCGGGCCTCCCACTGGCGACCGGCGAAGACGGCGATCGACCCCTTCGTCCCAAGCGCCTCCGCGGCGATGTCGACCAGGCCGAGACGTTCCGCCAGTGCAAGGGCGCGTTCGGTCAACTCGAGGCCACGGTCGTGCTGTTCGGTGAGGTAGAGGTTGCGCCCGAGACTGAGCATGAGTCGAACGACCACGGGATCGTCCGACAGGTCCGCCAGATCGGCAACGGCGGGCTCCAGCAAGGCGATGGCCTGTTCGCGTCGCCTCGCGGAGGACAGCGCCGAGGCCTGCAGGCCGATGGTCCTCCCCAGGGCGATCCGGTCCCCGAGGGCTTGGCGGATCTCGTTGGCGCGTTCCAGGAAGCCCACCGCGATGTCCCCCCGCGCCGCCTTGGTCGCGGCTTCGCCGGCCTGATCGAGCAGGTCGGCTCGCTGGGCGTCATCGGTCGCCACTTCGAGGGCCTGCTCCAGGAATCCCACCGCCTGACCTGGCGAGCCGAGCGCCTCCGCCCGTGCCGCGGCGGCGCGGAGGGCGATCCGTGCCTGTCCAGCGACGGCCTCCCCCTCGGGTCCTGTCGGGGCAGCCCGGTAGGCGGCCACGTAGTGCGCCGCGAGCGCCCCGGCCAACTCCTCGTCGTCCAGGCTCTCGAAGAACCGGGCGGCCGCGAGGTGCTTCGTCCGCCGGTCGCGCATCGCCAGCGTGGCGTAGGCCACCTCGCGGATGAGCGCCTGGACGAACGCGTACATGCCACGTTCGGGCGAGCGCGGATCCACGTCGAGTTGCACGATCTCGCGGCGGACGAGGGGTCGAAGCTGCCCCTCGACCGCGGAGCGTTCGAGGCCGCTGACGGCCGCCAG
This sequence comes from uncultured Chloroflexia bacterium, assembly GCA_963779315.1. Classification (GTDB taxonomy): domain Bacteria; phylum Chloroflexota; class Limnocylindria; order Limnocylindrales; family CSP1-4; genus SPCO01. The sequence continues at coordinate 33,504 of CAVZXQ010000006.1, read as the reverse complement.
CCCATCCACGGTGAAGCTCTGGCCGAGGACCGCGGCATCGGCGATGAGCGACCGATCTGCGGGGTCGAGACCGTCGAGCCGGGCGGCGATGAGGGCATGCAGCGTGTCCGGCACGGCCAGTTCACCGAGTTCGCCGACCGGTTCGAAGGTCCCGTCGCCGAGGTCGCGCAGGCGACCGTCCGCGGCCAGCATCCGCACCGTCTCGACCGCGTACAGGGGGATCCCGTCGGCGCGCGCGACGACGGACCGAACGGCCGGCTCAGGAAGCCCGGGGATCAGGCCGGCGAGCAGTTCGCGCATCGCCGGCTCGGGGAGCGGCTCCACGTCCAGCGCGAGGAAGTTGCGCCGGCCGGCACCCCAGTCCGGGCCGCGCCTCGAGGAGCTCCGGGCGCGCCAGGGTGATGATCAGGATCGGGACGTTGCGGCTCCATTCGAGGACGTGGTCGATGAAGTCGAGCGTGCCCTGGTCCGCCCAGTGCAGATCCTCGAACACGAGCGCCACGACACGGTCGCGCGGCCAGGCGCTCGAAGAACGTTCGCCAGGCGCTGAACAGTCCCTCGGCGCCGCCGGCCGGGGCGGCGCCCAACCCCAGCAACGCCATCAGGGCCGGTTCGATCCGCCGCCGCTCGTCCTGGTCCGGGACGTAGGTGCCCAGCATCTCCCGCGACCCGCAGCCGGGTCGTCTCGTCGTCGTCGGTCTCGGCCAGCCCGGCGCGCGCGCGGACCATCTCGCCGAGAGCCCAGAACGTCACGCCCTCGCCATACGACGGCGAGCGACCGTTGTGCCACAGGACCGGCTCGACGACGCCGTCAACGTACTTGAGGAACTCCCAGGCGAGCCGGCTCTTGCCGATGCCCGCCACGCCGGTGATCGAGACCAGTCGAACGCGCCGCTCGCGCGAGGTGGCGTGGAACAGGTCCTTGAGCAGGCGCAATTCGGCATCTCGGCCGACGAACGGGGCCTCGAGCCGGTCGCCCCGTCCGAGCCCGCGGCGTTGGGCCACGACCCGAAGGGCGACCCAGGCCGCGACCGGCGCGTCCTTGCCCTTGAGGTTGTGCTCGCCGGCCAGCTCGAACGAGATCGCCCCGGACGCGGCCCGCTGGGTGGCCTCGCCCACGAGGACGGTCCCGGGAGCCGCCGCGGACTGGAGGCGGGACGCCGTGTTGACGAGATCGCCGGCGACCATCCCCTGGTTCGTCGCTCCCAGGGTCACCGCGGCTTCGCCGGTCAGGACGCCGGCGCGTGCCTGGAGACCGGGATCGATGGTGCGGATGGCGTCCACCAGCTCGAGACCGGCCCGGACGCCCCGCTCGGCGTCGTCCTCGTGGGCGACCGGTGCGCCCCAGACGGCCATGACCGCGTCGCCGATGAACTTCTCGACCGTGCCGCCATAGCGTTCGATGACGTCGCGGGCGACATCGAAGTAGCGGGTCAGCAACTCCCGGACGGCCTCGGAGTCGCGTCCCTCCGACAGCGTCGTGAACCCGACCAGATCCGCGAAGAGGATCGTGACGACCCGGCGCTCGGCGACCGGGGCAGACCGCCCGGCGCCACTGCTCAGTCCGAGGTGCGACGCCACCCACCGGTTCGTGGCCAAGTGCCGGCGAGGCGGCCGATGCGCCGTCCAGGCGAGCGCCGCAATCGCCGCAGAACCGGGCCGTCGGCGTGTTGGCGGCCCCACACGAGGCGCACGTGGCCTCGAGCCTGGAGCCGCATTCGTGGCAGAACTTGCGCGACGCTTCGTTGAGCGTCCCGCACCCGGGGCAATTCACCCTTCGAGCGTACCCCACTCGGCGAAGGCCGCGCGCACCGGTTCAAGGTCGCCCGGATCCGCGAACGCGACGTCGAGGGCGTGTCGGTCGATCGCCCAGAGCTCGTCCATCGTCAGCCCGATCTGGGTCACCGCGTTCTCGTACTCCTGCGTCAGCGTGAGGTCGGAGACGGTCGTATCGTCCGTGGACAGCGTCACCGGCACCCCAAGGCGATGCAGGCGGGCCAGCGGGTGGGCCGCCACGGACGGCACGATCCCGGCCTGCCAGTTGGAGGATGGACACAGGTCGAGGGTCACGTCGCGCGCGATCAGCTCCGCGCACAGCTCCGGGTCGTCGATCGCGCCCGGCCCATGGGCGATCCGCTCGGGTCCCATCGCCAGCGCTCGCCGGACCTGGGCGGCACCGCCCCACTCGCCGGCGTGCAGCGTGATCCGCAGCCCACCGTCGCGAGCGACCCCGAAGGCGCGCTCGTGGGTCATCGGGTCCGGATAGGCCTCCTCGGGACCGGCGAGGTCCCAGCCGGTCAGGCCCAGATCCTGGAACCGCGCCGCGGTCTCGGCGAGGACGACATTGTCGTCGGGGTCGTGGGAGCGAAGTGCCGTGCAGATGAGACGCACCACCGTCCCGGTCCGGGACTCGCCGGCGCGGGCTCCAGCGCACACGGCGGCGATCCCGTCCGCCAACGACAGTCCGCCGGCGACATGGAGCAGCGGTCCCCAGCGGATCTCGGCGTAGTGCACGCCCTCGGCCGCCTTGGTCTCGACCAGCTCCAGCGTGATCCGCTCGAGCGCTTCGGCGTCCTGCATCAGGGCGATCGGCAGGTCGAACGCCCGCAGCAGCTCGGCCTGGCTGGTGCACGGCATCGGGGCGATCAGCGCGGCCGCCATGCCGGCCGCGTCGCGGGGCGCTTCGATCCCGCGCGACGCCGCGAGGTCCAGGGCGGTCTCGATCCGCAGCGAGCCATCCAGGTGGAGGTGGACTTCGGCCTTCGGCATGGCCGCGATCAAGGCGCGAAGCTGGGTCTGCATCGGTCGATGCTACAATTCGCGACGAGCGCGTGCGCTGGGGCATCCGCAACGACGGCCCGTTCGAACCACAGGCGACGGTCATCCACACTGGGTGACCACCGAGCACCGAAGGGATCGATCGCCCATGTCCACCATCCTCGTCACCGGCGCCAGCGGGTTCGTCGGCAGCTACTGTGTCCCGGCGCTGCTGGGGGCCGGCCATCGGGTCGTGGCCCTGGTACGGAGCCAGGAGGCCGGCCGCATCGTGCTGGATCGCCTTCCAGCGGCAGACCGCTCGAACGTCGAGCTGCGCACCGGCGATGTGACCCGTCCCGAGTCGCTGCGTGAGGCCCTCGGCGGCGTCGACGGTGTCGTGCACCTGGTCGCCCTCCCTCGGGACCGGCGTGGCGGCGAGGACCTTCGGCTGGTCAACACGGAAGGGACGCGAGCCGTCGTGGTCGCCATGCAGGCGGCCGGCGTCAAGCGCCTCGTCCACATGGGCGCGATGGGCGTGGTCGACGATCCGGCGCTGCACTACGCGAGCTCGAAGGCGAAGGCCGAGGCCCTCGTCGCCGCGTCGGACCTGGACTGGACGATCCTCAAGCCGTCGCTCCAGTTCGGTCCCGGCGACGGGTTCTTCAACATCATCGCGGACCTCGTGCGGATGTCCCCTGGGATCGTCCCGGTCCCTGGCGACGGGAAGAGCCGGTTCCAGCCGATCAGCGTCGCCGACGTCGCGATGGTCTTCGTCCGATCGCTCGCCGACGACACCACCATCGGTGCGTCGTTCGAGCTGGGTGGCCCACGCTACTGGACGTATCGCGAGATCACCGAGGAAGTGCTGTCGGCGCTCGGCAAGAAGCGCGCCATCCTCCCGATGCCCGTCCCGCTGATCCGGCTCGTGGCCGGCGTGTCCGAGACGATCGGCCTGCCGTTCCCGGTCGCCACCGACCAGTTGCGCCAGCTCAAGCTGGACAACATCGGCGCCGCTCGATGTGATCCCGACCCGCTTCGGATTCCAGCCACGGCCGATGGAAGGCGCACTTGGCTACCTCAAGGCGAAGCAACGCGACCAGACCGTGCGCACCCTGTGATCCATGCGTGACCGGCCCCTGACCGACGTCGTTCGCCGGATCGGTGCCGGCGTCGTCTGGCTGCTGGTCGTGATGGCGATCGCCCTCGGCGCGGCCGGCCTGGTCACCGCGACCCCCAACGCGAGCCTGGCCGCGGCTCGGCCGGAGCTGACCGGCACCGGTGGATGTCTCCGTCAACCGCCAGCTGGACGCGGTCGAAGCCGATCTGGCGGATCTGGCGAACCAGGTGGATGCCCTTGGGGCCCAGGCGCGAGCCGCCCTCTCCGCCCTCGTCGGGGGTGAACCGGACACGGCCGATGCCGCGATCGCGGAGGGCGACCGGCTGCTTGCCGACATCGGGGTCCGGACGGCCCTCATCGAAGCCGGACTGGCGGCGGCACCGTTCGTGGGGACGCCCGCGGCGGACCTCCACGTCTCGCCGGCCGTCCAGGCGCGCTACGCACGGCTGCGCGATGCCGCCGAAGCGACCAAGGGCCTGGACTCGTCCTGGGCCAGGCTGACGACCGGAGCGGTCAGCGCGAGCAAGCTCTCACGGAGCCTGGCGGAGCATGATCGCCTCGTGGCCGCGGCGGCCTCACGAGGGCGCGACGCACGCTACAAGGACGCTGTCGCGATCCTGGATCGATCGGCGGAGCAGATCGGGATCTCGCGCGACCTTCGAACCCTGCTCGCCAGCACGGTCGACGTCACGGTGCTGGACCAGTGGCTGGACCGCATGGAGCGCTACGACAAGGCGTTGCGAGGCCTGTACGTCGCCCTGAACAAGGTCCGCGGCCGCGTGACGAACGACGTTCGCGACGCGATCGCCGCCGAGAAGGAGGCGCGCAAGAGCCTGCCGCCGGACTCCCGAGCCCTGATCGTCATCATCTCGGAGATCGGTCGTGGCGGGATGAACGGTGCCGTGATCGCCATCGAGGAGGCGAAGGCGCAACTGGCCGACGCGCTCGCCGCGGAGTCGTCGGCCGACCCATCCGGGGATCCGGCAGCCACCCCGTCCAGCGCGCCTTGAAGGACTGACCGGCCGGGTACACTGGCGGTCATCATCGCCCTCGCCGCCCGCGACGCTGCGTCGCGCTGCCGGCACCACCCTCCGGAGGAACCCTCGCCCGTGGACATCCGCGTCGTCACCGAGCAGCCCTGGGACGTCAAGGCGGACGTCCTCGTCATCCCGATGGCCGCTCCGCTCGTCCTCGAAGGACCGCTCGGCGAACTCGACCGGCGTGCCGGCGGCGAGTTGCGGGCTCTCGTCGACTTCGGCGAGCTCACGGGCAAGCGGTTCGCGACGTCGCTGGCCGGGTCGGGCGACCTTCCGGCCGGCCGGCTGCTGGCAGTCGGTATCGGCGACTCCGGCGACGCTCGATCGCGAAGCGGTCGTCCGCGTGGCGGCCTCGGCGGAACGGCGGCTCGGCGGGCCGGGTCGTCCACTCGATGGCGATCTGGCTCACCCCGCTCGCCGACGCCGCCGGTCTCGGAGGGGGCGCTGCCCTCGTCGGTGAGCTCGTCGCCCGTGGCGTCACGGAAGGCTCGTACGACCCCAGGTCCATCTACCGGACCGCCCCCGACGCCGCCAGTGGCACGGGAGCTTCGGTCGGCCGCGGCGACTGGGGCGACATCTCGGCCCCGCCCGAGCTCGACGAGCTCATCCTGATCGTGCCCGGTGGCGATGCGGTCGCCGTCCTGGCCGGGGCGGAGCGCGGGCGGATCATGGGCGAGGGCGCCAACATGGCCCGCAACCTCGCCAACCGTGCCGCCAACGACGTCTCGCCGGTCGTCCTTGCCGAGGAGGCACGGGCGATCGCCGAACGTCATGGCCTGTCCATCGACGTCATCGAGCCGGACCGCGCCGCGGAACTCGGCATGGGCATGTTCCTCGCGGTCGGGCGCGGCAGCGACAACCCGCCCCGCATGATCGTCATGCGCTCCGGCGGCGAGGGTGAGCGGGACGCGCTCGACCGGCACCTGGCCATCATCGGGAAGGGCGTGTGCTTCGACTCCGGTGGGATCAGCATCAAGGGCTCCGACCGGATGGAAGAGATGAAGATGGACAAGACCGGCGCCTGCACGGTGATCGCCGCCATCGCCACGGTCGCCCGACTCGCGCCCGGGACGCCGCTGCTGGCTGTCGCGCCGGCCGTCGAGAACATGCCCGGTCCGCACTCCACGCAGGCCGGGCGACATCGTCACCGCGATGAACGGCAAGACCGTGGACATCACCAACACGGACGCGGAGGGTCGCCTCATCCTGGGCGATGCGATGACCTACGCCGAGCACCTCGGGGCGACCCACCTGGTGGACGTCGCCACCTTGACCGGGGCCGTCTCGCGCGCGCTCGGCCACCTCGTGACGGGTGCGTTCGGTGCGCCGCAGGACTTCTACGACCAGGTCGCCGCCGCGGGCGAGCGGGCCGGGGAGCGCTACTGGCAGCTCCCGCTGGTCGACGACTACGTTCCCGAGATGGATAGCTGGTACGCGGACCTCCAGAACTCCGGGTCCGCCGAGGGATCGCTGGTGAAGAGCGCCCTGTTCCTGCGCGAATTCGCGACCAGGCCATGGGTGCACCTCGATATCGCCGGGACGGCGTACTTCCGCAAGGCCACCTCGTACGCGCCGCGAGGGGCGACCGGCGCGTCACACGCGACGCTGGTCGAGTTGGCCCTCGCCGGCGCCCGACGGGGCGGTTGAGGCACCGATCGCCCTCGTGACGCTCGAGCCGATCAGCCTGCTCCTCGGCTGCCGGCGGGTTCCTCCTGGGCCTCGCCTCGGACCGGCTGGCGACCCGCTGGCCTGAGCACGACGAGGAGCATCCACCAGGCCGGCGCGTGGACTGGCGGACGGGCCTGACCGCGCTGGCCGGGGCCTTCGCGTTCGGGCTGCTTCCGGTGCGGTTCGCGGGTGACCCGCTTGCGCTGGCCCTGTTCGGCGCCTGGTTCGCGACCATGGTCGTCGGTCTGGGGACAGACCTCGACCAGCGGCTGCTGCCGAACGTCCTGACCCTGCCGGTGATCATCGTGGCCCTGGTGTACGCGGTCAGCGGCCAGAACCCGCTGGTCGGTGCGGACCTCGGTCCGGCGATCGCGAGCGCGATCCTCATCCCCGCGGTGCTCTACCTGCCATCGATCCCGTTCGGGGCCGGGGCCTTCGGCCTGGGTGACGTCTACCTGCTCGCGGGCATGGGCCTGATGGTCGGCGGCCAGCGAGCCCTCGGTGGCGTCGTCGTCGGGCTCATCCTGGCCGGAGTCGTGCTCGCGGCGCTCCTTGCCGCGAAGCGGATCGGACGGCGGACCTACGTCCCGTTCGGACCGTTCCTGATCGCCGGTGCGCTCTGGGCCGCGCTCATCCGCTGACGCCGCAACAGGGGGGTCCCACGGCGCTCCGGGACCATCGAGCCGTGGCTTCCCGTGGCGGGAGGGCTAGACTCGACCCGATATAGTGGCCGTACCGCCGGACTCCAGCCTCCGCGCACCGCGCCGGAGACGCCGGCTGGCCGACCGTCAGACGCGTGTTCCCCGCCACGCGCCCCAACGGAGACCCGCTCACAGCATGACCTCGTCGCGATGATCGTCCGCCGCACACACCGCCAGGGCACGGCGTCTGTCGCCGGCTGGGCGTTCGCGCGTCCGACGCGTTCCAGGCGCCTCCGCGGCTTCGCCTCGATCCTCTTCGCCCTGCCCCTGGTCCTTGGACTGGTGGGCCTGCCGGCCAACGCCCCGGTCGTGCGCGGTGACGAGCTGAGCGACGCCAGGGCGCAGCAGGCGCAGCTCAAGAAGGAGATCGCCGCCCAGAAGGCGGCGGTCGCCGAGCTCCGGGGCATCCAGAGCGGGCTTGCCGCAGAGATCGCCTCGACCCGCACCCAGTTGAAGGGGATCAACGCCGACCTGGTCAAGGCCAAGTCCCGGATCACCAAGATGTCGGCCCGGATCGCCGCGGTGAAGGTCGCCTATCAGGCCCTCGTCGGCCGGCTCGCCGCGCTGGACAAGCGGCTGGTCGCGATCTCGGCCAGCGAGGATCGCAAGCGCGTGCAGCTGCGCGAGCGGCGTGAACTGCTGGCCGATCATCTACGGACGGCCTATGACACCGACAGGTCCTCGCTCCTCGAGGCGTTCCTGTCCGGCGGGACCTTCACCGACCTGCTGGCGGAGATGAGCTACGTCATCGATGTCGGCGAACAGGACAAGGCCCTCGCGCAGCAGATCGCCCGCGACCAGGCGATCCTCCAGTCCCTGCACCAGGCGGTCATGGACACGCGGGCGCAGACGGAATCGTTGCGTGTCGAGACGGCCGCGCAGAAGGCCTCACTGGACAAGAGCCTCAAGGCCCTCAAGGTGGCCAAGGCCCAGCTGGCGAAGCTGGAGAAGCAGGTCAAGCGTGAGCTGGCCCGCCAACGGGCCACGTACGCCAGGATCCTGCGTAACAAGAACAACGCCGCACGGGCGCTGTCGATCGCCGCGGCGGCCCAGCGCAAGCTGGCGTCCGAGATCGCCGCGATCGATCCGGCGGCAGGCGGCTCGCGGGAACATCCCGTCGCAGTACAACGGGACCCTGGCCTGGCCGATGGCGGGCGATGTGACCCAGAACTTCGGCTGCACCGGGTTCTCGTGGGAGCCGCCGCAGGGCGACTGCGCCCATTTCCATAGCGGCATCGACATCGCGGCCCCGATGTACACGCCGGTCAAGCGCCGCCGGTGCCGGCACGGTCATCTTCGCCGGACCGAACCCGTACGACGCGTATCCCAAGGCCTGGATCGTCATCATCGCCCACTCGACCAACCTGATCACCTGGTATGCGCACCTCGACAACGCGTCGCACCCGATCCGGGTCAATGCCGGCCAGACCGTGAAGAAGGGCCAGGTCATCGCCTACAACGGGATGACCGGCCGGACGACCGGGCCCCACCTGCACTGGATGGTGGAACTGAACGGTTCGTTCGTTAACCCGCGGCTGTTCCTCTAGCCACATCGCCCCGTGCTAGCATCGGCGCGGGGGCCGCACAGCTGGACCAGGGGAGACGTGACAGCGTGAAGCGGACGATGGCCATGATCCTTGCCGGCGGCGAGGGCGCACGCCTGTCCATCCTGTCGCAGGAGCGGGCAAAGCCGGCCGTCCCGTTCGGCGGCAAGTACCGGATCATCGACTTCACCCTGTCCAACTGCGTCAACTCGGACATCACGGACGTCGTCGTCCTGACCCAGTACAACCCTCGGTCGCTCAACGACCACATCGGACTGGGCCGGCCGTGGGACCTGGACCGGAACCACGGCGGGGTCAAGCTGCTCCAGCCGTACATCTCCCGGGGCCGCGTGGCGGAGTGGTATCGCGGGACGGCGGACGCCGTGCTCCGGAACCTCAACGTCCTCGAACACGACACGCCGGCCGACGCGATCGTCGTGCTCGCCGGCGACCACATCTACAAGATGGACTACCAGCCGTTCGTGGCCGCCCATCGCCGGCGCCGGGCGGACGTCACGATCGCCGTGCGCCGGGTGCCCCTGGCCGAGGCGTCGCGGATGGGCATCCTGGCCATGGACGAGACGAATCGGGTCATCGAGTGGCAGGAGAAGCCCAAGCAGCCCAAGAGCGACCTGGCCTCGATGGGCGTGTACGTGTTCTCCCGGAAGGCGCTCCTGCGCTTCCTGTCGGAGGACCGGGTCGATTTCGGCGCCGACGTCATCCCGGCCATGCTGGAGGCGGGCGCCCGGGTGTACGGCTACCGCTACGCCGGCTACTGGCAGGACGTCGGGACGATCCAGTCATTCTGGGAGGCGAACATGGCGCTCCTCGAGGACAGTCCCGAACTGGACCTGTACGACAAGGAATGGATCATCCACACGCGCTCCGAGGAGCGGGCGCCGGCCAAGGTCGGCCCCACCGCGCAGGTCCACCGGAGCCTCATCAGCCACGGTTGCGTCATCGACGGGACGGTCGTCAACTCGGTCCTCTCGCCGGGCGTCCGGGTGGATGTCGGGGCCGTCGTGCGCGACTCGATCGTCATGTTCGACTCGGTCATCCGCTCCGGCGCCGTCGTCGATCGATCGATCCTGGACAAGGAGGTCGTCGTCGGACCCGGCGCGATCGTCGGCGATGGACCCTATGACGACCGCCCGAACAAGGGTGAACCCAACCGCCTCAACACCGGGATCACCGTCGTCGGCAAGCGGGCGATCATCCCTCGCGGCGCCCGGATCGGGCGCAACGTCAAGGTCGGCGCGGACGTTCGGACGTCCGACTTCGTGAAGCGGGTGATCAAGTCCGGGGAGTCCGTGGAGCGGCGACCGAGCGGTCAGGCGGCGCGGTCCGGTCGCCTCGCCAAGGCCGCGTCGCCGAGGGCTGATTCGCCGGATCTCGGCTAGACTCGCCCGGATATGCCTTCCGCCGACGCCGGCGCACCTGCCGTGCGCCCGGCCGACGTCGAGCGTTGGTTCGTCGAGATCGGGCTCGAGCCCCTCGAGCGAGCCGATCGCGAGGGGATCGCCAGCTGGGATCTCGTGCTCGATGGACGCCGCCGCCATGACCTGCGCGTCACCGTGATCCTGGACCCGTCGCTGGCGGTCATCGTCTGGGCCCACTACGCCCCGCCGATCGGCGACATGTTCCGCAGGTCGTACCGCAAGCTGCTGCGCTGGAACGACGAGTTCCCGTTCGTCGAAGTTCTCGATCGGCGACGACGAGCGGCCGCTCCTGGCGGCCGAGCTGCGCGATCGGTCAGGCGGACGCGGATGCCCTTGGCCTCGCCATCGCGCAGGATCCTCGATGTGGCCGATCGCCTGCTCGACGAGTCGAGGGACTGGCTGTGGGCCGGCGGGGCCGTCCCGGCCGAGCCGGCGGACCGACCCGCCGCGCAACCCGGCATTCCTGGACCGGTACGCCGCACCGGCTGCCCGCCGCCACGGACGACCGGTCCGGATGACCGCCACGATCCGCCGGCTCGGCGCCGCTCCTCATCGCCCTCGTCGTCGCGCTCGGCCTCGTCGGTCTCGCCGATCGCGGCCGCCCCGGTCCGGGCTGCGACCCCGGACCTGACGATCGTGTCGGACGCCCGGTACGACGTCCAGCCCGCCCAGAAGCGGGTCCGCGTGACCGTCGCACTGCGGCTCGACGAACCACCTCAAGGACACCGCGACCAAGCGGTACTACTTCGATCAGGCCTACCTGGCCGTCCTGCCCGGTTCGTCCGGCTTCAGGCTGACCGGCGGGTCCGGCGGGTCGAGCGTCTCGGTCTCGAGGCGGACCGCGAATGCCACGATCCTGCGGCTGCGTCTGGGATCGCGGCTGTTCAGCGGCAAGTCCGCGACGTACACCCTGCGCTTCGACCTCGTCGACCGCGGCGGCACGGCCACCCGCGACCTGCGGATCGGCGATTCGCTGGCGTCGTTCCCGGTCTGGGCCTACGCCTCGGACGCCACGCCGGGCAGCACCGTCACCGTCGCCTTCCCGGCCGGGTATGAGACGACCGTGGAGGCGGGTGACATCCCGGCGCCCACCAGGGACGACAGCGGACGCACCATCTACCGGACCGGCAGGCTGGCGACACCCCTCAAGTTCTTCGCCTATCTCGTGGCGGACCGCCCGGGCGCCTACACGGAACGCGACGCTGACGACGACGGTAGGCGACGCATCCGTGCCGCTCACGATCCGGGCCTGGGCGGACGATGCGGCCTGGGGGAAGCGGGTCGGTGAGCTGGTCCAGCGGGCGCTCCCGACCATGGGCAAGGCCATCGGGTTGCCCTGGCCGCGGGACGACACGCTCGTGATCCAGGAAGCGGTGAGCCGGTCGACCGGCGGCTACGCCGGACTGTTCGATCCCGACACAGGGTCTGGTCGAGGTCGCCTACTACGCCGGACGACTTCGTCGTCCTCCACGAGGCCGCCCACGGCTGGTTCAACGGCTCGTTGCTGGCTGATCGCTGGGCGAACGAGGCGTTCGCGTCGTACTACGGCCGTGCTTGCGGCCGAGGCTCTCGATGTGCCCGCGTCGGCGAGCGAGCTGACGACGGCGCTCCGCGCGTCGGCCATCCCGCTGAACGCGTGGGGGCCGGTCGGCAAGGAGACCACGGCCGTCGAGGACTATGGCTACGCGGCTACGCTCGCCCTGGCCAAGGCGATCGCCGAGCGTGCCGGGCCGGATGGCCTGCGTGCGGTCTGGGCCGATGCCGCGGGCCGGGTCGGTGCCTACCAGCCGCCACTGGCGAGTGTCGGGCCGGCCGTGGGCGCGACGACCGGGACGACGGGCCTGGAAACGGTCACCGGACCGCCCGACTGGCGCGTGCCTGCTGGATCTGCTCGAGGCGAACACCACGGCGACCTACGACGACCTGTGGCGGACGTGGGTCGCGCGCGACGAGGACCTGCCGCTGCTCGACGATCGTGCGGCTGCCCGCGCGCGCTATGACGCCGTCGTCGCCCAGGCCGCCGACTGGCAGCTGCCGCGGCCGATCCGGGATGCGATGCGTGCCTGGCGCTTCGACGAGGCGGAGGCCCTGCTGGCCGATGCCGACGACGTCCTCGCTCGTCGCGCGGCGATCGAGTCGGCGGCCGCCGATGCGGGCCTGACCCTGCCCCCCACGCTGCGCGACGCCTTCCAGGGGAACGACGGGTTCGCCGACGCCATCGATGAGGCCACCGCCGAGGTCGCCGCCATCGCACGCTACCAGGCGGCGGCCGATGCCCGGCCGGCGGAGCCGGACCTGGTCGTCCAGGTGGGCCTGTGGGGCGCCACGCCGGAGGTCGACCTGGCGGCCGCGCAGGACAGCCTTCGCGGCCGGCGACCTGACGGCGTCGGTGCCGCGGCCGACGCCGCTCGGTCCGTCTGGTCGACGGCCGCCGACGTCGGGCAGGGCCGGATCGTGAGCGTGGCGGCCGTCGGGCTCGCGATCGCCGTGGCGCTGGCGCTGCTCCTGCTCAGCGTCACCGCTCGTCGCCGACGCCGCCGCCGCGAGACCGCGTTCGCCGCGTCGATGTCCCGTCCCGTCAGGCGGATGATGGCGCACGAGTCGGCGCCTCAGGACCGGCCCGATCCGGGCGTCGGGACCGCCCGGCCGTACGCTACACTCGCCGCCACTCCGGACGAGCCGCCTGTCGCGGCCGACGATGAGGGTCCCACGGGAGCTGGATCGGGCTGATGGGGATGCGACGACCGAGGCCCTCCGCGGAGATCATGTCGGGGGATTCGGCGGACGTCTACTTCGCGCGCGCCGAGGCCATCCTGGAGCGGGAGGGCCTGGATCCGATCGTGACGATGGAGGTCTTCACCCGCGAGGCCGCCGTGCTGTGCGGCATCGACGAGGCGAAGAACCTGCTCGGACACGTGCTCGCGACGGCCGACCCGGCCGAGACCCACCTCGAGGCGCTCGAGCGACGGCGACATCGTCGGCCCGAAGGAGATCGTCCTGCGGATCCGGGCCCGCTATCGCCAGTTCGGCCTGTACGAGACGGCCTTCCTGGGGATGCTCGCCCAGTCGACGGGCTGGGCCACGGCGGCCCGCGAATGCGTCGAGGCGGCGGCGCCGGACCCGGTCATCAGCTTCGGGGCGCGCCACATCCACCCGGACATCACCGACGTGCTGGACTACGCCGCGATCGTCGGTGGCTGCGTCGGCGCCTCCACCCCGGCCGGCGCCCGCCTGGCCGGCCTCGCCCCGACCGGCACGATGCCCCATTCGCTGGTCCTGATCTTCGGCGACACGGTCGAGGCGGCCCTGGCGTTCGATCGGCACATCGGGCCCGAGGTCGCCGCGGATCGTCCTGGTCGACACGTTCAAGGACGAGGCCGAGGAAGCCCTCCGGGTGGCGAACGCCCTTGGCGACCGGCTGTACGGCATCCGCCTCGACACGCCGTCGGAGCGCGGCCGGGTGACCGCGGACCTGGTCCACGAGATCCGGGCGCGGCTGGACCAGGCAGGGTTCGGGCACGTCAAGATCACCGTCTCGGGCGGCATCACCCCGGACCGGATCCGCTACTTCAAGGACGCCGAGGCACCGGTCGATTCGTTCGCCGTGGGGTCGTACATCAGCGGCGCGACGCCGATCGACTTCACCGCCGACATCAAGGAGATCGACGGGCGGTCGATCGCCAAGCGCGGCCGGATCCCGGGCCTGACCGTGAGCCCGCGGCTGCGCCCGGTGGACCTCGCCACCTGGCGCGAGGGGCTGCCCGTCAGGTCCGCGCGAGCCGCGCCAGCCAGAACAGCGCCACGAGCGACTTCGCATCGAGGATCTCGCCCCGTTCGGCCGCGGCGACGGCCTCGCGCCACGGCACCCGCTCCACGCAGCAGTCGCTCGTCCTCGTCGGGTGCCAGGCGGTCCGCCGTCGGCCGGCCGCAGGTCCGTGGCCAGGTACAGCGACATGAGCTCCTCGGTGAAGCCCGGGCGCCGTGTAGAAGCGGCCCGAGCAGTCGCCACGAGCCGGCGCGCATGCCGGTCTCCTCCTCCAGCTCGCGCGGCGCGGCGAGGTCCGGGTCCTCCACGGACCCGTCGTCGGCCGTGTCGAGCGTCCCGGCCGGGATCTCGAGCAGCGTCTGTCCGGCCGCGAGCCGGAACTGGCGGACCATCAGGCACGTTGTCGTCCGCGTCGAGCGCGAGGATCGCGACCGCGCCCGGGTGGCCGGCGATGTCGCGGGTCGAGCGCGAGCCGTCCGCGCGCTCGATCGTGTCCACCCGGAACGTCAGGTAGCGACCGCGGTGGAGGACCTGCGGATCCGACGACGCGCTCGATGAGATCGGCCCCGGCGAGATCCATCGCGCGGGGCCGAGCGAGTGCTGTCCGGATGGCGGATCGACGGTCAGGCCGTCGCCCCTGCCAGGGCGGTCATGGCCGCACCCGTCTCGCCGTCGAACAGGTGGAGCTTCTCGAGCGGGATGACCAGGTCGACGATGTCGCCCGGCCGCACCCGATGCTCCGAGCCGACGATGGCGACGATGTCCTTGTCGGCGGCGTTGACGTGGAGGAGCTCCTCGTTGCCGAGGTACTCCACGACGTCCGCCCTGGCCCGGAACGCACCGACGCCCGGACCGGCCTCGCCGATGTCGAGGTGCTCCGGCCGGAAGCCGGCCACGAGCTTGCGGACGTTGTTCGACGCCGATCGCGTCGCGGGTCTGGGGCGGCAGCGGGATGGACCAGTCGCCGGCGCCGACGCAGTCGGGCGTCGGCGCCGGTGCCCTCGACGGTCACGTCCACGAAGTTCATCGACGGGCTGCCGATGAAGCCGGCGACGAACCGGTTGACCGGGGTGTCGTAGAGCGCCTGCGGCGTGCCGACCTGCTGGAGCAGGCCCTCGTTCATGACCGCGATCCGCGTGCCCATCGTCATCGCCTCGACCTGGTCGTGGGTGACGTAGACGATGGTCGTCTTGAGGCGCTGGTGCAGGCGGGCGATCTCGGCGCGCGTCTGGACGCGCAGCTTGGCGTCCAGGTTGGAGAGCGGCTCGTCCATCAGGAAGACGGCCGGCTCGCGGACGATCGCCCGGCCGAGCGCGACGCGCTGGCGCTGGCCGCCGGACAGCTCCTTCGGCTTGCGGTCGAGCAGGCTGCCGAGCTGGATCGTGTCGGCGGCCTCCTTGACCCGCCGCTCGATCTCCGCCTTCGGGACCTTGCGCAGCTTCAGGCCGAAGGCCAGGTTGTCGCGCACGGACATGTGCGGGTAGAGCGCGTAGCTCTGGAACACCATCGCGATGTCGCGATCCTTGGGGGCGACGTCGTTGACGACCCTGTCGCCGATCCGGAGCGTGCCCTCGGAGATCTCCTCGAGCCCGGCGATCATCCGCAGGCTGGTGGTCTTGCCGCAGCCCGAGGGTCCGACCAGGACCATGAACTCCCCGTCGCCGATCTCGAGGTTGAGATCGTTGACCGCCATGAAGTCGCCGAACCGCTTGTAGACGTGCTCGAACGTCACGGTCGCCATGCGCATACTCCTCGCCCGGCCGGCATCGCGGGTCCATGCATCCAGCCACCGAGGTGGAACGTGGACGGACCCCGTACGTGACCGGTCCAGGTAGCCGCATCGTACGGCGCGCGCCACCCAGATACAACCCGGATGGTCCCGGACCGTCACGCGCCGGGTCGGACCCTGCGGCGTGACGATCCGGCTGGCTCGCCTGAGGTGGGCCAGGCTGACGTCGTCGACCAGCGGATGATCCGCCTCGTCCAGATCGGCCTCGGCCTTGGTCCGGTGGATCGTCCCGGGGGCATGCGCGGGCGGGGCGTAGACGGTGTACAGGCGCAGGTCGGACGGCCCGGTGTTGACCACGTTGTGGAGCGTGCCGGCCGGGACCTGGATCAGCGTGCCGGGACCGATGCCCCGGACATCCTCGCCCAGGGTGACCGAGCCACTGCCTTCGATCGACGACCAGGACCTGGTCCAGTTCGGTGTGCGTCTCGAGCCCGATCTCGCCGGCCGGCGGGATGCTCATGACGACGACCTGGCTGTGCGGTCCGGTCGACGACGACCTCGCGGAAGTTCAGTGTTGCGCTTCGTGCGCTCGACGATATCGCCGGTGAATGCCATGGCGGCCTCCTTCGTGGGCTCCATCGTCGCGCCGCAGCGGCGTCCGTGGCCAGTGCCGAAGGTCATCCCGGCGCACCGCCGGGATGCGATACTCGCGGCGTGACGACGGATCCGTCGCATGGCCTTGCCGCGCTCGCCCAGCGCTACTGGGACGCGACGCTGGCGTTCAGCCCGATCTACGCCACGTACCTTGGCGACCGCCGGTTCGACGACCGGCTCGACGACCGATCCGAGGCCGCCATCGACGGCCCACCGATCACGCCTGGACGCCATCGGGACGGAGGCCGAGCGCGTCGAGGAAGCCGGGCTGGACGTCGAGGACCGGATCACCCGCTCCGCCCTGCTCGCCCAGATCCGCCGGGATCGGGCGATCCTGACGGCGGACCTGGAGGCGTGGAACGTCGACCCGCTCGGCGGGCCGCACGTCGCGGCCATGAACCTGGAGGCGATCCAGCCTGTCGCCACGCCGGACGCAGGCCGCAGGCGATGGTCGCCCGCTGGATCGCGCTCGGCCCGTGGTTCGATGCCGCGCGGCGACCGGCTCCGCCGAGCCTCGGCGAAGGCCGGGTCGGCGTTCACTCGACCGTCGAGAAGGTCGTCGACCAGCTGACGTCCCTGCTGGAAGGTCCGGACGAGGCCCTGCCACTGCTGGCGCCGCTTGCCGGTGGACACCCGGACTGGACCGCCGGCCGAGCGAGCGGCCTTCGACGACGGCCTGCAGGTCCGCCGTCCGCGATGTCGTCGCGGCCGGCGATGGAGCGTTACCTGGCGCGCCATCCGCGACGAGATCCTGCCGGCCGCCAGGTCCGACGACACAGCCCGGCCTCGTCCACGTTCCCGGCGGTCGGGAGACCTACGACGGCCTCATCGAGCTTCACACCTCGCTGCCACTGCGGCGCCGACGAGATCCACGCCATCGGCCTCGACGAGGTCGCCCGGATCGATGCCGAACTCGCCGTGCTGGGTGAGCGCGTACTGGGTACCGCGGACCTCGCGGACATCCGTCACCGCCTGCGCTCGGACCCGGCGATGCACTTCGAGACCCGCGACGAGGTCCGGGAGATGGCCGAGACGTCGCTCGCCCGCGCGCGGGCCGCCGTGCCGGACTGGTTCGGCATCCAGCCGCGCGCGGACTGCGTCGTGGTGGTCATGCCGGCGCACGAGGAGCGGCATTCGACCATCGCCTACTACCGTCAGCCGGCGATGGACGGGTCGCGACCCGGCCAGTACGCCATCAACACGTACGACCCCACGACCCGGCCGCGCTACGAGGCCCAGGCGCTGGCCTTCCACGAGGCGATCCCGGGTCACCACCTGCAACTCGCGATCAGCCAGGAACTCACCGACCTGCCGGACTTCCGGCGCCACAACGGGCCGACGGCGTACATCGAGGGCTGGGGCCTGTACACGGAGCGCCTGTCGGACGAGATGGGCCTGTATTCCGGCGACCTGGACCGGATCGGCGTGCTGTCGTTCGATGCCTGGCGGGCCTGCCGGCTGGTCGTGGACACGGGCATGCATGCGCTCGGCTGGACTCGCCGGCAGGCGATCGACTTCATGTTCGACCACACCGTCCTGGCCGAGAACAACGTGGTCAACGAGATCGATCGCTACATCGTGATGCCCGGGCAGGCGCTCGCCTACAAGATCGGCCAGCGCGAGATCCTGCGCCTTCGGGCCGAGGCCCAAGGCGACGCTGGGTGCGCGGTTCGACATCCGCGAGTTCCACGATGCCGTCCTGGGCCACGGTGTCGGTCGGCCTGGACACGCTCGGCGAGATCGTCCGCGACTGGTCCGCGAGCGTGCCCGCCGCCGTCAGGTGACGACCGGCCAGGTGCGCAAGGGGGTTTGGGGTGGCCTGAGGGGCTCGAACCCTCAACCGGCGGTTCCACAAACCGCTGCTCTGCCATTGAGCTAAGGCCACCATCGCCGCCGCGCTCGACGGACCGCGTGAGCGATCCGGAGCCCGTGAGCCAGCGGAGTGTACCCGGAATCGGCGCGTTTGCCGACCGCACCGGACCTGACCGGACCCGCCCGGACCCCACCAGATGCCACCAGACCCACCGGTACCAGCGAACCTGACGACCCGGACCTTCGCACGGCGGACCTGCGCAGACCCCACGTCTACGGTTGGGACCACACCGGAGCCCCAGCCGGTGAGTGGAGAACGTGCTCGACATGTCATCGGTCCATCGATCTGCCACCCGCGTCCAGGCGCTCGCGCTCGCCATCGTCTTCCTGGCCACGTCGGTCTTTGCGCTGGCCACCCCTTCCGCGACCCTGGCCTGGGACGAGGGCGCGGCATCCTCCGCCTCGGAGAAGCAGCTGGTCGCGCTCACCAACCAGAGTCGCGCCGCCGCCGGGCTCAAGGCCCTCAAGGTGGACTCCACGCTCACCTCCGTCGCGCGCTGGCGCAGCAAGGACATGATCGTGCGGGACTACTTCAGCCACGACATCCCGGGCTACGGCAAGGTGTTCAAGAAGCTGGACTCCAGGGGCTACTGCTACAAGCTGGCCGGCGAGAACATCGGCTGGAACGACTACCCGGATGCCGAGGCGACGGCCCAGATCCACCAGATGTTCATGGGCTCGTCAGGCCATCGCGCCAACATCCTGGGCAAGAGCTGGGACGCCATCGGCGTCGGGTCCTACAAGGGCTCGGACGGCCGGAAGATGTGGACGGTGCTGTTCGCCGACAAGTGCGGGACGACGGCGAAGGCCACGCCCAGGCCCACAGCCAGAGCGACCGCGAAGCCGAAGCCGCAGGCGACCGCAAAGCCACGCGCGACCCCCAGGCCGACCCCCAGGCCGACCCCGAAGCCCACGCCCAAGCCGACGCCGACGCCCAGCCCGACGCCGTCCCCGATCGCACTTCGAAGCAACGAGCCACTCGATGCGACCGCGGTTCCGGATGGGGCGATCGTGGCGCCGTCTTCGCCCGGTCCACCGGTCGCCGCCAGCTCCGAACACGGCCTGCGCATCACTGAACGCGGCACCAGCCCCGGGCTCATCGAGACCATCGTGGGCGGTATCGCCGGCGCGTTCTTCGGCGGGTGACGACTACACTGCCGGCCATGCCGCCCATCCTCGAGGCTCGGGACCTGGCCAAGTCGTACCCGCTCGGCGAGACCACCGTGGATGCGCTCCGGGGTGTGTCGCTGACCGTGGACGAGGGCGAGTTCGTCGCCCTGATGGGCCCATCGGGCTCCGGCAAGTCCACGCTTGCTCCAGCTGCTCGGCGGCCTGGATCGGCCGACGTCCGGTGAGGTCATCCTCGAGGGCCAGGTCGTCAGCGATCTGTCCGATGACGAGGTCACGCTGCTGCGCCGAGACAGGACCGGCTTCGTCTTCCAGTCGTTCAACCTGATCCCGCTCCTGGACGTCACCGAGAACGTGGCGCTGCCGTTCACCATCGCCGGCGTGGACCCGACCCGTGGCGAGACCGCGACACGTATCCGCGACGCCATCTCGCTGGTGGACCTGTCCGACAAGGCTCGCCACAAGCCGGACCAGCTCTCGGTAGGGGAGCAGCAGCGGGTCGCGGTCGCGCGGGCGCTCGTGACCCGGCCGGCGCTCCTGTTCGCCGACGAACCGACGGGGAACCTGGACTACACGTCCGGGACGGAGATCCTCGACGCGCTCTGGCGCTCGTGCGTCGAGCGCAACCAGACGATCGTGCTGGTCACCCACGACTCCAAGGCCGCGGCGTACGCGGACCGCGTCCTGGTCATCGGCGACGGACGGATCCGCGAGACGATCGAGCTGGGTCGCCGCGAGTCGCACGACGCCACTCCACTCATCGCGCGGCTCGCCCAGCTCGGGTTGTAGGCGGTGCACCGGATCGCCTGGCGCAGCCTGCGCGCCCGTCCCGGTCGGTCGTTCCTGACGATCATCGGCGTGGCGCTGGGTGTCGCGGTGCTGTTCGCCGGGCTTGCCACCAATGCCGCGATCGGATCGTCCGTGGACCGGACGGTCCACGATCTCGTCGGACGGGCGGATCTGCGAGTGACCGCCATCGGTGAGAACGGGCTCAGCCGCGAGACGCGTGACGCGATCGAGGCGACCGCGGGCGTAGGTCTTGCCGCTCCCGCCCTCGAGCGTCAGACCTACCTCCTGGCCGGTCCGTCCGTCGGGCTTTCCTCGGCCGTGACGATCGTCGGGATCGATCCGACCCGCGAGCCACAGGTCCACGACCTGGCCCTGGCCGAAGGCGTCGGCCTGACCGCCGTGGACGAACCGAGTGCCCTCATCACCCGCCGACTCGCCGACGAAGATGGCCTCGCGCTCGGCTCGGAGCTGACCGTCCAGGGCGCAGGTGGGACCGCCGCCTATCGGGTGGTCGGGATCCTGGCCGGCGATGGGCCGGTGGCCGACACGCTCGGGCGGACGGTCGTGGTCCCCTTGCGGACGGCTCAGGCCGTGTTCGACCAGGAAGGCATCTCGCGGGTGGACATCCGGCTGGCGGATGGCGCCGATCCGTCCGCCGTGACCGCGGCCATGGAGGATCGCCTGCTCTTCGAACCGTACGTCGTGTCCACGCCGGGCGACCTGGCCGCCTCGCTCCGCTCGTCCACCGCGGACTTCCAGGCGATGACCGCCCTGATCGCGGCGATCGCGCTGTTCACCGGCGCGTTCCTGATCTTCAACACGCTGTCGATGACGCTCGTCGAGCGTGCCCGTGAGCTCGGTCTCCTGCGGGCGGCAGGCGCGACGCGTGGCCAGGTGACCGGCTACGTGCTGCGCCAGGCATCCCTGCTCGGGGTGGTGGGTTCCGTGCTGGGTGTCGTGCTGGGTTCGCTGCTGGCGGTCGGGATGGTGGCGTATGTCCGGACGGTCGGTGACGTCGCGCTGGACGGGCCGAGCCTGCCGGCCTCGGCGTTCGTGGCGGCGATGCTCGTCGGCGTGGTCGTCACATTGGCGGCCGCCATCGAGCCGGCCCGTCGCGCCGGCAGCATCTCGCCGATCGAAGCCCTCAAGGCACGCTCCGAGGGAGGCGCGGCCCGACGGGCTCGCCTGGGCTGGCTGGTCCTGGTGTTCCTGGCGGTCGGCACAGCCGCCGTCCTCGTCTGGCCTCGCGGGATCGGGGATGCCGGGGTGGCACGGGCGCTCATCGTGTACGCGATCCTGCTGGTCGCCACGCTCCTGTTGCCGCTCGTGCTGCGGCCGTTGACCCGCGCCGCAAGCCGGCCCTTCGCGCTCCTGTTCGGCTTCGAGGCTCGCCTTGGCCGAGGCTCGATCCTGCGCGATCGAAGCCGCGCGATCCTGACGATCGGGCCACTCGCGGTGGGCCTGGCGGCCGTCGTGGCGCTTGGTGCCGTCGGTCAGAACGCCAGGGCGTCGGCCGGCGCCTGGATCGCGGACGTCATCCCGGGTGATGTGGTCGCGAGCTCCATCAGGCCCATCCCGGCCGAGGAGGGTGTCGCAGAGGTGCTGGCCGAGACGCCGGGTGTCGCACGGGTCAGCCAGATCGCCACGTTCGACGTGGCGGTGGATGGCAGTCGCACCGACGGAGCGGCTGTATCGGGCGCCGACCTGGCCGCGGACGGTCGCCTCCGGTTCGTAGCCGGCGACCGTGATGCGGCGCTGACGGCCCTCGATGCCGGCGGCGCCGCGATCGTCCCGGCAGCGATGGCCGCGCGGCTCGGGCTCACGCTGGACCAGGTCCTCGAGGCCGCCACCGTAGACGGCACGGCGATGCCCCTCCGGGTCGTCGGGATCGTGGAGCGGACCCTTCCCGGACGTGGTGGCGAGGCGATGCTCGTCGGCTGGGACGACGCGATCGGCCGGCTCGGTGTCGCCGGGGCCGACGCGTTCGCGGTTCGGTTCGCGACGGACGCGCCGGCCTCGGTGCGGGCGGACGTGGCGGCGGCCGCGGCGGCCGCGGCGCTCGAAGTCGTGAGCCCCGATCGGATCGAGGGCGCCATCGACAACGAGCTGAGCCGGATCTTCGGCCTGTTCGACGCGCTGGCGCTCGTGGCCGTCCTGGTGGCTGCGCTCGGGATCGTCAACACGCTGACCATGAACGTCATCGAGCGGGTGCGTGAGATCGGCGTCCTTCGAGCGGCCGGCATGACCCGGGGCCAGGTCTGGCGCTCGGTGGTGGTGGAAGCGGGCATCCTCGGCCTGGCCGGTGCGCTCGCGGGTGTCGCGGCCGGTCTTGTCGTCGGCCTCGCCATGCTCCTGCTGGCAGGGGCTCGCATGGACGTGGCGAACCTGGCCGGGTTGGTGCCGTGGGCCATCGTCGTGGTCGCGTTCGTGCTCGGCGTCGGTGTGGCGATGCTCGCCGCCGCCTATCCGGCCCGCATCGCCAGTCGGCTCTCGATCATCCGCGCCGTCCAGTACGAGTGACCCAGGCGGCCCGGCTCGGGGCGCCAGCCTTCGCCTAGCCTCACGCGCCGATGCCTGGCGATGCTAGACTCCCGCCGATGACGATCGCCATCCCGAGACTGGACCGCAGCACCGCTGCCGACCGGGGGATCACTCTCGCCGATTTCCTCGTTCCCGTCGGGATCGCCGAACGGATGAACGCCCGCGCGCGGCACATCGTGCTGATCCTCGCTGGAACCCTGTTCATCGTCCTGACCACCCAGATCCACATCGCCCTGGAACCCGTGCCGATCACCGGCCAGACGTTCGGTGTCCTGGTCGCGGGATGTGCGCTGGGGTTCAGACGCGGTGCCACGTCCATCGCCCTCTACGCCCTCATCGGCGCGATCGGCGTGCCGGTCTTCGCCGAGGGCGCAGCCGGTACCAGCGTGATCCTGGGCGCGTCCGGCGGCTACATCATCGGCTTCATCGTCGCCGGCGCCCTCGTCGGGCGATTGGCCGAGCTGGGCTGGGACCGCCACATCGGCGGCTCGTTCGGCGCGATGATCCTCGGCGAGATCGTCATCTTCGCGATCGGCCTGCCGTGGCTGAAGGTCGTCGGCGGCTTCTCGTGGGCCGACACGATCGCCTACGGCCTGACCCCGTTCCTCGCCTGGGATGCGCTCAAGTTGACCGCCGCTGCGGTCCTGTTCCCGGCCGCCTGGTGGCTCATCGGCCGACGCCCCGAGGGCCGCTAGCCCCTCGTCTGGTCCGCGTCAGGCCGTCGTGCGGAGTCGCACATTCTGACGCGGTAATGACCACCCGGGTTGTGCGACCCGCTAACCTGCCGCGATGGGGGCGCATGACTGGTACGCCTGGTACAAGAGCCGAGGCGGGAGCCAGCTTCGGGTGCTGCTGATGGACCTTTGGGATCCGATCGGGGTCCGAGGCGTACCTGAGGCACTCGACGAGTACGACACATATGCCGGGCGGATCGCAAACAAGCTCCGAGCCGGTGCTGACGTAGGTCAGGTAACGGCGATGCTCAGTGACGCCCGCACGGATGCGATGGGTCTCTCCGCCAACCCAGCGGCGGATGCTGCGGCCGCCGCAGCGGTCATCGCTTGGTATGCCGACGCCATGAGGGCTGAAGAGGCGGGAGGCGGAAGCTGACGGGCGACGTGACTTCCCGCGCACTATCCGACAGTCGCGCGATGCGACCACTACAAGAAGGAGCGCGTGGGCGTCACGGCTCCGAGACCATCCGACTTGTCAGGGGACACATGTGGATCCGGCCGAGCCTCTTGCTCCTCGCCTTCGCCATCGCGGCCTGTGGGGCGCCCCCGCCACGAGAGGACACCAAGCGGCACGATGCATTCGTCCAGGCCGTGAACGATGCCGCGCCGTGTGGGGAACTGGACTTTCGGGTCATCCTGGGCGACGACTGGGATCGTGCCGTGTTCCTTGGCCCATACGCGACGAACGATGGCGCGAAGGAAGCGCTCGGCTTCGCGTTCGACGTCGAGAAGCTCTCCCCGTGGAGCTCGACCGAGGGTGGCGATGTAGTCGTACTCGTCAAGGATCAGGCGCACATCGCCTGGTTCGCGATCGCGTCCGCCGAGTCGGGACTACAAGTCGGCGACTACGCAAGCATCGACGCTTCTAACCTGGACTTTACGGTCGTCGTGGATCCGACCGGCGCGCGCGTCCTCGTTCCAACGGACACGGCGGCCTGCTAAGCCAGCGCCCGCGCATCAGGTGACATTCACCGCACTATCCGAGAACTCGATCACGACTCTCCGACCAGCCAGACCGAGCCACTTCGCTGACCTGTCCATTGACCCCCTAGGCCCCTCACGTCATCCTGCCTGCACCACGTAGGGAGTTGCAGTAGTGCGGAGCGTCCTCGGACTCGTTGCCTCCGCGCTCGCGGGGCTGGCTGCCGTCATCGCCAGCCTCGACGGGCACGGCGACATCGTCCCGTTCTTTGTCCTGTTGACGTTCGCTGGTGGAGTGGCCGCCTGGGCCGCCGAATCCCCGTTCATCGGTTCGCGACGCCGCATCGCTCGAGGTATCGCCGTCGCCTGGCTCATTGCGGCGATCTGGATCGGCGTCTTGCTGATCGCCTACGTGGCGGCGTCGAACCCGCCCTCGGGTACTGGCCAGACGTACCTCGGCCTGCCACCAGCGGTGTATCACTTGGTGGGGCTCTACGCAGGCTCACTGCTCCTACTCGTGTTGGCGTTCGGTCGCTGGCCGTCGGCCGTGTCGCGCCGGCAGGCTGACGCGTAGACACGGCACCACTTGCAGTTCGGGCGGGTGACATTCCCGCGCACTATCCGACGACCACCAGGCGTCCCCCCGTCCAGACTCCGCCGATGCGCTGGTCTTCCGACGCAGCACTCACCAACGACGATGGTGACTGGGACGAACTCGTAGCCGCCTACGTCGATCGGCCTCTCTTCTCGGCTGTTCTCATGCCTATGGCAAAGCAAGTGAAGCGACCGGACGTCGACCCTCCCGCATACGGCACCCGCCCTACTTCCAATCGGGCAGATGAGCGGTTAGGGTCTCGGTCCGTCACCGGCCCCCTGGTGGCGGACCACCAACGACGGGCCGGGAGGATGAGCCCCCAACCCGTCACCGTGACGACGCCCGGACCGAACGACACGTGTCCGGGCGTTGTCCTGTCTGGCAGACGCCACTCGATTCGCGTTCGAGCAGGTTCGGAGAGGCCTTGAACGCCCATCGTTAGGATGGGGTCACACCATCGCGACTCGTACGAGGAAGATCCCATGACCGACACCAGGAAGCCGGCCAAGAGCACCGCCTTCACGGCCGAAGAGAAGGCCGCGATGAAGGAGCGCGCCAAGGAGCAGAAAGCTGCCGCGGCCGGGGCGGGTGGGGAAGCCGATGTCCTCGCCAAGATCGCCGAGATGACGGGATCGGATCGCGCCATGGCCGAGCGGCTCCATGCGGCCATCAAGGCGGCCGCGCCGGAGCTGGCGCCGCGGACCTGGTACGGGCAACCCGCCTATGCCAAGGACGGCAAGGTCGTCTGCTTCTTCCAGGCCGCGGGAAAGTTCAAGACGCGCTACGCGACGTTGGGCTTCAGCGACGAGGCGATGCTGGACGACGGCACCATGTGGCCGACGTCGTTCGCCCTGACGAAACTGACCGACGCCGACGAAGCGAGGATCGTCGCGCTCGTGAGGAAGGCCGTGAGCTGACGATCGAACCCGATCCGTCGCCGATGCTCCCCGAGGACCCTGGCCGGCTCGGCTGATACCCTCGGCGTTGAGCCGCCGGAGATCGATGTCTGGGATCACGCCCGGAAGGACCGGCGCATCTGGGAGGAGCCGAGCGCCATGACGACACGGGACGACGTCGCGGCCTTCAACGAGGCCTTCTCTGCCGCACTGGCCGCCCAGGACGTCGACGCGGTCGTGGCGTCCTACACCGAGGATGCGCGACTCCTGTTCGAGGGCAGTCCGATGGTCCAGGGTCGCGCCGCGATCGGGGCGTTCCTGGCGCCAGGTCTGTTGAAGCGCCCGTCGATCATCACCTTCGAGTCGATCGAGATCCGGGAGGGCGACTCCTTCGTGGTCGATGTCGGCCGATATACGACGCCGACAGGTTCGGGGAAGTACATCGTCGTCCATGAGCGGCAAGCGGACGGGTCGCTCCGGATGGCGGTCGATTCCGCGACCGGCGACGGCGCCGGGTAGGCGACCGGTCGGTGCGCGACGACGGGTATTTCGACGCGCAGGTCGCGGCAACATACGACGATGACGAGGGCGAGATGTTCGGCGCGGACGCGATCGAACCCGTGGTCGACATCCTGGTAGGGGTGGCGGGGACAGGACGCGCGCTCGAGTTCGCGATCGGGACCGGCCGGATCGCCCTGCCGTTGGCGGCGCTCGGGGTGCCGGTCGCGGGGATCGATATCTCGGCAGCCATGGTCGAACGGATGCGTACCAAGCCGGGTGGCGCCGACATCCCGGTCGTCATCGGCGACATCGCCACGACCCGGGTCGAGGGGTCCTTCGCGCTCGTCTACCTCGTGTTCAACACGATCATGAACCTGACCACCCAGGCCGCCCAGGTCGCGTGCTTCCGAAACGCGGCGGCACACCTCGAACCGGGCGGCAGTTTCGTCATCGAGACCATGGTCCCGGACCTCCAGCGCCTGCCACCCGGCGAGACCGTCCATGCCTACAGCGTCACGGACACGAGCTGGTCGTTCGACGAGTACGACATCGCGAACCAGGGACTGATCTCGCATCACCTCTCGACCGTCAACGGAGCCATGGAACGGTTGTCCATCCCGTTCCGCTACGCCTGGCCGGCCGAGTTCGACCTGATGGCTGAACTCGCCGGGATGCGGTTGCGCGACCGCTGGGGCGGCTGGCGTCACGAACCGTTCACCAGCGACAGCCGCCGGCACGTCTCGGTCTGGGAGACGCCGCCATGATCACGATGAGTGGCGGGATGTACGGCCCCGATTCGGAGGCGTGGGCGCTCGACCGCGAGGCGATGCTGCTGCTTGGGGCCGGTCCACGGGCGTTGCTGCTGCAGATCGCACATCCGGCCGTGGCGGCCGGCGTTGATGAGCACTCGGACTTCCGGGCGGACCCATGGCGCCGACTGGCGCGCACGCTCAAGAGCTACCTGACCATCGTCTATGGGTCTGGGTCCGTGGCTCGGGCAGAGATCCGGCGGCTCAACCGGCTGCACGCGGGCATCGTCGGGGCGGGGTACAGCGCCCGCGATCCGGAGCTGTCGCTGTGGGTCCACGCCACGCTTGTGGACTCGACGCTGGTCGCCAACGAACGCTGGATCGCGCCGCTGACCCCCGAACGCAGGGAGCGTGCCTACCAGGAGACCCGGCCGATCGGGCGGGCGTTCGGGGTGCCGGAGGCGCTGCTGCCCGCGGACATGGCCGCCTTCGATGCGTATGTCGCCGGGATGCTGGCTTCGGCTGGGCCCGTCCATCCAGGCCCGCTCGCCCGCGAGCTGGCCTCGGTCATCCTCCACCCGCCGCTCGGGCCGCTGTTTCCGGCTGCTGCGCCGATCCTGTCGCGGATCCCGCCGGCGACCTACGGCTGGACGCTCTGGCCGGCGCTAAGCCTGCTCCCACCGGAGATCCGCGCGGCGTACGGCTTCTCATGGGGCGTACGTGAACGCGCGGCCTCGGCCTGGCTCGTGGCCGGTTGGCGCGCCTGGCGACCGCTCATCCCTCGACAGTGGCGCCAGATGCCGAAGGCGTTAGCCGCGGACGCCCGGGTGGCTCGCGCATCAGGCCATGTCACAGCAGGCGCGGGAACCTCGAGCGGAACATCGTCGAGCGCAGGTCAAGGGGCGTTGCCGCATCGAGTGCGTCCAGCAATGTGACCGTCCCCGCCAACCCGTAGCGGTTCGCGGCGATGAATCCGCGTAGCGCCGTCCAGAAGGCGGCCGAACCCATCCGCTTTCGCGTGTCGTCGAGCAGGTTGCCGCCCTGGATGTAGACCGTCTCGTAATAGCAGGCCGAGGTGTACTGGTAGATCGTGCGGTCGAGGGTGGATGTCGCGCATCGGCTCGCCCGCCGCATCCCGAGCACGGAGCGTGCCGCGAAGTCGGCGGCCGCCTCGTCGGCGAACGGCTGGCTCGCCTGGTCATTGCCGACGAGCCCGTAGAACCACTGGTGGGCCGTCTCGTGCGCGGCCAGGTAGCGCAGGTTGGCGCTCGCGACCCCGTGTGGGATCCAGATCAGCCCGGGCGACTCCATCCCGTACCCACCGGCGGATTCGACCACCTTGAAGACCGGGTACGGGTACGGGCCAAGACGCCCCCGAAGCAGGTGGAACGCGTCCGCCGCGGCGTCGAGCATCGCGGTACCCGGGGAGCCCGGCCGATACCAGACCCGGACCGTCGTGCCGTCCACGACCCGTGACCCGGTCCGGTAGTCCGTGGCCGCCGTCACCGTGAAGTCGCGGACGTTGCGTGCCTCGAACGTCTGCGAGAGCCCATCCGGAGCGGCCGCCACACGGTCACCCGTGGTGGCCAGCACCAGCTTCCGATCCGCCGCGATGCGAACCCGGACGAACGTGCTGGATGGGGTCACGAACGGGTCGCCATGGTTGGGGCGGTCGAAGGCGATCCGACGACTCACCCACGGCAGCCAGCGATAGAGATCCATGACGCCGTTCGCCTTCGTGAACAGCCAGTTCGAACCGGACAGGCTGCTCCGCAACGTGCCCGAGTAGCGGATCCGGACCACCGTCCGCGCTCCGTCAGCGAGCGATCGCCCCAGCGGCACGGAGATGGTCTGATCGCTGACGGTCGCGGCGACCGTCGAGCCATCCACGGTGACGGGGTGGAGCCGCATCGCGCCGAGCCGGGCCGCGATCGTGTTGAACTCGATGCGGTCGATGGCGCCGCCGGACGCATTCACGACCGTCGCGGTGGAATCGACGTAGATCGCCCGGCTGGTCCAGGCCAGCTTGAGATATGAATCGTAGGTCGCGTCCAGCTTGACGCTGGAAGCCGCGCGGGCGGGTGGGACGGCGGCCGGGAGGAGCAGCGCCACGACCGCCAGGGCCAGGGCGGGCGACGATGATCGGCGGACGGGCCATGCGGGCCATGCTACCCCAGCCTTCGCGCCCGGCCGGCCCGTACACTTCGCCCGTGACCCAGCTCGAGGCGCCCGACGACCCGTTCCTCCGCGCGGTCAAGTCGCGCCTACCTGGCCTTCGCCTGTTGATGGATCCGATGGATCGCGAGTCGTATCGCCACGACGAGACGGCCCATCTCCATCCGGGACTCCCGCGCGCCGTGGCGTTGCCCACGGAGACGGCCCAGGTCTCCGAACTGCTGCGGCTGGCCACGGAGTTCCGCGTTCCGGTCGTGCCGCGTGGAGCCGGAACAGGCCTGTCCGGGGGCGCGACCGGCATCGAAGGCGCCCTGACGATCGCCTTCACCGCGATGGACCGGATCCTGGAGATCGACCGCGACAACCTCGTGGCGGTCGTCCAGCCCGGCGTCATCAATGCCACGCTCAAGGACGGCGGTCGCCGCCGAGGGCCTGTTCTACCCGCCGGACCCGGCCAGCTTCGAGACGTGCTCGATCGGCGGGAACCTGGGCACCAACGCCGGCGGCCTGTGCTGCGTGAAGTACGGCCAGACGCGCGATTCGGTGCTGTCGCTGGAGGTCGTGATGGCGGATGGGACCGTCATCCGGACCGGCGGCAAGAACCTCAAGGACGTCGCCGGGTATTCGCTGACCCACCTCATCGTGGGCAGCCAGGGCACGCTGGCGGTCATCACGGAGGCGACGCTTGCGGCTGCGGCCCGCGCCGCCGCCGCGCTCGACGCTGCTGGCGTTCTTCCCGACGCTCGAGTCCGCCGGTGACGCGGTCGCCGGGATCGCGGCGGCCGGGCTGTCGCCGGTGACCCTCGAACTGCTGGACCGGTTCACGATCGGCGCCGTGGACGACATGAACGACCTGGGCCTGGACCGCGAGGCGGCCGCGATGCTGATGATCGAGTCGGACCTGCCGGGCGTCGCGGCACTCGCCGAGATGGAGCGCGCCGAGGAAGTCTGCCTCGCGGCCGGTGCCAGCTCCACGGTCCGTGCCCGCGATGCCCAGGAGGCCGATTGGCTGCGCCAGGCTCGTCGTGCGGCGCACTGGGCGCTCGAGCGGATGGGCGACGTCCACATGGAGGACATCGTCGTGCCGCGGGCGCGCATCCCGGACATGCTCCGAGCCATCGAGGCGATCGCGGTCCGCCACGACGTCCGCATCGGGACCTTCGGACACGCCGGCGACGGCAACCTGCACCCGGACCTCGTCTTCGAACGCGGCGACCCGCGGGCCGCCGAGGTCACCCAGGCCGTTCGCACCGAGCTCTACCGGACCGCCCTCGACCTCGGTGGCAGCGTCACCGGCGAGCACGGCATCGGCGTCGCCCGCCGCGAGTGGCTCGTGGAGCAGCGCGGCGAGGACGCGGTCCGCGTCATGCGCGCGATCAAGGCCGCGCTGGATCCGCTCGGCATCCTCAACCCGGGGCGCGTCCTGCCTGACGCGGTCGATCGGTGACCCCGTGACCGATGCAGCGGCGACGGCGCCGATCACGATCGTCCCCGCCAATGAGACGAGCTGGGAGGATCTCCAGGCCGTGTTCGGCACGCGTGGCGATCCGCCGCGGTGCCAGTGCCAGCGCTACAAGCTGGCGCGCAAGGAGTCGTGGGCCTCGGTCGGCGCGGACGAGCTGGCGCTCCGGCTCCACGTGCAGACCGGCTATGAGCACCCGGAGCAGGGCACGACCGGCCTCGTCGCCTACTTCGAGGGCGAGCCAGTCGGCTGGTGCGCGGTGGAGCCGCGGACCGCGTACCCGGGCCTTGCGCGCAGCAGCCCGGTCCCGTGGGCGGACCGCGCCGAGGACAAGGCCGACCCCAGCGTCTGGGCGGTGACCTGCTTCGTCACCCGGGCAGGGTTCCGTCGGCGCGGCATCAGCCGTGCGCTCGCCCGTGCAGCGGTGGACTTCGCTCGTGAACGCGGCGCCCGCGCGCTGGAGGCCTACCCGATCCTCACGCAACCCGGTCAGGAGATCCCCTGGGGCGAGGTGCGCGTCGGCAGTCGCAGCATCTTCGCCGCCGCCGGGTTCACCGAGGTCAGCCACCCGACCCTCCGCCGGGTCGTGATGCGCATCGACTTCCAGGTGTAGTTCTCGGGGTTTGTGAGACGCCAGAGCGCTGATCGTCCTGTGAGGTCGGGCGGCCGACAGGGACTGGAGATTCGATCGCCAGACGGACCTTAGCGGCAGGCGACCTCACGGGAGCCCAGGAACGCAGCGATCTCCGGATCCTCGGCGAGGTCATCCCACCCAGTCCCGCCGCTCCAGGCCGACGTCGGCAATGAACCAGCCATGGCGTAGGCATACTGGACGTCCAGGTACGGCGGCTGCCACTGCTCGAACAGGATCACTGCGCCTCCACCGGCGCGGCACCGACCTCCGATGTATCGCAGGTGCGCGGGCAGCAGGCCCTCGATGTTCTGGCGGACGCTGGCGCGGGCAGCGCCGACGTAGGGCGCCAGGACGGTCGGCGCCGGGGCGTCCCGCAAGACCAGCGGCGGCAGGAAGATGACGCCGACGATCATCGCGAGCAGGACGACGATCAGGATGGCGGAGAGCCGGAATAAGCGGGCGACATCCACGGCCACCTGACGCCTGACGTCCGTTGGCTGTGATGGCCGTGTTGTTGGGTGGACCAGCCTAGTTGACGGTGAGGACCAGGGGGTTCGCAGGAAGTGTCCGGCCGTCGAACGCCTCGAGTCGGGCCTCGATCGTCCAGGTCAGGCGAACGAATTCCGGCATCGACTCCGTGGGTTCGACCTCCGGGTCCGAGTCGTCGCCGGTGGGCGCATTCATCGAGGGGTCGTAGGTCACCTCGATGTCGAGTGGGACCGTGCAGTCCG
This sequence comes from uncultured Chloroflexia bacterium, assembly GCA_963779315.1. Taxonomy (GTDB): domain Bacteria; phylum Chloroflexota; class Limnocylindria; order Limnocylindrales; family CSP1-4; genus SPCO01. The sequence goes on along the minus strand of CAVZXQ010000006.1, from coordinate 1,364 downwards.
TTCCGGCGACGCAACGAGCGAGCCAATCGATGTCGACCGGGTTCCCGTCGCCGTCGAGATAGGCCGGGTATGCCGCGTCGCGCGTCGCGATGGTGGCCTGGGCGGCATACGGGTTGCCGCTCGCAGACTCGGCGATCACCCGGACCGAGAGGTGACCGACCAGCGGGAACGCCAGCGGTCCCTTCAAGGCGGCGCCGTCCACGGCCAGCTCGATCGTTCGGCGCTCTTCTGGGTCTAGCGTGCCTACCTCGATCGATCCGGTGGCCACCGTCAGGAGGCCCGGCGGGGAACCATCGATCCGCGCGTCCACGTCCTCGGCCATCGAGATCACGGTGTCCATCGATTGATCGTCGCCTTCGCGATAGGAATCCGAGGCGAAGGTGGTGGCCTCGAGGTTGACGTCGACCGCGTCGGGCGCGTCGGGCGCCAGTCGAACGACCAGGGTCATGCCGTGCCCGCACCCCTCCCTGCACAACGCCGTGAGGTCGAAGGCCGGCGACAGGAGGGCCTCGTCGAAGGGGATCTCGACACCCGTCGCGTCCGGGATGATCGAAAGACGGGCATTCGACGAGGCGATGAACTCGTTCGAACCGGCTTTGATCCGCTCCCAGATGCCTGCCGTGAATGTCACGGATTCGACGTGGTCCTGGCCCGGCGTGACCTTGAAGTCGAGATGTCGAACGGCGACGGGTGCGTCCTTGGTCAGATGCAGATCGGTCTCGAACTCCGCGCTGACGGTCGGAGCTCCCTTGGATGTGGCCATCGTGGCAAGCCCGGCGACAACGAGCATGGCCAGCGCGGCGGCCGTTGGTCGTGTGCGGACTCGGGTCTGAGCTGGTGCGCGACGGCGGGGCAGCGCGATCCACGCGGCCACGAGGACGGCCGGGATCGCGAGCAGGTCGGTCGGGTCGGCGATCACCGCCGCCGGCGCAAGCTCGGCACCACGGAGTGACCCGAGCGTGAGTACCCACTGGCCGAGGCCCAGGCTCCATCCGAAGAGGCTCGCACTGACGTCGGTCGTCTTGACCGCGGTGAATGCGACCACTGTGATGGCGATCGACGCCAGGACCAGGGCCTGTCGATCCGAGCGCGGACGGACGACTTCGATGATCGTCGCGAGCAGCAGTGGGAAGACAGCGAGGCCGGCGATATCGGACAGCTTGCCGGTGACGGCGCCCGGGATGGCCGTCTTGAGGATGTGGTCGTTGACGATCAGGATCACGAGAGCGCCGATCGCTAGGGGATGCAGCAGCATCCGCCCGGGAGCGGCGGGTTGGGAGCCTTGGGCTCGCCGTGCTGGATGGATCGTCACTCTATCCCCCGGATCGCGCTCTCAACGAGGCGTCGTCGGAACGATACCCCGT
>CAVZXQ010000005.1:0-34973 GCA_963779315.1 uncultured Chloroflexia bacterium | reverse complement strand
ATAGAGGATCTCGCTGAAGCCGTGTGGTCCTGGGTTGAGCGGGCCGGCAAGCCCCTCCGGCAGTGACCGAGGCGATGGCCGTGAAGCCGAGGATGCTGCCGCCGAGCACGAGGACCACCAGCATCGCCATCTTCATCTCGAACGCTTCCACCTTCTTGCCGAGGTACTCCGGCGTCCGACCGACCATCAGGCCGGCGATGAAGACCGCCAGGATCGCGCCGACGACGAGCATCCCGTAGAGGCCCGAGCCGACACCACCCGGGGTGATCTCGCCGAGCTGCATGTTGAACAGGGGCACGAGTCCACCGATCGGCTGGAAGCTGTCATGCCAGGCGATGACGGCGCCGGTGCTCGTGCTCGTCGTGATGGCCGCCCACAACGCACCGATGCCCGCCCCGAACTTCAGCTCCTTGCCTTCCATGTTGCCGAGGGCCTGGTCGACGCCTGCCGGGAAGAGCGGATTGCCGCCGAGCTCGGCTCGCATCGAGATGACCGCGCCGATCAGGAACACCGCGGCCATCGCACCGAAGATCGACCCAGCCCTGGCGCTGGTCCTTCGCGTATCGCCCGAAGGTGTAGGTCAGGGCGAACGGGATGGCGAACATGGCCAGCATCCCGAAGAAGTTGGTGAAGGCCGTCGGGTTCTCGAAGGGATGTGCCGAGTTGGCGTTGAAGAAGCCACCGCCGTTGGTCCCCAGTTGCTTGATGACCTCCTGGGTGGCGACCGGACCGCGGGCGATCGTCTGCTGCGCGCCTTCGAGCGTGGTCACCGTGACCGGACCCTCGAACGTCTGGGGACGCCCTGCGACACGAGAACGAAGGCGAAGACGACGGCGATGGGCAGCAGGATGTAGAGGACGCCGCGCGTCAGGTCCACCCAGTAGTTGCCGATCGTCTTGGCGGTTCGGCGAGTGAGGCCGCGCACGAGGGCGATGGCGATCGCCAGTCCCGTGGCCGCTGACGTGAAGTTGCGGACGGCGAGCAGCGTCGTCTGGGTCAGGTAGCTCACCCCGGTCTCGCCGGCGTAGTTCTGCCAGTTGGTGTTGGTCTCGAAGCTGACCGACGTGTTGAACGCGAGATCCGGCGACTGGGCGGCGGCCCCGTTGCCGTTGAGCGGCAGGACGTCCTGGAAGCGCAGCGTCAGGAAGCCGACCGCGATCGCCACGACCGCCATCAGGAGCACCGACACGGCATAGGATCGCCAGCCCTGCTCCACTGTCTCGTCGATCCCGGCGACCCGGTAGATCGCCGCGCTCCACGGGCCGAAGGACCGGACTCAGGATCGTCCGCTCACCTTCCATCACCCGGGCGATGTAGCGCCCGAGGAACGGGCGTGATCAGCAGGACGGCGAGGCGCGCAGAGAAGTGCGAGCCAGGGTCAGGAGTTCGGGGAGGGGCCACGCTGACGAGAAGTCCTCCGGACGCAGCAGGGTCCACACGAGATAGCCGACCCCAGACGAAGATGATCCGCGATCACGATCACGAGCTCGATGGCGGTCATCCGTCCTTCTCCGAGGTCAGCAAACGGTCGATGGTGGTGGTGAGGGTCTCGAGGGCGAATGGCTTCGGCAGGTAGCCGGCCACGTCGAACTCGCGCAGGCGCGCAGGAGCGACCGCCATCGCGCTGGCGACCACGACCGGCGGATCGCCGGCGGCGACCAGCGCCTGGCTCCGGATGACCGACCAGCCCGTGTCGCCGGGCAGGTTGATGTCCAGCAGGACGAGGTCGGGCCGGAGCGTGCCTGACAGAAGGGAGCGGGCGGTCTCGGCCGTTGGCGCGATCGTGACCAGGTAACCGTGCGCCCGGAGGTGCGCCGACAGGATGCCGGCGAGCGGCTCGTCGTCCTCGATGATCAGGATCCGTGCCCCGGTGCCCATCATCCCTCCTCGAGGCGGCGGACACGCACGTCGCAGCCGGACTCGTCCGCGTTCCAGAGCGGCTCGAGGCGGACGCCTCGGTCCAGTGCCTCGGGCCGGACGACCTCGATCACCGTCTCGCACAGGCGCAGGCCTGCCACGGTGGTGGACGGCGCGCCACCCGCGGCTACGAGGTCCACGGCGCTCAGGAGCAGCGCGACCTCGCGATCCAGGGTCTCCTGGAATGCTCGCGGGGAGGGAGGGCCCATGTCGGTCATGACCCAACACTCGCACCGGGGCCCAAGAGGGGGACGGGTCAGCGACCCCCGGTCGCGGTCAAGAAGGGCTCAAGACGGGGCCACTCGATAGCCGACGCCCGGCTCAGCCACGATCAGGCCGTCGAGTCTGCCCTCGGGATCCGCCGCCTTCAGCTTGCGTCGGATCTGGCTCACGTAGACGTGGACGTAGTGCGCCTCGTCGCTGTACTCGGTGCCCCAGACGGCTCGCAACAGGCGGCCGTGCGTGACCAGGCGGCCGGCATGGAAGACCAGGACCTTGAGCACCTCGTACTCGCGCGGCGTGAGATGGACGGGAACGTCGCCGACGGTGACCAGCCGCCGCGCGACGTCGATCGTCAGGTCGCGGATGCGGACCTCACCCTCGAGATCCGCCACCGGGCCTGCGGCGCGCCGGATGAGAGCGTCGATCCGAGCGCGCAGTTCGGTCATCCCGAACGGCTTGGTCATGTAGTCGTCCGCACCCTGGTCCAGCGCGGCCACCTTGTCGGCCTCGCGATCCCGGGCCGAGAGCACGAGGATGGGCGTCGTCGCCTCGCGCCGCACGTGGCGGATGACGGACGACCCATCCCGGTCCGGCAGGCCGAGATCCAGCACGATGAGGTCCGGCCGACCGGCCGACCACTCGGTGATCGCGGACGTCGCGTCGCTGACGTCACGCACGTGGTGGCCGTGTCCGCGGAGGAACGCTGCGATGGATCGGCGTGTGGCTTCGTCGTCCTCGACGAGCAGGATCGAGGCAGCGGCCTGCGGCCCGGTCACGGGTCCGCTCGTTCGCCAGCGGCACGCAAGTCGATGTCCACGGCAAGCCCGCCCAGATCGCTCTTGCGCGCTGCCACACGCCCGCCCATCGCTTCCACCAGTCCCTGCACCACCGACAGCCCGATGCCCGTCCCGCGCCTCGACCCCTCGCTCTTGCGAGGCACCCGATAGAACTTCTCGAACAGCCGCGGGATCGCCTCGGGCGGGACGCCTTCACCCCCATCCTCGATGGTGACTCGCACGAAGGCGTCGTCCAGGGCTCGGGCGGAGACCGCGATGGGAGCGACAGGGCCCGCGTACTTGGCGGCGTTGTCCAGCGTGTTGGCCAGGACCTGTCCGATGAACAACTCGTCGACCGTGACGGGAGGCAAGTCCACTGCCACGTCGATCGAAACTGGCCGGGCGCCATCGCCGACCTTGACCAGAGACCGTCCGATGGCATGCTCGACAAGGTCGGCCAGGTCGAAGACGCCCAGACTGGGTCGCAGTTCGCCGGCCTCGATCCGGCTCATGTCGAGCAGGTTCGTGACGAGCCGGTTCAGCCAGTCCGCCTCGCGATCGATGGAGGCCGCGATCTCCCGGCGCTCCTCGGCCGGCCACTCGATCTCCGGGTCCATCAACGTCCCGGCCGCGGCCCGGATGGACGACAGCGGCGTCCGCAGGTCGTGCGACACCGAATCGAGGAGCGCGGACTTGAGCGCGTCGCTCCGTCGGGTGATCTCCACCGACGTCGCATCACGTGCCAGCCGGTCACGCTCCAGTGACCCCGCGATCTGGTCCGCGGCGGCGGCCAGGACCCTCGTCTCGGCCTCATCGGGGTCGCCAGAGCCGCGTGCCCGGGTCGCCCACAGGGACCCGAAGGTCTGGTCGCCGGCGACGATGAGCACCCGCAGGGCCGTGACCCCAGGATCGCGTCCGACCCGGCTGCCGGTCGATGGGGCGTGAACGCGGACCCATTCGGCCGGCTCATCGCCGGGACGGCGACGCAGCGAGGCGTAGACCGACGGCACGGCGGACGAGGCCGGTGGAGGTGGCGCCGAATCGTCGGCGGCGACCGTGCTCTTGCCGATCGTCATCCAGACCCGCGCCATCCGTGTGTCGGCGCGGAGCTTGGTGGCGATCACGGACAGGGCCTCGATGGTGTCCCGCCGGTTCGCGAGCGTGAAGCTGATCCAGAAGAGGGCCTGGGCCTCGCGCTCGCCCGCCAGCGCCGCATCCGCCCGCTCGCGTTGTCGTCCGGCCAACCGTCCGACGACGATGCCGACGACGAGCAGGAGGAGCAGGTTGAGCCACTCCCGTGGATCCCGCACGGTGAGGGTGAAGCGCGGTTCGATGAACAGGAAGTCGTATAGCAGGAAGGATCCGATCGCGGTCACGACAGCCGGTGTCGTCCCGAACGCCACCGCCACACCGACGACCGCGAGCAGGTAGAGCGACGACGCATCCGGGACATCCACGCGGCTCTCCAGGAGCGCGATGGCGACCGTGACGGCGCCGAGCAGTCCGCCGATGACGACTGCCATCGACGCGAGGCGGCGAGGATCAACCCGGGTGCGGCGCATATCGACGATGGTAGGCCGTCAGCCGCCGCGCACGATCCGCCGCGCGTCGCGGGTGACCCGCAGGAAGCTCGTGAAGTGCGCCCACGGCCGGATGTGGCTGGGCTCGCCTTCGTAGATCGTGCGGATCGGGACCCAGCCGATCGGCAGGCCGAGCGCGATGCAGCGCGCGATCATCTCGACCTCGAACTCGAAGCCCTGCTCGTCGCTGTCCAGGAGGGCGGTCATCAGCTGCCGCCCGATAAGCCGGTAGCCGGACTGGTTGTCCGGGATGTTCCGCCCGACGGCGGCCGAGAAGACCCAGCCGCCGAGCGAGTTCGAGAGGCGCCGGACTGGCGGCATCTCCCCGAAGTCGCGCCGACCGACGATCAGCTCGGGCCGGGACGCCTCGAAGGCGGCCAGGAACAGGGGGATCTCGGCGGGATCGTGCTGGCCGTCGGCGTCCAGGGTGACGACCGCCTCACAGCCCTGGTCGAGCGCGTACCGGAATCCGCGCCGCAGCGCGGCGCCCTTGCCGGCGTTCGGGCGTTGGATGAGGACGGTCGCCCCGGCGGCCTCGGCCTGGGCGGCCGTGTCGTCGGTGGACCCATCGTCCACGACCAGGACGGGCAGGAAGGCCCGCGTCCGCTCCACGACGGAGGCGATGCGCGGGCCTTCCTGGTAGCCCGGGATCAGCGCGAGGATCGTCTCCACGCGTGAACCCTAGCAACTCCGGGGGTCGGACGGCGCCCGACCCCCGGGTCATCTCACTCGAACGAGATCGTCTCGAGGACGCTGGTGACGGTCTGGACGTCCGGGTCGGGACTCGTGATGAGTCCCTCGCCGGCGATCACGATCGTCGTGCCGTCGACATCGAGGACCCACCAGGTTTGCGACGTGTTGCCGTTGGTCGCGACGTCCAGTCCGCCGATCGACTGCAGCAGGGGAAGCATCGGACCGCCGGTGCAGCCCGCTGTCTCGGTGTCGATCGCATTGGTCAGCGTGAACGTCTTGGCCGGTCGCCCGTCGATCTCGGTCCCGGTCACGGGGCCGGCATCGAACCCGACCATGTCCGTCATCAGGCTGACGACGGCATCGACCGTCAACGGCTTCGGCGAACTGATCGGACCCGCCTCGGTGTGGCACGGGTCCTGGTAGACACCGTCGACCACTTCGACCGCGAGGAACGGCTCGGGCGCAGACGACACATCGATGCCGAAGTGACGCTTCGCCCGCGACCAATCCGTATGGCTTCCAGCCGCCAGGCCCGAAGGTGATGGAGAACGGGACGGCGAATGGGGTGCCGACAGCGTACGTGCCGACCGCCAGGGCTCGGCTGACATCGGCCGCTCCGAGCGCGATCGGCGTCGGGGACGGGGTGGGTGTCGCCGTGGGCGACGGCGTCGGACTCACGGTCGGACCGCCGATCCCGCCACCGTCGCGTGGCAGGAAGTAGAGGCCGGCGACCGCGACGACCACGACGGCCGCGGTCGCGACGAGGACCTTGAGATGTGTTCATGCTCGGGAACCTCCGCGCCGGCCACCAGGCACGGCGCTGTGGGGTCGCGGGGACTTGGTCCAGCACGGCGTCCAGGACTCGGTCCGGGAGTGCCGTGGCACCATCCTCCAGCCACGACCGAACGATGCGCGTGGCGTCACGGTCGGTACTCATCGCATGACCTCCCGCGTGACCGGCCGCGGGTCGGCATCGAGTGCCGCCCGCAGTCCGCGCATCGCATGATGTAGACGGGATCTGACCGTCCCGGCGGGACGCCGAGGGTCTCGGCGACCTCCTCGAGCGGCATGTCGAGGTAGTGGTGCAGGACCACCACCGCACGATGGTCGATGGACAGGCGCCGGAACCCGCGCTCCAGCTGATCGCGATCGACGACCGGTCGAGTCGTCCGGGCCGGTGCGTCGGCCGGCAGCGAGGCGCAGGTTCGGCGACCAATGACGGGTCCGGCGTCCCTCGGTGTAGCAGGCGCGCACGAGGAGCCGGTACGACCAGGCGTCAAAGCGCGCCGGGTCGCGGAGCTGGGGAAGGTCCCGCCAGATGCTCAGCAGCGCCTGCTGCGTCGCATCCTCGGCGAGATCGGTGTCACGCAGGATCCTGTGTGCCACCGCATGGAGCCGATCGCCAACGGCCACGGCGAGGCTCGCGAAGGCCTCCTCGTCGCCGTGCTGCGCTCGGATCACGAGTTCGGTATCCATCGCCTTCCACCAAGGCGCCCGGTGATCCGGGCGCTCACAGCGTATGGGCATGGCCGAGCGCCAAGCGACTCAATCTTCGGCAGATCGCGGCAGGCTCGGGCGGCTGTCGCAGGACAGGCACTCGATGACGCCGCCCACGATCGTCGCGATGACCGTCATGGCCCGGATCTCGTCGGGCGTGGCGGCGGTGACGTCCCCGCTCAGGATCGTGACGTCGCCCAGGGTGCCCGGCGCCAGGTGGCCGCGCCGTGCCTCGTCGCCCAGGGCGTAGGCCGCGTCGAGGGTCACGGCACGCAACCCCTGCTCGGCGGTCAGCAGCTGGTCGCAGCACCCAGTCCGGGGTCGTCGGGTTGGCCAGGCCACGCCCGTCCATGCCGCCCGCGATCTGGTCCACCGGCCGGCCGAGTTCGGTCAGGGCGAAGCCCGGGAGATCCAGGGCGTGTCGGTGGCCGCGGCGACGTGCAGCCCGGCGTCCACGAAGTCGCGCCAGCGGGCGAGCCAGCCGACCTCCTCGCCCGGGTTGTCCGGGCCCGATGGTCCAGGTAGTCCGCCTCGAGCACCCAGTCGGCCGCGGCCCCGTCGAGGTGGATCACCGTCGCCACGTCGAGCGCCACCATCCGCGCCAGCTGCTCGTCGGTCACCTGGATGGCGTGGTCGATCCGATGGTGGAGCGGGTTCGGCCCGGTCGGCCCGAGCGCCGCCTCGTAGGCGTCGAGCACCATCTCGTGGGCCTCGCGGCTGACCGTGTGGATCGAGACCTGCCAGCCCGCCTCGTTCGCCCGGCCGATGGTCGCGGTCAGCTCGGCCGGCTCCCAGTGGAAGATCGTCCCCCAGCCGTTGTCGAGCGTGATCTTCAGGCCCTGGACGCGGAGGCGGTCCGTCACGAGTCCCGGCTCGCGGTCGGCGTACCAGTCGCCGAAGTGCTCGCCGCTGGGTGCCGGCGCGTTCAGGGCGAGGTAGGCGTCGACGCGGAGCGGCAGGGCGTCGGCGGCGGCCAGGGTCGTGAGCTCGTCGAGCCGCTCGGGGTTTACCCACTGCTCGGAGATCGAGGTCCAGCCGCGGATGAGGGCCGCGTCCATGGCCTCGGCCGGCGAATCGAAGCCGTAGTGCCGCGGTCCCCGATCCAGTGGGCGTGGGCGTCGATGAAGCCCGGGTACGCCACGTTCTGGCCGATGTCCATGACCGGCACCTCGTCACCGGCGAGCGCCAGCACCTCGTCCCGGGTGCCGACCGCGGCCACGTCCCGTCCTCGATGAGGAGGGCCTCCGCGACGGGCGGCTCGTCCATCGTCACGATCCGGCCGACGATGACGAGGGTGCCCGACCTGGGCGCGGTCGGAGGCGACGACGCCGACGGGGCAGCGGACGCGCCGCCGGGTTCGGCCGAGGATGACGGCGCGACCTGTCTGCTGGGAGCGCAGCCGACGATCGCACTCAGGGCGAGCAGGACCAGCGATCGGCGGGCCGTCGTCGAGACCGACATGTCGTGCGACTCCTCTACAGTCGATGGGCTGGAAGCGCGGACGCCTCATCCCTCACTGTCGCCCGACGTCGCGGATCGACGAGCGCATCTGAGGCGTCCGGTCTGTTCACTCTCTTCGGAGGGCGAACGCGTCCTATGGCGCAAGGAACGCGGCCTCGCCGCCGACGATCGTGGCGATCACCGACATGGCCCGGATCTCGTCGGCCGTGGCAGCGGTGACATCGCCGCTCAGGATCGTGACGTCGCCCAGCGTGCCCGGCGCCAGGTGGCCGCGCCGGCCTCGTCGCCCAGGGCATAGGCCGCGTCCACGGTGACCGCCCGCAGCCCCTGCTCGGCGGTCAGCAGCTGGTCGCTGCATCCAGTCGGGTGTCCCCGGGTACGCCCGATCCACGGCCGTCCATCCCGCCGGCGATCTGGTCGACCGGCCGGCTGATGTCATCGGTCAGGGTGGAGTCCACGAGGAACCACGGCATGTCGGTCGCGGAGGCGACGTGCAGCCCGGCGTCCACGAAGTCGCGCCAGCGGGTCAGCCAGGCGGTCCCGCCCGTCGAGCTTGTCGGGGCTGCGGTGCCCGAGGTACTTCGACCACAGCACCCAGTCGCCAGCCGCCCCGTCGAGGTGGATCACCGTGGCCAGGTCCATCGCGACCATCCGGGCGAGCTGGTCGTCGGAGACCTGGATGGCGTGGTCGATCCGGTGGTGGAGCGGGTTCGGACCGTTCGGGCCGAGCGCCGCCTCGTAGGCGTCCAGCACCAGCTCGATGGCCTCGGTACTGACGGCGTGGACCGATACCTGCCAGCCGGCCGCGTTCGCCCGGCCGATGGCCTCGGTCACGTCGGCCGGCTGCCAGTTGATGACGGTGCCCTCGCCGTTGTCGAGGTGGATCTTGAGTCCCTGGACGCGGAGGCGGTCGCCCACCGGCCCGCGCTCGTGGTCGTCGTACCAGTCGCCGAGGAACTCGTCGCCGAAGTTCAGGGCGAGGTAGGCGTCGACGCGGAGCGGGAGGGCGTCAGCGGCGGCCAGGCCCTCGAGCTCGACGAGGCGCTCCGGGTTCACCCACTGCTCACTGATAGACGTCCAGCCACGGGTCAGGGCGGCGTCCATCGCCTCGGCCGGCGACGCAGCGCCGTACAACTCACGGTCACCGATCCAGTGGGCGTGGGCATCGATGAACCCGGGGTAGGCGACGTTCTCGACCGATGTCCATGACCGGCACCTGGTCGCCGGCGAGCGCCAGGACCTCGTCCCGGGTGCCGACCGCGGTCACCGTCCCATCCTCGATGAGCAGGGCTTCGGCGACGGACGGCTCGGCCATGGTCACGATCCGACCGACGATGACGAGGGCACCCGGTTCGAGTCGCGGGACGCGGAGGCGACCGCACTCGGTTCGGCGGCCGCGCCGCTCGGCGGCGGCGAGGGGGGTGGGGCTACGACCGAAGCACAGCCTGCGACGGAGGCCCACGGCGATCAGGACGACCAGAAGCCTCGCGATCGCAGCGGTCATGACGAGGCACACCCTCCTGGATCGGGGAGACGCTGGCGGCCCGGCGGGCCGCCAGCGCATCGGTCTACTCGAACGTCGCCGACTCGACGATGGCCCGCATCTCCTCGACGTGCTCGACCGGGGTGCCGGCGTAGTACGCCGTATCGATGACGGTGAGCACGCCGTCCACGTCCAGGATCCACAGCTCGTCGATCTGGCCCGGGCCCTGGTGGTAGCGCGTCGGGGTCCGCGGGACCCCTGCGTGGTCCAGCTGCCGAAGTAGCCCTGGTCGCAGTCGGTGAACTCGCCGGCGCCGTAGGCGGCGTCATCCGGTACATGGAGGGTGATCGACTTCCCGGCGTAGCCGCCCACCGTGATGTCCACCGGCGCCGTCGCGTCGCGCGACGCCTGGGCCGTCAGGGCGGCGACGAGCTCATCGACCGTCGTGGCCGGCGCGTCCGGCGCGGTCGTCGTCCACTGGCAGGGGTCCCCGTACACGTACAGCGGGCCAGTGAACGTGATCATCCCGGCGCCGTCCGGTGGATCGGCCCCGCTGTCATCCTTGATGAGGATGCCTCGCCAGTGGGTCACCGATCCCAGCCCGGGGCCGCGATCGGTGACGGTGCCCTGCACGCCATCCTGCTTGATCAAGACGAAGGCGCTGCCTACCGCCAGGCCGGTGGCGGCCGAAGCCGATGGTGCGGCGGCCGACGGCGCCGGGGTCGCGGCCGGCGTGGCGGTCGGGGCCGGGGTCGGGTCGGCCCGGGGCCGCCTACGTTGGCGCCGCCGAACTGTCGGAAGCCGACGACGGCGACGACCAGCACGGCCGCCGCCGCCAGGGCGATCTTGAGATATCGATTCATGTCTGGTGCCCTCCACGGGCCGATGACGGCCCGTTGTCGTGTCTCTTCGATGCGGTCACGAACCGTGTCGTAGACCTCGTCCGCGAGTTCGGTCGTGTCCCTCCATGAGGAAGGCGTGGATCAGGCGATCGGGGTCTCGACGCGCGTTCATGCCATTCGCTCCTGGGATTCGACGGTCGACCGGGCGTCAGCCTCGATGCTGGCCCGGAGGACCCGCGTGGCGTGGTGCAGGCGGGACTTCGCGGTCCCGACGGGAATGTCGAGTCGATCCGCCACCTCGGAGATCGAGAGCCCGAGGTAGTGGTGGAAGACCAGGACGGCGCGCTGTTCGACGGTGAGCCTCCGGAAGGCCCGTTCGAGCAGGTCGCGGTCGTCCACGGTCAGGTACTCGTCCGGGCCGTGCGCGCCCGCGACGGGAAGGATCCTCAGGCCCTCGGACCATCGCCTGCGACGCCTGGCCTCGGCGTAGCACGCGTTGGTGAGGATGCGGTGGAGCCACGGCTCGAAGCGGGATGGGTCACGAAGCGTGCGGAGCTCGCGCCAGGCGGTGATCAACGCGCCCTGCACGGCGTCCTCGGCCAGGTCGATGTCGCGGAGGATCCGCACCGCGATCGCCAGGCATCGGTCGCCGACCAGGCGGGCCAGGGAGTCGAACGCTTCCGCGTCGCCCCGTTGCGCCTGCTCGACGAGTTCGACCTCCACCCGTCACTCCGTTCCGTGGCGGTCGGCCCACAGTGGACCGTTCAGTGGATAGAGCGTCCAGGCAGCCTATCTGTTCAATCTTGACAAGCCGGTGCAACGCGGCTTCGCCAGGCGACTCGGCCTACGTCGTCGGCCACGACCGGGCAAGGACACGTTCGTTCGCCGTACCCTGCAAGTGTGAGCATGGAGTACGACGTCGCGATCATCGGCGGTGGCGCCATCGGTAGCGCGATCGCCTACTTCCTCAAGAGCGACGCATCCTTCGATGGGACGGTCGCCGTCATCGAACGCGACCCGACCTACGCCCGGGCATCGTCCGCTCTGTCGGCGAGCTCCATCCGGCAGCAGTTCTCGACGCCGGAGAACATCCGCATGTCGCTGTTCGGCATCGAGTTCATGCGCAACATCGGCCATCACCTTGCAGTGGACGACGCGCCGGTCGACATCGGCCTGACGGAGGGCGGCTACCTCTACCTCGCGACGGCGGCCAATGAGGCGGCCCTACGCGCGAACCACGCCGTGCAGATGACCGAGGGCGCCGACAACGTGCTGCTGACCCCTGACGAGATCGCCGCCAGGTTTCCGTGGATGTCGATGGACGACGTCGTCCTGGGCTCGCTGGGACTGTCAGGCGAGGGCTGGTTCGACGGGTACGGGCTGATGCAGGCCTTCCGCCGTAAGGCCCGGGCGATCGGGGCCGACTACATCGCAGCGGAGGTCGTCGGGCTGGACACGACCCCTGGGTCGCAGGTGGGCGCGCTCCGACTGTCCGACGGCTCGACGATCCACGCCGGCCACGTGGTCAACGCCGCCGGGCCGTGGTCCAGGAGCGTCGCCGCCATGGCCGGCGTGGACCTGCCGGTCGAGGCACGTCGCCGGTGTGTCTTCGCATTCGACGCGCAGGAAGCGGTGACCGGGTGTCCGCTGGTCATCGACACGTCCGGGATCTGGTTCAGGCCGGAAGGCGAGTCGTTCATCGGCGCCATCGCACCGCCGCCCGAGGAGGATCTCGATGGGCTGCCGCTCACGGTGGACCAACGGCAGTTCGACGAACGCGTCTGGCCGGCACTGGCGCAGCGGATCCCGGCGTTCGATCGGATCAAGGCTCGCAGATCGTGGGCCGGCTACTACGAGTACTCGACCTTCGACCAGAACGGGTTCATCGGCGCGCACCCGGAACTGACCAACCTGTTGTTCGCGACCGGATTCAGCGGTCACGGCATCCAGCACGCGCCGGCCGTGGGGCGCGCCATCGCGGAACTGGTCGCCCACGGGCGGTACGTCAGCCTGGACCTGTCGATCTTCGGCTACGAACGCGTCGCGGCCGGTCGTCGCGTCATCGAGCGGAACGTCATCGGCTAGTCCGGCGGGCCGTGCCCCAGTCGATCGCGGCGGCGTGCCAGGTATGCGGACTCGGCGGTGTTGCGGGCCAGCTCGATGGCGAGGGTGTATGCCGCGCGGGACTCCTCGCGACGGCCCAGCCGGCGCAGCAGGTCGGCGCGCGTCGCATGCAAGGCGTGATAGCCGGCCAATCTGTGCTCAAGCTGGTCGACGGTCGCCAGTGCGACATCCGGGCCGTCAAGCTCGGCGACCGCGATGGCCCGGTTGAGGGCGACGATCGGCGAGGGGTCGAGGCGCGCCAACTGGTCGTAGAGCGCGACGATCTGCGACCAGTCGGTGCCGCGCACGTCGCGGGCGGAGGTATGCACGGCGTTGATGGCGGCGAGGATCTGGTATCGACCCGGCGCCACCCCGCTGGCCAGGCGCTCACGCACCAGCCGATGACCCTCCGCGACCAGCGCCACGTCCCAGGCTCCGCGGTCTTGCTCGTCGATGGGGACCAGTTCGCCACTGGCCGAGACCCGGGCGGTGCGGCGGGCATCGGTGAGGACCATCAACGCCAGCAACCCAGCCACCTCACCATCGTCCGGCAAGAGGTCGCGGACCAGACGAGTGAGCCGGATCGCCTCGGCGGTCAGGTCCTGGCGGACGGGATGGGTTTCGGGACCGGTCGCGAGATACCCCTCGTTGAAGACGAGGTACAGGACGGCGAGGACGCCGGAGATGCGTGCCGGCAGATCCTCCGCGGACGGCACCCGATACGGGATGCGAGCCGCCTGGATCTTGGCCTTCGCGCGGGTGATCCGCTGCCCCATGGCGGCCTCCTGCACCAGGAAGGCACGGGCGATCTCAGGCATCGTCAGGCCGCCGACCATGCGTAGCGTCAGCGCCACGCGGGATTCGATCGCGAGTGCCGGGTGACAGCACGTGAAGATCAGCCGGAGCCGATCGTCCTCGATGGCGCCCTGCGGCTCAGGCTGGTCGCCGACGGACGCCATCTGAGCCTCCCTCTGCTTGTCGCCGCGCTTGGCCTCGCGCCGGATGCGGTCGATGGCCTTGCGGTTGGCGGTCGTGGTCAGCCAGGCGCCCGGGTTGGGAGGGACGCCGTCGACCGGCCATCGCTCGACCGCGGTCGCGAACGCCTCGGCCGTTGCCTCCTCGGCGATGTCGAGATCCCCGAAGTGCCTGGTCAGGGCAGCGACCACCCGCGCCCACTCCGAACGGTGGGCCTGTTCGATCGCCTCCCGAACGCCGTCCACGCCTACAGGAACGGGCGCACCTCGACCTTCCGGTTGCAGGCCTTCGACCCTTCGGCGGCGAGCCTCAGTGCCACGTCGAGGTCGGGGGCCTCGATGATCCAGAAGCCGGCCATGTACTCCTTCGATTCCACGAAGGGGCCATCTGTGACCATGGCCGCCCCGCCGCGGTTGTCGATGACGGTGGCCGTGGCGGGCGACCCGAGGCCGGCGGCGAAGACCCAGTGACCCTCGGCCTGCAGCCGGTCATTGAAGACGTCGATGGTCGCCATCTCGTCCGCGCTGGCGAGGGCGGTCGTGTCGTCGATCACGGAAACCAGGTACTGCATCTCAGATCATCTCCGGTTAGGACCCTGCTCGCTGGGTCGTCTCGTTGGGCGCCCTCGCGGGCGGCTGCTCACCCGTACTACGAACGCCCCTGCCCGAATCCGACACCGCCTCCCGGATCGAGCCTGACACTCCCCGAACGACGTACGGGTCGGCATGGCGCCCCCGGCAGGATTCGAACCTGCGACCTTCCGCTTAGAAGGCGGCTGCTCTGTCCGCTGAGCTACGGGGACCGCGTCACAGAGTACCGGACGCTCGCCCTTAGGCGAATCCCGGACGGCCGCGCCGTTTCGGGCCAGCTGAGCCCGGAATCGGCCGTGCTATGCTCCGCCACCCATCGCGCCGACCGGGATCGGAGCGTGGCCAGCGAGGAACCTGCAAGCCCATGTCGGCACCTCCCCAGCGCGCGATCGGCGCCGGTACCCGCGCCCCCACGGCGGGTCAGCTCGCCCTGGAGCTGCCGCTCGAATCCCCGCACGAACTGCCGGCGATGGAGCTGGCGCCCGAGTGGAAGGACCAGCAGCGCCTGTGGGGCCATGCCTTCCACCCGATGTGTTCGTACCTGGCGAGCTTCCCGGCCGCCCTCACCCACGCGTTCATCGCCCGCTACTCGCGACCGGGGGACGTCGTGCTGGATCCGTTCTCCGGTCGCGGCACGACCCCTCTCCAGGCGTGCGCCGAGGGACGCATCGGCGTCGGCAACGACCTCAACCCGTTCGCCCACCTCCTGACGGCAGCCAAGGTCCAGCCGGCGACTCGCGCGGAGGCCGTGACCCGGCTCGCACAGCTTCGACTGGGTTGGAACGCCGTCTCCGGAGAGTGGCTGGCGCTGGGTGCGCGCGTTTCGGCGGATCCCGGCGGATCAGACTCGATGGTCCCGCGGGCGGGTTCGGGCGCCTTCGGAGTATCGGGTGGAGCCGCTGTGGGCGTCGAACCGGTCCCGGTCGAAGTGGCGCTCGCCTTCCACCCTCGCACGCTCGCCCAGTTGCTGTACGTCCGAACGATGATCCGGCTCGGTGACCGGACCGATCGCTTCCTTGCCGCCGCGATCACCGGGATCCTCCACGGCAAGAGCGCCAGCTACCTGTCCGTCCTGATGCCGAACACGTTCAGCATGGCGCCACGCTACGTCCGCGACTTCGCCGCGCGAACGGACTTCACCTCGCCGGACCGAGACGTCTTCGATGGCCTCGGCAAGAAGCTCGATCGTCTGTTCCGCCAGGCCCCACCGCGCACCGAGGGGCTCGCGCTCCTCGGTGACGCCCGGGACGTTGCGGCGCGGGCGCGGGCCGGGCTCCGCGCCACGGGTCGTCCGGACCAGGCTCGTCTGGTCGTGACCTCGCCGCCATACCTGCGCGTCGTGAAGTACGGCTACTACAACTGGCTGCGGACCTGGTTCCTGGGCTTCGATGCGCGCGAGATCGACGCAACGCTGGACGACGCCCACCACCGCGAGCCATACCTCGCCTTCCTGCGGGACTCATTGGCGGGCCTGCGCCCGATCCTGACCGACGATGCCGTCGTCGTGCTGGTCATCGGCGACGTGGAAACAGACCGTGGACGCAGGATCCGGGGCGGGGTCGGCCTCGCCGAACGGGTCTGGGAGTCCGCCGCCGAGCCGGAAGGATTCAAGCTTGCCGGCATCGCGCTGGACGATGTAGCGGCCAATCGCAAGATGACCAAGCTCTGGGGCGACGAGGCGGGCCAGGCGACCAAGACGGACCGGATCCTGGTTCTTGGCGCAACGGAGCTGGGCCGCCGACGCGCGCTGTCCGGAGCTGCGATGGACGTCGACTGGACCTGGCCGCCGAGGGCACTCCGCCCACTCTAGTCACCCGCCGCCCGCATCCCGGTCGTCCCGCACACCGGCCGCGTCGAGCATGCGCTGACACCCTTCGCGGCCGGGTAGGATATCGGCATGCAGCAGATGTACCACCCGTCCGACCTGGCCTCGATGGATCCGCTCGTCCTGATGAAGAACCTGGACCACGTGCGGATGACCAGCCGCCGGCTGTCGTACATCCTCCAGGGGCAGGTGCACCTCTACGTCCCCGAGGCGAACCAACTCCGCGAGCAGATCGACCGCTACGTGGACGCCGAGCGCCAGATCGAGGGCGAGATGGCCAGGCGCCGCATCCGCGCCTGACCCTCAGCTGAACGAGTTCCGCCCGGGCGCCCAGCGCAGGGCCAGTCGACGAGTCGCCAGGTCGAGATCGATGTCGGCCGCGACGACGCCGACCTCGCCGTAGTCCAGCTTCGCGATGAGCGTGCCGTCCGGCGCGACGATCCCGGTCACCGAACCCTGATCGGGTCCGGCCACGTTCGCCTGGGCGATGAAGACGGAGTTCTCGAGTGCTCGGACCATGAGCGCCTTCTCGTTGTACGGGTTTGCGGCGTCGCACCAGCCGGTCGGGAGTGAGCCATCGGCCGTCGTTACGAAGTGCGGGACGAAGACCACCTCGGCCCCTTCAAGGACGAGCGAACGGACGATCTCCGGGTAGCGGAACGCCTCGTGACAGATGGCGATGCCGAACGTCAGGCTGTCCACCGTGAACACGCGCCGACCCGTGCCAGGCACGTAGTCGACCTCCTCGCTCGGGTCGATCTGGGTCTTCGCCTGGTGGCCGATCCACGTTCCGTCCGCATCCAGGACGACCGCGACGATCTCCCGACCCGCGTCCGAATGCCGCTCCGTTCCGACGATCGCGACCACGCGGGCCTGTCGTGCGGCCCCAGCGACCTCCGCGAGGGCGGCGGCCAGTTCGTCGTCGGATACGTCCGGCACGGGCGTGCCCTGGACACGGTGCCCGGGGATCCCGGTCTCGGGCAGGCACACGATCCGTGCCCCCAGCCGTCCGGCCTCCTCGACCGCGGCGATCGCCGCCGGAACGGCCGCCTCGAGGGTCGTGGTCAGCGGCGTCGAGGCGACCGCGATCCGGATCGTGGACATGCCTCGATCCCGGATCAGGCGGGGGTGGGCATCAGCGACAGGCGGACGGGCGGCATGTCGGTCCGCTCGGGCTCGCCCATGACAGGGACGGCCTGGGCCCGAACCGGCACCACCATCGCAGCCGGTGCGATCGGCACTTCCATCACGATCTCGACCGGGACGTTCACGTCAGGTTCGGCCACGGTCGCCTCCGCCACGACCCCGCACGAGTCCGGCCGGATCGCCACGCTCACGGGTCGGCGACGGGCCTGCTCCTCGGCGACGACCTGGGCCGACATGGCCGCGAGCGACGGCATCTCGAACAGGCTGAACCCGACGCCGAACCCCGCCAGGTCGTCCGATCCGTACCCCCGGTAGAGCCCGCGCGCGGCGACCGCGCACATCTCGTCATACAGCTCCGGCCACCCCACGCGTCGGCGCTGGTAGCAGAAGCGGATGAACTCGACCGCCTCCGGATGCGACGGTTGACTGGCGGCGGTCCGCGGATCCATCGATGGGGTGCGCTCCCTCTGTATCGGCGTCATCCGGCTTGGGGAACCGGGGCGCCCGATGACAATACGATGCCCGGTCCGGCCGACCGATCGATGCTGGATCGATGGCCTGACGTTGGGCCTGGCTGGCCGGTACTCCCGTCCCTCGGCGGGCTTCCGACCGGTAGGACTCCATGGTAGGCCGCTGCCTCCGGGCCGGGAAGGGGGCTTGTCCACGACTTCGTCCACCAACTTATCCACACGAACGGGCGTTCACCGAACACCCGTGCCATACGAGCGTGGGCCGCGTCAGATGGTCCTTCTTGACAATCCGAGTCCGGGCGCGGACGACAGCCGCCAGCGATGATCCGGTCCCAGGACGAGGCCATCGAACGGGTCGTCCGCCAGGAGCAGGCAGCCGTCCAGGTCGATCCATTCGGCGAGCGACGCGACGGCCGCCGAGCCGGCGATGCCGACCTGCGTCTCCTCCATGCAGCCGAGGAACGTCCGGAACCCGAGCTCGCGCGCGCGCTCCAGCATCTCGCGCGCCGGCGCGATCCCACCGCACTTCGCCAGCTTGACGTTCACGCCAGCGACGACGCCGACGAGCGCGTCCAGGTCCTCGTACGACACGGCACTCTCATCCGCCACGATCGGGATCTCGGTACGTTCCTGGAGCCACGCCAGGTCCCGGTAGGCCCGGGCCGGGAACGGCTGCTCGATCAACTCGACACCCAGGTCGGCCACCTCCGGCAGGAGTCGCTCGGCGTCGTCACGCGTCCAGCCCGTGTTGGCATCGACCCGGATCGGACCCGTGAAGACCTCCCGGACGGCGCGGAGCGTAGCCAGGTCCTCCGGCCCACCGAGCTTGATCTTCAGTGCCGGAAAGGCGGACGCCCGGGCGGCCCGCTGGGCGACGACGTCCGGCTCATCGATCCCGATGGTGAAGTCGGTCGGCGGGATCTCGGCCGGGAGGCCGATGAGCTCGTGCACAGGCGCTCCCAGGACCTTGCCGGCGAAGTCGTGGAGCGCGATGTCCAGGGCGCACTTCGCTGCGCCGTTCCAGCGGATGCCGGCCGCCCAGGTGGCCCCGAGCAGTGCGATGTGCTGGCCGGCCCGCGCCTGGTCTTCGATATCCATCGACGCCGCGTTCAACCACTCCATGAGGACCGGGAAGATCGCGGCCATCGTCTCGGGAGTCTCACCGTAGTAGCGGTCCGGGTAGCCCTCGCCCACCCCGACGATGCCTGGATAGCGGTCGTCGCGGAGTTCCACGATCACCGTCGTGACGGCGTGACCTTCGCCAGGCTCCGCTCGAGCGATACGGAATGGGTCGCGCAGCGAGAGGTGCAGCGTCTCCTGCGCGAGACGGAAGCTCATGGGACCAGCTCGAGCATGCGTTCGCGGATGGCCGACCAGAGGGCGTCCGGCCCGAACCGGTACGGATCGTCGGTGGGCAGTCCGGTCTCGGCCGCGATCTCCTCGATGATGCGGCGGGCATCCGCGTCATCCGGGTAGAGGGACGTATTGAGCGCGATCGCAACGACCGTCGACGACGCCACGAGACCCGCTACCTGCTCGTGGATCCTGATGAACCCCGGCAACGACGCGATCGGGAAGGTCACGTCCGGCAGGTGATCGAAGTCGTGGTCGGTCGTGCCCGGCTTGTGGACCAGGATCATCCCCTGCGGCGTGGACCCATGGATGAGCGCCAGGGTCACCGCGGAGTACGCGGGATGATCCAGCGAACCCTGGCCCTCGACGAGGATCCAGTCGCCCATCGTCTCTGCCTGTTCGACCAGCCACTCGACGGTGCCCTGGGCGAAGTCGCTGATGAGCCGATCGACCGCCACGCCCCAGCCATCGATCATCATCCCGGTCTGGCCGCTGGGTACGAAGACGGCGCTGTCGCCGCGAGCCAGGGCCGCCCTACGCAGCTCCAATGCCACGGACATCTTGCCGATCGCGCAGTCCGTCCCCACCGTCAGCAGGACCCGCTTGCCGGCGCCGTGGCGACGGCCGACGGAGGTCTCCATCCGCTCGGGCGGCCGGCGGTAGTCCACGATGCGCGTGCCGTGAACGGCGGCGGCCGAGGCGAACTCCGGATCGTCGCCGAGGAACGTATGGAGCCCTGACAGGACGTCGAGTCCAGCCGCGATCGCCGCCAGGATCGTCGCCCGCCACTCCGGTGGCAGCTTTCCGCCCGTCGGCGCGATCCCGATCAGCAGCGCATCCGGCCGTGGGGCCATCGCCAGCGCCTCGTCCAGGGTCGCCACGATCGGGATGTCGTTGTCGGGCAGGAATTCGGCCACGGAGCGGCCCGCCTCGGTCGAGTCGAGGACCGCGACCACCTCGTCCCGACCGTAGCGGATCACGCCGTACGCGGTCTTGGCGTTGTGGGCACCGAACTGGCCCTCGGTGAGGATGACGAGGCGGCGGAGGTCATGGGGTCGCATCGATCGAGTCTACGGTTTCGCTGGACCCGACGATGCCCTCGGCACAGCCGGACGGAGCCGGGCGCCTACCCGCGAAGCCGGAGGCCCTCGGGATCGTATGGCGGTCCGGGGAGGATCCGGGCGGTTCGCGGCTCGCCGACCACGTACACCGTCAGCTCAGGACACGCCTCGATGACCTCGCGATCGACGTAGGCAAGCGCAAGGCTCTTCCCCACGTGGTGGCCGAACGCGCCCGACGTCACGGACCCCACGTGGCGACCTTCGAGCCAGATCCCGTCGTGAGCCGACGCGTCCGCGTCGGTCGCGGCGACGTCGAGGAGCACCAGCCGCTGCCCCGCGCCACCCGCGTCCCGCTCGCGCAACGCCGCTTCCCGGCCGATGAACTCGCCCTTGCCGAAGGCCACGAACCGGTCCAGGCCGGACATCCCAGGGGTTCGGGCCTGGGTGAACTCCGCGTTCCAGATGCCATACGCCTTCTCCAGGCGAAGACTGTCGATGGCCCGGTCGCCGATGAGGCGCATGCCGCTTTCCGCACCCGCCTCGCGCAACTCCCGCAGCAGGGATCGGTGCCGATCCGCCGGGACGACGATCTCGTACCCCGACTCCCCGGTCAGCGAGATCCGCCCGACGACGGCCCGCGCGGTCCCGACATCCATCGCCCGAACGGTGAGGAACCCGAAGCCCTCGTTCGACACGTCGTCGCTGGTCAGCCGAGCGAGGATCTCGCGCGAGGCCGGACCCGAGACCGAGAAGCCCATCCAGTCGTCGGTGATGTTCTCGATGGTCACGCCAGGGCCCGACGCCTGGCGGTCGAACCAGCGCTGGTGCCACGCCTGCAGGTAGTACGAGCCCGTCAGCCAGAAGCGGTCGTCGGCGAGTCTCGTGACGGTGAGATCGCCCATCAGGCGGCCGGCATCGCCCAGCATCGGCGCGAGGCGGATGCGGCCCACGGTGGGCAGGCGACCGGCGACCAGCCGGTCCAGCCACGCCTCGGCACCTGGCCCACCCACCTCGTACCGGGCGTACTGCGCGATCTCATAGGCACCGGCCGCCGTCCGGACCGCCTCGACCTCGGCCGCGACGAACGGCTCCGCATCGGACCGGCCCAGCGTGTCGTTCTCGACGAATCCCGGCCGCGGCGCGAAGTACAGCGGCACTTCGAGACCCCAGTTCACCGTGAACCTCGCCCCAGCCGCAAGGAGATCGTCGTGACACGGCGAGGTGTTGAGTGGGCGCCCCGCCGGAAGCTCTTCATTCGGGTAGGACATGACGAACCGGCGCGCGTAGAACTGCGCGGTCGTGGCGCGCAGGTAACGGTCCACGGAGGCGAACGGACCGAATCGCGCGACATCCATGCCGAAGGCGTTGAGGCCGGGATCGCCGTCCACGATCCAGTTGGCGAGCACCAGCCCGATGCCGGCACCCTGCGAGAAGCCGGCCATGCAGCCGCACGCCGCCCAGTAGTTCGGGATGCCCGCCACCGGACCCACCAGCGGATTCCCATCCGGCGTGAACGTGAAGGCGCCGTTGACCCACTTCCGGATCCCGACGTCCCGCAGCGCCGGGAATCGCTGGAAGCCGATCGCCAGCTCCGGCATGATCCGATCGATCTCCTCCGGGAAGAGCGTCATCCCGAAGTCCCAGTCCGCCCCCTCCACCATCCAGTGGCGCGGGTCCTGCTCGTAAACGCCCAGGAGCACGCCGTCACCCTCACGCTGGAGGTAGGTGAAGCCCTCGAGGTCCGTCACGGCCGCCATCGGGCCACGCATCGCGGCGACCTCGGGCACGTCGTCCGTGATGAGGTAGTGGTGCGACATGGGCACGAGCGGATGGTCGATGCCCACCATGTTGCCGACGCGGCGCGCCCACAGGCCCGCGGCATTGACGACGTGCTCGGCGGTCACGGTCCCAAGCTCGGTTTCCACGCTCCACTCCCCGCTCGGGAGGCGGGTCAGCGAAAGCACCCGGTCGTGCAGGATCACCTCGGCGCCGCGCAGCTTCGCCGCGCCCGCGTAGGCATGGGTCGCACCATTCGGATCGAGATTGCCCTCATTCGGGTCGAAGAGCGCGCCCTGGAGTCCGGACGGATCGATGATCGGGACCATGTCGGCCGCTTCGGCCGGCGAAAGCAGGTAGGCATCCGCGCCCATCGTTCGCAACCAGGCCAGCTCCGACTTGAGCCATTGCCACCGCTGTGGAGTCCCGGCCAGCTCAAGGCCGCCGGTCATCTTGAGGCCGATGTCCTGCCCGCTTTCCGCCTCGACCCGTGGGTAGAGGCCGATCGTGTACTGCTGCAAGGCCGCGACATCGACGTCGGCGTTGATGGCATGGAAACCGCCGGCGGCGTGCCAGCTCGAGCCGGCCGTGAGCTCCGTTCGCTCGATCACCGCGACGTCCGTCACGCCGCGCAACGTCAGGTGATAGGCGACGCTGCAACCGACGATGCCGCCGCCGATGACGACGACTCGATAGTGGCTCTTCAAGCGGCGACTGCCGGCGACGCGTCCCGCATGACGACTATCCGTTGCGGCGTTCGAAGTCGCGCATGAAGTCGATGAGCGCGTCCACGCCCGCCTCCGGGAAGGCGTTGTAGATCGAGGCGCGCATCCCGCCGACCGACCGGTGTCCCTTGAGCCCGTCGAAGCCGGCGGCGGTCGACTCCTTGACGAACGCCTTCTCGAGGTCCTCGCTCTCGAGCCGGAACGTGACGTTCATCAGGCTGCGGCTGTCGTGCTGTGCGGTCGGCCGCCAGTAACCCGTCCGGTCCAGCTCTGCGTAGAGCTTGCCGGCCTTGCGCTCGTTGACCTCCGCGATCGCGGGCAGGCCACCCTGTTCCAGCAGCCACGCCATCACGAGCCCCAGGACGTACACCCCGAACGCGGGAGGCGTGTTGTAGAGCGATCCGTTCTCTGCCTGGACGGCGTAGTTGAGCATCGTGTGCAGCGACTTGGCCGACCGGGCCAGCAGGTCCTCGCGGATGATGACCAGGACGACCCCGGACGGCCCCAGGTTCTTCTGCGCCCCGGCGTAGATCAGGCCGTATCTCGAGATGTCGACGCGGGCCGCTGAAGATGTCCGACGAGGCGTCGTTGACCAGGGGCACGTCGCCCAAGGCCGGCAAGCGGTGCCACTGGGTGCCCTCGATGGTGTTGTTCGACGTCATGTGGACGTAGGCGGCATTCGGCGTGAATTCGCATTCGGCGTCGGTCGGGATCCGGTCGAACGGCGCGCCCTCGGGCAGGCCGGTCACGTGCACGTCGCCGACGCGCCGGGCCTCCTTGACGGCCTTCTCGGACCAGGACCCGGTGTGGATGTAGTCCGCGGTCGTGCCCTCGGTCAGCAGGTTCATCGGGACCATCGAGAACTGGAGGCTGGCCCCACCCTGGAGGAACAGGATCCGGTAGCCGTCCGGCACCCCGGCGAGCCGTCGGATGTCGGCCTCGGCCTTGCCGATGATCGCTTCGAAGGTCGTCGAACGGTGGCTGATCTCCATGACGGACATCCCGACGCCGGGCAGGCTGACGAGATCGCGCTGGACCTGTTCGAGGACGGGCAGGGGCAGCACCGCCGGCCCGGACGAGAAGTTGTAGATGCGTTCGGTGGGGGGCATGGATGGCTCCTCAGATGGCCACGAGCTGGAGGCTCAGGATGTCGTCGTTGCCGGATCCGATCGCCGCGAGCTGCGCCGGAGACGGCTCGCCGTCCAGGTTGATCCGGGCCACGGCCGCTTCGGCGTCCTCGAAGATGATGTTCTCGGTCTCCTGGACGTTGAGGCCGCCGCCGCTCAGGTGCTCGAACACGTGCGCGAGCACGCCGGGCCGGTTCCGGTGCCGCACGACGAGCATGTGGGTCGCCGGGGTCCGCCGGGCCAGGTTCACCACGTTGGGCACCCTACCCGTCTCCATGAACGAGCGGACGATCCGCACGGTCTCCGCCGCGATGGCCTCCTGTGCCTGCTCCGTGGAGGCGCCGATGTGATGGGTGCCGTACACGCCCGGTTCGTCGAGCAGGGGCAGCCGGAACTCGGCGGTCGCGGTCGTCGGCTCGTCCGGATAGACGTCCAGCCCGACACGGATGCCCCGCTCCCTGACCGCCGCGGCCAGCGCGGCGTGGTCCACGACCTCGGCGCGCGACGTGTTGATGACCATCGCTCCGGGGCGGAGCCGATCGAGCAGGTCGGCGTTCACGAGGCCACGCGTCTCGGGACCGAGCGCGAGGTGGATGCTGAGGATGTCCGCCTCATCCGCGACAGCCCCAGGTGTCGCGCCGACCGACACCCGCGAGTCTCGAGTGGACTCGAGACCGTGGGCCGCCAGATCCGGTTCCGCCTCCTCGGCGAACCGTCTCGACCAGACCACGATGTGCAGCCCGAAGGCCTGGGCGCGCCTGGCGACCTCCTGGGCGATGTTCCCGAAGCCCAGGATCCCCAGCGTCGACCCGTACAGGCCCGTCGCCTTCGAGTATTCCTTCTTGTTCCACTGACCCGCCCGCAGTTCGGCGACGTTGTCTGGGATGCGGCGATCGAGGGCGAGGATGAGCCCCAGCGTGAGTTCCGCCACGGCCACGGCGTTCTTGCCGGGGCAGTTCGAGACGTAGATGCCGCGCGCCGACGCGGCGGCCACGTCGATCGTGTTATAGCCCGCGCCCGCCCGTACGATCAACCCGAGGCCGCCGGCATCCAGCATCTCGGCGGTCACTTTGGTCGAACGGACGACGAGCACGTCCGCACCGGTCGCGCCGATCGCCGCGACGAGCGCTCCCTCCTTGAGGGCGGGATCGTGGATGACTTCGCACCCGGCGACCCGCAGGCCCTCGATACCGGACGGCTCGAACGGGTCGGCGACGAGAACCTTCATGTGGGCTTCGCTCCTAGATCAGGTGGGTCAGCAGTCCATCCCGGAGTTTCGGCTCGAACCAGGTCGACTTGGGGGGCATGATCCCCCCCGAGTCGGCGATACGCATCAGGTCCGCGACGCTGACCGGGTGCATCGCGAAGGCGACGGCGGCCGACCCCGAGTCCACTCGTTCGACGAGCGCTCCCGGCCCGCGGATGCCGCCGATGAAGTCGATGCGCTTGTCCGTCCGTGGATCGCCGACGCCGAGCAGCGGTGCCAGGACCTGGTCGTGCAGGAGCTGGACGTCCAGGCGATCCGCCGGGGGCGCTGTCTCGTCCGCCGGGGCGAGGCGGAGCTTGTACCACACACCGGCCAGGTACATCGAGACCTCACCCGGTCCCGCGGGCGTTTCGCTTCCGGTCGAGACGTCCACCTGGACCGCCAGGGCTTCGAGGAACGACGCCGGTGAGTGGCCGGCCAGGTCCTTGACCACGCGGTGATACGGCAGGACCTGGGTCTGGTCGTCCGGGAACGCCACGGCGAGGAAGGTGTCCGCCTCGATCGGGCTGGCACCGGCCGTGTGCCCACGCATGGCCTCTCGCGCTCGCATCGCGCTCGCTGCACGATGATGGCCGTCTGCGATGTAGAGCAGGGGCACCGCGGCGAAGCCCGCCACAAGGGCTTCCGCCATGGCACTGCTCGTCCGCCAGATCGTGTGCTGCACCCCGTCATCGGCCACGAAGTCGAAGAGCGGGGCTTCGGCGACGGTCTGCGTCACCGCCGAATCGACCCCGGCCGTGGCCGGGTATGTCAGGAATACCGGTCCCGTCTGCGCCCGTAGCTCGACGATATGTCGGGTCCGATCGTCCTCCTTGTCCTTGCGGGTGCGCTCGTGCTTGCGGATGACGTCGTTCTCGTACTCGTCGACGGAGAAGCACGCGGCGACCCCGGTCTGCTCGTGCGTGCCCATCCTGAGGCGGTAGACGTACAGGCTCGGGCTGATCTCGTCGACGAGCGGGGCGGCAGCGCGGAGCCGCGAGAAGTTACGTGCAGCCGTTTGGTACACGACGTCGCCGTACGGGTCCGTGCCATCCGGCAGCTCGATCTCGGGACGGGACACGCGCAGGAAGCTCAGCGGCTGATCCGCGGCGAGCGCTCGAGCTTCGGCGACGTTGACGACGTCGTAGGGCACGGCCGCGACGGCCGCGGCCTGCGCCGGCTTGGGACGGAGAGCACGGAACGGGTGGATCGCGGACATCGGTCGAGACTACCAGAGCGGAAACGTCGACTTGGCGGTCCAGCTGTAACGCGGTTGTGACACCCGCGCGCTGACAGCGTTGGCTGACGCCCGCTACGCGCGACGTACGGTAGAGGTCCACCCACAGGAGTAACCCATGAACGTGTCCACGCCGTCCCTCCCACAGGACCTCCACCTGCCCGAGATGCCCGACCGCGCATCGTTCGACATGCCCGGATTCAAGATGCCCGACATCGACGTCCCGAAGGCCCTGACGTCGGCCGCCACGTCGGCCGCCACCGCGGTCGGCCTCATCAAGCCGGCCCGTCCGCGCTGGCCGTACGCACTGGGCGCCGCGCTCCTGCTCGCCGCAGGAGCCGTGATCGCGATGAACTGGACCGCCGTCCGGGCACGCCTCGAGGCCGCGGTCTCGATGGCCGGCGAGCGGGCCGCTGGGATGCGTCGCGACGCCACCGTAGATGACGCGGTCGCCTTCCCAGCCGCCGATACCGCTCCGCAGCGCCCGTCCGAGACGACCGGTGAGGTCGGAGCGGACTACCCCGGGGGTCTCGGCTCCAACGGCGCGTCCGTCGCCGATGCGCTCGACTCCGAGGCACTCGTCAGCGCGTAGCACCCGCCCATGAGCTTCGTCGCCGCCGCCGAGGTCGGCGGCGCGAACGAAAAGGCCCGATCTGGCTCCAGATCGGGCCGATGAGACCAAGATTGGTACCGCATATCGGATTCGAACCGATGATCTCCGCCTTGAGAGGGCGGTGTCCTGGGCCTCTAGACGAATGCGGCGTCGCGGGTCGGGATGATACCAGAGAGGTGCGGCGGCACGCGCGCGGCACGCGATCCGGCCTACAGGCGGCTGGCGTCGAGGAAGCTGCGGATCCCGTCGGCGACCTGCTGGTAGCTGTTCTCGCCCATCACCAGCCCGTAGTGCGAGTGGGCGCCGAAGGGCTCGTATTCGGCATCCAGCCACTCTGCCAAGCGCTCGGATTCCTCGGCCGGGACGGCCCGATCCAGACCACCACCCACCACCAGGCGAGGGACGGCCTCCACGCCCCGACGATCCACCGGGACGCCGGCGATCACCTGGCGGCGAGCCGCGCCGGACTCATGCGGCTTCTGGCCGAGCATGTGCTGGATGTGGAGGACATCCGAGAGCGTCAGGTCGCGGTCATCGCGCAGCAACCGTTCCGGCAGGGTCTCCCAGCCGATCATGGCCCGGCCGTAGACCTCGGGGATCTCGCGGAGCTCGTGGGACCGGCCCCCGGGCCGTAGGTCTCGCGGCAGCTCCGAACTGATGAGGACGATCCCGGAGATGGCCATCCGCTCGGCGGCCTTGAGTGCCAGGAGACCGCCCATCCCGTGGCCGACCAACACGGTGGAGGGTCCGAGACGCTCGATGGCGGCCACCACGTCCTCCGTGTACGTGTCGAACGAGAGCGTGGCCGGATCGGCCGTCTGCGACCAGTAGTGATTGCGCAGGTTCAGGGCGTGACCCTCCCAGCCACGTCCCGCGAAGTAGCCGAGGTATCGCTCCCACAACCAGGAGCCGGTCAGTTCGCCGTGCAGGAATAGCAGCGGCTTGCGGCGCGAACGTCGCTCGGGCAGCCACGACTCGATGTAGATGCCGCGGTCGTGCAACTCGATCTCGTCCTTGCGGACCGGACGTCCATTCGAGGACGGCATCTGCGCCTGGGCCATCGCTTCGGCGGCCTTGTCGGGGAGCTTGTCGGTCATGGGATCACCACTCGTGCGGATTGATGACAAGGCCGGTCAGGGCCGTCGGGTCAAGGGTCAGGTCGGCACGCTCCAGGAAGAGCGTGAGCAGGTAGTCGAACGCCGGATCCTCCTCGCAGGACCGGCTCATCCGGCGCTCGTCGCGGTAGCGGAGGGCGGACTGGTATACCTCCCGTCCGGCCGCGATCGTGATGGGGCCGGCTGCGGCGGGCTCGAGGAGCGACGCCACGGCCGCGGCCGATTCGCCCTCGCCGTCCGCCGCGGCCGCCCAGACGCGGTGGCGGACACCTGCCTCGTCCACGAGGTCGATATCGGCGGGCCGATCGCTCAGCCCCGCGATCCGTGCGTCCGTCCTATGACCCGCGTCGTGGTACAGGCCGATGACCGGGCTCGTGTTCACGCCCGTCGCACGCAGCAGCCTGTACCGATCCTCAGCCGCGCCAGACGATGACTCGTCGCCCGGCAGGATCCCGGACTCCGCGCTGAAGGCTTCGAGGCGCAGGCGGGCGAAGTAGCCGCGCTGACGGCCCACTCCGGCGTCGCCGGGCAGGCCCAGCGTCCGCTCGTAGAGGTAGACAGATGGGTGTGGATCCTTGTGCAGGATCGCGCCCGAGCGCCACGCGGCCATCGTGCGTGCGGCCCGCCTGAAACGGTCGTCCGGCTCATCGCCATGGCGGACCTCGGGCAGGTCCACTTGCACGACATTGATCGGCTGGCGGGCAAGCAAGCGCTCATGCTCGGCCGGATCGATCTCGGAGTACGGCGGCGCCACGACCGCGGCGAGGTCGCCGACGGTCGTCGGATCGAAGCGAAGGGCGCGGAATGGGCGGATGTCGGGCACAGCACCCTCGGGTGGACGGCACACCGGCCGATGGTCACGGGACGCTCGCATCGTACGATAGCGGCGGCTCGGACGCCCGGATGGCCGGAGGGTCCGGCCCCACGCAACTTTCGGGGTGCTTCGGACGTCCTTGATGCGACCCCGCTCGCCCCCGTGTTCGGAGTAGCCGTGCTCTCGCCTCGCTCGACGTGGATCGCCCCCATAGCCGCCGTCCGCCCGTCGAGCGCCGCATGACCCTGCGCGCCATGCGCCTGCTGGCCGGCCTCGGATTGGCCGCCGCACTCATCCTGCCGGCCGCGGCGTCCGTCTCGGCCGCCAACGGGCTCACGATGGAAGCCCGGCCGATGCTCGATGGCCACGCCCGGATCGGCGCCTGGATGGCCGTCGCCGTCCGCCTGAAGAACGACGGTCCACCGGTCGCCGGAGAGCTGCGCCTGGCAGGCGGCTCCGGCGGCAAGTCCCGCTTCGGCTTGGTCGTGGATTCCCCGACCCAGTCCGACAAGACCTACCTGCTGTACGTGCAACCACCCGCGTTCGGTCGCGAACTGACCGTGAGCCTCGTGGACGGCGACACGACGCTCGCGAGCACCAAGGTCGGCTTCGCCATCCACGACGGCGCCCAGCTCGTAGTCGGCGTCATCGCCGAACGGCCGCAGGGCATCGTCTCGACGATCGACCTGCTCCCGAACCAGAACCAGATCGCACCGGTGATCCTGCCGCTGGACCCGACCCAGCTCCCGGATCGCGTCGAGGCATGGCAGACGCTGGACCGGTTGGTCTGGCAGGACGTGGACTCGAGCGTACTCAGCACCGCGCAGATCACGGCCCTGCGTGGCTGGATCGCCGGCGGTGGGCGCCTTGTCATCGTCGGCGGAACCAGCGGTCCGGGCGCCCTTGGTTCGTTCCCGGACGACCTGCTCCCCTATCGACCGGCCTCGACGCTGGACGTCCCGGCCGCATCGCTGTCGGCCCTTCTCGGAGCGGCACCGACCGGTGCATCGGACCTGCCGGCACTCAGCGGCTCGCTCACGGACGGCCGATCGCTGGCGGTCGTCGGTGACCGCGTCGTCGCCGCCGAACGCGACCGTTCGGCAGAGGCGCCACGACCCTCATCGGCTTCGACCCGACCGTGGACTGGATCGCCGGCGGGACCGCCGGCCGACACGTTCTGGCGACGCCTGCTCCCGCAGCGCGTCAACGCCGGCCTCTCGCTCTCGGACGACAGCCAGCTCATCTATGCGGTTCCCAATTGCCGTCCCTGGCACTTCCGCCGGTCGGCGGCCTGTTCGCGCTGCTCGTCGGATACATCCTGCTCGTCGGGCCGATCAACTACCTCGTCCTGCGGCGGCTGGGCCGGCGCGAGTGGGCCTGGGCGACGATCCCGGCGCTCATCGCGGTCTTCGCCGTCGGTGCATACGGGTTCGGGAGTACCCTGCGCGGCAGTGAGGTCATCGTGAACGAGATCGCCCTGGTGCGGGGCGCGCCGGGGGCCACGGTCGGGACGCGCCCAGGTCTACATCGGCATCTTCTCGCCGACTCGCGGCACCTACCAGGTCCGGGTCCCCGGCGGCGCACTCCTGTCGCCCCCGGTCAGTGGCGACCATGTTCGGGCGGATCCCGCCGCGACCGCGCTGGACGTCCTTCAGGGCGACCCGGCGCGGGTCCGCGACCTGACGGTCGGTTTCGGATCGCTGCGGACGGTCCGTGCCGAGACGGCGGTCGCGGTCCCACTGGTCCAGGCGAACCTGCGCCTGGAGGGTGGTCGCCTCAGGGCACGGTCAAGAACGCCTCCGATCGTGCCCTGGAGAAGCCCGCCGTCGTGATCGGCGCCACTGTCGCCCTCCTCAAGGACCTCGGACCCGGCGAGGAGGCGACGGTGGACGTGGCTGTCCAGAACCGTGGCCAACCAGTTCGGACAGCCGCTCTCGGACCTCGTGGTCGGGCCGCTCTTCTTCGACGGATCGGGCGACAACCCGGATGCGGAGCGGTACATCCGTCACGCGATCATCGACCAGTTGACCTACGACCCGAACTTCGGGTCGACCAACCAGCTCCAGGCCGACGGCGCCGTGATCCTTGCCTGGGCGGACGGAGACCTCCTGGCCGTGGACGTCGAGGGACAGGTGCCACGCCGGACCGGCAATACGCTCTACTACCTGCCGGCGTCGGTCGCGGTGAGCGGCGTCACCACCTTCACCTCGGACCTGCTCCGATCCAGCGTCGTGGCCTCCGATGCGGCGTTCTTCAGCAAGGACCCGTTCAGCATGAACTTCGGTCGTGGGAGCGCCACGCTGGCCTATCGGCCGATCACCATGAACGGCTCGATCGCGACCGATCAACTCATGATCGCCCTCAATTTCGGTGGCGACACCGCCGTGGGCGAGCCGACCCCGATCCTGCCGCTCGACGCGATCCCGGTCGCCTGTTCGGCCGAGGTCGTCGAGGGCTGCGTGCAGCCCGTGCGCGACGGGATCCCTGAGACCGAGCTGTTCGACCTGACGACCTCGACCTGGGTGCGCCTGCCACACCTGACGCCGGGCCCGCGCTACAGCATCGCGGAACCCGCTCGCTATGTTGACCCCACCAGCGGGACGGTCCTGATCCGGTTCGTCAACGACCAGAGTGACGGGGTCGGGTTCAGCGCGACGGTCGCCATCAGGGGGACCGTCCGATGAGCGCGATCGTCCGCGTCGAGGGTCTCGTCAAGCACTATGCCTCCACGGTCGCCGTCGCCGGGAGTGGACCTCTCCATCGAGGCCGGCGAGATCTTCGGCATCGTCGGACCGAATGGAGCCGGCAAGTCGACGACGCTCAAGATCCTGGCCACGCTCCTCCAACCGACGGCCGGAGTCGCGGAGATCGCCGGCTGGTCGGTGACGCGGAACCCCGAGCAGGTGCGCCGCGTCCTCGGATTCATGCCGGATGTGTTCGGGGTCTACGACGACATGAAGGTCTGGGAGTACCTGGACTTCTTCGGGCGCTGCTACGGACTCTCTGCCCCGGCACGCCGCCGGACGATCGGCGACCTGCTGGAGCTGGTGGACCTGGCCGACAAGCGCGACGACTACGTCCAGACACTCTCGCGCGGTATGGAGCAGCGCCTGTGCCTCGCCCATGCCCTGGTCCACGACCCGCAGGTCCTGCTCCTCGACGAGCCGGCATCCGGCCTCGACCCGCGCGCCCGGGTCGAGTTGCGCGAACTGCTGCGCGAACTCCGCACCCTCGGCAAGACCATCCTGATCAGCAGCCACATCCTGCCCGAGCTCGAGGAGCTGTGCACGAGCGTCGCGATCATCGATCGTGGACAGGTCCTCGGCCAGGGCCGGGTGGCCGATATCGAGCGGCGCCTGCGATTTGGCGCCGTCCTGCATGTCCGCGTCCTGGCCGAGGGCGACGCCCTCGAAGCGGCGCGGCGCGATTCGGCCGGACCCGGATGTCGCGTCCGCTCGATCCTTCACGACGGCACCATCCAGCTCGGATTCCGTGGCGACGACGCCGCCTCGGCGCGATTGCTCGCGGAGGCCGTCCGCGACGGTCTGCCGATCGTCACTTCTCCCGAGCGGCGAGCGACCTCGAGGAGCTGTTCCTCCAGGTGACCGCCCCGGACCGAGACCGATCGAGGCCGCCGAGGAGCCGATGACGAGACCACGGTCACCCGATCGAGGGCGACCGCCTGCGGACCGAGGAGACAGGGGCCCGAAGTCGCCGCGACGGCGGCGACCGGGAGCCGTGGCGCACAGCGGGCCGGACGGCATCCCATCGCCGCCCTTCGTCACGCCGGCGGCGGGATCGGCGCGATCTGCGTCAAGGAGCTCCGCGGTCGGATGCGGGGTCGGCGCGCGTTCGTGATCCTGACCCTGTACCTGGTCCTGCTCGGCGGCTTCGCCTGGATGGTCGAGTTCATCGGCGAGGCATCGTTCAACAACAACTTCGGACAATGCCGCCTTTGCCTCGGCGTCGATCGGGCAGGCCATCTTCGCCGCGTTGATCCTGCTCGAGACCCTCCAGGTCGTCTTCCTGGCGCCGGTCTCCACCGCCGGGGCGATCAGCCTCGAACGCGAGAAGCAGACGCTCGGGCTGCTGGTCACGACCCCGATCTCCTCGGTGGCGATCGTCCTGGGCAAGCTCCTGAGCGCGCTGACCTACGTCTTCCTGCTGATCGCGGCCTCGATCCCGCTCACGGCCATCGTCTTCGTCTACGGCGGCGTCGGACCGGAGGATGTGGTTCGCGCCTACATCGTCCTGCTCGTGACCGCGCTCGGCCTCGGCTCGTTCGGGCTGTGCTGTTCCAGCCTCGTCAAGCGTACCCAGGCGGCGACCGCTATCTCGATCTTCGGCGTGCTCGCCGTGTCCGTCGGCTCGATCTTCCTGCTCATCTTCTGGCCGTCCTGGCGAACGACGACAACGGGCAGGGCCGTGGCCCGATCGCTGGCCGACCGCCCGAGGTCATCGCGTACGTCAACCCGTTCCTCGCCCAGGCCGACTCCTCGTCTGCGCTGGACCGAGGTCTTCGGTGGAGGGTTCTGCGGCGTCCTCACCAGCATCGTTCCCAGCGGACGCGACGTCGTGTTCTCGGACTCGACCAACGGCGGCGGTCGGTGCCCGTCCCGGCGCCCATGGTGGTCCGAGGCCATCGCGCCACGGAAAAGGTGGGGTCATGGTCGCGCCGGACCCCGGCGGCGCCGACGTCACGGCATTCGGCGTCGTGAGGGACAGCTTCTGGCCGCGGAGCGTCCTGACCTGGCTGATCCTGTCGGTCATCTTCCTGCTGATCTCCATCCAGTTCGTGTCGCCCACCCGGCGATGGCACCTGCGCCGGCGGCGCGTTCCCGGCCCGCGCCCGGAGGCCGTCTGATGCAGATCCTGTCGCGCCTCACCGATCGTAGCGACGGCGGATCGGCGCGCCCCGCTCGTCGTCCCGGCCGATCCGCGCGCGGTCGTCGACGGCCCGCTCGACCCGACCCTGACGGCCGTCCTCACCGCGCTGGGACCGCATCGCCAGCGACTCTGGATCCGACGCATCGTGCGGCGCACCTGGCTGGCCCTGGCCGGGATCGCTATCGCGGAACTGGTGCTGTGGACGGTCGCGCGGGTCGTCCCGCTGCCGTGGGCACCGACGGCGGCGATGGCCATCCCGGTGTTCGGGGCCCTGGTCCTGCTCGTCGCCGTCGTCCGCGCTCGCCCTAGCCTTGGGGAGACGGCGCTCGCGGTGGATGGCGAGGGGCACCTGGGCGACCGGGTCTCGAGCGCGATGGAACTCGCCGCGGCGTTCCCGGACGCTGCCGGTCCTGCCGATCCGGAAGCGCCGACCCACGATCACAGGTGACGCGGCCGAGACCGACCGATTCGTCCGACGCCAGCGCGGCGACGCGTTGCGCACGCTGCGGGGCGCCCCGCCCGCCCTGTTCAAGCCGCGGCTGTCGCATCGCCCGGCCATCGCCCTCGTGGTGGCGGGTCTGCTGCTGGTGCCCGTACTCCTCATCCCGAACCCCCAGGACGCGGTCATCGCCCAGCAGCGCCAGGTGGAAGCGGCCGCCGAACGGCAGGCCGAGCGCCTCGACCAGCTCGCCGACGAACTCGACACCAAGGGCGCCGATGCCGAAGACCCACGAACCCGCCTGGCCGAGGAGCTGCGTGAGCTCGCCCGGCAACTGCGCGACAAGCCCGGCGAACTCGATGTCAACCTGGCTCGCATCGGGGCCATCGAGGCCGATGTGCGGGCCCAGACCGATCCGGCCACCGAACAGCGGGCGGCGTCACTCACCTCGCTCAGCCGCGCCCTCTCGAGCGCCGCGACGGGCAAGCCGGATGCCAACAAGGACGGCGATCCGGAGAAGGCCCAGGAGGATCTCAAGGACCTGGGCGACAAGCTGGACGACATGACGGACGCCGAGAAGGCCGAGCTGGGGCGGCAGCTCGCCGAGATGCAGGCGAGCGCCTCGCAGGCCAGTGGCGCTGCGGCGACGGCGCTGCGGGACGCAGCCCAGAGCCTGGCCCAGGGCGATACGCAAGGCGCGAAGTCGGCGCTGGATCGGCTGGGCGAAGCGGTCACGGGAGCGGAACGGCAGGTCGCCACCAACCGCGATCTGTCAGGTGCGGCGTCGCGGCTCCAGGATGCTCGTCGCGACCTCGCGGACGCCGGTCGCCGGACCACCGCCCAGGGCCAGCCTGGCCAGGGGCAAGGTCAGGGTCAGGGGCAGGGCGCCGGTCAGAGTCCCGGCACAGGCCAGGGTCAAGGGGCTGGACAGAGTCCGGGCGCCGGCCAGAGCCCGGGCACCGGCCAGGGCCAGGGCCAGGGCCAAGGCCAGGGGCAAGGG
>CAVZXQ010000004.1:0-257916 GCA_963779315.1 uncultured Chloroflexia bacterium | reverse complement strand
CGAACCCGTCGTGGTGCGGCGATGAGCGCCCTGACCTCGCCGCGCCGGACAAATCGCCGTCCCCCGAGCTTGATGCTCTGCAGCCGGCCGGTGCGGGCCCAACGGCCGATCGTCTCCGGCTGGAAATGGATGTTGGCGGCCGCGAGGATCTCGGCGGCCTCCGCCAGCGAGATCCAATCGGTCGGTGCCGTCATCGTCGTGCCGTCATGGTCGTGTCGCCTTCGGGGATGGGCGCTCGATGGACCGTCCGAGCCCTTGCTGGACGAGGACTGGCTTGCCCGCGTCGCCCGAAGTCGTCGAGTCACCGGACGATGACGATCCGCCGATCCCCGCCCGAGCCACCGGACCCGCCGGACCCGCCGTCCTTGCTGTCCCTGCTGGCCGATCCCCCATCCTTGGCCTCGGACCCACCGCTCGCTGCTCGACGGCCGCGCCATCCTTGGCCACCGACCCGCCGTCACGACCGGACTTCGATGAGCTGTGACCCGAGCTCGCCTGGCGCTCCTTCTTGGCCCAACCCGAACCCTTGAAGTGGATCGCCGGCGTCGTGAACGCCTTCTTCACCGGCCCTCCGCCACACAGGACGCACACCGGTGGCGGTTCGGCGTGGACGCCGCGAAGGATCTCGAACCGCTCGCCGCAGTTCGCGCAGTCGTAGTCGTAGAGGGGCACGCGGTCGCTCGGGACTCAGCCGCGCAGCAGGCGCATGCCGCACTTGGGGCAGTAGAACGCTCGCTCGTGGGCGGATGCGAAGCTGCAGTGCGGGCACACCAGGCCGCCGCGGCCGGCGGCCGGGACCGGGCGCTCGATGGCCGTCAGCCCCGTCGCGTACCGGCTCGCGATGATGTTCGAGAGGATCCCCGCCAGCAGCTTGGCGCCGATCCGATCCGTGTCGCCACGCACGCCCTTGCCGCCCCAACCGACCACGGCCCGACAGATCAGGTCGCCGGTCGCCTCGTCCCAGTGCGCGGCGACGCCCCCGACGACGGCGTTGTACTCCGGGTACCCGGAGGTGTCCACCTCGCCGTCGAGCATGCGTGCACACGAAGGTGTCGAAGGCGAGATCGACGGCGTCGATCGACTCCAGGACCACCAGCGCGTGGCGAGTGATCGGCGAGTGGACATGATGGGCGTTCAGCCACTGCATCGCCTCGGACGGCCGGGCGATCGCGGGCGTCGCCTGGCTGAACTCGATCGGCAGTGGCTCGACGACCTCGACTTCGGTCTGCGCCAGGCCGACCAGCATGGCACGGCAGCTCGGCGAGTGCGCCGGGGCCGGCCTTCATGCGGACGCCCTCGCTGCTCTTGCCGGCGAAGTACAGCTTGAGCTGGTACTCCGCGGCGACGACCTCCTCGGGCATCGCGATCGCCGACGCGGACGCTGCGAGCGGCGGGTGCTGCGACGGTCTCGGCGCGGGGCGTCGGTGCTCCCCTTGCGCTTCAGGAACTCGAGCGGCACGGGCGGGTCTCCACGGTGGTGGCTGGGTCGGCCGTCATGGTAGCAGGGGCGCTCGGGGACCTCGTCAGCGGGCCACGCAGGTCCGTGAGCCGGTCGACCAGCTCG
This sequence comes from uncultured Chloroflexia bacterium, assembly GCA_963779315.1. GTDB lineage: Bacteria > Chloroflexota > Limnocylindria > Limnocylindrales > CSP1-4 > SPCO01. Next base: position 256,352 of record CAVZXQ010000004.1, on the reverse strand, counting down.
GCCAGCTCGGCCTCACGAGTCCGGGCGCCTTCGACGACCTGCGCCGGCGCCTTCGCGATGAACGACGCATCGGCGAGGCGCGAACGCGCGGCGTCCAGTCGCGCGACGGCTTCGCCGAGTTCGCGCTCGAGACGGGCGCGTTCGAGACCGGCCGCGGCCGGGTCGTCGCTGGGGTCCGGATGCCCGGATGACCGCCTCGATGCCGCCGGACACGACCACCAGGTCGGTCGTGCCTTCGGTCGCCGGCCGCAGGCTCTCGGTCGTGAGGTGGCGCGTGATCGGTCGGGCCCGGGCCAGGCGCTCGATCGCGGGCAGCAGGGCCTCGAAGGCCGGTCCCAGGCTCGCCGGGATGGCGACGTCGACCGGGAGCCAGGTCGCCGGCTCCAGCCGCGCCTCGGACCGGGCGTTCCGGATCCCGCGGACCAGCTCGACGATCGCCCCGACCTCGGCCTCGGCCGTCTCGTCACGGTCGCCGACCGCGGGCCAGCGGGCCACGATCAGGAGGTCCGGATCGGACGCCCGGTGGGGCAGCGCCGCCCACAGCGCCTCGGTCACGAACGGCATGACCGGGTGGAGCAGCCGCAGGTACGTGTCGAGGACCTCGACGAGCGTCCACCAGGTCGCCTCCCGCGCCGCATCGTCGAGGGACGCATCGCCGAGGCGGACCTTGGCGAACTCGAGGCCCCAGTCGCAGTACTCGCTCCAGATGGCCTCGTACAGCAGGCGTGTGACCTCGCCGTACGCGTGGTCCGCCATCGCGACGTCCACGGCGGCCGTCGTCGCGGCTGCCCTGGACAGGAGCCAGCGCTCGGCCGGCCCAAGGTGCCGTGCATCGGGGACCTGGCGCTCGCCGTCGGCCGGGATCGTCGTCGGGCGGGCGCCCGCCACGAAGCGCGTCGCATTCCAGAGCTTGTTGGCGAAGTTGCGGGCGTTCTCGAGCTTCGCCGTGCCGAACTTCTGATCGATCCCAGGCGTGGCGCCGTGGATCAGGGCGAAGCGGAGGGCGTCGGCGCCGGACGCGTCGATCACCCCGAGCGGATCCACGACGTTGCCCTTCGTCTTGGACATCTTCTGGCCATCCGGGTCGCGGATCAGCCCGGACAGGTAGACCGTGTGGAACGGCTCCCTGTCCGTCAGGGCCAGTCCCAGCATCATCATCCGGGCGACCCAGAAGAAGATGATGTCGTAGCCCGTCTCCATGACCGACGTCGGGTAGTAGTCGGCGAGGTCGTCGGTCGACTCGGGCCAGCCAAGCGTGGAGAACGGCCACAGGCCGGAGCTGAACCAGGTATCGAAGATGTCCGGATCCTGCTGCAGGTCGGCGGCCGGCCGGGCGCAGGTATCGCAGGCCGCAGGCCCACCTGCGAGGGCCGAGACGGTCACGTGCCCATCCGGGCAGTACCACGCCGGGATCCGGTGGCCCCACCACAGCTGGCGGCTGACGTTCCAGTCGCGGATGTCGGTCAGCCAGTGCTCCCACGTCTTCTCGAACCGCTCCGGCAGGATCCTGGTCCGGCCCTCGCGCGTCGCGGCGAGCGCCCGCTCGGCGAGCGGAGCGGTCCGGATGAACCACTGGGTCTTGAGGCGCGGCTCCACGACGTCGTTGCTGCGCTGGCAGCGGCCGATGACCATCTCGTGGGACGTGAGGCCGACCAGATCTCCGAGGACGTCCAGGTCCGCGACCATCCGCGTCCTGGCCTCGTAGCGATCCAGGCCGTCGTAGGCGGTCCCGGTCCCGGTGATGGTGGCGTCGTCCGCAAGGATCGTCGGCGCGGCGAGGCCGTGGCGAAGGCCGGTCTGACGGTCGTCGTGGTCGTGCGCCGGCGTGATCTTCACGGCTCCCGTGCCGAACGCCGGGTCCACGACGGCATCGGCGATGATCGGGACGTCACGCTCGACGAACGGGATGCGCGCCATGCGGCCGACCAGCGCGGCGTAGCGTGGATCGTCCGGATGGACGGCCACCGCCGTGTCGCCCAGGATCGTCTCCGGCCTCGTGGTCGCGACGGTGATCGTGGCGACCGGATCCGGCACGCCCGTCGCCGGATCCAGGAGGTGGTAGCGGATCGACCAGAGCGTGCCCGATCTCAGGCGTGGGGATGACCTCGAGGTCGCTGACACTCGTGCGGCAGCCCGGGCACCAGTTGACCAGCGCCTCCGTTCGATAGGCGTGACCATCGCGGTAGAGTCGCTCGAATGCCGTCCGGACCGCCTTCGCAGACACCTCGTCCATGGTGAAGCGGAGGCGGCCCCAGTCCGCGGATGCCCCCACGCGGCGCTGCTGGCCGAGGATCACGTCGCGGGTGGTCGCCACGAACGCCTGCATCCGCGCCAGGTAGGCCTCGCGACCGAGGCTCTGGCGGCTCTCGCCTTCCTTCGCCAGGATCCCGTCGAGGACGAACTGGGCAGCGATGCTGGCGTGATCGAGGCCGGGCAGGAAGAGCGTCCGATGGCCGAGCATGCGCGCATGGCGGATCATCAGGTCCTCGACGGCCGTCCGCTGCGCGTGGCCCAGATGCAGCGACCCGGTGACGTTGGGTGGGGGCTGGATGATCGTGAACGTCGGCAGCGCCGGATCCGCGGTGGAGCCCGCGCCATCGGGCGCGAAGACGTCAGCCGCCAGCCAGCGCTCGTAGATGTCGCCTTCGACATCGCGCGGCGTGTAGGCCTTCGGCAGCTCCGTCATCGGCGCGGGTTCGGTCATCGCTTCGAGCTCCTGAACGCACGAACGCCCGCTCGTCCAGCGGACGAACGGGTCGTGGTACCACCTGCTGGTTCGGCTTCGGTGCTGGCCGGTCATCGCGGCCGCTGGTCTCCGAGGCCCTCATGACGCGCTATCGGGCGTCTCCCGTCCCGGCTCGCGAGTGACGTTCACGTCGGCGGTCCCACGCGGCTCGCACCATCCCGCGCTCGCTTCGGGGCCGTCCCCGACGCTACTCCTCTCGGTCCCTGCCGTGAGGGCGGGAGTGTAGCACGAGCCCTCTGCGCGACATCCACCCCGCGATCTCGGTGCGCCGCTGGATATGGGGCTCGGTGCTCGGTCTGGACCGGACGCCCGAACCGAGCCTATGCCTCGCGCGCACGAAGGGGACCATCACCGAGCAGGCCCGTGTAACACTTGCGCTGTCGGGGCGTCTCCGCCCCATGAACACCTCACGAGGTCCGCTGATGGACGACGTGGCCGAGGTCCAGGCAGCCCCCCCACCCGCGCGCTCGCGCCCGCCCCGATCCGTGCTCGTGGCCGGCCTGGCGATCGTCGCGCTCATCGCGATCGCGGTCATCGTCGCCGTCGCGCTCCCGGATGAGCCCGCGACCTACCCGGCCGGCTCGCCGGAGGCCGCGTTCCAGGACTACTACCAGGCCTGGGAGGCCGGGGATAGCGAGACGGCCTATGAGAGCCTGTCGTCGGATGTCAGGCGCGACATCACGTCGGACGAGTACCGACGGATGGACTCGGAGCAGTCGTGGCAGCGCGATGAGGATCGCCGAGTCGTCCTGCTCGCCAGCGAGATCACCGGCGATCGGGCCGTCCTGGACCTGCGGGTCGACCAGTTCACCCAGGGTGGTGGCCTGGGCGGCGACCGCTACTCCTACGACAGATCGGTCCGCCTCGTGCGTGAAGACGGTGTCTGGCTGATCGATGAGCCGCTGGTCGGCGTCGAGCCGGTCGGATACGGCTACTGACGGCAGGAGGTCGACACGATGGGCGTCGCACGACGGCTCTATCTCTATGCGGTCTCGTCGTTCAGCCTGCTCGTCCTGGCGGCGGGCCTGTACAACCTGGTGGCCCTCGTCTTCGGGGAGGCCGCCGACGCGCTCGGCTCGAGTTTCCTGGGTGGCGCAGGCGCCGTCGGGCGGGAGCAGATCAGCCTGGCGATCGCCCTGGTCATCGTCGGTGCGCCGCTGTTCGCCATCCACTGGTCTCTCGTCGGACGCGGCTGGCGCGGCGACGATGCGTCCGGTCGCGAGGATCGCCACTCGTCCATCCGCGCCTTCCACATGGCCATCGTGGCGACCGTGGCCCTCGTCTTCGCCGCCTTCGCCGCGTACCAGGTGCTCGAGAAGGCATTCGGCACCATCTTCGGCGTCGATGACGCCTATGGGCCGCGCATCTCCGATTCCCTGGCGACGCTCGTCGTGGCGATCCCGATCTGGGCCTATCACCACTGGCGACGCGGCCTCGACCTCCGCCACGACCGGATCACCGAGGCGCCGGCCTGGCTGACGCGGTCCCATCGCTATGCCTGGGCCTTCGCCGGGTTGATGTTGCTGGTCTTCGGGGCGAGCCAGGTCCTTCAGACGCTCGCCTCACAGTTCGTCGATCGTCAGGACTTCGGGACCGACGGCGATGCCTGGCTCGGCTCGCTCGCAGGATCGCTGTCCTGGGTCATCGTCGGGTCCATCGCCTTCTGGCTCCACGCCATGGATGCCCGTCGGACGATCCGCGACGCGGCGATCATCGGCGAGGACGATCGGGCGTCCGCCGTGCGCGCCGCCTACTTCGGCGCCGTCATCCTCGTCTGCCTGGGGTTCGTGGCGGTGTCCGTGGCATCGGCCATCACCGAGCTCGGACGGTTCGCCGTGGGCGCGGGGGACGCGCGAGGGCCCGGCGACCTGCTGGAACTGGCCGTCGGGCCGATGCTCGTCGCGATCCCGTTCGCGATCGCCGGCTGGCTCCACTGGGGCGCGCAGCGTCGCGAGGCCGCCCAGCGGTCTCCGGCGGCGCTGGCCGGCGCGGAGCGACTCGGCCTCCACCTGACGGCCCTAGCCGGGATCACCTTCCTCGCCGTCGGGTCGGCCCAGCTGCTCGGTCGGCTGTTCGAGTTCGCCCTGGGCGGCACGACGGTCGACGGATTCTTCCGATACGAACTGGCATGGTTCGTCGCCCAGGTCGTCGTGGGGGCCGCCCTGTGGATCCCGGCCTGGACCGTGATCTTGCGCCGCCGGGCCATGGATCCGGCCGTCGAACGACGGGCCGCCGCCAGTCGTGCATACCTGTACCTCGTCGTCGGCGCGGCCGTCATCGCGGCGGTGCCCAGCGCGGCGTTCATCCTGTACCGCCTGATCGACCGGATCCTGGGCGGGACCGGATCGGCACTGTCTTCGGAGCTGGCCATCCCGGTCGCCGTCCTGATCGTAGCGTCGGTGATCGCCGCCTACCACGGCCGCCTGGTCGTGGCGGACCTGCGGTTCACCACGACCGAGACGACAGGGGCCGCGGCCGACGAGCGGATCGCAGCGGGTCAGGCACCGGTGGCGGTCGTCTCCGGCGTCCCGGCGGTGGGCGTCGCCGAGGTCGGCGGCGGTGGCGCGGCGGACGAGGCGGTCCAGGGCGTCGCGGCCACTGGAGCCCGCACGCTGACCCTTCGCGCGACAACGGGAACGGACCTCGACGCCGTCCTCGCGCGCATCCGAGCCGACCTGCCACCGGGCGTGACGCTTGAGAGTGGCGAGGGCTGACCCGAGCAGCGACCTGTCGTCAGTGCCGCCACTCGAAGAGCCGGGTGGCGCCGACATCCGACCAGACGAGCCCGGGAGCGGGCAGGACCGGACCACCTTCCGTGAGGGCACCGACCCAGGCACGTGACGAGCCCGGGAAGCGGGCCGCGAACACCTGCGGATACCGACCCACCAGCGCGCGGTTGCGGGCGGTGGCGCGCACGACCCAGACGAGGCCGATGGTCGACGGCTCTTCCCACATGCGGGCCGCGAGCGCTGCGGCGTCGGCGCGCTTGCGATCGCTCGAACGGATCGCGGCACCGACATCGCCGATCGAGTTCCAGCACTCCACCACGACCAGCCGGCGCCCGACCTCGGACGAGAGGACGACATCGACCGACCGCCAGGCATGGACCGGACCCGTCGCGAGCTCGACCTGGACATCGAACCCACCGGCACGGCCCAGTCGAAGCACCAGTTCCTGCATCGCCAGATGACCGGCGTCGGCAGGGCCGTCGACCAGGTCTCGACCGAACGACACGAGCAGTGGACGATCGAGAGCCACGGCGATGCGCTGCAGCGCATCGAAGTCCACGTGACCGATCCCACGTTCGATCCGACTCTCGACCATGCGGCCAAGCCCGGCGCGGCGGGCCAACTCGGTGCGCGTCAGCCCACGGCGTTCGCGCATCGCGCGGATCTCGCCACCGATGCGGGCAAGCTGCTCCTGGTTCCGTCGGGTCGCTTCGACCGCGATCGCCGATCGCCTGACGCCGGGCATGATCGCGCCATGTTCATCCGCGGCACTTCACCAGCCCTTACGCGCGATCGGCCCGCCCGTGGAGCCCTCTGGTCCGTCGTTCGGGGGCGATTCGCGCATGACACGTGCAAACCGGAGTTCAAGTGGCGCACAGGGTGACGGTAGACGCGTCCAAGTCGCACAGACGAACATGGTGTGTGCAGAGGCCTCGACTTCGGCGAGGCGGCTCAACGCGGGCGCTGGGCGGGGCGGCTCAAGGCGGGGCCGCGACTCGGCCGCCACGAGCCTGGGTCAGGCGGTCTCGCCCTGCTCCGCGAGCCAGTCCTGGTAGTTGGTCTCGTCGACACCCTTGTCGACGTCCGACTTGGTCAGCAGGAGCGGCAGGCGCCCCTCGCGGATCGTCTCCTCGGTGATGATGCACTTGCGGACGTCGGAGCGATCCGGGATGTCGTACATGACCTCCAGGAGTGACTCCTCCACGATCGATCGCAGTGCCCGCGCGCCGGTCTTGCGGTCCAGCGCGACTTCGGCCGCCGCCCGCAAGGCGCCGGGCGTGAACGCCAGCTCCACCTTGTCGAGCGACAGGAACCGTCTGGAACTGGCGGGTCACCGCATTCTTCGGCTCGGTCAGGACACGGACGAGGTCGTCCGCGCTGAGGGCGGACAGCGTGACCATCACGGGCAGGCGGCCGATGAACTCCGGGATGAGCCCGAACTTGAGCAGGTCCTCCGGCATCAGCTTCTCGAGGATCCGCCCGCGCTCGACCGGACCCATCGCCGATTTCGGACCCAAAGCCGATCGATCGCCGGCCGACCCGCTCCTCGACGATCTTCTCCAGCCCGTCGAAGGCGCCGCCGCAGATGAACAGGACGTTGGTCGTGTCGATCTGGATGAAGTCCTGGTGCGGGTGCTTGCGGCCACCCTGCGGCGGCACGTTGGCGACGGTCCCTTCCAGGATCTTGAGAAGTGCCTGCTGGACCCCCTCACCCGAGACGTCGCGGGTGATCGACGGGTTGTCCGCCTTGCGCGCGATCTTGTCGATCTCGTCGATGTAGATGATGCCGCGCTGGGCGCGAGCGACGTCGAAATCGGCCGCCTGGATGAGGCGCAGCAGGATGTTCTCGACATCCTCGCCGACATAGCCGGCCTCGGTCAGCGACGTGGCGTCGGCGATGCAGAACGGGACGTCCAGCACGCGGGCGAGCGTCTGCGCCAGGAGGGTCTTGCCGCTGCCGGTCGGCCCGACCAGCAGGACGTTGGACTTCTGCAGTTCGACTTCATCCACCTGGTTGCCGGCGTTGACCCGCTTGTAGTGGTTGTAGACCGCGACCGACAGGACCTTCTTGGCCCGCTCCTGGCTGATGACGTACTGGTCAAGCGCGTCCTTGATCTGGTGCGGGTTGGGGAGCTTGGAGGCCGCGACCTTGGGGCGCGGCGCCTCGAGCATCTCCTCCTCGATGATCTCCTGGCACAGGTTGATGCACTCATCGCAGATGTAGACCCCCTGGCCTGCGATGAGCTTGCGGACCTGTTCCTGGCTCTTTCCGCAGAAGGAGCACCGGTACGGGACCTTGGGTCCTTTGGTGCTGCTCGTCGTCGTCACGCCTTCCCCGACTCCGCTACTTGTCCTTGGACTTCTTTGGCGCTGGCTCGGACGGATCGCCCGCCGCCGCCTCGACCTGGTCGGCTGTCACGACCTCGGATCCCTCGCCGGCGGCGAGCCCGGCATCGTGTGCCTGTGCGATGAGCGAGTCTCCCGGCACGGAGTAGACCGCGTCGATGATGCCATAGTCCTTGGCCGCCTCGGGCGACATGAAGTTGTCGCGATCGGTGTCCTTGACGATCCTGTCCAGCGGCTGACCGGTGTGGCGGGCGAGGATCTGGTGGTTGACCTCGACGAGATGCTCCCATTCGCGCATCTGGATGACCGCATCCTGGGCGGCCCCACGGAACCCGCCGGACCCCTGGTGGATCATGATCCGGCTGTTCGGCAGGGCGTAGCGCTTGCCCTTCGCGCCGGCGGCCAGCAGGACGGCCGCCATGGACGCGGCCATGCCGATGCAGATCGTGCTGACCGGGGCGCGCAGGTACTGCATCGTGTCGTAGATCGCCAGACCGGACGTGACCACGCCACCGGGCGAGTTGATGTACAGGCTGATGTCCTTCTCCGGGTCCTCCGACTCGAGGAACAGGAGCTGGGCGATCACCAGGTTGGCCAGATGGTCCTCGATCTGGTCGCCGAGGAAGATGATCCGCTCGCGCAATAGGCGCGAGTAGATGTCGTAGGCGCGTTCCCCCCGGCTGGAGGACTCGATGACCATGGGGACGAGCATCGTGGCTCCCTCTTTCGCGTGTGGTTCGGCGGTCAGCCGGCCGGAGCCGGCTCGTCGGTCAGGATCGAACCGGGGTCAGTCGCCCCGATGGCGGCGTTGGCTTCGGCCTGCTCGTTGTCGACCGCAGAGCCGGGCCTATCTTCGAGATGCGGCAGCGGCGGGTGCTCCGGGTGCGCGACCAGCCACTGGTCGATGAGGCCTTCGACGACCCGGCTCCGTCGCAGGCTGCTCCGGATGAAGCTCCGCCCACGGTCTGAATCGAAGTAGGCGACGAGCTTGGGATCCGAGGCGTAGCGCTCGCGGCCGCGCTCGATCTCGGCCTGGATATCGAGCTCCGGGACCTCGACGCCCTCGACGTCCGCCACCTTCGAGAGGACGAGCAGGGTCTTCACCCGCTTCTCGGCTCCCGGACGGAACTCCGTGTGGAGGTCCGCCTCCGTCTTCTCGACGGCGGTCAGGTAGGCATCCTCGGCGATCCCCTGCCGTGCGAGGGTCCCGCGGAATTCGTCGTGCATGACCTCGACTTCCTGGTCGATCAGGATCTCGGGCAGTTCGACGGTCGCGTTGGCCACGGCGTACTCGATGATCCGGTCGGCGAACTGGTGGCGCGCCTTGTCGAGGGCGTTCGCGGCCAGCCGGGTATGGATATCGGCGCGCAACGCGGCGAGATCCGCGAAGTCGCCCATCTGGCGGGCGAAGTCGTCGTCCAGGTCCGGCTGCACCTTCTCGCGCAGTTCCTTGAGGTCGACGGCGAAGTGGGCGGTCTCTCCGGCCAGGGTCGCTTCGCCGTAGTCGTCCGGGAAGGTGATGTCGAAGTCGGTGGACTCGCCGACCTTCAAGCCGACGAGGTTCGCCTCGAACCCGGGGATCAGGCGTTCCTGTCCGAGGATCAGCGGCATCCGGTCGCTCGTGCCGCCGTCGAACGCGACACCATCGTGGGTGCCGACGAACCCGATGACGGCGTAGTCACCGTCCTGGGCCGCGCGATCCTCGACCGGGGCGAGCGTCGCGTTCTGGTCGCGCAACTCCTCGATGACCTTGTCCACGCGAGCATCGTCGGTCGGTTCGATCTCCGGCCCGAAGTTGAAGTTCCGGTAGTCACCGAGCTGGACATCCGGGCGGACCTGGACCGTCGCCTTGAAGATGAACGGCTTGCCTTCCTCGGCCTGCACGATCTCCACGTCGGCGTTGGCCAGGGGCACGATGTCCTCCTGGACGAGCGCGTCGCGGTAGGCGGCCTCGGTCAGGTGTTCGACTGCGTCGTCCAGGATCGCCGCGGGTCCGAGCGCGCGCTCCAGGACGGGCCTTGGCGCCTTGCCGGGACGGAAGCCCGGGACCCGTGTCCGGCGGGACAGGTGGCGGACCGATTCGGCCAGCTGCCGGTCCAGCCGGTCCGGTGGGAGCTCGATCTCGAGCACGACGGTACTGTTGGGAGCGGGGGTGGTGGTGATCTGCATCGCCCGCGAAGTATAGGGCGGGTGCCCGCGGACGGCCGGACGACCCACGCACGGACCGGCGCAGGTGCGCGGACCCGTACCGCCCGATCGGTGGTAGGCGAGAGAGGGGTCGAACCTCCACGCCGCTTTCGCGGCACCGGCTCCTAAGGCCGGCGCGTCTGCCATTCCGCCACTCGCCCGTGCAGAGAGTCTAGCGCTCGCCGCCGCGTCCTCCGGATCAGGCGCCGGGGCGTTCTCGGTCGTCGCCGTCGGCTGGAGGCGAGGACGGGGTCGTGCCGGCGACCGGCGGCGCGCACCAGCGAGCGTCGAGCGCGGACCTCGGCCAGGCGCTCGCCGAAACTCGCCTCGTCGCCCGACGAGAAGAGCCAGGTCGCCGCGGCCTTCGACCGCCGCGACCAGGAGCGGTCGAACGAGCGGCCAGGATGATCAGGTTCTTGAGGTTGCCTCGGCTCTTTGCCGACTGCTTCGCATACGCGGCGAAATCGCGCTCGAGCGCGCCGCGGACCGCGTCGCCGTCGGTGCCGAGCAGACCGAGGGTCTTCTCGATCTCGTCGGGCAGCATCCGCTTGGGCAGGGGCGCATTCGGACCCCTGACCGCTCGCTTGATCCGACCGGCGACTCGCTTGGGCCCCTTCAGTGCGACGAACCCGACCGTCCCGACGACGGCCGCGGCCTTGACCGGGCTCGCCTTCACCTTGGCCGGGATGTCGATCGCCGCCCGGGCGGACGCCTCCAGGACGACCAGCTCCTCGTCGAGCTGGGCCCTGGCGGCTAGGACCCGTTCCCGCGCCGCGTCCGCTGCTTCAGCCACTCGAGCGTCTCCTTGCTGGTCTCCATGGTCATCGTTGGGGTATAGCGAGCCTTGAGGCCCTCGATGTCGATCCCTGTCCGGTACACGTCCACGCCCATCGCCCAGCCCAGACGACCAGGCCCAGGGTGATGCCGATGGCAGTCCCGACCTGCGGGCCGAAGGTGATGCTGGTGAAGGCCCCGATCATGATCCCGAGCACGATGCCGGCGGCGATGGCCGCGACCCAGTTCGGTCGGTCGATCCGCGAGGCAATGAGGATCGCGATGACGAGACCGACGATCGCGCCGAAGCCCATGCCCACGACCAGCGGCCGCACGGCCGGATCGATCGCGAGGCCGAGCGTGTCGCCGATGCTCGCGTACAGCTGGTTCAGGAGGCCGAGGCCAAGGATCAGGCTCGCCAGGATCGCCACGACGACACCGATCACCAGGGCGCGCACGATCCTGACCGGCTCGACCCGCACCGCGAGGAGGACGAACGCCACCGCGACCGCCAGGAACGTGAGAACGCCGTGCAGCACGCCCCAGCCGAGTGAGCCGAAGAGCCACTCGCCGAGGAACATCGAGGTCCCGAGGATGGCCAGTGTCGCAGCGAAGAGGACCAGTGCCAGCGCCGCCACCGCGAGGCCCGCGAAACGAGCGCCTTCGGCACCGATCTCCGACGCCTCGGCCTTGCCCAGCTCCACGTGGGCCTTGAGGAGGTCCATCCCGGCGGCGAAGGTCTTGGTCGTTTGCTCGCGGACGCCCGGCGGCTTCGGTTTGCGCGTACGCGCCTTCGGCCGGGGAGGGGGGCCGGGCTTCGGATCCGGGGCGGCGCCGGGCGGTGTGCCCGTCGGGTCACCGGCGTCAGGGCGTGCCGGGCTCCTGGGGCGGCGTCGGACGCGGGGGCGGGTTCCACGGGTTCGGGCTGCTGAGGGTCCAGGACGGTGACTCCGGGTAGGGACGCGTGTCGCGACACGATGATACCAGCGCCCCCCGACCTCCAGATGGACGGGTTACGCTCGACGGATGGACCCCCTGCCCGATGGGCGCCGCCTGCTGACTGCCGAGATCCTGAGCATCGGCGCGGAACTGACGGTCGGCGACACGCGCGACACCAATGCCGGAGAGCTGGCCCGGTCGTTGACCGCGCTCGGCGTCCGGGTCGGCCGACTGACGGCCTTGCCGGATGACCTCCCGGTCGTGACCGAGACGTTCGTCGCGGCCATCGCACGCTCGGACATCGTCGTCTCCACCGGAGGGCTCGGCCCCACGCCGGACGATCTGACCCGCGAGGCGATCGCCGCGGCGCTCGGTGAGACCGTGTCGGTCGACCCGGACCTGGAGCGATGGCTGCGCCGGCTCTGGGCGAGGCGGCGGTTGCCCTTCCCGGAGATCAACCTGAAGCAGGCCTGGCTGATCCCGTCCGCGACCGCGCTGGACAACCCGAACGGGACCGCACCCGGATGGTTCGTCCAGCGACCCGACGGGCGCATCATCGTGGCCCTGCCAGGGCCACCACGTGAGATGCGCCCGATGTGGCACGACCTCGCCGTGCCGAGGCTCCGGGCGGTCGGCCTCGGCGCCGACGTCGCGGCCATCACCTACCGGCTGGCCGGGATCGGCGAATCGCAGGTCGCCGACCTGCTCGGCGAGCCGCTGCTCAGGGCACCGAACCCGGTCGTGGCGACCTACGCCAGAGCCGAGGCGGTGGACGTCAGGATCTCCGCCGTCGGGACCGCCGAGCGCTCGGCCGCCGCACTCGTCGAACCCGCGGCCGCGACCGTACGCGAGCACGTCGGCCGCTTCATCTGGGCGACCGGCGACACGACCTGGTCCGGAGCCATCGGCTCGCGGCTCGACGAGCTGGGCTGGACGCTTGCGCTGGTGGAGATCCGGGACCGGGGGCCAGGTCGCCGCCCTGTTCGGCGACGTCCCGTGGGTCCAGTTCGCGACTCACTCGGCGTGCCGACCCGAGCATGGCCTCCGATGACGCGCCTGCGCATCCGAGCGGACGAGGCTCGTCGGAACGCGGGCTGCGACGTCGGTGCTCGCCGTCAAGGTCGGCGCCGGGACCGAGGACACGATCGCGACCGTGGCCGTCGCCACTCCGGCCGGCACGGTCGTCGAGCGACGGACGGTCTTCCTCGGCGGAGCCAACGGCCGGATCAGGGCGGCCCTGGCCGCCGGCATCGATCCTGTTGGCGTCGCTGGACGCGCCGGACGAACGCCCGAAAGCCCTAGGATGCGCACGATGACGCCTCTCCCCGACGACCTGCTCCGCCTGACCGTGCTCGGCTGCAGCACCGCTGCGCCCCACGTCGACTCGCCCGCAGCCGGCTTCCTGGTCGAATGGGGATCCACAGCCCTCATGCTGGACATGGGCCAGGGCACGATCCGCCGCCTCGAGCGAGTCCTGGACCCGCACGACCTGACGGCCGTGATCGTCGGCCACATGCACGCCGACCACTACCTGGACATCGTGGGCCTGCGCTATCTCTTCGCGTGGGGCGAGGCGACGCCGGAGCCACTGCCGATCCACCTGCCGCCTGGCGGTCGCGCCCGGATCGATCAGCTCGCCTCGGCTGTCAGCGAACGGCAGGGCTTCTTCGATGCGGCGTTCGACCTCGTGGAATACGACCCCAGCCAGCCGATCCACGTCGGGCCGCTGATCGTCCGGTTCATCCCGGCACAGCACTACACACCGGCATGGGGCGTGGTGGTCACAGGCGCCCAACGGGACACGCCTCGCCTATACCGGCGACACCGGGCCGACCGACGCGGTCGTCGAGGCCATCCGGGGCGCCGATCTGCTGCTCGATCGAGGCGGCGCTGCGCCTCACGTCGCACGACGATCCGCGGCGGGGGCACCTCACGCCGGAAGAGGCGATCGAGATGGCCGTCCAGGCCCAGGTCCGCGAAGCCCTCCTGGTCCACTATCAGCCGGCACGCCGCGCCGAGATCGGGGCCATGTGCGCCGAGGCGGGGAGCTGGATCCGGCCCGCGGTCGCCGGCCTGACGGTCAGTGTATCGCCGACCCAGACGAGCGAGGTCGCAGCCGGCTGATCGAGGCTCGAGTCAGGAGACGGTGAGCACCGGCTGCGCCGATGCCTGTGCCGCGCGAACGCTCATCCGGGCGGCCACGATCTGGGCGATCCCCGTCAGCGCCCGGCCGGCCGGGCCCGGCTCGCGCTGGGCGACCGCCGGCACGCCCACGTCCCCACCCTGGCGAACGGTGATGTCGAGCGGGATCCCGCCCAGGTACTCCAGATCCGTGCTCGGCGGCGAAGCGCTCGCCTCCGCCCCGGCCGAAGATCTCGGTCAGCTCGCCGCAGTGCGGGCAGGCGAACGCGGTCATGTTCTCGACCAGCCCGATGACCGGCACGCTCATCCGCTTGAACATCGCGAGCGCCTTGCCGACGTCCGCCAGGGACACCTCCTGGGGCGTCGTGACGAGGACGGCACCGGAGATCGGGACCGCCTGGGCGAGCGTCAGCTGGGCATCGGACGTGCCGGGCGGCAGGTCGATGACGAGGTAGTCGAGCTCGCCCCACTCCACGTCGCGCAGGAACTGCTGGATGGCGCCGCCGACGAGCGGCCCGCGCCACACGATCGGCTGGCCTTCCGGCACGAAGAACTGGATGGAGATCGCCTTCACGCCATGGCGCTCGAGCGGCAGTGATCTTGTTGTTCGGGCTGGCCTTCGGCTGGCCCTCGAGCCCGAGCATCATCGGGATGTTCGGGCCGGTGATGTCGCCGTCCAGCAGGCCGACCGACGCGCCGGACTGGGCCAGCGCGACCGCGAGATTGACGCTGACCGTGCTCTTGCCGACGCCGCCCTTGCCCGATGCCACGGCGATGATGTTCTTGACGCCCGGGACGAGCTGCTCGGCCTGGCGTGGCTGGGCCCGGCGGACCATGGCGCCCCAGGTGATGTCGACCCCGGTCGCGCCGATCCCGACCAGCGCGGCGCGCGTCGTGCGCTCGATCTCGTCCTTGAGCGGGCAGGCGGGCGTCGTCAGCTCGATGGTCATCGCGATCGCGGCACCGTCGATGACGACGTTCTTGACCATGTCCAGGGTGACCAGGTCCTTCCCGAGTTCGGGTTCCTGGACGGTCCGCATCGCGTCCATGACGGCGCTCTCGGTGATCTGGGTCATCGGCGGTCGGCGTCCTTCCGGGTCAGGCGCTTGGGGGTTTCTGACGTCGTGAGCGCCGATATCGTACCGCGGGCCGGCCGAGAGCGCCGTTGCGGAGGCCGCGCCTGGTGTCGTCGCGACCGGACCATTCCTTGACGCTGCGTGGCGCCGACTCGTATCCTCGACGCCACCGGTCCCGCCCCCAAGCTCGATCGATGACTGTGCTCTGATGGCGCGTGGACAACCCTCGCCTCAGGCGGATCGTGCCCAGCGCCGGGCCTTGCACCGTTGACGCAGGAGTGCGAGCGAACGTGCCCACCATCGATGTCAAGCTGGTCGACGTGGTCAAGCGGTTCGGCGATGCGGTGGCCGTCGACCACATCGACCTCGAGGTCCGCAACGGGGAGTTCTTCAGCCTGCTCGGTCCGTCCGGCTGCGGGAAGACGACGACCCTTCGGATGATCGGCGGCTTCGAGCAGCCGACCTCGGGCCTGATCGAGCTCCAGGGCGAGGACGTCACCTGGCTCCCGCCATTCAAGCGCAACGTGAACACGGTCTTCCAGAACTACGCCCTGTTCCCGCACCTGACCATCTTCGAGAACGTGGCCTTCGGCCTGCGCCGCAAGGGCGCCAAGGGCAGCGAGGTCAAGGAGCGGGTCTCGGAGATGCTGAAGCTCGTCGAGCTGCCCGGATACGAGCGCCGCAAGCCCACCCAGATCTCCGGTGGTCAGGCCCAACGTGTCGCCCTGGCTCGGGCCCTCATCAACCGGCCCGGCGTCCTGCTCCTGGACGAGCCGTTGGGCGCGCTGGACCTGAAGCTTCGCAAGCAGATGCAGGTCGAGCTGAAGCGGATCCAGCAGGAAGTCGGGATCACCTTCATCTACGTGACCCACGACCAGGAGGAGGCGATGACGATGTCGGATCGCATCGCGGTCATGAACAAGGGACGCTATGAGCAACTGGGTGACCCGGAGAGCCTGTACGAGCGCCCCGCGACCCGCTTCGTCGCCGGCTTCCTGGGCATCAGCAACCTGCTGCCCGGGACCGTGGCCGGGTCGGACGGTGAGTACGTGGCGGTCAGCCTGGCTGACGGCACGACCGTCCGGGCGCCGCGCGCGGCCGCTGAAGGCCACGGTGCCGTGAACATCGGCGTCCGTCCCGAGAAGTTCCGCCTGCGCGAGGAAACGGATCACGATCCCGAACGGCCACAACCGGCTGCAAGGCGTCGTCCGCGACGCGTCGTATCTCGGCGTGAGCACGCAATACCAGGTCGAGGCCCGGGGCGGCGCCCGTCTGACGGTCTACGAGCAGAACGTCGAGCGAGCGACGAAGTCCGAACTGTGGGCACCGGGCGAGAAGGTCGTCATGACCTGGAACCCGGACCACAGCTTCGTCGTCGATCGACGACGACCAGCGCGCCGCGACGGACGCCTCGCCCGACCCCGGCACCAGTCCGACGCCCACCCCCGCCTGACACGACAGCGGTGTCGCCACCCGAGGAGATCGCCATGACCCAGCGCGATGGACCGTTCACCTCACAGCTGACCCGGCGCCATTTCCTGCAGGGATCGGCGATGGCCGGGCGTCGCCACGTTCCTGGCCGCCTGCGGGACGTCCGGGACCGGCGCCAGCAGTGCCCCGTCCGGTCGCGGATGCGTCCGGCGGTTCGGGCACCGGCGAGCTCCGCTTCGCGAACTGGATCGGCTACATCGACATCGCCGATGACGGCTCGTACCCGACCATCCAGAAGTTCGAGGCCGAGTCCGGCGTCAAGGTCACCTACCTGGAAGACATCAACGGGAACGAGGAGTTCTTCGCGTCCAGCCTGTCCGCGCCGCTGGGCGCGGGCCTGCCGACCGAGTGGGACATCGTCGTCCTGACCGACTGGATGATCGGCCGCCTCATCCGGTTGGGTTGGCTCGAGGCGATCGACCGGGCCAGCACCCCGAACTTCGTGGCCAACCTGGCCCCCACGTATGTCGGTCGCACGTTCGATCCCGACACGAAGTTCGCCGCCCCATGGCAGTCGGGCATGACCGGTCTTGGATTCGACCAGAATGTCACCGGCCCGCTCGACTCGCTAGCGGTGCTTTACACGGACCAGTTCAAGGGCAAGATCACGTACCTGAGCGAGATGCGCGATACGGTCGGCCTCACGGCGATCGACCCAGGGCGTGGACCCGGCCACCCTCACCCAGGAGCAGTTCGATGCCGCCCTGGCCAAGGTGGACACGGCGATCCAGAGCGGGCATCGTCCGCCAGGTCACGGGCAACTCGTACGTCGAGGACATGGCCAGGGGCGACGTCGTCCTGGCCATGGCATGGTCCGGCGACGTCGCGGGCCTGCTGGTGCCGGACCAGACCCCCGAGCAGGACTTCCAGTGGGTGCTCGCCAAGGAAGGCGGCATGCTCTGGACGGACAACATGGCCATCCCGCTCGGCTCCCCGAACAAGGCGGCCGCCGAGAAGTGGATCGACTTCTACTATGACCCGGTCAATGCCGCGACCATCGAGGCATATGTCAACTACGTCTGTCCCGTCGCCGGCGCACGCGACGT
This sequence comes from uncultured Chloroflexia bacterium, assembly GCA_963779315.1. Lineage (GTDB taxonomy): Bacteria > Chloroflexota > Limnocylindria > Limnocylindrales > CSP1-4 > SPCO01. Next base: position 238,876 of record CAVZXQ010000004.1, on the reverse strand, counting down.
GATGCTGGAGCTGGATCCGGAGTTGGCCGACAACCCGCTGATCTTCCCGCCCGAGGACTGGGTCGCCCGGCTCCACCAGTTCCGCGCGACGACGGCCGAGGAGGAGACGGCCTGGGGCGAGGCGTACACCAAGATCATGGGCCTGTAGCCGACGATGCGGCGGGCGCTCAACTTCCGCTCGATCGCCCCATACGCGCTGCTCGCGCCCGGCCTGCTCTGGCTGGCCCTCTTCTACGTCTACCCGGCCATCCAGATGTTCCTGGTCTCCCTGTGGACCGGGAACATCAACGACGGCTTCCAGCAGACCTGGAACTGGGCGTCTACCCGGAGGCCGTCCAGGAGTACTGGCCATGGATCGCCCGGTCGATCGTCTACGGCGGGCTGGCCACCATCCTCGCCTTCTCGCTGGGATTCCCGCTGGCGTATGCCATCGCGTTCCGCGGGGGGGCCTACAAGAACCTGCTCCTGTTCATGGTCATCGCACCGTTCTTCACGAGCTTCCTGCTGCGGACGATCTCGTGGAAGATCATCCTGTCCGACAACGGCATCGTCCTCGGCCCGCTGAAGGAGATCGGCATCATCCCGGCCGACTTCCAGTTGCTGGCGACGCCGGCCGCCGTCATCGCCGGCATCACCTACAACTTCCTGCCGTTCATGACCCTGCCGCTGTATGTGGCGCTCGAGAAGATCGACCGACGACTGATCGAGGCCGCCCAGGACCTGTACGCCGGACCGTGGCGTCCCCAGGGGACGATCGTCGGCGGCCTGCTTGGGGTCGCTGCTCGGCGCGATCGTCGGCACGGTCATGGGCTACGGCGCCATCACCCTGGCCATCCCCGGGCTCATCGGCGGCGTGCTGATCGGGACGTTCCTGATCAGCGAGGCGTTCATCCGGATCATCCTGCCGCTCGCCGCGCCCGGGATCTTCGCCGGCTCGCTGCTCACGTTCATCCCGGCGATGGGCGACTACATCAACGCTGAGCTACTCGGCAACCCGCAGTCCCTGATGATCGGCAACGTCATCCAGGCCCGCTACCTGAAGGTGACCGACTATCCGACCGCATCGGCGCTGTCGTTCATCCTGATGGCCGCCATCCTCGTCGGCGTGTTCCTCTACGCCCGGATCCTGGGCACCGAGGAGCTCACCTGATGGCCGCGGCCGGCGCGACCCACGATCAGGCCCCGCGGCTCGCATGAAGCCGACGCTTCGGGATGCGCCTTGGCAGGGCCGTCGACCGCTGGCTGCTGCCGCTCTACGTCCTGTTCGTCGTCCTCTACCTGATCCTGCCGGTCGTCGTCATGATCGTGTTCAGCTTCAACGATCCGTCCGGCCGGTCCAACCTGACGTGGCGGGGATTCAGCCTGGACGCGTGGATGCACCCGCTCGCGCGCCCGGGTCTGCCAGACGCCGTCCTCAACAGCATCATCATCGCGTTCATCTCGACGATCATCGCCACGATCCTGGGCACGCTCATCGCCCTGGCCCTGGTGCGCTACCGGTTCCGCGGGCGATCCGGGAACGAATTCTGCTGATCTTCCTGCCGATGTCGACACCGGAGATCGTCCTCGGCGCATCGCTCCTGACCATGTTCATCGCCTCGACGGACCTGGGTTTCATCCCGGAGGGAGCCGTCTTCCCGCTCAGCATCCGGACGATCATCATCGCCCACATCATGTTCAATATCAGCTTCGTGGTGGTCACCGTGAAGGCTCGACTATCGGGCTTCCCGCGCCACCTGGAAGAGGCGGCGATGGACCTCGGGGCGAACGAGTGGGTCACGTTCTGGAAGGTCACGTTCCCGCTCATCCTGCCGGGCATCATGGCAGCTGGCTTGCTGGCCTTCAGCCTGTCCATCGACGACTACGTCATCACCAGTTTCACGGCGGGCACGACCCAGACGTTCCCCTTGTACATCTACGGGTCGCAGCTGCGCGGCATCCCGGTCCAGGTCAACGTCATCGGCACGATGATCTTCGTCGTCGCCGTCGGCCTCGTCCTGATCACGACGCTGTGGCAGCGGCGGGTCGCCGGCCGCGACTATGCTGCCAGCCTGGCCTAGCCAACGCCGCCGCCCCGAACTCCGGAGGACGCCATGACCACCACCACGCCGCCTGCCGCGGCCGCTCTGCCGGACCACGCCGTCGTACCGCCGGTCTGGGGCCGGATCACGAACCTCGACGTCGATCGAGGCGAAGGATCGTGGCTGATCACCCGAGATGGCGACCGATATCTCGACTACTCGTCCGGGATCGGGGTCACCAACACCGGCCATGCCCATCCGCGGGTCGCCGCCGCCATCGCCGCGCAGGCCGCCAAGCTCCTGCACGGCCAGCAGAACATCATGTACCACGAGCCGGGACTGCGGCTCTACGAGCGGCTCCAGGGCCTCCTTGCGGGAGGACCGTGGCAGGCCTTCCTGTCCAACTCCGGAGCGGAGGCGGTCGAGGCGGCGGTCAAGCTCGCGCGGGTCGCGACGGGACGGCCCGCCATCATGGCGTTCCGCTACGGCTACCACGGGCGGACTGCGCAGACGATGGCGCTGACCGCCGCCAAGGACGTCTACCGGGCCGCCTTCGAGCCACTTCCCGGGTCCGTGTACCACACGGCCTATCCGTACTGCTACCGGGCGTCGGGCGGTGCCCACTCCCCGGACGCCTGCACCTGTGACTGGGAGGCGCAGCTCGACCTGACCTTCCACCAGTTCATCTATCCGGACCGGGTCGCGGGGATCATCATCGAACCGGTCATGGGCGAGGGCGGGTACCTCGTCCCGCCGCCCGGCTTCCTGCCGCGACTGCGCGAGATCACTCGGGAGCACGGGATCCTGCTGATCGCCGACGAGGTCCAGACCGGCTTCGGGCGGACCGGCGAGATGTTCGCCGTCGAGCACTGGGACGTCGAGCCCGACATCCTCGTCATGGCCAAGGGCATCGCCTCAGGCCTGCCGCTGTCGGGGATCCTGGCTCGCCAGGACCTGATGGCCAAGTGGAAGCCCGGCACGCATGGCGGGACGTACGGCGGGAACGTCGTGTCGTGCGCGGCCGCCAACGCCACGCTGGACGTCATCGAGGACGAGGGGCTCGTGGCCAACGCCCGGGAGCGCGGAGCGCAGCTCCTCGCGGGGCTGCGCAGGGTCGCGGCGAAGTACCCCTCGATCGGCGATGTGCGGGGCCTCGGGCTCATGGTCGCCATCGAACTGGTGAAGCCCGGGATCGGCGACGGCCGGACGCCGGACCCGGACCTGACCAAGCGGATCCAGGCGGAGGCGCTTGCCCGACACCTCATCGTCTTGACCGCCGGCACGTACGTGAACGTCGTGCGGATCATCCCGCCGCTCGTCACGACGGCCGCAGAAGTGGACCAGGCGCTCGCGATCCTCGACGAGAGCCTCGCCGCCGCGGGAGCGTGAGCCAGGCTGGCCCCGACCAGGCCGCGGTAGCTGAAGCGCGAGGCCGCGGTGAGCTCGCCCTCGCCCGTCTCGGGCGTCTTGACCTGGCATCGCTCAGCCGCCTCTCGCTCTCGACGGCCGACCTCGAGGCCCGGTCGCCCGACCGGGAGATCGCGGTCCGGGCAGCCGAACAGACCGGTCTCGGGCTCGTGCTTCGCGAACTGCGCGCCGAGGCCCGCGACTACGTGTCGCGAGCCTTCGACCAGGGTGGCTTCCTCGCGATCGGCGTCGATATCGGTGAAAGCAGATCGCGAGCCAGCACGGCCGACCGCGTCGCCGTCATGGTGGCCGCCGAGGACGATGTGATCGCTGCGATCGCCCGTCCGCTCATCGCCGACGATGTCAGGCTCGCGCTGACGACGCCGATGGATCGCCTCCAGGCGATGCACTCGATCGGCGCCAAACCCCCACAGGCAGCGATCGATCCGCACGACCAAGGTCGGCCGCTCATCGGTCGGCGTGAGATGGCCTTCGCGTTCGTCGTCTTCGTGACGGCGAGTCTCCTGCTGGCGGCGACCGGATCGGGGGTCGGTCTCTTCGGCCTGGCGGCAGCCATCGGGATCGCGCTGGTCGCCGTCGTCGTCCGAGGTCACGCCTGGCCGTGAGCGATCCGATGGACGCCGGCGTCACGGGTCATGTCGCGACAGCCGACGACCGGCTCGCGGTAGCTCGCCTGCGGGTCGAGCGGTTCCTCGACGAGCTCGATCACCTCGGAATCGAGGATGTGGGCCTCGTCTCCTTGCCGCTTGATGGGGCCGCCGAACGAGCACCGGCGCGCGAGGCCGCTGCCGCCGCGAGCGTGACGGCGGGCCTGGGTCCGCTCCTCGACGAGACGCGCGAGAAGGCCCGCACCCGGGTGATCCGGATGTACGATCGGAACATGTACCAGCCCACCTGGGCCGGCCTGAACTGGGGTCGCTCGCTCGGGACCGTCCAGGATCGCGTGGCCGTGGCCGCCGCAGTCGAGGACGCGGCGATCGGGACCGTCGCCGCGGACGTCGCGCTGGCCGATGACGTGGAGACGCTCGTGGAGCCGATGCGCCTGCTGACGGCGATGCACCCCGACGAGGCGCCCAGGAGCCAGTTCGCAGGGACGCGCTGGACCGCGCGAGCCGGCGCGGTCTTGTTCCTGTCGTTCGTGGCGACGACGGTCGCCGTGCTCGGGCTCTATTTCGGCGCGGTCGGCTGGGTCATCGCCGGCGGCATCGTGATCGCCGCAGGGATCGCGATCCGGCGCGATCGGTCCGGGACCTGAACGAGATCCTCGTCCGGCCCGCGACCGCTGACCGCTGGCCGGATGTGGTAACCCTGTTCGAAGGCGACGGTCCGCTGGGCTGCTGGTGTCAGTACTGGCGTCAGTCGAGCGGCGACTACGGCCGAGGTGGGCCAGGTTCCGGCGAGCGCAACCTTCGCGACCAGGTGGATGGGGTACCACCGGCACCGGGCGTCATCGCCTACGTCGACGGCGAACCGGCCGGTTGGTGCGGGTTCGGTCTCCGGGCGGCCATGGGGCGCCTGGTCCGGTCGCGAACGATCCCGAACGTGGACGACGTCTCGGTCTGGTCCATCGTCTGCTTCAAGGTCCGCGTCGGCTTCCGTCGGCGAGGCGTGTCGAAGGCCCTGCTCGATGGCGCGATCGCATACGCCCGCGGCCAGGGGGCGCCCGTCATCGAGGCATACCCGATCGACCCGGAGGGACAGCGGCTCGATGTGGCGTTCGCCTACGTCGGGTTCACCGGCGTGTTCGAGGCGGCGGGCTTCAAGCGGATCGCCGAGACGACCGCACATAGCGCCCGCAGGACACGCTGGCTCATGCGATTGGAGCTCACCGAGTAGCGAGGGATCTCGCTTGTGACCGGGCCGGACGGACCGGCGGGTCGTGACTGTCGGCCGTGGCAGCCGACGCGCTTGCCGCCGATGATGAGAGGCGAAGGAGTTCGCCATGCGCGTCCTGCTCGCTCTCGACGGTTCGGCCGGTGCCGCGACCGCTCGATCGCTCGTCGCTCACCTGACGTGGCCGGAGCCGTCCACCATCGATGCGGTCAGGGTGATCGAGCCGGTCTGGAACATGCTGGCGATGCCTTCGACCTCGTTCGGTGGACCCATGGAAGAGGTCATGGGCGCCGAAGAGATCAAGCGCGAGATGGAGCAGGCGATCGCTGGCCTGGCTCGGCCCGGGCTTGTGGTCATCGCTCACGTCGTGGTCGGACGGCCCGCCAGTGTCATCACCGAGACGGCCACCCGTCTTGGCGCCGACCTGATCGTCATGGGCAGCCGGGGCCGCGGCACCATCGCCTCGATGGTGCTGGGGTCCGTCTCGGCCGAGGTCGGGCACGATGCGCCATGCCCGGTCCTCGTCGCTCGAACACCCCAGCTCGGCCGGGTCATGGTCGCGCTGGACGGCACGGCGAGCTCGGATCGGGTGACCGCTACCGTCTCCGAGGCATCGTGGCTGCGAAGCGCCCACATCGAGGTCGTCAACGTGGCGCTTTCGACGGTTCCCGGACCTGGGGTGATGTTCGCCGATGCATACGGGGGCTCGCTCGCCTGGTACGAGGAGGCGGTCGTCGGGGCCCGCAAGGACGCCGAGGAGTGCGTTCGGGGCGCGGCAGATCGACTGGTCGCGGCTGGACTTGACGCCTCCTGGCGCGTCCTGGAGGGCGACCCGGCTGCGACCCTGCTGGAGACCGCCGCCCATGACGGCACGGACCTCATCGTCGTAGGAACCCACGCGCGAACCGGCCTCAAGGCCATGATCCTCGGGAGCGTCGCTCGCAACGTCCTCGTACACACTCACGCGTCCGTGCTCGTGGTACATCAGACAGCTGCCCGAAGCAAAGCGGGCTGTCTCGGCAGCCTGAGGTCAGGAGGCGGCCCGGGATCACAGCCCGGGACCGCCGGGAGTCGGGAAGCGCGATTCCGCGCGGGCCTGGCCACCCATCGCCGAGCGCATCCCGATGTACGGCGAAGGTACCGAAGCCCGCCAGGAAGCCGATGACGGCGAGCAGCAGCGCACGCCACGAGCCCACCGCCAAGCCCGATCGCGATCGAACGCGCCGAGTGCGCCCAGGATCATGGCGTCGATCGTGGCCACCATCCCGATCGTCGTCGTGAGGCCGTGGAAGAGGTTGCCGATCAGGCCAGGCCTGGCATCGTACCCGTAGGTGGCCAGGACCCCGCGAGCGTCGTCGTGGAAGCCACTGACGAAGTACGGCTCGAGACCCGGGCACCATCTCGCGATACGCGTGTCGGATGCGGTTCATGCCGCGCACGCACTGGAGTTCCTCGGCGCTGGCCCCCATGAGCCGCCCGACCGTCGCCACTCCGATGTACAGGTCCGCCAGCAGCAACACGAACGCGACGGGCAGGACCGCCGAGGACAGCCCCTGGGAGCCGATGAGGAAGCCGATGACGATCAGCGACGCCGACAGGAATGACAGGAACATCCCCGCACGGCTGAAGGCTTCGTTGTACGCCAGCGAGCGCGTCGCCAACAGGCTCCAGTGCTCCGTACTCAGGATCTGGAGCGCTCGAGGATCGGCCAGTGGGCCTTCACCGGGCGTGGCCGGCCCCGGCCGTGCCGCCATCGGCGGCGCCTCCGTCGGCATCGACGGCGTGGCCTCTTGCATCGGTCTACCTCCCTAGCCCAGGTGCAGGCGAGCCTGGATCTCGGCGTGCAACCGGCCATTCGTCGCCAGCACATGGCCGCTGTGGATCGTGCGCTTCCCGTCGAGATCGGTGAACCGGCCGCCGGCCTCCTCGACGACGATCGACGGGGCGGCAAGGTCCCAACTGTACGGACCCACTTCGACCATCGCCTCCGCGGCGCCTTCAGCCACCAGCGCGTAGCCCCAGAAGTCGCCGAACCCGCGGTCTCGCCAGCAGTCCCGGACGATCGCCGGGAATCCGGGCGCCAGGCCACTGGCCGCGATCTCATCGGCGGAGGCATGCAGGACCTGCGCGTCCGCCAACGCGTCGACGTGCGACACGCCGAGCCGCCGCGGGATCCCGGCGTCCGGGCCGAGCGCATCCACGGCCCAGGCTCCCCCGCCTCGGCTCGCATACCAGCGGCTGCCGATCGCCGGAGCGCTCATGACCCCGACGACGACCTCACCGTCGCGCTCGGCAGCCAGGAGCGTCCCGAATAGCGGCACGCCGCGCATGAAGTTGTGGGTACCATCGATCGGGTCGATGTACCAGCGGACGCTCCCCTGCCCAGCTTCGGTGCCGTACTCCTCGCCGACCAGCCCGTGATCCGGGTACGCCGCCGTGATCATGGCGCGGATGGACCGCTCGATCGCCTGGTCCGCCTCGGTCACGAACGTCCGGTCCGGCTTGGTCGAGATCACGATGTCCCGACGGAAGTGCCGGAGCGCCATCGCGTCTGCGACATCGCAGCAGGCCAGCGCGAGTGTCAGCCAGGCGTCGAGTCCCTCATCGGCCTCTGTCATGCGCGGATCCTCTCACCGGTCGGGTCGTACAACGGCTCCCTGGCCACCTCGAAGCCGACCCAGTCGCCGAAGACCTCGACCTCGCCGCGCGTCCCGATCGCGGCCAGCTCCGGCGGCAGGTAGGCGTAGGCGATCGAGCGCTCCACCGCGAACCCGTACCCGCCCGAAGTCACCCGTCCGACGACCGCCCCGTCCACCCGGACCGGCTCGTTGCCGAGACAGACGGAGCGCAGCATCGTCGAGGACGAGGCAGCGCAGGCGCTTGCGCGGGCCGGCTGCCTTCGCCGCAACGAGAGCGTCCCGCCCGATGAAGTCCGCGTCCTTGCCGAGCGCAACGGCGAACCCGAGACCGGCGTCGAACGGCGTCTCATCCGGGGTGATGTCGCTGGACCAGACGCGATAGCCCTTCTCCAGGCGCAGCGCGTCGATCGCGCGATAGCCGGCGGCGACCATGCCGTGCGGTCGGCCAGCCTCCCAGAGGGTGGTCCACAGCGCGCGGCCGTACTCGGTGGGGGCATACAGCTCCCAGCCCAGCTCGCCGACGTAGGTGACCCGCAGGGCTTGCACCGGCACGGAGCCCACGGTGATCTCGCGCGCGGTGAGGAACGGGAAGCCGTCGTTCGAGACGTCGTCGCGCGTGACGGCCGACAGGATGTCACGGGCCCGCGGTCCCCACAGCCCGAGACACACCAGGCCCCCCGTGACGTCCCGTAGCGACACGGACCCGTCGACCGGCAGATGCCGGCGCAACCAGGCCGCGTCGTGGTTCCCGAAGGCCGTTCCCGTGACGAGCATGAACCGGTCCGTGGCCAGGCGGGTCACGGTGAGGTCCGCCTGGATCCCGCCGCGTCGATCGAGCAACTGCGTGTAGACGATCGAGCCCACGGCACGATCGATGTCGTTGGCGCACATCCGTCCGAGGAATGCCGTCGCGCCCGACCCGCTCACCTCCAGCTTGGCGAACGAGCTCTCGTCGAACAGCCCGGCGGCCGTGCGCGTCGCCATCGCCTCGGCGCCGATCGCAGGGGACCAGTGCTTCCCGGCCCAGCCGCGCGGGCGGAGCGACCTCGTCGCCCGGCGGCGGCATTCGGATTCGAACCAGTTCGGTCGCTCCCAGCCGGACTTCTCGCCGAACGACGCGCCGAGAGCCGGCGAGTAGCTCATAGGTCGGGGAGGTTCGCAGCGGGCGCCCGGCCAGGCGCTCCTCGTTCGGATAGTGGATGTCGTAGTAGGTGGCGTAGTTCTCGACCGATCGCGCCAGCGTGTACGCCTGCGACCGGTACGCCGCCCCGAACCGACGGATGTCCATCTTCCAGAGGTCCAGCTCCGGCTCACCATCGACGATCCAGGTCGCCATCTGGCGGCCGATCCCACCGGCGCCCGCGATCCCGTGGGCCGAGAACCCGGCCGCGACCCAGAAGCCACGAACCTCCGATTCGCCGAGGATGTACTCGTTGTCCGGCGTGAACGCTTCGGGACCGTTGATGACCCGGCTCACCCGGGCCTCCTCCATGGCCGGTACGCGCCGGATGGCGCCCTCCATGATCGGCTCGAAGCGGGCCATGTCCGGAGCCAGGAGCTTGCCGTTGAAGTCGGCCGGGATCCCGTCCAGGCTCCACGGCGCCGGATCGCGCTCGTAGCCGCCCATGCACAGGCCGCCGACTTCCTCGCGGAAGTAGACGAGGTTGTCCGGGTCGCGCAACTGCGGCAGCCCGGAGTGAACGCCGTCGATCGCCTCGGTGAACAGGTACTGGTGAGCCATCGGGATGAGCGGCACGGTCACGCCGACCATCCGCCCGATCTCCGCGGCGAACATGCCCCCCGGCGTTGATGACGACCTCCGTCCCGATCTCGCGTCGGTCGCCTTCGTGCTCGACGGTCACACCGGTGACCCGGTCGCCCTCCGCGTGGATCGCCACGACGCGGGTATGGGTCTGGATGCTCGCGCCCCGAGCCCGGGCGCCCGCGGCCAGCGCTTGCGCGAGCCCGGCTGGGATCCAGCCAGCCATCAGTCGGCAGATAGACCGCCCCGAGCGACGCCGTTGGTGGACATCAGCGGGAAGAGCGTCCCGAGCCTCCGCCGCGGTCACGAGGTCCAGCGGCAGGCCGAACGTCTTCGCCCAGCCTGCCTGGCGACGCAGCTCCTCGAACCGTTCCGGCGAGGACGCCAGCCGCAGCGAGCCGACTTCGTGCCACGACGGGTCAGTGCCCGTCTCCGCGGCGAGTCGGCGGTACAGGTCCGTCCCGTACATCATCATCCTGGTCAGCGTCACGGAGCTGCGCAGCTGCCCGACGAGACCGGCCGAATGGAACGTGGACCCGGACGTCAGCTCGGCCCGATCCACCAGCACGATGTCCGTCCAGCCGAGCTCGGTCAGGTGGTAGGCGATCGACGTGCCGCCTACACCACCACCGATGATGACCGCCCGGGCGTGCTCCACCGGCACAGGGTAGCGGCTGCGCTAGGCTTCGATGAGGAGGGAACGATGCAGCCGACCATCGAGCAGGTCATCGCCGCCATCCCCGCATGGGCCGGTCGTCCGGTCGCGGCGGAACGCATCCCGGCCGGCCTGACCAACAGCAACTACCGCGTGGTCGTAGAGGGGAACGCGAACTTCGTCCGGATCCCGGGCACCGCCACGGACCTGCTGGCCGTGGATCGCGGTAACGAACTCCATAACACCCGTGCCGCGGCCGAGGCCGGCGTCTCGCCACGAGTCCTGCACGCGATCCCCGAGTGGGATGCCTTCGTCCTCGAGTGGCTGGATGCGACGACCATGTCCATCGAAGGGCTGCGTCGGCCGGGCATGCCGAGCCGGATCGCGGAGACCCTGCGCCGCCTGCACGCCGGCCCGTCCTTTCGCGACACCTTCGACATGTTCCGCCTCTCGGAGCGATACCTCGCCGCTCGTCGACGAACGCGGGATCCCGATCCCAGCCGGGTATCGCGAGCGGATGGACCGGATCCCGCGGATCGAGGCGGCCCTGGCCGCCATCCCGCTTCCCCCGGTCCCGTGCCACAACGACCTGCTCGCCGAGAACTACCTGGATGACGGCTCTCGCCTGTGGCTCGTCGACTTACGAGTACAGCGGCATGAACGATCCGGCCTTCGAGTTGGGAAACACCGCCCAGGAGCTTGGCTACGACGACGCCCAGGTCCGGGAGCTGTGCGCTGCCTACTTCGGCGAGGCCTCCCCTCCCCTGCTGGCCAGGCTCCGGCTCCAGATGATCATGTCGGATGTCGGCTGGACGCTGTGGGCGGCCATCCAGGCCCGCATCTCGACGATCGACTACGACTTCATGGGCTGGGCGAACGAGCGCTGGGCGCGGGCGACAGCGATGCTGGATGGACCCGACCTCGAGGCCTGGCTTCGCGCCGTCTGAACACGGACTCGCGACGCTGCAGTCGCGGGGCGACGCTACGACCGCATCCGGTCACCCAGGGGATCGACCAGCACATCGGCTGCGACCTCGGCGGGGAGTCGCTGGTCGAACACGTCGATCTCGAGTGCGGTTCCCGGATCCACGGAACGGTCCAGGTAGACGGATCCGATCATCCGCCCGATCGTCGCGCCGTACACCGCGCTTCGAAGTCCGCCGACGACCTCGCCGTTCAGACGAACGGCCTCGCCGCCATAGATCGGGCAGATACTCGCCGTCACCTGCCAGGGCGACGGTCCGAAGTCGCACGCCGGCGCCGGCCGCGGCCCGGTCGCGCGCCCGGGACAACGCCTCGCTTCCCACGAACGCACCCTTCTCCAGCCGGACGAAGGGGCCCAGACCGGCGTCGAACGGCGTCTCGCGCATCGTCAGATCCGTCCCGAAGGCGCGATACCCCTTCTCCATCCGAAGCGAATCGAGCGCGCGATAGCCGAATGGCTCCAGGCCCGCCTCGACGTCGGCGGCCGCGGCGATGAGCGCGTCCCACACCTGCACCGCCCAGGGATTCGGGACGGTCAACTCCCAGCCGAGCTCACCGGCATAGCTGATCCGCGTCGCGAGGACCGGGGCGCCGGCGACCTGGATCGCCCGCGCGGTGCGCATCGGCAGGGCTCGATCACCGACGTCGTCCGTCGAGGCCGCTGCCAGGACGGCACGCGCCTGGGGCCCCCACAGCCCCATCGTCGCGAGGTCGCCGCTCACATCCCGCAGTCGGACGTCGAACGCCGCTGCGTGGACCGTGAGCCAGGCGAGGTCCGACGCGACAGCCGCGGACCCGGTCACGACCCGGAAGGACGCCTCGGCCAGCCGGGTGACGGTGACGTCCGCCACCATCCCGCCACGTTCATCGCAGAACTGGGTGTAGACGACGCTTCCGACGGGCCTGGCCAGATCGTTCGCCGCGACGTGCTGCAGCAGGCCGAGGGCCCCGGGCCCGTCCACGGCGATCTTGCCGAACGAACTAAGGTCGATGAGCCCGACCCGCTCGCGGACCGCCCGGGCCTCCACCACGACCCGATCCAACCAGGGTGGCCTGACCCAGCCATACGTCGCCTGATCACGGCCGGCCCGGCGCCAGGGCTGTCCCGGCTCATGACGCTCGGCCCGTTCCCAGCCAGCCTTCGTGCCGAAGACCGCCCCGGCCTCCTGTAGACGGCCGTGCAGGGCGGACAGGCGCCGCGGCCGCCCGGCGACGTCCGCATCGAACGGGTAGCGCAGCCGGTAGTAGTCCGTGTAGGTCTCGCGCGCAAGGGCCGCCGCGAACCCGCGATCCTGGTACGTGTCGCTGAACCGCCACGCCCGATACGGCCCGATGTCCACGCCCGGATCGCCCGCCGTGATCCAGCCAGCCAGCGCGCGACCGATCCCCCCGCCGCCACCGAACCCATTGAGTGACAGGCCCGCAGCCATCCAGAACCCGCCGACGCCGGGCACCGGCCCCAGCAGCGGGTTCGCGTCCGGCGTCATCGCGTCCGGGTGACAGATGAGCCGGACCACCTCCGCATCGGCGAGGAACGGGAAGCGGCGGATCGCGCCGGCCATGAGTGGCGCGAAGCGCTCGTAGTCCGGCGGTAGGGACCGCGCCGCGTGATCCCACGGCACGCCGTCCTCCCAGCGCGACGCGGGATCTGTCTCGTACCCGCCGAAGACCATCCCGCCGTGCTCGCTCTTGCCGTACACCAGGTTGTCCGGATCTCGGAAGCAGGGCATCGCCCGCGGCAACTCGGATCCAGGAACAGCCTTGAGCGCGATGTGCTGGTGGTCGACCGGGGTGGACGGCACGAAAGCCCCCACCATCGCCGCCACCTGTGGCGCCCAGATCCCGGCGGCGTTCACGACCAGCTCTGTGTCGATGGGGCCGGCGTCCGTCAGGACGCGCGTGCACCTCGCGTCGTGCCGACAGCGTGAACCCAGTCACCCGGACACCCGTCCGGATCCGGACCCCGAGCGCCCGCGCGGCGTCGGCGACCGCGTGCGTGGCACCGTGCGGGTCCAGGTGCCCATCGCCGGTCAGGTGCACCGCCCCGTGAAGCGACTCGGCGGTCATCGCCGGCATCAACCGCCGCGCCTCGTCGGGCCCGATCACACCGGCATCCAGGCCGATCCCGCGCGCCCGGCTGGCGGTTCGCTCGAGCTCGCGGAGCTGGTCCGGGCTCGAGGCCAGGCGAAGGCTGCCCACGCGTTCGAAGACACCGAGTCGCTCGTACAGCTCGATGCTGTAGCGTCGAAAGCCCATCATCGTCGCCGATGGATTGAACGCCGTCACCAGGCCCGCGGCCTGACAGGTGGAACCGGCCGTGAGGGACGCCTTCTCCACGAGCAACACGTCCGTCCAGCCGGCGAGCGCCAGGTGATAAGCCACGCTACAACCGGTGATCCCGCCACCGATGACGACGACGCGCGCACTCTGATCGGTCATGGCGTCAGCCTAGCGGGAGCCAGTACCTTCAGTCGCCCGCCGCCTCCCGCAGCGCCCGCTCGAATGACGGGGTGGCCGCGTTGGCAAGCAGTCGGTCGAAATGCTCGGCCGCGTAGGCCACGAAGTCCACGTCCAGCGTGCTGATGCCCTGCTGGAGCACGCCCCACATCGCCTCGCGCAGGTCCGACACCACGCGCATCAATGTGAGCCGTGCCAGTCGGTCGGCCCGGACCTCGCCGTCGTAGGCAGCGAGCAGGATCGCGTCCTGGTCTGGCGTCAGCTCGTGGTTGATGCTGAAGTTGCCGAGGTCGAAGAACGGATCACCCATCCCGGCGTACTCCCAATCGACGATCCGGATCCGGGCACCGTCGTCGATGAAGTTCGCGTTGAGCAGGTCGTTGTGACAGGGCATCATCGGAAGCGGCGCGGTCAGGCATGCCAGCTCGATGCGCCGACCCACGGCCGTCGCCAGGTCGTACTCGGGCGGGATCGGCACCCCTCGTGCCTCGGCAAGGCCGCGATAGACCTCCGCGATCCGGAGCGGGATGAACATCCCCGGGATCGCCGGCCCGTCGTGGATGCGCCGGAGCGAATCGGCGACACGCGCCAGCGTGTCAGGTCGGCGGACGGACTCGTCCGAGACGGGTGAGCCCTCGATGAAACGGGTGACCAGGTAGCCTTCCGGCCGGATGAAGGCCGTCACCTCCGGTCCGACCCCGACCCCGGCCGCGGCGACCGTCGCGGCGTGCTCCACCTCCCGGCTGATCCCGAGCAGATAGGTGTCGTTGCCGGCCAGGCGGATGACCCAGCTTGTCTGCCGTTCCGGCCGCCTCGACCAGGAAGTTGCGGTTGGTGATGCCGCCCGACAGCGCGGTGAGCGTCAGGTCCCGACCGGCGATCTCCGGGATCCGCTGCATCGCCCCGACCAGGTCGTCGCGAAGCCCGCCGTGGAGGACGCCGTCGCCGTCTGCCATCCGGATCACCCAACTCCGATAGGAAGCGGCGCGACGATCGCTCGCCGCGCCGCACGCAATCGCCGGAACCGAGCCCCGGCTAGCCGATATCGGTCTCGCCGGTCACGAGGTCGGCCAGGGTCTCGACGTCGTGCTCCTTGCCTCGGACGGCCACGACGTAGTAGATGGCGCCGGAGATGAGGATGGCGCCCACGATCGTCTCGAAGATCGGCCAGGCCGGCATCCCCGCGATCTCGTTGCCGAACGGCTTGATGAACGTGTTGATGAAGGGGTTCCAATAGAGTCGCCCGTCGGTCCCCCAGTCGCCGAACAGGCCGGTGTCCGCCCACAGCGCGATGTTGACGATCATCAAGGCGCCGTAGACCAAGGCCAGGATGTTGACGAGCTTGCCCCACCGCCCCAGGTTGAACCACGCCGGCTTGTGAGGCCAGCCCGACATGCGGGCCGCCATGACGCCGGCATTGCACAGGAAGTACGAGACGTAG
Organism: uncultured Chloroflexia bacterium; assembly: GCA_963779315.1. Lineage (GTDB taxonomy): Bacteria > Chloroflexota > Limnocylindria > Limnocylindrales > CSP1-4 > SPCO01. The sequence continues at coordinate 223,656 of CAVZXQ010000004.1, read as the reverse complement.
ATCAAACCCGTCGCGGCGATCGAGATGGAGATCGCAGGGATAGGCCCGACGACCAGGATCGGGATCGCTGCGATGACGCCGACCGCGATCGCGGCGTTGGCCGGGGTCTGGAACCTGGGTGTCACATGACCCCAGACCCTCCCGAACGGCAGGTGCCGGTCACGTCCCATCGAGAACATCAGGCGGGTCGCGGCGCCCTGGATCGCCAGGGTGCACACGTACACCGAAGCGAGGATCACGATCAGGTAGATATCGCCACCGGACAGGTTCCCGATGAGGTCCGTGCTGAAGGCGTTGGAGATCGTCGTCGCGATGGGGAACCCGCCGAGGAGCCCCTCCTCCATCGATGCCGGGATACTCGGGGTCGCCAGGATGACCGCCGGGATGAAGATGGCGCCAACCAGGCCGGAGATGAGGATGGACGACAGGACGCCTCGTGGCGCCTGGCGGGTCGCATCGATCGTCTCCTCACCGAACGTGCCCGCGGTGTCGAACCCGAACACGATGAAGGCCGCCATGAAGAAGCCCAGCGCGAAGGTCGCCGGGATGTTCCCGTTCTGGGCGACCTCGGCTCCCTCGAAGCTGGTCAGCACGCTGACCGGCTGGACGTTCGCGAAGACGAGCAACAGGATCGCGAACACGAACATGCCGAGGATCTCGGTCGCGACGCCGATGTTGTTCAGGATGGACAGGAGCCGAACCCCATACGCGTTGATGAGCGTGGTGGTGATGAGTGTCCCGATGGCGATGAACGTGAACATCGAGGTGAAGCCGCCAGGACTCGGCGTATCGAGGAATGCGATGTCGCCCACGTTGCCGACGAGCGACCCGTGCAGGCCATCGACGACGAAGGCGACGATCACCGCGACCGCGCTGACGGTCACGACCTGCGCCCAGAAGTAGAACCAGCCGGTGAACCAGCCCAACGTCCGGTGCGACAGTCGCTTCGACCACTGGTAGACCGAGCCGGCGACCGGGAAGTGGCTGGCAAGCTCGGCGAACACGAGCGCGACCAGGAGCTGCCCGCCGATCACGACGAACCACGACCAATAGAACGCCGGGCCGCTCAGGCCGATGCCGATGCCGTAGTTCCCGAACGAGCCGGTCGAGACGCTGATGAACGCGAACGCGATGGCGAAGTTCGACAGGAAGCCGAGGCTTCGCTTCAGCTCGGGTTTGATCCCGAGCGACCGCAATTGGGCGTCGTCGCGCGCGGCGACATCATGTGGACTCTCGGATCCAGCCACGTTCTCTCCTCCTACCTCGGCACCGCGGGCACGAGACTGACCTTTGGGGAGTGACGCGAGTCGCTTGGGCTCGTCCGACGCGGATCCCTCGGTCCAACGCCGAACATGCGCGGGAGGATAGCACCGCGTTGCGGTCCGTCAACGGCGGTTCCCGGCCCGAGGATCCGATCCGCGGAGCGGTGCGCGCGAGATCCGCGAGGCGTCAGGCTGGCCGGACGCCCTTCAGGGCGTCGGGCAGTGCCCGATGGAGCTCTGTCGGCTTGACATACCGGCCGACCAGCTCGCGCGTCTCCTCGACCCGCAAAGCGCCGAACAGGTACGCCACCTTGCGTCCCTGGTCGGCGAGGATGTCGTCCTTCGTGGCCAGGTCCCAGAGCTGCCGCTTGAACGGCCCGATGGCCTTCTTGCGCGAGGAGTACACGAACTGCTGGTCCGTTTGGCCCGCCTTGCGCTCATCGATGGCGTTGGCGAAGCACCAGGCCTCGATCTCCCGGTGGAGCGACTCCGGGAACGCCGGGTGCTCATAGAGGAAGTTCTGGAAGCCGGTCGCGAGATGGATCTCCGCCGTCTCGACCTCCGGGAAGCGATGGAACAGGGTGTCCGGCAGGGTGGACGCCCCGTGCTGGACCGCGCCCGATAGCCCGTACTCGCGGGCGACGACGCCCAACTCACGAAGGACCTCGAAGTCCAGCTTGACCTCGGCCACGCCGCCACCTGGAAGCGGGGTGCCGCCGTGGCTGGTGCCGGTCTGGACGCTGACCTTGCTGATGCCGCGGGCGCCCGGGGCCATGTCCTCGAGCGCAACCCGGTAGCCGTCGAGGTAGGCGCGGAGCTCGGGCACCGTGGAGTTCTGCAACCCGACCTCGCCGATCTCGCCTCCGACACTGATGGTCACGCCGTCGGATTCGAGTGACCGGATGAGCGCGGTCAACTCCGCTGCCCGAGTGTAGTTCTCGTGCTGCTCCTCGTCCGCGTTCGGCTTCGACAGGTCCACGAGTGTTGACGAGTCGATATCGATGTTGCGGTAGCCGGCATCGATGGCGAGGCGGCAGGCGCGCCGGATCTCCTCGGTCATCGCCTCGGGATCGGCGGCGTACTTCTTCGCGTTGAACTGGTAGTGATCGCCCTGGAGGAACACCGGCCCGTGCCAGCCGGCCGCGATGGCACCGGCCAGGACGGCGGTCGAGTAGTCGATCGGGCGCTGGAAGGTGTAGGTCTGCTCGCTCCGCGCCAGCTCGAGGATGACCGCACCCACATCGGCGGCGGCGGCGGTCTCGAAGATCGTCCGGGCCATGTCGAACGTCTGCGCCCGGATGTTGATCGCCGGAACGGTGAACCCCGAGATCTCGCCGGTGGCTCGAGCGTCGTACAGCGCCTGGATGCTGGCCGACTGCGCTCCGAGCGCCTGGCTCGCCTCCCAGACGAGCCATTGAGCGGCACTGGTCGTGGCCTCGTCCGTGCTGAATGCGGCGGTCCAGGCAAGGTCGCGGATGCGCGCCCGCGCGGAAGGCCGTCTCGTCGTCGATGACGAGGCGGCCACCGTCCAGGTGCGCCGTGCCGGCGAGCGCGCTGAGGAGTTCCGCTGGGGAGGTCGCGACGTGAGGCATCTGGACTGGGTCTCCTGGGGTCTTCTGTCAGCCCAATGGTAGCGACCCGTCGCGAACCCGCCCGACCCGGTCAGAACGTCGGCTTGACCACCATCAGGTACACGATCGCGACGATCATCAGTCCGAGGAAGATCCCGCCTCGTTGGATCTTCTTGACCGTGGCCGGGATCTCGGGCGATGGCGGGGATCCAGGAGCCGGCGGTGTCGAACTCAGCTCGATCAGCCGCAGGAGCGCATTCCGCTGGATGGTCAGCGCATAGTCAGTGTGATCGCGTACAGGACGATGCCGATCCCCAGCCACGTCTCCCTCGCGAGATCCCGGTTCGAGGCCAGGATCAACAGGACACCACGTGATGCCCTGGAAGATGGCCAGCGGATAGACCAGCTTGTTGCCGATGGCCTCGGTCTGCCGTGCGCTGAAGTTCGCGTGCTGCGGCTCGCGGCCGGCCATCGCCCCCATGATCGAGTAGGCGAACGTCGGGCCGAACGCGAGGATCGCCCCCATGACGTGCAGGAACAGCAGGAACGGGAGGAACTGGCTCATCGTCACTCCTTGTCAGACGTCGGCAGGCTCGGCGCCGACCCTGCGGAGGATAGGCGTCTGAAGGGCGTCCCGTCGGGTGGTCTGCGCGACCGTGCGGCGAGAGTCCGTACGGCCGGATCGCGGGGCAGGCGACGACCTGCATCAGGCGCAGGGAGGGTCACTCATCGTCCGGCCTGATCGCTGAGCAGAGCGGCCCTGACTTCTTCGACCCCAGTGATGCGCGTGGCGACCAGCCGTGCGAGCACTTCTCGGCGGCGCTCGACCTCCAGCTCGAAGTCGCCGGCCCGCATCCCGACCCGGAATGCCAATTCGGGCGTGATACCCCAGCCGAAGTCCTCGAAGACGTCCCGCGACGCATCCCAGGTCGCCAGGACCGCAGGACCCAGGCGCTGGGTGTGACCGTGCGTGTCGCGAACGAAGGGCCGCACGTAATGGGCCGCCACCACACGGCGCCGTGCCCCGTCCACGCGTCGCAGGATCAGCACGCAACCCACGTATGACAGCTCGTCCTCCGTCAGCGAGACGGGCGGACGGCCAAGGGCGTCGAACACATCGTCGAGTGAGTCGCCGGGCATGGTCGCCGCCAGGCCATACCCGATCGTGGTCGAACGAACCGCGATCCGTGCCCGCTCGCCCCACACGTGGTTTGGCAGGTCAGGGGACAGCTCGTCAGCGACCAGCACGGTCGTATCCGGACGAACGGGCACTCCGGCCCTCGCCCGCGCCTTGCCCGGCCAGCCCAGTTCCGATGCCTGCGGCAGCCAGTCGAAGGTCTCCACCGAGCCGTCCAGCTCCACCCGCACGACCTCGGGCGGCAGAAGATCGAGCAGCGCGCGCAGGAGCGTCGACTTGCCGTCCCCGGTCGCGGCTGCCACCACGAGCAGCGGGACACGGGCCTCCACGAGCGACCACAGCGTCGCCGCGAGCCCGGGGTCCAGGGTGCCCGCCGTGATCAACTCCACGATGGACCGCCGGGCGGGCGGGATGGACTGGAACGCCCACCCACTGCCGGGAGGAGATGTATCGACCACTAGAACTCCAGCAGCAAGGCTCGTATGCCTGGGGCAGGCAGCGTAGGACCGCCCCGACGGAGCGTCAATCGCGGCATGGAGACGGCGGTCGTGCGCCGCTGGTGCGTCGGCACACCTGACCTCCTGACGGGGCCGGCCGCCCGTTCGGGGGACTGGTGGCGACGCCTTGGACGGATATGGTCATTCGTGGCGGCCCGCGCGCGCTCGGGTTCGAAGCATCGTGGAGGAACAGTGGTCAAGGGCGGAGCCAACGACGCGATGTTCTGTGAGGCGTGCGGCGGACATCGCGATCAGCTCGGCGCCGCGGGCGACGACATGCGAGCGTGCCCGGACTGCGGCCGCGAGACGTGCGCCAACTGCTGGAACCAGGTCGCCGGAGCGTGCCTGTCCTGCCGAGCGTTCTCGCTCCCGACCATGGCTCGCCGCCCCGCGGTCCACTCGACGGACGGCGCCCCTCGTCATCGCGCCCACCGCGGTCAACGCGACCGCCCCGGTGGCGCAGACAACGCTAGCGAGACCTCTCATCGAAGCGACCCCTGCCAAGCACGGCTCCCGGCCGTCACGACGACCGCTGCGCGCGTGAATCGCTTCGGCAAGATCCGCCTCGGACGGGTGGTCCGGGCGACAGCGATCGGATCGGCCCTGGCCATCAGCATCGCCGCGGTGGGCTTCGCCGGCGTCGCCAGGCTCGCTCCAGGCGGCGCCGCCAGTTCACCGGGAACCCTCGAGCCCACGGTGCCCGCGGTCTACGCGACGGACCCGGGCGCCGGGGCGACCGCCGCACCCGCAGGGACCGAACCAGCGGTCGACCCCATGGCCACCGTCGAACCCGGCGATCCGGTCACGACGCCTGGGTCTGCCGACCCCCGCGGCGCGGCGGGTCCGACGACGGGCAGTCCGGGATCGACGCCGAGGCCAGGATCCACGCCTACGACCAAGCCCACCGCCGGCGCGACCGCGACACCGGGCGCGACCGCCACGCCGACCGGAACGCCTGATCCCACAGCTGACCCGACCCCGGTGGCGACGCCCGACCCGACCGTGGATCCCACGCCCGACCCGACACCCGATCCCACGCCGGACCCCACGCCGGACCCGACACCGGACCCGACGCCCGATCCAACGCCGGAACCCTAGATCCGACGTCCATCCCGCGCGTACGATGAAACCGATGACGGCATGGCTCGTGGACATCCAGCTCCTGACCCGCGGCCGATCCGGGACCTCGCGGGCCTGTTCGCGGAGACGGTGACCTGAAGTGGCGGCGGTGGTACCAGTCGCGGTCAAGATCCTGCCGCTCACCCCGGATCGGTTCGCGGACCTCGCTGCCCTGTTCGAGCAAGGGGGCGATCCAAGATGGTGCTGGTACCAGCTGCAGATCGGCCACACCGGTGTGTTCGTGACGCTGGATGCGGACCTGGCCCGACGTGTCGAGGGGATCGTCACGACCACGTCGATCGGCTCGTTGCAGTCGTCGATGCCTTGCTGAGCGCCCGAATCGCTCAGCAGCCGCGCATATTGACGCGCATACTCCGGTCCATCCGGAGGGAGGCACGGGGACCATCCTCACCGGCGCGGCGTTCCCTTGCGGTCGCCACCGATCGTCGCGCAGTGCCGAAGGCGAGACGAACCGTCCGGGCAGGCGTTGGCGCGCCTGGGGAGTTGGCATGTTCCGGAACGCATCCAGCGGTCGAGCAGGCATGCTCGCGGGCATCGCCGTCCTCGGAGTGATCGCCCTGGCGGGATGCTCCGCGGCGTCGACCGCCGGGACAAGTGCGCCGGGAGCGACAGCAGCGGCCGCGACCCCGGCTGCGGCATCAGCGCCGGCCGACGCCTCTGCGCCGGCTGCTGAGACCCCCGCGGCCCCGCCGGCCTCGGGCGGTGGGGCAACCGACTTTTGCGCAGCGTGGGCCGAGTATCAGGACGCTCGCAATGCGGACACGACGAGGAGACAGGCGCCGGTTTCCGGGTCGCCGCCACAGACATGCGTGCGACCGCACCGCGCGGAGATCGCGGCTGCGGCCGGGCTCCTGGCCGACGTGCTCGACGAGTTCGGGCAGAGCATGGTGGCCGGCGGGGCCCAACCCGAGACTCTCGGCCAGGGGCAGTCCCCTGAGCGCCAGAAAGGCGTCCAGGACTCGGTGGCCTGGATCACCAAGAACTGCCCCTGACATCCCGTTCTCCTGGTCATGGCCTCGATCGACGAGCCCAGCCGCCGAGGCGAGAACCGTGGATGACCTGGCAGTCGTAGCGCTGACTCCGGAGCGATTCCCGGACCTGGCCGCCCTGTTCGAGGAGGGTGGTGACCCGAAGTGGTGTTGGTGCACCTACTTCCGGTTCCGTGGCCGGGACTGGACGAACTCGACCGCCGCGGGAAATCGAGCCGCCCTGGAGGACATCGCCGGGACGGACCCGGCTGCGGGCCTGATCGCCTATCGTGCCGACGTGGCCGTCGGCTGGGTAAGTCTCGCCCCTCGCGGTGACTACGAGCGACTCGCCTACTCCAAGGTCCTCGCCCCGGTGGACGACACCCCGGTATGGTCCATCGTGTGCTTCGTGGTCTCGCGTCGGGCGCGTGGGGCCGGGATCGCGTCAGCCCTGCTGGATGCGGCGATCCAGTACGCCAGGGACCATGGCGCGACGATGCTGGAGGCCTATCCAGTGGACACGTCCGGCGAACGCATCGCTCCGGCGAATGCCTATCACGGGACCCTACGCATGTTCGAGCGTGCAGGCTTTCGAGTCATCGAGCGGCGGCAATGGAACGCCCGCAGCCCGGTCCGTCCCATCGTGCGGCTCGGGTTGACACGCGCCGAGGACGAGGCGTAGACTCCCGCTCGGCTCGCAACCGCGACCAGAATCCCACCCTGCAAGGAGGGGTCCCGATATGACAAATCGCTTCTCTCTCCGAATGCGTGTCGCGCCGACCTCGGCCGACGTGCGTGGGAGATCTGTGCCCTATCTCGAGCTAGACCGCAGGCGGCAGGACCGCCGACCGGACGAACCACGAGCCGTGGGCCAGATCGGGCCCCCGGCTTTTTTGTTGCCCTTGCCACCTTGAGAGGCGGACCAGGTCACCAGAGCCGCGAGGCCCACCGACGTGACGCAGTCGGACGGCCCGCGGCTCTTGCCGTTTCCGCGGGCGATCGTCTCCCCGGAACTCCTCCAGGACCACCCGCCCCGATCATCTGGAGTCATCCCGTGACAGCCACCCTGAGTCCCGAACTGAAGAACGGCTCGACAGCTCGTCCAGCCGATGTCCGGCCCGCCGGCCCGGCCGCCCTCGTCATCGATGGCGTCAGCAAGCGGTTCGTCGTCGGGCGGAAGAAGAAGCCGGTCGCTGCGATCTCCGATGTGTCCATGCGCCTCGAGCGTGGCGATGTCCAGGGGATCCTCGGATCGAATGGCTCGGGCAAGTCGACGCTCATCCGCCTCATCTGCGGTCTCCTGACCCTGGACGAGGGACGCGTCGAGGTCTTCGGCCACGACATCGAGCGTGACGAGATGGCGGTCAAGCGACTGATCAACCGGGTCAGCGTGGACGCCGCGTTCTTCAAGAAGCTGAGCCCGATGGAGAACCTGCTGTTCGCCGCCCGCCTGTACGGGTTGGACGGCGGGACGGCGAAGCGGGACGCGATCGCGATCCTGGGACGACTGGGCATCGCGGAGAAGCGCATCGGACGGCCCGTGGAGCAGATGAGCCGAGGGATGCAGCAGAAGGTCGCCATCGCGCGAGCCCTGCTGACCAGCCCGACGCTGCTGCTGCTGGACGAGCCGACCACCGGCCTGGATCCCCGCTCGAAGCTGGACGTCCAGACCTTCATCGAAGAACTGAGAGAGACCCACGACGCGACCATCGTATTGACCACCCACGACCTGGCCGAGGCGGAACGCCTCTGTGGCCGCATCACGATCCTCAACGACGGCAAGGTCGTCGCGGAGGACACGCCGGCAGGCCTTCGGGCCATGACGGCAACCCGCCTGGGTCGCCCGGCGACCCTGGAAGACGTGTTCATGACCTACACCGGCCGTTCCCTCGACGACGACGTCGAGGAGGACGAGTCCGAGGACGACTGAAGGGAGGTGAAGACACATGCATAGCGACTCGCGCTACCTGCTCCAGCTGGCGCAGGAGCGGATCGAGCGGGACATCGCGCACGCCGCGGACACGCGACGCGCCGCCCGCTCGGACACGTCCATCCGTCGCATCGTCGGCCACCGGATCATCCGGTTCGGTGAGCGTCTTGCGGCGGAACCCTCTCTCGAGCTGGCTCGATCCCGCTAAGGGGTCGAGCCAGCGACCTCGCAAGGAGATCCTCCCGTGACCGTCGTCACCCATGAGTTGAAGGCGTCCTACGCCTTCATCGAGCGCAACTTCTTCCTGACACGCCGCTACTGGGGCTGGGAACTCGCGTTCCTGGTCTACTCGGTCGCGGGCGCGCTCTCGATCTCGCTCATCGGCGTGGAGCAGGGCAGCGAGACGCTGCTGCTGTCCCTGATGATCGGGGCGATCTTCTGGAACTACCTGTCGGTCGTGTTCAGCTGGATCGCCGAGACGATCTCGGTCGAGCGCTGGGAAGGAACCCTCGAATACACGATGATGGCGCCCATCCGGCGCTCGTCCCAGCTGCTGGGTTCGGTGACGTACGCGATGGTCTACGGACTGGTCCACACGTCCGTGATCTTCGTGGCGATGATCCTGTTCTTCCCGCAGCTGGACCTGTCAGCGGCGAACCCGGCGACGGTCGGCGCGTTCATGCTGCTGGGCTCGTTCAGTTTCGTGGGGATCGGCATGATCGCCGCGATCCTGCCGCTCCTGTACGTGGAGCGTGGCGCCCAGATGACGTTCGTGCTGCAGTCCGTCCTGCTCCTGGTGTCCGGTGTCTACTACTCGGTGGATATCCTGCCCGAATGGATGCAGGTGCTCTCGAGACTGTCGCCGGCCACGTACGTGCTTGAGGGCGTGCGCGCCGGGCTCATCGACGGCACGCCCGTCGACGAGTTGCTGTTCGACATCTGGCCGCTCGTCGTCATGGGCGTGCTGTACATCCCGTTCGGCCTCTGGGCGTTCGGCAAGGCCGAGCGCTACGCCAAGCGCACGGGCAAGCTGAAGCGGGTGGGCTGACATGGATCGCCCGCCCGTTTCGACCGCCGACGACAGCCTCCTGGCCCTTGGCTGGGACGAGGCGTGGGAGGCAGCCTTCGCCGCGTCACGCATCGGCCGGTCATCGGCCGGCGCGGGTCGTTGCCGTCCACCGCGAGGCATCGATCGTGCGCGATGCCACCGGGGACAGGTCCGCCACGGTGTCCGGCTCCTTCCGCTTCGATGCCCTCGCGGCATCGGACTACCCGACGGTCGGCGACTGGGTCGCGATGGACGCCAACGGTGTCATCGTCGTCGTCCTGCCCAGGCGGACCACGTTCAAGCGGATGGCCTCCGACGCCAGCCGCCTGCTGTCTCGGGCTGGACGACGAGCAGGTCATGGCCTCGAACGTGGATGTCGCACTTCTCGTGGCAGGCCTCGACAACGACTTCAACCTGCGCCGGATCGAGCGTTACCTCGCGGTGGCCTGGTCCAGCGAGGTCCTGCCGGTCGTCATCCTGAACAAGGCGGACCTCGCCGACGATATCGATGGCCGGATCGTCGCGGTCGAGGCCATCGCGCCCGGCGTGGCGATCGTGGCCGTCTCGGCATGGACGGGCCAGGGACTCGATGAGCTCCGAGCGCACCTGAAGCCGGCCACGACGGCCGCCATCCTCGGGTCGTCCGGGGTCGGCAAGTCCACGCTCGTCAACGCGCTGCTCGGCGAGGATCGCCAGGCGACCGCCGCGGTGCGTGGATCCGATTCTCGCGGCCGGCACACGACCACCCACCGGGAGTTGTTCGAACTGCCCGGTGGCGCGCTGCTCGTGGACACGCCCGGGATCCGCTCGCTCGAGGTCCTCGGGGCGGAGGCGGGCCTCGAGGCGGCGTTCGACGAGGTCGCCGAGATCGCCGCCACCTGCCGATTCAGCGACTGCGCACACGAGGGCGAGCCGGGCTGCGCCGTGCGGCTGGCGATCGCGGACGGCCGCCTCGACGAGGCGCGCCTGGCCAGCTTCCGGAAGCTCGAACGCGAACAGGCGAGGATGGCCCGCCAGGAGGACCCACGCGCCCGCGCCGAGAGCCGGCGCACCTGGAAGCTCATCCACAAGTCGGTCAATGAGCACATGAAGCGCAAGTACGGAGACGACCGATGACCAGCCCTGTCGGCCCCGCGGACGAGGTCGCCATCCCACATCGCCCGGAAGTCCCCGGACTCCGCTTCCGGCACTGGACGGGCTTCGGCGATCTCGTCGGCATGGCCGCCGCGAACCAGCGGACTCGTGACGAGGCGGGCGTCGACGAGCTCATCAACGTCGAGGAGATGACCCGGACGTACAGCCACCTGCCGCATTGCGACCTGTCCCGGGACCTCGTCATCGTCGAGCGCCAGGGACGGACGATCGGGTATGTCCGGGTGGACTGGAACGACCTGACCAACGGGCAGCGTCAGTTCTTCTCGTTCTGCGTCCTCGATCCGACCGAGCGCGGGCAGGGCATCGGCCAGGCGATGCTCAGCTGGTCTGAGCGACGGCTCGAGGTGATGGTCAGCGAGGTCCCGAACGATCGGTCGGGGCAGCTGTTCGCGTACACGCATGGCTCTGACATCGCGGGTCGCGCCCTGCTCGAACGCAATGGCTGGACCGAGGTCGCCCGAGGCTACCAGATGGTCCGAGCCACGCTGGACGATATCCCCTGGGTCGCCCTGCCCGAGGGCATCGAGGTGCGGCCCGTGGACGAGGTGCAGCGGCGCCAGATCTGGGAGGCGGCGCGCGAGGCGTTCCGCGACCATCGCGACGAGGAGGAGTGGACGGAGCTCCATTGGGCTCGCTTCGCAGCGGACTTCCCGGACATCTCGACATGGGTCGTCGCCTTCGACGGCGACGAGGTCGCCGGCGGCATCTGGAACCGGATCGATCCGGTGGCGAACGCCCATCACGGACGCGCTCGAGGGGAGCTGGCGACCGTCTGGACCGGCGCGCGGTGGCGGCGTCAAGGTCTCGCCAGGGCCCTCATCGCGCACAGTCTCGGGACCCTTCGCGATCGCGGGATGTCCTCCGCCTCCCTCGGGGTGGACGGGGCGAACCCGAACCAGGCGATGGACCTCTACGCATCGCTGGGCTTCGAAGTCGCATCGAGCACGATCGACTGGCGCAAGCCACTACCGGCACGCGTGCCATGATCATCCCGGGCCTCCCGACGGACGACGGTCTCACCGCCCGGCCCTTCAGGGATGCGGACGACTACGACGCCATGGCGGCCCTGATCCGCGTGACCGATCGGCACGATGGCATCCCCTGGCTGCCGACCGGGACCGACATCCGCGCCGACTACGACGGTTCCGAGTCCCTGGTCCCGAGTACCGACATCGTGTTCGTCGAGGCAGCCGGTGATCTCGTTGCGTTCGGGGTGGTGGCACGGATCGTCCGTGACGGCGTGCCGACCTATGAGGCGATGGGACACGTCCACCCGTCGTGGCGTCGGCGCGGGATGGGGAGCGCCATCCTGGACGCCAACCTGGCCCGGGCGAGGGTTCGGGCCCAGGCAGAGGATCCAGGGTGCCGTGGTCCTGGCCCAGGCGTATGCCAACGAGCGGGAGGACGGCCATCGGGCGATCCTGGCCGCCCGGGGATTCGACGCGGTTCGCCACTACTTCGAGATGGTGCGCCCGCACATCGAGACCGTGCGCGAGCTGCCCGTGCCCGATGGGATCGAATTGCGCCCGGTCACGCCCGACCAGCACCGCGCGATCTGGGAGGCCGAGCATGAGGCGTTCCAGGATCACTGGGGCGCCCGAACAGATATGGACAACGACTTCACCAGCACGTTCGGACACCCAGCCCTCGACACCTCGCTGTGGGTCGTGGCCTGGGATGGCGACCAGGTCGCGGGCGTCGCTCAGGGGTGGATCTGGCTCGAGGAGAACGAGGCTCTCGGTGTCCAGCGGGGTTGGCTCGAGCGGATCAGCGTGCGCCGACCATGGCGGAACCGCGGCCTGGGCCGGGCGCTGACAACAGCCGGGATGGTACGGCTCCACATGGCGGGGATGAGCGAGGCGATGCTGGGCGTGGACTCCGAAAACCGTACCGGTGCACTGGGCCTGTATGAAGGCCTCGGTTTCACCATCGCGGGACGATCCGCGGCCTACCGACGCACTCTCTAGCGGCGATCACCGGGCGCGGATCCATCTTGTCCGACGAGACCGCCCAGCACGGCTCGATCAGGCGCTGGACGAGCCCAGACGCTGCCAGCGGCCGTCGACGACCCGGGCGTGGATGCCGAAGGACGTCGCCAGGACCGTGGCGATCTCATCGTCGGAGAGGTCGCGTTCGTCGCGGACCGTGCCGTCAGTGGCGATGAAGTGGCGCCCCGACAGAGTCGTACCGTCGCTGCCTTGCCCCGCGATCGTGCAGTTCCAGCGGCCCACGAAGGGCGACCCGGGCGCGGTCTGCTGGTAGCGACAGGTCTCGGCGAATTCCGAGAGCTCCCGGGTGGTGAGGCACAGGCGGTAGTGGGGCACCCAGCGGCCGTCTCGGTGGCGCCACTCGAGGTCCAACCCGTCGCTCTACGGACACGAACCGGAACGCGCCGGCCGGATCCAGCTGATCCACGCCGGTCACCAGCCGCAGCGGTTCCACGAATGAGTAGCCGAAGCCGACGTCGGCCAGCCACGGCTCGTCGAGCATGACCCGGAGGGCCAGGTGGTCGAAGCGCGGCCCCAGTCGCCCCTCATCCTCGTGGCCGCGCGCCTCGAGCAGGTCCACCTCGAATCCGACCGATCGCAGCAGGACACGCGAACGCCCCATTGAACTCGTAGCAGAACCCACCTCGCCGCTGGCCACCGAGCTTGTGGACGAACTGCTCCGTGTCCAGCTCGATCGGCTCACCGAACAGCACACTGGCGTTCTCGAACGGGATGGTCCGCAGATGCGCGCCGTGGAGCGCGCGCAGCGTCGCGACGTCCGGGCGAAGCGGACCGGGGACGCCGAGCCGCTCCCGATACGCCTCCAGATCGGTCACGCGAAGAGCCGGCCCTGGTCGCGGATCAACTCCAGCAAGGCACGCTCGCGTCCGATCGTCGTGGCGCCGCCGTGGCCGGGGAAGACGCCGATGTGGTCCTCCAGGCCGGACAGCCGGGCCAGCGAGTCCACCATCGCGGTCGCGTCGCCGCCGGGCAGGTCCACCCTGCCCCACCCGCCCGCGAACAGCGTGTCGCCGCTGTACAGCAGGCCCTCGTCCTCCGCGAGCAGACAGACCGATCCTTCCGTGTGGCCCGGCGTATGAAGCACCCGCAGGCGCAGCGCGCCGAAGCGGATGACGCCGCCCTCGGCCAGCTCCACGGCCGGGATCGACGGCGGGATCTCGAACGGCGCCCACATCGGCTGGGGGTTCGTCAGGCGCTCGCGGTCCAGCGGGTGGACGGCGATCTCCGCACCCGTGTGCGCGGCGACGGCGGCGTTGTCCCCGATGTGGTCCCAGTGACCGTGCGTGGAGACGATCAGCTTGAGCGTCCAGTCGCGCGCGGCCAGTTCGTCGGCGATCCAGGCCAGCGACGGCGTCGCGGTATCGATGGCGATCGCCTCGCGAGTGCGCGGGTCCGCCAGGACGTGGACGTTCGTCGCCGCCGGCCCGACGACCCGGTGAGCCGTTCCATGACGCGGGGAGCTCGGCGACGCCGCGACGCTACGCCTCGAGCTTGCCCTTCATGCACTCGAAGGTCTGGCCGATCATCTTGTTGGCCGTCCCCTCGATCAGGCGCGCGCCGACGCTGGCGAGGGTGCCGGCGATGTTCACGTCGGCGCTCCAGTCCATGACGGTCGTGCCGTCCGGACCGTCCGACAGGTGCATCTCGGCGGTCGCGTCCACCGCGCTGCCGGGCGCCTGGCCGTGCGCCTTGATCAGCGCCCGATCCGGCGCCTCGAGCTCGGCGAACTCCATGTCCGCGTTGAAGCGGGCGCTGATGAACCCGATCCCGACCTTGGCGACCGCCTTGAAATGGGTCGCGTCGATGACCTCGATCTTCTCGACGCCGGGGCCGCACTGGCCCACCTGCTCCGGGTCGATGACGAACGCCCAGACCTTGTCGCGGGACGCGTTGATCGGAACAGAACCTTCGAAGCTGCATGCAGCTCCTCGGCAGTGTGGTCGGTGGCCTGGATCAGTCGGCCGATGGGACCGACGCGGTGAGGTAGGCGGTGGGCTCGCGGATGAAGCTCGTCCGACAGCCCATCGAACAGAACGCGTAGACGATCCCATCGTGCTCGGCCAGGTGGCGCACGTGGGCCCGATCGACGGTCATCCCGCAGACGGGGTCGAGCAGGACGATGTCGTCCACCGCGGGGGCCATCGGAGCCATCTGCAGCTCTGCCGCGGTCAGCCCGGCCAGCGTCGCGGGCCCGGGCGAGGCCACGAACGACGCGCGGCCGCGCCGCACCTGGACGAGCTCCGCGAGGATGGAGATCGCGACCTCCTCGGCGGTCTCGGCGCCGAGGTCCATCCCGGCCGGGGCGCGCAGGGCCGCGATCCGCTCCGGTCCGAGCATGGTCTCCTCGCTGAGCCACTCGCGCACGACGGCGGCGCGGGTCGGTGACGCCACCAGGCCCGACGTAGGCGGCGTCACGCGACAGGGCCGCGGCGGTCGCCTCCTCGTCCCAGATCCCCTGGGTCGCGACCACGATCGCCGGCGTGGCGCCCGGGTCCTGGTTCTTGATGTCCGTGCCGACGATGACCCGCTCCACGCCGGCGAACGCGTCCGGGTCCGCGATCGGGTCGAACACCGTCACGCGCCAGCCGGACGCCGCGCCCAGGGTGGCGAGCGCGCCCGCGATGGGCGTCGTGCCGGCGATCCAGAGCAGCGGGGCGGGCAGATGCGGTTCCACGTAGATCTCCAGCGTTCCCCCGGAGTGACAGGTCATGACCAGTTCGACGATCCCGTCGCCGCGCCGACCCTCGGACGGCGCGTCCTTGCTGAGCCGCAGCAGCCGGGGCTGGCCGTCTGCGAGCGACGCGAAGCGCCTCACGGACCACGACGGGCTGGGCACAGCTGCCGCCGACCCAGCCCTCGATCGTGCCGTCCGGATGGACGAGCCCGGACGCGCCCGGGCGCGCCGACGTCGGCCGCCGGACCGCGACGACCGTGGCGACCACGAAGGGCTGCCCGGCCGCCTCCAGTTCGGCGGCGCGGATGAAGACTGACCGCGAGGTCATGACGTGCGACCGGGACCCGGCGGGGCCTAGGCCAGGCCCTTCTCGTGCAGGATGGCCCAGACCTTCTGGGGCGTGATCGGGATGTCGATGTTGCGCACGCCGAGATGCCACAGGGCATCCACGACGGCATTGGCGATGGCCGGCGGGGCGCCGACGGTGGCCGACTCCCCCACTCCCTTGGCGCCGATCGGATGATGCGGCGAGGGCGTGATGGTCTTGCCGGTCTCCCAGTTCGGGACCTCCACCGCGGTCGGGACGAGGTAGTCCATGAACGTGCCGGCCATGTTGTTGCCGAGCTCGTCGTAGGTGATCTCCTCGTACAGCGACGGCGCGAGGCCCATGGTCAGGCCGCCGTGGATCTGCCCGTCCACGATCATCGGGTTGATGATGTTGCCGCAGTCGTCGACGGCGACGAACCGGCGGACGTTGACCCGGCCGGTCCCCTTGTCGATGTCCACGACGCAGATGTAGCTGCCGAACGGGAAGGTCAGGTTGGGCGGATCGTAGTAGTCGACCGCCTCGAGGCCGGCCTCCATCCCCTGCGGGTGGTTGGTGTAGGCGGCGAAGGCGATCTCCTGGATCGTCTTGAACCGGTCCGGCGAGCCCTTGACGCTGAACTTGCCGGGCTCCCATTCGAGGTCGTCTTCCGAGGCCTCGAGCAGGTGCGCGGCGATCTTGCGGGCCTTGGCCTGGATCTTGCGGGACGCGATCGCGGTCGCCGCGCCGGCGACCGGCGTGGAGCGCGACGCGTACGTCCCGAGCCCGTACGGCGCGGTGTCCGTGTCGCCGTACTCGATCTTGATGTCCTGGACCGGGAACCCGAGCTCCTCGGCGATGATCTGGGCGAACGTGGTCTCGTGGCCCTGGCCCTGGCTCTGGACGCCGATCCGGGCGAGGACCTTGCCGGTCGGATGGACCCGGATCTCGCACGAATCGAACATCTTGATGCCCAGGATGTCGAAGTCGTGCGACGGTCCGGCCCCGACGATCTCGGTGAAGCTGCTGATGCCGATGCCCATGAGCTCGCCGTTGGCGCGCTTCTCCGCCTGCTCCTTTCGAAGCCCGGCGTAGTCGATCATGTCCATGGCCTTCTGGAGCGCGGCCGGGTAGTTCCCCGAGTCGTACGACCAGCCGGTGGGCGTCTTGTACGGGAACTGCTCGGGCTGGATGAAGTTCTCCATCCGGAGCTGCGCCGGGTCCTTGCCGATCTGGTGGGCGAGGATGTCGACGATCCGCTCGACGGCGTGGACGGCCTCCGTCACCCGGAAGGAGCAGCGGTAGGCGACGCCTCCGGGCGGCTTGTTGGTGTAGACGCCGTCCACTTCCACGAAGGCGTTCGGGAAGTCGTACGAGCCGGTGATGACGTTGAACAGGCCGGCCGGGTACTTGGACGGATCCGCGGCGGCGTCCGTGTAGCCGTGGTCGGCGATCGTCTTGGCCTTGAGCGAGGTGATCTTGCCTTCCTTGGTCGCGCCGAGCTCGACGTGCATGTGGTAGTCGCGGGCGAACGAGTCGGCCTGCAGGTTCTCGGAGCGGTCCTCGATCCACTTGACCGGCTTGCCGGTGAGGAACGAGGCGGCGACGGCCAGGACGTAGCCCGGGTAGACCGGCACCTTGCCACCGAAGCCACCGCCGATGTCGTGGGTCTTGACCCGGATGTTCTGCTCGTAGATGGGCAGACCGGCGCCCCCGGCGACGAGTGCGAGCACCGTCCGGATGGCGTGCGGCGCCTGGCTGGTCATGTGCAGGGTGAGCTGCTCGCGGACGGGGTCCCAATCCGCGACGCAGCCGCAGGTCTCGATGGAGGCGACGTGGATCCGCGGGATGTAGATGTCCTGCTCGATGTGGATATCGGCGGCGGCCAGATCGGCGTCCGTCGCGGCCCGGTCGCCGGATTCCCAGTGCCAGATGTGGTTGGTCTGCTTGTCCGGGCCGCGGTCCGGCCGGAGGACGAAGGCGTCCGGCTCGAGCGCCTTGAACGGGTCGACGATGACCGGCAGCGGCTCGTAGTCGACGAGGACCGCGGCGACCCCGTCGGCGGCGGCATAGCGGGAGGTGGCGATGACCGCCGCGACCTCCTGCGACTGGTACATCACGGTGTCCACGGGGAGCACCATCTGCATGTCACCCGCCAGCGTCGGCATCCAGTGGAGCTTGTAGCCCTCCAGATCCTTGCCGGTCACGACGGCGGCGACACCGGGGATCTTCAGCGCCTCCGAGGCGTCGATCGACTTGATCTTCGCGTGGGCGTACGGGCTACGGACGATGTCCAGCCACAGCTGCCCGGGCAGGTTGACGTCGTCGATGTACTCGCCCTGGCCACGGATGAAGCGCGGGTCTTCCTTGCGCTTGACCGAGTGGCCCATGCCCCCGATGGCGGCGCTGGTGCGGGGCTCTGCCTCTGTCGTCATCTCGTCACTCCCCGCTCAGCCGGCCGCGACCGGCGAACCGGTCTGGGTCTCGGCGGCGGCGGCCATCTCGGCGGCCGCCTGCTGGATGGACTTCACGATGTTCACGTAGCCGGTGCAGCGGCACAGGTTGCCGCTGATCCCCTCGCGGATCTCCTGCTCCGTGGGGTCCGGGTTCTCGCCGAGCAGCCACGCGGACTGCATGATCATCCCCGGGGTGCAGAAGCCGCACTGCAGGCCGTGCTGGTCCCAGAACGCCTGCTGGAGCGGGTGGAGGGTGGCGCCGTCCGCCATCCCTTCGATGGTCTTGATCTGCCGGCCGTCCGCCTGGACCGCCAGCATCGTGCAGGACTTGGCGCTCTCGCCGTCGACGTGGACCGTGCAGGCGCCGCAGTTGCTCGTGTCGCAACCGATGTGCGTGCCGGTCAGGCCGAGGTCGTCGCGCAGGAAGTGGACGAGCAGGAGGCGCGCTTCCACGTCCGCCTCGTGCGCCTCCCCGTTGACGGTGACGGTGATGTGCTGGGTCGTCATCGTGTCTCTGTCTCCTACGCGTACGCGAGGGCGCGCTGGGTGGCGGTTCGGAGCGCCCTGAGGGTCATCTCCGCGGCCATCGCCCGCTTGTACTCGACCGGGCCCCGGACGTCACCGCCGGGTCGGCACTGCGCCGCGACGGCGGCGCCGGCCTGACGGAACAGCGCGTCGGACGGCGCGTTGCCGGCCAGGACGGCCTCGCCGTCCGTGGCGGCGAACGGCGTCTCGGCGACACCGGTCACGCCGATCCCCGCGCTCGCGATGCTGCCATCGGCGGCGAGACGGACGATCGCGGCGACCGCGACCGTGGCGAAGTCGCCGACCTTGCGCTCCAGCTTCTCGTACGCCGCCCCCGCCCCCTTGGGGCGGCGCGGGAACCGGATCTGGGTCAGGACCTCGGTCGGCTCGATCGCCGTCGTGAACGTGTCGAGGAAGAAGTCACGGGCCGCGATGGACCGCTCCCCGGATTGGCTCGTGCAGATGACCGTCGCGCTGGTCGCCAGCAGCACCGCCGGCCAGTCCGAGGCGGGATCCGCATGGGCGATCGAGCCACCGATCGTGCCCCAGTTGCGGACCTGCGGGTCGCCGATGACGGCGGACACGTCGTGCAGCAGCGGGTAGTTCGCGGTCGCGGCGACTCTCGTGGATCTGGCGGTGGGTCGCCTTAGCGCCGATGCCCAGGTAGTCGTCAGTCTCGCCGATGCCGTCGAGGCCGGTCACGTCGCGGAGGTCCACGAGCAGGGCCGGTTGGGCGAGTCGCAACTTGATCAGCGGGATGAGGCTGTAGCCGCCCGACAGCAGCTTCGCCTCACCCTCTCGATCCTTGAGGATCTGCAAGGTCTCGCCCAGGCTCCCCGGGCGGACATAGTCGAACTGGCCGGGAATCATCGCGCTGCGACCCTCCTCCACCGCTTCACGCGGCGACGATGTCGGCCCGTCCAGCCCGGACGGGCTCAGAGCTGTGGCGACGATCGCGGATCGGGCGTACCAGGCGGCCCTTCCTCGGCCGTGGTACCGGGATCCGGAGCTTGGGGAAGTTGCCGGTCAGTATCGGCCCGGGGTCGGCCCGAGTCAATGCAGCTCCCTGCCGGAGCAACGATCGGCCGTGGGACGACGCTGACTTCGCGGGGAGGCAGCGCCACGGGCCAGGGGGCGCCGTTGCTCAGAGCCCGGGATTCGAGCCTTGACTTGCATTCGAGCCCTCGGACCCTGCTCAGAGCCCGGGGTTCGAGCAGAGACGACCGATCCTGGCTCCAGATCCGCCGAACCTACTGCTCAGAGCCCGGCCGGCGGCCTCGCAGGCGCTCATCGGGCTTCGCCCTCGGGCTGTGAGCAGGACTTGGCGCGGCGTCATCTCCTCCCAGCGCCGCGATCGCAGGATCCTCGGGCTCTGAGCAGGACCTGGAGGGGCTTGGGCCCCGCAGCGGACCGGGACCACCGTCAGGATGCCTTTACGGGAGCGTCGTCGCGTCGCGAGGCGGCGCGGAACTCCCGTCAAGCAGCGCCCGCTCCCCGAGCGGCTCTGTGAGCGTGACCTCGACCGGGAACTCCGGGTTGCTCTGGCAATCCTGGGCCTCACCGGGAGGCGGCAAGATCGTGAACGTGACGGTGACGGTCGCGACGCCGTACTCGATGACTGGCTCGCTCACGCGGCCCGCCGGCGATCGGCCGCTGGCGCACGCCCTCTCCATCACGAACCCATCGATCTTGGTGGTCTCCGGTGGCAGCGGGATGAGAGTCGTGTCGACCCACCAAGTCGCGGATCCGGCGGCACCGGCCGGGGGTGCCGATGGCGGTCCCGACGGTGCGACCGACGGCGTCGTCGTGCCGCAGGCCGCCACAAGGACGAGGGTCAGGACGGCGAGCACGCCGACGGCTGGGCGAAAGGCGAACATCAGGGACCTCTGGGATCTTGGGGCCAGACTGGACCGACCCGTCGACAGCCAGACGCCGCGACGGGTCGTCCGGTTGCGTCGGATCCACATCAGGCCTTCGGCCGAGACTCGTTCGCCTGGGCATCCGACACCCCATCTCATCCAGGCGCCGCCCACCTCACGATCCCGATGTCGACCGGGCCGCGACCCAGGATCGTCCAGCCGTCGCCGTCGGGCACGGCCAGCTCGTCCAGCGCCGCCTGGAACCTGGCCTCCTTCGGGCCGGCGGCATCGATCCACAACTGGCGCCGCACGAACCCCTCCAGCGACTCGCGCGACTCGAACCGGCGCCGTTCGTCGGTGACCCGCTCGACACTCGGCGACCGGCCGCGCGCCTGGAGGAGCTCGACGAAGTCGTCCAGCGCAGGGAGCCCGGCGCGCGCCTCGCCGTGGACAGGCGGCCAGAAGGCATCGGCTGCCGAGGCGGGCATCTGGTCCATCAGGACCGCCACCAGCTCACGGCGGGCGGCAGCCTCCATCGCCGTCACGAACGGCCCGATCGCCTCGACGTCATAGCCGACGTGCGCGATGAGCACGACATCCGAGCGGACGATGTCCAGCGCGCTCGAGTCTGCCGGCGGCCAGCGAGCCTCGATCGTGCGGAGATCCTGGATGTCGTAGTCGGCTGCGATCTCGCGGGCCGCCTCGAGCATGGACGCCGATGCGTCGAGGGCGATGACGGATCCACCGGAGACGTCAAGCGCCCGAGCGAGCGGCAGCGCGAACCGACCGGCGCCCGCACCCACGTCCAGCCAGGTATCGCCCGGGTCGCGCGACCCGCAGGAGCGCCGCCAGGACGGGATCGTCCGTCCGTGTCGGGTCCGCCCGGAACAGCGAGCGGACGGGTGCGTAGAAGTCCTTGCCGTCAGGGACCTCCCGGAAACGATCCACCTGCTCGTTGTTGGCGCGGACGCGGTCGGCCCAGGCCGCCTCCGCAAGCGCCGCCAGATCCTCGCGGGTGTCCACGTCCGGGTTGGCGCCGCTCACGATGACCTCCTGCACGAGTTCCGGATGGGCCGCAAGGATCGGACCGAGCCCCCTGTCACCGTGGACCTCGGCGACGAGACCGAACGCGGCACGACCGAGGAGGACCGGATTCCGGCCTCCATCGTCGTCGTAGCGCGGGGCGACGATCGGGCGAGCCGGATCGTCGGGGCAGTCGAGGATGGCCCGGATGGTCGCCACCGACAGCCGCGGCTGGTCGCCGAGCACGATCAGCGCGGCCGCGACATCCGGGGCCGAGGGCGGCAACGCCGGTCTGGAGCGAACTCGCCAGGCCACGTTCAGGCTCCGGGTTCACGATCCGGCGCTCGGTGCGCCAGGCGATCTCGCGCTCGATCGAGTCACCGTCCCGGCCGAGGACCACGACGACGTCGTCGAGGCCGACAGCCGCAAGCGCATCCAGGACATGCTGGAGGATCGGCCGACCATCGAGGCCGGCAAGCAGCTTGCCGCCGCCGAACCGGGAACCGGAACCGGCCGCCAGGACGATCGCCGTCGTGCGTTCGCTCACCGGGCGTTCGCTCACCCGGCGTTCGCGCGGGCGGCCCGGGCATCGGTGAGACAGCGAGCCATCGCCTCCACCGTCGGTCGCCGTCCTCCTCGGTCGTGGCCCAGTTCGAGACGGAGATCCGGAGCGCGACGCGGCCGTGGATAGGTGGTCCCGCCCAGCCACGCGGTCCCCTCCTCTTGCAGCCGGGTCGCCACCTCGCGGGTGATCGCGTCGTCGTCATCGAATCGGACCATGACCTGGTTGAGCACGACCTCGTTGAAGACATCCGCTCCAGGGATCGCCGCCAGACCGTCCGCCATCCGGCGCGCGACGCGGCAGTCCCGCTCCACGAGTTCCGCGATGCCGTCGCGACCCAGCGACCGCAAGGCGGCGTAGATCGCGAACCCGCGCGCGCGACGACTGAGCTCCGGTACGTAGTCGAACGGGTCCCGCTCCGCTCCCGGCGCGGGCGGGAGGTAGGCCGCGGCGACGCCGGTCGCCGCCCGGTGGGCAGCCACATCACGGATGAAGACCAGGCCGGAGTCGTACGGCACGTTCAACCACTTGTGGGCGTCGGTCGTCCAGGAGTCCGCCCGGTCATGTCCGCGCAGGTAGCCCCGCATCGAAGGAGTCGCGGCCGCCCAGAGCCCGAATGCGCCGTCGATATGCAGCCAGGTCCCCGGTCGCGTGGCCACGACGTCGGCGATGGCGTCGAAGTCGTCGAAGGCGCCGGTGTTCACCTCACCGGCCTGCGCGCACACGATCGTCGGCCCCGGCGGGAGGCCGTCCAGGACGCGAGCCAGCTCGGCCGGACGCATCCGTCCCTCGTCGTCGCTGGCCACGCGGATCGCCCGACCACGCCCCAGCCCGGCCATCCGCAGCGCCTTCAGCAGTGACGTGTGCACATCCGCGCCCACCAGCACGTGGATGGCGGGAGCCCCGATGAGCCCGGCCTCTTCGACATCCCAGCCCACCGCTCGCAGGACCGCGTGCCGGGCGGCCACGACCGCGACGAAGTGGGCCACCGTGGCGCCCGTGGTGAACCCGACCGACGATCCGGCCGGCAACCCCAGCAGGTCGATCAGCCACTCGCCGGTGATCTCCTCGATGACCGATGCCGCCGGCGTGCCCAGGAACAGCCCGACGTTCTGTTCCCAGGCCGATGTCAGCCAATCCGCGGCGAGGGCAGCGGGCACCGAACCGCCGATGACGAAACCGAAGTAGCGCGGGGATCCCATGGCGACCAGACCGGGCTCGATGTCCCGGGCCATCGCCTCGATGACGGCACCGGGATCTTCACCGTGCTCCGGGACCGGGCCGCCGAGCGTCGAGCGCAGGGCCTCGGCGGTGATGCCCGGCTGTGCCCCGACCCGGCGTTCGGGGAGGCTCGCTCGATAGGCGATCGCCAACTCGGCGGCGCGTCGCAGCAGGTCCGGCGTGTCGCGCTCGAGCTCGGCCGGGGTTCGAACGGTGGTCGATCCATTCACGTCCAAATCGATACCTCCTCTCGGTCAACGGTCAGGTTCGGGACGTGACAAGGTCCAACATCGGCCGGCCGGACCCGCCATACCGATCCGCGACGATCTCGGCCAGGATCGCGAGCGCGGTCTCCGATGGCGCCCGGCCGCCAAGGTCAAGCCCGACCGGTCCGCGGAGTCGCGCCAGGTCCGCCTCCGGGACGCCGGCTGCCAGCAACCTCGTCCGCCGATCGCCCTGCGTCTTTCGTGAGCCGACCGCGCCGACGTACCGGCATCCGCGCCGCAGGGCTTCGACGATCGCCGGCTCATCGAACTTCACGTCGTGCGACAGGACCGCCACGGCGTCGTTCGGGCCGAGGCCGATCTCCTCGGCGACCTCGTCCGGCCACCCGATGACGAGCCGGTCCACGTCCGGGAATCGCTCGGGCGTGGCAAAGGACGCTCGGCCGTCCACGACGACCGTCTCGAAGCCGAGCTCGCGCGCCAGCCGAACGAGCGACCGAGCGACCTCCACGCCACCGACGACGACCAGGCGGGGCCGGACCGGGAAGACCTCGATGAACAGCGAGCGACCGTCGATCTCCACGGTGCGTGACAGGCCACGCCGCAGGGCCTCGGTCGCGGCCTCCACGAGCGCGGCATCGGCGGTCGCGGAGCCGCGGGATCCGGTCAGGGTCCCGTCGTCCGTGACGACCAGTTCGTGCTCCGGCGGCGCCCCGCTGCCTGGCTCGTGCGGCCCGAACGCGCCCGGCGGCGAGTCCGCGGGGAGTGGCGTGATGACCGCGGACCCGTGCCCGCCCGAGCCGATCGAAGCCTTCGCGGCGTTGACGATGGTCGCGGGCACGATCGGCTCGACCAGGACATCGATCGTGCCGCCGCAGGCCAGGCCGACGTCCCAGGCCTGCTCGTCGCTGATCCCGTAGCGGATGACCCGGGCGTGACCGGTCTCGCGCGCGTGCTCGATCTCCTCCGCCGCCGCGCCTTCGACGCATCCGCCGCTGACCGAGCCGGCGATCCGGCCGTCGGCCGCATACAGCAGCACCGCGCCCTCTGGCCGCGGGGCCGACCCGAAGGTCCGCACCACGACGGCTCGGCCGACGTCGGCTCCGGACGCCTCCCAGGTGGCCAGGGTCTCCAGCAGTTCCTTCATCGCATCGGCCTCGGTTCGGATGGGGAGATGCGTTCGCCGCCGACCACACCAGGCACGGCCCCGACCAGCGGACCGGACATGCCCGGCAACGAGGCATGCGCCGCGGCCTCGCTTCCCCGGCGCGTGTCGCCGGCCCGGACACCGCCCAGGATCTCACCGAGCCGCTCCAGGCTGGCGACCGTGCCGGCCGGCAGGAAGTCGTCGATGTACGGGTAGGCCGCCCGCATCCCGCCGGCGAGTGGCTGGTAGCCGGGCGTCCCGGCCAGCGGGTTGAGCCAGACCAGGCGGTGGCAGTTGCGTCGGAGACGCGCGGTCTCGGTGGCGACGAGCGCCGGATCGCCGCGATCCCAGCCGTCGGAGACCACGATCACCACGCCCGAGGTGCGCAGCGATCGGCGCGCCCAGTGCTGGTTGAACGTGCGGAACGATTCGCCGATGCGGGTCCCGCCGGCCCAGTCGTTGACCGAATCGGCGACACGCGCGAGTGCCCGGTCGCGATCCCGGTCGCGCATCAGCCTCGTCACGCGGGTGAGCCGCGTCCCGAACACGAACGACTCGGTCTTGACCTCGGATGCGGCCGACAGCGCCTGGACGAACCGCAGCAACAGCCGCGAGTGACGTTCCATGGAACCCGAGATGTCGCACAGGACCACCAGCGAGCGTGGCTCGCGGATCGGGCGCCGCCAGACCCAGGTGAGCAACTGACCGCCGGTGCCCAGGTTGCGCCGGAACATCGCGCGCGGCGCGAGACGTCGGCCGTGGTCGTGGAGTTCGTACCGCCGGGTCCGCCGGCGCTCGAGGCGTGGGATGAGGGCATCCACCAGTCGCTCCGCCTCGCGCAGTTCGGCCGGCGTCATCCGGTCGAACTCTCGATGGCGGAGGACCTCGCCCTGGGAGTAGGCGTCCGGCGCGACGACGACGCCCTCGATCGCGGCGTCATCGTCCGAGGCATCCTCACCGTCGGCGGGGATGGGGACACCGCGCTCCTCTGGCTGGGCCGCCATGGACTCCTGGCCCGCTTCCGGCTCCATCGCGCCGGCCTGGTCGGGCTCCAGATGGTCCGGGTCGTCCTGCCGGCGCAGCGGCGGTGCCTGGAAGTCGGCCCCCACACGCGACCCACGACGTCGCCACCACCGGTCGAAGACGGCGTCATACGTGGCGCGATCGTCCCGCCGCCGCACGAAGATCGCCGCCCCCGCGCCGCGGACCTGCTCCCGATCACCGATCTCGACCAGCGTCAGTGCGCGGGCGAAGTCCACCGATGCGCCAAGGTCGATGGACAGGCGAGCCGCGCGCAGTGCCCGCGCGAAGCCGACCGCCTCGGCCAGCAGCCGACGGCCGTCCACCTCGGCGCCGAACGGCATCCTGGCGATGGCGGGGTCGGTCATCGTCGTCGCCTCAGCCGCCGGCGGCGGTCTCCGCCAGGTATCGCCTGGCCTGCTCGCCCTTGACCTGGCGGATGTCCTCTTCGTACTTGAGGACGACGCCCAGCGTCTCGTCCACGATCTCCGGGGTGAGCTCAAGCGCACCGAGTGACAGGAGCGCGGCCGCCCAATCGAGCGTCTCGGCGATCCCCGGGACCTTGGTCAGGTCTGCCTCGCGCAGCCGATGGACGAAGCCGACCACCTCGCGCGCCAGGGCCTCGGGCGCCTCCGGCACCCGGGCGAGGACGATCTCGAATTCCTTCTGCGCCGTCGGGAAGTCGATCCAGTGATAGAGGCAACGACGCTTGAGCGCGTCGTGGACCTCTCGCGTCCGGTTGGAGGTCAGGATCACACGCGGCGGCAGCTCGGCCTTGATCGTGCCGATCTCCGGGACCGTGACCTGGAAGTCGGACAGGATCTCCAGCAGGTACGCCTCGAACTCCTCGTCTGCGCGGTCGATCTCGTCGATCAGCAGGACGGGCGCGATGCCATCCACAGACTCGAGCGCCTGGAGGAGGGGCCGGCGGATGAGGAAGTCCTTCCCGAAGATGTCGTGCGCGGTCGCCCGGTCGGCCTCGCCTCGAGCCTCCAGCAGCCGGATCTCGAGCATCTGGCGCGGGTAGTTCCACTCGTACACGGCCGTGTTGACGTCCAGGCCCTCGTAGCACTGGAGCCGGATCAGCGGAGCGCCGAGGCTCGCGGCGAGGACCTTGGCGAGCTCCGTCTTGCCGACACCCGCCTCCCCCTCCAGAAGGAGGGGCCGACCGAGTTCAAGCGCCAGGAACACGGCCGTCGCGAGCGACCGGTCCGTGATGTAGTCGCGCCCGCGGAACTCGTCGGTCAGCGCTTCGATGGAGCGGGTCCCGGCGGGCCGGGTGTCTCGGTCGGTCATCGACGGAATCTACACGGCGCGGGCACGATGCATCCGAGCCAGCCACCGAGCCGGGAAAACTTACGGCGACGGTCGCAGGCGGGGATGCGTCTGTTGCGTCTGGTCGTACGGAACACGCTCCAGGCCACTGCCGTCGGGCAGGACCGTCGCCGCATTCGGACGAACCCCGACTTCGTCCTCCACCACGAAGCTGATCCGCGTCCCGTCCGGCGTCCATGTGGGCTGGATCGCGCGGCCACTCGACCCACCGAACAGGCCGACCTGCCGGAGTCCGGCGCCGTTCGAACCGACCACGAACAGCTGGTCACCGCTGCCGGACTCCGATGGCTTGGCGAAGACGATGCGGTCGTCGACTGGATGCCAGTCCGGGTACGCAGCCCTGGAGCCCCATGGCATCAGCGGTCGGAAGGTCTCCTTATGGTCGGCGAGGTCCACCACGCCGATCGTGGATTCGACGACGACCGATGCGTCGAGTCGAGCGCTGTCGAACCGGTCCAACTCCAGGACGATCGATCGTCCGTCTGGCGACCAGCGCGGCGTGAAGGCGTATTCACGATCGGCGCCGGTGAACACGGTTCGTGTCTCGCGTGAGTCGACGTCGATCGCCTCGATCGATCCGACGCCGACCCCATCACTTCCGACCGCCGTGCCCTGCTGGTACATGATCGAACGATCGTCATGAGCCCATGCCGGATCGTCCGCCCAGGCGCACGGCGCGGCACAATCCATGATGCGTTCCACGCTCTCACCGTCGACGGTCGCGACCCAGATATCGCGGGTCCCATCCGATCCGTCAGCAGCGAACGCGACCCGGGTCCCGTCGTGTGACCAGTCGGGGTGCAACTGCTCTCCCGTCGCCTTTGACGACAACGCGTGATCACCTGACCCGTCCGGCCGGATGAGCCGGATGGCGGCCTGGCCGGACGCGCTACCTTGATAGACGATCCACGATTCGCCGTCCAGAACGGCGGCGGACGTGGGCGATACCGTCGGTGATGTGGTCGCGGCGGATGGAGACGGAGTCATGACAGCGGACGGCGCTTGTGATCCGGCGGGTGAACTCGGGGATCCACTGACGCCTTGACCCCCGCAACCGGCGAGAAGGACCACGAGCGACGCCGCGATGCCTGCGCGGCGTAGGCGGCCGATGACTTCGCCATGAGACGGGACGAGTTGCACGTCGATGACCCTCCGTCGGAGCGGGCTGGCCGGATGACATCCGACCTGCCTCCCACACATCGACGCTCCGGCAACGCCGAACGTTCAGGTCAGGCCAGGGCCAGCAGCCGGTGGATCTGCACGCCGTCATCGCCCGAGGTCAGGATCCGGCCATCAGGCAACGCCCTGATGAGCCACGCATCGCCCGCCCAGGCGCAAACGATCTGCCCATCAGGCGTCAGGACCACGAACCGCTTCCCGGTAGTGTCAGCGACATACAGGTTGCCATCCGGACCGATATCCAGACCATCCGGCCCAACGAACAGCTTCGAGTCAAGGATCCGTGGGGCGTGCCGTCCGTCCCGAACACGGCGATCCTGGCATTCCAGTGGTCGGCGACGAACATCCGATCGCCAAGGACCATCGCGTCACCCTGAAAGGCGAGCTGTCCAGGCTCCGAACCGCCGCGTCCGATCGTCCGCAGGTATCGGCCGTCCGAGGTGAAGACCTGGATATCCTCCCGGATGGCATCCGAAACGTAGACCTGCCCGATCGCGTCCAGGCGGACAGACCACGGGTCGAGGAACTCACCGTCACCTCGACCGAAACCACCCCACGACCCGACAAATCGACGGTCTCCATCGAACCGCTGGATACGAAAGTTCCCGTTGTCCGCGACATAGAAGCTGCCATCCGAGGCGAACCGGATGTCACCGACGGTGCCCAGCGCTCGCCGAAATGAGAGCTTTCCTCGGTCGGACCCGGGCTGGCCCCAACGCTCCAGAAATCGACCATCGGGGGCGAAGATCGCGATCCTGTCGTGGCCGGCATCCACGACCCAGATGTGCCCTCCAAGATCAACGTCAATGCCACCCGGCATCAGCAGGCCCCCCGGTGGCTCCTCCAGGGTTCCTAGCGTCACCACCGACGACGCACGATACTCGTGGGTCTCCACGTGAGTCGCTGCGAGACGTAGGGTGGGCCCAACGTCCAGGTCGGAGGCCGGGTCGAGCCGATGCCGGAGCGTCCGCACGGCCTGGCTTGCATGGCTGCGCGAAGCCACGGCAGTGATTCCCAGGATGTCGCCGATCTGCCCGAATGGCAGGTCCGCGACGTAGCGGAGGTGCAGCACCTCCCGCTGTCGGATCGAGAGGTGCCGGATCTCACCCCAGGCGGCGATCCGGTCAGTCGCGTCGGTCGTCTCCCCCGGACCGCCGACGGGTCCGTGAGGCTCGAGCGGTATCTCAGCGCGTCGGCGACGCCGCCGGTGCTCATCCATCGCCAATCGATACACGGTGCGGTACGCCCAACCCTTGGGATCGACCACGTGGACATCCCGTTCCAGTTGCGTCCACAGTCGGACCATCGCCTCCTGGACGCAGTCTTCAGCCTGCTGGTCCGTCAGACCGAGGTTCCGGGCGAACCCGCGCATCGAAGCCCCATGCGTCGCGGCCAATCCGGTGACGACGTCCGGGTCGTCGACCGAGAGTTCAGCCGTCTGGTGCATCCAACTCTCGTGCGTACGGCGGGAAGCGGAATCGCTGGCTTCGCGTCAGCAACCCGCCGTACCCCAGCTTGGCGACGGTCCTCTCTGTGGCAGGTTCCCCGGAGAGCAGCCGCGGGAGCAGGAGATCTGCCGCGGTCGCCTTGGAATACGCCCCGCACGTTGGCAGGCCCAGGATGGCCGTGCGCCCGATCCGGGCCAGCCACAGCATCGAACCCGGGTGGGCCGGCACGCCGCGCCGGACCATCCGCCCACCGAGGGCGGCGATGGCAACGTAGTACGCGTCCGCGGGATCCGTGGAGGCGCCGCCCGCGGTCAGGATCAACTCCACCGAATCCGGCGGCTGGGTGAAGACCGCGAGGGACGCCTCCACAGCCTCGACCGTATCCGCCACGTAGTCGATGGCGACCAGCTCGGAACCAAGGCCCTCCACCTTGGCCCGCACACTTGCTTCGAACCGATCGCGGTCAGCGGCCCGAAGCGACTCCTTCACGATGACCCCGACGCGTCCCGGGATGAACGGCGCGACCCAGACCAGTGGGTGACCGGCGAACCCGGCGACGCGCGCACCCTCATCCACAGTGGCCGCGTCCACGAGGTGTGGCGCCACCTTGACGCTCGCGACGAGGTCGCCCTTCTCGACGACCTGGCCATCGAACGCGGTGAACACCTCTAGCGGATCGATCCGGTTGACGCGCTCGAGCTCGGCGATCCGGACGTTGAGGACGCCGGGGAATGCCGCGAGCAGATCTACCCGGCTTTGGGCCGGTCCGCGCAGCGTCAGGCCCGGTCCGGCGACGGCCGCAGCCAGCCGCATGGCCGCGTCATCCTCATGCAGGTCGCCGGCTTCCGGGATGAGGACACTCACCGCTGGACCCGATGGCGCGGCCGCTACGCGCTGCAGGTCATCCGTCGTAAGCCGCCGGCCCTTGGACCAGCGCGTCCCACCAACGGTCAGGTCACGCGCCAGGATGGCGCCAGCCAGGCGCGCCGGCGCACGGCGGCCAGGGGTGATCCGTTCGACCCGCACCTTCGATACGCCGGGAGTCCGGCCCTCAGGCGGAGCGGCCCAGCGCGGCCTCGAGCGCGCGGCGCGTGTACACCACCGCCATCTGGGTGCGGTACTCACTGTCCGCGTGGATGTCGCTGTTGACGTGCACCCCGTCGGTGGCGTGCGCGGCCGCGGCGGCAACGGCGGCGGGCGATCCGTCGCTCCCGGCGAGGGCCGCTTCCACGGCCTTCGCCCGGTACGGTGCCTCGGCGACCCCGGTGAGTGCGACACGTGCATGCCCCACCGAACCGCCACTCATCGCGACGACCGCCGCGACGCCCACGATGGAGTACCCGGACGCCTTCTGGCCCAGCTTGCGGTAGGCGCCCGATGCGCCGGCCGGCAGCGGTCCGCGGCGCAGCTTGACGATGAGCTCGTCCTCCGCCATCGCGGTCTGGAACGGGCCCTTGAAGAACCCGTCCAACGGGACCACGCGCTCGCCCCGCGAGGAACGAAGCACGACCGAGTAGTCGAGCGCCAGACCCATCGCCGGCAGGTCCGAGGCCGGATCGCAGTGCGCGACCGATCCGCCGACGGTGCCCCGGTTCCGGACCTGGACATCTCCGATATGGCTGATGGCCTCGGCCGTCCAGCCCAGCTTGGTCGCCTGGAGGACCTCCGCGTACGTGACGAGGGCGCCCATCTCGAAGCCGCCGTCGGGCAGCTCGCGGAGCCCCTTGAGCTCCTCGAGCCGGCCGATATCCACGAGGGTGTCGGCGCTGGCCAGGCGCATCTTGAGCAGGGGCAGGAGGCTCTGGCCCCCGGCCAGCACCTTGACCCCGCCGCCGGCCGAGGCGATCGCCTTGAGGGCCT
Organism: uncultured Chloroflexia bacterium; assembly: GCA_963779315.1. Taxonomy (GTDB): domain Bacteria; phylum Chloroflexota; class Limnocylindria; order Limnocylindrales; family CSP1-4; genus SPCO01. The sequence goes on along the minus strand of CAVZXQ010000004.1, from coordinate 192,101 downwards.
CGTCCAGTGAGGCCGGACGCTGGTAGCCGAATGCCGCCGGGATCATGCCTGGCCTCCCTTCGAACCCTGCATCGCTCGCCAGACGGTCTGGGCGGTGTACGGCATGTCCAGATGACGGATCCCCAGCGGGCTGAGGGCATCGATCACCGCGTTCGCGACCGCGGCCGTGCTGGCGATCGCGCCCGCCTCGCCAACGCCCTTCACCCCGAGCGGGTTGACCGGCGAAGGCGTCACCGTCTCGCCCAGCTCGAAGTGCGGGAACATCGACGCCCGAGGCATCGCGTAGTCCAGCATCGAACCGGTCAGCAGCTGCCCCTCGTCGCTGTAGATGGCACCCTCCCAGAGCGCCTGGCCGACCCCCTGGGCGATGCCGCCATGGAGCTGGCCGTCCACGATCATCGGGTTGATCTTGTTGCCGACGTCGTCCACCGCGACATAGCGGACGAGGTCCACCGAGCCGGTCTCCTCGTCGATCTCGACGATCGCGATATGCGTCCCGAACGGCCACGTGCAGTTCGGCGTGTCGTAGTACGCCGTCTCATCGAGATACGGCTCCATCCCCTCCGGTGCGTCGAACGCGAGGTCCAGCGCGAAGGCGATCTCCTGGAACGTCTTGACCTTGTCCGGCGAGCCCTTGACCGAGTAGTTGGCACCGTCGATGACGATGTCCTCGGGCGACGCCTCCAGCATGTGGGCGGCATAGCGGCGGGCCTTGTCCTTGATCTTGTCGGCGGCCTTGATGGCAGCCGTGCTGCCGACGGACGAGGTCCGGCTCCCGTACGAGCCGTAGCCGAACGGCGTCCCCTGCGTGTCGGAGTGCTGGATGATGACGTCCTCCATCGGGACGCCGAGTTCGTGACTGATGATCTGGGCGTAGGTCGTCTCGTGGCCCTGGCCCTGCGGCTGGGTCCCCATCGTGACCACGACCTTGCCGGTCAGGTGGACCTTGATGTTGGACGACTCCCACATCGCGGCGCCCCAGCCCTCGCCGACCGCCCCGATCCACTTGGACGGCGCGACGCCGCAGACCTCGATGTAGGTCGAGAAGCCCATGCCGAGCAGCTTGCCGCGCGCCTTGGCCTCGGCCTTCTTGGCGTCGAGCGCCGCATAGCCGGCCGTCGCGAGGGCCATGTCCATCGCGGGCTCGTAGTTGCCCGAATCGATGTAGATCTTGGCGCCGCCGCTTGCGGTCCCGAGACCGGACGGGTTCTCGTACGGGAACTGGTCGGGCTGGATGAAGTTGCGGCGCCGCACCTCGGCACGGTCCATCCCGATCTCGGCCGCGAACAGGTCCATCGCCCGTTCGATGACGTAGGTCGCCTCGGGGCGACCGGCGCCACGATACGCGTCCACGAACGTCGTGTTCGTGTAGACGCCGGTGACTTCCGCGTAGACGTTCGGGATCTTGTAGCAGCCCGACAGGACGCGGGCGTACAGCGTGGTGGGGATACCCGGGCCGATGGTGGACAGGCGGCCGCCCAGGTTGGCCAGGGTCTTCACGCGCAGGCCGGTCACCTCGCCGTCGCGCTTGCCCGCGATCTCCAGGTACGTGATGTGGTCACGGCCGTGGATCGTGCTCTGGTAGTTCTCGCGACGGCCCTCCACCCACTTGACCGGCCGACCGCCGATGGCCTTGCTGGCGAACATGGTGAGCGCCATGTCGGCGTAGCAGAAGATCTTCGTCCCGAACGCGCCGCCGACGTCCGGGCTGATGCAGCGGACCTTGTGCTCCGGGATCCCGGTCACGAAGGCCGCCAGCAACAGCCGCTGGATGTGCGGCGTCTGGCTGGACATCCAGATCGTGTATTCGTCGGTGCCCGGGTTGTACCAGCCGATGTCCCCGCGCGTCTCCATCGGGTTCGGGATGAGCCGCTGGTTGACGATCCGCTGGCGGACCACGACCTCGGCGCCGTCCACCGCGGCATCCGTGCCGGCCTTGTCGCCGACGTTCCACTCGAAGACGACGTTGTTCGGAGCGTTCTCGTGCAGCTGCGGGGCGCCGTCGGCGATGGCCTTCTCGGCGTCCACGACCGCCGGCAGCGGCTCCCAATCGACCTCGATCACGTCCAGCGCGTCGTAGGCCTGGGCTTCGGTCTCGGCCACCACCGCGGCGACGCCCTCACCGGTCCACTTGACGCTGTCGGTCGCGAGGACACGAGGCGTGTTGATGTTGTTCTGGATCCCCGCGCTGCCGCCGGCCGGCCAGGCCATCGGAAGCGGGTTGTACGGGATGTCCGCTCCCACGAAGACCGCGACGACGCCCGGCATCGCCTTCGCGGCGGACGTGTCGATGGATCGGATGTTGGCGTGCGCGTACGGGCTGCGCAGGATCGCCATGTGCGTCGGCGGACTGCAGCTTGATGTCGTCCAGGTAGCGGCCGCCGCCGGTGATGAAGCGCGGATCCTCGGTGCGCTTGATGGGCTTTCCAAGCACGTCGGTCATCGTCGTCTCCCGCTTCCTATGCGCCGGCCGGGGCAGAGGCCCCGTCGCGCAATGCCACGGCGGCCGCGCGGACCGCTGCGACGATGTTCTGATAGCCCGTGCAGCGGCACATGTTGCCCTCGATGGCATGCCGGATCTCGTCGTCGGAAGGATCCGCGTTGCGGGCCAGCAGGTCCGCGGCGGTCATGATCATGCCCGGCGTGCAGAAGCCGCACTGGAGGCCGTGCTTCTCCCAGAACGCGTTCTGGAGCGGATGGAGGGTGTCGCCGTTCGCCATGCCCTCGATCGTCGTGACGCTGGCACCGTCCGCCTGGACCGCCAGCATCGTGCACGACTTCATGGCCTTGCCGTCCACGCTGACCGTGCAGGCGCCGCACTGACTCGTGTCGCAGCCGATGTGCGTGCCGGTCAGGTCCAGGTCCTCGCGGAGCGCCTGGACCAGCAGCCGTCTCGGCTCGACATCCAGCTCCCGCAGCGTTCCGTTGACCGTCATCGAGATGTGTTCGCCCACGGACTGAACCTCCTGCGGCGGATGCCTTGCGATGAGGATTCGAGAAGTCGGGAGAGGTACGCGGATGGTGGCACCGTCGCGCCACGGAATCAAGTCACGTTCGCGTCGGCATCAAGTCGCCCGCGGGCGATCCCCCGATGATCCGGGAGACCTCGGCGAGTCGGCCCTGCCGGCCTCACCGAGGGCGGCGGAGCGGATGTCGATCGAGCGCGGATCCAGTCGCGACCGGAGCTCGTCGGCGGGCAGACCGGCGAGCTGGGCTGCCGCTCCGAGCCTGCGCAGCTTGGCCACGGCGACGTCCCACGGGAGTCCGGCGAGCGACGAAGCGCTCGCGATCCCGACCCGGCCCGGCCCGCGGCCCTGGCTGGAGGCGGCATAGGCGGCGGCCCACAGCAGGGTCTCGGGCCCGTCGTCCGAATCCGCCGACGGCGACAGGGCACCGCACACGATGCCGCGCTCGCCGGGCATCGCCCGGACCAGGCGCCAGCTGTCCGGGCCGGCGATGAGATCCACGGCGAGGCTGGCGTACGGCGCCGCGACGATCGCATCGAGGCCCGCCGGGTCGACGGCACCACCCGTGACGGCCAACGACAGGTGGGGTCCGACGACTCCCGCGGTCATGGCCAGCTGCGCCTCCCGGAACCGTCCCCACGCGTCCGATCCCGGCCGATCGACACGACCCCAGGCTCGTGGACCTCGATGAACGGGCAGCCGGCCGCAGCGAGCTCCAGCAACGCCGTGTTCGCGGACCGTGCGGCGGCGGTCATCGCCTCGCGACGGTCGCGCCAACCCGGACGACCGCGCGGGGGCACCGTCTCGACGGTCGAATACGGACCCAGCATGGCTTGCTTGACCAGGCGATCGGTCAGCGCGGAGGTTCGCTGCCATGCCGTGACGGGGGGAAGGGATCCCCACCATCCCCCGTCGGTCACCGGCTCGAGCCCGGCAGCCACCTGGGCTTCCACCACGGCCCGTACGATGGCCTCGGCCGGCGCGTCCGCGGGCAACGGCGGGCGCGGCAGATCTCCGAGCAGCGTGGCGAACATCAGTAGCCGACCGTGGGCACGACCCTGGCGGGTGGCTTCGTCATGTCCCGTGTCTCCCTCGGCTGTGGCGCGGATCCGCGCCACAGGCCGCATCTTGGCACACCCTCCCGCCGCTCCGAGGTCGTGAGGCCATCCATCAGGTTCGGCCGCGCGAAGAGGGAGCATGCAGGCAGACGCTCCATCGTTCCGCACGCCACCGAGGATCGATGTCGCCCTCGGGTATCATCGGACGACGGGTGCACGCCCACAGCGCGCCGCCGCCACGGATCCCCAACGCCGAGCCGACCGGACAAGGTCGACGGAGAGCCGATTGCCCGAGCCGTTCGATACCGACCGCGAGGCACGCCGCGCCGACGATGCCGCCCTGCTGGCCAGGATCGTCGAGCGCGACGAGCGCGCGGTGGAGGCGTTGTACGAGCGGTACAGCCGACAGCTCTACTCGCTGGCCTACCAGGTCACCAAGGCAGACCGGTTTGCCCAGGATGTCGTCCAGGAGGTGTTCGTCGCCGTCTGGAAGGACGCTTCCCGGTTCGATGCCACCCGCGGCGCGCTGGCCCCCTGGCTGTTCTCCCTCGCCCGGCACAAGGCGATCGACCTGGTCCGACGCGAAGCCAACGTGCGCAAGCACACGGCGGAGGTGGACCTCGAATTCCGGGAGGCCCCGGACGATGTCGACCGAGAAGCGTGGCTGAACCTGCGCCGCGATCGAGTCCGTGAGGCGATCGGCCAGTTGACCGAGACCCAGCGCGTCGCGCTCGAGCTCGCGTTCTTCTCCGGACTGACCCACGTCGAGGTCGCCGAGCGACTCGACATCCCGCTGGGGACCGCCAAGACCCGGATCCGGTCCGGATTGCTGCGCTTGCGCGACGTCCTGGGCACCTCGCTGTCCGAAGACGAACGGGACGATACGTTCGCCGGGCTCGTCTCGTGATCGACCACAGCGCATTCCGGGAGCTGACGGCCGGGGCCGCGATCGAGGACCTCGATCCGGACGAGCGCGCACGACTCGATCGACACCTGGCCGAGTGCTCGTCGTGCCTGGCCCTGAGCCAACAGCTGGGCGATGTCGTCTGGGACCTCGCGCTCCTGGCACCCGAGATGGCGCCTCCTCGTTCGCTTCACGGAGCCGTGTTCGACGCGATGCGGGCTGCCGGACCCGAGGACGCCTGGCGACTCCGCGAGGCGACGGCCGCCGGTCCTGACGAGCCGACCGCGATCTCGAGCACACGATCGATGACGACCCTGACCCGTCGCTCGCGCTGGACCACGTTCGCCCCGCTCGCATTGGCCGCAGCCCTCGGCGTGATCGCCATCGGGTTGGGGGCACGCGTCTCGCAGCTGACGCAGGAGAACGCCGCCGCGGTCGCCGCAACGTCCGATGCCCAGGCCCGGATCGCCGCCCGCGAGGGCGCGATGGCCGTCCTTGTGGCCCCGGATCACGAGACAGTCCGGCTGACGCCGGACGCGCTGGCCCCGAACGCCGCCGCGGTGGCGGTGTTCGAGCCAGGGACCACGCAGTCGTACGTGATGGTCGCCGATCTGCCCGCCTCGCCGGAAGGCCACGTCTACCAGTTGTGGTACGCAGACACGGCCGGCGTCCATCCGCTTGGGACGTACCACCACAGCGGGACCGGTGCGTTCGTCGCGCCGTTCGGGGTGGACCTGGCCGTGAGCGACGCTGCGATGATCACGCTGGAGCCGGATGGCGGGGCCGTCGGAGAGCCCGGACCTCAGGTGGTCTTCGGCGAGTTGTAGGTCGCAGCCGTCTGACGACCTGGGTCGTCCGAACGGACCGCGGTGCCAAGCGCGATCCCGGCCACCAGGACGACCACCACGACGGCCAGCACGAACGGCATCAACAGGCGAGCCGCTCCCTCGGGTGTCGGGTTGACGACCGGACCGCCGACACCACCAGCCGCGGCCGGCGCCCGGCCTGGGATCGTCCAGCCCGAGGCCAGCGTTGCGACCTTCGTCGGACGGAGCATCGCGCCCAGCCACAGGCCGGCGGCAAGCCCGCCGAGATGCGCGGCGTTGTCGATCTGCCCCGCCGAGGCAAGCCCGAACACGATGTTGATCAGGATCAGGACGCCCAGCTGCTGGACGAGCCCACGGCTGGCCCGATCGACCGGATGGTGGACCCGCCCGGCCGCCAGCAGGATCCCGAACAGGCCGAAGATCGCCCCGGACGCGCCGACCGAATAGTCGCCGCCGCCGAACACGAAGCTCGCCACCGAACCGGCCGCGGCACAGGTCAGGTAGAACACGACGAACAGCACGGAGCCGTACCAGCGTTCGACGACCGGCCCCGCCAGGAAGAGCGCGTACATGTTGAAGAAGAGGTGGAGCAAGTCGCCGTGGACGAGCGTGACCGTCCACAGCCGCCAGTACTCGCCCGCGGCGACGCCGGCCTTGTCCAGCCAGAGGAAGGCCTGCAATGCCTGTCCTTCGGACGACAGGAAGACGGTCATCGACACGATGACCGTCGCCGCGAGGATGGCGGTGGCCATCGGGATCAGCGGACCGTCGCCACGTCCCCTGGCGAAATAGCGCCGGGAGGCGCCGGCATCGCCGGTCTCCTTGCTCAGCCAGCCGAGCCGGTTCGCGATCTCCGCCTTGTCGTCGGCGGGCGCGCGGCGATCGGCCTCCCGGTAGGCGTCGATCGCGCCGGTCAGGTCGCCATCGCGGACGCGGGCCGCCGCGATGTTGCGCCAGGCCGGATAGGTGGATGCCGTCTCCGGCAGCTGGGTGACCGCGGTCCAGCTGGCGAGGGCGCCGTCTTCGTCGTCCATCCGGTACCGCGCCTCGCCGAGGCCGAGGAGCCCGGCGGCGGTCACCTCCGGATCGTCGAAACCGATGACCCGGTTGAAGTGAACGGCGGCACGCTCGAACTCGCCGCCCTCGAGCAACTCCGAACCCCGCTCCAGGTGGGCCTGGGCGGCATCGCGCGTGAGCGGGCCGGACACGGAGGGGTCGGGCGAACGGGCGTCGTCCATCGACCGGACGATACCAGCGATCCGTGGCGCACGATGCCCCGCCATCGGTCCTGGGACCTCTGGCGATCTACGATGGCGTCATGTGCGGGAGATTCAGCCAGCAACGGCCGGCGTCCGAGTTGTCCGAGATCTTCGCGGCCGAGCCGCTCGTGGACGATCTGGGACCGCGCTACAACGTCGCCCCGACGGACGAGGCCCTGGTCGTCGTCCAGCGTGAGGAGCGGCGCGGACTGACCGCCTATCGCTGGGGTCTCATCCCCCACTGGGCCAAGGACGCCAGGTCCGGCGCGCGGATGTTCAACGCCCGGGCGGAGACGCTGACCACGAGTCCCGGCCTTCCGCGATGCCTTCAAGCGAAAGCGCTGCCTCGTCCCCGTGGACGGCTTCTACGAGTGGAAGCGCGAAGGGACGCTCCGCCAGCCATACCGGATCTCGAGCGCCGACGGCCGACCGCTCGCGCTCGCCGGTCTGTGGGCGGGCTGGAAGGACCCGGCGACCGAGCAGGTCCGACGCACCTTCACCATCGTGACCACCTCGCCGAACGACGCGATGGCAGGCCTCCACGACCGGATGCCCGTGATCGTGCCCGAGGATGCCTGGGGCCGCTGGCTGGAGCCCGAACCCGCCGATCTCGGCGAACTGCAGGGTCTCCTGGCGCCATCCGATGCGATCGAGCTGGAGATCCGGGCCGTCTCGCGCCTGGTGAACGACGTCCGCAACGACGGACCGGAGCTCATCGAGCCGCTCTGAACCCGAGGGCCTCCAGCGTCGTCTCGGCGAGCCTGCGCCGGCATCGAGCATGGCCGCCACCCGCCCGACACGACCTGCGAACGCGCTCGCCGGCTCATGTTCGTCGGGGGTCAGGACCAGCGACCGGCTCGTCGGGTCCGTCATCGCAGGCTCGCCGCCGGTGGGACGGACCACGATCAGGTCCGCCTCACCCCAGGCAGCGGCGTCGATCGCGACGCGCACCACGGACGCGTCGTCGGCGTCGGCGAGGACCAGCACCGAGAAGTCGGTCAGATAGCGAAGCGCGAGCTCCACGTCCGCAGCCTCGGCCGCGAGGGGCAAACCGGTCGCCATGCGGCCGTCGAGCAGGGGCGTGGGGTGCGACCGAGTCGCGAAGGATCGCCGCGTGCCCGACGCCGCCCCGGGCGAGGTCCTGGAGGACCGCATCGGCGGCAGGGTCATCGCCGATCCGACCCACCAGCTGGACCGTGCCGCCGGAAGCCACCGCGGCCAGCGCCACCAGCGAGGCGAAGCCTTCGGCGACGATCCGGCCGGTCGTCGCGGCCACCACGGGGAGATCCGATGACGACGATCACCCGCGGAGCGTACCCCGGCGCCCGGCTCGAGCGTCAGCCGTCCGGACGAACCGCTGCCGCTGTGGTCATCGGTGCCTGTCGGGCGTCATCCGTCGGCTCAGGCGTGTCGGCAGGCTCAGGGGTCTCGGTCGGGCGAGGCGTTCGAGTGGGCCGAGGCGTCTCGGTTTCGTGGGTCGCGTCCGGCTTCTGTCGTCTCGGTGGCCTCGGGGGTCTCGGTCGGTTCGGACGACACGGAGGGCTCGGCCGACATCGCTGGGCTCGGCCGACATGCTGGGCTCGGCCGACATGCTGGGTGACGGCGAGCTCGTCGGCTCGGCGGTCACGGTCGGGGCCGGGAGGACCGATGGAGACGGGCTCTCGTTTCGGCCGAGCAGACCTCCGACACCGATCGCCCCGACGCCGGTCAAGGTTCCGGTGGCCACGACGACGAGGAGGACGAAGGCGAGGGCCTGGGCGCGGACTGCCATCGGGCGACCGCCGGTCGTGGCGACGCCCCACGACTCGCGGATGGTCATGAAGAATGCGGCGATCGCGTCCACCACGGACGGAAGAAGCCGGCCGGACGACGAGCCGGGGCGCGGGCTCGGTCGCGATCACGGCCATCACCCGATCCTCGAACCCTTCGGTCGGACGGACGATGGCACTCGCGGCCAGCGTCTCGAGCTCGCGCGCCGCCAGCATGGCATCCGCCTGCTCCGCGGCCGACGGGTCGGGCTCGCCGGGGACGCGAAGCTCGGACGGATCGAACCGGCCGGCCGAGCCGCTCACGCGTCGCCTCGCGGTTCGACGGTCCCGCGCAGCCGCAACAGGCCGCGATGCAGGTGGGTCTTGACCGTCCCGAGCGGTCGTTCCGTCTGGCGGGCGATCTCGTCGAGCGACAGTTCGCCGAAGAAGCGCAGGGTCACGACCTCCCGATACGGCTCGGGCAGGGCAGCGACGGCGAGTCGCACGTCTGCGGCGCGTTCGGCGCGCACGGTCAGCAGGGATGGATCCGTCGAGCCGATCGCCGCCATCGCCGCGCCGGTCGCGGCCGCGGATGTGGCGTCGCCGGTCTGCCCATCGGCACTCGTGGCCGGATCCAGCCATGCGACCGACTTGCGACGGCCCGCCTGGCGCAGGGCGATGCGGACTCCGATGCGTGTCAACCACGCACCGAACGGTCCGTCGCCGCGCCAGCTGGCGAGCGATCGATAGGCGGTCACGAATGCCTCCTGAGCTGCGTCCTCGGCCTCATGGAGATCGCCGAGGACTCGATGGCAGGCCCTGACGACCGAGGCCCCTTCACGGTCGACCAGGACACGGAAGGCGTCACGGTCGCCGGCAAGGACGGCATCGACGATCGCGCGGTCATCGCGTTCGTCCGGGCCTGTGGCGGGATGGACACCAGAGATCGGCGTTCTCCATGTGGTCGTGCCTTCGTACCGAGTCCGCGCGGCGGGTGCGGGAGCGGTTCGGCTCGCCCTCATCATGCCGGAAGGCGAGCCGAACCATGGATCGTCCGACCGTACGGTCGCCAAGACCGTCCGTGGACGAGGCTGCGTCAGTCGTCGTCGCCGCCGCCGTCGTGGCCGCTGTCGTCGTCCGACCCGCTGTCGCCGTCGTCATGGCTGCTGTCGTCGCCGTGGTCGTCCGTGGGTTCGGCGGTCTCGGCTGCCTCGTTCTCGCTTTGGTCGTCATCGGACTCGCTCGTGTCGCCGTGATCGTCCGTGGCGTCGGCCGTCTCGTCAGGCTCGGCCGTCTCGTCAGGCTCGGCGGTCTCGTCGGCTCGGCCGTCTCGGTCGGGCTCGGCGGTCTCGGTCGGCTCGGCGGCCTCGGCCGGCTCGGCGGTCTCGGTCGGCTCGGCGGTCTCGGCCGGCTCGGCGCTCGGGTCGCTGGACGGGTTCACGATCGCCGGATCGTCCTGGCGAGCGGGGTTCACGATGCCGTCGGCGGCGAAGGCCGCTCCGGCCACCAGGAAGATGGACACCACGGCCACGCCGAGGCCTCGGGCTACCTTCACGTCGTTGAGCATCAGATCGGTCTCCTTCGGGCGCCGGTCGCTCGACCGGTCTGCTACTCCCCTGAGACAGACGCTTCGCAGAAGGTTTCATCGGCAACGGCCGAAGGTACCGGATCCGGGACGGGTCGCCGCGATCTGCGGACCAGGCGACGATCCGCGTTCACTCGGCGGCGTGCTCTAGCCCGCCGCCCCTTCGACCTCGTCATCGACCGGTCCGGGAAGCGCGTCTTCGGCCCCGGGTTCACCCGGGGCCTCGCCGAGGGCGTCGCGCTCGATGACGACCGGACCCAGACCGGCAGCTTCCAGCGCGGGCCCGAAGGCATCCGCATCGCCGACCAGGACGATGGCGGCCTCGTCGACGTGCAGATGTGCGCGCGCGGCGGCCGCGATGGAGGCCCCGTCGACGGCCTCGATGCGCTCGCGGTAGGTCACGAGCTCGTCCACCGGCAGCCCATGGACCACCAGCCCGGCAAGCGCGCCACCGACCGCGCCGGCCGTTTCGAACCTGAGCGGGAACACGCCGATGAGGTAGTCGCGTGCGGCCGCGACTTCCTCGTCCGTGACCGGCTCGTCCCGCATCCTCGTCAGTTCCGCCAGCAGTTCGATGACCGCGGGCACCGTCACCTCGGTGTTGACCGCGGCCCGAGCCGCGAATGGCCCGGCGGCGCGGCGCAGGTCGAACCCGGCGCCCGCGCCGTACGTGTAGCCCTTCTCTTCGCGCAGTCGCATGTTGAGACGCGAGTTGAACAGGCCGCCGAGGATCGCGCTCATCACCGCGACCGCGTGGAAGTCGGGGATCCGCCGCGGCAGGCCGGCATGACCCACTCGGATCTCGGTCTGGACGGATCCCGGGCGATGGATGATCCGCACGATCCGGCCGCCGGGCCGGCCGCTGTCGTCGATCGGTCGGACCGCTGCCGCACCAGCGGCCGCCGTCCAGGCCCCGAACAGCTCCTCGGCCACGGTCGGGATATCCGTGTCGCCCACGTCGCCCGCGATGATCAGGGTGGCACGTGCCGGGTCGAGGCCGCGCTGGTAGGCCGCCCGCAGGTCGTCCGGCGTGAGCCGCTCCACCGTCTCGCGTATCCCGCCGGCGGGCCGGTGATAGGGCGAATCGGTCGTGTAGATCGTATCGATGAAGACTTCTTCCGCCCGACGTCGCGGATCTGCCCTGGCCTGGAGCAGATCGTTGAGACGCTCGTCGCGGAGTCGCTCGACCTCACTCGCCGGAAAGGTCGGCCGAAGGATCAACTCGGCGAGGAGCCCCAGCGCGGCAGGCAGCCGGGCGGCCGGGACGTCGACGCCGGCCGACAGGGCATCCCAGCCGGCCTCGGCATGGAGCGAGGCACCCAGTCGTTCCGCGGCTTCCACCAGACCGATCGCGTCGTAGTGCTTGGTCCCCTCCGACAGGGCGCGAGCCGCGAGGACCGTCGCCCCGGCCAGCTCCGGTGGTTCGTCCGCGGCCCCGTTGGCCATGATCAGGGACGCCGAGACCAGCGGCCGGCCGGGAAGGTCCGCGATCCGGATCGTCAGGCCGTTGGCCAGCCGGTGCTCGGCGACCGTCGGGAAGGCGTAGGGTCGAGGTGTCCCCGGTACCGGGCGCACGGCGGCGACCGGGCCGTCTCGGAGGATCGCGTTCGGGCCGGTCATGCCGCAGGCTCCCCGACAGTCGAGTCGCCGTCCACCGCGTCGAGCTGCGGCAGATAGGTCAAGACTAGGCGGTTCTCGGGCCTGAAGACCGCTGCGGCCACCGATCTGATATCCCCTGGCTCGACGGACAGGTAACGCGTCAGCATCCGGTTGATGAGGTCCGGCTGGTCGAACAGTGTCGCGTACATCGACAGGCGATCGGCCCGCTCCTCCACCCGCTGGAGCGCCCCGAGCTCGTCCGCCTCGACGAGAGCCCGCGCGCGAGCGAGTTCATCCTCGGTGATGAGCTCCGTGGTCAGACGATCCAGCTCCTCGTGGAAGGCGGCCTCCACCCTGGCGACATCGACGTCCGGTCGAACAGTGGCCCAGCCCGCGCAGATCGACGCGCCGCCGACGAAACCGAGCGTGAACAACGCGACGTCCTGGGCGATCCGCTCATCGCGCACCAGCCGGCGATCCAGACGACTGCCCTTGCCGCCGGCCAGGATCTGGCCCGCCACGTCGAGCGCGTCCAGGCGCGTGTCACCGAACGCCGGGGCCCTGAACGCGACGAAGACCCGCGGCAGCGGCACGCGGTCGTACACGGTCTCGCGGATCTCGCCGCCGAGGGTGAGCGGCAGCGACAGATCGCCCAGGGGCGGGATCGACGGGTTCGCCGGGATGCCGCCGAAGTACCGCTCCACCGCGGCACGGACCGCATCGGTGTCCACGTCCCCGACCACCGACAGGACGGCGTTGTTCGGCGCGTAGTAGGTCCGAAAGAACGCGCTCACGTCCTCCAGCGAGGCGGCATCGAGGTCCGCCATGGACCCGATCGTCGAGTGATGGTAGGGGTGGTCCTCGGGAAATAGGTGTCCCTGGAGCTTCTCCTGCCACGACCCGTACGGCCGGTTGTCGTACGACCAGCGCTTCTCGTTCTTCACGACGTCGCGCTGGTTGTCCAGGTTCTCCTGCGAGAGGGCGTCCAGGAGGGTCGCCATCCGGTCCGCCTCCAGCCAGAGGCCGAGGTCCACCTGGTGCGCCGGTAGCGTCTCGAAGTAGTTCGTGCGATCCAGCCAGGTCGTGCCATTCATCGTGCCGCCCGCGGATTGCACGAGCGCGATGTGCTCCGCCTTCGCGACGTGGCGCGATCCCTGGAACATGACGTGCTCGAACAGGTGGGCGAACCCGGTCTTGCCCGGCTGTTCGTGCTTCGAGCCGACGTCGTACCAGACATTGATCGCGACTACCGGGGCCAGGTGGTCCTCGGAGACGATGAGCCGCAGGCCATTGCCAAGGCGATCGTCGCTGAACGAGATGGTCGGGATGGGCGTGGGCACGCAGCGGCTCCTGGCTTGGGACCGGCGACGCGCCGGGAGTGATCGAGTGAGCACGATCGTAGCGCCTCCCGCACTTTCGGGGGTTGACATCCGTTTCAGGTAGCTGTTAGATATGTATCTAACACACGTTAGGGCGATGAGAAGCACCGATGGCCGCCAGACCCTCCACCACGCAACCCGACCCGACGATCGCCGCCCGCGGCGTCGCGCCACGCCCATCCGTCCGCGACTTCGCGGGCGGCAGCTCGTTCACGGTGGCGTGGGACGTCCGGCCGGTGTTCGACTTCACGTTCAGCCTGTCGGGACAGGCCGGCGCCACGGATGACCTCCCGGCGGAGGATCGCCACTGGCTGCGCAAGGCCAAGGCCGCGCTGCCGGCCGAGATCCGGGCGGAGATCAAGGCGCTCAACGAGACCGAGCTCGGTATCCACCTGGCCTCCTTCGCCGTGGAACGCCCGGATCTCCGCACCGTCGATGAGCTCCTGACGGCGCTCGAAGCGGTCCCGACCGCCGACCTGCTGCTGGCGATGCTGGGCGAGCTCGAGTTCGGGCCCGAGACCAGGTCCCTGACGCAGGCGGCCGCGAACGGTGACCAGGCGGCGCTGACGATGCTCCTGGCCGATGCGGGCGAGCACGCGAAGACCCTGACGGTGCTGCTGACCGATCCAGCCGAGACGCACCGCCGGATCCTGTCGACCCTCCGGGCGTGGGCGGTCCCGTTCAGGACCATCGAGGATCGGATCGCTGCGATCGGCCGCCGCGACTACGAATCGCGAAGCGGCGATCGGGCCACGCTGGACAGCCTGGACCTCATCGAACGAACCACGGGGGGCGTCCGCTGGCTCCCCGCTCCCGGGATCCGTCGCGTCATCCTCGGACCGTCGTATTTCAGCCGTCCATACAACTTCCTGCTCGGCGGAGACGGCTGGCGGTTCTTCGGCTACCCCGTCGCGGACGAGGCGCTCGACAGCGCCGATCCGATGGCGCCACCACCCTCGATGGTTCGCCTGCATCGGGCACTCGGCGATCCGACCCGGATGCGGATCCTGAGGCTCCTCGCCGGCCGCGACCTGTATGCGACAGAGATCGCACAACAGCTTGGACTCTCCAAGCCGACCATCAAGCACCACATGGTGCTGCTGCGCGCCGCCGGGCTGGTGACGATCACGGAATCCGGGGCGGTCGTGTACTACAGCCTGCGGCGCGACCGCCTGGACGACGCGTCGGGCGAGCTCAAGCGCTTCCTGGGGGCCTGACCACTGGAATGGACCGATACCGTGTCTGCACGCGAAGGCATTAGATATTCATCTAACAGAAGGGAGACAACGATGCGTGGAATGATGGAGTCTCGAGCATCGCACGATCGGCGCAGCGTGGAAGAGCTCGATGTCGACCGGCGGATCGAGGAACTGCTGCACGTCGGCGACGATCTCCGGCACGCTCGCGAGGCGAAGACGGAGCGTCGCGCTCACGATGGCTCGAGGCACGGGCCGGCGGCGTGGATCGGCCGCCACCTGATCGTCGCGGGCCACGCGATCGCGGGCGACGCGCCGGCTCGGCCCCCCTGTCCGGAGCTGTCCTAGATCGGCAACAGCACGAAGACGGTCGTGACGGCCAACGCAGCGACGCCGCAATAGATGACCATCGCGCGTGCCGCGGCTCGATCGGCCGCCAGGTCAGCGCCGTCGATCACGGCCTGGCGAGTCTCGCTCTGGTTCGCGCCACGGATCCCGCCGAACGCGTATGCGACACAGAACTTGCGTCGCGCCTGCTCCAGGCTGACGAGTCCTCCCCAGAGGGGTAGCAGGACGATGGCACGAAGCATGGCTGGAGCGTCGATCGCGACCAGCGCGACTCCCAGCCCGACGGCGAAGAGGACCGCGGCGATGCCGGCGTTTCGTCGCCGGGCGATCTCCTTCGGTCCGATGTTGCAGACACCCGCTCGATAGTCTGACGTCTCCTGGTCCAGGTACTGGATCTGCACGCTCTCTCCCGGGTTCCACGCGTCGCGTGGGTCTCCATTCTCGTTCGTTTCGGAACGCGTGTCGGATGGGCCGTCCCGAGTGGGCGCCGCTCCCACGGCGGGGACGCCCCGGATTCCGTAGACTCGCTCGCATGTCGACCCGTGCCGCACGACGTTCCGTTTCGGTCCTGCTCCTCACGTTGCTCACGCTTGCGCTGCCGGTGGTCGTTTTGGGGCATGCCGAGCTGGACGCCTCCGATCCGGCCGAGGGATCCACGGTCGGGGCGCCGTTCATCGGGCCGGTGGTGATGACCTTCACGGAGGATCTCGGGTCTGCAAGCAAGGCGGAGCTCATCGACGGAGCCGGCAAGGTCGCCTCGACGACGGACGTCGACGGCAGGACGATGAGTCTGACTCCGGACACCGCCCTGGAGGAAGGTGACTACGAGGTTCGCTGGCTGGCCGCCGCGGACGACGGGCACATCGAGCGGGGCACGGTCCAATTCACCGTCGTCGCCGCCGCGACGGCTGTACCCACGGCGACACCCACGGCGACACCGACACCGAGACCCGAGGTGAGCGCCACGCCGAGCGCGAGCGCATCCGCAAGCCCTGCCATCCAGCCGTCGGCGGCCCCGGCCTCACCCACACCGCAGCCGTCCGGCAGCGCCGATGCCGGTAACACCTCGTCGGGTGGCGACGTCCTGCTTCCGATCATCGTCGGGGCACTCCTGGTCGGCGCACTCGCCTTCATCCTGCTGCGACGTCGCGACTCCGCTCCGCCATCGTGAGGTCCGCAGGACGAGGCGCCGCACGGCTCGGGGCCGCACGGCTCGGGGCCGCGTTCGCCGTGTTCGGGGTCGTCGTCCTCGCAACCCCGGGGGCCGTCCTCGGGCATCAGCTGAACGCAAGCTATGCGAGTCGGCTGCCCCTTGCCATCTATGTCGCGGGCGCTGCCATGACCGTGGCCCTGTCGTTCGTGTTCGTGCTCGCTCGCGACGTCCGTGCCGCGGCCCCGACGACGACCGGGCAGGCTGCGCTGCCGCGAGCCCCGATCCGCATCGCTCTGCGCACGCTCGGCCTCGTCGCGTGGCTCTGGATCGTCGCCCAGGGCCTGTTCGGCGGTTCGTCCGCGGGCGATGTAGCGACGCTCTTCCTGTGGGTGTTCGGCTGGGTCGGCCTGGCCCTCGTCTCGGCGCTGGTCGGGCCCGCGTGGCACTTCGTGGATCCCTTCTCCACCCTCCACGACATCGGTGCCACCTTCACCCGGAAGCTGGGCGTAGGGCGTTGGGAGCCCGCCGAGTACCCGGCCCGCCTCGGCCGCTGGCCGGGCGTGATCGGGTTCGCCGGGTTCGTCTGGCTTGAATTGGCGATGGGTGGCGGTGGGCCATCGGTCCTGTTCATCGTGCTGATCGGCTACACGGCCTACACCCTCGCGATGATGGCCCAGTTCGGCCGCGATCCGTGGCGGGCGCACGGGGAGACCTTCACGGTCTGGTTCCGCCTGCTCGGTCGGCTGGCGGCGTTCGCCCTCATTGACGAGGAGGGCCGGATCCGGCGCCGCTCACTCGCGGGCGGCCTGCTCGACCCTGGCTGGACGGTCCCGGAGGTCGCGCTGGTCGGTCTCGGGATCGGGTCCATCCTGTTCGACGGGCTTTCGCAGACGCAGTCCTTCTTCGACCTGTTCGGCGCCCCCGGTGTCGCCGGGATGACCCTGCTGCTGGCGGCGTTCCTCGGCGCGATCGTCGTCGCCGCCCTGCTCGTGACTCGTACCGTGGGCGTCCCCGCGACCGGGGCTGGCCTGCTGCCGATCGCCGTCGGATACCTCATCGCGCACTACCTGACCTACCTGCTCATCGACGGCCAGAACATCCTGGTCGCGGTCTCCGACCCGTTCCAGCGCGGCTGGGACCTGTTCGGGACCGCCTTCCATGAACCGAACGGGGACTGGCTTCCGCCCGGACTCATCTGGACGGTCCAGCTCGCCGCGGTGGTCGGTGGCCACATGCTTGGCGCCTGGGCCGGACATGTGACGCTCGAGCTGTATCCCCCTGTGGGGACGGAGGGGCGCGACCTGCGGACTCGTGAGATCCCGCTGGCGGTCGTGATGGTCATCCTGACCACGATCACCCTGTGGTCGCTCGGCCAGGCCATCGTGGTGGAGTCTGCGGAAGCTGGCGTGCTCAGCCAGGGACGCCCGCCGGCAGGCCTCCCGGCACCCATTCATCCAGGGACCTGACGTCCGCCAGGCGGCCCGCGACCGCCGGGTCGAGCGCCTCGGCAGCCGCCACGGCCGTCTCCATCGCCGTCAGGCACAGGATCCCCTCGGCCGTGGCCACGAGGCGGATCTCCGCCGCGTCACGGACCGCACCCGACCGGGGCGTCGGGGTGTTGACGACGAGGCGGACCTCACCCGAGGCGATCAACTCCAGGATCGGCGCTTCGTCCAGGGCCTCGTCAGGGACCTCGCCGAGCTTCGCCACCGGACGCGCCTCGAACCCGGCCGCCGCCAGGGCCAGCCGCGTGCCGGGCGTCGCAGCCAGTCGGTAGCCGGCGGTCCGAAGGGCCGACGCCAGGCGGGTCAGGGTCCCCTTGTCACGGTCCGCGATGGATAGCAGCGCGAGCGCCCCGTCCGGACCGGGCCGGGGCGGCACGAGCGCGGCGCCCATCAGGGCCTTGGCCAACGCTACGCGCGGGTCCGTGTGGATGCCGATGACCTCCCCGGTGGATTGCATCCCAGGACCCACTGATGGGTCCACGCCGCGGAGCTTGGCGGTGGAGAACGCCGGCGCCTTGACCGCCACGAAGGGCGGCGGAGCAAGCAGTCCCCCACCCCAGCCCAGGTCCGGCAACGTGGCGCCGAGCGAGATCCGAACGGCCAGCTCCACCATCGGAACGCCGGTCACCTTTGACAGGAAGGGCACCGTCCGGCTGGCCCGTGGGTTGACCTCGATGAGGTAGACACCGTCGTCGCGCACGATGAACTGGGCATTGACCAATCCCTTCGCGCCAAGTGCCAGCACGATCCGCTCCATCGTGGCGACGATGAGGTCCTGATCGCCCTCCGATACCGTCTGCGGCGGGAACATGCCGACCGAGTCGCCGCTGTGGACACCGGCCAGCTCCACGTGCTCCAGGAGGCCCGGGATGAGCACCAGCGCGCCGTCCGAGATGGCATCCACGTCCACTTCCACGCCCTCGAGGTACCGGTCGATGCGGACCGGCCGATCGGGATCCACGTCCGTGGCCGTGGCCAGCTGACGCTCGAGGTCTGACGGCGAGTAGCAGAAGTCGATGGCGAGGCCGCCGATGACGAAGGACGGCCGGACGATGACCGGGTAGCCGATCCGCTCGGCCAGGGTCAGGGCCTCGTCCACGCTGTGGGCCATGCCGCCCTCGGGCTGCGGGATGCCGAGCCGGTCCAGCAGGGCGGAGAACCGTGTTCGCTCCTCGGCCTGGTCGATGGCCTCGAGGTCCGAGCCCAGCAACGGGACGCCACCGGCGGCCAACGGCGCGGCCAGGTTGAGCGGCGTCTGACCGCCGTACGCCACGACCACCGGCAGGAGGTCCGACTGGTCCGGGCTCTCGGCATCGATGACGCTGCGCACGCTCTCCGGGTCCAGCGGCTCGAAGTAGAGCCGCGACGAGGCGTCGAAGTCGGTCGAGACGGTCTCGGGGTTCGAATTGATCATCACCGCCCGCCAGCCGGAGCGGCGGAGCGTGTCGGCGGCCTGCACGGCGCAGTAGTCGAACTCGATCCCCTGCCCGATCCGGACCGGCCCGGAGCCGATGACGAGCGCCGCGTTCCGTTCGACCGGCGGCGCCTCCGGTTCGGACCCTGCCGCGGCGTAGGTCGAGTAGAAGTACGGGGTCTCGGCCGCGAACTCGGCGGCGCAGGTATCGACCATCGCGTAGCCCGGCCTGAGGCCAAGGACGAGACGGGCCGCACGCAGATCCTCGGGCGCCGTCCCGGCCAGGTCAGCCAGCTCGCGATCGCCGAAGCCGGCGCGCTTGACGGTCGCGAGGAGCGTGGCCGCCTCCTCGTCGGCCGGGTCGGCCAGGCGCTTCCCGATGGCGGCGGCCTCCGCCTCGAGCGCCACGTTCCGGCCCATCTCCGCGAGGAACCACGGCGAGATCCCGGTCGCCTCGCCCACGACCGGCTCCGGGACGCCGCGACGCAGCAGACCCAGCAGTCGCCACAGTCGGCTATCGGACGGCTCCAGGAACTGCCTGAGGACGATGGGCGCGGCCGAGCGCTGTGCATGGCGGGTGGACTCGCACGCCTGACCACGCTCGTCGACCCAGCGGATCGGCACGTCGGCAACGTCCTCGTCCGTGCCCCGATACACCGCCGCGAGGTAATCGAAGGTCGGCGTCCACGCCGGGTCCTCGGCCAGCGGCCCGACACCCGCCTGCTCGAGGCCTCGGAGGGCCTTGTTCAGCGCGGACCCGAACGTCCGGTCGATGGCCATCACCTCACCGGTCGCCTTCATCTGGCTGCCAAGCGTGCGATCCGCCCCCGGGAACTTGTCGAACGGGAAGCGCGGCAGCTTCACCACGACGTAGTCGAGCGCCGGCTCGAACGCGGCGACCGTGGTCCCCGTCACGACGTTGGGGATCTCGGCCAGTCGGCGACCCACGGCGATCTGGGCCGCGACCCGGGCGATCGGATAGCCGGTCGCCTTGCTGGCCAGGGCGGATGAGCGCGAGACGCGCGGGTTGACCTCGATGACGGCGTACTCGGTCGAGTCGGGCGACAGCGCGAACTGGACGTTGCATCCGCCTTCCACGCCGAGGGCGCGGATGATCGCCAGGGCGGCACTGCGCAGTCGTTGGTGGACGGCGTCGGTCAGTGTCTGGACGGGCGCCACGACGATCGAGTCGCCGGTGTGGACGCCGAGCGGATCCACGTTTTCCATCGAGCAGACGGCGATGCACGTGTCGTCGGCATCGCGCATGACCTCGTACTCGACCTCCTGCCAGCCGACGAGGCACTTCTCCACCATGACCTGTCCGATGGGGCTGGCCCGGAGGCCGGCGCGGATCCGCTCGCGGTAGGCGGGTTCGGTCGCCACGATCCCGCCACCCGTCCCACCCAGGGTGAACGCGGGGCGGATGATGGCCGGGAGGCCGATGGTCTCGAGGGCACCGTTCGCGGAGGCCTCGCGGCCAGCCTCCGTCGCGCCCTCCACGATCACGCTCGGGGCGTACGGCTGGCCCGTCCGGTCGAGCAGGTCCCGGAACGCTTCGCGGTCTTCGGCCATCCGGATGGCCTCGAGCGGCGTGCCGAGCAGGCGGATGTCGTGGCGCTCGAAGACGCCGGCCTCGGCGAGCGCCATCGCCAGGTTGAGGGCGGTCTGGCCACCGAGACCGGCCAGCAGCCCCTCCGGCTTCTCGCGGGCGATGACCGCCTCCACCGCCTCCACGGTCAAGGGCTCCAGGTAGATGACGTCCGCCACGGACGGGTCGGTCATGATCGTGGCGGGGTTGCTGTTGATGAGGATCGTCCGGACACCCTCGGCGCGGAGCGCGCGGCAGGCCTGCGTCCCGGCATAGTCGAACTCGGCGGCCTGGCCGATGACGACCGGGCCGGACCCCAGGATCAGGACGGATGCGGGCTTGGGGCCGGGTGGCGTCATCGGGGCGGACCGGCGCGAGTCGCGGCCGCGGTCACGAACCGATCGAACACGGCCAGTGCATCGAGTGGTCCGGGCGCACCCTCCGGGTGGTACTGGACCGTCTCGATCGGCAGCTCGCGATGCCGCAGGCCCTCCACCGAGCCGTCGTTCAGGTTGACCTGGCTCACCCGGAACCCGCTCCGCTCCGGCACCGTGTCGCCGACCACCTGCACCTCGTGGTTCTGCGCTGTGACCTGGACGAGGCCCATCTCGAGGTCCTGGACCGGGTGGTTCGCCCCGTGATGCCCGAAGCGCAGGCGTCGCGTGTCGGCGCCGGCCGCGCGCCCCACGATCTGGTGACCCAGGCAGATCCCAAGCAGGGGTCGTCCGTCGTCGATGACGGCGCGCGCCAGCGCGACCTGCGCCGCCAGCCGCGCGGGATCACCCGGGCCGGGCGACAGGATCACCCCGTCGATGTCGCTCGAAAGGACCTCGGCCGCGGACGTCGTATGCGGAAAGACCCGGACTCGTGCGCCGCGGTGCCGCATGGCCCGCACGATGTTCGTCTTGAGGCCCAGGTCCACGATCCCGATGCGCGGGCCGGCGTCCGTGGCACTCCCGTATTCGGCGACCGCGGGCGGCGAGACGAGGCCCACGAAGTCCTGGTCCTCCCAGCGCGCCACGGCGCGGGCCGCCGCGATCGCCCGATCGCGGTCCACGTGTCCGGGCGCCGTGACGATCGCCCGGAGGCTGCCGCTCGCGCGGAGGTGCCGCGCGAGCGCACGGGTGTCCACTCCGGCGATCGCCGGGATCGACGCGTCCCGGAGCAACGCCGCCAGCTGGCGCGCGTCGTCGAGCACGGCGGCCGTGGCGTTGGCGACGACCAGCGCCCGCAACCACGGGCGGACCGACTGGTCATCGTCGAGGAGTCGGCCGTAGTTGCCGATCAGCGGATACGTCATGACCACGACCTGGCCGGCGTACGAGGGGTCCGTGCAGACTTCCTGGTAGCCGGTCTGGCTCGTGTTGACCACGAGATCGCCGCCTGCGGCGACCGGTGCTCCGAATGCGACGCCGGGGAAGATCGATCCGTCCTCCAGCGCCAGCAATGCCGGCCCGAGATCACCGATCCGGGGATCGACGATGGCGGAGGCACGTGGCTGCGGGGGGATGATCACGCGACGGCGGACACACGAAACCCACCAGCCGTCGGGGCATGGTGGGCGAGGACGTGCGCTGACAAGAAGCCTCCTTCGCCGGCCTCACGGGACCGGTACGCCAGCCTCACAGGACCGGTCATGAAAGGACGCTGTCAGGGTAGCACGGGCGGCCCGGGCCGAGCGCCGGGGAGCCGCGTTGAAGATCGCAGGCCGCCCCGCGAGACACGATGTCCGCTACCTGGCGAGACGTCGCAACCTGTGCGTTACAAGCAGCCGGCTTGCGCGTCTCATGGCTGAGCATCGCCATCCGGACGACACTCACCGAGGCGCCGCCAGAGGCCCTGCTTGACCGCCTGAGGCGGCAGGAACCCACGATGGACGATCGGGATCGGGTTCACGGACCGGGGGCCTTCCTTCGTCGCCCGGCCATCCTTGCCACCGTCGCCGGGCTCACCCTCGCACTGGTCCTCGGCGGCCTTGCCTGGAATGCCACGCGGCCGACGGACGACGGCAGCGCGAACGCCAGCCACCCGCCAGGCACGACTGTCAGCCCAGACCCTCCCTGAGCGACGACCCGTGGGCCAGCCTCGAGCCGACGGCGACCATCGTCCCGCCGGTCGCCGCGAACGACACGGCCACAGGCGACCTCGCGGCCCAGGGCACGGCCGGGGCCGTGGTCCCGCTCGACGTCACGTTCCGCCTGGCCAGCATCGACGCTACCCCTGCCTCCACGCTCGCGACGCGCCTGTCGATCCACCCGGACCTGGCCTTCTCCGTCGCGCCGGACGCCGACGATCGGGCCGTCGTCATCACGCCGGACGAGCCCCTGCTTCCCGGCGTCGTCTATCGCTTCGCACTCAACGGGGCGGGCGGTCAACTCCTCGACTCGTGGGCGTTCCAGGCGGAACAGCCCCTCCGGATCGTGGGAACGCTCCCAGAAGATCGGTCCACCGACGTCCCCACCGATACCGGGATCGAGGTGACCTTCGACCAGGACGGGTTCACCGATGCCGAGTCCCACTTCCGCATCGAGCCCACCACCAAGGGGCGGTTCGAGCAACACGGGCGGACGCTCGCCTTCGTGCCGGATCGTCGTCTGAAGGCCGCCACGACCTATACCGTGACCGTCACCAAGGGCGTGACGGTGGCCGCGACGGGTGAGGCGACGGAGCGGGACACGCGATTCCAGTTCGAGACGGCGGCGACGAGCACCCCGGTCCACGCGATCTGGTTCGACCTCTCGCGCGACCTCCTCGAATCGCCCACTGCCGAACGGCCCGTCATCGGCCTCTCTGTGTACTTCGACGAAGAGGGGCAGTCGGCTCCGAAGTCGACCCGGATCGAGGTCTATCGGCTGGCGAACCTCGATGCCGCGATCGAAGCGCACCGGACCGTGCGCGCGGCCCCGGATTGGACGCGGTGGTCTAAGGAAGGGATCGTCGACACGACGAAACTCCGCCGAGTGGTGTCCGTCAACGCGCGCCTCGAGGGGGATCTCGAGCCGTACGGTGGGACCACCTGGGCGAGGCTGCCGAAACGCCTCCCGGCCGGCTGGTACCTCGTCCAGCTGCCGGACAGCACCAGGCCACGTCAGGCGGTCCTGCAGGTGACCGATGTCGCGGGCTACCTGGTCGTATCGGAGACCCGCACCCTCGTCTGGGCGAACGACCTCAAGCGCGGCCACCCGGTCAAGGGCGCGACCGTCTCCGCAGGGACCGGCGTGATCGGCACGACTGACGCGAACGGGCTCGCGACGGGGCCGACACCCAAGGACCTGCTCCCGGCGGCCTCAGCCGCCTCAGGGTCCTGCTCCGACCCGTGCGATCCGGTCGTCACCGTGAAGACCGCCGACGGCCGGGCGATCTTCCTGCCCACCACCTCGGACCACGACAAGGGTGTGTGGCTCGGCGGTTCCTACTACGGCTACTACGGGGACGAGGGCGATCCCGCGTATTGGAGCCTCCTGCATACGGACCGTGATCTCTATCGCCCGACGGACACGGTCAACATCTGGGGCATGGTCCGCGACCGTGACGACGGCACGGTCCCCGAAACGGCCACCGCTTCGACTCGCGCTCGATGCCTGGTACGAGGGAGACGCCTGGGTCGATGGACCCGACCGGCCGCCGGTCGCCAGCCTGACGGCGCGACCCGGTCCGACCGGGGCATTCACCGCTTCGCTGCCGCTGACTGCGCTGGCCGACGGCTACTACTCGATCGAACTGCTGGTCGGCGACCGGATCCTCCGAACGTCCACGATCGAAGTCGGACCGATCGCCAAGCCGGCCTACCAGCTCGAGGTCACGACGGGCCGGCGCGTCTACATCGCCGACGACCGGATCAAGGTCACGGTCAAGGCCAGCTTCTTCGAAGGCACGCCGGTCGCCGGTGTCCCGCTCCGCACCGACGGCTATCTCGAGCGCAACCTCACGACCGACGCTACCGGCACGGCGACGTACCGCACCACGGCGAAGACCGAGTACGACGAGGGGCCTGACTGGGCGACGATCAACGTCAACCCGGCACGCGCCGAGGAAGGCGAGATCAACGGGGCCAGCCGGTCATTCCTCATCTTCCCGAGCAGTCGGACCGTCGAGGCCACCGCGCGGATCGCCAACGACCGGGTCGCCGTGAACGGCAGCGTCCACCTCGTCGACGTCGACCGGCTCGAAGCCGAGGTCGCCGCGGTAGGTTGGGACTGGGATCTCGACCCGCGCGGCGCCGCGGTCCGCGGCGCGACCGTCACGGTGCGGTTCGTTGAACTCATCCCGGTCCGGACGAAGACCGGGACCGAGTACGACTTCATCGAGAAGAAGGTCGTCCCGGTGTACGAGGACCGTATCGTCGAGCGGTCCGCAGGTTCGGTCAAGGTCAAGAGCGCGGCGAATGGGTCCTACAAGGCGTCCATCCGCGCCACGCGCAACGATCACGACTACCGGGTCAGCGTGTCCGTCGGCGATCCCGACGGCAACGTCGCGCGGACCTCGACGTACGCGAACCGGCATCGCCTGGTCCGCCTTCGACGACCTCACGGATCCGACCCTCGACCTGACGGCTCCCGCCCCGGATGGATCCGATGACTTCGGGATCGGCGACCGCGTCGACCTGACGTTCACGGACCCGGATCTGAAGCAGGCACGCGGCGATGGCACCCGCTACCTCTTCTTCACCGCCCAGCGGGGCCTCCGCGACGCCACCGTCCAGTCGTCGAAGCGGTTCGTCACGACCTTCAAGCGGTGGGCGGTCCCGAACATGGAGGTGGGCTCGGTCCGCTTCACCGGCCATGGCTACGTCGCGGCGGGCTTCGCTGCCCGGTTCAGGACCTCGGACCGCAGCCTCCAGGTGGACCTGACGAGCGGGGCGGCTCGCTATGCGCCGGGTGACACGGCTACCGTCGGCATCCGGACGCGAGACGCGTCCGGGGTGCCGATCCCGGCGACGGTGATCCTTCGCGCCGTGGACGAGAAGCTCTTTGCGATGGGCGCGGCCTCGGCCGACGATCCGCTCTGCGGAGCTCTACGCCTCACTCGACTCTGGGATCGTCGGCATCTATGCGTCCCATGAGGCTTCGCAAGGGCACCTCGGCGGTGAGGGTGGCGATACGACCGGGGGCGGTGGCGACGAACGTGTCCAGTTCAAGGACACGCTGCTGTTCGCGTCCGTGGACACGGATGCGAACGGTCGCGGTTCCGTGTCGTTCAAGTTGTCGGACGACCTGACCTCGTGGCGAGTCTCCGCGTCCGCGATCACGGCCGGGCTGGACGCCGGTGCCGGAACGGTGCTCGTCCCGGTCGGCCTGCCGTTCTTCGCCGATGCCTCGATCGCTCCCGAGTACCTCCTTGCTGACCGCCCGTCGATCCCCGTCCGGGTGTTCGGGTCGGCGGTCGAACCGGGCGACGCGGTCACGATCCGGGTCACGTCGAAGACCCTCGGCTTCGACAGCGGTCCGATCAAGGGGCAGGTCGCGAAGACGATCCTGGTGCCGCTCCCGGCACTGCACCTCGGGACACAGACCGTCACCATCTCGGCGACGAGCGGCAGCGGCGCCACGGCGCGGACCGACCGGCTGACCCGGTCGTTCCTGGTCGTCGAGACACGCCTGACACGGTCGCGAACGGCCTACGTCGCACTCCCGGCGACCGGCGCATTCGCCGGCGGCGATGGCCTGACCACGGTCGTCGTGTCCGATGCGAGTGCCGGTCGGTACCTGCCGCTGCTCACCGAACTCGCCGATGGCGGCGGCGCGACGACTCGATCGCGGGCTCGCCGCCGAATCGGCCGCTGCCCTGCTCGCGAGTCGCTTCGGATCGGTGTTCGCCGACCCTGTCGGTGGCACGTTCGACGCGAGTCGGTACTACACCGAGGACGGCGGCCTGTCGCTCATGCCTTACTCGAGCACCGACCTCGAGCTGACGGCGCTGGTCGCACTCACGGCCCCGGACCGTGTCGGACCGGGCCGCCTCGCCGAATACTTCCGGACCGTCCGGGACGATCCGAAGGAGACGCGCGAGCGGAAGATGTTCGCGCTCGCCGGGCTCGCCGGGCTCGCCGAGCCCGTCCTGCCGGCCATCCGCGCGGCGGCGGCCGATCCGGAGCTGACCATCCGCGAGCAGCTCATGATCGGCCTCGGCGCGGCAGCCCTTGGCGATGACGCCACGGCCCGGTCGGTCGCGTCCGCGCTCGTCGCCGAGTACGGCGAGCGACTCGGCGATCAGGCGCGCCTGCGGGTCGGCTCGTCGGCCGACGACGTGACCTCGGCGACCGCGCTCATGGCGGTCCTGACGGCTGCGCTCGGCGAGGAACTGGCCCCGGCTTACTGGGCCTACGTGGAAGCCAACCCGGCCGCCGACCAGCTCCAGGTGCTGCCGGCCGTCGCGTTCGTCACCGAGACCCTCGAACGCCTGCCGGTCCAGCCGGCCAGCTTCGCCTACTCCGTCGACGGGGTCCGGCGAGAGGTGTCGCTCGAGCCGGCGACCTCGTTCGAGTTCAGGCTCACCGCATCGCAGATGGCGACGCTCTCGATCGAACCCGTCACCGGCAAGATCGGCGTGGCGACCAGCTGGCGCGAGCCGGTCCGTCCGTCGGCGCTCAAGCCGGACCCGGACATCACGATCAGCCGATCGGTCAGGCCGTCGACGGTCGACAGCGCGGACCTCGTGACGGTCAGCCTGACGGTCGAGTTCGGGCGGACAGGCCCCGAACGGTTGCCACCAGGTGACGGAGTTGGTCCCGAGCGGCCTCCTCCCGGTCGGAACCCTCGCCGGTTGGGTCGATCCCGAGGGCGAGGATGAGCCTGGCCCGTCGGATGGCATCGTCTCGCCGTACGACCAGTCCGGCCCACGGGTCTTCTTCTGCGCGGAGCCGACGGCAAAGGACCGGACGGTGGTCCTGCGCTACTACGCCCGGGTTGTCACGCCGGGGACGTATGCGTGGGAGCCGGCGGTCGCCGAGTCACGCAGCCAGGACGGCCGCGCCTCGCTCACGCCCGCCCGCAAGATCGTCATCCGCTGACTCCCGTCCGAACAGGCCGGTCCGGGTTTCTGCGACGATGCCCGCATGTCGACCGCCGATGGCAGTCCACGCGACGCACGCCCGGAGGGGCTGGCGTGGCTCGGTCGCACGCCGTCGGCCAGGGCGGGCTTCATCGTTCGAGGTCTCCTCGGGCTCTTTCGGTGGAGCGCGTCGGTCATCGCGGCGATCCGCGTGTCGGTCGAGGGGCGCGAGCACCTGCCGCCCGGTGGCTGCATCGTGGCCTGCGCCTCCCATCGAAGCTGGTTCGACGGCCCGCTCCTCATGTCGGAGTTCATCGAACCCCGCCTGTGGTACATCGCCTCGGCGTCTGCGATCTTCAAGTTCCCGGGCATGCAATGGGCGATGCGCCGGTTCGGCGGGATGGTGCCGGTCTACCGTGGCGGCGTGGACATCGATGTCCATGTCGAGGCGGCCCGGGCGATCCTCGGTGCCGGGGCCGTGTTCGGGATCTATCCGGAAGGGACGCGGGCCGGCGACGGTGACCGCGTCGCCCCATTCCGACGTGGCATCGGCCTGATCGGCCTGCGCACGGGCGCCGTCATCGTGCCGGTCGCCCTGGGCGGGACGAGGACGCTCTACCGCGGCCGGCGGATCGGCCTGCGGATCCTGCCGCCCACCACGGCACTCGTGCTGGCCGGGCTCGATGAGGCTCCGGCGGCCGGGACGCAGGCCGAGCTGGATGCCGCGCGAGCTGCGTCGGAGGCACTGGCCGCCCTCCTCGAGCCGCACGTCGCCGAGCTCACACGCCGAGCGGATGACCCGCCAAGTCATCCCCGCCGCTGGCGCTGGATGAGCGACCTCTTCCCCTGACTCGACACCCTCCACGGCGACCCCACGTATCCTTGGATGGTTCGATGCCGGACGCTCGATGGGATCAGCCGGCGAGTCATCACGGGAGACGATGATCGATGACGGACCGGCGATCCAGTGACAGCACCGACCCGTCCCGTCGCCGGTTCCTGATCCGCGTCGCGACCGTCCTCGGCGGTGCGATCGCCGCAGTCCTGGCCGTCCCGGTCGCCGGGTTCATGACGGCTCCCGGCTGGGGAGCCCGGACGGCGCCGAAGCTCCTGTCCACCACCGTCGCCCCCACCCTTCGATCCGAGGATTGGGCGTCGGTCGGCCGCGTCACCGACTTCGAGGTCGGCGTCCCGAAGTACCTCGAGGTGGAGCGCCACATCGTCGACGGTTGGGTGACGGAGGACGCGCCCGTCGGGGTCCACGTCGTACGCACGACGGACGAGGACGTCGTCGTGTTCGACCCACACTGCACCCACCTCGGCTGCCCGCTGTCTTGGTCGAATGGCGCCGCGGCGTTCGTCTGTCCGTGCCACGGGGGCATGTTCGGCTCGACGGGAGCCGTTCTCTCGGGTCCCGCTCCGCGCCCGATGATCCGCTACGAGACCCGGACCGAGGGCGGCGAAGTCTTCATCGGCACGTTCGTCGCCGAGGGAACCTAGAGCGATGGGCGTCCGAGGCTGGATCGATGAGCGGCTGAACGTCTCACCGCTGGTCAGCGGATTCGTGGATCGCAAGGTGCCGCGTGACATCGGCTGGTTCCACACCCTAGGCAGCGCGACACTGTTCCTGATCGGCGTCCAGATCGTCACGGGCATCGCCCTGTCCATGTCGTACGTGCCAAGTCCGGACCATGCCTACGACAGCATCCTGTACATCGACGAGACCCCGTTCGGTAGCGTCGTGCGCGGCATCCACCACTGGTCGTCGGGTCTGCTCGTGCTGCTCATCGGCCTCCACACCCTGCGAGTGTTCGTCTGGGGTGCGCACCGCTATCCACGCGAACTGACGTGGCTGGTCGGCGCGGGGCTGTTCTTCGTCGTCCTGGCCTTCGCCTTCACCGGTTATCTCCTGCCGTGGGACCAGAAGGCCTACTGGGCGACGGTCGTCGGCACGGACATCGCGGGTTCCGCGCCGTTCATCGGCGGCGCCGTCGTCGAACTCCTGCGCGGGGGTGAGCAGCTCGGGGCGGTGACCCTGGCCCGCTTCTACGGGATCCATATCTGGGTCCTGCCGGCCGTCATGCTCCTCCTCGTCGGGCTTCACCTGTTCGGAGTGGTCCGCCAGGGCATCGCCGCGCCGCCGCGAGCGGTGCCTTTGACGGCCCCGGAACCCGGCCTCTCACGGCGCGATGCGTATCAACGCGAATACGAAGCGGAGAAGCGGGCCGGCAAGCCCTTCTGGACGTCGCTCGTGAAGGACTTCATCGTGGCCGCCGTCCTGCTCGCGTTCGTCATGTTCCTGGCCGTGGCGGAAGGGGCGCCGCTCGATGCCAGGGCGGACCCGAACTCGACCGACTACGTGCCTCGCCCGGAGTGGTACTTCCTAAACCTGTTCCAACTGCTGTGGTACTTCACCGGCAGTCTCGAACCGCTCCTGATCTTCGTGACGTTCACGTTCGCCGCGGCCGTCTTCATCCTCGTTCCATTCCTCGATCGCGGGCGGGCCCGGCACCCTCGCCAGCGGCCGGTCGCGATGGGTCTCACCGCTGCCGCGGTGGTCATGGTCGTCGGACTGGCGTGGCTGGGCGCGACCGGCTCGCCCGGCCGGTCAACGGTTCCGGCGACCCCGGGGATGAGCCCGGAGGAACTGGCCGGCCTGACCGTCTACAACGGCGAGAACTGCTCCGTCTGCCACAAGATCCGCGGCATCGGCGTCGGGTCGAGCGTCGATCTCTCGAAAGCGGGTTCGCGGCTGACGCGCGACGAGATGCGGAAGCGGTTCGTCGACCCACCGGACCAGCGGATGCCGCTGTATCCGGGCCTGACCCCTGAACAGCTGGATGACCTGCTCACCTACCTCGAGAGCTTGAAGTAGCGGCCGACGGTCTGCCCGGTCTCCCGATACCATGCGCGGGTACCGGGTCACCGGGGCACCACCCATCAGCCGATCGCACCAAGGGAGAACGATGCGCAACCGCACCATGTTGGCGCTCACCATCGCCGCGACCGTCATCCTCGCCGCCTGCTCCAGCAGCAGCTCGAGCGCCAGTGCCGGCAGCGACCTCACCGGCAAGACCTGGCAGCTGACCGCGCTGACCGAGAAGGTCCCGGCGTTCCAGGGCGTCGTGCCGGAGGCCGACCAGGCCAACTACACGATCGAATTCAGCTCGGACGGCAACTACCAGGCCAAGGCGGACTGCAACCAGGTCTCGGGCGCCTACACGACGACCTCGGACGGCGGCCTGACCATCGAACTCGGCCCGACGACGCTGGTGGCCTGCCCTGAGGGCTCGTTGTCGGACCAGTACATCCAGGCCCTCGGAAATGCTTCGAGCTACGCGATCGCGGATAGCCAGCTGACGATCACACTCAAGGACGAGGGGACACTCGTCTTCAAGTAAGCCGATCGGCTTGGGGCGCCTTCGCAGGCGCCGATCGCAGAGCCAAAGAAGGACCCCCGACGAAACCCGTCGGGGGTCTGTTCGTGCGCAAAGAGTGGTGAGCCCGGAAGGACTTGAACCTTCAACAAAGTGATTAAGAGTCACTTGCTCTGCCATTGAGCTACGGGCCCACGAGGCCGGGATGATACCGCACGCCGAGTGACGTGTCATCCACGAGGGGCGTTCCGGCCGCCCCCGGCTGGCGGCGCCCAGGCCGTCAGGACGGCTGGTTGTCGATCTGGGCCTTCTGGAGCCGGCCGCTGAAGTCCACGTAGATGGACTTCCACTCGGTGTACGTGTCCAGGGCGACGTGGCCGGCTTCGCGGTGGCCGTTGCCGGTCTCCTTCCAGCCGCCGAACGGCAGGTGCGTCTCGGCGCCGGTCGTGCCGGCATTGACGTACATCAGCCCTGTCTCGAAGTCGCGCATCGCCCGGAACGCGGTGTTCACGTCCCGGGTGAAGATGCTGGACGACAGGCCGTAGCGGGTCTGGTTGAGGGCCAGCATCGCCTCGTCGTAGCCGTCGACCGAGATCACCGCGGCCACCGGTCCGAAGATCTCCTCCTGGCCGATCCGATCCATGGCCCCGACGCCGGAGAAGATCGTCGGCTGGAAGAAGTGGCCGTGGGCGAGGTCGCCGTCCGTCGCGCGACCGCCACCGACAACGAGGTCGCCTTCCGTCCGACCGACGTCCACGTATCCGGCGACCTTGTCCACCGCGCCGCCGTTGATGAGCGGGCCGACGTCGGTCGTGGCGTCCAGGCCGGAACCGAGGCGAAGGGTCCTCGCCTTTGACTCGAGACGCTGCAGAAGGGGCTCGACCACGGATCGCTCCACGATCACTCGTGAGCAGGCCGTGCAGCGCTGACCACTCGTTCCGAACGCGGACCACAGGATCCCCTCGGCAGCCAGGTCCAGATCCGCATCGGCGAGGACCACGACGCCGTTCTTGCCACCCAGCTCCAGCGACAGGCGCTTGAGGAGCTTGCCGGCCTTCTCGGCGAGATATCGGCCGGTCGTCGAGCTGCCAGTGAACGAGATGACCGGCACGTCCGGGCTCTCGACGATCGCATCACCGACCTCGCCCCCGGCACCGGTGACCATGTTGACCACCCCCGCCGGGAAACCCGCCTCGTGCATCAGCTCGACCAGGAGCGTGGCGCAATGGGGCGTGTCGCTGGACGGCTTGAACACGACCGTATTACCGGTGACCAGTGCCGGCATCATCTTCCAGCACGGGATGGCCATCGGGAAGTTCCAGGGCGTGATGATCCCGGCCACGCCGAGCGGTTGGCGAACGCTCATCGCCCACTTGTCGGGAAGCTCGGACGGGACAGTCTCGCCGGCCATCCGGCGACCCTCGCCGGCCATCAGGTAGGCGATATCGATGCCTTCCTGGACGTCACCACGGGCCTCGGCCAGGACCTTGCCCATCTCGCGGGTCATCGCCCGCGACAGTTCTTCCTTGTGCTGGGCCATGAGCGCCCCGTACGCGTACAGGATCTCGCCACGCTTGGGGGCCGGTGTGCCGCGCCACGCCGGGAAGGCCGTCGCGGCGGCCTTGATCGCCTTGGCGACATCCGCCTTGGTGCCCTGTTGGAACCGCCCGACGACGTCGCGCGTGTCGGCCGGGTTGCGGCTCTCGAACGTCTCGCCGGAGGAGGAGTCGCACCACTCCCCGGCGATGTAGTGGCGGAATGTCGGGGTCGTCACGGCGGCCACCGCGGCTGAGACGGCGGTCTTGATCTCGGTCATGCGGGGATCCTTTCGAACGCCATGGCCACGGAACCACCGCCGCCAAGACATAGGGTCGCAAGGCCATAGCGGCCCTCGCGACGAGCGAGTTCGTGGAGGAGCGTGGCCACGATCCGGGCACCGCTGGCCCCGATCGGATGGCCGAGGGCGATGGCTCCGCCGTTCACGTTGACGCGGTCCCAGTCGAAGCCGAGCTCACGGCCGTCGGCGAGGACCTGGGCGGCGAACGCCTCGTTGATCTCGATCAGGTCGAACGCTTCGATCGGCAGGTCCACCTTCGCGAGCAGCTGGCGAACGCCCTGGACGGGCGCCAGGAACAACCACTTGGGCGTCACTTCGGCCTGGGCGTAGCCGACGATCCTGGCGAGTGGCGTCAGGCCGTACCGCTCCACGGCCCGCTCGCTTGCGACGACCGTGGCCGCGGCGCCATCCGTGATCCCGGGGGCGTTGCCGGCCGTGACCGTGCCCGCCGTGGCGTCCCCGCGATCCTCGCCGTCGGGCAGCGCAAAGACCGGGCGCAGGCGTGCCAGCGCCTCGGCGGTAGAGTCGCGCCGTGGTCCCTCGTCCTCGCTCACGAGCGTTTCGCGGCCCTTGGCGTCGCGGATGGTCACGGGCGCGAGTTCAGTGGCGAACCGGCCGGCATCCATGGCCGCGACGGCCTTCTGATGGCTGGCCAGTGCGAACGCGTCCTGGTCCTCGCGGCTGACGTGCTCGCTGATCGCCACGCGCTCCGCGTGCGTGCCCATGTGGCAGTCCTCGACAGCACACCACAACCCATCACTGACGGTGGAGTCCTTCATCTCGGCGTTCCCGAGCCGGTAGCCGAAGCGAGCGCCGGGAAGCAGGTACGGCGCGCCGTTCATGGACTCCATGCCGCCGGCAACCGCCAGCTCCGCGTCTCCCGCCCGGATCTCCGCGGCGGCGAGCATGATCGCCTTCAGGCCGGACCCACACACCCGGTTGATGGTCGTGGCGGACGTGGAGTCAGGCAGACCGGCTCGAAGGACGGCCTGGCGGGCCGGGGCCTGGCCGGCGCCACCCTGGAGGACCTGACCCATCAGGACGTCATCGAAGGCGGTCGTGGCCGGATCCAGGCCGGCCTGCTCGACGGCCGCCCGGATGGCGATCCCGCCAAGCTCCACCGCCGGGACCGCTGCGAGTCCCCCACCGAACTTGCCGATCGGCGTGCGCGCGGCACTGACGAGATAGACGTGGCCGTTCGGGCCGGCGGCTGGTTGTGTCATGCCCCGACTCTACATCGCCCGAGGGCAGCGTTCGCGCCGGATCAGCCCCGCCCCGGACCGAACGAACGGAAGGCGTCGTCGGCCACGATCATCCGGTGGATCTGGTTGGTGCCCTCGTAGATCTGGGCGCCCTTCGCGTCGCGCATGAGGCGCTCGAGGCCCGTTTCGCGCGAGTAGCCGGTCGCGCCGAACAGCTGGACCGCGTCGGTGGCGACCCGCATCGCGGTGTCCGAGGCGGTCCACTTGGCAAGCGACGAGGCGACGGCTATGGATTCGCCGCGGTCCTTGGTCACGGCCGCCTCGCGCGTGAGCGCGCGAGCCGCGGCCACTTCACGGGCCATCTCCGCCAGCATGAACCGGAGCCCCTGCTGTTCCGCCAGCGGCGCTCCGAACGCCTGGCGCTCGGCGAGGTATCGTGCCGACGCCTCCAGTCCCGCCCGCGCGATCCCCACGCACGCGGCCGCGATCGAGATCCGCCCCTCGCCCAGCGCCGACAGCGCGATCTTGTAGCCCTCGCCCTCCGCTCCCAGGCGGTTCGCGGCCGGCACTTCCGCCCCTTCGAACAGCAGCTCCGCGGCCGGACAGGCCCGGATCCCCATCTTCTTCTCGTGGGTCCCGAACCTGAAGCCGGGTGTCCCCCTTTCGACCAGGAACGCCGTGATCGCGGAAGCGCCCGCAGACGGATCGAGCGTCGCGAAGACGAGATAGCGATCCGCCTCGGGCGCGTTCGAGATCCACACCTTCGTGCCGGTCAGCCGGTAGGCCTCCGGCGCATCCACGGGCCCGACGCGTTCCGCGCGAGTCCGGATGGCGGCCGCATCGCTCCCGGCGTGCGGCTCCGTCAGCGCGAATGCTCCGAGCGCCTCGCCGGCCAGCATCGGCGGGAGCCAGCGCGCGTGCTGTTCGGGCGTGCCCCAGGTCACGACGGGATACTGCGACAGGATGTGGACGGACAGCGATACCGCCATCGCCATATCCACGGCACCCAGCTCTTCCATGACCAGGGTCCATGCCAGGTACGAGAACCCGGCGCCACCCACGGACTCCGGGAACGGGGCGGCGGTCAGCCCCAGCGCGCCCATCTCCTCGAAGATGGCTCGGTCGTAGCGTTCCGACTCGTCGCGTTCGATCGCACCCGGAGCGACCTCGCGGGCCGCGAACTCCCTGGCGGTCGCCTGGAGGAGACGCTCCTCCTCCGTGAGGGCGCCGCTCACTTCGGGACACGCGGGTAGGTGTAGAACCCCTGCCCGGTCTTCTGACCCAGGTGACCTGCCGCGACCAGCTCCAGAAGGACCCTCGGCGGGCGCAGGTGCTCCTGGCCCAGGCCGTCGTCGAGGACTCGCATGATCCCAAGGCAGACGTCGAGGCCGATGAAGTCGGCCAGCTCGAGCGGACCCATCGGGTGGTTGAGGCCGACCCGCGCGCCGGTGTCGATGTCCTCAGCCGTTCCCAACCCTTCCTCCAAAGCCCGGATGGCCTCGGCGAGGAACGGCATCAGGATACGGTTGACGATGAACCCGGGCCGATCGGCCGACAAAATGACCTGCTTGCCGAGCGCGATCGCCAGGTCGCGGATCGCGTCCACGGTCCCGTCCGACGTGTCCTTGCCACGGATCAACTCGACGAGCGGCATCACCGGGACCGGGCTGAAGAAGTGCATCCCGACGAAGCGCGCGCGCCGCTCCTTCGATACCGCGTCAGCCAGGCGATGGATGGCGATCGACGAGGTGTTCGACGCGAAGATGGCGGCTGCGGGGGCGATCCGATCGAGCTCGCGCCACAGCGCGGACTTGACGCCGAGGTCCTCGAAGACGGCTTCGATGATGACATCGGCGTCGGCGGCCGGCGCGACATGGGCCGTCGGTTCGATCCTCGCGATCGTCGCGTCCCGTTCCTCGGCGGTGATCTTGCCCTTGGCCACGGCGCGATCGAGGTTGCCAGCGATCCGGTCTCGACCGGCTTCCGCGCGCGCCAGATCCGGCTCGTAGAGCGCCACGGACAGGCCGATAGCCGCATGGACCTGCGCGATGCCGTGCCCCATCAGCCCCGCACCCGCCACGAAGACACGTTCGATGGTCATCGCCCGCGACCTCCAGTCAAGAGGACCGACAGCCGGTCCGCGGCAGCATAGGGATCCAGGCGGTGGCCGGCCACCTCGGTGAGGATCGCCTCGGTGGCTGCACGGCGGTCCGGGTCGTGGAGCGTCGTGAGCAAGCGGTCCGTGAGGATGGCCCAGACGAGCGTCTCGGCTCGGGCGAGGCTCGCCGCCGAACCCGGTCCATCGGCGTCCTTGCGACCGGCCGCGCGATGGCGATCGAGCGCCGCGAGCAGCTCGGGCACGCCCTCCCCGGTGGCGGCCGTCGTGATCAGCACGTCCGGGCGTTTGGGCCTGGGCCGCGCGGGCACCTCCCCGGCCACGTCACGCGGCGCCGTCGCGACCAGCATCGCTCGCAGCTGGGCTGCCGTCCGCTGCGCGCCTGGCTTGTCCCCCTTGTTCACGACGACCAGGTCCGCGACCTCCAGGAGGCCCGCCTTGATGGCCTGGATCTCGTCGCCCATTTCGGGCGCCTCCAGGACCACCGTCGTGTCCGCCGCGGCCGCGACTTCCACTTCGCTCTGGCCCGTCCCGACCGTCTCGATCAGCACGAGATCGAACCCCGCCGCATCGAACAGCGACGCCGCCGCCGCTGACGTGGACGCGAGCCCGCCGGCGTGCCCGCGCGACGCCATCGAACGGATGAACACGCCGTCATCGTCGGCGTAGGACTGCATTCGGACGCGATCACCCAACAACGCTCCGCCGGTGATCGGCGACGAGGGATCCACCGCGACGACCGCCACGGCCCGACCGACCCGCCGGACTTCGCCGATGAGTGCTGCGACCAGGGTGGACTTGCCGGCACCGGGCGGCCCGGTGATCCCCACGAGATGGGCGCGGCCGGCCGTCGGATAGAGCCGGCGCATCGCGTGTTCGGCGACCGCGCTCCGGTTCTCCACGGCGGTCAGCAGCCGGGCCAGCGCTCGTCGGTCGCCCGCGACTGCGGCGCCCGCCAGCTCGTTCGCGCGTTCGGCGGCGCGTGCTTCGGCGCGTGCGCCTTCGGCCTCCGTGGCCTCCCCCACCCTAGTCGCGTGGCCGGGCGTTGGCCCGCAGGTACTCGGCGACCGACGCGATCGTCGTGCCCGGCCCGAAGACGGCCGACACGCCCGCCTCCTTGAGCGCGGCGATGTCGTCGTCCGGGATGATCCCGCCGACCGTGACCAGGATGTCGCCAAGGCCACGCTCGTCCAGCAGCTTCGTGATGCGCGGGACGAGCGTCATGTGTGCCCCGGACAGGATGGACAGACCCACGACGTCCACATCCTCCTGGAGGGCGGCAGTCGCGATCATCTCCGGCGTCTGTCGAAGCCCTGTGTAGACGACCTCGAACCCCTCGTCGCGGAGGCCGCGCGCCAGGACCTTCGCGCCACGGTCGTGGCCGTCCAGGCCGGGCTTGGCGATGAGGACCTTGAGCGGTCGGTCGGTCATGGTGTCGATCGTAGCGCCTCGGGCGGTGCCGGTGGGGTCAAAACGCCGAGGTCACGGCTGCCGGATGACGTAGCTCAACAGCGGCTGGGCCTCCCCGTCCCTGGTGAGTTCGAGGCGGATCAGGCCAGCCGGAGGCGCTTCCACGACGAGCAGGCTGTCCGGGAAGTTCTGCAGGGTCGCGGACCCGATGTTGACCGGGATCCCCCGATCGGTCGTCGTCGGATCGGCGTCCGTCACGATCGGGAGTTCGCGACCCGCATCATCGAGGGCGCGCCAGGTCCCCAAGACCCGGGTGCTGGGGTCATAGGCGGTAGCCGGGAGGAAGATGCGCGACTCGACGAAGACGTGGCCCGGGCTCGGCATCAAGCCGGGATACCCGTCGACCTGCTCCACGTCCGTGACCGTCAAGGCGACGTCGCCTCCAGCGTCCTTGATCGTCGCGTAGTCGCCCAGTGCCACTTCGCCGGTCGTCTCCGTCGCGCCCGGACTCGGCCACGGTGCGAACGTCACCAGACCGCTCTCAGGTCCGGGATGCAGGAGCCAGCGGACCTTGGCCGGGTCCACCCTGGTGTGCGCATCGTCGGTGAAGGCCGGGTAC
The DNA here is from genome assembly GCA_963779315.1 of uncultured Chloroflexia bacterium. GTDB lineage: Bacteria > Chloroflexota > Limnocylindria > Limnocylindrales > CSP1-4 > SPCO01. The sequence continues at coordinate 154,021 of CAVZXQ010000004.1, read as the reverse complement.
ACCACCACCTGGAGGTCGCCAGGGGGCATGTCGGCGACGACCGGCCTGCTCTGGCTGAAACCAACGGGGACGGTGAGTTGCGACGTACTGTCGTTACCAGGAAGCCCGAGCAGCAGGCCCGATAACCCAGCCGTGGTCGGCCCGGACAGCGACTGTCCAGCGTCATACCCGCCTAGTCCGACATAGAACATGTCCCCTGGGAGCCATGCCAGTCCTGGCTCGTCGCGCAGGATCCGAACGTCAGCCGTCGCCACGATCAGTTTCCCCCCGACCCAGGCGGACCGGACGTCGGGCAATCGGCCGCACTCGCGGACATCCCGCAGCCGGAGCTGCGCGAGCGGACCCTTGTCATCGGCGATGACGGCCCATGTTCCCGGCTGCAGGAGACCGGTCGTCGCGGATGCGTCCGCAGCGACCGGCGGGAACGTGACTCCGGGTGCCTCGCCCAGGCTCGGCAACGGCACCGAGGACGCCGCGGCGTAGTCGGCCAGCGTCGGGCAACCCTCGATGCCGGCCGCCTCTTCCCGAACCGCTGGGCGCGCGCCGAGGGCGAGCGCCAGTCCACCCGCCAGCGCGAGGACAGCTGCGACCGCGAGCAGCCGTACAGGCCATCGCGTGGCACTTCGGCCCGTGCCGTTACTTGCGGCGCGATCATCGGAACGCAGATCAAGCCTCCGGTGGGCGACGCTCCAGGTGCGCGAAGAACTCGGCGCGCGTGCGATCGCGAGTGCGGAACAGGCCCAGGACGGAGGAGGTCGTCATGATCGTGCCCGGCTTGCGGACGCCGCGCATCGCGGCGCACAGATGGGTCGCCTCCATCACGACGCCGACGCCCTGGGGGTCCAGCCGATCCTGGAGGAACTGGGCGATCTGCTGGGTGAGTCGCTCCTGGACCTGGAGACGCCGCGAGTACATCTCCACGATGCGAGGGATCTTCGAAAGCCCCACGACGCGGCCGCGCGGGATGTACGCCACCGACGCCGTCCCGAAGAACGGCAGCAGATGGTGCTCGCACAGCGAGTAGAACGGGATGTCGCGAACGACCACCATCTCGCTGTAGTCGACATCGAAGATCGCGCCGTTGATCAACCGCTCTGGGTCCACGTGATAGCCGGCGGTCAGCTCGGAGTACATCCGGTGGACTCGCTCCGGGGTCCCGGCGAGGCCCTGCCGGTCCGGATCCTCGCCGATCTCGACCAGGATGTGGCGTACTGCGTCCTCGACGCTGCCGTTGGCACCATGGTCGCGACCTTCGCCCTCGATGGCCGATGAGGCCCGGCCGGGCTCCTCGCCGATCTCGTTCTCGATCTCGTCCACCATCCGGCGAACGTGCGGGGGGAGGTCATCGTGGCTGGGCAAGTCGGCTCTCCTGCGTGAAGGCCGATGGTACGCCCGAACCCGCTGCGGGCGTGTCGCTATCCTTCGCCAATGCCACATCCACGCATCGACCAGCTCCGCTTCGCCCGCTCCGAGTTCAGGCGCGGCCTCGAAGGCGTCTCCGCCGAAGACGCGCTCAAGCGCCTGGTCCGATGAACTCGATCTCGTGGATGGTCGGGCACCTGGCCTGGCACGAGCGCCTGGTCTGGATCATCCGGGGCCAGGGCCTCGACGTCGAACCCGCCCTGGACGCCGTCGCGAATGGGGCTCCGGCCTCGACGCCTGACCTGGCCGAGATGTGGGCCGCATGGGGACGCGTGACGGCGCTCGCGGACCCGTTCATGGACTTGCTCACGAGCGCGGAGCTATCGGTTGCCCTCCCGCGCGATGGTCGTGACAACGCCCCGACGGCCGGCGACCAGCTCCAGCGCATCACCTATCACTACTGGTCGCACATCGGCGAGTCGTCGGCCGTGCGTCAGATCCTGGGCCACGAGGACGTGCCGCAGTTCGTCGGCCCGATCGAGCGCCAGGCGCCATACCGACGCGAGACGGACTAGCGGCGCAGGCTGCCGCGTCTTGGCCAGACGCGCGGGCGGGTGGTCCGAGGCGCCAGGCGCCCGTTCAGTCGCGCAGGCCTACCGCATCGTGACGCCAGAAGATCTCGGAGTAGACCAGCTGGCCGGTCATCCACGGCTCCCATGCCGACAACCTGACGACCTGGAACGCCGCCTCCGGGATGCGCACGGACGGACGGATGAACCCGAGCGTCCCGCCCGCCACGAACCCGAAGCGCGGGTAGTAGCGCGGCGAGCCCTCGAGGAAGAGCAGCGGCGACCCCAGATCGTCGGCCGTCTGCAGCGCCGCGCGAACGAGGCGGCCGCCGATCCCCTGCCCCTGTGCGTTCGGCGCCACGGCCAGCGGGCTCAGCACGAGCACCTCGATCAGCCTGGCCGGCGTGTCCAGCCATGAGCGGGAGAGCTGCACGTGGCCGACGATCCGGTCATCGATGGCCGCGACGATGGAGGCGCCCAGCCGACCGGCCTCGTCGGCCTGCAGCCCGTCCACCAGGTCCGCCACGGTGACGTCGTCGAAGGCGGCGGCGACCACCTCGCGGACCGCGTCGTGCTCGCCTTCACTCTCACGCTCCGGCCGGATGACGAGTGTTCCCGGGTGAGTCACCCGACCACCGAACCACCAGCGCTGAACCCGGAGGCCGGCAGCGGCTCGAACGGTCGGCCCTCGGCGCCGCGCAGCCAGGCGCGGGCGTTCTCGCCCAGCGACGGTCGGTGATAGCCGCCCTCCTGGAGGATGACCAGGCGTCGGCCGGTCGCGGCGACTCGACGGCCCACCTCGTGATAGACGTCGGTCGTCAGCGCGAAGTCGCCGATCGGATCGAGCCCATACGTATCGAAGCCGAGCGATACGACGACCACCGAGCCGGGCACGGCCAGGATCGCCTCGACCGCCCGGTCCACCGCGCCGAGATAGTCCTCGTTCGTGGCGCCCGCCCGGAGCGGGAGGTTGAAGTTCTCGCCCGTCCCCTCCGCTTCGCCGATTTCGTCTGCTCGACCCAGGAAGTACGGGTACTGGCGCTCCGGATCGGCATGGATCGAGATGTAGCGCACGTCGCCGCGGCGCCAGAAGATCTGCTGGCTGCCGTTACCGTGGTGGTAGTCGACATCGATGATCGCCACGCGTTCGCCGGTCGCCTGGGTGATGGCGTGGGCGGCGATCGCGGCGTTGTTGAAGAAGCAGTAGCCGCCGTACATGGACCGCGCCGCGTGGTGCCCGGGCGGTCGGCACAACCCATAGGCGGCCTGCTCCCCACCCAACACCAGGTCGGCGGTCGTCAGCGCCACGTCCACGGCGGCGCGCGACGCCGCATACGTCCCGGCGACCAGTGGCGCTGCTGAGTCCAGACCCCAGAATCCGGCCCTGCCGCCGATGAACCCGGGCTCGCGTACCAGCGCCGTCACGGCCGCCTCGCTCATCCCTTCGAACATCGCCCGGTTCGGGTAGGTGTCGGCGGACAGAAAGGCGCGCTGGACGCCCTGTCGTCGCAACTCGGACCAGGCGATCTCGAGGAACCGGACGAGGCCCGGATCGTGGACGTCGGTGATCGGCGCCTCGCCGTGCTCGGTCGGACCCGTCACGGCGAAGCCCCCGTCCGCTTCGAGAGCCGAGCGGATCCGTTCGGCACGTTCGGCCACCTCGTTGGCGGGCACGGCAACGCCCATATAGGTCTCGAGGGTGATGTCGTGGGCGAGGTGGACCGGCGAGTAGACGACCTGCATGCGACGTAGCGCCTCCGCTGGATCAGCCCTGACCGTCGGCCTCCAGGATGGCCGAGGTGACCGCCTCCGGACGGTAGCGCATCAGGTTGTGCCCGTCTCGCCCGAACGACACGACACGGATCTGCGCGAGGCCCGCCGCCTCACGGCCCGCGCTCGCCTTCGCTAGTGCGCGGCCGCGTGAGCCGGTCTCGTCGTCGGTGGCGATGAGCGCGACGATCGGCGCGGGGATCGCGGCCAGCGTCACTTCCGGGTCGTACTCGAACATCGTCCGGACGCAGGCCTCCAGTGCATGCGGCCGCGTCGCGGGGACCACTCGCCCGGCGTGCGTCTCCACGACCGTGGCGCGTGCCGCCCGGTCCTGATCCGTGTCCCAGGTCGCCGGGTCGAAGGCCGCCCGGTCCGCCAGGAACGCCTCGAGCGAGCGCATGACCTCCGGCGGCTCGTCGAGGCCACGGAGGAACTCGTCCGCATCCATCGCGGTCGCGGTCTCCAGGTCATCCCAGCCGCCATCCACCAGGACGAGCGCGGCGCAACGGGTCCCGAGGGCCTCGGCGGCCCACGCCGCCACGATGGCCCCGAAGCCATGCCCCACCAGGACCACCTGGTCGTCCTGGACGGTCAGCAGCCCGGATCCCTCGGCGACCGCCACGACATCCTCGGCGAGGACGTCCGGGGCATAGGCCTCCGTCGGCGCATCGGACAGGCCGTGACCGCGCAGGTCCATCGCCACCACGCGTCGCTCGGCGCGGAGCCGACGAGCGACGGGAGCCCAGATCCAGGCCGTGTTCGACAGCCCGTGGATCAGCAGGACGCCGGGCCGGCGTGAACCTGACGCCACGCCCGACCCTCTCGCATCGTCCGAGCCGCCCGCATCGTCCAGTCCGCCCCAGTCCAGGAAGTGGACCCGGTCGCCCGGCTCCACGACCACCACGAACCCGTCCGGATCCATCGGCGAATCACTCACCGCCCTAGGATACGTTCGACATGGCCAAACGCCGCCGAGGCGCTCGAAGCGCTCGACCCACCCATCTTCGCCATCGCCGCTTCGATGAACTCGTCGACCGCGCGCTTGCATCGATCCCGATGCCCTTCGCGACCGCCCTGGACGAGATCGCGATCGTCATCGCCGACGATCCCTCGCCAGACCAGCGACGGGAGAACGAACTGGGACCGGACGACACGCTGTACGGCCTGTACGAGGGCGTCCCACGGACGGAGTGGTCGGCGGACTGGATCGCGACGCCCAACCGGATCACGCTCTTCCGCCTGCCGCTCGAGGAGGACTTCCCCGACCCGGAGGACCTCGCCGACGAGGTCCGGATCACCGTCCTCCACGAGCTGGCGCATCACCTCGGGATCGATGACGATCGCCTGACCGACCTCGGCGTCGGCTGACCGGCGTCAGCCAGACAGCGCGATCAGGGAGCCGACCAGCCCTCCGAACGCGAAGACGAACCCGAGGATCATCGGGCGCGTGAACCGTCGGAATGGACGTTGCCCGGCGTGCGATGCCTCGGGATCCCCGGCGCCGCCGGGACGCACGTGGTCAAGCCCCATCGTCGCGTGCGTGAGGCCCACGAACATGACGACCTGGGGCGCGATGCTGATCGCGGTCACCGTGAGGATCAGCGTTCCCAACGCGAAGACACCGGCGGTGATCGCCAGCGTCGTCAAAGCGATCCCGGCCGCGCCCGAGTCGACACCCAGGCCGAGTGACGTCAGCAGGCGGAGCGCGATGTCGAGTCCGGCACTCACGCCGAAGAGGATGAGCAGCTGGGCGACCGATTCGAACAGCGCCACGAAGCCCGCGGCCGCCTTGCGCGCCCGGAACACGCGAAACGACCGCTTCGTCGCCTCGAGCGGATCCACGTCGCCGAGCACGACCCCGGTCAGCAGGTAGGCGAACGGCGCACCCACGAAGGCCGCCACCAGGGCCGTGACCGCGAGCGATAGTTCGCTCGCGCTCGGGGCGACCGCGGCGAGCGCGACGAGAGCGATGGCCTGGGCGATGCCGAGCGGGATGGCCACGATGACCGACGCCAGGACCACCCGCCAGAAGGTCGCCCGCGAACGGGCGAGTGCGGCCCGCACCGTGATCGGACGATCGGCCGCCCGGCCACCCAGGATCGCCGTGGCCATCGCGCGACTCTCGACGCTCGCAACCATCACGCCGAGCAACCCGACCAGCCCCAGGACCCCCAGCCAGCCTCCCAGGGCGCCGGACATCGCGGCTTCGGTCTCGGCGACCGTCCGGTGGACGCTGACGATCTCGGCCGCCCAGACAGCCAGCACGTAGCCGCCGGCCGTTCCCAACAGGATCCCCCCGATGTAGAACGACGCCCGGCGAATCTCCTCGGACGACCGGCCGAGCAGGTCGAAGCTGGCCCCGATGAGTCGTCGCGTGGGCGGTGCCTTGGTTGCCGCGGGCAGCGACGCCTCGCCCTCGTCGCTCAAGAGCCGGAGCCCGGGAGCGTTCCAGCCGCGGCGAGCAGCTCACCCAGACGATCGACGGCGACGTTCCCGCCGGACAGCACGACCGCCACTCGTTCGCCGTCGCGGATCGGGATGCGGCCGGCGAGGACCGCGGCGAGCGCGGCGGCGCCGGCGGGCTCCACGACCTGCTTCATGCGTTCGACGGCGAAGCGGAGGCCCGCGAGGATCGTCGCGTCGTCGACCAGCACGATGCCTTCGAGGTAGCGCTGCACCATCGCGAGCGTCCAGACACCCGCGAACGGGGCGCCCAGGCCGTCCGCCACGCTCCGAGGCTGGATCGTGACGACCTTCCCGGCGCTCATCGCCTGCGACACGGCGTCGGATGTCTCGGGCTCGACGCCGTAGACACGGACAGACGGTCGCTCCTCGCGGATCGCTGCGGCGACGCCCGAGATCAGCCCGCCGCCGCCGATGGCAACGACCACGACGTCGACGTCGGGCAGGTCCTCGAGGATCTCGGAGCCCAACATCCCGTGGCCCGCGATGACCATCGGGTCGTCGTACGGGTGCACGAAGATGAGACCTTCCGCTTCGCGGACTCGCTCCGTCTCGGCGAATGCTTCGCCGATGGTGTCACCGTGCAGGATCACGCGGGCGCCGTAGCCGCGACAGGCATCCACCTTCGAGGCGACCGCCGCGGCGGGCATGACCACGGTCACCGCCACGCCTGACGCTCGCCCAGCGTACGCATAAGCCTGACCGGCATTGCCCGCCGACAGGGTGATCGCACCGCGCGCGTGGGCCTCCGGCGGGAGGGTGGCGATCCGGTTCGTCGTCCCGCGCGCCTTGAATGATCCGGTCGTCTGAAGATGCTCGGCCTTGAGGTAGAGCCTGTCGTCCGCGAGTCGTTTACCAGTGGCCGCGTGCACCCAGCGAGCCGCCGTGGAGGACGAGAGCAGCGGCGTGCGTCGCACAAGACCCGCCAGCCGCTCACGGGCCGCGGTGAACTCGCCAGGCGGCACCAGGTGGTCGGTCGAGTCATGCATCGGCGTGAGTATGCCGGGCGGGCGAGCGACCGGGCGGGCGAGGCGCCAACGGTTGCGTACTTGCGCAAACAGTGATACCTTTCGGTCGTGTTGGAACAGCAGCCGATCTCGGCCGAGCCCGATCGCCAGCGGTACGCCGCCGTCGGTCGTGCCCTCGCCGACCCCAAGCGCCTGTGTGTCCTGGAGTCACTCGCCTCGGGCGAGTCGTCGGTCAGCGACCTCAGTACGACCGTCGGCTGCCAGGTTCCCAACATGAGCCAGCACCTCAGCGTGCTGCGCAGCGCCGGGCTCGTTACGAGCCGGCGTGAGGGCAGCACCGTGCTGTATCGCCTCTCGGACCCACGGGTCCTGGAGGCCTACCGACTCATCCAGGACATCGCCCGCTGAAGGGCAGGCCGGGCGCATCGTCCGGCAGGAACATCCCGCGAGGCGGGAGAAAGGGATCGGATCTCATGGCCGAGATCAAGCATGCGACGGACGCCACCTTCGAGGAGCTCGTCCTGAAGGCCGAACGACCCGTCGTGGTCGACTTCTGGGCGGCGTGGTGCGGACCGTGCAAGCTGGTTGCCCCGGAGCTGGAGAAGCTGGCCCAGAAGTACGACGGCAGCGTCGACGTGGTCAAGGTGGACGTGGACGCGAACCCGCGCCTGTCCCAGGCCTTCAACATCCTGAGCATCCCCACCATCGCCTTCTTCAAGCCGGGCGAGCCGCCGCAGGGCGTCGTCGGGTTCAAGCCCCTCGAGCAGCTCGAGCAGCAGTTCGGACTCGCTGCGTTTGCGGTCGCTACCGCCGACTGACGCCCACGCGCCTCCTCACGCAGATGACCCCGGTTCCTCCGACCGGGGTCATCGCATGTCCGGTTCCCTTCAGGGTCGCTCCGCCCGTCGCCAGGCCGATCCGAACCACGCCTCGGCGCGGTCGAGCGCGTGCTCGTCCAGCGACTCGGGGCGGAAGCTGATCCAGTCCTGTCCTCGGCGAGACGGGTTCGTGTCCGGCGTCCGAAGAGCAGCCGCCGCCACGGCCGGGTCAAGCCGGAACTCCACGGTCAGCCCGTCCGCTCCGGCCGTCGCGAATGGGCGTCCTGTCCGATCCCAGATGAGACCGCCCGAGGCATCCACCGTGGCCGACACCCCCGCGAGGGACTCGCCGGCCTCGGTCAGCAGCTCCGCCGGCGTCACGCCCCGGCGGCCGCCAGGATCGCGGCAAGCTCTGTCCGATGCTCCTCGTAATGGGCGATCGTCTCGTCGTGGAAGGTCCCCAAGTGCTCCGCGTGCTTCACCCAACGCGACTCCGGGACGACCGTGAGCGTGCCGCGCAACTCGCCAGGCTGGGTCCGCAGGCGCTCGCGCAACTCGGACATCGGCACCGTCGCCCAGGTCGCCTGGATGTCGGCGTTGTACGCGTCGCCGCCTTCGGCTTCGAAGGCCGCATCGACCCGCGCGATCGTTGGGCTGTCCTCGCCCACCGCCAACTCGCGTGCGACGTCGAGGGCGACACCCTGCCACGCCAGCATGTGGGCGATGAGGTCCCGTCCGGACCAGCCATGGGCACCTTCCACCGGACGCTCGAGTTGTTCGTCGGTCAGCGCGGCAAGCGCTTCGTACGGTGCCCAGGTGTCGTGTTCCTCTTCGAGGAATTCGAGTGCGTCGAGGTACATGGCCCGATGGTACGCCGTTCCGGCTGGGCGGCGGGTGCTAGATTCGCTCCGTGGATCCCGATGACCTTCCCCCCGCCCTGCCGCCGGTCGATCCGTCCGCATCGGGCGATGTCCCATCCTCGAGCCTCAGCCCAGAGCTGCTGGCTGGGCTCCTGGCGGATGGCGACGACGAACTTGCGGCATGGACCCTGGGACACGCACTCGAGGAAGCGCCTCGCGCCGAGGTCTACGACGGCCTCCTCGCCGACGCGATGGAGCTGGTGGGCGAGCGCTGGTCGAGTGGCCAGTGGGGTATCGCCGAGGAACACCTGGCCAGCCAGACACTGATCCGCGCGCTGGAGCGCATCCGACCGCAACTCGGACCCGAGGGGCGGATCGGACCCGTCGCCGTCCTGGCGGGCGTCAGCGGCGAGCACCACACGATCGGGCTCGTCTGCCTGGAACATGTCCTCGGCGAGGGCGGCTGGACGGTCGCCCGGCTCGGTGCGGACGTGCCCGCCAGGGACCTCGCCGCGTTCATCGCCCGCAACGAGGCGCGGCTCGTGGCGATCACCGCATCGGATGTCGCCCGACTCGAGACTGTCGACCAGACCGTCGCCGCCATCCGCCAGGCCGCACGAACTGACATCCCGATCATGCTGGGCGGTCGGATGGGAGGCTCCGACGGAGTCGCGCACCGGACCGGCGTGGATTGGAGCGGCACGACGCTCGTCGGAGCCGCCACCTTCGCCGCGGGCGTTCTCGCGGCACTTCCTCCCGAGACGTGAACCGGACCGAACGCTAGACCGAGACCGGCTCTCGGTACTCCCCGAAGACCTCGCGCAGGACCCGGCATTGCTCGCCGAGCGTGGCGTAGGCGGCGGCGCACCGGATGAAATGCGGCATCAGGTTCGTGGCGCTGCTCTCGGGGCGACCGGCAGCGTCCCGCAACCCGGCCAGCGCCGACTCGACCGCCGATGCATCCCGCTCACGGCGCGTGTGGCCAAGTCGAGCCAGATGCGCCTCCAGCGAGCCGGGCGGAACGGTCAGGACCGGCACGCGGGTGACCTCGCTCTCATCGACATACGCGTTGACGCCGACCACGCGACGATCGCCGGCATCGAATTCGCGCTGGTACCGATAGGCGGCGTCGGCGATCTCGCGCTGCGGATAGCCTTCGGTGATGGCCGCGACCATCCCGCCGCGGCGATCGATCTCATCGAGGTAACGCCACACGGCACGCTCCGTCTCGTCCGTCAGCGCCTCGACGAACCAGGAGCCGCCGAGTGGATCCACCGTGGCGTCCACCCCGGTCTCCTCGGCGATGATCTGCTGCTGGCGAAGGGCCAGCAGCGCCGCCTCGGCGGTCGGGACTGCGAGCGCCTCGTCGTGGGCATCGGTGTGCAGCGACTGCGTGCCGCCCAGGACGGCGGCCAGGGCCTGGATCGCCACCCGGGTCAGGTTGTTCAGGGGCTGTTGCGGTGTCAGCGACACGCCGGCGGTCTGGGTGTGGAAACGCATCCAGGCCGAGCGCTCGTTCTCCGCGTGGTACCGATCGACCATCAAGGTCGACCAGATGCGTCTCGATGCCCGGAACTTCGCGATCTCCTCGAAGAAGTCGCTGTGGCTGTTGAAGAAGAAGCTCAGGCGCGGCGCGAAGTCGTCGATGCGGAGGCCACGAGCGAGGGCCGCCTCGACGTAGGCCATCCCGTCGGCGACGGTGAAGGCGAGCTCCTGGATCGCCGTGGAGCCGGCTTCGCGGATGTGATAGCCGCTGATGCTGACCGTGTTCCAGCGCGGCATCTCGCGGGTCCCGAACTCGATCGTGTCCGTGACCAGACGCATCGACGGAGCCGGCGGGAAGAGGTACTCCTTCTGGGCCACGAACTCCTTGAGGATGTCGTTCTGGGTGGTGCCCTCCAGCCGGTCGCGCGGCACGCCGGCCTGCTCCGCGGCCACGATGTACATCGCCCAGATCGGCGCGGCCGGGGAATTGATCGTCATGGACGTGCTGACCCGCTCCAGGGGCAGGCCGCTCAGCAGCACCTCCATGTCGGCCAGCGAGCTGACGGCCACGCCGCAGGTCCCGAACTCGCCTTCGGCCTCCACATCGTCCGTGTCGTAGCCGTACAGCGTGGGCATGTCGAACGCGACCGACAGGCCCGTCTGGCCGGCGTCCAGCAACTGTCGAAAACGCGCGTTGGTGTCCTCCGCGGCACCGAACCCGGCGAACATGCGCATCGTCCACAACCGGCTCCGATACCCGGTCGGGTGGATCCCCCGGGTGAATGGCGCCTCGCCCGGGAAGCCGATGGCCTCGAGCGGATCGGCGTCGGCCGCCGACCAGGGTCCGTACAGGCCGTCAACGGTCGTGTCGCCGATCGTCGAGAAGCGGGCGCGCCGTTCCGGTGACCGCGAGAGCGCCGGATCGAGGCGCTCCACTTGCCAACGACGTCGTCGGGCGGCCGCGTCGCGATCGGCCGGCTGGTCCCTCATGACGGCGACTCTAGCACGGGCCAACGGGCACGCCGGTGCAGCTCAGCGCCCCTCGAAGGCGGCGACGGCATCGTCGATCCGGGCATCCGGCAGGTCGTTGGTGATCACGACGTTGACCTGGTCCGGCGTGAGGGACGGCCAGACGAGCACGGTCTGCACCCTGGACCCGGTCTGGGTGTCGAGGCGACGGCCGGACCGCCCCTCGATGGTCGGCGTGGTCGCGCCAAGGATCTTCGTTCGGTTGGCCGTGCCGGCACTGTCGAGGTACACGTCCGCCAGGGCACCGGCCGTCAAGCCGGGGGCCGTGAACACCGCGAGGACCGCCGCGCGTTCGGCACCGAACGTCCAGGTGCCCCCGGCGAAACGGACCTCGCTGATCCCGGACTCGGCGAGGGTGCCAAGGTTGGCCGCTGAACAGTTGCGACCCGAGTCAAGGAGTCCCGGGGCCGCGTCCATGAACCGCTCGGGCACGCGCGCCTCCAAGTCCGGGTAGGCGCCCGGGGCGGACCCGTCGGCGGTGCAATCGCCGGTCGGGTCGAACGATGCAGACGCCGATCCGCCGCAGGCTCCTGCGGCGAGGGCGACGAGCAGCGCGAACAAGACCGGCGCAAACAGGCGCACGAGACGGGGCATGCGGTCAGGGTACCGGGAGTCGCCGCCCGGTGCGTTCGGACACCTGGTACAGGGGTACCCGGTCCGGTGCCCGGGTGCGCCCGACCATCGACGGGCGCGAACCGGGACGAGCGGCGTATTGCCTTGACGGTAGAGCGGCGCGTACCGTTCCGATTACGCCGACCCGCGATCGAATCAGGAGGTACCTGGGGCGTCGGTCACGGAACAGGGAACGGTCGTACGTCTCGAGGAAGGTTCGAGGGGCACGATCCCGGTCCAGGTTCACGAGCCGAGTAACAGGATGACGGCCAGCAGGCCTGGTGGACCGTCGGGACGGCAGCGCTCATCAGTCTCATCAATCCAGCGATCACATCGCCCTCCAGTATCGGGGGGCGATGTCGCGTTTGCGGGAACCTCAGGCCGTGCGCGCGGAGACCGAGGGGTGACGTCCACGCTGGATACCCCGGCGATCCAGGTCCGCCTGGACGACTCGCGCCGATGCCGCCATGTCGGGATCGCGCATGACCGTGCCCGCCAGCCAGTCCACGTACGACGGCTCGAACCCTGCCACGTCACCCAGGGTGTGCCCGTGGAACTTTCCGAACTCCAGGACGCGTGCGGACGCTTCCGCCAGGCTCGGCGGCTTCGGCCGCTTGAAACCCCGGACCTTGTCCCGCACCAGCGGACCGTTCGGCACGGACGCGCGAGGGGCTTCGCTGCGCGCGACATCCGCTCGCAGCGGCGGCTGGCCGGAGAATGGGACGCCCTCGGACCGGTCCGAGCTGGATCGGTTTCGCGGGCGGTAGGTGGCGCTCGTGTCCAATCGTCCCGTGACCGGCCGGCTCGGCTTCGGGGCCGGCGGTCCGCCGCGGCGGACGGGCACCTCGCCGTCGAACGTGGTGCCATCCGGTCGCCGTCCGCCGTCGGATGTCGCGTCGCCCGAGCGGACCAACGCGGCGTAGGCATCGTTGATCTCGGCCATCCGCTGGGTCGCGACCCGTGAGGCGGCTGGATCGTCGCCGGTCAGGTCCGGGTGGTTCTCGCGGGCAAGCCGTCGCCAGGCGGCCTTGATCGTCGCCGAACTGGCACCCGCCTGGATTCCGAGGACGACGTGCGGATCGCGTTTCACCATCACCGCTGAGTCTACGTCGCCGGCGTCGTGCAGGCCCCGGCCACGGCACGCTTGACAGGTTCGGGTCGCGTGGCGTCCCCTTGTCACGTGGGAAGCATCAGACGTGCCGGCCTGGCGGCCCTTGCGGTGGCACCGTTCGGGCTCGCCTATCGATTCGCCCTCGTCTACCGGGCCCGAGCAGGGTACCCACGCCGGCGACCGCCGAGCGTCACCCCGACGGAGCTCGGCCTGCCCTTCGAGACCACCGTCGTCTCATCCGGCGACATCGACCTGCCGGCCTGGTTCATCCCCGCCCGCGACGGTGCGCCCGGCCCCGGCGTCGTCCTCGTCCATGGCTGGGAATCTGGCAGGGACCGGACGCTGCCGATGGCCGTCTTCCTGCACGCGGCCGGGTTCCACTGCCTGACCCTCGATGTGCGGGGGCACGGCGCCAACCCTGCCGAGGAGCTGCCGATCAGCGCCGGCGAGTTCGGGTCCGATGCCCTCGCCGGGTTCGTGGCGCTGCTGGCTCGACCGGAGGTCACTGTCGGGGCGATCTCGGGCCACTCGATGGGCGCGATCGGGGCGATCCTCGCCGGCGCCGCCGACGATCGCGTGGCTGCCGTCGTATCCACCTCCGCCCCAGCCGACCCCTATCGGCTCACCCGCCAGACATTCCGGCTGGCCCGCCTGCCGTTCCCGGACCCGATCGCCTACCCGCTCGCCTGGCTGACCACCCGGATCTACCTCCGGCCGAGGGGACATGTCGTGAGCGACATCAACGCGACCGACGGCATCGCCCGGTACGACGGGCCGATCCTCCTGGCGCACGGTGCCGATGACGCGGTCGTGCCCGCATCCCACATGCTGCGCCTGTCGAAGGCGGCAAGAGCGGCGCGAGCCGGGGAGCGCGCACCGGCGCCGGTCGAGACCCTCGTCGTCGCGGGCGGGCACCATTCCTGGCTGTACGAGGACGCCGGCTATCGACGGACCGTCGCCACGTTTCTCGCGACAGCCCTCGGTGGACCACTGGCTGCCGACGAGGCTGGACGAATCGCGGCGGACACGCCGGCGGAACGGATCCCCGATGGCGAAGCTCCGTTCGCGGCGGTGGCCGGGAACGCCAGTGGCCTGCGGACCCTCGCCCAGGTCGCCATGCCGAACGCCACGGACCCGACGATCCGGGATGAAGCGACTGCCGTCTCCGTTGCCGCTGGAGGGGGCGGGTCGTGACCGGACCGGTCTGGGCCGCCATCGACACGAGGCGCGCGGTCAGATCCTTCGCAGACCGTTCGTTGGACCCCGGGCACCTCGATCTGATCCTGCGTGCGGGCCGACGGTCCGGCAGCTCCAAGAACCGGCAGCGCTGGGACTTCATCGTGTGCCGGGATCGCGGGCATCTTCGCGAGCTCGGCGCCGTCGGCGACTGGGCGGGACACCTCGCCGGAGCCGCCGTCGGGATCGCCCTGGTGACCCCCGGACCGGACGGGTCGGGGACCCATGAGTCGATCCAGTTCGACCTCGGCCTTGCCGCCCAGAACATGATGCTTGCGGCATGGGAGCTCGGGATCGGGAGCGTGCCGGCCACCGTCTACGACCACGACCTCGCGCGACGTCTGCTCGGCTATCCGGCGGACCACGTCTGCGACTACCTGCTGTCGTTCGGCTACCCCGCGGATCCGACCGACCTGACTCGCCCGAATGCGACCGGCGGACGGCGTCCGCTGGCCGAGATGATCCACGAGGAGCGCTGGTAGCCGGTCGGGTCATCCCCTGGGCGGGTCGATGTCGAGGGCCGTCGAGCCTTCGCGCACCCCGACATCATCCTCCGGAGCCGGCGCACCCAGTCCCAGGTACTCCTGCATCGCCCGTTCAAGGCCGACGTCCGACCCGCGAGCCTCGGATAGGATCCACTTCTCCTCGAGCACGTCGCAATAGGCCTGGAGGGCGTCGCGTCCCGGGCCGATCGCCGGGACGAGGTGGGCCAGACTGGGCTCGAGCACATCGTGAAGCCAGCGCTCCGCCGCCTCGCGGTCGGTGAGTCGCTTCGCGTCCTGGGCTTCGATCCACGCCTTGTACTCATGCAGGTCGTTGAGCAGCAGCCTGGCCTGACCCTCAAGCGCCACGAGCCCGGTCTGTCGCTCGAGTTCGCGCGCCTGGAAGCGTCGATTGGCCACCGCGACGCGCAGTCGCACAGACCCTGCCCGCGAGCGGCTGGGCACCAGCGAGATCTCGTCCACCGCGAAGCCCAGGTCGTTCAGACGTCGGATCCGCGCCCGGACGGCGTGGCGGTCACCCGGCTCGACCAGCGGCTCTTCGGTCAGTTCCGCCCAGACACCAAGGTACGTGGAGCGGACGGTCTCGGCCGCCTGGACCGCATCGTCGAAGGCGTCCTCGCGACCTTGCATCGCCCCAAGGTCGGCCAGGCCGAACGCCACGTTCTCCACGAGGATGTCGAGGTCGTACCCGCGCTGGCCATCCGAGAGCGAGGGGTGGATCTCGCTCGTCTCCGCGTCGACCAGGAATGCCTGGATCCGGTCGCCGTCGCGCCGGAACAGGGTGTTCGCGAGCGAGCAATCGCCCCAGTAGACCCCGGAACGATGGAGATCCACGAGCAACCAGGCCATCGCGTCCAGGAGCCGTTCGCGGTACGGGCCCGGGCCGAGCGGGAACCGCATCAGCAGGCGTCGGTACTGGATGGAATACGTCAGGTACTCCGTCATCAGGATGGCCGAGTCCCGCTCCGGGGCCTGCGCCAGGCCGATGGCCGTCACGGCCGGGAGGCCGGCCTCCTCGAGACGACGCAGCACGTCGAACTCGGATGTCGCGACCGCCAGGGGTTCCTCCTTGAGGGCATACGTACGACCGTTCGCGACGAGGAACCGGACGAGATGACGCGACGGCCCGACCGGCAACTCCCGGAACCGCAGGTCGTCCGCGGACCAATCGGCCAGAGCGCGGTCCCATGGGAGATCCAGGAGGGCGCCCGCGCCGTCGCGCAGGCGCAACCGCGGGAACGAGGAGGCGGCCGGCGCTGGCTGCGTCAGAGCTTCTTGCGGAGGTAGGCAGCCACCGTCGCGTCGTAGCCGAGCGACTCGTACAGGTGCCTGGCATCGGGCCGGTGATGGCCGGCGGTCAGCTCCACGAAGGCCGCCCCGAGTTCGGCCGCGAACCGCTCCGCTTCGGCGATGAGGGCGCGTCCGACGCCGCGCTCACGCGCCCCGGCGTCCACGACGATGGCGAGGATGCGCAGGATGACGTCGCCGTGCTCGAAGCGTGGCAGCGAATGGAGGGCGATGAAGCCGAGCAACGCGCCATCGTGTTCGGCGACGATCACAGCGCCCTCGGGAGGGCCGAATCGCGCCAGACGGGCGGCGATATCGGACGGCCCGGCCGGGTAGCCCTCATCGGTGAACAGGGCAGCGATGGCGTCGGCGTCATCGATCGTGGCTGGTCGAAGGGTCATCGCGGCGGTATCGGTCATGGCGTGATGGTACCCGGCACGGCGATCAGGAGGAGGCGATACGGTCCCGAAGGAGGACCGCCGGCCAGGAGCACTTCCGATCCGAACGGCCCCGGTGTCTCCACGGACCGGTGACCCTGCTGGGCCGACCGGCGAGACTCTTCGGCCCGGACCCAGACGGCGGCCGGACCCTCCCCATGCCGGGCGAGCGTTGCGGCGAGGCGCCCCTCCGTGAACGGCTCCAGCAACACGACGACGGGGACGACCGGGTCACCCGTGCGCACCAGGCGACAGCGGGCGCCGAGCAGCATGTCGTCCGCCACGTCTCCCGATGCCTCGAACGAGCCTTCGAAGGCGTCGGCGAAACCGGACTCCGCGCGGTCGAGGTCGATCGTCGCCCAGCCGAGCGCGACGGGCATGAACGACGGATCGCTACCGACGATGCGCTCGAGCGCTTCCCGTAGCGAGGCGCCAGCAGGGAACGCGATCGACGCTCACCCGATGAACAGGAGGTCGGCGCACGGGTCGCCGACCTGGGCGAATCCGACATCGCGATAGACCCGGCGAGCCACGTCGTTGTCGGTGAAGACACCGAGGTACGTCCATTCGCTGCCGGCGGCCAGGGCATCTGCGCTCGCTGCGGCCGTCACGGCCCGTCCGAGACCTCGGCCTCGGGCCCACGTGGCGGTCCCGATCGACGACAGGTAGCTGGCCCCGGCGAAGGTGGCGCATCGGGCCACCGCCGCGGGATTCCCGTCGAGCGTCGCCAGGTAGTAGGTGAACGCGGCGTGGCCAAGCGACACCGCAGTCTCCGATTCGATCGCGGCCCGCCGATCCGGCTCGACCGAGAAGGCGTCGAGCAGGACCGACACGATGTCGGCCGCCGCACGAAGCGCCGGCTGGCCGGTCAGGCCATGTGATCGCTCCACGCGTATGCCTGGGGGGAGCGGCGACCCTGCGTGCTCGATCGCCCTGGCCGGATCGACGAGGACCATCACGCAGCCACCGCCGACATCGCGAAACCCGTTGGCCTCAAGCCGCTCCACGAGGTCAGGCGGGGCATCGTGGGCCGGCGACTCCCAGACGTGCGGCTGGCGCATGATCGATGTGAACACGATCAGGAGTTCGGCGAGACGGCGATCGAACTCGTCGGGATCGGACGGCCAGCGAATGCCCTCGGCCCGGTTCCAGAACGGCTCCGGGTCGATCGGATCGTGGAGCAGGATCGCATCCCCGAGATCGCGGAGCTCGCGACCGGGAAGCGCATGAACGCGTGCCTCGTGGATCAACAACCGACGCATGGTCGGTGCGTCAACGCCATGGAGGGTAGGTCCGGTCCCGCGCATCGCCCAACGATACCGGCCGGAAACGACGATGGCTCGCCGGGCGATCGCGGGTACCGTTACGCAGGTCTCGGCACCGGCCACCCGAAATGCAACGGTTCGGCCGGGGTGCGGGTTCTGGAGTTCGATGGAGACCGACGACGCGATCATCGCGGGATTGACCACGGACCTCGACGGCACGTTCGAGGCGCTCGTCCTCGCGCACCAGGACCGGCTGTACTCGATCGCCCTGCGGGTGCTCGGCGATCCGGCCGACGCCGAGGAAGCGGCCCAGGACGCCTTCGTGCGGGCGTATCGCGCGCTCGAGGGGTACGACACAACCCGGATCCGCGACCTTCGGCTCCGGCCGTGGCTGTCGACGATCGTCCTGAACCTGTGCCGCTCGCGGCGATCGCGCACGACGCCGGCCCGGCCGGCGATGTCCCTCGACGGTCCGCTCCCGGCTGACAGCGAGCCACGAATGGCGAGCGACGCCGGTCCGGCGGCCATCGCCGAGCGGCGCACCGCACTCCGTGACTGGGCGGCGTTGCTGCTGAGCCTGCCACCCACCCAGCGGGAGGCCGTCGTCCTGCGTCACGTGGACGGCCTGTCGTACCCCGAGCTGGCCATCGCCCTCGGCCGACCCGAAGGCACGGTCAAGGCCCAGGTCCACCGCGGCCTCGAGGCGCTGCGGGCCGCCTACGACGCCACGAACCGACTGCACGACGAGGAGATCAGCGCATGACGACGAACGAACTCGACCTTGAGACCGCGCTGGCCGGGTTGGCGACGGGCGCTCCGCCGTCTCTCGCCCCGGGCGTCCTGGTGGAAGTCGGCCTGGCCGACTGGTTCGCCCCGATGGACTCGCCCATCGGACCACTGATGGTGGCGTGGAATGGAACGGGCGTCTCAGCCGTCGAGGCGGCCGCCGACGATGCCTCGTTCAAGGCCGTCCATGCCACGCGGACCGGCCGAACAGCCTACCGAGCGGCCGGGCTGCCGAGCGGCCTGGCGTCGGCGATCGGTCGCCGGCTGGCGGGTGAAAGACGGGTCCGCATCGAACTCGACCTGCGGGGCCATTCCGACTTCGAACGCGACGTCTGGGCCAAGGCCCTGGAGATCCCGCGCGGCGAGGTCCGGCCGTACGGCTGGATCGCGGCGGAGATCGGCCGACCGAAGGCCGTCCGGGCCGTGGGCACAGCCCTCGGCCACAACCCGGTCCCGCTCATCGTCCCGTGCCATCGCGTGGTGCGGACCGACGGGACGATCGGCCAGTACTCGCTCGGCGGACCCGCCAACAAGCGGGCGATCCTGGCTTCCGAAGGGCTCGATCCGTCCGGGCTGGAGGCCATGGCCCATGCGGGCATCCGGTTCGTCGGGATCCGATACGACCCATATCGTCTGCCTGCCGACCTGCCATAACGCCAGGCGGATCACCGAGCCGCATCGCGTGCCGTTCCGATCCATGGCCGCCGCGGCCGCCGGCGGGTACCGCGCCTGCCTGGCCTGCCGACCCGGGTCCGGGGCCGGGCTCGCGGCCGCCTGACGTCCCACACGCCTGAGCCGCCGGCGTCGTAGACTGCACCGATCTTGGACCAACACACTATGCCAATGGACCTGAGTCCTCGGCCGGCGCGATCGTCGATCTGGGTGGGGATGTTCATCCTGTATGCCGTCTGGGGCTCAACCTACCTCGCGATCGCCGTGGCGGTGGAGACGTTTCCCCCGTTCGTGATGGCCGCCATCCGGTTCCTGGTCGCCGGCGGCGTCCTGTTCGGCTGGTCGATCCTGAGGGAAGGGCGCTCGTTCGCCTGGCCGACCCGACGGGAGTGGCGTGACTCGGCGATCGTCGGAGCCCTGCTGCTCGGTGGCGGGATGGGGATGGTCGCCTGGGGCGAGCAGACCATCCCGTCGGGCATCGCGGCGCTGCTCATCGGGACGATGCCGTTGTGGGTCGCGGTCCTGGGCGGGCTCTTCCTGGGAGAGCGGCTGCCACGCCTCGCCGTCGCCGGGATCGTGGTGGGCTTCGCCGGCATCGTCATCCTCGTCGGACCGTCCGCGTACGGCGGCGTGGGTGCCATGGACCCGGCCGGGCTGGTCGCCCTCTTCATCTCGCCGCTGGCGTGGGCCATCGGATCGCTCTTTGCCTCGCACCGGGCCCGGTTGCCCGGCCGGCCGCTCGTGTCGACCGGCGCCCAGATGCTGACAGGCGGCGCGGTGCTCGCCGCCATGGGTGCGATCAGCGGTGAGTGGCAGACGTTCGAGCCCGCGGCTGTCTCGACGGACTCGTTGATCGCGTTCGTCTACCTGACGGTGATCGGGAGCCTCGTCGCCTACTCCACGTACAGCTGGCTGCTCGGCGTCGCGCCACTGACCTTGATCTCGACCTACGCGTACGTGAACCCGATCGTCGCGGTGATCCTCGGCGCGCTGATCCTCCAGGAGCCCATCGATGCCCGGACGCTCATCGCTGGGGCCGTCATCGTGGTCGCGGTCGCGCTCATCGTCACGTCCCGTGGAAGACTGCAGCGACCGGACTCGACGATCGCCACGATCACGCCTCAGCCAGGATCGTCCGTGTCACCTGTCGGGCGAGCGTCATGATCGTGATCATCGGGTTCACCCCGATCCCGGTCGGGAACAGCGAGCCGTCGGCGACATAGAGGCCGCCGATGACCTTGTCACCGCGTCCATCCGAGCGAACGCGCCCGCCCGGATCGCACGGATGGGTCTTCGGGTGGGCGCCCATCCGGACCGAGCCCATCTGGTGGGCCGAGAACACGGTTCCCCGGTTGGGGCTGAAGTCGAAGGCGGCGAGGCGTTCCTCGAACCGCGCGAACGTCGTCGCGTCCAGTCCGAACCAGGCGGGTGGTGTGCCGGCGGCCACCAGCTCCGTCGCTCCGGCGGCACGGGCCAGGCGCGCCATCGACACGAGTGCATGGCGAAGGGTCGCCACGCCTGTCGCGTCCAGGTCGTAGTCGAGCCGGACGCGGCCGGACCTGGTGAGTGACGCCCGCCCCTCCCCGCCGTCCCGTGTCACCGCGATGAACGGCGAGAGGTAGCGAACGGTGGCCATCACGGCGGCATGGGCCTCGGTCCCCTCCCAGGGCAGGGCGAGGGCAAGGAGACCCGGATGCCCCGGCGCGGCCTCGATCACGTAGCCGTTTCGACCAGGCTCTCCCTTCCCGAACTGGAGCGACCGGGCGGCCTGCATCGGGCCGCGCCACATATCGATCGGCTCGCGGAATCGACCGGCGAGGACGGGCACAGGGTGCAGCCGCAGGTGTCGGCCGATGGACGGATGCTCCAGACCGGTCGCCTGCAGGATCCCCGGCGTGCGCAGCGCTCCGGCGCTCAGAACGACGACCGGCGCGCGCACGACCACCGGCCGGGTCATCACCTCGCCCGCGCGATCCGGATGACCGATCGGCTCGCCGGTGACTGCGTCGGTGACGACCGCGGTCCCAGCCACGCCGACCGCCCGACCTCCATCCAGCAGCACCGTGATGACCCGCACCCGCGGGACGATCCGAGCTCCAGCGGCGTGGGCCTGCGCGAGATGGACCCGGATCCCCGACTGTTTCGCGCCGCGCGTGCACCCGAACGGACAACTGCCGCACGCGCCGCATTCCGCGTTTCGCCGGGTCGGGGCGGCCTCCCAGCCCAGCTCCCCCGCCCCGCGCAGGATCGCCGCGTCCTTCGGCGGGATGACCGTCGTCGTCGTGACGCCGAGCTCGGAATTGACCGCGGCGACGTCTGCATCCCAGGTGGTGCCACAGACCTGCGCCAGGCCATGATCGGCGGCCCACTCATCCCGGACGTCCTCGGGCGCTTGGATGCTCGTCATCCAGTTGACCAGCGTCCCACCGCCGACCCCGCTCCCGGACAGCATCGTGACGGCCCCGTCCCACGTGGCCAGGAGGCCGTAGTTGAGATAGAGCTGCGCGAACGCGTCCAGCTCATTGCCGGGCATCGTGCGCTCTTCGACGAACGGACCAGCCTCCAGCACGACCACGGACTTGCCGGCGGCCGCCAGTCCGGCGGCAGCGATCCCGCCGCCCGCCCCTGACCCGACGACCACGACGTCCGCCTCCAGGACGATCGGGTCCTCGGCAGGGCCTGTCTCGAACGGAAGGCGGGTCGGGACGATGCCGGTGGGTTCCGTCGCGATCGGCCGCTCGTCGGTCCGATACCCGAGGCGCACGAGCAGTGGGTTCGGGCCGTCCACCCCCGGATCCGCGTAGGCGAGGAACGTCAGGAGCTTGCGGAATGCCCCGAACGCCGAGCGGCGCAGACCCAGCCGGGATGCCGCCCAGCCGAGCAGGTATCGCTCACGTGCCGCGGGCGACATGTCCCGGAACGCGCGCGCGCCACCGCCCAGGGCCAGGTTGACGAGAGGGCGCTCGATGAGCCCCAGGACCATCCGGATCTGGGCGACCTGGTCGCGATCCGCGGCGCGAAGGAACGCCTCCGCGGCGAGCCTGGCTCGCCGGACGGCGTCACCGCGGACGAACGTCTCGGCGAGGTCGGCCAGCGTGGCGAGCTCGCGGTCCGTCCAGCCGCCTGGGTGCTCGTGCTCTAGGGCCGAATCTTCTTCGCTCACACGGGCCCTTTCGATGCTTCGATTCGCACTCTACGATGTCGTACCGAACATCCTGTTGACGAGGTGCCCCCAATGACCGACGTTGTCCTCGATGATCTCGATCGCGCGATCCTGCTTGAACTCCAGGCCGACGGGCGTGTCAGCAACCTCGATCTCTCCCGGCGGATCGACCTCTCGCCGCCGGCGACCCATGCGCGGGTCCGCCGCCTCGAGCGGATCGGCCTGGTCCGCGGGTACGTCGCCATCGTCGACCGGGAACTGGCCGGCTTCGATCTCCTCTGCTTCGTGAGCGTGAGCATGCAGCTCCATCGCATCGAGCACATCGACCGCTTTCGGGCGGCCATCCGGGAGATGCCCGAAGTCCTCGAATGCCACCACCTGACCGGGGAGTATGACTACCTCCTGAAGGTGGCGCTTCGCAACCGCCGGGACCTGGAGCGGTTCGCGGTCGAGAAGCTCACGCCCATCCCGGGCGTCGCCCGGATCCACACGAGCCTCGTCCTGAGCGAGGTCAAGGCGTCGTCGGCCCTGCCGATCGCGCGCCACGAAGGAGCCACCCCATGACGATCCCGAATCCGCAGACGATGGGCCAGCAGTTCGGCCGGCGCTCGTGGGCCGAGCCCTGGAAGATCAAGATGGTCGAGCCGCTCCGGATGATCGGCGCGGAACAGCGAGCGAGCGCCCTGGTCGAGGCGGGCTACAACACCTTCCTGCTCCGTTCGGACGACGTCTACATCGACCTCCTCACCGACAGCGGCACGTCGGCGATGAGCGATCGCCAGTGGGCCGGGATGATGCTCGGCGACGAGTCGTACGCCGGGAGCCGCAACTTCTACCACCTCGAGGATGCGGTCCAGCGGCGATATGGCTTCCGGAACGTCCTGCCGACGCACCAGGGCCGCGGGGCGGAGAACCTCATCAGCCAGGTCGCGATCAAGGCGGGCCAGTTCGTGCCCGGCAACATGTACTTCACGACGACCCGACTCCACCAGGAACTGGCGGGCGGCCACTTCGTGGACGTGATCATCGACGAGGCCCACGACTCCGAGGACCTCCACCCGTTCAAGGGCAACGTCGATCTCGGCAAGCTCGAGGCGCTCATCGAGCGCGAAGGCGCCGGGCAGATCGCCTACGTCAGCCTGGCCGGGACGGTGAACATGGCCGGCGGACAGCCGGTCAGCATGGCCAACATCCGCTCCATTCGCGAGCTGTGCACCCGCCACGGGATCCGGCTGTTCCTCGACGCCACTCGCCTGGTCGAGAACTCGTTCTTCATCCAGGAGCGTGAGCCGGGCTTCGCCGACCGATCGATCGCCGAGATCCTGCTGGAGTTCTGCTCGTACGCAGACGGCGCGTGGATGAGCGCCAAGAAAGACAACCTCGTCAACATCGGGGGTTGGCTGGCGATCAACGAGGACGAGCTGTACGAGGAGCTTCGCAACCTCGTCGTCGTGTACGAGGGGCTGCACACGTATGGCGGCCTGGCAGGGCGGGACATGGAGGCGCTTGCCATCGGCATCGACGAGTCCGTCCAGGACGACCACGTCCGAAGCCGTATCGGCCAGGTCCGCTACCTCGGCGAGCTGCTGACCGACTGGGGCATCCCGATCGTCCAGCCCGTCGGGGGACACGCGATCTTCCTCGACGCCCGGCGCTTCTACCCGCACATCCCCCAGGACGACTTCCCGGCCCAGACCCTCGCCGCCGAGTTGTACCTGGACTCCGGGATCCGGTCCATGGAGCGCGGGATCGCGAGTGCCGGCCGGGATGCGACGACCGGGGACCACAACCGGCCCAAGCTGGAACTGACCCGGCTGACCATCCCGCGACGGGTCTACACCCAGGCCCACATGGACGTCGTGGCCGAGTCGGTCAAGGCCGTGTACGACGCTCGCGAGTCCACGCGCGGCCTGCGGATGACGTACGAGCCGAAGTACCTGCGCTTCTTCCAGGCCCGCTTCGAACGGATCTGAATGGGAGCGGGTATGGAAGGGCCGCCCTACGCGGAACGGCGCTCCCAGCCCTGCGCCGGCCACGCCTCGCAGCGAAGGGGCCGGTCTTCGCGGTAGCCCATCGCGTAGTCGGCCTGGATCAGGGTGTGTAGCTGGCTGGTGCCCTCGTAGATCACAGCGGCCTTCGAATTGCGCAGATAGCGCTCGACCGGGAATTCGTTGCTGTACCCGTTCGCGCCGTGGATCTGGATCGCATCGAGCGCCGACTGGACGGAGTGCTCCGTGGCATGCCACTTGGCCAGGCTCGTCTCGCGCGTGTTGCGGATGCCCTGGTTCTTGAGCCAGGCGGCCCGCCAGACGAGCAGCCGGCCGATCTCGGTGCCGGCGGCCATCTTCGCGATCATCTGCTTGACCAGCTGGTGCTCGCCGATCTCCTGGCCGAAGGTCTGGCGCTCATGGGCGTACTTGACGCTCGCGTCCAGGCAGGCCTGGGCGAGCCCGACCGCACCGGCGGCGACGGTGAACCGCCCTTGATCGATGGCGCTCATGGCGACCAGGAAGCCTTCGCCCTCCTCGCCGATCCGGTTCTCGATCGGAACCGGGACATCGTCCATGTTGATCAGGCCGGTGTTGCCGGCCCGGATCCCCAGCTTGCCGTGGAGCGTCCCGGTCGTCAGGCCCGCCATCCCGCGCTCGAGCATGAAGGCGGTCACGCCCTTGTGCTTCTTCGAGCGATCGACGGACGCGAACACGAGGAAGTGGTCGGCGAGATCCGCCAGCGAGATCCAGAGCTTCGAGCCGTTCAGGCGATAGACGTCGCCATCGCGACGGGCTGTCGTCTGCAGACTGCCCGCGTCGGTCCCGACGCCGGGCTCGGTCAGCCCGAACGTGGCGAGCTTCTCGCCACGCGCCTGCGGGACCAGCCAGCGCTGCCGCTGCTCTTCGGTCCCCCACTGCAGGAGCGCCAGCGAGTTGAGCCCGACGTGGACGCTCTGCACGACACGGAACGCGGTATCGGCCCGCTCGAGCTCCTCGCACAGGATCGCGAAGCTCGTGTAATCCATGCCACCGCCGCCGTAGGCCTCGGGCACCGGGGCGCCCAGGAAACCCTGCTCGCCCATCTTCGCGAAGATCTCTCGGTGGACCTCGCCCTTCTCGTCCCATTCACGGATGTAGGGCAGGATCTCCGCTTCGGCGAAGGCGCGGACGCTGTCGCGCACGAGCTTGTTCTCATCGGTCAGGGCGAATTCGACCACGGGTCCTCCTGCGTCGCGACTGTGGCCCCGATTGTAGGCGTCGGGACCGAACGCGGGCGCCGGGGCCGACCGGCAACGGCCGGAGCGATACACTCAGCGACATGGACATCGCACCCAACCTGACGCCCGTTCTTGGCCGGTATTTCCAGCGCGAGTGGAGCCACGGGGTGGGCCATCGGCTGTTCGATACCGATGGCAACGCCTACCTGGACTTCGCCAATGGGATCGCGGTGACCGCCCTGGGTCACACCCACCCGCGCGTGACAGCGGCGATCCATGCCCAGGTGGACAAGTTGATCGGACCGGTCTCAGCGCTGGGCTTCACGGAGCCGATCTCACGCCTCGCGACGGAGCTGGCGGCCACGTTCCCGGAGCCGCTCGACTCGGTCTTCTTCCTCAACTCCGGTTCGGAGGCGATCGACGGGGCCCTCAAACTGGCGCGGCGGGTGACCGGGCGACCGGGCATCGTCGCGTTCCACGGCGGATTCCACGGCCGGACGTGGGGCGCGACCAGCGTCACGACCTCGAATGTCAACTACCGCATCGGCTACGAACCCCTGCTCCCCGGGGTCCACTTCGCGCCCTACCCGTCTGCCTATCCCGAGTTCGGTGGCGACGAGGACGCGGCCTCGGCGGCGGCGCTGGCCGGGTTGCACGCGATGTTGGGTTCGGTCGTCTCCCCATCGCAGGTCGCGGCAGTGCTCATCGAGCCCATCCAGGGCGAGGGCGGATTCTCGCCGGCGCCGGCGTCGTTCTTGCGGGCACTCCGCGAACTCTGCGACGAACACGGGATCCTGCTCATCGCCGACGAGGTCCAGTCTGGCTACGGACGGACCGGCCGGATGTGGGCGTTCGAGCATGCCGGGATCGTGCCGGATGTCGTGTGCGTGGCCAAGGCGATCGCGAACGGGTTGCCGCTCTCGGCGATCGTGTCGTCGCGCGACCTGCAGGAGCGCTGGGGCCGCGGCGCGCACGGGACGACCTACGGCGGAAATCCAGTCGCTTGCGCGGCCGGGCTGGCGGTGCTGGAGACGATCCGGGATGAGGCGCTCGTCGAGAACGCGGCAGCTCGCGGAGCGGAGCTGACCGCCGGTCTCGGCCGGATCGCCGCCGAGGACGACCGGATCGGCGACATCCGCGGCCCGGGCCTGATGGTCGGCGTGGAGTTCGTGCGCGATCGCGCGACCGGGGAGCCGGATGGTGCCCTGCCCGACCGATTGAGTGCTGCCTGCGCCGATGCCGGCCTGCTGGTGCTCACCTGCGGACGCTCGCACCAGGTCGTCCGCTGGCTGCCCCCGATCGATGTGACCGCCGCCGAGATCGCGGAGGCGGTCGAGATCTTCGGCGAGACGCTGGCGGCCCAGCCGCGCACCTGACGCCGGACAGCAACGAACGCCCGACCGCAAGGGTCGGACGCTCGGATGCGGCGCGCGATCAGGTGAGGCGGCCGCGCATCGGCGGCCGCTGGATCAGCGGTTCTGCGACAGGAACTTGATGACGTCGTCGTAGCGGAAGCGGCGATCGCCGCGCTTGCAGACGCGGTAGAACGGCAGCTCACCACGGTCGCCCAGGCGCTTCACGGTATTGACATGCAGGTGAAGCATGTCGGCGACCTCGGTCGCTGTGAGCATCGGTCCAAGTTCGTTGACGGCCATCGATGCCATGTGGTCGTTGCCTCGATTCGGTGCACTTATCGGCGGTTCCGGGCCCCCACGGTGGTCAGGGGTATGGTCCGTGCCGCTGCGAGGCAGAGCGTAGGGGTGGAGTGCAGGTAGCGGCTAGCCGTACTTTGGGGTAGCCGCCAGTACCAAGCAGTCCCGCCGGATCAGTCGCCGCGTCCCACGCGATACGCGTCCGACACTCCCTGTGCGGCTGCCACGACGTGGACCTCCACATCCGGCAGCTCACGGAGGATCCGGTCCACGATCGAGCCTCGACGGACTCGGTCCACGGCACCGGCCGCGCCGCGGTACGGCAGGACGATCTGGGTGATCCGGCGCTCGCGGGCTGTTCGGACGATGGCCTCGACCGGGTCCTTCGCCTCCACCTGGATGATCTCAGCTCCGAGATCGACAGCGTCGTCCAGGTGCTCTCGCAGGTCACGCTGTCGGTCCCGCGGACCCGAGCTGGCGGTAGACGGCGCGTCGACCACGAGCGCGAGGTACGGGGCATTGGCGGCGGCGGCGATGGCGGCGCCGCGGCGGAGGGCCCGCGGCGTGGCGGCCCCGTCGTCGACATAGACCATGATCCGCTCGGTGACGGCACCAGCACCGATGCCGCCGCCGATCGTCTGGAGTTGCGCATCGACTCGGCCCGCGACGAATCGCAGCGACAGCTCGCGGAGCGCGGTGAGGTTGGACTCGGTGAAGAACCGATCCATGGCCACGGCCGTCCGCTCCGGTGGGTAGACGTTGCCGTGACGCATCCGCTGGCGTAGCGCATGGGGGCTCATGTCGACCAGCTCGATCTCGGACGCCCGCGCCAGGACCTCGTCCGGGACGCGTTCGTTGACCGGCGCGCCGGTGATCGTCGCCACCGCATCCGCCGCAGACTCCAGGTGCTGGATGTTGCACGTGCTCACGACCTCGATCCCGGCATCGAGGAGCACCTCGATGTCCTGCCAGCGCTTCTCGCGAGTCGACCCCGGCGCGTTGGTGTGGGCGAGCTCGTCGACCAGGGCGACCGCAGGGTGCCTGGCCAGGATCGCGTCCGTGTCCATCTCCTCGACGACCACGCCGCGATACTCGAACCGCCGGCGCGGGATGGTCTCCAGCCCGGCCAGCAAGGCCTCGGTGGCCGGCCGGCCGTGCGGCTCCACGAAGCCGACGACGAGATCCGTCCCACGACCGGTGCGTCGGTGGCCCTCCTCCAGCATCCGGTAGGTCTTGCCGACCCCCGGCGCCATCCCGAGATAGACGCGCAGGCGGCCACGGTCGTCGCCTGACGCGGACCCCTGGGTCCGGGCCAGCATCTCCTCGGCGGTCGGCCGCTCGTCGAGCTCGTCGGCTCTGGTCATTCCAGGGCACCATCCAGGTCGAGGTTGAGTTCCAGGACATGCACGCGGGCCTGGCCAAGGAACCCTAGCAGCGGGCCCTCGGTGTGGCGAGCGACCGCTGCCCTGACATCGGCTTCGGACAGGCCTCGCGCCGCGGCCACGCGAGCGACCTGGTACTCGGCGCCGGCCGGGCTGATGTCCGTGTCGAGACCGGAGGCGGACGTCGTGACCAGGTCCACGGGGATCGGGGCGTCGCCGTTGGCGGCGCGCCACTCGTCGACCTGGGTCGGCCACGCGATCGATCAGGGCCTGGTTGGTCGGACCCAGGTTGGAGCCGGCCGAGGCGTTGCCGTCGTAGCCGTCGGCGCCGGCCGCCGACAGGCGGCCCCAGAAGTACCCGGGGTCCTCGAAGGCCTGGCCGATCAACGACGACCCGACGGTCTGGCCGTCGACCACGATGAGCGATCCGTTGGCCTGCTGCGGGAAGACGACCTGGACGACGGCGGTGACGGCCGCGGGATAGGCCACGCCGGTCAGGAGGGTCAGCAGGGCAAGCACCGCGATGGCTGGACGGAGCTGGCTTCGAAGGAAGGTGGTCATCTTGGTGT
Organism: uncultured Chloroflexia bacterium; assembly: GCA_963779315.1. Taxonomy (GTDB): domain Bacteria; phylum Chloroflexota; class Limnocylindria; order Limnocylindrales; family CSP1-4; genus SPCO01. Next base: position 124,814 of record CAVZXQ010000004.1, on the reverse strand, counting down.
CCTATGCGAGGCCGAGGGCCGAGACGATCAGGTCGATCGCCTTGATACCCACGAATGGGGCGATGAGTCCGCCCAGGCCGTAGATCAACAGGTTGCGCTGGAGCAGCTGGCTGGCCGAGCTCGGCCGGAAGCCGACGCCACGAAGGGCCAAGGGGATCAGCGCCACGATCACGAGGGCGTTGAAGATGACCGCCGAGAGGATGGCGCTCTGCGGGCTGGACAGACCCATGATGTTCAGGGCGTTCAGCTCCGGATAGACCGCCACGAACATCGCCGGCACGATCGCGAAGTACTTCGCGACGTCGTTCGAGATGGAGAACGTCGTGATCGCCCCGCGGGTGATGAGCAGCTGCTTGCCGATGGCGATGACCTCGATCAGCTTGGTCGGGTCGGAGTCCAGGTCCACCATGTTGGCCGCTTCCTTGGACGCGGACGTCCCGGAGTTCATCGCCAACCCGACATCCGCCTGGGCGAGCGCCGGGGCGTCGTTGGTGCCGTCACCGGTCATCGCGACCAGGTGACCCTCCGCCTGCTCGCGGCGGATGATGGCGATCTTGTCCTCGGGCTTTGCCTGGGCCACGAAGTCGTCCACGCCGGCCTCGGCCGCGATCGTCTTCGCGGTCAACGGGTTGTCGCCGGTGATCATGATCGTGCGGATGCCCATCCGGCGCAGCTCGGCGAACCGCTCGGCCAGGCCGGGCTTGACCGTGTCCTTGAGCTCGATCAGGCCGAGGGCTCGGCCACGATGGCTGATCGCCAATGGCGTGGCACCCAGGCCGGCGATCTCGTCGCTGACGCTCGCCAGTTCGGCCGGCGCGGCGGCCTCCAGGCCGTCGCGGATCGCGTCCACCGCGCCCTTGAGGATGATGCTGCCGTCCGTCAGCCGCACGCCGCTGGCACGCGCTTCGGCGGTGAACGGGATGGTCTCCGCGATCGCGGCTCGCAGCACGGCCTCGTCGGCCGGAGCGCCGAGGTCGGTCAGCCGTCGACGGGCCAGCTCGACGATCGAGCGTCCCTCGGGTGTCTCGTCATCCAGCGACGCCTGCAGGGCGGCCGTGACCGCGGTCGCCTCGGTGACACCGGGCATCGCCACGATCCTCGATGCCAGCCGGTTGCCGAACGTGATGGTCCCGGTCTTGTCGAGCAGGATGACGTCCACGTCCCCGGAGGCCTCGACGGCCCGGCCGCTCATCGCCAGGACGTTGAAGCGGGCGACGCGGTCCATGCCGGCGATGCCGATCGCGGACAGCAGGCCGCCGATGGTGGTCGGGATGAGGCAGACGAGCAGCGCGATGAGCGCGACGGTGTCCACCGTCTCGCCGGCGTACAGGCCGAACGGCCGCAGGGTCACCGTGGCCATCAGGAAGACCAGGCTCAGACCGGACAGCAGGATGGACAGGGCGATCTCGTTGGGAGTCTTCTGGCGCTTGGCGCCCTCGACCAGGGCGATCATCCGGTCCAGGAAGGTCTCGCCCGGGTCCGCCGTGATGCGGATGGTCAGGGTGTCGCTGGTCAGCTGCGTGCCACCGGTCACGGAGCTGCGGATGTCGGTCCCGGGCTCCTTGAGGACCGGCGCCGACTCGCCGGTGATGGCCGCCTCGTTGACGTAGGCCACGCCCTCGACGACGTCGCCGTCGCCCGGGATGGTCTCGTTCTCGCGGACGACCACGAGGTCGCCCTTGCGCAACTCGGACGAGCCCACATCCTCCAGCGTCCCATCGGCCAGCCGGCGATGGGCCATCGTCTCCGAACGGGTCCGGCGCAGCGTGGAGGCCTGAGCGCGCCCGCGTGCCTCCGCGACGGCCTCGGCATAGCGTCGCGAACAGCACCGTGAACCACAGCCAGGCCGCGATCTGCACCTGGAAGCCCAGGCCGTTCGGCCCGCTCGCCGGCTGGAAGCCGGTGACGTTCGCGATCGCGATCAGGGTCACCAGGGCCGCGGTGATCTCCACCACGAACATCACCGGGTTCTTGATCAGTCGGCGAGGATCCAGCTTGCGGAAGGACTCCGGCAGGGCGGCCCGCAGGAGCTGTGGATCGAACACGCCGCGCGGCCGGGTCGGCCCGCCGCTCGGCTGGGCTCCCCCGGCTCCCCGCCCCGCCGAAGCGCTGGAAGCGGCGCGTGCCGCGGGCCAGATCGACACTGAAGACGGTCATGGCTAGAAGAGCCTCCCGGCGTTCTGCAGCAGTTGCTCGACGATGGGCCCGAGCGCGAGCGCCGGGAAGAAGGTCAGCGCGCCGACGATGACGATCACGCCGATCAGCAGGATGCTGAACAGGGGTCCGGTCGTCGGGAAGGTCCCCAGCGACGGCGCGACGGTGCGCTTGGCGGCCATCGAGCCGGCCAGCGCGAGGATCGGGATGATCGCGCCGTAGCGCCCGAGCAGCATCGCGACGGCGCCGGTGATGTTGTAGAAGGGCGTGTTGCCGGTCAGGCCGGCGAACGCCGAGCCGTTGTTGCCGGTCTGGCTGCTGAAGGCGTAGAGGATCTCGCTGAAGCCGTGCGGTCCCGGGTTCGAGCGGGCCGGCGAGGCCCTCGGGCGTGACCGAGGCGATGGCCGTGAAGCCGAGGATGCTGCCGCCGAGGACGAGGACGACCAGCATCGCCATCTTCATCTCGAACGCCTCGACCTTCTTGCCGAGGTACTCCGGCGTCCGACCGACCATCAGGCCGGCGATGAAGACCGCCAGGATCGCGCCGACGACGAGCATCCCGTACAGGCCCGAGCCGACGCCGCCCGGGGTGATCTCGCCGAGCTGCATGTTGAACAGCGGGACGAGTCCGCCGATCGGCTGGAAGCTGTCATGCCAGGCGTTGATGGCGCCGGTGCTCGTGCTCGTCGTGATGGCCGCCCACAAGCGCCCCGATGCCCGCCCCGAACTTCAGCTCCTTGCCCTCCATGTTGCCGAGCGCCTGGTCGACGCCGGCCGGGAAGAGCGGATTGCCGCCGAGCTCGGCGCGCATCGCGATGACCGCGCCGATCAGGAACACCGCGGCCATCGCACCGAAGATCACCCAGCCCTGGCGCTGGTCCTTCGCGTATCGCCCGAAGGTGTAGGTCAGGGCGAACGGGATGGCGAACATCGCGAGCATCGCGAGGAAGTTGGTGAAGGCCGTCGGGTTCTCGAAGGGATGGGCCGAGTTGGCGTTGAAGAAGCCGCCGCCGTTGGTGCCCAGTTGCTTGATGACCTCCTGGGTCGCGACCGGACCGCGGGCGATCGTCTGCTGCGCGCCTTCGAGCGTGGTCACGGTGACCGGACCCTCGAACGTCTGGGGAACGCCCTGCGACACGAGAACGATGGCGAACACGACGGCGATCGGCAGCAGGATGTAGAGGACGCCGCGCGTCAGGTCCACCCAGTAGTTGCCGATGGTCTGCGACGGTTCGCCGGGTCAGGCCGCGCACGCAGCGCGATGGCGATCGCCAGTCCGGTGGCCGCGGACGTGAAGTTGCGGACGGCGAGCATCGTCGTCTGGGTCAGGTAGCTCGCCCCGGTCTCGCCGGCGTAGTTCTGCCAGTTCGTGTTGGTCTCGAAGCTGACCGACGTGTTGAACGCGAGATCCGGCGACTGGGCGGCGGCCCCGTTGCCGTTGAGCGGCAGGACGTCCTGGAAGCGCAGCGTCAGGTAGCCGACGACGATCGCGACGAAGGCCATCAGGAGCACGGACACGGCGTAGGACCGCCAGCCCTGCTCGACGGTCTCGTCGATCCCGGCGACCCGGTAGATGCCGCGCTCCACGGGTCGCAGGACCGGACTCAGGATCGTCCGCTCACCTTCCATGACCCGGGCGATGTAGCGCCCGAGGAACGGGGTGATCAGCAGGACGGCCGCGCAGAAGGCGACCAGGGTCAGGAGTTCGGGGAGGGGCACGACTAGAAGTCCTCCGGACGCAGCAGGGTCCACACGAGATAGCCGAAGACGAAGATGATCGCGATCACGATCACGAGCTCGATGGCCGGTCATCGCGTCCGTCGCCGACCGGTCGAGCAAACGGTCGATGGTGGTGGTGAGGGTCTCGAGGGCGAATGGCTTCGGCAGGTAGCCGGCCACGCCGAACTCGCGCAGGCGAGCCGGGTCGACGGCCATCGCGCTGGCGACCACGACCGGCGGATCGCCGGCGTCGACCAGCGCCTGGCTCCGGATGACCGACCAGCCCGTGTCGCCGGGCAGGTTGATGTCCAGCAGGACGAGGTCGGGCCGGAGCGTGCCTGACAGAAGGGAGCGGGCGGTCTCGGCCGTCGGCGCGACCGTGACCAGGTAGCCGTGCGCCCGGAGGTGCGCCGACAGGATGCCGGCGAGCGGCTCGTCGTCCTCGATGATCAGGATGCGTGCCCCGGTGCCCATCATCGCTCCTCGAGCGCGGCGGACACGCACGTCGCAGCCGGACTCGTCCGCGTTCCAGAGCGGCTCGAGCCGGACGCCTCGGTCCAGTGCCTCGGGCCGGACGACCTCGATCACCGTCTCGCACAGGCGCAGGCCTGCCACGGTGGTGGACGGCGCGCCACCCGCGGCCACGAGGTCCACGGCGCTCAGGAGCAGCGCGACCTCGCGGTCCAGGGTCTCCTGGAACGCTCGCGGGGAGGGAGGGCCCACATCGGTCATGACCCAACACTCGCACCGGGGCCCAAGAGGGGACGGGTCAGCGACCCCCGGTCGCGGTCAAGGACCGCTCAAGACGGGGCGACCCGATAGCCGACGCCCGGCTCGGCCACGATCAGGCCGTCGAGTCGGCCCTCCGGATCCGCCGCCTTGAGCTTGCGTCGGATCTGGCTCACGTAGACGTGGACGTAGTGCGCCTCGTCGCTGTACTCGGTGCCCCAGACGGCCCGCAGCAGGCGGCCGTGCGTGACCAGCCGGCCGGCATGGGAGACCAGGACCTTGAGGACCTCGTACTCGCGCGGCGTGAGATGGACCGGGACGTCGCCGACGGTGACCAGCCGCCGCGCGACGTCGATCGTCAGGTCGCGGATGCGGACCTCGCCGTCGGGATCCGCCGACCGGGCCGGCGGCGCGCCGGATGAGGGCATCGATCCGCGCGCGCAGTTCGGTCATCCCGAACGGCTTGGTCATGTAGTCGTCCGCGCCCTGGTCCAGCGCGGCCACCTTGTCCGCCTCGCGATCGCGGGCCGAGAGCACGAGGATCGGCGTCGTCGCCTCGCGCCGGACGTGGCGGATGACGGACGACCCGTCCCGGTCCGGCAGGCCGAGGTCCAGCACGATCAGGTCCGGCCGGCCGGCCGCCCACGCGGCGATCGCCGATGCCGCGTCGCCGACGTCACGCACGTCGTGGCCGTGTCCGCGCAGGAACGCTGGCGATGGATCGGCGTGTGGCTTCGTCGTCCTCGACCAGCAGGATCGAGGCAGCGGCGTGCGCGCCGGCTGCGGCGGCCGGTCACGAGGTCCGCTCGGTCGCGCCGCGGCACGCAGGTCGATGTCCACGGCGAGCCCGCCCAGATCGCTCTTGCGCGCTGCCACACGCCCGCCCATCGCCTCGACCAGGCCCTGCACGACCGACAGCCCGATGCCCGTCCCGCGCCTCGACCCTTCGCTCTTGCGAGGCACGCGATAGAACTTCTCGAACAGCCGCGGGATCGCCTCGGGCGGGACGCCGTCACCGCCATCCTCGATGGTGACCCGCACGAAGGCCGTCGTCCAGGGCGTCGGGCGGAGACCGCGATCGGAGCCGACGGGCCCGGCGTACTTGGCGGCGTTGTCCAGCGTGTTGGCCAGGACCTGGCCGATGAACAGCTCGTCGACCGTGACCGGCGGCAGGTCCACGGGCACGTCGATCGAGACGGTGCCGGGCGCCATCGCGACCTTGACCAGGGACCGCGCGATGCGCCTGCTCGACGAGGTCGGCCAGGTCGAAGACGCCGAGGCTCGGTCGCAGTTCGCCGGCCTCGATCCGGCTCATGTCGAGCAGGTTCGTGACGAGCCGGTTCAGCCAGTCGGCCTCGCGGTCGATCGAGGCCGCGATCTCCCGGCGCTCGCTCGGCCGGCCAGTCGATCTCCGGGTCCATCAGCGTCCCGGCCGCGGCCCGGATGGACGCCAGCGGCGTCCGCAGGTCGTGCGAGACCGAATCGAGGAGCGCGGACTTGAGCGCGTCGCTCCGTCGGGTGACCTCCACCGACGTCGCCTCGCGCGCCAGTCGGTCGCGCTCCAGGGAGCCCGCGATCTGGTCCGCGGCGGCGGCCAGGACGCGCGTCTCGGCGTCATCCGGGATCGCCGGCGCCTCGTGCCCGCGTCGCCCACAGCGACCCGAACGTCTGCTCGCCGGCGACGATGAGCACCCGGTAGGTCAGTGGCGTCCGGATCGCGTGCGGCCCTTCGCACCGGCCGACGGGGCGTGGACGCGGACCCACTCCGCCGGCTCGTCGCCCGGGCGGCGGCGGAGCGTGGCATAGACGGCCGGCGTGGCGGACGACGGCGGACGGCGGTGCGGCCGAGTCGTCGGCGGCCACGGTGCTCTTGCCGATGGTCATCCAGACCCGCGACATCCGCGTGTCCGCGCGGAGCTTCGTGGCGATCGTGGACAGCGCGTCCAGCGTGTCGCGCCGGTTCGCGAGCGTGAAGCTGATCCAGAACAGCGCCTGCGCCTCGCGTTCGCCCGCCAGCGCGGCCTCGGCCCGCTCGCGCTGACGGCCGGCCAGCCGGCCGACGACGATCCCGACGACGAGCAGCAGGAGCAGGTTCAGCCACTCCCGCGGATCGCGGACCGTGAAGGTGAAGCGCGGCTCGATGAACAGGAAGTCGTACAGCAGGAAGGAGCCGATCGCGGTCAGGACGGCCGGCGTCGTCCCGAACGCGACGGCGACCCCGACGACGGCCAGCAGGTAGACCGACGACGCATCCGGGACATCGACCCGGCTCTCGAGGAGCGCGATCGCGACCGTGACGACGCCAAGCAGTCCGGCGATGACGAGCGCCATCGACGCGAGGCGGCGAGGATCCAGCTCGGGTGCGACGCATGTCGACGATGGTAGGCCGTCAGCCGCCGCGGACGATCCGCCGCGCGTCGCGGCGTGACCCGCAGGAAGCTCGTGAAGTGGGCCCACGGCCGGATGTGGCTGGGCTCGCCCTCGTAGATCGTGCGGATCGGGACCCAGCCGATCGGCAGGCCGAGCGCGATGCAGCGGGCGATCATCTCGACCTCGAACTCGAAGCCCTGCTCCTCGCTGTCCAGCAGCGCCGTCATGAGCCGCCGGCCGATGAGCCGGTAGCCGGACTGGTTGTCCGGCACGTTCCGTCCGACGGCGGCCGAGAAGACCCAGCCGCCGAGCGTGTTCGACAGGCGCCGGACGGGCGGCATCTCCCCGAAGTCGCGCCGGCCGATGATCAGCTCCGGCCGCGACGCCTCCCAGGCGGCGAGGAAGAGCGGGATCTCGGCGGGGTCGTGCTGGCCGTCGGCGTCGAGCGTGACGACCGCCTCACAGCCCTGGTCCAGCGCGTACCGGAAGCCGCGTCGCAGCGCGGCGCCCTTGCCGGCGTTCGGGTCGCTGGATGAGGACGGTCGCCCCGGCGGCCTCGGCCTGGGCGGCCGTGTCGTCGGTCGACCCGTCGTCCACGACCAGGACCGGCAGGAAGGCCCGCGCTCGCTCCACGACGGCGGCGATGCGCGGGCCTTCCTGATAGCCCGGGATCAGCGCGAGGATCGTCTCCACGCGTGAACCCTAGCAACTCCGGGGCCGGGCGGTGCCCGACCCTGGGTCACCTCACTCGAAGCGAGATCGAGTCCAGCATCCGCTGCGCGGTCGCGCGACTGGTCGGCGCCGGTCTGCGCCCAATGCTCGACGATCGACGATGAACGTCGTCCCATCGACGATGACGACCAAGATCTCGCGACGTGTCGCCTGTTGGTCGCCGGCGTCACCAGGGGCCGCCGATCCACGGTCATGAGCCTGGGAGCATCGCCGCCACCGTGCAGCCGGCCGGATCGACCCCATGCCCCGGCGGTCACCGTGAACGTCTTGCCCGGCAGACCCCCGAGTCTCGTCTCGGTCGCTGGCGCGGCATCCCAGTCGACCATGTTCCCGCAGCCGGCCACGAACGCGTCCACCGTCTTCGACTTCGGCGAGCTCCATCGGCCCGGTCTCGAAGTGGCACGGCTCGGCCATGACGTTGTCGATGAGGGCCATCGACACGAGGATCGGGTCCGTCTGCCCGGCCTCTGCCGAACGTCACCATCGCCGGGTGCGATCCGGACGAGATCGACCACCCATCCTCCAAGGTCACGGTGAACGGGACGCCGAACGGATCGCGCGATCCGATACGTCCCGGCACCCTGGGCTCGTGCCGACGTCGGCCGGCGCCGAGCGCGATCGGCGTCGGGTGCGGGGGTGCGGCGACGCCTGTGGGCGACGGCGTCGGTCCGGGACCGCCCGATCCCGCCGCCGTCGCGTGGGAGGAAGATAGAAGCCCGCGACCGCGACGACCACGACGGCCGCGGTCGCGACGAGGAGCTTGGACAGCTTGTTCATGTCGGCGTACCTCCACGCCGGCCGCCAGGACCGGCGCTGGTGTGTGGATCTGATCCGTTCACGCGACGCCGTGAGGAGTCGCGCAGGTGCGCGTTCCATGGCCTCATCGCGAAGCCAGGCCGCGATGCGCGGGTCTGGGTCAGGTCGAACGTTCATGCCGAGGTCTCCCTGGCCGGGATGGTCCGCGCGTCTGCCTCGAGCGCGGAGCGCAAGGCTTCGGTCGCGTAGTGCAGTCGAGACTTGGCCGTTCCGACCGGGATCCCGATCGTGATGGCGGCCTCTTGCAGGGTCAATCCGAGGTAGTGGTAGAGCACGACGATGGTTCGGTGTTCGAGCGACAGCCGGTCGAATACCCGAGCGAGTTCGTCGCGGTCGGCAAGCGCGCCCGCGGCGTCTGGCTGGGCCGGCTCCAGACGGAGCAGCGTCACGTTCGCGGAGAAGCGGCGACGATTCCGGGCCTCGTCGGTCGCCGAGCGCAACAGCAGCCGGTTCAGCCAGGCATCGAAGCGCTCTGGATCCCGCAGGGTGGGAAGATCACGCCAGCAACGGACGAGCGCCTCTTGCACGGCGTCCTCCGCACTGTCGACGTCACGGAGGATCAGACGGGCGATCCGGTAGAGGTGATCGATGATCGAGGTCATCAGGATGTCGAACGCGTCGCGATCGCCCTCCCGAGCCCGCATCACCAACTCCGTCTTCGTCACCGGTCCCTCGCCTCACCCTCCGATCACCGATGCAAGGCGGCGATCACCCGTATAGGCGGGGTCGACGTCAAAACGGTTCAATCCTCGCAACCGTACACGCCGCGACGGAACCAAGAACGGAACGGCGTCGGGCGTTCTACGCCGGCCCGACGATCTCTCCAGCACCAGCCGCGCAGTACTCGACCTTCCCGCCGACCATGGTCATCAGGACGCTTACGTCACCCAACGTCTCTATGGGCACGGCGCGCGGGTCATCGCTCAGGACGACCAGATCGGCGAGCTTTCCGGGACTGATCGTCCCCTTGCGGTCCTCCTCGATGGTGGCGTAGGCGCCGGCCGCGGGTCATGAGATGAGCCCCTGCTCGATGGTGATCGTCTGTTCAGTTGCCACGGTTTCGGCCGTCCCCGATCGACCGCCCGCGTGACGCGACCGCAGCGCCCCATCGCCCGCCGTTGGAGTGCCCTCCTCGCGGGTCGTCATATGGATGGTCCGTGCTGGCAACGGCGGGCACGCCGGCCTCCAGCACGTCGCGCCACCGTCCGATCCATGGAAGGCGCTCCGGTCCGACCGTCGCTTCCATGTCCGGGCGTCGTGTCCGTCGTGAACAGCTCAACTGGAACGAGGCGATGATCGCAGGTCGCCATCCGCTCGCACCTGATCGTCACGGACCGCCATGACATGCTCGATGCGGTGCGGTGCGTCGCTTATCGGCGCCCGCCAGGGCGGCCTCGTAGGCGTCGAGCACCATGTCGTGGGCCGCGTCACCGCACGTATGGGTCGCCATCTGCCAGCCCTCGTCGTGGAGCGTGCGGACGAGATCGGTGAGCTCGTCGGGGTCCAGTAGACGTCGCCGCGTACCCGGTCCCATCGGTGTGCGGCTCGGTCATGTACATCTCGTTCGTCCAGGCGCTGTCGGCGAAGATCTTGACGCCGCCGATCCGCACGCGCGGACTGAACACCTGGCGCGGCTTGTAGTCGCCGAACCAGATGCCGAACTTGTCGTCGAGATAGTTGACCGGCAGGTAGGCGTTGACCCGCAGGCGGAGCTGGCCAGCCTCATCGAGCGCACGCAGCTCGTCCAGCCGCTCCTGGTTGACGAACAGCTCGGAGATGCTCGTCCAGCCACCGGCCAGCGCGTCGTCGATCGCGGCGTCGGCGGACTCGTAGCCGCTCATGTCTCGATCGCCGATCCGGTGGCAGTGCGCATCGTTGAACCCCGGCAGCAGGACGCGGCCGCCGACGTCGACGATCCGTGCGCGCCGGCCCGACGGCGGCGAGGACCTCGGCCTCCGACCCGACGGCCGTGATGGTGTCGCCCGTGATGGCCACCGCATCGGCTGTCGGACGGGACGGATCCATCGTCAGCACGCTCGCGTTCCGCAGCACGATCGCCGACCTCGGGCCGGCCGCGGATCGCTCGCGCTCGACCGGGCCCGGCCGGCGACCCCGGCGCGAGGCTGGCAGCCGCCGGCACGCACGCTTCCAGCGCGGCACCCGCCGCCGCGAGTGCGGCGCCACCGAGGAACTGCCGCCGCGTGACGGACGATCCATCGAGGCGCTCCTGTCAGGTCGTGTCAGCGCGGGCGGCCGTCATGGGCCGCCCGCGCTTCGGTCAGTGACTCTCGATCGAGGTCCCTACGGCTCGAAGGTGATCGAGTCGAGGACCGCCTGCAGTTCGGCCACGTCGCTCGCCGACGTGCCCGGACTGCCGACCGGTGACGATCACGACTCGCGTGCCGTCGACGTCGGCGATGTACACCTGCCTCGACATGCCCGCGGGCTTGGCCGGGATCGCGAAGTAGCTCGTCTCCGCCGGATCGGCCCAGATCTGGATCAACCCCGCTCCACGCCGACACGTCGAGAGATCCAGGTCGGCGGGGATGGAGATGTCGATCCGCTTGGCCGGATACCCGCCCAGCGTGACGTCGACCGGCGTCGATGCATCCGACTCCGCCTGGTCCACCAGCGCTCGAACCAGGTCTTCGACCGTCGGTCCCACCGCTGTGATGGCCCCCTCGGACTTGCAGGCATCGGCGTAGACGTGGGTCACGACGCCGGATGAAGCCCAGCTCGTCCGTGGTCGTCGTTCTTGTAGACATACCCGTCCGACGCGTCCGGTCCAGCCCGCGGCACCGTGAAGGTGAACGGGACGGCGGTCTCCGCTCGTGTCGTCGATGCTGTAGGTCCCGGGATCCAATGGCCCGATCGCGGCCTCGGGGCTCGCGCTCGGGGACGGGGCCGGCGTCACCGTCGGGACGGGTGTCTGCGCTGCGACCGCCGGGACCGCCGATCCGGGCAAGCAGGCTGATCCCAACGACTGCGACCGCCACCACGGCGGCGGCCGAGAGCGCGACCTTGAGCATGTTGTTCATGTCGGCGTACCTCCGCGCCGGCCACCAGGGCCGGCGCTGTGGGGTCGCGGGGACTTGGTCGAGCACGGCGTCCAGGACTCGGTCCGGGAGCGCCGTGGCGCCCTCCTCCAGCCACGACCGGACGATGCGCGTGATCTCGCGATCGGTACTCATCGCAGTGGCCTCCCGCGCGGCCGGGCGCAAGTCGGCATCGAGCGCCGCCCGCAATCCGCGCATCGCATGATGTAGTCGGGATCGGACCGTCCCGACGGGGACGCCGAGGGTCTCGGCGACCTCCTCGAGCGGCAGGTCGAGGTAGTGGTGCAGGACCACCACCGCTCGATGTTCGATGGACAGTCGCCGGAACCCGCGCTCCAGCTGGTCGCGATCGACGACCAGCTCGAGACGTCCGGCGCCGGCACATCGGTCGGCAGGAGGCGCAGGTTCGGCGACCAATGGCGAGTCCGGCGACCCTCGGCGTAGCAGGCGCGCACGAGGAGCCGGTACGACCAGGCGTCAAAGCGCGCCGGGTCGCGGAGCTGCGGAAGGTCCCGCCAGATGCTCAGCAGCGCCTGCTGCGTCGCATCCTCGGCGAGATCGGTGTCACGCAGGATCCTGTGTGCCACCGCATGGAGCCGATCGCCCGCGGCCACGGCGAGGCTCGCGAAGGCCTCTTCGTCGCCGTGCTGCGCTCGGATCACGAGTTCGGTATCCATCGCCTTCCACCAAGGCGCCCGGCGGTCCGGGCACTCACAGCGTATGGGCACGACCGTCGCGCGAAGCGACTCAATCTTCTCGGACATAGCCCGGAATCTCGTCCCGCGTAGCCACGAGGACCGCTCCGCTCAGGCATGAGCGAACGCCCATCACGCGGAAGCTCCGATACTCAGAGAGATGCGGGCGGTGAGCGCTCAGTGGGCCAGGGCACTCACCGCCTATGGGCACGGTGGCCGAGCGGCGGACGCACTGTTTCGTACGAAGGACTCGGTCGCCAGTCAGACGATCAGCTAGGGCGACGCTGACGGCGCCACATCGACGGCATCCCCGGGCTGGAGCTGGACGGTCGCAAGGAAGTCCTCGAACCACGCTCGGTCGTAGGTGTCGCCGAGCGACGCCTCGTCGCCGGAGGTGTAGAGCCAGATGAAGTACCCGCGACCGCCGGTCGTGACGGCCGCCCTGGTGCAGTCGCCGGCCCCGATCAGTCCGCTGGCGCCGTCGACGGCGATCGGCTCGGTCGCCGCGCATCCGTCATCGAGCGCGATCGTCGTCAGCGGCCCACGCGTCAGGCGTGGTATCGCCGATCGGCTGCGACGCGACCGCGATCCAGAGGTGGCCTTCGCGGACCGGGTCGTAGACGATGTCGCCGCCGTTCGACATGAAGTCGGGGACGCCCGTCGTCCAGGGCTCGGTCGCGGGTCGCGTCACCCAGCCGTTCGGGTACGAGATCGTGATGCCGTAGCGATCCGAGGTGAACGTCTCGGTCAACGGTGGGCGGATCCGGCGGCCGAGAGCCGGCGCGCGGTCACGGCCGGCGTCGCTGTCGGACCCGGCGACCCACTCGACCCGGGCCGGCGACGTTGGGCCGCCGAATTGCCTGAAGCCGACGACGGCGACGACCACCACGGCCGCGACCGCCAGGGCGATCTTGAGGTATCGATTCACGTCAGGTTCCCTCCACGGGCCGATGACGGCCCGTTGTCGTGTGTGTTCGATGCGGTCACGAACCGTGACGTAGACCTCGTCCGCCAGCTCGGTCGCGCCCTCCATCAGGAAGGCGTGGATCAGGCGATCGGGGTCTCGGCGCGGGTTCATGCCAGTCGCTCCTGGGATCCGCGGTCGACCGGGCGTCAGCTTCGATGCTGGCCCGAAGGACCCGCGTGGCGTGGTGCAGGCGGGACTTCGCGGTCCCGACGGGGATTCCGAGTCGATCCGCCACCTCGGAGATCGAGAGCCCGAGGTAGTGGTGGAAGACCAGGACGGCGCGCTGCTCGACGGTGAGCCTCCGGAAGGCTCGCTCGAGCAGGTCGCGGTCGTCCACGGTCAGGTATTCGTCCGGGCTGGACGCGCCCGCGACGGGAAGGATCCTCGGGCCCTCGGACCATCGCTTGCGACGCCTGGCCTCGGCGTAGCACGCGTTGGTGAGGATGCGGTGGAGCCACGGCTCGAAGCGGGACGGGTCGCGAAGCGTGCGGAGCTCGTGCCAGGCGGTGATCAGCGCGCCCTGCACGGCATCCTCGGCCAGGTCGAGGTCGCGGAGGATCCGCACCGCGATCGCCAGGCACGAGTCGCCGACCAGGCGCGCCAGGGAGTCGAACGCTTCCGCGTCGCCCCGTTGCGCCTGCTCGACGAGTTCGACCTCCACCCGTCACTCCGTTCCGTGGCGGTCGGCCCTTGGTGGACCGTTCAGTGGATAGAGCATCGGGGCAGCCTATCTGTTCAATCCCGACCGTCGGACCGGGCGCCGTGGCCGAGGCGAAGACCCGTTCGTTCGCCGTACCCTGCATGGGGTGAGCACGAATTACGACGTCGCGATCATCGGTGGGGGCGCCATCGGCAGCGCGATCGCCTACTTCCTCCGGAGCGACCCGGCTTCGATGGGAGCGTCGCCGTCATCGAACGCGACCCGACGTATGCGCGCGCGTCCTCGGCGCTCTCCGCGAGCTCCATCCGCCAGCAGTTCTCGACGCCGGAGAACATCCGGATGTCGCTGTTCGGCATCGAGTTCCTCCGCGAGATCGATCGGCATCTGTCGCTCGATGACGGGCCGGCGGTCGACGTCGGCCTGCACGAGGGCGGCTACCTGTACCTCGCGACGGCCGAGTTCGAGGCGGCGCTCCGCGCGAACCACGACGTCCAGGTGGCCGAAGGCGCCGACTCGTCCTGCTGACGCCGGCCGAGATCGTCGCCCGCTTCCCCTGGATGTCGACCGACGGCGTCGCGCTCGGGTCGCTCGGCCTGTCCGGCGAGGGCTGGTTCGACGGCTACGGGCTGATGCAGGCGTTCCGGCGCAAGGCGCGCGCGCTCGGCGCCGACTACATCACCGGCGAGGCGGTCGGGCTGGACGTGGCGGGCGGACGGGTCACCGGCGTCCGGCTCGGCGACGGGACGCGATCGCGGCGGGTCACGTCGTCGACGCCGCCGGACCATGGTCGCGCGAGGTCGCGGCGATGGCGGGCGTGCCACTGCCCGTCGAGGCGCGGCGCCGGTGCGTCTTCGGCTTCGACGCCCAGACGGCGGTGCCCGACTGCCCGCTCGTCATCGATACGTCCGGGATCTGGTTCCGGCCGGAGGGCGAGGCCTTCATCACGGCCGTCTCGCCGCTGCCGGAGGAGGACCTCGACGGGCTGCCGCTCACCGTCGACCAGGCCCTGTTCGACGAGCGGATCTGGCCGGCCCTGGCCGAGCGCGTCCCGACTTCGACGCGATCAGCCAGCGCAACGCCTGGGCGGGCTACTACGAGTACTCCACGTTCGACCAGAACGCGATCATCGGGCCGCACCCGGAGCTGGCGAACCTCCTGTTCGCGACCGGATTCAGCGGCCACGGCATCCAGCACGCCCCGGCGGTCGGGCGGGCGATCTCGGAGCTGATCGTCCATGGGCGGTACACGACCCTGGATCTCGGGATCTTCGGCTTCGAGCGGCTCGCGCGGCCCGCGGGTGGTGGAGCGCAACGTCATCGGCTGAGGACGGTCGGGTAGGCGCCCCCGGCATACTCAAGCCTGCGACCTTCCGCTTAGAAGGCGGCTGCTCTGTCCGCTGAGCTACGGGGACGCGGGCCGCTGCTCAGTCTACGCACGAATGTCGCCGCGTGGACGCGAGCTGCTCGTGGCGGCCGAGACCGACGACGATCCCGGATTTACCCGGCGATCAGCCATGGCCGGACGGCCCCGACAGGGTCCGCCGAGCCACAGAAGGTGTCAAACGGTCAGCTGTCCATCACCCTGATCCGGCCATGGCAGCGCCCCGAGCTCGCAAGGACCGCGTCGATCGATCAGGGCGCGATGTCCACTGCAGATCGCGTAGGCGGCCGCCTGGGTCCCGCCGGACTTTGTCACCGACCAGCCGAACGGCAGATCGGGGTTCTGCGGGATGGAATTCTCCAGGCGCGACGTACGCGAAGGGGAACGAGTCGACGACGGTGCCATCCGTGTTGGCCCCACCACCAGTGAGGACGTCGCCGGGGTCACAGGTCACCGTGACACCGTGTTGGCGCCGGCGGGCGCTGAGGCCCTGCGGAAGTAGATCGCCGGTGTCGCCGTCCCGCCCGGTGCGCCAGTCCGCGCCGCTGCGCCGCCCGCGCCGTCCGCGCCGTCCGCGCACGTCCGCGCCATCCGCGCCCGCGGACGCCGCTCGAGTCCCGGGGCGCCGCTCGGTCCCGGGTCGCCTGCTGGCCCGCGCTGACTCCAGCTGATCGGCGTCTCCTTCGATGTGCATGCCGAGCCCGCCACGGCAGTGTCGATCACTCGAAGCGCACCGGTGCGGGCGGTCCAGCACCCGTTGATGACGCCGCCGCCGTCCGGGATCGCCGCCGACACGGCGCCCGGTGCCGGCGATGAGCAAGCGCCGCGAGCGCGATGCCCATCGCGGGCGACGGAGGCCCGACGCGGGCTCTGGGATGACGGAGCCGTCGGAGCACCGCGGTCTTGGCATGCGACATCGAGTCCGGACCTCCCTGCGTCGGCGTTCGCTGGAGCGCGCAGTCTGCGCCCGCCGATGCGGGATAGTCACGTCGGCTCCGAACAGGCGCCGGTGCGTGCGGGAAACGAACCGACCGCACCGGCCGCGGCGCCATCGCGGGACCCTTCAAAGCGTGGGCCAGCGAGGGCCGGGCATCTGCCAGCGGTCCGGGCCAGCGATACGCGTTGGATCAACGACCTCTCGATCTGGGACACTTCGGTGGGTGTGAGCATCTGACTTCCATGCGCCGCGATCGCCTGCTCATCCTCTGCATAGCGGCGCTGGTCGTCGTGGGTTGCCAGAGCCGCGATCTCGAGGTCTCGCTCGTGGCGGGACCCGAGGTCATCGATCCCGCCGGGCGTCATCAGCACGCGCACGGCAGACCAGGTCGCCCAGTTGACGCTCGCGGAGGTCGCGGCCAATGAACGGGCGCTCGGCCGGGTACTCGCCCCGGCGCGCATCGTCAGGATCCAGCTCTTGAGACCGGGAGAGACGTACTGGTTCAACCATTTCGATGGCACCAACCCCGATCACGAGCGGATGGGCCCGGGTGCTGGCCCCGGTTGGATGGTGGAAGCCGTCGGGACGTTCTTCCAGCGGAACCGGTGGCGCGGCAACCGGGTCGAGGAGTTGGGGATCGCACGGGTTCTACATGTGGGCTGACGTCGATGGCGCGGGACAGGGCATGAACCCGTGCTGGACGTTGCCTCCGAGACCGGTCGGCGAGTTGGACGGCACCTGCCGCTAGCCGAAGCAGTGATCCGCCGTCACGAGCGGCCAGCCTGGTCCGGGCCGGCAGGGGCCGATGTTCGTGGATCGACGCGGTCCCGGCGGCAGGGATGTGGACCGCGTGTCAGCGCCTCTCCCGCATGAGAACGGTGGGCCTTGTCGGGCGGACGGCGCCAGAGGAGGTTGGTTGGCCAGTGCGCCAGTGATAGGTCGCCGACGAGGGCACCTGAGGTTCCGGGGCTACAGCTGGATTGATCGGCGGGTCTGATGGACCGGGATGCGAGCCACGATAGGGTGAACGCACCCACCGCCCCGGAGGCCGACATGCGCGAAATCGCGGACGCCCTCGTGATCTTCGGCGCGACCGGCGATCTGGCGCGTAAGAAGCTCTATCCCGCGCTGTTTCGCCTCGCAGCCCGAGGGTCGGCTGCGCGTCCCGGTCGTCGGCGTCGCACGATCCGCCTGGGACGACGACCAGCTGCGATCGTACGCCCGCGAATCCGTACGCCTGGTCCATGGGATGGCGCCGGACGCCGGACCTCGACACGTTCGCCGGGCACCTCTCCTACGTGAGCGGCGACTATGGGAATCCGGCGACCTTCGATCGCCTGCGGGAGAAGCTGGGCCCCGCCCGCCACCCGGCGTTCTACTTTGCGATCCCGCCAAGCATGTTCCCCCGGGTCGTCGGCGGCCTGATGGGGGCCGGGCTCAATGAGGGCGCCCGGGTCATCGTGGAGAAGCCGTTCGGACGCGACCTCGCCTCGGCACGCGAGCTGAACGCCAGCCTCCACCGGGGGTTCGACGAGCGGGCGGTCTACCGGATCGACCATTACCTTGGCAAGGAGACCGTCCAGAACCTGATCGCATTCCGGTTCGCGAACGCCATCCTCGAGCCCGTCTGGAACCGGCAGTATGTCGCGAGCGTGCAGATCACGATGGCCGAGTCGTTCGGCGTCGAGGGGCGTGGCGCCTTCTACGAGGAGGTCGGGACGCTGCGCGACGTCGTCCAGAACCACCTGCTCCAGGTGGTGGCTCTGCTCGCGATGGGCCGCCCGTCGGCACCGACGCTGACGCACTGCGAGACGAGAAAGTCAAGGTCTTCCGGGCCACTCGGTCGGTGGTCCCCGCTGCGGTCGTGCGGGGCCAGTACGTTGGCTATCGCACCGAGGATGGCGTACGGCCGGACTCGGACGTCGAGACGTTCATCGCGCTCCGGCTCGAGATCGACTCCTGGCGCTGGGCCGGCGTGCCGTTCTTCCTGCGGGCGGGCAAACGACTCGAGGAGACCGCCCTCGAAGCGCTCGTCGAGTTTAGGGAGCCGCCCCGCCCGCTGTTCGCCGACGAGGGCACGCCGCTGCCGCACCCCAACCACCTTCGGATCCCGCTCGGGGGCGGCCACGAGGGGATCGAGTTGTCCCTCGAGGCCAAGGTGCCCGGCGAGACGATGGAGACCCGGCCCGTACCGCTCGCGTTCTCCTACGAGGAGGCGCTCGGCGAGCAGGCCGAGGCATACGAGCGACTCCTGTACGACGCGCATCGAGGATCGGCAGGCGCTCTTCGCCCGCCAGGACGGCGTCGAGCAATGCTGGCGCATCGTCGAGCCGGCGCTTGAATTGCCCGGCCCGCTCTATCCGTACGAACCAGGGACTTGGGGGCCAGCCGCGGCCGATGAACTCATCCGCTCCCCGCCGGCGACTGGCATGTCCCCCAGCGGCTCGCCTGATCGCGGGGCTCGAGTCGGGCTTCCGTAAGCGACTGGACGCCGCTGCCGGGAGTGGTCGAGGGTCATCCTGCCGGGGTTGGCCGCCCGTCCACTTGAGCGTGGAATCGGTCGGGCTATGCTGTCGCGGCCCATCGCCCGACCGGGATCGGAGCGTGGCGAGTGGTCCGCGCCGACCGGTGTACCGTCATGACGTGAGCGACGACCTTGACTCCGCGATCGTGGGCCTCATCGGATCCGGGGCGGCTGGGTCGGCGTTTCGAATGGCACGGCATCAGCTCGGCTGCGCATCGATCGCCACATCGATCGACCGGGAGTCGTCCCGACTCTTTGGTGCGCTGATCGTGTGGGCGCCGCTCCCCGTCGAAGCTGTCAACGCCCTGGAGACGGCCGGCTTCCGCCGATCGGACCTCCCCGGTCAACGGCCAGTCAGATCGACGTCGCGAGGCGGCCCTCATCCGGGCAGCCGCCGGCAGCAGCCGCTATGAGCGAATGTGGTACGTACCACCCGACGGCGCAGACGATGTCTCGGGCGACATTCGCGCGATCTTCATGGCCATCGACGGGGAGGCACCCTCGAATCTCGTGGTGGAAGCCACCTGGGTGAGGGTGCCCGATGGGCTCCGACCGCTGCAGTCAGTGGGACCCGCCCACCTCGATCCGAACAGGATCATCGATCGAGAGGTCACTGAGACTGGGACACCGGACCTGGACCGACCACCCGACAGACCGGACGATGTCCTTGCTCCTGTCCCGTGGGTCGCCTCGGACCCGGGCGGCGGGAGCCGGAGGGCCCTTGCAAGTGCCGCTGTCGTCGCCACGCTCGTGGCTCTCGGTGTCGAGCTGTTGGGTCGCTGGCCTTCGATCAACCGCCCGCCCGATCCGACGGCCCCACTCGACCGCAGAGCGACCTCGATGCCCTCAAGACCCCAGCGCCAACCGAAGCCAGCGACCTGGATCGCCGGGTTGGATTCCTGGACTGGACCCTCGGCGACAGCACGTCCCTCGACGACGACATCTCCGCGTTCCTCGACGGTCAAGTGCAACCAGGCCATCCTGTGTGGCCGCCGCTGCAGAAGACATGAGAGGTGACCACGACAAGGCTCCTTGCGTACCTGGCGAAAGTCATCCCCCCGCCCTCTGCTATGCGGACGTTCATGCGGCTATGGTGCGGGAGCTCACGGATATCCAGGCCCCCGCGACCGCGTTCATCGCCGGAGACATCGCGTCGTCCAACGCGGAGATCGACCAGGGGATCGCCGCCGGGAATGACGTCCGGCCGAGCTCATCCCGATCGCGGGAGCAGCCTGCGACTGACGGCAGGCCCGTGTGCCCGGACGCCGGTCCTGCACAAGCCACGCTAACGAGCCGGCACGCCAGTCGGTCACCATAGTGGCCTCTGGAAACCCAGACCCGACAACGCCTGTGTGGACACATCCGAAGTCGCCGAAGCTACCCATTCGGTGCATCTGAGCTCGGAACCGGCCGTGCTATGCTCCGCGACCCATCGCGCCGACCGGGATCGGAGCGTGGTCTGCGAGGATCCTGCACGCCCATGTCGGCACCTCCACAGCGCGGCGATCGGGCGACGACCGCGGGCCAGCTCGCCCTCGAACTCCCGCTCGAGCTGCCCGGCGATGGCGCTGGCGCCCGAATGGAAGGACCAGCAGCGGCTGTGGGGCCCGCCTTCCACCCGATGTGCTCGTACCTCGCGAGTTTCCCGGCCGCCCTCACCCACGCGTTCATCGCCCGCTACTCGCGGCCCGGTGACGTCGTGCTGGATCCGTTCTCCGGCCGTGGCACGACCCCGCTCCAGGCGTGCGCCGAGGGGCGGATCGGCGTCGGCAACGACCTCAACCCGTTCGCCCACCTGCTGACGGCGGCCAAGGTCCAGCCGGCGCCCGCGGCCGACGCCGTGACCCGGCTCGCCCAGCTTCGATTGGGCTGGAACGCGGTCTCCGGGGAGTGGCTGGCGCTCGGAGCGCGGTCTTGGCCGACCGACGCTCGGTCGACGGTCCCTCGGGCCGACGCGCCGGCGTCGGGCCGGGCTGCTGCCGGCGTCGAACCGTCCCGGTCGAAGTCGCGCTCGCGTTCCACCCCCGGACGCTCGGCCAGCTGCTCTACGTCCGAACGTGCTTCGGCTCGACGACCGGACGGACCGCTTCCTCGCCGCCGCGATCACCGGCATCCTGCACGGCAAGAGCGCGAGCTACCTGTCCGTCCTGATGCCGAACACGTTCAGCATGGCGCCGCGCTACGTGCGCGACTTCGCCGCCCGGACGGATTTCGCCTCGCCCGAACGCGACGTCTTCGACGGCCTCGGCAAGAAGCTCGACCGGCTGTTTCGGCAGGCGCTGCCGCGGACCGAGGGGCTCGCGCTGCTGGGCGATGCGCGCGATGTCGCGCCCGTGCGCCGAGCGGGCCTGCGCGCGATGGGCCGCCCCGAGCAGGCTCGACTGGTCGTGACCTCGCCGCCGTACCTGCGTGTCGTGAAGTACGGCTACTACAACTGGCTTCGGACCTGGTTCCTGGGGCTTCGATGCCCGCGAGATCGACGCGACCCTCGACGACGCCCACCACCGGGAGCCGTACCTCGCGTTCCTTCGCGACGTCGCTCGCGGGCCTGCGCCCGATCCTCACCGACGACGCGGTTGTCGTCCTCGTCATCGGCGACGTCGAGACCGACCGCGGACGCAAGATCAGGGGCGGCGTCGGCCTGCCGAACGGGTCTGGGAATCGCCGCCGAGCCGGAGGGGTTCAAGCTGGCCGGCATCGCGCTCGACGACGTCGCGGCCAACCGCAAGATGACCAAGCTGTGGGGCGACGAAGCCGGCCAGGCGACCAAGACGGACCGGATCCTGGTCCTGGGCGCCACCGAGATGGGTCGGCGCCGCGCGCTGTCGGGAGCCGCGATGGACGTCGACTGGACCTGGCCCCCGCGGGCACTCCGCCCGCTCTAGTTCCGCCCGACCAGGTCGACGCCGCCAGACCGCTAGACTCCGGGACATGCCTGACGACTTCGCGGGGATCTTCGCTGCCACGGTCACCCCCATGACCAGCACCCAGGACGTGGACTACTCCCGGCGATCAAGCCGCTTACCGATCGGCTGGTGGCGGCCGGCATCCACGGGCTCGTCCCGTGTGGCGGCACCGGTGAGTTCACGACGCTGTCCTTCGAGGAGCGCGACGCCGTCTCCCGGGCCTTCATCGAGGCCGCCGGCGGCCGCATCCCGGTCGTCCCGCACACGGGAGCGCTGAGTACGCGCGAGACTGTCGAGTTGACCGTCCGGGCCGAGGCGATGGGCGCCGCCGGCGTGATGGTGGTCCCGCCGTTCTACGACCCCCTGTCCTGGCGCGAGCTGTACGCCCATTTCAAGGCCGTCGCGGCGGCCGTCAGCATCCCGATCGTCCTCTACAACATGCCCGGCTCGACCAAGATCGATCTCAGCCCCGAGCAGGTCATCGGAGCTGGCGGACATCGAGGGCGTCCGCTACATCAAGGACAGCAGCGGGAACCCCTCCACCATCGCCCGGCTCATCGAGCATTTCGGCGACCGGATCACGCTGATGAGCGGCGCCGATACGCTCGCCCATTTCGCCTTCACCCAGGGTGCGAAAGCCGCTGTCTGGGGCGCCGCGAATCTGACGCCGCAGGCGTGCGTGGACCTGTACGACGCCGTCGCGGTCGATGACGACCTGGACCGTGGTCGCGAGATCTGGCGGCGGCTCTGGCCGGTCATGGATGCGCTCGAGTCGCCCGGGATCGGCTACGCGGCGGCGGTCAAGTACGGCTGTGAGGTCGTCGGCCACCCGGCCGGCCCGGCGCGCCTCCCGGTCCTCCCTCTCGAGGAGCCGTTCCGCTCGCGAGTCTCGGCTGCGCTGGCGCCCTTCGCAGCCGGGTAGGATATCGGCCATGCAGCAGATGTACCACCCGTCCGACCTGGCGTCGATGGATCCGCTCGTCCTGATGAAGAACCTGGACCACGTGCGGATGACCAGCCGGCGGCTGTCGTACATCCTCCAGGGGCAGGTGCACCTGTACGTCCCCGAGGCGAACCAGCTCCGCGAGCAGATCGACCGCTACGTGGACGCCGAGCGCCAGATCGAAGGCGAGATGGCCAGGCGACGCATCCGCGCCTGACCCTCAGGCGAAGGTGTTCCGCTCGGGCGCCCAGCGCAGGGCCAGACGACGAGTCGCCGTGTCGAGGTCGATTCGGCGGCGACGACGCCGACCTCGCCGTAACCCAGGCTCGCGATGAGCGTGCCGTCCGGAGCCGACGATCCCGGTCATCGACCCTGGTCCGGTCCGGCCGAGTTCGCCTGGGCGATGTAGACGGTGTTCTCGAGCGCGCGGACCATGAGCGCCTTCTCGTTGTAGGGGTTGGCCGGCTCGCACCAGCGCGTCGGCAACGAACCGTCCACCGTCGTCACGAAATGTGGGACGAAGACGACCTGGGCGCCCTCCAGCACGAGCGACGGACGATCTCCGGGTAGCGGAACGCCTCGTGGCAGATGGCGATCCCGAAGGTGAGGCCGTCCGCCGTGAACACGCGCCGGCCGGTTCCCGGGACGTAGTCGGCCTCCTCGCTCGGGTCGATCTGGGTCTTCGCCTGCTCGCCGAGTCGTGCCCCGTCGGCGTCGAAGACGACCGAGACGATCTCCGACCGACCGGCGTCGTGCCGCTCCGTCCCGACGATCGCGACCACCCCGGCCCGGCGAGCGGCCTCGGCGACCTCCGCGAGGGCCGCATCCAGGCCTCGTTGCGAGACGTCCGGCACGGGCGTCGCCTGGACACGGTGCCCGGGATCCCGGTCTCGGGCAGGCACACGATCCGTGCCCCCAGGCGTCCGGCCTCCTCGATCGCGGCGACCGCCGCCGGAACGGCCGCTTCGAGGGTCGCGGTCAGCGGCGTCGAGGCTACCGCGATCCGGATCGTGGACATGCCCGGAGTGTAGAGGCCTGGATCGTGCCGATCTACGAACGCAGTGATCGGCAGGGATCGTGGTCGGCACGCGGTCGATCCGTCCGATCCGTCAGCGTCAGGCCCGAGCGTGGCGGCGCAGCGATGAACGTGGCGAGATCTGGCGAGGTCCTCGCATACGACGAATGTGGCCGCGTCGCAGACCTCCGCGTCGGGTCCGCGGGGCGGCGGTCAGGCGCGGGTCGGAGCCAGCGACAGGCGGACGGAGGCACGCTTCGCTCGGATTCGCTCATGACCGGCATGGCCTGGGGACGCACCGGCACCATGATCGCGGCCGGTGCGATCGGCACCTCCATGACGATCTCCTCGACTGGCACGTCGACCACCGCTTCGGCGACTGCGGCCTCCGACACCACCCCGGGCGTCCGGCCCGGATGGCCACGCTCACCGGCCGGCGCCGTGCCTGCTCCTCGGCGATGACCTGCGCCGACATGGCCGCCAGCGACGGCATCTCGAACAGGCTGAACCCGACGCCGAACCCCGCCAGATCGTCCGACCCGTACCCGCGATACAGGCCGCGCGCGGCGACCGCACACATCTCGTCATACAGCTCCGGCCACCCCACGCGTCGTCGCTGGTAGCAGAAGCGGATGAACTCGACCGCCTCCGGATCTGACGGTTGACTGGCGGCGGTCCGCGGATCCATCGATGGGGTGCCCTCCCTCTGTATCGGCGTCATCCGGCTTGGGGACCCGGGGCGCTCGATGACAATACGATGCCCGGTCCGGCCGACCGATCGATGCGGGATCGACGACCTGACGTGGGGCCTGGCTGGCCGGCCGCCCCTCCCTCGGTGGGCCTCCGACCGGTGGGCGTCCATGGTAGGCCGCGCGCCGCCGGCCGGGAAGGGGGCTTGTCCACGACTTCGTCCACCAACTTATCCACACGAACGGACGTTCACCGAACACCCGTGCGATACGAGCGTGAACCGGCTCAGGCGGGGCGCCTTGACAACCCGAGGCCGGGCGCGGACGACAGCCGCCAGCGATGGTCCGGCCCCAGCTCGAGGCCCTCGAACGGGTCGTCCGCCAGCAGCAGGCAGCCGTCCAGGTCGACCCAGTCGGCCAGCGACGCGACGACGGCCGAGCCGGCGATCCCGACCGACGTCTCCTCCATGCAGCCGAGGAACGTCCGAAAGCCGAGCTCGCGGGCGCGCTCGAGCATCCGCTTCGCCGGCCCGATGCCGCCGCACTTGGCGAGCTTCACGTTGACCCCGTCGACGACGCCGACGAGCCCGTCGAGGTCCTCGACGGACACGCAGCTCTCGTCGGCGACGATCGGCAGCGACGAGCGCTCCTGGAGCCAGCGAGCTGGTCGAGTCGCCGGGCCGGGAAGGGCTGCTCGATCAGCTCGACGCCGAGGTCGCTCGAGGTCGGGCAGGAGCGCGATCGGCGTCGTCGGGCGTCCAGCCGGTGTTGGCATCCACGCGGATCGGGCCGGCGAACACCTCGCGGACGGCCTCGAGCGTCGCGAGATCCTGCCGGACCGCCGACCTTGATCTTGAGGGCCGGGAACGCGGCCGCCCGGGCCGCCCGCTCGGCGACGACCGCCGGCTCGTCGATGCCGATGGTGAAGTCCGTCGGCGGGATGTCCGCCGACAGGCCGCGCAGCTCGTGGACCGGGACGCCCGGCGACCTTGCCGACGAGGTCGTGCAGCGCGATGTCGACGGCGCACTTGGCCGCGCCGTTGCCGCGGATCGACGGCCGTCCATCGCGAGCTCGGCGGCGACCAGCCGGCCTCGGCCGCGTCGGAGCTCGCCGACCGCCGCGAGCAGCAACGGGAAGACCGCCGCCATCGTCTCGGGCGTCTCGCCGTAGTAACCGGTCCGGGTAGCCCTCCCCCACCCCGACGATCCCCGGGAACCGGTCGTCGCGCAGCTCGACGATCACCGTCGTGACGCGCGTGGCCGCCGACCGTGATCGGCTCGGGCGATGCGGAACGGGTCGCGCAGGTCGAGGTGCAGCGTCTCGTGGGTCGAGGTGCAGGCTCACGGCGACCAGCGTCGAGCATCGCGCTCGCGGATCGCGGCCCACAGCCCGTCCGGCCCGAACCGGACGGGTCGTCGGTCGGCAGGCCGGTCTCGGCCGCGATCTCGGCGATGATCCGGCGGGCGTCCGCGTCGTCCGGGTAGAGCGACGTGTTGAGCGCGACCGCGACGACCTTCGACGGCGCCACCAGCCCGGCGACCTGCTCGTGGATCCGGATGAACCCGGGCAGCGACGCGATCGGGAACGTCACGTCCGGCAGGTGGTCGAAGTCGTGCTCGGTCGTGCCCGGCTTGTGGACCAGGATCATCCCCTGCGGCGTCGCGCCGTGGATGAGCGCCAGCGTCACCGCGGAGTACGCCGGATGGTCGAGCGACCCCTGGCCCTCGACGAGGACCCAGTCGCCCATCGCCTCGGCCTGCTCGACCAGCCACTCGACGGTGCCCTGGGCGAAGTCGCTGATGAGCCGATCGACCGCCACGCCCCAGCCCTCGATCATCATCCCGGTCTGGCCGGTCGGCACGAACGACGCGCGCTGTCGCCCACGGCCAGCGGCGGCCGCGCGCAACTCCAGGGCGACGGACATCTTGCCGATCGCGCAGTCGCGTCCCGACGGTCAGCATCACCCGCTTGCCGGGGCCGTGGCGGCGACCGACAGAGGTCTCCATCCGCTCCGGCGGGCGCCGGTAGTCGACGATCGCGCGTCCCGTGGACGGCGGCGGCCGAGGCGAACTCCGGGATCGTCGCCGAGGAACGTGTGGAGCCCGGACAGGACGTCGAGGCCGGCCGCGATCGCGGCCAGGATCGTCGCCCGCCACGTCGCCGGCAGCTTGCCGCCCGTCGGCGCGATGCCGATCAGCAGCGCGTCCGGCCGCGGCGGCCAGGGCCAGCGCCTCGTCCAGCGTCGCCACGATCGGGATGTCGTGGCCCGGGCAGGAACTCGGCCACGATCTGGCCGGCCTCGGTCGAATCCAGGACCGCCACGACCTCGTCGCGCCCGTAGCGGATCACGCCGTACGCGGTCTTGGCGTTGTGGGCACCGAACTGGCCCTCGGTGAGGATGACGAGGCGGCGGAGGTCGGGGTCGCATCGGCGCGAGTCTACGGTTTCGCGGGGCCCGATGAGGCCGGGCCCGTGCGAGCGAGACCGGATTCGCCGCGGGCGCCTACCCGCGAAGCCGGAGGCCCTCGGGATCGTACGGCGGTCCCGCCAGGATCCGGGCCGTTCGCGGCTCGCCCACCACGTACACCGTGAGCTCACGGTCCGCATCGATGGCGTCGCGATCGACGTAGGCGAGCGCCAGGCTCTTCCCGACGTGGTGCCCATACGCGCCCGATGTCACGGATCCGACGTGGCGTCCTTCGAACCAGACCCCATCGTGCCCCGATGCGTCCGCGTCGGCCGCGGCGACGTCCAGCAGCACCAGCCGCTGCCTCGCGCCGCCCCCGTCGCGCTCTCGCGATGCCGCGTCCCGGCCGATGAACTCACCCTTGTCGAACGCCACGAATCGGTCCAGTCCGGACATCCCGGGCGTCCGGGCCTGGGTGAACTCCGCGTTCCAGATGCCGTAGGCCTTCTCGAGGCGAAGACTGTCGATGGCTCGGTCGCCGATCAGTCGCAGGCCGCTTGCCGCCCCGGCCTCACGCAGCTCCCGCAGCAACGTCCGGTGCCGGTCCGCCGGGACGACGATCTCGTACCCCAGCTCTCCGGTCAGGGAGATCCGCCCGACGACGGCCCTCGCCGTCCCGACATCCATCGCCCGGACGGTCAGGAAACCGAAACCCTCGTTCGACACGTCGTCAGCGGTCAGCCGCGCCAGGATCTCACGCGACGCCGGGCCGGAGACCGAGAAGCCCATCCAGTCGTCGGTGACGTTATCGATGGTCACGCCGGGACCCGGCGCCTGACGGTGGAACCAGCGCTGGTGCCACTCCTGCAGGTAGTACGAACCCGTCAGCCAGAAGCGGTCGTCGGCGAGTCTGGTGACGGCGAGATCGCCCATCAAGCGGCCGGCGTCCCCCAGCATCGGCGCGAGGCGGATGCGACCCACCGCGGGGAGGCGACCGGCGAGCAAGTGGTCCAGCCACGCCTCCGCGCCCGGCCCACTCACCTGGTAGCGCGCGTACTGGGCGATCTCGTACGCACCGGCCGCCGTCCGGACCGCCTCGACCTCCTCGGCGACGAACGGCTCCGCATCGGACCGGCCGAGCGTGTCGTTCTCGACGAAGTCCGGCCGCCGCGCGAAGTACAGCGGCACCTCGAGACCCCAGTTCACCGTGAACCTCGCCCCGGCGGCGAGGAGATCGTCATAGCACGGCGTCTTCCTGAGCGGACGCCCCGCCGGCAGCTCCTCGTTCGGGTAGGACATGACGAACCGGCGTGCGTAGAACTGGGCGGTCGTGGCCCGCAGGTAGCCATCCCCGGACGCATACGGGCCGAACCGCGCGACGTCCATGCCGTACGCGTTGAGGCCCGGATCGCCATCCACGATCCAGTTGGCGAGCACCAGCCCGATCCCGGCACCCTGCGAGAACCCAGCCATACAGCCGCAGGCCGCCCAGTAGTTCGGGATGCCCGCGACCGGACCCACCAGCGGATTCCCGTCCGGCGTGAACGTGAACGCGCCGTTCACCCACTTCCTGATCCCGACGTCCCGCAGCGTCGGGAACCGCTCGAAGCCGATCGACAGCTCCGGCATGATCCGATCGATCTCCTCCGGGAAGAGCGTCATGCCGAAGTCCCAGTCCGCCCCTCTACCATCCAGTGGCGCGGGTCCTGCTCGTAGACGCCCAGGAGGACGCCGTCGCCCTCGCGCTGGAGGTAGGTGAAGCCCTCGAGGTCGGTCACGGCCGCCATCGGGCCCTGCATCGCGGCGACCTCGGGCACGTCGTCCGTGATCAGGTAGTGGTGCGACATCGGCACGAGTGGATGATCGATGCCGACCATGTTGCCGACCCGCCGCGCCCACAGGCCCGCCGCATTGACGACATGCTCCGCGGTGACGGTGCCCAGCTCGGTCTCGACGCTCCACTCCCCGCTCGAAAGGCGTGTCAGCGACAGCACCCGGTCGTGCAGGATCACCTCCGCCCCGCGCAGCTTCGCCGCGCCGGCATAGGCGTGGGTCGCCCCGTTCGGATCGAGATTGCCCTCGTTCGGGTCGAAGAGCGCGCCCTGGAGCCCGGATGGATCGATGATCGGGACCATGTCGGCCGCTTCGGCCGGCGTGAGCAGGTAGGCGTCCGCGCCCATCGTGCGCAGCCAGGCCAGCTCCGACTTGAGCCACTGCCACCGTTGCGGGGTCCCGGCCAGCTCCAGGCCGCCGGTCATCTTCAGCCCGATGGCCTGCCCGCTCTCCGCTTCGACCCGTGGGTAGAGCCCGATCGTGTACTGCTGCAGGGCGGCCACATCGATGTCGGCGTTGATGGCATGGAAGCCGCCGGCCGCGTGCCAGCTCGAGCCGGCCGTGAGCTCGGTCCGCTCGATCACCGCGACATCCGTCACGCCGCGCAACGTCAGGTGATAGGCGACGCTGCAACCGACGATGCCGCCGCCGATGACGACGACCCGGTAGTGGCTCTTCAACCGGCGACTGCCGGCGACGCTTCCCGCACGACGACTATCCGTTGCGGCGTTCGAAGTCGCGCATGAACTCGATCAGCGCGTCCACGCCGGCCTCCGGGAAGGCGTTGTAGATCGAGGCGCGCATCCCGCCGACCGAGCGGTGGCCCTTGAGCCCATCGAAGCCGGCGGCCGTCGACTCCTTGACGAACGCCTTCTCGAGATCCTCGCTCGCGAGCCGGAACGTGACGTTCATCAGGCTGCGGCTGTCGTGCTGTGCGGTCGGCCGCCAGAAGCCGGTCCGGTCCAGCTCCGCGTAGAGCTTGCCGGCCTTGCGCTCGTTGATCGCCGCGATCGCCGGCAGGCCGCCCTGTCCAGCAGCCACTCCATCACGAGCCCCAGGACGTACACCCCGAACGCCGGCGGCGTGTTGTAGAGCGAGCCGTTCTCGGCCTGGACCGCGTAGTTCAGCATCGTGTGCAGCGACTTGGTCGACCGCGCCAGCAGGTCCTCGCGGATGATGACCAGGACGACGCCGGACGGCCCCAGGTTCTTCTGCGCCCCGGCGTAGATCAGGCCGTACTTCGAGACGTCGATCGGGCCGCTGAAGATGTCGGACGAGGCGTCGCTGACCAGCGGCGCGTCGCCCACGGCCGGCAGCCGGTGCCACTGGGTGCCCTCGATCGTGTTGTTCGAGGTCATGTGGACGTAGGCCGCGCCGGGCGTGAACTCGCACTCGGCGTCGGTCGGGATCCGGTCGAACGGCGCGCCCTCGGGCAGGCCGGTCACGTGGACGTCGCCGACGCGCCGGGCCTCCTTGACGGCCTTCTCGGCCCACGAGCCGGTGTGGATGTAGTCGGCGGTCGTGCCCTCGGTCAGCAGGTTCATCGGCACCATCGAGAACTGGAGGCTGGCCCCACCCTGCAGGAACAGGACCTTGTAGCCGTCCGGGACGCCGGCGAGCCGCCGGATGTCGGCCTCGGCCTTGCCGATGATCGCCTCGAAGGTCGACGAGCGGTGGCTGATCTCCATGACGGACATGCCGACGCCGGGCAGGGCGACGAGATCGCGCTGGACCTGCTCGAGGACGGGCACCGGCAGCACGGCCGGGCCGGACGAGAAGTTGTAGATGCGGTCTGTGGCGGGCATGGCATGGCTCCTCAGATGGCCACGAGCTGGAGGCTCAGGATGTCGTCGTTGCCGGATCCGATGGCCGCGAGCTGCGCCGCCGACGGCTCGCCGTCCAGGTTGATCCGGGCGACGGCCGCCTCGGCGTCCTCGAAGATGATGTTCTCGGTCTCCTGGACGTTGAGGCCGCCGCCGCTCAGGTGCTCGAACACGTGGGCGAGGACGCCGGGCCGGTTCCGGTGCCGCACGACGAGCATGTGGGTCGCCGGCGTCCGCCGGGCCAGGTTCACGACATTCGGGCACGCGGCCGGTCTCCTTGAACGAGCGGACGATCCGCACGGTCTCGGCCGCGATGGCCTCCTGCGCCTGCTCCGTGGACGCGCCGATGTGGTGGGTGCCGTACACGCCGGGCTCGCTGCAGGAGCGGCAGGCTGAACTCGGCGGTCGCGGTCGTCGGCTCGTCCGGGTAGACGTCCAGGCCCGACGCGGATGCCGCGCTCCCGGACGGCGGCCGCCAGCGCGTCGTGGTCCACGACCTCGGCGCGCGAGGTGTTGATGACGATCGCGCCCGGCCGCAGCCGCGCGAGCAGCGTCCGCATCCACCAGTCCGCGCGTCTCGGGGCCAAGCGCCAGGTGGATGCTCAGGATGTCCGCCTGCGTCCGCCACGGCCCCGGGCGTCGCGCCGACCGAGACCCGCGACTCGCGGGTCGACTCGAGACCGTAGGCCGCGCAGTCCACGATCCGGCTGCTCGGCGAACCGCCGCGACCAGACGACGATGTGCAGCCCGAACGCCTGGGCGCGCCGCGCGACCTCCTGGGCGATGCTCCCGAAGCCGAGGAGCCCAGCGTCGACCCGTACAGGCCCCTGGCCTTGGCGTACTCCTTCTTGTTCCACTGCCCGGCCCGCAGCTCGGTGACGTTGTCGGGGATCCGCCGGTCGAGGGCGAGGATCAGCCCCAACGTGAGTTCCGCCACGGCCACGGCGTTCTTGCCGGGGCAGTTCGAGACGTAGATCCCGCGCGCCGATGCGGCGGCGACATCGATCGTGTTGTAGCCGGCGCCGGCCCGGACGATCAGCCCGAGGCCGCCGGCATCCAGCATCTCGGCGGTCACCTTGGTCGACCGGACGACCAGGACGTCCGCCCCGGTCTCGGCCGAGCGCCGCGACGAGCGCCTCGTCCTTGAGGGCGGGATCGTGGACGACCTCGCACCCGGCGGCCCGCAGGCCCTCGATACCGGACGGCTCGAACGGATCGGCGACGAGAACCTTCATGTGGGCTTCGCTCCTAGATCAGGTGGGTCAGCAGTCCATCGCGGAGTTTCGGCTCGAACCAGGTCGACTTGGGCGGCATGATCCCGCCCGAATCGGCGATGGGCATCAGGTCCGCCGACGCTGACCGGGTACATCGCGAAGGCGACGGCGGCCGCACCCGAATCCACGCGCTCGGCCAGGGCGCCGCGGCCCGCGGATGCCACCGATGAAGTCGATGCGCTTGTCCGTCCGCGGATCGCCGACGCCGAGCAGCGGCGCCAGGACCTGGTCATGCAGGAGCTGGACGTCCAGGCGATCCGCCGGGGGCGTGCCGTCCGGGGCCGGTCCAGCTGGAGCGTGTACCACCGGCCCGCCAGGTACATGGAGACCTCACCCGGTCCCGCGGGCGTATCGCGTCCCGGTCGCGACGCCGACCTGCGACCGCGAGCGCCTCGAGGAGCGACTCCGGCGAGTGGCCGGCCAGGTCCTTGACGACGCGGTGGTATGGCAGGACCTGGGTCTGGTCATCCGGGAAGGCCACGGCGAGGAAGGTGTCCGCCTCGATCGCGCTGGCGCCGCGCGCTCTGGCCGCGCATGGCCTGTCGGGCTCGCATCGCGCTCGCCGCACGGTGGTGGCCGTCGGCGATGTAGAGCAGCGGGCACGGCGGCGAAGCCAGCCACCAGGGCGTCCCCATGGCACTGCCAGCGCGCCAGATCGTGTGCTGGACCCCATCATCGGCGATGAAGTCGAAGAGCGGCGCCTCGGCGACCGTCTGCGCCACGGCCGCGTCGACCCCGGCCGACGCCGGATAGGTCAGGAAGACCGGTCCGGTCTGCGCCCTGAGCTCGACGATGTGGCGGGTCCGATCGTCCTCCTTGTCCTTGCGCGTGCGCTCGTGCTTGCGGATGACGTCGTGCTCGTACTCGTCGACCGAGAAGCACGCCGCGACCCCGGTCTGCTCGTGGGTGCCCATGCGCAGTCGGTAGACGTACAGGCTCGGGGTGATCTCGTCGACAAGCGGGGCGGCGGCCCGGAGCCGTGAGAAGTTACGTGCGGCCGCCTGATAGACGACATCGCTGTACGGGTCGGTGCCATCCGGCAGCTCGATCTCAGGTCGCGATACGCGCAGGAAGCTCAGCGGCTGATCGGCGGCGAGCGCTCGCGCCTCGGCGACGTTCACGACGTCGTAGGGCACGGCCGCGACCGACGAGGCCTGCTCGGGCCTGGGCCGGAGAGCGCGGAAGGGATGGATCGTGGCCACTGTCACTTCCGGCGGTCGGGGTTGGTACCGCATATCGGATTCGAACCGATGATCTCCGCCTTGAGAGGGCGGTGTCCTGGGCCTCTAGACGAATGCGGCGTCGCGGGTCGGGATGATACCAGAGAGTGCGGCGGCACGCGCGCACGGCCCTGGGCGGCCTACAGGCGGCTGGCGTCGAGGAAGCTCGCGGATCCCATCGGCGACCTGCTGGTAGCTGTTCTCGCCCACGACCAGGCCGTAGTGCGAGTGGGCGCCGTACGGCTCGTACTCGGCATCCAGCCACTCCGCCAGCCGCTCCGACTCGTCCGCCGGGACCGCCCGATCCAGGCCACCACCGATGACCAGCCGAGGGACGGCCTCCACGCCGCGACGGTCCACCGGGACGCCGGCGATCATCTGGCGCCGAGCCGCGCCGGCCTCATGCGGCTTCTGGCCGAGCATGTGCTGGATCTGCAGGACGTCCGGCAGGGTCAGGTCGCGGTCGTCGCGCAGCAGCCGCTCGGGCAGGGTCTCCCAGCCGATCATGGCCCGGCCGTAGACCTCGGGGATCTCGCGCAGTTCGTGCGATCGGCCCGCGCGGCCGCAGGTCGCGCGGCAGCTCCGGCACTGATGAGGACGATGCCCGGAGATCGGCCATCCGCTCGGCGGCCTTGAGCGCGAGCAGCCCGCCCATCCCGTGGCCGACCACGCACGGTCGATGGCCCGAGCCGCTCGATGGCGGCGACCACGTCCTCCGTGTAGGTGTCGAACGAGAGCGTCGCCGGATCCGCCGTCTGCGACCAGTAGTGGTTGCGCAGGTTCAGCGCGTGACCTTCCCAGCCCCGTCCGGCGAAGTAGCCGAGGTATCGCTCCCAGACCCACGATCCGGTCAGCTCGCCGTGCAGGAACAGCAGCGGCTTGCGGCGCGACCGTCGCTCGGGCAGCCACGACTCGATGTAGATGCCACGGTCGTGCAGCTCGATCTCGTCCTTGCGGACCGGCCGGCCGTTCGAGGACGGCACCGGCGCCTGGGCCATGGTTCAGGACGGCCTTGTCGGGAGTCTTGTCGGTCATTCGGTCACCACTCGTGCGGGTTGATGACGAGGCCGGTCAGGGCCGTCGGGTCAAGGGTCTGGTCGGCACGCTCGAGGAAGAGCATCAGCAGGTAGTCGAAGGCCGGATCCTCCTCGCAGGACCGGCTCATCCGGCGCTCGTCGCGATAGCGGAGGGCGGTCTCGTAGACGTCGCGGCCGGCCGCGATCGTGATGGGCCCCGCGGCCGCCGGCTCGAGGAGCGCAGCCACGGCCGCCGCCGGCTCGCCCTCGCCGTCCGCAGCGACCGCCCAGACCCGATGGCGGACGCCCGCCCTCGTCCGACGAGGTCGATATCGGCGGCCGGTCGCTCAGCGCGGCGATCCGGCCCGCCGGTCCGACGGCCGTCGGGTCGTCGTACAGGCCGATGACCGGGCTCGTGTTCACGCCGGTCGCGCGCAGCAGCTTGTAGCGATCCTCCGCCGCGTCCGCCAGCGACTCCGTCGCCCGGCAGGACCCCGGCGTCCGCCCGAACGCCTCGAGACGCAGGCGGGCGAAGTAGCCGCGCTGGCGAGCGCTCGACGTCCGTGCCGGGCACGCCCGCGTCCGCTCGTAGACGTAGACCGACGGGTGCGGATCCTTGTGCAGGATCGCCGCCGGATCGCCACTCGGCCAGCGTGCCGTGCGGCCCGCCGGATACCGGTCGTCCGGCTCGTCGCCGTGGCGACCTCGGGCAGGTCCACCCGGACGACGTTGGCCGGGTGGCGGGCCAGCAGGCGCTCGTGCTCGGCCGGAGTCGATCTCGGCGTATGGCGGCGCCACGACGGCGGCGAGGTCGCCGACGGTCGGCGGATCGAAGCGAAGGGCGCGGAATGGGCGGATGTCGGGCACAGCACCCTCGGGTGGACGGCACGCCGGCCGATGGTCACGGGACGCTCGCATCGTACGATAGCGGCGGCCCGGACGCCCGGACGCGCCGGAGCCGGTGGCCACGCAACTTTCGGGGGGCTTCGGACGTCCTTGCTGCGACCCCGCTCGCCTCGCGTCTCGGAGTCGCCGTGCTCTCGCCTCGATCGACGCGGACCGCCGCCCCAGCCGCCTGCCGCCGCTCGAGCGCCGCGTGACCTCGCGCGCCGTGCGCCTGCTGGCGTGCCTCGGGCTGGTCGCCGCGCTGCTCCTGCCGGCCGCCGCGCCCGTCGCGGCGGCGGACGGCCTGACGATGGAAGCGCGACCGATGCTCGACGGCCACGCCCGGATCGGCGCCTGGATGGCCGTCGCGGTCCGCCTCAAGAACGACGGCCCGCCGATCGCCGGCGAGCTGCGCCTGGCCGGCGGCTCCAGGGCAAGTCCCGCTTCGGCATCGTCGTGGACCTGCCGACCCAGTCCGACAAGACCTACGTGCTGTATGTCCAGCCACCCGCGTTCGGTCGCGAACTGACCGTCGCGCCTCGTGGACGGCGACACGACCCTCGCGAGCACCAAGGTCGGCTTCACCATCCACGACGGCAACCAGCTCGTCGTCGGCGTCATCGCCGAACGACCCGCAGGACATCGTCTCGACCATCCACCTGCTCCCGAACCAGAACCAGATCGCGCCGGTCGATCCTCCCGCTCGACCCGACCCAGCTCCCGGAGCGCGTCGAGGCCTGGCAGGCGCTCGACCGGCTCGTCTGGCAGGACGTCGACTCCAGCCGCCTGAGCACCGGAGCAGCTCGCGGCGCTGCGCGGCTGGATCGCCGGCGGCGGACGGCTCGTCATCGTCGGCGGCACCAGCGGTCCGGGCGCCCTCGGCCGTTCCCGGACGACCTCCTCCCCTACCGCCCGACGGCCACGCTCGACGTCCCGGCCGCGTCGCTGACGGCCTTCCTCGGCAGCGGCGCCGTCCGGACGCGTCGGACCTGCCGGCCCTCGGCGGCGACGCTCGACGGCCGGCCGATCGCTGGCCGTCGTCGGCGACCGCGTCATCGCCGCCGAACGGCGCCTACGGCAGCGGCGCGACGACCCTCATCGGCTTCGACCCGACCGTCGACTGGATCGCCGGCGGCGACCGTCGGCCGACACGTTCTGGCGTCGCCTGCTGCCGCAGCGCGTCAACGCCGGCCTGTCGCTCTCGGACGACAGCCAGCTCGTCACCGCGGTCGTCGCAGCTGCCGTCCCTCGCGCTGCCGCCGATCGGCGGCCTGTTCGCGCTGCTCGGCGCGTACATCCTGCTCGTCGGCCCGATCAACTACCTCGTCCTGCGCCGGCTCGGCCGGCGCGAGTGGGCGTGGGCGACGATCCCGGCCCTGATCGTGGTCTTCGCCGTCGGTGCGTACGGGTTCGGGGCCACGCTGCGCGGCAGCGAGGTCATCGTCAACGAGGTCGCCCTCGTGCGCGGCGCGCCCGGGCGCCACCGACGGCACCGCCCAGGTCTACCTCGGCATCTTCTCGCCGATCGCGCGGCACCTACCAGGTCCGCGTCCCGGGCGGCGCCCTCCTGTCGCCGCCGGTCAGCGGCGACTTGTTCGGCGGCGGATCCGGCCGCGACCGCGCTCGACGTCCTGCAGGGCGACCCGGCCCGGGTCCGCGACCTCGCGGTCGGGTTCGGGTCGCTGCGGACGGTCCGTGCCGAGACGGCGGTCGACCGTCCCGCTCGTCCAGGCCGACCTCCGCCTCGAGGACGGGCGGCTCAAGGGCACGGTCAAGAACGCCTCGGACCAGGCCCTGGAGAAGCCGGCCGTCGTGCTCGGCGCCACCGTCGCCATCCTCAAGGACCTGGCGCCCGGCGACGACGGCGACGGTCGACGTCGCCGTCCAGACCAGGCCACCCAGTTCGGCCAGCCGCTCTCGGACCTCGTCGTCGGGCCGGCTCTTCTTCGACGGATCCGGCGCGCAACCCGGACACCGACGCTGTACGTCCGCCACGCGATCGTCGACCAGCTGACCTATCGACCCGAACTTCGGCTCCACCAACCAGCTGCCGGCCGACGGCGCCGTGATCCTGGCCTGGGCGGACGGCGACCTGCTGCCCGTGGAGATCGAGGGCCAGGAGCCACGCCGGACCGGCAACACCCTCTACTACCTGCCGACCGCCGTCGCGGTCAGCGGCATCACGACGTTCACGCTCGGACCTGCTCCGCTCCACGGTCGTCGCCTCCGATGCGGCGTTCTTCAGCAAGGACCCGTTCAGCATGAACTTCGGTCGCGGCAGCGCCACGCTCGCCTATCGGCCGATCGCCATGGACGGCTCGATCGCGCCGACCGAGCTCGTCGATCGGCCTCAACTTCGGCGGCGACATCGCCGGTCGCGGCGAGCCCGACCCCGATCGAGCCGCTCGACGCGATCCCGGTCGCCTGCGCGGACCACGCCGGTCGAGGGCTGCGCCGCAGCCGGTCGTCGACGGGATCCCCGAGACCGAGCTGTTCGACCTGACGACGTCGACCTGGGTGCGCCTGCCGCACCTGACGCCGGGCCCGCGCTACAGCGTCGCCGACCCGGCCCGCTACGTGGACCCGACCAGCGGCACGGTCCTGATCCGCTTCGTCAACGACCAGAGCGACGGCGTCGGGTTCAGCGCCGACCTGTCGCATCACGGGGGACCGTCCGATGACGCGCGATCGTCCGCACCGAGGGTCTGGTCAAGCGCTACGCCGACACGCTCGCCGTCGCCGGCGTGGACCTGTCCGTCGAGGCGGGCGAGATCTTCGGCCTCGTCGGGCCCGAACGGCGCCGGCAAGTCCACCACGCTGCGGATCCTGGCCACGCTCCTCGCAGCCGTCGGCCGGGGTCGCCGAGATCGCCGGCTGGTCCGTGACGCGGAACCCCGACCAGGTCCGGCGCGTCCTCGGCTTCATGCCGGATGTGTTCGGGGTCTACGACGACATGAAGGTCTGGGAGTACCTGGACTTCTTCGGCCGCTGCTACGGCCTGTCGGCCGCCGCGCGGCGGCGGATGATCGGCGACCTGCTGGAGCTGGTGGACCTCGCCGACAAGCGCGACGACTACGTCCAGACCCTGTCGCGCGGCATGCAGCAGCGCCTGTGCCTCGCCCACGCGCTGGTCCACGACCCGCAGGTCCTGCTGCTCGACGAGCCGGCGTCCGGCCTGGACCCGCGGGCCCGCGTCGAGCTGCGCGAGCTGCTGCGCGAGCTCCGCGCCCTCGGCAAGACGATCCTGATCAGCAGCCACATCCTGCCCGAGCTCGAGGAGCTGTGCACGAGCGTCGCGATCATCGATCGCGGCCAGGTCCTCGCCCAGGGCCGGGTCGCCGACATCGAGCGCCGGCTCCGCTTCGGCGCCGTCCTGCGCGTCCGGGTCCTGGTCGAGGGCGAGGCCCTCGAGGCGGCGCGCGCGACCTTCGCCGCCGACCCGGACGTCGCGACCGCCGACGATCCTCGACGACGGCACCATCGAGCTCGGGTTCCGCGGCGACGACGCCGCGTCGGCCCGACTGCTCGCGCAGGCCGGTCCGCGACGGCCTGCCGATCGTCACGCTTCGCCCGCGCGGCGAGCGACCTCGAGGAGCTGTTCCTCCAGGTGACCGCGCCGGATCGCGAGCCGATCGAGGCCGCGTGATGGACCCGATGAACGAGCCGGTCGTCGATCGCGCCGACGACGGCCGCCAGCGTCGGTGACCGCGCCGCGACGTCGCCCGCGGCGACGACCGTGCGAGCCCGCGTCGCCAGCGCGCCGCGGCCATCCGGCGCGCCGCCGGCGGGATCGGCGCGCGATCGGCGTCAAGGAGCTCCGCGGCCGGATGCGCGGCCGGCGCGCCTTCGTGATCCTGACCCTCTACCTGCTCCTGCTCGCCGGATTCGCCTGGATGGTCGAGCTCATCGAGGAGCGCAGCTACTCGACGGGCTTCGGCGGCGAGCGCCGCCTATCGCCATCGCGCGCCATCGGGCAGGGCATCTTCGCCGCGCTGATCATGCTCGAGACGCTCCAGGTCGTCTTCCTGGCGCCGGCGTCGACCGCCGGGGCGATCAGCCTGGAGCGCGAGAAGCAGACGCTCGACTGCTGGTCACGACCCCGATCTCCTCGCTCGCGATCGTCCTCGGCAAGCTCCTGAGCGCCCTCGTCTACGTCTTCCTGCTCATCGCGGCCTCGATCCCGCTCACGGCGATCGTCTTCGTCTTCGGCGGCGTCGCGCCCGGAGGACGTGGTGCGCGGCTACATCGTCCTGATCGTGACCGCGCTCGGGCCTCGGCGCCTTCGGGCTGTGCTGCTCGAGCCTCGTGAAGCGGACCCAGGCGGCCACCGCGATCTCGATCTTCGGCGTGCTTGCCATCACCGTCGGGCTCGCTCTTCGTGCTCATCTTCTGGGCCGTCCTGGCGAACGACGACGAACGGCGCAGGGCCGTGGCCCGATCGAGGGTCGACCGCCCGAGGTCATCGCCTACGTCAACCCGTTCCTCGCCCAGGCCGACGTCCTCTGCGGGACCGAGGCCTTCGGTGGCGGCGTCCTGCGGCAGTCCTCGCCAGCATCGTGCCCAGTCGCGACGCGACGGTCGTGTTCGTCGGACGTCGACCAGACGGCGGCGGTGCGATGCCCGGTCCCGGCGCCCGACGTCGCGGTACGGCCGGGCGTCGCCGGTCGACGGCAAGCGTGGGCGTCGTGGTCGCGCCGGATCGCGGGCGATCGCCGACGTCACGCGCGTTCGGCGTCGCGCGGGACAGCTTCTGGCCGCAAGACCGTCGCTGACCTGGCTCGATCCTGTCGGTCGTCTTCCTGCTGATCTCCATCCAGTTCGTCTCGCCCACCCGGCGCTGGCACCTCCGCCGCCGGCGCGTCCCGAGCCGAGCCCGGAGGCCGTCTGATGCGGATCCTGTCCGCGCCTCGACCGATCGTGCGACCGGTCGGATCGGCGCGCCCCGCTCGTCGTCCCGGCCGATCCGCGCGCGGTCGTCGACGGCCCGCTCGACCCGACCCTGACGGCCGTCCGCACCGCGCTGGGGCCGCATCGCCGGCGCTCTGGATCCGACGCATCGTGCGGCGCACCTGGCTGGCCCTGGCCGGCGATCGCCGTGGCGGAGCTGGTGCTCTGGACGGTCGCGCGGGTCGTCCCGCTGCCGTGGGCACCGATCGGCGGCGTGGCCATCCCGATGGTCGGGGCGCTGGTCCTGCTCGTCGCCGTCGTCCGCGCCCGGCCCGAGCCTCGGCGAGACGGCGCTCGCGGTCGACGGCGAGGGCCGCCTCGGCGACCGCGTCTCGAGCGCGCTGGAACTCGCCGCGGCGTTCCCGGACTCCGCCGGGCCTGCCGATCCGGAAGCGCGCGACCCACGATCCGCAGGTGACGCGGCCGAGACCGACCGCTTCGTCCGACGCCAGCGCGGCGATGCGCTTGCGCACGCTGCGCAGCGCCCCGCCGGCCCTGTTCAAGCCGCGGCTGTCGCAGCGCCCGGCCATCGCCCTCGTCGTGGCGGGCGCTGCTGCTGGTGCCCGTCCTCCTCATCCCGAACCCGCAGGACGCGGTCATCGCCCAGCAGCGCCAGGTGGAAGCGGCCGCCGAACGGCAGGCCGAGCGCCTCGACGACCTCGCCGACGAACTCGACACCAAGGGCGCAGATGCCGAGGACCCACGAACCCGGCTGGCCGAGGAGCTGCGCGAGCTCGCCCGGCAGCTGCGCGACAAGCCCGGCGACCTCGATGTCAACCTGGCTCGCCTCGGGGCCATCGAGGCCGATGTCCGGGCCCAGACCGATCCGGCCACCGAGCAGCGGGCGGCATCACTCACCTCGCTCAGCCGTCGCCCTTCGAGCGCCGCGACGGGCAAGCCGGATGCCAACAAGGACGGCGATCCGGAGAAGACCCAGGAGGACCTCAAGGACCTGGGCGACAAGCTCGACGACATGACGGACGCCGAGAAGGCCGAGCTGGCGCGGCAGCTCGCCGAGATGCAGGCGACGCGCCTCGCAGGCCAGTGGCGCTGCGGCGACGGCGCTGCGCGACGCAGCCCAGAGCCTGGCCCAGGGCGACACGCAGGGCGCGAAGTCCGCGCTGGATCGGCTGGGCGAAGCGATCACGGGAGCGGAACGGCAGGTCGCCACGAACCGCGATCTGTCCGGTGCGGCGTCGCGGCTCCAGGATGCTCGTCGCGACCTCGCGGACGCCGGTCGCCGGACCACCGCCGCAGGGCCAGGCCGGCCAGGGGCAAGGTCAGGGTCAGGGGCAGGGCGCCGGTCAGAGTCCGGGCACAGGGCAGGGTCAAGGGGCAGGACAGAGTCCGGGCGCCGGCCAGAGCCCGGGCACGGCCAGGGCCAGGGCCAGGGTCAAGGCCAGGGTCAAGGGCCAGGGTCAGGGGCAGGGCCAAGGGCAGGGCCAGGGCCAGGGCCAGGGCCAGGGTCAGGGGCAAGGCCAGGGCCAGGGTGCGATCGGTGGCGGCGGCTCCAACGCCCGCTCCCTCGGCAACGGCACCGGCGGCAACGGCCGGCCGGCCGGCCCGACCAACCCGAACCGGCCGTCCGAGCTCGGCGCGGACCTCAGTTCCGTCTTCGCCCCGTTCGATCGGCTCGGCCGCCCCGGCGACCCGTCCTATGTCGCCGGCACCGGTGGCGACGGGCAGACCCAGCAGGGCAACCAGACCGGCAGCGGGTCGAACAACGGCTCGCTGACCCCGTACGAGGACGTCTACACCGACTTCTACCGCTATGCGCAGACCTCCCTGGAGCGCGGCTACGTGCCGCTATCGGTGAAGGACCTGGTCCGCGACTACTTCAGCGCACTCGATCCATCCAGGTGACGGCCGGACGGCCGGCGATCACGCAGGAGGCCACGTGAACACGACCACGACCACACAGGAGCCCGAGCGCCTCGCCCCCGAGGCGTTCGCCGAACGTGCGCAGGCGATCGAGCGCGAAGTCGGGCGAGTCATCGTCGGCCAGGCAGCCCTGGTCCGCCAGACGCTGACCGGCCTGCTGGCGAACAGCCACGTGCTGCTCGAGGGCGTGCCCGGCCTCGGCAAGACGCTGCTCGTCCGGACGATCGCGGACGTCATCGACTGCTCGTTCAGCCGCATCCAGTTCACGCCGGACCTGATGCCGGCCGACATCACCGGCACCAACATCCTCATCGAGGAGGGCGGCCAGCGGATCTTCAAGTTCCAGCCTGGCCCGATCTTCGCCAACCTGATCCTGGCCGACGAGATCAACCGCGCGACCCCCAAGACCCAGTCCAGCCTGCTCGAGGCGATGCAGGAGCACCAGGTCACGGTCGCCCGCCAGCGGTTCCCGCTCGACGCCCCGTTCTTCGTCCTCGCGACCCAGAACCCGCTCGAGATGGAGGGCACCTACCCGCTGCCCGAGGCCCAGCTCGACCGGTTCCTCTTCAAGGTCATGGTCCCGTTCCCGTCCGAGGAGGACCTCGTCGCGATCATGGACCGGACGACCGGCGCGGACTCGGTGACGGCATCGAAGGTCTGCACGGCCGCCGAGATCGTCGAGATGCAGCGACTGGCCCGCGCGGTCCCGATCGCGCCGCACGTCACCGCCTACGCGGTCAGCGTGCTCGCCGCCACCCACCCGGACCAGCCTCGCGCGCCCGGCCTCGTCCGCGACTACGTCCGCTACGGCGGCTCGCCGCGCGGCGCCCAGGCCCTCGTCACCGGAGGCAAGATCTACGCGCTGCTCGACGGCCGCTTCAACGTCTCGATCGACGACATCCGGGCGGTGGCCCTCCCGGCCCTGCGCCACCGGATCATCCTGAACTTCGAGGGTGAGGCCGAGGGGATCACCAGCGAGGCGGTCATCCGGTCCATCCTGGACACGGTCGTCGCGCCGACGGTCGAGTAGGCCACGACTTCCCCAGGCCGAGCGACCACCCGATGGACGCTCCGTCACCCCAGGCCAGTCCCCTCCCCGGCGCTCCGGCTCCGGCTGGGACGCGCCAGGTCTTCCTGCCCAGCGAGGTCGACCCGACCGTCTTCGATGAGGCGTTCCTGCGCCAGCTGGAGCGACTGCTGCTGCTCATGCGGTCGCCGGTGCGCGGCGGGCTGAAGGGCGGCCGTCGGAGCGTCAAGCGCGGCCAGTCGGTCGAGTTCGCCGACTACCGCGACTACGCCCCGGGCGACGACCTGCGGCAGCTGGACTGGAACGTCTACGCCCGGCTCGAGAAGCTGTTCGTGAAGCTGTTCGTCGAGGAGGAAGACGTCACGATCAGCCTGCTCGTCGATGCCTCCGCGTCGATGACATTCGGGACCCCATCCAAGCTCCTGTTCGCCAAGCGGGCGGCGGCGGCCCTCGGCTACATCGGGCTCGCCAGCGAGGACCGCGTCCGGGTGGCCGCGCTGTCGGGGCGGATCGCGCGACGCCGGGCCGCGCTTCGCGGATCCGGGCGGGTCTTCCGGCTCCTGGCGGACCTGTCCGCGATCGAAGCCGCCGACGGCCCGACCGACCTGCTGGCCGCCGCCCGGCATGCCGGCGCCCAGCTCCACGGGCGCGGGGTCGTCATCCTGCTGTCCGACCTGCTGGACCCCGCCGCCGACCGGGTGATCCGCGAGCTGGCCGCCACCGGCTCCGAGCTGATCGTCCTGCACGTCCTCTCGCCCGACGAGCTCGATCCGCCGCTCGAGGGCGACCTGCGACTCATGGATGCGGAGACGGGCGAGGGCCTCGACGTGACCGTGGACCTGGCCACCCTGGACGCCTACAAGGCGCGGCTGGCGACCTGGAAGGCCGGCTTCGCCGATGTGGCCGCGAAGCGACGTGCCACCTACGTCGACCTGCCGTCCGACGCGAACCTGACCGACCTGATGTTCGCCGAGCTGCGTCGGCGCCGGGTCCTGGGCTGAGCGATGCCGTTCACCAGTCCGCTCGCGCTGCTCGGCCTCCTGTTCATCCCGGCGGTGCTGGCGATGTACATGCTCAAGCTGCGGCGCGACCAGGCCGTCGTGCCCTCGACCCTGCTGTGGAGTCGGCTGCTGACGGACGTCGAGGCGAACGCCCCGTGGCAGCGGCTCCGACGGAGCCTCCTGCTCCTGCTCCAGCTGCTGCTGGTCGTCATCCTCGCGCTCCTGGCGGCACGGCCCTTCCTGGAGCGGCCCGCCGGACTGGCTCGCGACATCGTGCTGATCCTTGACACCTCGGCCAGCATGGCCGCCACGGACGTCGCCCCGACCCGGCTGGACGCCGCCAAGGCGGCCGCGATCGAGTCGCTGCGCGACCTGCCGACCGGCGGCAAGGTCAGCGTGATCGCGGCCGACCGGAGCGCGCGGATCGTCGTCAACGAGTCCTCGGACCTCGGGCGCGTGCAAGCAGGCGATCAACGACCTGCGGCCGTCGTCGATGCCCGGCGAACCTGGGCGATGCGCTCGAGCTCGCGGACAAGCTTGCGGCCCGGTCCGGGCGACGCCCAGGTCCTCGTCGCGACCGACGCGGCCATCGCGACGATGCCCACGACGAAGGTCGACGCGCCGGTGACGGTGCTCCCGGTCGGGCGCGACCGCAAGAACCAGGCGATCGTCGCCCTCGCGGTCCGGACGGCGCCATCGACCGTCACCCGCTCGGTCTTCGTCAGCGTCGCGAACCTGGACCTCGAGACGGCGCAGCGGCGCATCGAGGTGTGGGGCGACGGCAACCTGCTCGAGGCCCGTGACGTGCTGCTCGACCCGCAGGCCCGGTCGGACGTCGTCATCGACGACGTGCCGAACGAGGTCCGGTCGCTCGAGATCCGGCTCGTCGGTCGCGATCCGGCGTCGACCGCGGCCCCGGACCAGCTCGCCATCGACGATCGTGCCTGGGCCGTCATCCCGCCCGATCGGACACGCCTGATCCTGGTCGTCGGCGAGGGCGACCCGTATCTGGAGACCGCCCTCTCGTTCCTCCCGAACGTGGAG
This sequence comes from uncultured Chloroflexia bacterium, assembly GCA_963779315.1. Taxonomy (GTDB): domain Bacteria; phylum Chloroflexota; class Limnocylindria; order Limnocylindrales; family CSP1-4; genus SPCO01. Next base: position 80,162 of record CAVZXQ010000004.1, on the reverse strand, counting down.
CTGTACGGGGTCACCCCGGCCGAGTACGGCACGGCCTCCGCCCGCAAGGACGGACGCCCGTGGGACCTCGTCATCTTCGACGCGGCCCTGCCGACGACCCTGCCGCGCCAGCCCGATCCTCGCCATCGCGCCGCCCCGGACGAGCCCGCTCGGCCAGGTCGACGGCACGCTCAAGGGCCCGGGCATCGGGTCGCTGAGCCCGGACGAGCCGATCCTGCGCTACGTGGACCTGTCAACGACCCACATCGCCGAGGCGGCCAAGCTGGTCCTCCCCGACTGGGCAAGGACCGTCATCCCGGGCCCGAAGGGCGCGCCGCTCCTGTACGCCGGGACCCGGGCCGGCCTGCCGACCGCCGTCCTGGCCTTCGAGCCGCGCCAGTCCGACCTCCCGCTCCAGGTGGGCTTCCCGATCCTGCTCGCGAACCTGACCGGCGAACTGCTCGGCGGTTCGGCGGCGCCGACCGAGGCCGTCGCGCCCGGGACGCCGGTCACGCTGACGATCCCGTCCGGAGCGACCGGCCTCACGCGTCACTCGGCCGGATGGCTCGACGATCGGACCTCGTCCCGGCCGCGACCGGTGGCTCGCTCGTCACGTTCGCCCGGACCGAGCTGGTGGGCATCTACACGGCCACCCCGATCCTCGGGGCCGGCTCCACGGCCGCGCCGTCCGTCGGCTCCGGCGCACCCGCGTCCGCGGCCCCGTCGGCAGCCTCGCCCGCACCAGGCATCGGCGGGCGCGAGCGCCAGCCCGCCGCCGGTCGAGGACCCGTACGCGCCGGTGCGCTTCGCGGTCGACCTGTTCGACGTGGGTGAGTCCACGATCGCCCCCGGCTCGGCGGCGGGGATCGAGGCGCTCGGGACCGCACCGGGGGCGTCCCCCGCGCCCGGGACCGCGGCCGGACCCGCGACGCCCGTCCACGACCCGGGACGAGCTGTGGGTCCCGATCCTGCTGGTCGTGCTCGCCGCCCTGTGCCTCGAGTGGGCGGTCTACCACCGGGACGCGGTCATCCGGATCCGGCGCCGCGTCTCCGACCGCTTCGGGCGGCGGCCCGCTGGACGGGAGCGCCTGATGGGCTTCACGTTCGACGCCCCCCTCGCGCTGCTGCTGCTGATCCCGGCGATCGCGCTGACGATCGGGCTGCATCTCGGGGCGAGGCGACGGATGGGCGCCGGGCGACGACGGGTGGCCCTCGCCGTCCGCGCCGCTGTTGCTGACGGCGCTCGTCCTCGCGCTCGCCGGCTTCCAGCTCGTGCTGCCGGTGGATCGCCTGGCGACCGTGTTCATCGTCGACCTGTCCGACTCGGTCGGCAACGCCGGACGCGAGGACGCCCTCGCCTTCCTGCGGGAGACGCTCAAGGTGAAGGGCGACGACGATGTCGCCGGGCATCGTGGCCTTCGGCAAGGACGCCCTCGTCGAGCGCCTGCCGTCCGACCTCGACGAGATCGACCGGATCGCCTCGACGCCGGTCAGGACGGCCTCGGACATCGGCGCGGCGCTTCGTCTGGCCTCGGCGCTCTTCCCCGACGATGCGCAGAAGCGGATCGTGCTGCTGTCCGACGGCAACGACACGACCGGCGGCGGCCAGACCGAGGCGGCCCTGTCGGCCGACCGCGGGATCCAGATCGAGACGCGGCGGATCGGACTCGGCGAGCGTCGACGAGGTCCTCGTGGAGCGCCTCACGACCCCGTCCATCGCCCGGCTCGGCGAGTCCGTCCAGGCCATCGCCGACATCCGTTCGTCGGTCGCCCAGACCGCCACGGTCCGGCTCTTCGCGGACGGAGCCCTGGTCAAGACGCAGCCCGTCGAGCTGCTGGCCGGGGTCACCCGGGTGACCTTCGACCTGACCCCGTCCGAGGCGGGCTTCCACACCTTCCGGGCCGTCGTGGAGGCCGGGCGCGACACGTTCAGCCAGAACGACCGGGCGGACTCCAACACGATCGTCAAGGGCGAGCCGAGGATCCTGGTCCTCGCCGGCGACGACGCGGTCGCCGCGGAGCTGGTCGGGGCACTCGAGGAGCAGCGCCAGCTCGTGGATACGATCATCCCCGAGGCGCTGCCGACGGACTTCGCCAGCCTCGCGACCTACGACAGCGTCGTGCTGGTCGACGTGCCCGCGGCTGCGCCTGACCGATCGCCAGATGGCGGCCCTCCAGGTCTACGTGCGCGACCTCGGCAAGGGCCTCGTGATGGTCGGCGGGCCGAGCAGCTTCGGCGCCGGCGGCTACGCCAAGACCGCCATGGAGGAGACGCTGCCCGTGGACATGGGCGTGCGCGACCGGCAGAAGCAGCCCGACATCGCGCTGGTGGTCGTCATCGACGAGTCGGGTTCGATGGCGGCCTGTCACTGCAACACGTTCAACCAGGGCGGCGGCGACCGGGATCGGTGGCGTCCAGAAGGTGGACATCGGCAAGGAAGCCATCCTGCGCGCGGCGGCGGCGATGACCGAGCGCGACGAGCTTGGGGTCGTGGCGTTCAACGAGGCGGCCCATTGGGTGGTCAAGACCCAGCCGCTGGGCAGCATCGGGGACCTCGCAGGGACAGATCGCCGGGATCCGGGCGGACGGCCAGACGAACATCTACGCGGGCCTGGACCAGGCCGTCCAGTCGCTCGAAGGCGTGACCGCCACCCGTCGCCACATCATCCTGCTCACCGACGGCTGGTCGTCATCCGGCCAGTACGACGCGATCCTGGCCAAGATGAAGGCCGCCGGGATCACGCTCTCGACGGTGGGCGCCGGCGGCGGCGCCAACCCCTTCCTGGAGCAGCTGGCCACGCAGGGCGGTGGCCGGTTCTACGCGGCGGCGAACCCGGCCAGCATCCCGGACATCTTCCTCAAGGAGACCCAGCAGGTCTCCGGACAGCAGATCGTCGAGGAGCCGTTCTTCCCCATCCTGACGTCGTCGTCGCCGATCCTGCGCGGCCTGGACGAAGGGCTCCCGAAGCTGCTCGGCTACAACGGGACGACCGCCAAGCCGGCCGCGCAGACCGTCCTGGTGACCAGCCGCGACGACCCGCTCCTGGCCCAGTGGCAGTACGGGCTCGGCCGATCCGTGGCGTGGACCTCCGACTCGACCGGCCGGTGGGCCAGGGACTGGCTGGGCTGGAAGGACTTCGCCAGGTTCTTCAGCCAGCTCGTCAGCTGGACGTTCCCGGGCGAGGAGTCGGGCGGCATCGAGGCGACGTTCGACTCGGTCGGGGGGAAGACGACGCTGCACGTCGAGAGCGTGGAGGCGGACGGCTCGGCGCGCGACTTCTACGCCACGAGCGCGGTCGTCGTGGGTTCAGACCCGGCGACCATCGACCCGGTGAACGTGGATCTCGTGCAGGTCGCGCCGGGCGTGTACGAGGCGCCGCTCGGCGAGATCGACCCGGGCGCATACGCCGTGCGGATCACCCAGATCAGGCCCGGGACCTCGCCGCTGGGACGGACTGTCGGCCTCGTTGCGCCCACCGCCGCGGAGTACCGGCTGCTCGGAGGCAACGAGCCGTTCCTGGCCACGCTCCGCAACGCGACCGGCGGCGGCGAGATCCTGACGCCGCTCGACCCGTGGCGGCGCGACCTGAGGGCCACCAGCCGCTTCACGGACCTGTGGCCACTGCTGCTGATCCTGGCGCTGCTGCTGTGGCCGCTGGACATCGCCCTGCGGCGTGTCTCGGTCGGTCGACGCGAGGTCGCATACGCTCGTGACTGGGTGACCAGCCTGGGCGGTCGCCGCGGGCGGCATGCTCCGCGCACCGCGACCAACGAGAGCCTACTGGCGGCGCGTGGCCGGACCGGCGCGAACGCTCGGACCGCCATGCGTGCCGACACACCGACGGGCGGAGCGGTCGCCCCGGTCGCTCCGGCTCCCCCGGTCGCTTGGGCTCCCCCGGACACGCCGGCCGCCGTCGTGAAGACGCTGTCTCCACCCGTCGCATCGACACCGCCTCCGTCGGCAGCGCCGGGCACCCCGGCCACCGACACCCCTGCCTCGGATGGCGACACGTTGGCCAGGTTGCGCGAAGCGAAGCGCCGCGCCCGGGACCGCTGAGGCCCGTTGAGGCCGGACGGATCGACGCGTGGATCGGCTCGCGCCCGTCCGACGGGATGCGTCCGGTGTGGTCGGTCGTCCGGCACGGTCGGTCGTCACTGTCAGGCGCACATTCGCGACAGCCGAGCGTGGGACGCGCCCATCTCCGACGGTTCCTGCAGTCTGGTCGCCGGTCCACGAGGCGTTCATCTCGAAACGGCTTCTGACAGCCGGCGACGCCTGCGCGCCACGCACGGCCTGCAGAGCGCATCCACGGACATGGGCTCGCGCCATCCGCCGCACCTCCAACGGCACGCCCGGGCGGACGGTGATAGCCTCGCGACCGTGACCATCCGATCCGCCCGGCCGCTCGCCTGCCTGCTCGCGGCCGCACTCTTGATCTCGGCGTGTGGTGTGGTCTCCACGTCGGCTCCCGCCCCGACCCCGGCCGACTTCCAGGGGATCGCGGCCGAGTTCGTCACCCGCGGGATCGTCCTCGATCGACTCGTCTCGGGCGACTCAGGCTGCACGGACCACACGCTGACGCAGACCGCCATCGGCTTCGATGCCAGTGGGCTCGACCAGACCGACGTTGCCCGGGTGCGCATCTACATCTTCCGGGATCGCGAGGCCTACCAGCGCCTCCGCACCACCATCGACGATTGCGTCGCGGCGTTCGTGACCGACCCGTCCACGTTCGAATCCATGGATGCCTCGCCATTCGTGGTGGCGGGTCAGGGACCGTGGGCGCCGGAGTTCAAGGCCGCGATGCGCGAGGCGCTGGATGTGGCCGCCGGAACGGGCGACTGAGGCAGACCGCACCACACCAACGCGGACCTCGCCAGACCGAACCAGACCTTCGTCCCGGGCCCGGACCGTGACCCGGTCCTCCTTCCCATGGCCCGATGGGACGACCGGGCCACGGTGCGCGGACGCCCCGGCCGGGATGCTCACGCCATGGCCCTCCACCGCTCCTCGACACGGATCGCGACGCCCTCGTTCCTGCTCGCCCTGGTGCTGGTGGTCGGTTCGGCCGCCCCGACCATCGCCCGCGACACGACGAGCGCACCGGCGCGAGTCGCGGCTCGCGCCATGGTCGTGTCCGAACTGCGGGGCGTCCCGCTCCGAACCTCCTCGCCGGGCGCTCGGCCGGTCTCGCGCGGCGCCGAACCGGGGCCCGTGGACCCACAGGCCGCAGCGCCGCAGCCCGCGGAACGGCCCGCCACGCCGAACATGCCCGTCGCCAGGCCGGTGGCCATCGCGAAGGCGACCGCAGCGACCAGTGGGCCGGAACGCGCCGCCACCGCCTACCGAGGCCGGAACCATGTCTGGATCCCGAGCCTCGGCGTGAGCCGTTCCGTCTCGTTCTTCGCCTGCACGAGCAAGGCCTACCCGGGCGACCGGGTCTACCGCTGGGGCTGTGCCGGCTCCAACAATGTGTACCTGTTCGGACACGCGCAGAGCGTGTTCAGGCCACTCCGCGACGCCTACGTGTCGGGGCGGCTGCGCAAGGGCATGGCGCTGTTCTACGCGGGGAGCGACGGCCGGGTCCACCGGTACGCCGTCCGCTGGTGGAAGGTCACGACGCCTGACAAGGGCGCCTGGGCATTCGCGTCGCAGTCGCGGCCGAGCCTGACCCTGCAGACCTGCGTCGGGGCGAGAAGCCAGTTCCGGCTCGTCGTCCGTCTCGTGCGGTCGGACTGATCAGATCTTCGCAGCGCGGCGCGCGACCCTCCAGGCCAAGCGACCCGCGCCGTGGGACCCGCGACCCTACAGGACCCGCAGGCCCAGGATCCGCCGCGCGATGACCAGGCGCTGGATCTGGCTGGTCCCCTCCCCGATCTCGGTGAGTTTCGCATCCCGCAGGTAGCGCTCCACCGGGTAGTCGGTCACGTAGCCATAGCCGCCGTGGATCTGGATGGCGTCGTTCGTCGCCCGCGAGCTGACCTCGGAGGCGAAGAGCTTGGCCTGCGCGGCGACCAGGCCGTAGTCCCGGCCCTGGTCCTTGAGCCACGCGGCGCGCCAGACGAGCGCGCGGGCGGCTTCGATCTCCGTCGCCATGTCGGCGATCATGAAGGCCACGCCCTGGAACGAGCCGATCGGCCGGCCGAACTGCTCGCGGGTCTGGGCGTACGGGATGCTGGCGTCCAGGGCTGCCTGGGCCAGACCGACCGCGAGCGCGCCGATGCTGATGCGCCCGCCATCGAGGATCTTGAGGAACGTCTTGAAGCCGCTCCCCCGCTCGCCCAGGAGGTTCGCCGCCGGGACACGAGCGCCCTCGAATCGAAGTTCACCCGTTGCCGAGGCATGCAGTCCGAGCTTCTCCTCCAGACGCCCGACCGAGAAGCCGGGCGTGTCCGCCGACACGATGAAGGCGCTGATCTCCGGCCCGCCGTCTCCCCGGCTGCCGGTCCGCGCGGTGACGATGTAGGTGCCCGCCTGTCCGGCATTCGTGATGAAGCGCTTCGACCCATCGATGACCCAGCTACCGCCATCGGGACCATCCTCGTGGCGCGCGGTCGTGCGCGTACCCCCCAAATCGCTCCCGGCACCCGACTCCGTGAGCCCGTACGCCCCGATGACCTCGCCGCGGGCCATCGGAACGAGGTAGCGCTCCTTCTGCTCCGCCGACCCGGCCAGGTGCAGGGGGCCACAACCGAGACTGGTATGGGCCGCCACGATCAGGCCGAGCGACCCCCAGACCCGCCCGATCTCCTCGATCGCGATCGCATAGGCCAGAGTGTCCAGCCCGGCGCCGCCCTCCTCCTCGGGGATGGGGATGCCGAGCCAGCCGAGTTCGCCGATCCGCCTGACGATCTCGATCGGAAAGCGCCGCTCACGCTCATGCGCCTCGATGGCCGGACCGACCTCGTCGACCATGAACGATCGGATCGTGTCACGCAGCAGGCGGTGTTCGACCGGCAGATCGAGGTCCATGGCCGCGAGCCTACCACCGCGACAGCGCATCGCGGCGACCGATGCTAGCCTTCGGGCATGTCCGAGCCCACGGCAGCCACCGACGACGCCCGTGAACGCGCGGAGGCGCCCCTCGACCCGATCGGCGGTGGTCCGTCCGGCCTGCGACGCGGATTGCTCGTCCGCCTGCGCAAGGACGGACCCAGCTCTCCGGATCAGCTTGCCACTCGCCTCGGGGCCAGCCGGACTGGCGTCCTGCAGCAGCTTCGGGCGCTCGAGGACGCCCAGCTCGTCAGCCGCCAGACCGTGCGCCACGGTGTCGGCAGGCCCCGTCACCTGTACGACGTCACGCCGGACGCCCAGGACCTGTTCCCGTCCACCTACGACGCCCTGGCCAGTGGCCTGTTGTCGGCCATCGGGGCCGTGGGTGGTGACGAGTTGATCGAGGAGGTGTTCGCGGCTCGCCGGCGGCAGCTCAGCGACCGGGTCCGGATCCAGCTGGCCGAGCGGGTCTCGCCGGACGCCCCGATCGAGGAGCGAGTCCGCGGCCTGGCGGAGCTCCAGGCAGCCCAGGGTTATCTCGCCGAAAGCCTTGCCGGTCCGGATGGATCCGTCGAACTTCGCGAGCACAACTGCGCCATCTATAACGTGGCGAAGGGCACACCATCAGCCTGTCGCGCCGAGCTTGACTTGTTCCGGGACGTGCTCGGAGCGGACGTCGTGCGCGAGAGCCACATCGCGGCTGGCGACCGCTGCTGCTCGTATCGGATCTCGGAGCCGGTCTAGGCTTCCTCGCGCTCCACGACGGTCCTGGTGGCCGGCTCCAGTCGTGGCGCCGGGACATCCGACACATTCGGGATGAACGAGGCGGCCAGCGAAGTGGCGGCGGCAGTCTCCTGGTCCTCGACGGACAGGATCCCGAGACGCCCGAGCTGGGCCATCTCGTCGCGGATGTATGTCTTGAGCATCTCCGGGCCGTCCGTGTTGATCGTGAACCGGACCTCATTGCGCCGGAACGTGTCGAAGATCCAGCGGAACTCGTCCCAGCCGGACACGACCCGGGTATTCAGGTTCGACGTCGGGCAGATCTCCAGGACGATGCCCCGGTCGCGGATCATCGCCATCGCGCGCGGGTCGTAGGCGGCCTTCACGCCGTGGCCGATCCGGTCCGGCTCGAGCATCTCCACGACGCGTGCCACCTCGTCGGCCGGCCCGGATTCCCCGGTGTGGACGGTCAGGCCCAGTCCGTACTGGCGGGCGCGGCGGAAGAGACGCCGGTAGTCGGCGACACGGAAGGTCGCGGATTCGGGTCCGGCGATATCGATGCCGACGACGCCACGGTCGCGCCACGTGATGGCCTTCTCCGCGATGATCTCGTTGAGTTCGAAGGGGAAGGCACGGTCCAGGCAGAAGATGAGGCCTGGCTTGATCGGGTACTCCAGGGTCGCCTTGTCCATCCCGCGGACCGCGGCCGCGATGATGTGGTCGAGGTCCTGCTCACCGCCGCGGTTCCGCTTCATCGGGTTGAAGCGGAGTTCCATCGTTGTGACGTTGTTCTTTCGATAGGCCCCACCGACGACCTCGTAGACCGCACGCTCGACCGCCAGCGGTGAGCTCTGGATGAGCTCGGTCCAGTGGAAGAGCTGGAGGTAGCCGTCGAAGGACCGGTTCCGCCGCGTCGAGACCGTGATCATGTCCCGGAACTCCCAGTAGTCCTTCGTCGGGAGCTTGATCCCCTGCGAGTGGGCGATCCCCCACATGATCGACGGCGTCACCGCCCCGCCGAGATGGCAGTGGAGCTCCGCGAGCGGGATCTTGCGGGACAGGAGGCGCGGCATGGAGGCAGTCTAGCCGACGACGGCGATCAACCCGCGACGAGCCCGATGCAGATCGTGTAGCGCGGCGCCTCCGCGCCCGTTCCGGCCCGGAACCCAGTACGAGGCCGGGCCGCCGAACTCCGCGGTGAGGACCGGCGAGACGAGCGTGAGACCGGGCACGGCACCCGCGGCCGTGAGGACCTCCATGGGATCGCTATCGGCGAGCGGGTGCAGGATCCGTGACGCGACCGGCGTCAGTAGGGCGTCGGCGTGGCCGACGATCCCGATCACCTCCGGATGACCGACCACGGCGGCCGGGCCACAGCCGATCGTGTTCGAGCCGGCCAGGCCCGGGTAGCCGGGCTCGGTCTGGGGCGCGATCTCCAGCAGCCTGACTCCGAACGGGTCAGTCCCCGATAGCGGTGCCGTGACGCCGAGCAGGGCGCCGCTGTCGCCCACGTAGGTCGACCAGGCGCGAGTGGCGGACAGCAGAAGCGGCGTCGCAGGCAGCGGGCCGGGCCGCAGCTCCACGTTCCAGGTCCGATCGTGCGATCCATCGAGGTCGACCCACGCGATGGACAGGGCGTAGACGCCCGGGCGCCAGGCCGTGCCGTCGAGCGGTCCGAACGCGACGAACGAGATCGTCGACATGGACTCGATGCCGGTCCAGTACGCCAGCCGTGTCGATACCGGGACGGGCGCGAGACGGACGATGTCCGCCGACCGGACCGACGAGAAGGCCGGCAGCACGACCCCGAGGTGGGTGGCCTGCGGCTGGTACGTCCTCGCGACCAACGATCGCGCGGCCGCGGCGCCTGGTTCGGGGTCCACATCGAGCCAGGCCGCCGCCTCGTCGAGTGGGTCGGCGCCGACGGCTCGAAGGGGCTCGATGACCCCGCCGGCCTGGACGAACAGGCCCGTGGAGCGACCTTCCAGCCTAGCGGCGTCGAGCGCCGCCGATGGTGCGGTGACGACCGGCCAGGGATCCGGGTCCGGCAGCCGGCCCGTCCGGTCGCGGATCAGCACATCGATGCGGCGGATCCCATCGCCGACGAGGACGTCCATCCGGTAGCGGCCCGGCGCCCAGGCGCGGACGGCCGCCCCGGCAACGCCGCGACGGAGGAAGAGATAGGCACCGCGGGCCGGCACGTCGTTGACCGGCCGGGCGTCCATCCACTCCAGTTCACCGCCCTCGTGGTCTTGCCAGATCCTCACGTCCAGCGGCGTCTCGGTCGGCGGGAAGGTGAGGCCCAGCGCGAGGATCTGGCCGTCAAATTCGTCCGCTATGACCATGGGAGCCTCGTCACCATCGACCTCTGTGGCGAACCAGCGCTCGGCGTACCGGGCCGGCACCGGAGATCCCTCAGGCGAGAGCGCGGGTGAGGCGTCCGGCTCGGCACCGAGCACGATCGTGCGGATCCCCCAGTCTGCCCGGGGCGTGATGACCGACCTGACATCGGACCAGGTCGGAGGCACCAGGGCGCCACGGGAGGACACGGCCGAGGAATCCGGGCCCGACGAGGCGTCGGCCGCCGGCGTCGCGGCCTGGGTGGGCACGACTGCGACACCGGCCTCGCCGACGTCCCAAGGCTTGACGATCGCCAGCGCGAGCACGGCGACGACCACGACCACGCCGATCGCCACCGGATCGAACCGACGAGGAGGCGGCTCGAGCCTGACTGTCTTGAACTCGGCGGGGCCGCGCGGGTCCAGCTCGCTCATCGGCTCCATCCCGTCCAGGCCGGTCATCCGCCCACCGCACTCGCGCCGCCGACACATAGCGTCAGCGTCCGCGATCCCGCGGCGCCTTCGAGGCCGATGCGATAGACACCCGGACGGAACGACGCGCCATCGGTCGGGGCGATCAGGCTCAGGCCGGGCACGACATCGGAGGCGAGCAGCGTGGGCGACTGCCACGCCGGCGGCTCGGGACCGTCCAGCCGGACGCGGGTCACGGTCAGCGGTTCGTCCGCTGGGTAGGCCAGGCCGAACGCCTCCGGCGTCCCGCCCACGATCGTCCCGCCACACGTGGTCGCGGATCCATCCTGGCCGCGGAAGGCGCCTCGATCGGCGGTCTGCAGGAGGCGGATCGCCGAGCTGCGGGGCCCGCCCTCGAGTGGCTCTGCCCGGCCGACGACGAGCCCGGACCCTCCAGCGTGCCGAGCCCACGCCCGGGTCAGGGCCAGGAGCTTGGGCGGTCCGGTGTACGGGCCGGGTCGAAGCTCGACGTGCCATGCCGCCTCCTGGATCCCGTCCGGTCCCTGCCAGGTCACCGACATCCGGTAGATGCCGGGTGCCCAGGCTTCGCCATGGCGAGCCGCGAACACGACCCACGGATCCGTGTCGCGTCGATCGATGATCCCGCCGCCGACCGGAGTCGGTGGGTTCCGCAGCAGGTTCGGCGTCAACCGTTCGATGGACGCCGCCCGGACCACCGATCCGTCCGGCAGCCGGACGCCAAGACCGGTCGCCCGCGGCAGGTACGCGACGGCGACACGGTCCGCCGGGATACGACCCGATCCGGGCTCGGTGTCGAGCCACGCGCCGGCCTCATCAAGCGCGGGCCCGCCGACGCTGTCGAGCGGATACCCCGCGCGGTCGATGGTGGCGAACGCACCCACCGGCAGCGACGTCGGATCCACCTGGGACGCGGACACGAGCTCGGTGGCCTCCGGCGGATCGATCGAAGATGGCCGCACCTGCTCGTATCGATCCGGGATGTCGAGCTCGAACCGCTCGATCGTCCCGTCGGCGGTCAAGGCGTCGACGCGATACTCGCCGGGCCCCCAGCCGGGTGACCCGGGATCGGTCGTCGGTGGCGCGAAGACGAGTCCGCCCTGCGCCGGCTCGCGGCCGATCGGCCGGGCGTCCAGCCAGTACAGGACGCCGGCGGCGGACCGCCGCCAGATGCGCACGTCCAGGGGCGCACGACCGTTGGGGAACGTGAGCCCGAGCGCGACGATGGACCGATCGCGGGGCTGGACGATCGCCCGCGGTCCGGAACGCCCGATCGAGATGACCGGCGACCAGCGGGCCACGAAGGGACTCCGGGTGGCGGTCGATGTCCCGGTCGATGCCGGCGCGAACGCTCGAACGCCCCAGGCGTCGTGAGACTCCCCGACCGTCGCGATGTCCGCCCAGGTGAGTGGCGGGGTCGCGATCCGCATCGGTGGATCGGGACTGGCGGACACGGCCGGCTCGGACTGGCGAGGCATACCGGAAGCATCCGTGCCGGCCGTCTGTTCGGCGTCCGTCACGGTCGAACGCTCACGGGGATTCGCGAGATCCCAGGGCTTGAGGACGGCTGCCGCCAGGGCGATCGCGACCACGACCATACCGATGGCCAGCGGGTCGACACGGCGACGGTGGCGGCCAAGCGCGACCGGCTCGAATTCCACAGGCTGGCGAGGATCCAGTGGAGTCACCCTGTCATCGTTGCACGGGTCGAGGTCCGACGCATCCGGAGCGTCGGGTCCCTGACCTACACGGTGATACGCCCCAGCGGGGCGTTCGGATGGGTCCCCTCAGCCGGCGAGCGGGATCACCCGGCGAGCGGGATCACCCGGCCGTCGTCATCGAGCGTCGCCTGACGACGGAGGCGCTTCAGCTCGGCCCCGGGCACCTGGTCGCGGGCGTGGTAGCTGGAGCGGACCATCGGTGCCGACTCGACGTGCTTGAAGCCGAGCGCCAGGGCCTCGGTCTTCATCTCGGCGAACTCGTCGGGGTGGTAGTAGCGCTCCAGGGCGAGGTGCTGGAGCGACGGGCGCAGGTACTGGCCGATGGTCAGGATGTCGACATCGACCTCGCGCAACGCTTCGAACGCCTCGTGGAGTTCCTCGCGGGTCTCGCCGAGGCCCACCATCAGGCTCGATTTCGTGTGCGCCGCGTAGCCGATCTCGCCGGCCATCTCCTTCGCCCGCCGGAGGACGTACAGACTCCGGTCCCAGCGGGCGCGCTTGCGGACCGGCTTCTGGAGGCGCTTCACGGTCTCGAGGTTGTGGTTGAGGATGTCCGGGCGGGCGTCCATGACCGTCCGAAGGCGATCGTCGGAGCCATCGAAGTCCGGGATGAGCACCTCGATCCCCATCCCGGGGGACGTCTCGCGCATCCGGCGGATCGTCTCGGCGAAGGCGCCCGACCCGCCGTCCGGCAGGTCGTCGCGGGCGACACTGGTCACCACGACATGCTCCAGCCCCATCGCCCCGACCGCCTCGGCGACGCGGCGCGGCTCGTCGTCGTCGAACCAGGTGGGCCGGCCGGTCTTGACGGCACAGAACCCGCAGGCCCGGGTGCAGGTGTCGCCCAGGATCATGATCGTGGCGGTGCGCTGGTCCCAGCACTCCCCGATGTTCGGGCAGCGGGCCTCCTCGCACACCGTGTTGAGGGTCAGGCCTCGCATCAGGCCCTTGAGCTCGTGGTAGCTCTCGCCGCTGGGCATCCGGGCGCGGATCCAGTCCGGATGCCGTCGGAGAGCGGCCGGCGGCGGCGCCTCCGCCACGGGTTCGAAGATGGGGAGCTCGCGAGCCATCAGTAGACCGGTGTCTCCGGCCCGACGGCTTCGAGGGCGGACTTGACGGCACGAAGGAATGCGGCAGCCTGGGCGCCGTCGTTGGCTCGGTGGTCGATGGCCATGACCATGTTCATCATCGGACGGATCGCGATGACGTCTCCTTCCGGTGTCTCGCGGACGACCGGACGCTTGATGATCGCCTCCATCGTCAGGATCGCGACCTCGGGGACGTTGATGATCGGCATCGTGAGGTTGGACCCGAACCAGCCGGTGTTATCGATCGTGAACGACGTGCCGCCGTAGTCGTCCAGCTTCAGCTTGCCGACCCGTGCACGGGCCGCGACGTCGGCGATCGCCCGATTTAGGCCGCTGATCGAGAGCTGATCGACGTCGCGGACAGCCGGGACCAGGAGCCCGTCGTCCACCGCGACCGCGACCCCCATGTGGATCCGTCGCTTGGCGAGGACACCTCCCTCGGTCCAGTGGGCGTTGAACGTCGGGTACTGCTTGAGGGCCTCGACCGTCGCCTTGATGACGAACGGGACATAGCTCAGCGAGATCCCCTCGCGTGCCTGGTACTCGCGCTTGGCGGCTTCGCGGGCGCGCACGAGCCCGCTGACATCGACTTCCATGTGGACGTAGGCGTGAGGCACGGCGAGGGCCCGTGTCATCTGGGCCGCGATGCCCTTGCGCATCTGGGTCATCGGCAGCAGGACTTCGTCCGCGCCGTCCGGGAAGACGATCGTGCTGCCGGCTGGAGCCTTGGCGGCGGGTGCGACCGGGATCGCGACCGGTTCCCGCGGTGGTGCCGAGGCTGCCGCGCTCGGCACCGGGGCTCCCGTTCGCATGGCTTCGATGACGGCCTGGACGTCCTCGCGGGTGATCCGGCCGCCACCGCCCGTCCCGACGATCTGGGCGGGCGACAGGTCGTGCTCACGAAGGAGACGCCGGACCGCCGGGGTCATCCTGGCGTCAGGGTCGGACGTGGCGGGGGGGGCCACGGCCGCGAGGGACGAGACCGACGCGGCAGGAGCATGTGCCGGCGCCGGGACAGCGACCGGCCGCTCGTCGGAACCGGCCGGGCCGTGGGCGGGTGCGGCAGGGGCAGGGGCAGCCGGCGCGGAGGCGCTGGAGAGGAGGTCGTGACCGGACCGGTCGCAGCGGGCGCGTCGCCGTCTGCCGTATCGATGATCGCGATCTCGGCGTCATTGGGGACGGTGGCGCCCTCTTCGGCCAGGATCTCGCGAAGCGTGCCCTCGAACGGAGACGGCACTTCGGCGTTGACCTTGTCCGTGATGACCTCGAGGAGAGGCTCGTACTTGGCGACATGGTCACCCGGCTGCTTCAGCCACTTGCCGATCGTTCCCTCGGCCACGCTCTCACCGAGCTGCGGCATCGTCACCTTGGCCACTGATCACCATCCTCCGGTCGCGCGCGACTTGGCTCGCCGTAGTGTCGCCCATCCGAGCGATCTCGGCGAGCCACGCTCGACGGGCAACCTCCGGGCTACCGTCGTCCGCAGGAAGAACCTGGCGAAGACGAGGGCCCGGGCTCGACGTCGAGCCCGGGCCTGGTCCCGCTCAGCTCACTTCACGGTGAAGTCGGCGTGCATCCCCAGACCGTAGTGCGTCTCGATGTTGCAGAGCAGCACGTAGTGGCCGGGATCCAGGTCGACGGTGAGCGTCGGGGTCGCGCCGACGGCGATGTCCTCGACCTCATCGACCGGGGTCAGGGCGGACTCGTCGATCTTGTTGTCCACGATGGGGAGGGCATCGGCCGCCAGATCCGTCTTGACGACGACGAACTCGTGCATCTGCTCGCCCGCGTTCGTCAGGGCGAAGGTGACCGAACCGGCCGCCGATTCGGCCACGGCTGGAGCGACCGTCCATTCGCTCAGCGACACGGCGATCGACCCATCGGCGGCGGCCGGCGGGGCCGAGGGTGACGCCGCGCTCGATCCACAGGCGGCGACCGCCACTCCGATCGCAGCGACGACCAGGAACGATCCGAAACGGGACGATCCACGCACGGCGCCACCTCCTCCTCGACTCTCCGGTGGGACCGGAGTCTGGGGGAGTCTACACGCTGTCGTCAGCCATTAGTACGCCGCCAGCGCCCGGATCCCGTCCGCGATCTTCTCCGGGTTGACCATGAACCACTCTTCGAGGATGTGGTTGTACGGGACGCCCGGGACCTCGGGGCCGGCGATGCGCGTGACTGGGCCGTCCAGGTAGTCGAACGCCTCCTCGGCGACGATCGCCGCAACCTCGGCGCCGTAGCCACCGAACTTGTTGTCCTCGTAGACGATCAGGCACTTGCCGGTCTTCTTGACCGAATCGAGCACCGTGTCGCGGTCCAGCGGGCGCAAGGTTCGCAGGTCCACGACCTCCACGCTGATCCCCTCCTCCGCGACCCGGTCGGCGGCCTCCAGCGCGTAGTGGGCCATCAGGCCGTAGGCGATGACCGTCACCTGCGACCCCGGGTGCGTGATGGCCGCCTTGCCCAGCGGGATCACGTAGTCCGTATCGGGGACCTCGCCACGAACGGATCGGTACATCTTCTTGTGCTCGAAGAACAGCACCGGGTCCTCATCGCGGATGGAGGCACGCAAGAGCCCGCGCGCGTCGTATGGCGTCGAGGGCACGACCACCTTGAGCCCCGGGACGTGGGTGAAGAACGCCTCGACCGACTGCGAGTGGTAGAGGGCGCCGTGGACGCCGCCGCCGTACGGGGCCCGGATCGTCATCGGCACGGAGTAGCCGTTGTTCGAGCGGTATCGCATCCGGGCCGCCTCGGACACGATCTGGTTGAAGGCCGGGAAGATGAAGTCGGCGAACTGGATCTCGGCGACCGGCCGAAGACCGTTGACGGCGGCGCCGATCGCGGCGCCGACGATCATCGATTCAGTCAGCGGGGTGTCGATGACCCGCTCATCGCCGAACTCGGCCCAAAGCCCGTCGGTCGCGAGGAACACGCCGCCCTTCTTGCCGACGTCCTCACCCAGCACGATGACCGATGGGTCGCGGCGCATCTCCTCCGCGAGCGTCTCGCGGATCGCCTCGATGAACGTCCAGACGGCCATCAGCCCAGGCCCCTGCCAGGCTCGGAGGTCTCGGCGTAGACGTAGCGCATGGCGGTCGCAGGATCGGGATCCGGCTCGGCCTCCGCGTAGTCGGTGGCGTCCTCGACGATCGCCTTCAGCTCAGCGGCGATCGCCGCTTCGATCTCGTCCGTCAGCACGCCGGCATCGCGAAGTTGCTCGCGGAACCGTGGCAGGGCATCGTGCCCGAGCCCCGACGCCAGATCCTCGGCCGAGCGGTACTTGGTCTGCTGGTCGTCGGACGAGTGGCCGGTCAGGCGCGTCACTTTGGCCTCGATGAGTGTCGGCCCATCGCCGGCCCTGGCACGCGCGACCGCGTCTCGGGCCACCGCGTAGCAGGCGAGCACATCCGACCCATCCACGACGACGCCAGGGATCCCGTACCCGGAAGCGCGATCCGCGACGTCCACGACCGACACCTCCATCGCCGCGGGCACGCTGATGGCGTAGCCGTTGTTCTCGACGACGAAGATGAACGGCAGCTTGTGGATCGCCGCGAAGTTGAGACCCTCGTGGACGTCGCCCTGGTTGGACGATCCTTCGCCCATGCTGGCCATCGCGACCTGGCCGGTCTTGCGGATCTTCGCGGCCAGGGCGATCCCCACGGCATGGAGCAGCTGGGTGGCGACCGGCGAGCTGACCGACACCAGGTTGTTCGCATGGGAACCGTAGTGACCTGGCATCTGGCGGCCACCCGATGACGGATCGCCGGCCGTGGCGTACTGGGCGGTCATGATGTCGCGGGCACTCATCCCGAACGTCATGCACGTGGCGATGGAGCGGTAGAACGGCGCGATCCAGTCGTGGCCCTTCTCGAAGGCCCAGGCGATCCCGACCTGAGCACCTTCGTGGCCCTGCCCGCTGATGACGAACGGGATCCGGCCGGCGCGGTTCAGGATCCACATCCGCTCGTCGAGGGCACGAGCCAGCGCGACCATCCGGTACATCGCCAGCAGGTCCGCGTCGGACAGGCCGAGGGATGCGCCCAGGGATGCGCCGAGACCGGTGTCGTTGCCCTTGCTCGCGGCCATCGCTCGGGTCCGGCCTCCGTGGCGGGGTTAGAAGTTGATCGCCCGTCCGTCGACGGCCATGGCGGCCTCCCCGAGGATCTCCGAGAGCGTCGGGTGGGCGTGGGTCGCAGATCCGATCTCCCACGGCGTCGCCTCGAGCAGCGAGGCCAGGCTCGCCTCGGCGATGAGGTCCGTGGCGTGGGGGCCGATGATGTGGACCCCGAGCGTATCGTCCGTCTCGGCGTCGGCGATGATCTTGACGAAGCCCTCGTACTCGCCGCCGATGATCGCCTTGGCGATCGCCATGAACGGCACCTTGCCGATCTTGAGCTTGTGCCCGCGCTCGGTCGCCTGCGCTTCGGTCAGCCCGATCGAGGCGATCTCGGGACGGCAGTACGTCGCGTGCGGCTGCTTCTCGTAGTCCATCTCGTGGACGTCGGACTCGCCGGCGATCGTGTGGGCGGCGATGATCCCCTCGTGCGCCGCGGTATGCGCGAGCCACAGGCCGCCGACGATGTCGCCGACCGCGTAGACGTGCGGCTCCTTCGTGCGCATGTGGCCGTTGACCTTGATGATCCCGCGGTCCGTCTCGACCTTGGTGGTCTCGAGGCCGATGTCCTCGATGTTGGCCGCCCGCCCGGTCGCGACCAGCAGGAGTTCGGCGGAGATCTCGGTCGCGTCCTTGCCCTCGGGGCCGACGACGAGACTCACGCCGGCCTTGGTGGCCTTGACGCTCTTCGCGTCGAAGCGGGCGCTGGTCATGACCGTCATGCCGCGCTTCGTGAAGCTGCGCTCGAGGGTCTTGCTGACCTCGGCGTCCTCGAGCGGGACGATCTGGGGCAGGTATTCGATGAGCGTCACCTTGACGCCGACGTCGTGGAACATGCTGGCGAACTCGACCCCGACCGCGCCGGCGCCGACGATGATGATGTCCTTGGGCAGCGTGTCCATCTTGAGCACGTCGTCGCTGGTCACGATCCGCTTGCCGTCCGGCGTCGATGCCCGGGAAGCGACTTGACCCGCGAGCCCGTCGCGACGATGACGTTCGTGGCCTGGAGGATGCGCTCGCCGCCGGCGCCCGGCGTACCGTCCTCCCCGGCCTGCATGACCCGGACCTTCTGGGGACCGTCGAGGCGGCCGCGACCCTGGACCCAGGTGACCTTGTTCTTGTCGACGAGGGTCTTGAGCCCGGTCCACATCCGCTTGACGACCTGATCGCGGCGGGCGGCCATGGCGGCGTAGTCGACGGTCGCCTCACCCGGCAGGACCATGCCGTAGTCCTTCGCGTGGCGGATCTTGTCCGCGAATGCCGCCGACTCGAGGAGCGCCTTGGTGGGGATGCAGCCGCGATGGAGGCACGTGCCGCCGATCTTGTCCTCGTCGACGAGGGCGACGCGGAGGCCGAGCTGAGCGGCCCGGAACGCGGCGGCATAGCCACCGGTGCCGGCGCCGAGCACGACGAGATCGAAGTCGTTGGAGGATCCGACGGCCATGGGTCAGGCTGCCTCGGGCGTGTCGACCACGGGTCGCGTCGGGGGGAGGGGTCATCGCGGTCGATGGTACGCGCGGCGTCCCGAGCCGTGCAACCGGCGGCCGAGATCCGGTCGGCGGGTTCGGCGGCCGCCCGGTGCTAGACTCCCACCTTCGGGAGGCCGGGGCCATCAGGGCCGCCGGCACCGACAGGGAGCCAGTCGATGGACCAAGCGCTCGTGCTCCAGACCATCGCGCTGATGCTGGTCGTCGTACCTGGCGGGCTCGATCCCGGTCGGGGTCATCGTGGCCCGGTTCGCCCATGGGACGGATCCACGGACCGTCGGGTCGGGTCGGACCGGCGGGACGAATGCACTGCGCGCGCTCGGACGCAAGTGGGCCGCCGTCGTCGTGATGGGCGATCTGCTCAAGGGGGCCCTCCCCGTGGTCATGGCACGCGATCCTGACCGGACGATCCCACGGTCGAGGTGCTGTGCGGTGCCGCTGCCGTGGCCGGTGCCATCTGGTCCGTGTTCGCGGGCTTCCGGAGTGGCCGTGGCGTCGGGACCGCCGTGGGGACCATGCTGGTGATCCAGCCGGTCGCCGTACTGCTCGCCGCCCCGGTCTTCGTGGGCGTGATCCTCCTGACCAAGTACGTCTCGCTCGGGTCGCTGCTCGGGTCCGCCGCGATGTTCCCGGCGATGCTGCTCGTCCTGCTGGTCGTGCCGGAGACGCCGCTGCCGTACGTCCTGTACGCGGCGGTCGGGGCCGCCTTCATCTGGCTCGCGCATGCGGACAACATCGACCGGCTGATCCACGGCACGCGAGCGCAAGTTCGACCTGGGACTGCTGGCGGGCAAGCGGCCGGCGCCCTAGTCCTCTCGCGCCGCGGTGTCGTTGGCCCAGGGGATGGATCCCCGCCAGAAGTCGACTTCGGGATGGTTCCGTTCAAGCAGAACTATCCCGGCACCTTCAGTCTGACCCAGAACCGCCGGAGGCAGATCAGAAATCGGGTGGGCGCGAGGCCCCATCGTCGGCCGCCGTCGGCCAGATACTCGACCGGCACGGCGACCTCGACAGCTGAGCGCAGACGCTACGACGAGCGAACGTTCGCGCTCATCCGCAACGCGCGCTGCGCGGCGGAAACCCGCCACCAGCCAGCCGAAAAGATGCCGACCAGGGCGCCGTAGATCGCGAACATCAGCGCGATCGGGTTGGGATCGATATGGTGCGGGCCGCCGGAAACCAACTCCGAATAGATGCGCGTCAGAAGACCTGTGGCCACGAAGCAGATCGCCCCGGCGATCAGCTGAAGCCGCCTGGGCCCCGCGATACGGGGAGCGACGGCGGCGCTCAGCAGACCTCCCGGGGCCGAGAAGAGCAGGGCCAGCGGGATCATGCCCGCGAGAACCAAGACCGCGAGGCCACCGCTCAGCGCGCCGAGAACCATGAAGAGTCCAGCTCCGACGACAACGCCCGCGAACCCATACAGCAGGACATCGGCTAGGAACCTTCGCAACGGAGACGGTAACGTGCTACTCACAAGTGTCATGTTAGGCGTGACGCGTGGGCTGTCAAAGGGGCTGGCGGTGACGAGGGGCAGCGAATCGACCGAGCTTCATTCACCCACCGTATGCCCGGAGCCATCCCCGGCGTTCGAGGTCCAGCCTGCGTTCAGCGAATGGTCGGATAGTGCGCGGAATGTCACCCAAGGGATGACGGGCCTAGCGAGTGACGAACGTACCCGGGGCGACTTGGTCCGCGACCGTCGCAGCGGCTCCTCACTTATCGATACAGCATCGAATGCGACGGCGAACTCGTAGAAGGGCCAGAGCTTCGGTCCGTCAAGACGAATCGAGCATCCGGCAGAAGGTTCGATTTCGAAGTACCGGATCTCGGTGACGGATCGTTCCGGATCCCGATCGCCGTCATGGAACTCGGCCCCCACGGCCTTTGCCAGGAGTTGGAGGTTGTCGGGCTCGATCGTGGCACCGGCGAAGCGAACGGTCAGGCGCCGATAACCCACTTGAAGACTGCCGCAGTCGACTACCAGCACGACTTCGTGAGCCGTCCGATCCACGCTGACTTCGCGGAACCGACCGTCCTTCAGATCGAAGCGGGGGTCCGTCGCGAGCGCCCCGACCTCGACCGGCAACCGCGCAACGACATCCGCAAGGTGGTCCGAATAGTCGGCGACGACATCATTCCAGTCGATGTCCTCGTTCGCGAGTGCCTCATCAGTGAACCAACGCATGGTCGGAGTCTAGACGGGCGACGTCACGCGGCCGTCGATCTTGTGTGATGTCACCTCGTTGGAACCATCTCGGATCGGCCTTTAGCGGACGTCGTTCTGCGAAGGGCGCTGCGCGCGGAACGCCGGAATCGAACGATCCGGGTCGGCTGACGACCCGGATCGAGGATGGCCGATTGGGCCACAGGACCGCCGAGCGGTCGGCCACGGGGCGCTGGATCAGCCTCGCTGGGTCTTGAAGCAGTCGCTGCAGTAGACGGGCTTCCCGCTGGTCGGGCGGAACGGGACGGAGGCCACATTGCCGCACGAGGAGCAGGTCGCCTCGAACATCTCGCGGGGGCCGCGGTCGCGCGAGCCGTACCCGCCACCGCCGCCGCCACCGTAGCTCGACCCGCCGGCCGAGTACCCGCCGCCCGCACCGTAGCCGCCGTACGAGCTATCGCCACCCTCGGCGTTGCGAGCGGCCTTGCGGCTGGCTCGGCAGGAGGCGCAGCGTCGCGGCTCCGTGAAGCCACGCTGCGCGTAGAAGTCCTGCTCGGAGGCGGTGAACACGAACTCCTGTCCGCAATCCGCACAGGTGAGGTTCTTGTCGTTGAACACGAAGACGAAACTCCTCTCGATGGCCGGCGCGATCCCTTCGGGTTTCTCGCGTCAGCCGTGAGAGGAGTCCGAGTGTGTCGAGCTTCGGCTGTACAGCCATGGACCCGTCCACGGCGTTTTCTGGCGGGATGGTACGCGCCCGAGTGCGGCTTGCATAGTCCCGAAATCGAGCTGACCGAGCTTCGGCAGCTCGCGCAGCGCTCAGCCGGCCGCCAACGGTGCGACGGCGAACAGGTGCGCGAACTGCTTGCACCAGATCAGCGCGCTGGCGAACTCGGCGGGATCGGTGCCTGCCGGCAGTTCGTAGTTGAACGACCCGTCGGTCGCCTTGAGTCGACCCAGCTCCAGGGAGTCGCTCGTGTACCCATCGGCGTCCGGCGAGAGGTAGACGAACAGGTCGGGACCGTTTCGCACAGTGAAGTCGGCGAGCCGGAGAGTGTATGTCCCGGGCGCCGTCTCGATGATCGACGCCGTCCCGCTGCCGAAGTGGAACTCGTCAGTCCCGCTGAACTCCCCACTCGAGACGATCGACGGCGTATACGGCGTGGGCTCGGGAGTTTCGGCCGGAGTCGGCTGCGCGGTGAGCGCATCGCTCGGCCGAACCGTTGCGTTCGGGGTCGGCCCGACGGTCTCGCCTGGGGTGGACGTCGGCCTCGGCGTTGCCACGGCGACCGCGATCGGCCCCTCTTCCACGAGGCTGGAGCGGAGGAAGAGCGGCGAGATGGTGTAGAAGCCGACCGGCAGGGCCACCACCAGGGTCGCGACGATGAGGACGGTCGCCCGACCAGGGTGACGTCGTGCGGCCGCGAACCAGCCGAGCCGGTAGGCGACGATCGCGGTCACCACGGCGAGCGCCACGCTGGCGACCACGATGGGGAGACGCAGGTCGTAGATCAGGCCGGTGATCCCGGCATCGAAGGCGGCGATGAAGTCCATGCCGCCACCGTGCCCGAACGCCGTGACATCCGGATGACGACCGCTAGCTGGCTGCGCCCTCCACGGAGAACTCGCGTCGCGCCGTCTCGAGATATGACTGGACCTCGCGCGCGCGACGGGCTTCGTCCCAGTCCAGCTCCGAGCCCATGATGTCGGCCACGCGCGGCGCGATCGCAGCGCCATGGTCGGGCAGCTCCTGGGCCAGTCGAGTGCGGCGTGCCAGGGCATCGTCAAGCGACAGGGCCGATTCGTGGCGCACCGCCCACGCGATCTCGGCCTCGAGGAAGGGACGGCCCGCGACGAGCGACCGCAGCAGGCCGAGTTCGGCACCCAGCGCGACAACTCCCGGCGCCTCGGTGCCGTGGCGGGCGACCAGACGAACGGCGACCTCGGCACCCAGGCATCGACATCGCGGGGATGGTCATCAGCTCCGCGACGATCTGCGCCCGCGAGGCCGCGTCGGCGGCGCCGACGAGGCGCCAGTCACGTGTCTGGCTGGGACGAGACTTCGCCCTCTCCGGCCCGAGCACCGCATCGATGACGTCGCTGGCCATGACGCGGTACGTCGTGTATTTGCCGCCGCCGATCCGGACGACGCCGTTCGACTCCACCGTCACGCGGTGTTCGCGCGACGCCTTGACCGTCGACCCATCCGACGGTGCGATGAGCGGCCGCAGTCCCGCGAACGTCCCGACGACGTCCCCCCGCGTCAGATCGACGTCCATCGTCGAGTTGACCGTGTCGAGCAGCTTGTCGATCTCCCAACCGGCGGCCGACGGACGCTCGGCCGGTCCTTCGAAGGGCGCGTCGGTGGTGCCGATCAGCCAGAAGTCCGGCCACGGGACCAGGAAGACGATCTTGCCCGGCACGCGGATCGTGAGGCCGGTCTTGTTGGGGATCCGTTCTCGAGGCACGACCAGGTGTGCGCCACGACTCGGCAGGATCCGCATCGAACCGCTTCCGAACGGGTGCTCGGCTTCGGCCGCCCAGACGCCCGTCGCGTCCACGACCGCCCTGGTCCGGATCTCGATCGCGCGATCCGGTCGAGCAGGTCCGTTGCGCCGAGCGCCTGCATGCCGTCCGTCGCCGGGCCCGCCCGAACGCCCGTGGCTCGGACCCGCGTGACCGCGAGTGCCCCGGCGGCAGTCGCCGTCCGGACGACGGCCAAGGTGTACCGCGCGTCGTCTTCGACCCCGTCGTGATACACGAGCCCGCCGCGCAGCCCTTCCTGGCGAAGGGTCGGCGCCAGCTCCAGCGTCTCGGCCTTCGACAGTCGTTGGTGCCATCCGCCGTCATGCCGTGCGCCCAGCACGTCGTAGAGCGTCAGCCCGATGTCGTAGAACGCCTTCGACAGGTACGGGATCCCGTAGATCGGAAACAGCAGCGGCTCGATTCGGACGAGGTGCGGCGCCAGGTCCAGGAGGCGCGATCGCTCGCTGAGCGCCTGCCGGACGAGCCCGAAGCGGAACTGCTCGAGGTAGCGCAGCCCGCCGTGGATGAGCCGCGACGAGCGCGAAGAGGTGCCGGCGGCGATATCGTCCTGCTCGATGAGGGCCGCCCGCATGCCACGCGAGGCTGCGTCCAGGAGCGCGCCGGTGCCGACGATGCCACCACCCACGATGACCACGTCCCAGGTCTCGGAGGCGAGGGTCGCCAGATCGGCAGCTCGCCGATCCAGGACCACCGACATGTCCTCCGTCATGGCTCACGACCCTCCGACCGGCGGCGCGATACGTGCCACAGCCAGTATCCGGTCCCGGCGATCAGGATGACGATCAGCAATGGCGTGTGGAAGACGAGCTCCTGGACCTGCGTGGGAAGCAGACTGGTGACGACGGCCAGACCGAGGACCAGCGCTACCACGCAGACCGCCACGCCCAGCACCTCACGCCAGCCCGGCTGACGTCCCGCCTTCTCCGGTTCAGCCACGGTCCGCGCCCGGCGGGATCCCGATCGGTGCGACGAGGACCTTGCCCGCATAAGCGGAGCCCTGGCGGGTGATCAACCCGGTCTTGGCGCGATGGAACGTCACGGTCAGGTCGGCGTGCACGACCGGCTCGGACGGCTCGCCGCTGGACAGGTCCAGGGCCGTCGGGGTATCCACGGCAACGACGGGCACACCCGCCGCGCGGGCGGTGGCGATGAGCTCGACCGCGGCTCGGATGGGCTGACGCAGGGCGCCCCGGACGCCCGTCCCAAGCAGAGCATCCACGATGACCGCGGCCTTGGCGATGTCCTTGCCGAAGATCGCGACGTCGCGCGGCACCGGCACGTGGACCTTCGCGATGCCGGCATCGCGCGCGATCCGGTCCCAGTTCTTCCCCGCGGCGCCGGTGGGATGGGTGTCGGACGCTACGACCGCCACGATGACATGGGCGCCGGCCAGGGCGAGCCGGCGTGCCGCCACGTATCCATCGCCACCGTTGTTACCAGGCCCACACAGGATCACGATCGGCCCGGAGCCCCACCGTTCCAGGTCCACGGCCAAGGCCCGCACCGCGGCCGCCACGGCCGTCCCCGCATGCTCCATCAACCGATCCTGTGGGAAACCGAGCGCCTGCGCTCTGGCGTCCGCCCCGATCATCACCTCCGCGGAGATGGCCGGGAGGTCGGCCTGGGCCGCCCACCGGGCGCGCAGGCCGCGCAGGTCCATCTCGAAGATGGACGGGTCGTCGGCCGGCAGCGGCACGGCTGCGTCCGAGGAGACGGGTCGAGTGGTCGCGGGCATCGCATCTGAAGCGTAGCCCACATCACGGCTCACGTCGGAAGGCGCGCGCGTACCGGCTCGCCACGGCGCAGCGGTTCCACCTCCAGCTCGATGAGGCCATCGCAGGCCAGGGCTCGCAACGCGGTCTCGACGGCCGCCTCGTCGTGGCCGCCGATCGTGCTGTCGACGACGAGCCACTCCCCGTTCGGGACCGCACGCAATCGGTCGACGATGCGGCCACGCAGCCAGCGGGACGTGCTGGCGAACGGAGCGGCCCGCTCGCGGACGGCCGGACGTGCAGAGGCTCGGGCGGGGAGCGCCGAGACCGCCGCGACGCCGGGCGCCGCCGCCCCGACCTCTGCGGACGCCGCATACCGACACCAGGGCCGTGCCGGGCATCCCTCACACGCCGGCCTCCGCGGATGGCACTTGGTCGCCCCGATGTCCATCAGGGCGTGCGTCCAGAACCCCGGCTGGTCGGGCGGGACCGACGCATCCGCCACGACCTGCAGCGTGGCGGGGTCCATCACGCCCACATCGCCCGCCACGACCCGGCCCAGCACCCGCCGCACGTTCGTGTCCACTGCCCCGACCGGCAGGCCGAACGCCAGCGCGGCCACCGCCCTCGCGGTGTAGGGCCCGACCCCCGGCAACGCCTCCAGCTCGTGCAGGTCCGACGGCACCTGCCCGGCGTGCCGCTCGACGATGACTCGCGCGGCCCGCTGCAGGTTCATCGCCCGACGGTTGTAGCCCAGTCCCTGCCACGCTCGCAGGACATCCGCCGGCGGCGCCTCGGCGAGCGACTCGGCGGTCGGGAACCGGGTCATGAACCGCGTCCACGCGTCGCCCGCGCGAGCGGCCTGGGTCTGCTGCGCCATCACCTCCGAGACGAGGATCGCGTACGGGTCCGTCGTGTCGCGGAACGGCAGCGTCCGTCCGCGGGCCGCGTACCAGTCGAGGATCGCCGCCCGCAGTTCGACCGGGACGGGGGCTGGGATCGGCTCGGGATCGGACACGAGCCACAGGATAGGCTCGGTTTGCGGGCCGGTGATGACCAGGTAAGCGAGGGCTAGCGCTTCGCTCGATACCGCCAGGCACCCTGGTCCGGCTCGGGGTCGGCGCGATAGATGCGGACCATCCAGACCAGCCCGACGATGGGTCCTACGACGGCCAGCACGGGCAATGCATAGGACCAGATCGGCGGGTCGATCATCGGCCCACCAATGAACCCGGGCGCGGATACGAACAGGAATGCCGCAACGGAGATGACGATGACGATGACGGCGATCGCGATCATCGCCTGTCCGAACAGTCGGCCTCGCTGTCCGCGTGTCATGGCGTCACAGTAGCCGGTGCGTCAAGGAGCCCGACCGGAAGATGGCGTTCTTCACGTCCCGTCCGCCCTACCATCGTGACGATGAACGACTCGTTCGCTCGCACCGTCAACAGGAGTCCCCGATGACCAAGTACCTCATCTCGTTCCCGAGCTCGGCGATGGTGATCCCCGACGGGGAGTGGCAGGCGGTCTCCGACGACTCCCACGCGGTCGTGCAGGAGGCGAGGGATGCCGGTGTCTGGGTCTTCGGCGGCGGCATCGACGAGGCCATCCCACCGGTGATGGTCGCCGGTGACGGGACGGTGACCGAGGGCACGTATCCGCAGACGAAGCAGATCGAAGGCGGCTACGCGGTGCTCGAACTGCCGACACGCGAGGCGGCCATCGAATGGGCGGCCAAGATCGCCGTCGCATGCCGTTGTGCGCAGGAGGTCCGTGCTTTCGGGGACGACCCGATGTCCTGACGGCCCGTTGCGCCTGTCCGGGCCCGAGCAGCCGTGGAGGAGCCCCGGCCAGATGACCGCCGGTGAAGGCGGAGGTGAACACGGGGTACGCGCATCGGCGTACATTCGGTGCCCACGTAGAGGAGGCTCCCGATGGCGATCGCGACACCGACGTTCACCGGCTTCGAGCCCGACGCCATCGACTTCCTTGCCGAGCTTGCGGTCAACAACGACCGCGAGTGGTTCAACCCGCGGAAGGCCGACTACGAGCGGCTCCTCAAGGCACCGATGGAGGCCCTGGTCGCCGCTCTCGCCGACCGGCTCGCGGCACGGGACATCCCGCTCCAGGCTGACCCGAAGCGCTCGTTGTTCCGGATCTATCGGGACACCCGGTTCTCGAAGGACAAGTCGCCGTACAAGACGAACCTTGGCGCGACGTTCCCATGGCTGGAACGCGGCGCGGACGGCCAGCCGGTCGTCGCCGAGGCTTCGGCGCACTCCAACGGCGGGTACTTCAGCTTCCAACCGGGCGAGATGTACGTCGGCGGCGGGATGTGGCGACCGGAGAAGTCCAGGCTCGACGCCTTTCGGCGAGCCCTCGTCGAGGACCCGGACCGGGTTCGCGCAGCCCTCGAGGATCCGGGCTTCGTGGCGGCGTTCGGCTCGGTGAGCGCCAGCGAGCACCTCAAGCGCATCCCGACCGGCTACCCACCGGACCATCCGATGGCCGACCTGCTGCGCTACAAGGACGTCGTGTTCGGGCGACACCTGTCGGACGACGAGGTGCTGTCGCCGTCGCTGCCGGACACCCTGGCCGACGCCTACGCTGCCGGGATGCCGGTCTTCCGCTTCCTCGACACGATCAAAGGCTGAGCGGCCCAGCGCCAGGATGCGGAAGAGGGCCCTCCTCCTGCAAGCAGGCGAGGGCCCTCAGCGTCCGAAGATCACTCCGGAGGCAGTTCCTTGTAGACCAGGTCGATGTCGATCCCCTGGCTCTTGCGGACGAACTTGGCGGCGTAGAAGATCGCCAGTCCGATGACGACGATCATCCCCATGAACGCGGGGATCTGCCACAGGTTGTCCATGTTGCCGGCCAAGGCCAGCCCCGGGTAGGTCACGGTGCACCAGGTCAGGAACAGCATGACCAGGATGGCCAGTGGGGCCACGATGTACAGCACCGGGATCCCGAGGAACTTGACGTTCGCCGGGGATGACTGGTACAGGTCCGGCCGACGCCTTGGGAAGGCGATGGCCGCGATCCCGACGATGACGATGCAAACGACGCCCGCTTCTACACCCAACGCGAGCCAGGTGAAGAAGTCGGTCGACAGGACGCTCCAGGCAAGCATCGCGGTGACCAGGGTCATGATCAGCAGGATGGCCGGCACGGGCGAGTGCGTTCGCTCGTTCACGTCGGCGAACTTCTCGGGCAAGACCCGATCGAACGCCCACGCGAACACCGTCCGGATCGGCATGAAGGTGTTGCCGACCATGGCCGGCAGGCTCCAGAACATGAACGAGCCCAGGATCAGCAGGGCGAGGACCGGGATGTTCTGGACGAGGGTCGCCAGGAACTGATACCACGGTCCGCTTGGGATCGCGTACGCCTCATTACCGCCCGTATTGAGCGCGGTCGCCAGGTCGTACGGGATGACCTTGAAGAACAGGAACAGCCCCAGGATGATCAGGAGGCCGTCGATCAACAGGCCGCCGAACATCACGGACAGCTGACGTCCGCGATTCGAGGCGCTCTTGAGCTCGCCGGAGAGGTAGACGGACCACCAGCTCCACATCATGAAGACCATGATGGCGAACACGGTCGGCGCGGTCGCGTCCAGGTTCATCGGGTCGGGCGTGGCGCCCGCGGTCCCGGCAGCAGCGATGACGTCCGCCGTGGAGCCACCGCCGAACGACTTGTTGACCTCATCGAAGTTCGCGTTGAAGCTGGAACTGTCGCCGATGAGCAGCGCCCCGAAGGCGATCAGCGTCCCGGCCATGGCGATGAACCAGAACGCATTCTGCCAGCGGAACGTCGTCTTCAGGCCCGAGATGAGGATGGCCGTCATCAGCAGGATCATCGACAGGCCGCCGACGAAGACCCACTCGGTCTTGGTCTGGAAGTTGGTGCCCCACTCGACCAGCGTCGCATTCTCGAACAGGACGCCGAACGAGACGAGCACCGGCCCGAGCGCGAACACGGGGAAGAAGCGAGCCCAGAAGGTCGCTCCGATCATCGCCGACAATGCCGCGGCGAAGTTGCTGATGGTGGCGACCGGCGGAGCGAGGATACGACTCACCCAGACGTAATCGCCGCCCGTTCTTGGCATGCTCGAGGCGAGCAGGGCCATCATGATCAGGATCGGGATGTTGAGGATGACGGCGATGACGGTCGCGAACACCGGGTCGGCTCCCGGGAACGCCGACAGCGACCACAGGACGCCGATCGCCAGGGTCGCGCCGACGGGCGCAGAGAAGACCGCATTGAAGATCGTCGCATCGAGTGCCGAGGCTTCGCGGACCAGTCCGGTGCTCTGGCGAACGAACAGCTGGCTGCCGCCCTTGCCGTCCGAATTCGTGGCCAAGGTCGTCCCTCCTACGTGACGAAACCCCACAACGCGGATTGGATGCTTGACAGCCTGGGCCAACCGCATGGATAGTTGAACACAATCGAACATCGTTCGTCAATGGTTGTTGTGCGGTTCGAGGGGAGCACACGTGTCGGATGCTGTGAGTGCAAGCGAACCGAGGAACCCTCGGCTTCGTCCGCTCGCGGCCGTCGACCGGCGCCACCAGATCCTCGAACACGTCGCGGAGGACCAGACCATCCACGTGGGCGACCTCGCCCGCGAGTTCGACGTCTCGGAGATGACCATCCGGCGGGACATCCGTCGACTCGAGCGGGACGGCTTCGTCCGACAGACCTATGGGGGAGCGACGGCCCACCTGACCCGGGCACTCGATGTCGCGTTCAACGCACGTGCCCTCCAGCACACCCGCGAGAAGCGCCGGATCGGGATGCGCGCCACCCGCCTGCTGGCGGATGCGCGGGTCGTGTTCGTCGGGATCGGGACGACAGCCGAGCAGTTCGCACGATTCCTGCCCGCTCGGCCGGGCCTGGTCGTCGTCACCGCGTCGCTGCCCACGGCCAGCCTGCTCGGCACTCGACCGGTCGAGGTGATCGCCCTCGGCGGGGCGGTCCGACGGGATGAGCTGACATGTGTCGGACCCGTCGCCGCTGCTACGCTCGCCCGCTTTCGCTTCGACCTGGCCATCATCGGGGCGGGTGGCCTGAGCGCGAAATGGGGGCTGACCGAGCTCGACGACGGCGAGGCGGAGATCCAGCGCCTGGCCATCGAGCGGTCCGCTCGCGTCGTGGTCATCGCCGACGGCTCGAAGATCGGCACCGCCATGAACGCGATCGTGACCGATGTGGGGGCCATCGCGACCCTGGTCACCGACGAGTCCGCATCCTCCAGCGAGCTGGCCGCCCTGGCCGCGGCCGGGCTCGACATCGTCATCGCCGGTTCGAACGACGAAGCGCCCGGCGACTCGAGTCGGCTCGGACAGAGTCAGCCTAGGAGACAGGATGGACGCACTCGAACGCATCTTCGGGACCGTCAAGCCGGTCGTGGCCATGCTCCACTTCCCCGGGCTCCCCGGGCGTCCGCTGCACGACGTCGCCGCCGGTCAGGGCAAGGCGCTCGACAGCCTCGGTCACGATCTCGCCGTCCTCCAGGAAGCCGGTGTGGACGGCCTGCTCTTCTGCAACGAGGCCGACTATCCATATCAACTCAAGGTGGGCCCGGAGATCCCGAGCGCGATGGCCGCCACCATCGGCATGCTCCGAAGCGAAGTCCGAGTCCCGTTCGGGGTCAACATCCTGTGGGACGCGATCGCCAGCCTGGCCCTGGCCCGGGCCACCGGCGCAAGCTTCATCCGCGAGGTCCTGACCGGGGTCTATGAGAGCGACCTCGGGATGATCGAACCCAAGATCGGCGAGATCGCCGGGTACCGCACGATGATCGGGGCGGCCGATGTCGCCCTGTTCGATAACGTCCTGCCCGAGTTCGCCAGCGCCATCGGCAGTCGGGGCGTGGCCGATCGCGCGAGGGGTGCCGCCTTCCTCGGCATGGACGCGGTCCTGATCAGCGGGCCGGCGGCCGGCGTCCCATTCGCCATGAGCGACCTGCGCACGGCCAAGGAAGCCATCCCCGGGACCCCGGTCATCGCCAACACTGGCGTCCGCGCCGAGCGGATGGACGAGATCTTCGCGGTCGCCGACGGCGCGATCGTGGGGACCAGCCTCAAGGTCGATGGGATCACCTGGAACGCGGTCGATCGGGACCGGGCGATGCGTCTCATGGACGCCGCCCGTGCGGTCCGGTCGCGCGCCGCCGGCGCCTGACCGGCGATGACCCGGAAGACCAAGGTCTACTTCGCGACGGACCTCCACGGCTCGAGCAAGTGCTTTCGCAAGTTCATCAACGCCGGGACCGCCTATGGTGTGGACGTCCTGATCCTGGGTGGCGACATCTCGGGCAAGGCGCTCCAGACGATCATCCGCGGCGCTGACGGCCGCTACCGGTGCCGCTTCGTCGGCACCGATCATGAGGTCGAGGAAGGACCCGGACTCGAGGCACTCGAGAAGCTCATCGCCGACCACGGCTACTACCCATACCGGGCTGAAGCGGGCGAGCTTGATGCCCGGAAGGCCGATGGGTCCCTGGACGCCTTGTTCGTGTCCCTGATGCACGCTCGTCTGACCGAGTGGCTGACCCTCGCCGATGAGCGGCTTCGTCCGACCGGGAAGCGGCTCTTCTTCATGCTCGGCAACGACGACCCGGCGGAGCTGCGCTCGCTCCTCGACGAGGCACCGTGGGGGACCCACGATGAGGGGCAGGTCGTCATGCTCGATGATGACCACGAGATGATCTCGCTCGGCTACTCCAATATCACCCCTTGGCACAGCCATCGCGAGATGACCGAGGATGGGCTGGCCGCAGCGATCGGCGACATGGCCGCCAAGCTGCGGGCTCCGGAACGGGCGATCGTCAACGTCCACGTCCCGCCATTCGGGACCGGCCTCGACGAGGCTCCGATGCTCGACGCCGACCTGACCATCCAGGCGTCCATGGGCCAGGTCAGATTCGCCCCGGTCGGTTCGACCGCCGTGCGCGACGCGCTCCTCGAGGTGCAGCCGCTGCTCGGGCTGCACGGCCACATCCACGAGTCCGGAGGCATCCGGCGGCTCGGCCGGACGATCGCCATCAACCCCGGTTCCGACTACGGTACGGGTGTGCTCAATGGAGCGATCATGACCCTGGACAAGGACAAGGTCTCGGCCCATCAGCTCGTCCGGGGCTGACGTGCCGCGGATCAGGCGGGCCGGTCTGCTGGTCGCCATCGATGTCGGCACGTCCGGAGCGCGGGCGGCGGCGCTCGACCTCGACGGCCGGCGGGTCCTGGAAGCCCGACGGAGTTATCCGACCCATTCGCCGCGACCCGGCTGGGCCGAGCAGGACGCACGGTCATGGCGATCGGCCGCGGTCGGAGCCCTCGGCGACCTCATCGGAGGGCTCGAAGCTGACGGCCTCGGTCGTGCCGGCGACGTCCGGGCGATCGGGCTGACCGGGCAGTGTCCGTCGGTCGTCCTTGTCGACCGGGATGGGCGCCCGGTCACCGCCGGCCTCATCTACCGCGATAACCGTGCTTCGGCCGAGGCGATGACGCTACGCGGGCGGTTCGGCGACGAGGCGATCCACGACCGGACCGGCCACCTCCCGTCGGGTTTCCACATCGCCCCGAAACTGCTCTGGTTGCGTGAGCACGAGCCAGCGGCGTTCGCCCGCGCCGCCCTCGCACTCCAGCCGCGAGACCTGGTCGCGCTGACCCTGACCGGCGAAGCGGTCACCGACGGGACGCATGCCGGAGCGACCCTCGTGTACGACCTGCGCGCCGGCGACTGGGACCAGCGGATGATGCTGGATCTCGGGTTCGACCAATCGCTCTTCCCGCCGATCAGGCCGTCCGGTGCGATCGTCGGCGGGTTGCTGGCGGCCATCGCCACGCGGGTCGGGCTGCCGACCGGCCTGCCGGTCGTCCTCGGTGGGGCGGACAGCCAGGCCTGCGCGCTCGGAGCTGGAGTGGTGGCCCCCGGACCGGTCAGCGAGATGGCCGGCTCGTCGACGTGTCTCAATGCCGTGGTCGAGACTCCCCTCACGGTCATGGCCGTGACCCACTACCCGCATGTCATCCCTGGACCATTCACCACTGAGACCGGGATCAACACGACCGGGGCGGCCGTCGCCTGGCTGGCCGACCTGGCCTACGGCGGGCGGACCGGGCGACCGACCAGCGCTGATTACGTCCGGCTGGATGCCGAGGCGGGTGCTGTCGCACCCGGCTCGGACGGAGTGGTCGCCGTGCCCGTCCTGGGCGACGGCGAGCGAACCGATCCCGACATCCGTGGCGCGTTCGCCGGTCTATCCCTGCGTCACGGCCGGGCGGCCCTGGCCCGGGCCATCCTTGAGGGCGTGGCCTTCGCGATCGCCGGTCAGCTGGACCTCCTCCGCGAGGGCGGCGCACCGGTCACCGAGCTGCGGGTCTCCGGCGGAGACGCACGCCTGGGTTCCTGGAACCGGATCAAGGCCGACGTCCTGGGGATACCCGTCCGGACGATCCCGGGCGACGCTGCGGTCACTGGCGTGGCGATGCTGGCCGGCCTGGGTGCCGGGATCTACCGCGACTCGACCGAGGCGATCGCCCGCTGCTCGCGATCCGATCCAGCGATCGAGCCCGATCCTAGCGTGCGTGCCGCGTACGACGAAGCAGCCGCGGCGTATGGCTCCCTGGCCGCCGCTGCGGCCGAAGCCGGAGGTCCCTGAATGCAGATCGCACTCGGCATCAACACGTGCTTCGCCGTCAAGCGCTGGCCCCTCGCCGCGGATTGGATCCCGATCGTCAAGGATCGGCTCGGGCTGACCCTCGTCCAGCACTCGTTCGACCTGATCCCGGCCGGAGCGTCGGCCGCCGATGCCGAGGCGCTGGCCAGCTCGACCGCCGCCGCGGGCGTGGAGCTCCATTCGACCTTCACCGGACTCGCAAGCTACTCGGACAATCTCCTGCTCGGCCCGGATCCTGCCGGACGCGCGGCCGCTGCGGCGTGGTACCGCTGGGCGATCGATTGGACCGCGGCGGCCGGTGGGGTCGCCTGCGGCGGGCATGTCGGCGCGTTCAGCGTCCCCGACTGGATCGACCACAGTCGCCGCGCGACGCTCTGGGCAGAGTTGCAGGCCGCGCTCCTGGAGCTGTCCGGGGTCGCGTCGAAGGCCGGGCTCGAGTACCTGATGGTCGAGAACCTGGCGGCCGCGCGCGAGCCGTCGACCATGGCCATGGTCCGCGACCTGCTGACGAACGGTGACGGCAGTCACGTCCCGATCCGGCTCTGTCTCGACGTCGGGCACATGTGCGTGCCGGGCACGACCGGGGTGGACCGCGACCCCTACGCCTGGCTGCGCGACCTCGGCCGGGCCGCCCCCGTCATCCAGCTCCAGCAGTCCGACCCGGAAGGCGACCATCACTGGCCCTTCACCGCGGACCGGAACGCCGTCGGTCGGATCGATGCGGACCGGGTCCTGGCCGCGCTCGGGGAGGGCGGGGTCGAAGCGACCGCGCTCATCCTCGAGGTCATCCCCGCCTTCGAACAGGACGATGACGGCGTCCTCGACGACCTGGCCGCGTCGGTCGACTACTGGCGTGAGGCGCTGGTCCGGACGGGCCTCGCCTAGCGCCGCCCCTCGCCTAGCGCCGCGCCTCCTCCGGCGTCTCGTACCACTGGACCCGTTCGCCGATGCGGGCACGCGCCTTCCAGCCGAGGGATTTCGGGGTCGCCGCGAGGTCGGCCAGCAGGGTGGTCACCTGCACGTCGACCGGGTATGGCGCATCGGGGACGGGCGAGATCGCCCACTGATCGGCGACGGCCCGCAGATTGCGCTCCACGGTGTGGTTGAAACCCCAGTCGCCACCAAGCACGGTGCGGAGCCTGGTCAGATCGATCGGGACGGGGGCATCGGCGAGGGCACCGCCGGCACCTTCGGCGACCGGCCCGGCCGTCGACGCCGTCTTCCCGCCGACCGCGGCCAGCGGGTGGTCCGCAAGCAGGCAGATCACGTCGCCGAGGTCCTTGCGGTTGATCTCCCAGATCTGGAGCTTGGTCAGTAGCAGGTCGGCCAGGTCGAGCGTCAGGCCCTCTGTCGCGAGGCGATCCTTGAGCTCGATGGTGTGGGACATCGCCAGGCGGTCGATCACGACGTCGACGGACCAGCGACCGTGGGGGGCCGTATACACCAGGCGCTGGGCGCCGTGGATGGCGTTGAACAGCTTGTCGCCGATGTAGCCGGTACTCTCCAGCAGCCGGCGCAGGGCCGCGACGTCCTTGCCGTGCGACACGAGGTCGAGGTCCCGATACGAGCGCGCGTACGGGAGTCGGCTCGCGCTCGATGACTGGATCCGGATCGCCAGACCGCCCATCAACCGGACCCGAAGCCGCTGGTCGACGATCAGGCCCATCAGCCGGCGGGCTTCGGCCTCGACTTCGGCGGCTGGGGCCGGAGGGGGTTCGTCTTGCGGAAGGGCCATGGCGGGTCAGTCTAGCGACCGGAGAGAGACGCCGCCGAGAGCCGATCCGGCCTACGATGCGGGAGTCGAGAGCGAATGGAGGAAGGATGCGGTTCGGCGCGGCGTTCTGGGTCAATCGGACGAGCTGGCCGGACCTCCTTGCCGCCAGTCGGGCGGTGGAGGCGGCCGGCTGGGATTCGCTCTGGATCGATGACCACCTCCTGGCCGACGAGGGCGATCCACGTGACGGGAGGCTGGAAGGTCCGACGACGTTGGCGGCGCTGGCGGTCCTCATCCCTCGGGTGCGCCTGGGACTCCTCGTGGGCTCGAACACATTCCGCAACCCCGGCCAGGCCGCCATGCTCGCCGCGATGCTGGACCAGTTGTCGGCCGGCCGCGCAGTGCTCGGCCTCGGCGGCGGCTGGTTGGAGCGTGAGCACGACGCGTTCGGACTGGACTTCGGGTCCGGGGTCGGTGAGCGACTGGATCGTCTGGACGAGGCGGCCGGACTCATCCGGCGCCTGCTCGATGGCGAGACGGTCACCCACGAAGGCCGCTTCTACGCGTTGCGCGAGGCCGTCTGCGCGCTTCGGCCGATCCAGCCACGGCTGCCGATCCTGATCGGTGGTTCCGGGCCGACCAAGACGCTGCGAACGACCGCTCGGTACGCCGATCTGTGGAATGCCTTCGGGACGCCCGGAGCCATCACGGCGACCAGTCTGATCCTCGCCCAGCGCTGCGCCGAGGAGGGCAGGCGGTTCGAGGACATCGAACGCACGGTCACGATCCACGCCGTCGTCCGCGACACGGAAGCCCTGGCCCACGCCGCCTGGGACGACGTCGCCCTGATCCACGGCCTGGATGGCCACCTCGGCTCGGACGGCGGCGAGCGGGGCCTGCTCATCGGCGGCTCACCGGACGAGGTCGCCGCCTACCTGGACGGCTACCGGCGCAACGGCATCCGCGAGATCATCTTCGTGTTCCGCTCGCCGTTCGACCTCGAGACCATCTCGCGCGTCGGGGAACTGCGGGCAGCACTGGGCGACTGAACGCGAGCTCAGCCCTCGGCGGCAGCGCGCCGCCACAGCTCCAGGGCCAGGCGGTCGACCATCGCGGACTCCTCGATCGCCCGAAGCCCGGGATGGGGATCGGGTCCGCCCACCGCGACGGCGGCGCCGGCGATCTCGGGGCCGATGCTCACCACCTCCCCGCCCCGGCGGCGGATCGTGTCGATGACCTCGGCGTCGGCCGGCGACCCGGTGAACAGCAACGCGCGGTGGCCGGGTAGGGCGAGATAGACCGCGGTGTGCAGCCAGTCGGTGGTCTCGTGGGCAGACGCCGGCAGGCGAGGTGCCTCGCGGAGCATCAGGGCGGCTTGCGACACGGCCCCAAGACGCGCAGCGGGTCCGATGACGTCGATGGACGGGGCGCCATCGAGCAGATCAGCCGCCGCGGAGATCCGATCGGTCACCGTATCGTCCTGGGCGAGGGCCGCGAGCCGGTCGTTCGCAAGGCGCAGGTCCTGCTCGGTGGGGACATCGAGCCCGGATCGGCCCGCCAACAGCGCCAGCACGACGACGGTCGCCCGATACGTCAGCGTCGAGATCCCGGCAACCTCGATGCCGGCATACAGCGGCAGCACGATGTCCGATGTGGCGGCGAGCGGCGACGCGGTTTCGTTCGTGATGCCGACGACGAGACTTGTGCCGCGGTGGCGTTTCGCCACGTCCACGACCTCGCGGGTCCGACCTGAGGCGGACACCGCGACCAGCACGAGATCCTTCGACGGCGGCGTTCCCCGTGCCGAGGCGAACTCCGCCCATGCCCCCACACCTCCGGCGCGGAATGCGACGGCTGCATCCATCGAGGCGAACAGGGAACTGCCCAGTCCGACGAAGGCCACCGGACGCCCACGAAGGGCCGCGGGGTCCAGCGCGTCCAGCGGCCAGGACGGCGTGACATACGCATCGAGGAGTTCCGATAGCGCACGCGGGCCACGCTCGATGTCCGCCCGGAGCGCTTCGACCCGATCCACTACGCACCACCATCGCCGGCCCGGTCGAACAGCCCGCGAAGGCCCTCGGTCGGCGCCCACAGCCAGCTCGGCAGGTACATGGCGGCATAGGTGAACTCGCGGCACTCCTTGTCGAGTTCGAACGCCCGCAGGAGCGTGGGGTCCAGCACGATCGGCGTGCCGGATCCGCGGAGCCCGGCCCGGTAGGCGTCGAGGAACCGCTCCCGCGACCGACGCAGCCACGCGACCAGGTCCAGGCCGGGCGCCTCCACCGGCCCTCCGTTCCGGGCCACCGCGCGACGACCCGCCGAGCGCCCGACGTGATCCAGCGACCGAAGCATCGAGGCCACGTCGCGCAGGGGCGAGTCGAGCGCCCGACGCTCTTCGATCGTCCGCAACGGATCCCCTTCGAAGTCGATGATCCGGTAGCCGTCCGGTGAGCGCAGCACCTGGCCCAGGTGGTAGTCGGCGTGGATCCGCGTCACGAACGGCAGCGTCGCGGACGCCTCGAACGCATCGAACGTATGCGCGATCCGTGGCGCCAGGCCGCGCAGGGCGATGGCGGCCTCGCCGGTCACGACGTCCATGGCGCGGGCCAGACCGGCATGTGCCGTCGCACTCCACGTGCGCAGCTCTGCTCGGGACGCATCGCGCGGCTCCAGGTCCGGGATCCCGTGCGCCCTGGCCAGCGCCACGTGCAGTCGCGCCGTCAGCGCACCGAGGTCCGCGGCCACATCCGTCGCGCGATCCACGGTCATCTCCGCGGAGCCGAGGATCCCCGCGGTCAGCGTCTCGGCGGTCCATTCGTAGAGGTCCTCGCCGTGCGCGATGAACGCCTGGGCCAGTGCCACCGTCTCCGTTCCGTACCGGGACGAGACCAGCTCGGCGAACCCGGCCAGCGGCGGCACCGCGGTGAACCCCGCCTCTTCGCTGAGGTACGCCCCCAGCTCCAGTTCGGGGTTCAGGCCGGATCGGAGCCGCCGGAATGCCTTGAGCAGGATCCGCTCACCCAGCACGACCGACGTGTTGGACTGGTCCGCTCCGAGCACTCGCTCGCCTGCCACGCCGATACCCGGGATCATGGCGCGCGCCGGACGACACACCAGCACCGCAGTCGGCGCCGCGTCGGGATCGTCAGCCGGGGTCGCGGCCGGGATGATCCGACCGTCGGCCATCGCCACGGCGAGCGCCCTCCATGCCCCGTCGCCGATCTCGGCGATCCGCAGCGGTCGGCCGGTCAGGACGAACGAATACCGCCGCGCGGACCCGTCATCGAGCCGCACCCCGGCGACCGCCAGGACGTGCTGCGCGCGCCCATCGAGGACGAACGCGTCCTGCGCCTCGATCGACGCGATCGTTCGGCCGTGTCCCCCGAACCAGCGTTCGGCTGTGAGGCTGTCGAGGTCGAGCCGTTCGAGCTCGGCCGCGACCTCCCCGTCGGCGCTCAGCTGCCGGTGTTGATCATCACGTGCTTGATGAACGTGTAGTCCTCGAGCGCGTACTTGGAGCCATCCTTGCCCCAGCCGGACTGCTTGACACCACCG
The DNA here is from genome assembly GCA_963779315.1 of uncultured Chloroflexia bacterium. Lineage (GTDB taxonomy): Bacteria > Chloroflexota > Limnocylindria > Limnocylindrales > CSP1-4 > SPCO01. The sequence continues at coordinate 40,876 of CAVZXQ010000004.1, read as the reverse complement.
TGCGGGGTCTCGGACGTCAGCGTGAAGTGCTCGTTGATCCAGACGTGCCCGAACTCGAGCGCCTTGGCCACGCGCATCGCGCGACCGATGTCGGAGGTGAAGATGGACGACGCCAGGCCGTACGGCGTGTCGTTCGCCCACTTGACCGCCTGCTCTTCGTCGCTGAACCGCTGGACCGTCACGACCGGACCGAAGACCTCTTCCTGGACGATCTCCGACTTCTGGTCCGGCCCGGCGATCACGGTCGGGCTGTAGTAGGCACCGGCTCGATCCGGCCGTACGCCGCCGACGACGACCTCGGCGCCCTCTCGGGCTCGGTCCACCATGCCCTCGACCTTGTCGGCGTGCGCCTGCGCGATGAGCGAACCCATCTCGATGTCGTCGCCCTCGGCCGGGTCACCCCACTTGATGGTCCGGACCTGGTCGGCCAGCGCGGCCACGAACCTGTCATAGACCTTCGGACCAGCGATGACCCGCGTCGCCGCCGTGCAGTCCTGCCCTGAGTTCCAGTACCCAGCGAACCGAAGCGTCTCGGCCGCAAGGTCCACGTCGGCGTCGTCGAAGACGATGATCGGCGCCTTGCCACCAAGCTCCAGGTGGAGTCGCTTGACGGTGTCGGCGGCGATCTTCGCGATGCGCTTGCCGGTCGCCGTGTCGCCGGTGATCGAGACCATCCGCACCGTCGGGTGCCCGACCAGCGCGTCGCCGATGTCGGCACCGGAGCCCGACAGGACGTTGACGACGCCGGGAGGAAGGATCCCGCCCAGGATCTCGGCGAAGGCCAGAGCACTCAGCGGCGTTCGGGCCGATGGCTTGAGGACCACCGTGTTGCCGGTCGCCAGCGCAGGCCCCAGCTTCCAGCTGGCCATGTACAGCGGGTAGTTCCAGGGCGCGATCGAGGCGACCACACCGATCGGATCTCGCCGGATGATCGAGGTGTGGCCGGACGCGAACTCGTTGGCGGCCAGTCCGTCCATGACCCGCGCGGCACCGGCGAAGAAGCGGAAGAGGTCGGCGCAGACACCGATCTCGTCGATCGCGGCGCCCACCGGCTTGCCGGCGTTGGCGCTCTCGAGCCGGCCGAGCTTCTCGGCGTTCGCCTCGAGAGCATCGGCGATCTTGAGCATCAGGAGCGACCGGTCCTGCGGCGTCGTCTTCTTCCAGGTCTCGAAGGCGGTCGCAGCGGCACCGACGGCGCGGTCGACGTCCTCGCTGGAGCTGGCCGGGACGTTCGCGATGACCCGGTCGTTGGCCGGGTTGATGACGTCGGCGGTACGGCCGTCCGCGGCATCCACGAACTCGCCGCCGATGAATTGCCTGTAGGTCTTGACTGCGTCGAGGGTATCGGTCACGTGACTGCCTCCTGGGGACGGATCAGGTCCGGAAAGTGAGTCACGACATCGTAGTCCAGGGCAGGAAGGCCGTCCCACCCTGCGACGCAGGTCGTCACCCGCGTGGCCCGCGCGGCGGACGCGCCGAGTGGGGCCCGGCCATGCGGCCATCGCGACGGTTAGAGTCCGTGGATGGCCGCCTCGACCCGCGCCTTCGTCCTGCGCCACACCTTCGTTCGTCCGGTTCCCGGGCTCGAGGAGATCCGCCTTCACCTGGCCGACGAGGTGCTGCCGTTGTGGCACGCCGTCCAGACCGAGACGGACGACCCGGATGCCGCCCTCCCGTATTGGGCGTTCGCGTGGGCCGGCGGGCTTGCGCTCGGGCGGTACCTGCGGGATCACCCGGAGGCCGTGGCTGGGCGGCGAGTGTTCGACCTCGCGTCAGGCTCCGGGCTGTGCGCGATCGCTGCCCTGCACGCTGGGGCGTCAAGCGTGAGCGGCGCCGACATCGATGCCTTCGCGGTCGCCGCGATCGGACTCAACGCGCGAGCGAACGGGTTCCGCGTCGCGGCCAGCGGTCGTGACCTGCTGGACGAAGAGCCACCCGACGTGGACGTCATCCTGGCCGGCGACTGCTGCTATGACGCACGCCTCGCCGAGCGCGTCCTGCCGTGGCTGCAACGGGCACGTGACGTCGGGATCGATGTCCTCCTGGGCGACCCCGGACGCCGTTACCTGCCGACTGACGAGCTGGTCGAGCTCGCCTCGTACCCAGTCGAGACGACGACCGAACTCGAGGACCTCCGACTCAAACGCGGTGGCGTGTACGCCTTGCGGCCCACCACCCTCAGCCGCCCGTGACCGGCTCCCCCGTCCTTGCAACGCGCTCGATGAAGTCCGCCGCACGCACGTTGCCTGGGTTCGCCCGGAGTCGCGTGGAGACGGCAGCCAGCCGCGCCGCGAGCGCGTCGTTCGCCAGGAGATCGTCGATGGCGCCGGTGAGCTCCTCGTCGCGGAAGTCGTAGGCGGGGAGGCGCACGCCGAACCCGGTCTCATCGACGCGCTGGGCGTTGTCGACCTGGTCCCAGAACAGCGGCAGCACGATCATCGGCTTGCCGTGGTGGAACGCTTCCGTGACGGTGTTGTTGCCGCCGTGCGTGATGACCAGGTCCGCCTGGGGCAGGATCGCCGGCTGCGGCAGGAAGCCCTCGCCGGTCTGGTTGTCGTGGAGGGTGATCTCGTCGGCGAGCGGGCCCTTCGAGACGATGACCCGATGCTCCGTGGTCGCCAGCAGGTCCACCAGGCGCTGCATCAACCCGACATCCGCGGACCCGAGACTCCCGAGCGAGAGGTAGATGAGCGACCCGTCGCGGGCGCGCAGGTGGTCTGGCAACTCCCACGTCGTCTCCGCGGCGCGGACCGACGAGTCGAGTCGATGCCATGTCGGCGCGAGCCCGCGCTCGCGCGGGTAGTCCGCCTCGGCCGGGTACAGGAACAGGTTCAGCCACGGCGACTCGGCCATGAAGTCGGGACCAAGGGAACCCCACGACAGACCGTCCTCGCCGTGCTCGCGCGCGAACGCATCGAAGTCGCCCCACATGTCGCGATGCGTCCGCTCCACTTCCTCCAGGAACGCCGGCCAGCCGCTGCGATCCGTGCTGGAGTAGCCGGACGAGAACGGCGGGATGGCCGGGTCCTTCATCTCCGCCGGGTTGCACGACACGATCCGGACCCATGGGCGGCCGGACCCGGCCAACGCGGGGAACGCGACGACGTTGTCCTCCACGATCACGTCCGCTGCAAGTTCGCCGATGATCTCCAGCAGTCGTGGCGTGACGTACTTCGAGCCATCGATGAGCGCCTGCCACGTCGGCGCGATGAACTCCCCCAGCTGCTCGATCGTCGGCTTGCGGAAGACCGGTGACGTGTCGCGGATGAAGTCGATCCAGAACTGGCCGGGGATCTCCGGCACCTCCGGCGGCGGCCCGAGACGCATCAGGCGCTCCTCGAAGCCCTTTGCCTCCAGCGTTCCGGCGAACGATTCCTCCACGATGAACACGACCCGATGGCCGCGGGCCTTGAGCACCTGCCCGATGCCGACGCAGTTGTTGGTCGGCCCGAAGGCACCTTCGGGGAAGAAGACGATCGTCTTCGGGTCGCTCACCGGCATCCTCCCAGCATCGATCGCGGGCGAGTGCCCGTCACGTGCCGATCATCGCGGACGCGAGGGTCGATCCGCTCAGCTTCCCTGCAGGACGGACCGAAGGTGCTGGTACTCCGCTTCGTCGATCTCACCGCGGGCGAACCGTGAACGCAGGTCGTCCATGGCCGGATCGCGTGGGTTCGTGGCGGGCAGGACGCGGTGCAACAGCCTGGCGACCAGGACGATCGCGGCGTAGGCCACGAGTACGAATACACCGATGTACATGACGGCGATCGCGACCGACACGATCACCTCGATCGGACCGATATTCGGCATCGAGACGCCCCTTGCGACGCTTGTGAGCGATTCAAGCCTACTACCGGGTCGCAAGCGCGAGGAGAAGGATCCCGCCGGCCGCAAGCGCCATCGACGAGGTCCAGCCACGACCAGCGGATCTCGCGATAGCGCGAGCGCGGGCCGGACCCGAATCCGCGGGCGTCCATCGCGACGGCCATCCGGTCCCCATGGCGGATCGCGAGGACCAGCAGCCCGACCAGGAGCCGAGGGTGCCAGCTGCCGCGGAGTCCACGGATGCGACGCGCCTGACGGAGCGTGGCGAGATCCTCGCCGAACCGCGGCACGGCCCCGTACGCCGCCAGCGCGCCGTACGCGAACCGCTCCGGCAGGTGTCCCTGCTGGACGAGCGAGTCCACGAGTCGCGTGGAATCGGTGGTCAGCGCGAAGACCGCCCCAACCGCCCCGATGGCCGCAACGCGCAGGCCGAGTCCGATGCCCGCACCGAGCGCCGCCGCCGTGATCCGGAACGGGCCGACCTGCGCGATCGCGTCCGCCGTCGGATCGCCGTTCGCCGCCCCGAACAGCGTGTTGAACGTGGCCAGTCCGAGTGCGGCCAACCACAGCGGTGCCAGCGCACGGCCCAGGTCTCGCCGCGGGATCTGCCCCAGGGCGAGTCCCGTCACGACCGCCACGGCAGCGATGACCAGCGGCGGGCCGACCGAGACGGTGGTGGCCAGCCCCAGCAACCAGACGGTCGAGATGGCCAGCTTGAGGAGCGGGCTCGTCCGCCCGAGGACCGAATCCAGCTGCGACGGCGCCAGGTCACGCGCGACGATCATCCGGTCACCAGCCAGCCGTCGTCGATCTCGACCACCCGGGCGTCCAGGTCGCCCACCAGCCGCATGTCGTGGGTGGCGATGGCCAGGGCCGTGCCCGCGTCCGATCGGTCGTGCAGGATCCGCAACAGGCCGTCATAGCCGCGCCGATCCTGTCCGAATGTGGGCTCGTCGAGGACGAGCACGGCAGGATCGCGGGCCAGCGCGACGGCCAGCGACAGCCGCCGAGCCTCTCCCCCACTCAACCGGTACGGGCTTCGCGGTCCGAACGACGAAAGAGGCAGTCCGAGCCGATCCATCAGCTCCGGGATACGTGCCGATTCGGCCGGCGTGAGGCCAAGGCCGACCTCCTCCGCAACGGTCTCGGCGAGGAACCCGGACTCCGGGTCCTGGAAGACGTAGCCCGCGAGCCTCGCGAGGGCCGCCGGTTCGAGTCGAGATGGTTCGTGCCCTGCCAGGTCCACGCCGCCATGGTCCGGGCGAAGCAGGCCGACGAGCAGCCGCCCGAGGGTGGACTTGCCGCCCCCGTTCGGTCCGATGAGCGCGACGCGCTCACCTCGGGCGATCGACACGGACACGTCGCGGATGACCGGGACATCGCGTTCATAGCCGAAGCGGACTGCCTCGGCGATGATGACCGGCGAGGCGGAGGGAACCGGCGCGATGATCCGAGGTTCCGAGGCGGCCGGAACGGTCTCGGTCGGCAGCCAGATCCCGGCCGCCGCCATGCGCTCGCCGGACCGGGCGAGCACGTCATCGGGCGTTCCGACGTCGATCGGCGTCCCGTCCCCGTCAAGTGCCAGTACCAGGTCGGCGAGTGGCCAGGCCGCCTCCACCCGATGTTCCACGAGGATGACCGTCGCGCGTCGCTCCTGTAGCCGGGCGCCGACCCGGTCGAGGAACGCCGTCGCTCCGTCCGGATCCAGATTCGCGGTGGGTTCGTCCAGGACCAGGATGTCGGGCATCGGCGCCAGGGCGCCGGCCAGTGCGAGCCGTTGCTGCTGGCCGCCGGACAGTCGCTGGGACCGTCGCCGCTCGAGGCCCGCCAGTCCGCTATCGGCGAGCACCTCCGGGATCCGGGCGACCATCTCGTCACGCGGCCAGCCGAGGTTCTCGAGGCCGAAGGCGACCTCGTCCTCCACCCGCTCCATCACGAGCTGGGAAGCCGGGTCCTGGAACACCACACCCACCCGCCCGTCCACGGTCAGGGATCCGGTCAGGTCGCCCGGGATGTCGCGCGGCACCAGCCCAGCCACCGCCAGCGCGAGGGTGCTCTTCCCCGACCCGGACGGGCCTACGACCAGCAGACAGCCACCGGGCGACAGGTCGAACGAGACGTCACGGAACGCCGGCCGACTCGCGCCGCGGTACGTGAAGCCGAGCCCATCTGCCCGGATCCGGCCAGGCGAGGTCACCGCGAGGCTCAGTCCGGGAACCCGTCCAGCACGCCTGTCCGTCGCAGCGACCGGGCCAGGAGGATGGACCCGCCGGCGGCGACCAGCGCGGCCGAGACCACCATGGCCGAAGCCCGAAGGATCTGGATCGTCTGATCCACGGCTGCATAGTAGATGACCCAGTCGTGCAGGAAGGCGGCGAGCGCGCTCGCCACGGCGGCCAGGACCAGGGTGATCGCGCCGTAGGACCGGTACAGGGTGAAGGCGAACACGAGTTCTGCCGCCGCGCCCTGCATGAACCCGGACAGCAGCACGTCCGGCCCCCAGGTGCTGCCGAGCAGCGCCGACACCCCGGCCGCGACGATCTCGGCGAAGATCGCCGCCCCCGGCTTGCGGATGACCAGCGGGGCCAGGATGGCCGGCATCAGCCAGACGCCATACATCAGGTCCTTCAGCCACGGGGCGAACGCGAAGATCGGGTCGACCGCTGCATAGGCCAGGTTCCATGCCCAGAAGACGACGCCGAACGCCACGCCGATGACGGCCGCCACGACGATGTCGCGCGTCCGCCAACGCGTTTCCGGCAGGGTGCCAGGCGCCCGCTCTGTCGTGATGCCAGCCATGTGCCTGCGGATCCTCCATCTCGGACACGAAGAACGCCGCCTCCGGTTGCCGGGGACGGCGTCAGTTCGTGTCGTACGGCCTGCTTCCTTCGCCGGTATGAGCCGGATCAGGTTCGGCGGGTCTGTGGCCTGGCCACACTCTCAGCGCACGCTGCGCTCCCCGGAGGCGATATTCGGTTAGACCTCGACTGTAGCACGCTCTCGAAGCCAGGCGATCACCTCGTCGATGATCTGCGGTCCTTCGGGCTCGTTATGCAACTCATGTCGAAGCCCAGGGTAGGTCCGCCGCTCGACGCCCGGCACGGCCGCGAAGAACTCGGATGACGACGCCGGGACGAGACCGTCATCGAGACCGTGCAGGACGAGCGTGGGGACGCTGATGAGCACGCACGTGCTCCGCACACGATCCTGTTCCGCCAGCGCCTCCGCGCCGAAGCGGGCCGTCGTCGTATTGGTCGTCACCGGATCGACCGCCGCGCGCTCGCCGACGGACGGGTCGCGGGACAGCGTCCCTGGGTCGATGCCATTCGCGATCCCGAACGTCGGTCTCACCTTGCCCAGCACGCCCGCCAGCGACAGCTTCCAGCGAGGCAATGTGGACTCCATCGCGGGCGACGCCACGACCGCGAGATCCGGGAGCGGGCGGTCCGTCGACGCGAGGTAGCCGGCCACGACCAGACCGCCGACCGAGTGTCCGTAGAGGACGACCGGTCGCCCTTCCCCACCCGAACGGACAGCGTGGAGTCGCTCTTCGAGATCGTCGTGCAGCTGGGACCAGCGGTCCACGTGACCGCGCCGCCCGCCCGATCCGCCGTTCCCGCGCTGGTCGTAGGCCCAGACGTCCAGACCCGCCGACGCCATCTGGTCACCGACGTATTCGTAGCGGCCGGAGTGGTCGCCCAGCCCGTGGACGATCAACACGGAGGCCCACGGGGCGCCGGCCCACGCTCCACCGGCTTCGACCTCGTCCGCGGGCCAGTGCCTGACCAGCAGGTCCGTGCCATCTTCCGTGTCGACGTGGCTCACGATCGATGGCATGCGAGCAGCGTACGCGACTCGCGGCCACGGCACCGACCCGGGCCGATACCATGCCGTCATGGGCGCGCAGGACGGTTGGGTCGAGATCGGTGACCGCGTCTTCGTGCGACGGTATGCGTTCTACGACCAGAACATCGGCGTCGTGCTCGGCGACCGCGAAGCGCTCGTCATCGACACGCGGAGCACCTACCCGCAGGCCCGTGAGATCCAGGCGGACCTGCTAGAGCTGACGCTGTTCCCGGTGACCGTCGTCGTGGACACCCACGGCCACTTCGATCACGCCTACGGGAACCACGTCTTCCGGCCCGCGACGATCTGGGGCCACGAGCGTTGCGTCACGTTCATGGAGCGGACCGGCGAGGCCCGCAAGCCCGAGATCGCACGGGAGGAACCGGGCCTCGCCACGGATCTCGCCCAGGTGGTCATCGATCCGCCCGATCGGACATTCGCCGAGTCCGCGACGATCGAGGTCGGCGGGCGCCCGCTGGACCTTCGATATCTCGGACGGGGCCACACGGATCACGACATCGTCATCGCAGTGCCGGGCGCGGATGTCCTCTTCGCAGGCGACCTGGTCGAACAGGGCAACGTGCCGTTCTTCGGGGACGGCTATCCGCTCGACTGGGTCGCGACCTCGGCCGCCATCGTGCCCCTGGTCAGTGGCGTCATCGTCCCGGGCCACGGCGACCACGCCGGCCCCGCCTTCGCGCAGTCGCAGGCGGCCTCGTTCGCCGCGCTGGCAAGCCTGGCGATGGACGTCCATATCGGCGAGCGGTCACTCGAGGAGGCGATCGCGGAGCATCCGTTCGGGGACCTTCCACCGGAGCATGCGACCTCGGCCTTCAAGCGCGCCCTGACCCAGCTCCGAGGGGAGTTGGACTAGACTCACCGCGTGGCGCACGATCAGGCTGCGGGGCCGAACCTCCCACCCCGGACCTTCCCGGCCCGCCCGCGTCCGATCATCAGGGCGACGGACCTGGGGTCCGCCCAGGTCCTCAAGCATCGCGATCTGTTCCTTCTGTCCGATGCATTCGGTGATATCCAGCCGGATAGCCGGGGCCTCGGGCTGTACGACGGCGATACGCGAGTCCTGTCGTGCAGCGTCCTGCGCGTCGGCGGTGAGCGGCCCGTCGTCCTCCACTCCGATCCGGGCGGGAGCTGGCACGGCACCGTCATCGCGACCAACGCCGAGCTGCGCAAGGACCCCGGCGACAAGATGGGCGATCACGGGCCTATCGCTCGCCAGACCATCTCGATCGAACGGGAACGGACACTGTCCGAGATCTACCGTGAGCGACTGGAGATCCAGAACCACGGCCCGGTCACCTTCGACCTGGACGTCCAGCTCGAACTGGACATGGACGCCGCCGACATCTTCGAAGTCCGCGGGTATGCCCGTGTCGGCCGCGGCGGATCGCTCCCCGTGGAAGTCACGCCGGGCGGTGGCCTGGTGTTCGGGTATGTCGGGCTGGACGGTGTCACCGTCACCACGACGGTCTCATTCGACCCGGCCCCGACCCTTGGCGCGACGCCGGATGCGGCCGGGGCGCGGTCGTCGCGACGTGGACATCGAAGCTCGGCCCCGGCGAACGCTGGGTGGCCCAGTGGAACGTCCGTCCCTCCCACGACCCCCCGACGCGTCCGGAGATCGACCCACCTCACCCTGACGCCACCGACCCGGCGCGTGTCCACGCGGAGTGGCTCCGTGACAGCGTCGTCATCGAGACGGACCACGAAGTGGTCAACGAGGTGATCAAGCGGTCGATGGACGACCTGTGCCTGCTCGAATCGACCGATGACGACGGCCGACCGTTCCTTTCGGCGGGGGTTCCCTGGTTCGCCAGCATGTTCGGCCGCGACTCGATCATCACGTCGCTTCAGACCGTCGCGTTCCACCCACGGCTGGCCATCGACACACTCGAGCAACTCGCCTCGAGGCAGGCCGTCGCGGTGGACGCGTGGCGCGACGCGGAACCCGGCAAGATCCTCCACGAGCTCCGCAGCGGCGAGATGACGCGCACGGGTGAGCTGCCCTTCTCGCCCTACTTCGGGTCGGTGGATTCGACGCCACTCTGGCTGGTCCTGCTCGGAGAGACCTACGACTGGACCGGTGACGACGCGTTGGTCCAGCGGCTTTGGCCCAACGTGCTCGCAGCCCTGCGCTGGATCGACGAGTACGGCGACCGCGATGGCGATGGGCTTGTCGAATACGAGCGTCGCGCCGCCACCGGACTGCTCAACCAGGGCTGGAAGGACTCCGTCGATGCCATCCGATGGAGGGACGGAACCCATGCCGAGGGACCGATCGCCCTTGCCGAAGTCCAGGGCTATGTCTTCGATGCCAAGCGCCGGGTCGCCAGGCTCGCCCGGATGCGCAACGACCTCGGCCTCGCAGATCGACTCGAGGCGGAGGCCGCGGACCTCAAGCGCCGGTTCGCCGACCTTCGTCCTGGCCGACGGGTTCATCGCGATGGCCCTCGATGGCTCGAAGCGGCCGGTCGACACCGTCGGATCGAATGCCGGGCATTGCCTGTGGAGCGGCATCGTGGACGTGGATCAGGCGGGAATTCGTGGTGGACGTGCTCGGTTCCGATCGGATGGCGTCCGGTTGGGGCCTGCGGACCCTCGCCGCGGATCAGCCCGGCTACAACCCGATCGGCTACCACACGGGCTCCGTCTGGCCACATGACACCGCGATCGCGGCGGCCGGCGCCCGGCGCTACGGGTTCGACGTCATCGGCAGGAAGCTGAGCAGCGGATTGCTGGCAGCGGCGCATCAGTTCCCGGCCTACCGGCTCCCGGAGTTGTTCTGCGGCTTCGATCGGGCGTCCACGGTCGCCCCCGTCGCCTACCCGGTGGCGTGCTCGCCGCAGGCCTGGGCTGCCGGCGCACCGCTGATGCTGATCCGCACGATGCTGGGCTTGCACGCGGACGCGGCTGCGGGCCAGCTGACCCTCGAGAGGCCAGACCTGCCGCCGGACATCACCAAGATCGTGATCCGTGGCCTGCGAGTGGGAACCGCGTCGTGCGACCTCCTGCTGCACCGATGGCGAGGCCTGACGAGCGCCGAGGTCCTGCGCAAGGACGGGCCGCTGGAGGTCATCGTTCGACTGTGAGCGACGGCGGCCGGGATGCCGCGCGCCCCCTGCGGATCGCCCAGGTCGCTCCGCCGCTGGAGGCCGTGCCCCCCATCGCCTACGGCGGGACGGAGCGGGTCGTGGCCGAGCTTGTGCAAGAGCTGGACCGACGTGGCCACCAGGTCACGACGTTCGCCAGCGGCGATTCCCGGATCCCGGGCGAACTCGTGGTCACCGTGCCGCATGCGCTTCGACCGACGGGGTTCGCGGGGGACCCGTCTGCCTACTTCGAGGCAACGGTCCGGATGGTCCTGGATCGAGCTGGAGACTTCGACCTGATCCACGGTCACGTGGATCGCTGGAATCTCGACCTCGCTCGTCGGGCCGGGATCCCGGTCGTGTCAACGTTCCATGGGCGGCTGGACGTCCCATGGGCCAAGGACGCCTTCGCCGGCGCACCGCCAGGCTTGGTAGCGGTCAGCAATGACCAGGCCCGGGTGCATCCCGAGGCGGATTGGACCGTCGTCCACCACGGATTGACGTTCGACCTGCCGCCGATGGTCGAGACGCCGGGCGAGGACTTCTGCTTCGTCGGCCGGATCACGCCTGAGAAGGGGTTCCTCGACGCGATCGAGATCGCCCGCCTGACCGGCCGTCGCCTGCTCGTCGCCGCCAAGATCCCGACCACGACGATCGAGATCGACTACCAGGCAGCAGTCATCCGGCCGGCGTTGGCGCGCGCCGACGTGACGATGCTCGGCGAGTTGTCCGATGCGGAACGCGATCGGCTGGTGGCCTCTAGTCGGGCCGCCCTCGTCCCGTCGGCCTGGCCGGAACCGTTCGGTCTCGTCGTCATCGAGGCGCTGGCCTGCGGGACGCCGGTCCTGGCTCGTCGGTCCGGAGCCATCCCCGAGCTCGTCCGCGACGGGATCGATGGGTTCCTCGGCGATGACGCCCAGCAGCTCGCCTACTTCGACGCCCGGCTGGACGGGTTGGATCGCGCGGCGATCCGGAGTCGGCGCTGGAGCGATTCTCCGTGGCGCGGATGGTGGACGGCTACGAGGCCGCTCTACCGGCGGGTCGCTCGGCTCGGCCGGTAGCGAGCGACGTCAGTCGCCCGTCGACCCGCACGATCCAGCGGCCGCGCGCCGTCCCGGCCACGATCCCGTCGAGCGCCCGTCCAGGCCGTCGAGGTCGACCTCCGTCACGTGCCGCCGAGCTCCCGCGGCCGCAGGTCCGTCGCCAGCCGGTCCCACAGCCGCGGCGGCGGGCGATCGGCACCGTGACCGAGTCCATCCCGAGCAGCGCGACGCCGCGCAGGATGAACGGGAAGACGGTCGTGTCGAGCTTCGGGCCGCCGGCGTTGCCGCTGGCCGCGACGGCGCGCGCCCGTCCTGAGCGTGCGCAGGACGTACGGCAGCGTCGCCGCCGCCGACCGCGTCCACCGCCCCGGCCCAGCGTTCCGCCTCGAGCGGCCGGCCCTCGGCGGTGACCTCGTCGCGGGTCAGGATCCCGGCCGCGCCGAGGCCGGTCAGGCGCTCCGCCTCGTCCGCCTTGCCGGTCGCCGCCCAGACCTCGTAGCCGCGGTCGGCGAGGATCGCGAGGGCCGTCCCGCCGACGCCGCCGCTGGCGCCGGTCACCAGGACCGGCCCGTCGGCCGGCTCGAGGCCGCGGTCCTCCAGGGCGACCACGGACATCGCCGCGGTGAACCCCGCCGTGCCGATCGCCATCGCGTCGCGCGGCGGTCAGGCCCGGCGCGAGCGGCACGACCCAGCCGGCCGGCACGCGCTGGTACTCGCGTAGCCGCCGTGGCGCGCGACCCCGAGGTCGTAGCCGTGGGCGAGCGACCGCCGTCGCCGACCGGGATGTCCGGATCCGCGCTGGCGACCACCTCGCCGGCCAGGTCGATGCCGGGGATGAGCGGGCTGATCCGGGCCACCTTGCCGTCGGCGCGCGTCGCCAGGCCGTCCTTGTAGTTCACGCTCGACCAGCGCGACCCGGATCTCGACCTCGCCCGGCGGGCAGGTCCGCCTCGGCGAACGCGCGGACGCCGCGCTCGACGTCGGTCCTCGATCTTCTCGGCGACGTAGGCGCGGAACGTGGGCGGGATCGCTGTCATTGGGGAAGGGTACGTCCGGGGACAAGGGACCGTCCGGCGGGATCCGAGGAGATCTGTCGTTCGAAGGGGGCGAGCCGCAACAAGACCGGCTGCCGCGCGTCTCAAGTCATGTCGGCCCAGTGCGGCTGCGCGCCCTACCGAGGACCTTCGAGATGATCGGGTCCCTGAGCACAGCAACAACCGCCACCCCACGCGCGTCTCATGTCACGTGAACATGCTCGTTGCGACCATGGGTGAACTCGAATCCCTGGCACAGGGTGGAGTCGTGGCGAACGCGCGATCGTCCGATCTCGTCGCCGCCACGTACGACGCCCACCAGCGCGAACTGTTCACCTTCGCGCTGCGATCGTGCCGCGACCGCGAGGCCGCCGAGGACCTCGTCCAGGAGGCGTTCACCCGGCTGATCGTCGAGGTCGAGGCCGGCCGGACGCCTCGACAACATCCGCGCCTGGCTGTACCGCGTCATCGCCAACCTCGCGGTCTCGCGCGGGCGACGGGCGACCGTCGCCCGGCGGCAGCTCGGTGCGCTGGTCGAGACCGACGTCGACGAGGGCCCGGAGCCGGCCTACCTCGAGCACGAGCGCCAGTCCGACCTCGAGACCGCCCTCGGCGAACTCGACGTCGGATGCCCGGACCGCGCTGGTCATGGCGGCCAACGGCTTCAACGGGATGGAGATCGCCGAGGCCATCGGCCGGAGCGGCAATGCCACGCGGACGCTGATGTGCCGCTCGCGGCTCCAGCTCCGCCAGCGGCTCCAGGTACGATGGGGGCCGGCATGATCGACCACGATCGCGCCCGGGAACTCGCCGCCGCGGCGCTCGACTTCGACCTGTCGGCCGAGGATCGACGCAGCGCCTCCTGGCCGCATCTGGTGGAGCTGCGCGCGCCTGTCGCGCCTTCGCCGACGGCCTCGATGCCGATGCGCCGGGCGCTCGCCGGCCTCGCGACGATCGACGCCCCCGATCGACCTCCGGGCGCAGGATCCTCGATGCCTGCGCCGGCGGCGTCGCCGATGCCGCGGCGGCCGATGCCGCGCGACGGAAGCCCTGCCGACGTGCCGCGCCGCGTCGCCATCCGCCCGCCGTTCCCCGCCATCCCGCCGCGCTACCGCTGGCCGCTGGTCGTGACGACGGCCGCGGTCGTCATCGTCGCCCTCATCGGCGGCGGTCTCGTCTGGCGTGCCGGCCCTGAACGGGTCCGGACGTCGCCGTCAGCAGTCCGTCGGCGCACGGCCCCGACGGCGTCCGGCAGCGCCGCCATCGGGCGCGCCACTCCCCGTCGATCGAGCCCGGCTCGACGCCTGGCGGCCAGCCCACGTGACCCGGTCGCCGACCTCACCGCCGACGACGTCGCCGGCGGGGTCGTCGGCCTCGCCAGCGGCTTCCGGCTGACCAGCCTCGACGGCACGCCCGGCCGTCGAGCTCGCCCGACGCCTGACCGTCGAGCCGCCGATCGCCTTCTCGGTCACGCCCGATGCCGACGGCAAGTCCGTGCATATCACCCCGACCGAGCCGCTCACCCCGGGTGCCGCCTACCGCTTCACGCTGCAAGGCCGCTGACGGCACGAGGCCTGGATCGTGGGCGTTCCAGGCCCATCAGCCGCTGCGGGTCGTCGGCACGCGTGCCCGGGCAACACGGAGACGGACGTCCCGCTCGATACCGGGCATCGAGGTCACCTTCGACCAGGACGGCGTCGTCGACGCCGCCAGCCACGTCGACGATCAGCCCAAGGTCGCCGGCCGGTTCGAGCAGCACGGCCGCGTCCTCGCGTTCGTGCCCGACAGGCCCCTCGTCCCGGCGACGATCTACACGGTCACGGTCTCACCCGGGCATCGAGGTCGGCGCGACCGGCGAGCGCCTCGAGCAGGCGTCACGCTTCCGGTTCGAGACCGCCGCGACCGACGGCGCGCCGCCAGGTCACGACACGTTCCAGTTCTCCGACGACCTGTTCGAATCGGCGACCAGGGACCGACCGATCGATCGCGGTCTGGGCGTTCCAGGACGGCGCGGATCGAGGAGCAACGCCGCCCCACCGCCGACGAGCGCCCCGATCGAGGTCTATCGGATCGCCGGACCTCGACGCCGCGATCGCAGGTTTACCGCGAGATCCGGGCGTTCCCGCGCTGGGCCGCTGTGTCGACCGCGCGACCTCGTGCCGACCGCCGGTCTGACCCGGGTCGTGGCGCTCGACGCCAGGCTCCAGGACTCGGAGGGCGTGCTCTGGACCGAGCTGCCGGAGCGGCTGCCGGCGGGCTGGTACCTCGTCAGCTCCCGTCCCCCACGCCGACCGATCCAGGCCATCCTCCAGGTCACCGACATCGCGGGCTACCTCGTCGTCTCGGACACGAAGACCCTGCTCTGGGCCAACGACCTCGCGACGGGCGGCCCGCGGTCGCCGGCGCCGTCGCCGGTCCGAGGGCGTGGACCTGGGTCGGCACGGGCAGCCGACGGGATCGCTGCTCGCGGCGACCCCGCGGAGCGTCGTGCCAGAGCGCCGCTCGGATCGTGCGCCGACCCGTGCGTCCCGCTCGTCACCGTCCGTGACGGCGATCGGGCGGCCTTCCTGTCCCGGCGACCGGACCGTCGCGATCCCGAAGGGCAAGGGCAGCATCGGATGGACGGGTCCGTCCAGCGACGAGGCCTGCGTACTGGCAGGCCTTCGACACCGACCGCACGCTGTATCGCTCGACGGACACGGTCAACACCTGGGGCGTCGTCCGCGACCGCGACACCGGTCGACGTGCCCGAAGCCGTCACGATCCGTCTCGCTCGGTAGCGAGGACGACGGGGTACGCGCAGTCCGGGCCGCCGCTCGTCCACCACGACGGTCCACCCGAACGCCATCGGCGTGTTCGCCGAGCTCGATCGCGCTGACGACGCTCCCGGAAGGCTGGTACGAGCTCGAGCTGCGGGTCGGGGACCGTCTCGTCGCCACGAGCCGGTTCCAGGTCGGATCGGATCCTGAAGCCCGCCTACCGGCTCGACGTGACTGACCGGTCGCCGGGTCTACTTCGAGGGCGACCAGATCAAGGTCACCGCGCACGGCGACGTTCTACGAAGGTTCGCCGGTCCCGGGCGTTCCGCTTCGGACCTGGAGGTCTCGTCGACAAGTCCATTCACGACGGACGCGACGGGCACCGCGACACGCAGACCGTCGCCCACGGCGGCCGTCGAGGAGCGACAGACGAGGGCGGCAGCCGCGAGTACCAGGTCCGTCTCGGTCACGCCGGCCCGGCCGAGGAGGGCGAGATCGCCGGCGTCCAGCCGCGAGATCGTCGTCTTCCCGAGCCACTGGACCATCGACGGCGACTGCCACGATCAGCGATGGGCGCGTCCGGGTCACGGGCACCCTGAGCGAGATCGATCGCGACCGCCTCGAGCGCGAGCTCGGCCGCGGGCGCCGATCCGTGGTCGCTCGATCCGGCGGCGACGGCCGTCGCCGGCCGACACGGTCACGGCTCACCTTCACCGAAGTCATCATCACCCGCGTCAAGACGCGGCACCCGCTACGACTTCATCGAGAAGAAGGTCGTGCCGACCTACGAGATACGACAGCGCCGAGCGGGTCGCCGGCACGGTCAAGGTCAAGACGGACAGCTGACGGCCACTTCTCGGCCTCGATCAAGGCGTCCAGACGGCCACCCGTACGAGGTTCGACTGTCCGCGACCGATCCGGACGCGCACGCGGCCCGGTGGTCGGCATGGGCGAATGAGCCGGACTACCGGGAGATCATCGACCAGTCTCGAGGCGTCCCTGACGCTGACCGTCGGGTCCGGACTGGACAGCCAGGCCGAGTTCGGGGTCGGCGAGCCGATCGACCTGACGATGTCCGACCCGGCGCGGCGGCCGGTGAAGTGCCCGGATCGCTACCTGTTCTACACGGCCCAGCGCGGGCTCCGCGACGTCGTCGTCCAGGCCTCGGCCGCTTCCGCGCGACGTTCGACGCATCGGCGCCGCCCGACCTCGACGATCGACGGCGTCCAGTTCACCGGCTCCCGGTACTCGGAGACGCACCGCGTTCGCAGGCGCCGTTCCGGTCGTCGGACCGCAGGCTCACGCGTCGGGCTCACGACGGACGCCGCTCGCTACGCGCCGGGCGCCGAAGTCACGCTGACGGTCACCACGCGGGACCGGGCCGGCGATCCGGTCGCCGCGACGGTCGTCCTGCGTGCGGTCGACGAGAAGCTGTTCGGCATCGGTGGGGCCGCCGAGGCCGCCGACCCGCTCGGCGAGATGTACGCGGGTGTCGGATCCGGGCATCCGAGCGACCTACCGCTCCCATCGCAGCCCACGTGGCGACGATCGGACTACTGGCGGCGGCGACACGACCGGCGGTGGCGGCCGCGACGACTTCCGCGACTCGCTCCTGTTCAAGACGGTCGACACGGGCTCGGACGGCCGAGCCACCGTCACGATTCAACGTCGCGGACGATCTCGACCTCCTGGCGTGTCGGCGCCTCGGCGATCGGCGACGGGTCTGAAGGCCGGCGAGGGCTCGATCGCCGATCCCGGTCGGGCTGCCGTTCTTCGCCGACGCGACCATCGCCCCCGAGTACCTCGTCTCGGATCGACCCGAGATCGGGCTCCGGGCGTTCGGGACGGCGCTCGAGGCCGGCGTCCCCGGTCACCTTCGCGGTCGACTCGGACAGTCTCGGGCTGCACGTCAGCGGACTGCGCGCCGACGCATTCGAGACCGTCACGGTCCCGCTCCCGAAGCTGTCGCTCGGGCGCCACAAGGTCACCATCACCGCGCGCACCGGCAGCGGCGACAGCGCGCGCCAGGATCGGCTGACCCGCACGTTCACGGTCGTCGACTCGCGCCTCGAGCGCACGCAGACCGCCTACCTTGAGCCGACGCGGCAGCAGCCACGTCGAGGGCGGCGCCGGCCTGACCGAGATCATCGTGTCCGACGCCGGTGCCGGCGCGCATGTGCCGCTTCTCGTGGATCTTGCCGGACGGACTCCGGCCGGCTCGAGAACGTCCTGGCTGCGGCGGCGGCCGCCTCGATCCTGAAGGACGCGGTTCGACGTCGCCGAGCCCGACCGCGGCAGCCGACGTTCGACGGCGCCACGTACCAGACGCCCGACGGCGGCCTGGCGGTCGTCCCGTATGCGAGCAGCGACCTCGAGGCGATCGGTCGCTCGCGGCGCTTGTCGCCCCGGACCGGTTCGACGCCGGCCGCCTCGAGGCGTACCTGTCGACCATCGCCGGCAACGACAAGGAGACGCGCGAGCGGCGCGATCTACGCGCTGGCCGGTCTGGCGGGTCTCGGCGCCGGCGTCCTGCCGGAGATCCAGGCCGCGGCCGCCGAGCCCGGGCCTCACGATCCGCGAGCGCCTGCTGCTCGGCCTCGGAGCGGCCGCCCTCGGCGACGCCGACGACCGCACGATCGATCGCCGCTGCGCTGGTCGAGGACTATGGCGAGGCCGTCGGACGATCAGGCCCGGCTGCGGGTCGGCGACTCGCGCCGCGGACATCACCGCGGCAACGGCCCTGATGGCCCTGCTTGCCGCCGCAAACGGCGACCCGCTGGCGCATCGGTTCTGGGCCTACGTCGAGGCGAACCCGAGCGCCGAGGCGCCGTCACGCGCTCCACGCGGTCGGGTACATCGCGACCGTCCTGGAACGCCAGCCCCACAGCCGGCCTCGTTCGCCTACGCCATCGGTGGCAAGCGCACGGTCGTCGATCTCGAACCGGGTGAGACGTTCCGCATGTCGGTCACCGCTCGGCAGCTGGACACGCTCACGGTCGAACCCGTCAACGGGGCGATCGGGGTCACCACCAGCTGGAGGGAACCCGTCGACGCGGCCGCATTCGAGCGAGACCCGGATCTCACGCATCAGCCGGCGGGTGACCCCGGGCGGGACGATCGAGACAGGCGACCTCGTCATCGTCGACCTCGACGTCGAACTCGGGCCCAAGGCACCGACCGGCTGCCACCTCGTGACCGACCTCCTTCCGTCCGGGCTCGTGCCGGTCGGGAACCTCGAAGCCTGGGTCGATCCGGACAACGGCGAGTCGCCGCCGGCGCGGAACGCCAGCTACCCGTATGCACAGGTCGGCCAGCGCGTCTCGTTCTGTGCCGGTCCGATCACCCCGGAGCTACGGTGGCCAGGTTGCGTTACGTCGCCCGCGTCGTGACACCCGGAACGTACACCTGGGAACCGGCGGTCGTGGAGTCACAGACCGCGGCAGGGCGAGCGGCACTCACCGAGCCATCGATCCTCGTCATCCGCTGACGGGCTGCGAGATCCGGACCCGACCCAGGACCCTGAAGTCAGGCGCCTTGACTGATCGTTGATCCCGGATGTGCATGACTGGCGTACGCGTCCCGACCGCCCTGGCCAGGGCACCTCGGGTCTGCGATCCGGACAGGTGTCGACATCCTGCCCGGCCCAACCCGACATCCATCCCCTGGGATGTCAGGATGATGGCCTTGTCCGGATACTGCGAACAGGTCCTCGGTCAGCTCCTCACCGGAGAACCCCGAGGCCCAGACGTCATAGACCAGGACGTCCGCCCATTCGACCTGCCAGCACGGCATCCCGTTCAGGACGGGACAGGCGGGAGGGCGTGTGTCGGACCGCCGCATTGATCCACCTCGAATCCGGCACGACGAAGTGAATCGACCTTGAGATCCGCAAGGTCCACGTCGTGATCCACGACCAGCACTCGGACCATGGCTGCGTCCTCCGTTGCGGTTCACGATCCCACCGGCGATCGGTGGTGACCGCGTCGTGCGATCTGGTGATGGTGGGCACGGGGCCGTCCATGGGCCAGTGCCAAAGGTCATCGAATCGCGCTCGCCGCCGAGGCCGATCGTCGAGTCCGCGGAGCTCGCGATCCGGCCGGTCAGCCCGGTGGAGGTGAGCTCGCTGGGACTCGGCTCTGGCGTCGGCGTCGGGCTGTCGGTGTCGGAGACGGCGACGGCGTCGGCGTCGGCGTCGCGGCTGGCCGTCGGCGCGGTCTGTTGACGCCACAGGTATTGGCGCAAGGGTCAAGCCGCTGGCCATGACGTCGGCGGCCTTCGCCCGACCGACATAGCGGAATGCCACGGCTCGTAGGCGTAGCAGGTGACGCTTGACTTGCCCTTGGGGTACGGCATGACGAACCCATACTTCCACGCGTTCGCCTTGAGCCACTTGCCGGCCGCCGAGGTGCCCCAGTCCGAGTAGTTCCACGCGGCCGATCCGCCGTAGCTCTTGAAGTCGAGCGTGGTGCCCAGCTGGTGTTCACTGTGACCCGGACGGGCACTGGTCGTGAGTGCCGTGGCGTATCCGTAGATGCGGATCTCGTTGTTGAACGCGGTGATCTGAGCGGTGTAGCTGCGATAGCCCGACTGGACGGACAGCCGCGCGCCGGCGGCCTTCGCGGCCGCGGCCATCGCCTTGAGGTCGGCCACGACGAAGCTTCGGACGTAGTAGCCGCTGTTGAGGCCGGCGAGCGACGTGTTCCTGAGGTCGGACGGCGCGTACCCGCTCCAGAGCCGGAAGGTCGTGTCGAGGAGCGAGCGGCTCCAGTCGCTGTAGCCGCGGTGCTTGGTGTACACATCGCCGATCTTGCAGGCGGGAAGGGCCGGCGTCGCGGCGACCGCCGTGGCGGCCAGGCCCGTCGCGAAGACCGCCGTGAGCAGAAGCGCGATCAATCGAGGTCGCGATGAACGCCCGCGCGGGGCGTGCTGCCCGGATGCCCCGTGGGCGAGCCGCGGACCGTTGTTCGGCGTCATGCCTGCCATCGTGCCATCACGAGCGATGGATGTCGCCTCCCCCGAACGTACCGGTCGCTACGGTGCAGGCGTCGGGACCGGCGTGGGCTCCGGGGTCGGGGCCGGGCGTGGGTTCCGGGGTCGGTGCTGGGGTCGCCGTCGGCTTGGGCGTGGGTTTCGGCGTGGGTTTCGGCGTGGCCTTGGGAGTCGGCTTCGGCGTGGGTTTCGGCGTCGGCCTCGGTGTCGCGCGCGGCGCACAGCTCCCGACCCCGCTGCCCTTGACCGAGCCGGTCGAGGCCTTCAGGACGTACTTGGCGTTCGGCAAGGAACCGTCCACCGGGAACAGCTTCGCGGAGAGCTTGCGGATGGCCTTCACGTCCGGGATCTGGATGGAACCGCGCGCGTCGTTGCCCGGCTTGACCAGCGGATGGGTGATGACCGCTCGGTACGTCTCTTCGCGCCCGACCTCACTGGCGAGCTCGGCGAGGTCCGGCAGGATCTTGCGCGGCACGTTCGTCGCGATGGTCTTGCCGATCGCCCGCAGCAGTCCGACCGGGTCGTTGAGGAACCGGCCTTCGACGATCGCCTCGCGGATGCCGGAGATGACTTCCTGCTGGCGAGCCGCGCGCGTGAAGTCGCTCTCACCGGATGCCTTGCGCACCCGCGCGAAGGCGAGCGCCTGGTTCCCGTTGAGGTGATGTCGGCCGGCCGAGATCGAGAAGCCGTTGTTGAACCCGTACTCGTCGTAGCCGGGATCGCAGAAGGCTCGAGCGACATCGACATCGACGCCACCGAGGGTGTTGATCACCTTGACGAACCCCCCGAGATTGACCGTGGCGTGGTACTTGATCGGAACGTCGAGCAGCGCGCCCAGCGCCCCCTTCAGCACATCGAAGCCGGTCCCGTCCGAGCCCGGGAACTGCTTCGGATGGTGGCGGGCATAGGACACCAGGCCGTTGATCTTGCCTCGGTATCGGCGGCCGTCCGCGAGCGGCACGTCCACCATGTCGCGCGGGATCGACACCATCGATACGGTCTTGGTGTTCGGGTCCAGCGAGACCACGATCATCGTGTCGGTCAGGTAGGTGTTGCGGCCGATACCCGAATCCACGCCGATGATCAGGCCGTTGATCCGTGGCGCGAGCGCCAGGGACGGTGACGGCGAGGCGGACTGGGATGGCGACGCCGATGGACTCGGTGGGGCGGTGGACAGGAAGCTCGGGTCCGGCTCGGGCTCCGCCGATGGGCCGACGGCCACCGGCGACGGCTCGGCGAAGATCGCGTCGGCCTCCTCGCGGGCGACCTCGGTCGCGTATCCGGCATAGGCCTGCGGCGCGATCATCACGACCAGGAGGATGGCGATCGGGATGGCGTCGCGAGCGCCTGGCCTGGGCAGGGCCGGGATCGAACAGGCTGGACCCGACGGCGAGCAACCGCCACAGCAGGAACAGGCCCTGGGCGGCGATGAGGCCCCAGATGACCTCGGACGTGAACAACGAGGCGGCGAGCCTCGGACCGGAGGTGGTCAGGCCGATCCAGACCGCGGCGGCGACGGCGAGCAGCAGTGGCGACAGGAACAGGAGCGCGCGACGACGCCGTCCGGCGAAGAGATGGCCGACGCCCGGGATGATGGCGTCGAGGATCGCCGGGATGTAGCGGGAGTGGCGGCGCGGGCTCGTCGGGGGCGGCGGCGACGGACGGCGTCCGCGTCCGGCGCCGGCACATCGGGCGCCAGTCGCCTCATCAGGCTCGGGGTTCACGGGCGGGAGCCTACCAGAAGACCGCTCGATGGGCCCGCGACGGAGCTGCGCGGCGAGCCGCACGAGCCGCCCGGCGCGATGCGGTATCATCCCCGTCGCTCCCACTGGCGAGTGGCCAAGCGGTAAGGCGCCTCGCTCTGGACGAGGAGATCCTAGGTTCGAATCCTAGCTCGCCAGCCAGCTCCCCCACCCTGATCCGAAGCCGCTCAGCTCGCGATCCGGACGAGTCCTTCGACGGTACCCAGGTCCGCATCCAGTGACGCGACGACCGCCGGGCCAACCTCCAGTGCCATGGCCGCCAGGTAGGCATCTGCGAAATCCAGCCGAGAACGCTCGCCGTAGAGTCGGAGCGCCCGGTGGATCGCGGCCGATTCCATGACGACTAGCCCGTCGGCTGCCAACAACTCCCCCAGCCGCTCGCCGGCGATCCGACGCGGCCAGCGGAGCACCGACCCAGCGACGTAGACGAGCTCCGCAACGATGAGTGGCATCACGATGAGCGACAGGGTCCCGTCCGCCACTCGACGGAAGATCGAGAGCGCCGGCGCGTGGAGCGGGTGGTCCGGTCCGACCAGCAACGCGACGAACACGTTCGTGTCCGCATACGCGACCTCGGACGGACGCCGCCGCCGCTGCCTTCCTTGACCGCTCACCTTCCCCTACGCGGCGCCGACGGGCCATGGTCGGGCGTCGCTCGCGCAACGGCCGCCTCGCGCATCCCCGTGTCGATGAGCCCGTCCAGCTCGGCGGCCGTGTCCGGGACATGGTCCTTGGCGTCCGCCGCGATCCCCGCGAAGTCGAGCACGCTCCGCCGCTGCCTGACCTCGATCAATAGCTCGTCGCCCCGCGGTACGAACTCGATGTCATCACCGGGCCGGGCACCCAACGCATCTCGCACGGCCTTGGGAACGGTGATCTGGCCCTGCCCGGTCAGCCTGGCCCGTTGACGAGTAACAAGCACGACGTCAGTACCCATGCAAGACACAGTACCGTGGCATGACCTACTGCGCAAGCGGATCGTGGTCGTTCGACATGGGCCAACCGTGCGAGCTGGCGCAACAGATCACCCCAGCCGTTCGCGCCCCATGCGGGTCCGCCACTCCTCGTTGAACCAGAACAGGAAGCGGTCCTGGCGCGGGTAGACGCCGCGGGTGAACGCCCGCGACGACACGCCGGTCTGCGCTCGTTCGACGACTTCCCAGTCCTGCTTGCTGACGAGGTCCCAGAACTCGACCATCGCCGACGGATCGAAGTCGGGCGCCGCGATCGTCTCCGGCCGGAAGAAGAACTCGGAGATGACGGTCGTGTGGTTGGGTCCCTTCGGGAAGGCGATGTAGCTCATCATGCCGTCCGGGTGGAGGTTCACCATCAGGTTCGGGAACTCGTACGTCCCGAAGTACATGTGGTAGTCGTCCGGATCCAGCCCGGGCAGCTGCGGCAGGGGCGCCTTGCCCGATACGCTGAAGTTCGTGGCCTCGGTGACCATCCGGTTGCCGGCATCGGACGTCTCGTCGTCCCAGACCTCACCGAACCGATAGAGCGGGATGACCGAGACCAGCTCCGGGTGGATCTGCGGGCAGTGCAGGCACTCGTTGTAGTTCTCGACGACGATCTTCCAGTTCGCCTTGACCTCGTAGACGATCCGGAAGCCCAGGCGCAGTTCGTCCATCCGGAAGCGCTCGTAGGCGGTGATCGTCTCGGCGCCCTCCTGCAGCGCGTCCATCAACGGTCGGACCGGTCCCTTCGCCAGGTTGACGAACAGGAACCCGCGCGTACTCATCGACGGCGAACCCGTAGAGCGGGTAGTCGGCACGCTCGAAGGCGTCGTCCTCGTGGACGTTGGGCGATGCGATCAGGTTGCCGTCGAGGTCGAACGACCACGCGTGGTATGGGCACTTGAACGCCTTCTTGACCTTGCCGGTGCCCTCGCAGTCGTCCATGAACTTCGTGCCGCGATGGCTGCACACGTTGTAGAACCCGCGAAGCTGACCCTGCAGGTTGCGGACCACGAAGATGCTCTCCCCGGCGAGGTCGCGGACGATGTACTCACCCGGCTCGGCGATCTCCGCGCTTCGGCCGATGCAGACCCAGTCGCCCCACCAGATCCGCTCGCGCTCCGCCTCGAAGACCTCCGGGCTCGCGTAGTCGGCGCTGCTCAGCGTGGCGCGCGGCACCCAGGCTCGACCTGCTTCCTTGATATCGACCGAGTATCGCTGGGTGGCCATCGGGTTCCTCCGCGCTGACGATGGCGGACAGGATACGCGAGGGGTGATCGCGCGTCGGTCGTCCGTCTCTCCCCGCAGGACGACCGGGCCGACGGCGTTGGACCATCCGGGCATTGGCCAGTAGCCGCCGCATCGGCCACTATGGCCCGGTGAACGACCGACCCCGCCGCTCCCGTACCTCGTTCCGCGCGCTCATCGTCGCCCTCGGCTTGTTCGTGGCCGTCCCGACCGCCGTCCTCGCAACGGAGTTCCCGGCGGGCTTCACGGGCTACCACAGCTACACGGAGATCGCCGCCGAGACCGCAGCCGTGGCCGCCGCCCACCCGGACATCGCCCAGCGGTTCTCGATCGGCAAGAGCCACCAGGGTCGCGAGATGTGGGCCATGAAGATCTCGGACAACGTGGCGACGGACGAGACCGAGCCCGAGGTGCTCTTCGATGGCGCGACCCACGCCGACGAGCACATGGGCGCCGAGATGACCCTGCGGATCATGCACTGGCTGGTCGACGGCTACGGAACGGACACGCGGATCACGAACATCGTGAACAGCCGCGAGGTCTGGATCGTCTTCGTCGTCAACCCGGACGGCGCCGAGTACGACATCTCCGGCGGCAAGTTCCACTTCTGGCGCAAGAACCGCCAGCCCACGTCCGGGCACCGGCTACACCGGGACGGACCTCAACCGGAACTACGGCTACCGCTGGGGCACCGAGGGCAACACCAGCACGAACCCCGCCGCCATCACCTACCGCGGCCCATCCGCGTTCTCCGCGCCCGGAGACCCGAGCCATGCGCGACTTCCTGGCCAGCCGGGTCGTCGACGGACGCCAGCAGATCCGAACGTCCATCACGTTCCACGAATACGGGCGCCTGGTCATGTGGCCGTACGGCTACACCTACACGGATGTCCCGGCCGACATGACCACCGATGACCGCTCGGCCCTGATGACGATCGGCCGGCACATGGCCGCGACGAACGGCTACACCCCGAGCAGGCCAGCGACCTCTATCTCACCTCCGGGACGACCGCGACTACCTGTACGGCACCTACCGCACGTTCTCGTACACGTTCGAGCTGTCGGCCAAGGACTACCCGGACGACTCGCTCATCGCCGCCGAGACGGGCCGCAACAAGGAAGCCGTCCTGTACCTCATGGAGCGGGCGTGGTGCCCGCTGAGTGTCCGCGGAGCCACGGTCGCGACCGCTCGGTGTGGCGCCTACGACGACGACATGGAGGTCCGGCGCGGCTGGACGCTGGATCCGGACGGCACCGACACGGCCCCGACCACCGCTCGCTTCTCGCGGAGCAACCCGGCCTCCACGACGTACTCCGGCGCCAAGCAACTCGGCACCACGACGTCCGGGTCCGTTGCGCTCGTGACCGGATCGCCGGCCGGCGCCAGTGCCAACGCATACGACCTGGACGGACGGACGTCGATCCGCTCGGCCGCGATCAAGCTGCCCTCCACCGCCGGCCAGAAGTTCACCTTCCGCTACGTGTTCGCCCACGACGCGAAGGCCACATCCTCGGACCAGCTGCGCGCGATCGTGGAGGCCCAGGACGGCACCCGGACGACCGTCTTCACCGTGGCCGGCAAGGCCGCCGACGTGGACGGCGTCTGGCGGACCGCATCGGTCTCGATGGACGCTGGGTCGGGCCAGTCCATCCACCTTCGCTTCGAGGCCGTTGACGGCGGTTCGAACAACCTCGTCGAGGTCGAGATCGACGACGTCCGGATCACCCGCGCGAGCTGACGCAGCGTCACCGAGCCGTCATGGATCGCCGGTAGACTGCGGCCATGAGGTTCTTCCAGTCCAAGCCCGCGTCCATCCCCGACCCCACCGATGCCCTCCCCGGCCGTCCCGAGCCGATCATGACGCCAGGCATCCATACCGTCCTCGGCACGCCGCTCGCCGGTCCGTGGCCCGACGGCACGAGGACCGCGATCTTCGGCCTCGGCTGTTTCTGGGGTGACGAGAAGGACTTCTGGCAGCTCCCCGGCGTCGTGACGACAGCGGTCGGCTACGCCGGTGGCTCCACCCCGAACCCGACCTATCGAGAGACCTGCACGGGCCAGACCGGGCACGCCGAAGTGGTCCTGGTCGCATACGACCCGGAGCGGATCTCGTACGAGGCGCTCCTGAAGACGTTCTGGGAGCACCACGACCCCACCCAGGGCATGCGCCAGGGAAACGACGTCGGCACCCAGTACCGGTCGATCATCATCGCGGACGACGAGCAGCGGGCCGTCGCCGAGGCCTCGAAGGCGATGTACCAGGAGCAGCTGTCGAAGGCGGGCTACGGCGAGATCATGACCGAGATCGTCGACGCATCGTCGACCCCGTTCTACTACGCCGAGGACTACCACCAGCAGTACCTGGACAAGAACCCGGACGGCTACTGCCCGAACCACGCGACCGGCGTGAAGCTGCCGGACGACTTCGTGGTGACGCCGCTGCAGTACGTGGACTGACACAACGGTTCACTACACTCGGCTCGACGCCGACACCGTTCGTGCGCAGCCGACATCGAAGTTGACCCCGCACAGCGGGACGCGTTCATCTCGGCGGTCAAGGAAGAGATGGACGAATCCATCGAGTCGAGCCGGCGTTTGGCCCTCTATGCCGTCGCCGAGAAGGACAGCCCTCGCGCTGCGGTTCTTCGAGGTGTACGCCGACGAAGCGGCGTACGACGCGCACGTACAGTCGCCCCACTTCCGGAAGTACCGAGCACCACCGAGCCGATGATCCGGACGCGTGCGTTGAGACGGTGCCGATCCAACTCATCCGGAGCCGTGGAGCCCAGCAGCAGTCCGCAAGAAGTCGATGGGTCAGGCTATTGCCCGAACCACGCGACGGCGTGAAGTGCCGGACGACTTCGTAGTCACGCCGCTGCAGTACGTCGACTGACGCTCAACGCTCGCCGAGCGTCAGGCGATCTTCCCGGCGACGTCCCGGTCCGAGCGATCCATCGCCTTGGTGATCTCTCCAGGGCATCTCCCCGCCGAGTTGGGGATCGAGCTTGCGGTCGGCAACGAGCGAGGCGAGGTACCCGAGGTCGCGACCGAACGGGTCGCCACCGAAGAACAACTCGAACCCCTGAAGACGGACGAGGGCATCGTTGTAGACGTCGCGGACGTTGAACGTAGTCAGTTCGTCAGAGCTGTTGCCGAACATGACCAACGTCCCCTGGGGGTCGACTCTGGTCACGAGGCGGCCGAGCGTCTCGCCTCCCACCGACTCGAGGATGAGGTCGAAACGACCACGGAGATCATCGATGTCGGAGACGACGTCATCGGCACCAAGCTGGCGAAGCCCTTCCGCCCGCGCCGATCGGCTGGTGACCAACGCCGTGACCTCCGCACCACCGAGGTGAGCCAGCTGGATGGCAAATCGGCCGACCCCTCCTGAGGCCCCCGTCACAAGTACTCGGCGACCCAGGATCGCTGGCCCCATCCGGAGCATGCGCAGGGCAGCCAGGCCAGCCGTTGGCAGTGCCGCCGCGCCCGCGAACGAGAGACCGTCTGGCAGCTCGGCGATCCATGCGGCAGGGACCGCCACGTACTCCGCCCAGGTCTCGCCCCGCCGGATCCCGACCACCCGAGCGCCGGCCCGCGGGCCGTTCGCGACATCGGACCGCAAGATGCCGGCGAAGTCCCAACCGGGCCGCCAGCCGTTAGCGGCGGTACCGAGCATTCGCATCTCGCCTCGATTGATCGAGAATGCGCGCACCTCCACGAGCACCTCACCGGACGACGGAACCGGCTCGGGAACGTCGTCGAAAGCGATCCTGCCAAGAGCCGCGCTGTCGGCTACCAGTGCGCGCATGCGCCAATCACTCCTGGATTCGCGGACACCGACCCCCAGAGTCCTGGCAGGTCTCACTCCGTCCCAACGATGATATGTCGGGGGCGCCGCCAGCAATACACTGACCCGTCTGAGAACCTGAGCGGCTACCGCCCGAACCACGCGACCGGTGTGAGGCTCCCGGACGACTTCGTGGTGACCCCGCTGCAGTCCGTGGACTGACGTCGAGCCGGACACCGCCGCCGGTATGCTGGACTCATGCGATCGATCGAGTACTACATCATCCTCACCGCCGACGGCATGTACGCCGACCCGGACGGCGGCCTCGACCACTACGATCCCGCCGAGGACGAGCACCGCTACGCGAACGAGCTGCTCCACACCGTGGGCGCCGAGGTCATGGGCCGGAAGATGTACGACGTGATGTCGTACTGGGACCAGCTCGACGTCGATGATCCCGCAACACCCGAGGTCGGCGCCGAGTTCGCTCGCTACTGGCGCGAGACGCCGAAGCTCGTCGTGTCGCGCGGCCACCCCGAGCTGGGTCCCAACGCGACGAAGCTCGAGGGCGATGTCGTCGAGGCGGTCCGCGCGCTCAAGTCCACCGATGGGCCGCCGATCGCGCGTCGGTGCCGGCGCGGACCTGTTCGCGACGCTTGCCGAGGCCGGCCTGATCGACCGGTACCGCTGGCTCGTCATCCCGAAGGCGATCGGCCGCGGCAAGAGCCTGTTCTCGTCGCTGACGCAGCCGCTCGACCTGCGGCTGGTGGGCACGCGCACGTTCGACTCGGGCGCGGTCCTGCTGGAGTACGAGCCCGCGGACCCCGAGCCCGTACGATGACGCCGGAGGTGACCCTGTGATCGACCCGATCGCGGACCTGATCGGCGACTACCGCGCGTTCACGGCGCTGCAGCGCGACCGCCTCGCCGCGCGGGGCATCGACATCGCGCCGTACGAGCTCAGCCACCTGGCGTTCCGCGTCCCCGAGTGGGACCAGTACGTCCACCTCCGGACCCTCCTCGAACGCCACGCCTCCGCCGAATCACGAGAACGTCTGGAACGGCCGCCCGATCTCCCTGATCGTCCTCGCCGAGCCGCTCCGCGTCCTCGACGGCCAGGTCGTCCCGATGATCGAGCTCATCCCGCCCGTCCACCAGCGCGTCTACAAGATGGGGTTGGAGCACCTCGGCGTCGTGGTCGGCGACACGTTCGACGCGTTCGTCGGAGCCCACAAGCCCGTCCTGACCGGACAACAATTCCAGGGCCCGAACAGCACACCGGACCCTGTCTACATCTTGTTCGAGGACTTCACCCACGTGAAGTTCTATCGGCTCTCACTGCGGGCATCCGTCGAGCTCGATGAAGGCCGGACGTTCGACGGCTTCCACCACGTCGACGACTGGGTCCCGCAGCGGCTGGTCACCGCGACCGGCCCGAACCCGCTGCCCCGATGAACGAGCCTCCAGGGCGATAGGCACACGCGGTCGGCGATCGGCAGGCCCGTCTACAGACCCCGAACGGCTACTGCCCGACCAGTAGACCGGCGTCGCCTGCCCCGCCGGGCCCACGGCTGAAGGCCGCGCATGGCCGCCATGCCGCGCGTAGACTGCGGACCTCGACCCGCTTGTGGAGCACGACCATGGATCACGCAGCCACCGCGCGACGACTCTATGATCTGCTTAATGCGGGGGACGTCGACGGGTTCGGCGACCTCCTGGCGGACGATTTCATCGAGCACGAGGAGCTGCCCGGCCTCGCGCCGTCGAAGGACGGGGTCAAGACGTTCTTCCGCATGCAGATCGCCGCGTTCCCCGACCTGCGCATGGATGTGCAGGACGTCATCTCGGACGATGCCAAAGTCGTGGCGCGGGTGCGCTATAGCGGCACCCAGCAGGGCGAGTTCCAGGGTATGCCCGCGACCGGCAAGGCCGTCGACATCCAGCTGATCGACATCTTCGTCTTTGATGGCGACGGCCGCGTGAGCGAGCACTGGGGCGTCCTGGACCAGCTCACGATGCTGCAGCAGCTCGGCGTCGTGCCGGACGGCGCACCCGCCTAGTTCGGAGTACGGAGCACTCGTTGCTGAGGTTGCGACACCATGACGATCGAGCTGAACCACACGATCGTGTATTCGCGGGACAAGCGCGCCGCGTCCGACTTCCTCGCGGGCCTCTTCGGGCTGCCGGACCCTGTGGCGTGGGGTCCGTTCCTCGCCGTCGGAGTCGCGAATCACGTAACGCTTGACTTCTACGAAACCGATGGTGAGATCTCGTCACAGCACTATTGCTTCCTCGTGAGCGAGGACGAATTCGACCAGATCCTCGGTCGGATCAAGGCGAAAGGCCTCCAACACTGGGCGGACCCGGGCCACGACATGCCGGGCGAGATCAACACGCACGATGGAGGCCGGGGCGTGTACTTCGACGACCCGAGCGGGCACAACCTCGAGATCATCACGGAGCCGTACGGCGAGGAACGCTAGGACCGCGTCCGTAGCCCTCCACCGCCCAGTCGTCGAGGGAACTTCGTTCAGATCAACCAGCGGCGGCCAGACTCGCCGCCGCCCATCGGGCAAGTTCGACATCGGCGGCTTCCGGCAGCCCACTCACCCCGATGGCGCCGATCACCTCGCCGGCCACGATGATCGGGACCCCACCACCCCAGCCCACGTAGCGTGGGTCGCCGAAGTTGGTGATGGGGAAGCCCTCCGTTCGCGAGCGCTCTCCCAGGACGCTGGATTCGACGCGCTTCGCGAGCCGCCGTGAACGCCTTGTGGATGGCGATGTTGATCGACGCCAACCCACATCCGTCGGTGCGAAGGAACGCGACGAGCTCGCCGTGCGGGTCGACGACGGCCACCGCGGCACCGTGCCCCCTGCGCGTCGAGTCGGTCCGCGATCATCGCGACCAGGCCACGAGCCTCGGCATGGCCGATCTCCCTGCGGTCAGGCATCACGACCTTCTCCTCGAATGAGAGCCTGGCATCGGTCCAGGCTCCGTTGGCCCGGCTCGACGCGACCGCCGCCTCGACGAACTTCACGCCGATGGCGCCGTCGCGCTCGTTCGGGAACTGGAGCGCCAGCGGATCGGGCTCACGGCCCGAGCGCCGGGCGGCGATCGCCTCGGCGGCGTCCGAGTAGATGTTGGCGAAGGCCTCGTGGAATCCCTCCGGGTGCCCGGCGACGATCCGGCAGGCACGGGCTGAAGCCGGCAGGGTCCCGGGCCCATTCGGCGTGTAGACGCGGACAGGTCCCTCGAGCGGCTTGAAGGTGAGCCGCGTCGGCCGTTCCTGGTGCCACTCCAGGCTGCCCTTCGTGCCGGACACGCGGATCCCGAGACCGTTCTCCACCCCGGCTGCGGTCTGCGTGACCCAGAAGGTCCCGCGCGCACCGTTGTCGAAGCGCAGCATGGCGGCGCCGTAGTCGTCGACGGGTCGTTTCGGGATCACGTGCCCGATCTCGGCGGCGACCTCCGCGACTTCGAGACCGGTCACGAATCGGACCAGGTTGTGGGCGTGCGTCCCGATGTCGCCCATCACCAGCGACGGTCCGCCTCGCACGGCGTCATAGCGCCAGGGCAACCCGCCGGCCGGGTCCGGGTCGGACTCGTCGGCCTTGCCTCCCTGGACGTATTCGACCTGGACCAGCCTGATCTCGCCGACCTGCCCATCCTCGACGAGCGCGCGAGCCTGGCGCACCATCGGGTACCCGGTGTAGTTGTGCGTGAGGCAGAAGACCAGCCCGGTGGCATCGACCTTCCGCACGATGTCCAGGGCCTCGTCGAGCGTGTTCGTCATGGGCTTGTCGCAGATGACGTCGAACCCGCGATCCAGCGCCGCCATGGCGTACCGATGATGGCTGTCGTTCGGGGTCATGATGGCGACGACCTCGGCACCGTCCGTCCGTTCGCGCTCGGCGTCGAGCATCGCGATCGCGTCGGCGTAGGCGCGAGAGGGATCGATCCCCATCCCGATGGCAGCCTTCCGGGATCGCTCGGGATCGGACGAGACCACCCCTGCGACCAGGTCGTAGCGACCGTCGAGTCGTGCGGCCGTTCGGTGCATCGCACCGATGAAGCTGCCCGGGCCGCCGCCGATCACCGCCAGGCGAAGCGGACGACCAAGCATCTCGATGACCGGATCAGCGTCCACGGTGATCTCCTTCAGGGATATGTGACCCAGGGCTTCGTCCACGGGAACGGGGACTCCGTCGATGGTGGCGCTGCTCGTGGCGGTCGGCGTTGCCAGGGCGCTCCTGCGTGTCAGCGTTCGCTCCACGACGACCTCGGTCGTCCCGACCTGGAGCTCGACATGGACCGTCGTGTCGAGAGCACGGCGACGCATCACGTGGTCGCCCGGCCGGCCACCAGGGTCGAGCGCCCACCGGACCGCCTCGATGAAGGAGCTCTTGCCGACGCCATTGGCGGCCACGACGAAGGTCGTGCCCTCTCCGATCGGGAGGTCCAGCTTTTCGTAGGCTCTCCAGTTCGTCAGGCGGACGCGGGTGATCATTCCGGCTGCCGGTCGGCCAGAGCTTGAATGTCTTCCGGAGCCAGGGTGCCGGCCAAGGCTCGCTGCAGGATGGCAGCGAGCTCGTCGCTTTGCGTCGAGGCCCGCTTGTACGCCTCCCGTTTGCCAGCACCACGGACGCTTCTCTTGGCCAGGTCGGCGGCGGCGGCGCGACTGTTTCGCTCGAGCAGTTCGGACACATCGACGCTCGGCACGGGTCGGGTTTCTGATGCAGCAGGGACGTGCCACAGCGGGTGGAGGTCGAAGAACTTCCCGACACTGTCGATCAGATCGAGCCCACTCACCGTGGGCTCGGGAGATCGATGACCGAGAGGAACCTGCATGGCGTCGTAGAGGCCCTTGGGGGTGTACAGATCGACAGTTCCAGCTCCCGGCGAACAGACGACCAACGCCGAGGCGTGCCACCGCACAGCGACGCCTCGCGCTGCGACATAGTCGGACTCCGTGGTCAAGCCGGCCGGTGTCCCGATCACGAGGATGCTGAGGTGACGCTCGATGACCCGACCCAGACCAAGCCAACCGTCAGGACATCCAGCCGGCGTGGCGAACGGTTCCACGGTCGAGCCGCTTCGCCGCAGATGCTGCAGCTGGGAGCGAACCACGCCGAAGCCGTCGACCTCGATGGTCTCATCGGGAAGTGTGGCTTCGCCGTCGGCCGGTGACAGGTCCAGAAGCCGGTCGGCGATGCGCTGCCGCACTTCGTGGCGAGGGTCGGCCGGACCCTCCAGGGATCTCCCGCGACTCACGCCCGGCTCGCCCACCGTCACGGCCAACAGATCAACAGCACGGGCCGGTACCACTCGGCTGCGCAACACGTTGAGCGGGAGGCGCAACGGCATCCCGTCGTAGATCGCAAGCGGCACGCCCAGTGGGGAGGCATCGGCATCGAGGACCACGGTTCCACTGTCGGCAGCTTCGACATCGAAGGTGACGGGCACGACGAGGCTCTGCGACTCGTGAAGAACCTGGCGTAGCAACACCATCACCGCCTCGTCGCCCCCGGTCAGCCACAGCTCGCCCGGCTCCGCCGTCACCGGCGATGCATCCACGCTGTCGATGGGGCGAAACCGTGGGATGTCCGAATCACCCAGGTCGACGACGTCGGTCGGTGGTTCGCTCATGAGGCGTTGGTGCTTGATCCGGCACAGGACGCAACCGGCGAGGTGAGCGTCGACG
The DNA here is from genome assembly GCA_963779315.1 of uncultured Chloroflexia bacterium. Classification (GTDB taxonomy): domain Bacteria; phylum Chloroflexota; class Limnocylindria; order Limnocylindrales; family CSP1-4; genus SPCO01. The sequence goes on along the minus strand of CAVZXQ010000004.1, from coordinate 6,810 downwards.
GCGAGGGCGGCCTCCAGGGGAAGGCTCCCTTCGACGAGATCCAGCAGGTCGGCGTCAAGCGGGTGGTGGGCAGAGGCGGACATGGAGATCACCCCTCAGTACGTTGCAGTGGTTGTTGTCATCCAGAACTCCGTCCAGGTGCGTGCACGTTCCAGCACTGCGTCGGCGACATCTTGACCGTCCTCCTCGTCCTCGAGTTCTTCCCGGAGGATCGCCACCGCTCGCTTCCGGACCACCGCAGCCGAGGAGCCACTCAGCCCCAGAACCGGACCGAGCTTCGCCACCGGCAGTGCCGGTAGACCCAGTGTCAGGCGTTCGTGGTCGTTCAGCCGTTCGAAGACCTCCGCCGCTCGCAGGTCCATCAGCGCCCGGCTGCCGGTCGTGTCCGCCGAGGGGTTGGAGCGCTCCGGTGGGTCGAAGGCCGTGGCCTCGATCGACAGCGGAGCACCACCGATTCCGAGGCGGCGGGCCGTGACTTGCGCCAGCACCCCGACGCTCAGCGGACCTCCCGCCGCGTCGAGCAGGGCCTCAGCCACCTTGACGAGAGAAGAAGCGTCGATGTCCGGGCCTTGTCTCGTGCCCGTCACCCACGCTGCGGGAACGACGATCTCGACAGTGGCCGACGCAGCGACCAGGGCGTCGATGTCGACGGCGGCCGCCGTGTCACTCCTGCCAGCGATGGCCCAGCTGCGGTCCCGGCGCTCGAAGCGATCGTCGTTCGAGAGCACCTCGTTGAGACGAAGCACGAGTCGCCCGACGGGGGTGCGGCGACCGCCGTCGGCCAGGAAGTTTCGCACCGTCGCCTGCAACCGGCGACGCAGTGCATCGTCGGATCGGCAGTGTGTGGCCAGGTCCGTCAGACGACGGGACGCAGCAGGATGGGTCAGGAAGTCGGCCGCCGTCTGAGCGACCGCCGCTTCGTCCCAACGATCCCGATCCTCAGGGGCCGGGAAGTTGCGGGCAACGGCGATGGCGCGGATGGTGCGCTGGAGAAGCCGCAGGAAGCCGTCACCAATCTCGCCCGAGCGCAGCTCGTCTAGCGCTGTCACGGCTGGGTTTCCATCATCTTGCCGGGTCCTCGGCGGGTGAACTGTGCCCGGTTCACCCGACGGTTCTGAGGAGGCTCCGTTGCTCCCCGCTCCCGTTCGGGACTTCGCTGAACCGGTAGCGGTCGAGATCGTACTCCGGTTGGAGGAGGCAGTAGCCAATCGAGGCTGACCCACGTACCACGCCACGTTCGTTCGGCCGGTCCTCATCAGGAAGCGCGATCTCGATCGACGGCCGCCGCGGAGAGAAGGTGCAACACCGGGCAATAGCAGCACGGCCATCTGCCCGCGCCGTCGACTGGCACCAATCCTTGGATCATTGATGGACCTCTACGTCGGAACGAAGCCGGCCGTCCAGAATCCGCAGTTCGCTCGCCGAGCACTCGGATCCGAGCGGCTCAGGTTCCGGCCCCGGCGCTGCGCTCGGCCCGGATCGGCTGCGATCTGTTGCCGGAGTAGCGGAGCGGTTTCAAGCTTGGCGTAGGGGTTTGCTACCACCGCGGTGCGTAGCCAGCGTTTCCCCTGGTCAGGCTGAAGTGGGATGAACCAACGTGACCGCTGTTTGCCGCTCGACGCCGGGCCCAGCCGCGACCAGTGTCGAGACAGTGCGTGGCCGGGTTACGCCATGTCGTCTCGCCCTGCAACCGAGAGGAACACGCCGGTGGAACCTGCCAGTCGGGCGGCTTGGTGGTCGGCGTAGTCAGGATCGGACAGGAACGCCTGCTCAGCGTCTTTCGACGGCCATTCGAGGATCACGACCAGGGCCTCGGTGGGACCTTCCGTTTCAAGGCGTTCGTGATCGGTTGTCCGGGCGAGGTACTTTCCTCCATGCTTCTCGACGAGCGGTCCCACGGCTGCAAGGTACGACGGAATCCACGCGTCGTCGGTAGGCGTCAGTTGGACGACTGAGTAGTGAGTCATGAGATGGACCGCCTTCCGACAGAGCGCTTCGCTTCAGGTTCCCGCCCACAGTAGTTGGGCCACAGGGTCCGCGCCGCTGGAACGATGGCTCAGTCGGGCTAGTTGGTGGAGTCTCCGGTTCGACCCGCTGGCGACCGTTGATCTCCTTGCTCCAGGGCACGCCGTAGGCACGGACCGGCCGTGTGGGGTATTCGCTCCCGGCGCCGGCGTGCGGCTCTCAGCATGGATGATGAGGGTCCCGAGCTTGAAGTCGCCGAGCCGGAACCGCCCTGCCATCTATGTTGCTATCGGGTGTTGTCAGGTTGAGGGCCGGAGGAGGGCGATGCGGCGTTCGAAGTCGTTGGCGAGGTCGAGCAGCGCGGTGTGGCAGTCGCCGGTGAATGCTGAGCCGTGCATTGGTGCGAGGGTTTCGATGTCGAGTTCGGCGAGCCGACGGATGGTGTTGGCGCTCGACGGGTGCAACGACAGTGATCCTGGCTGTCGTCCTCGGCCTGCACGGCAGGGCCGACGATGTCGTCAGAGGTTGAGGGCTCGTACTCGCCGAACCGGGTGAAGAGGTCCCCGCAGAGCAGCGTCTTGGTCGTGGCGTCGTAGAGCACGCCCGCCTCCCACGCGTGGGGTACGTGGGGCGTGTCGAACCACTGGACAGTGTGGTCGCCGATGTCGAGCTTCTCGCCGTCAGCCAGGGCTCGTGGGGGGCGGTCGGCGAGGTCGCCGATCGACACCATGCAGCCGATCTCGCTCTGGACGACCGTGGCGTGCGGCGCCGAAGCGAGCCACTCGTTCATCGAGCCCCATTCGTCGGCTTCGACGTGACCGAAGCTGACCCATCGCAGCGTCTCGGGTGGAACGATCTCGACACTGCGGCGGAGACGAGGGGGAACATTTGGCGCATGCCGGTGTGGAACAGCAGTGGCTCGTCGGCGACGATGAGGTATTGGTTGAAGCCGACTGGCGCGCCGACGAAGGTGGAGAGTTGGTGGACGCCGTCGGCGACCTCGGTTACTCGGGTTTCCATCAGAACGGAACCTCCTGGGCGAGTAGGCCGGTGCCCGTTGCCCGGCCCGAGAGTGTGCGGCAGAACTCGACTGCGTCGATGGTGATCTGCTCGCCGTCGTCGCCGAGGACGTACGTGCCTCCAGCGGGCCCGGTGAGCGTGAGGACGAACGGCGCTCCGTGCCGGCGGGCCCACTCGGCGACGACATCGGCGATGATTCGCCCGTCGTGCTCGGGGGTCAGCTCCATCTCGCGTCCGGTGGCCCGGGCGATGTCGACGCGATGCATCCACGGGTCTCGGGTGAGGATGACGTCGAGCAGGTAGCCCATGCGCCATGTCTCCTGCTTGCCGCCGACCTCCTCCTTCATCGGCATCCGGCGGAACAAGGTCGGCCTGGTCGCCCGCCACCGGGCGGCTCGCGGGCCCACCTGGTCGACCTTGGCGACGAGGTCCACCGTGGACAGGCCTGCGTTGTCGGCGACCTGCTTCGCCGTCATCGCGTCGACCATCGGCCCACCCGACCGCTTCGCGGTCGTGGTCGCCGTCCTCATCTCGCCCATCAGGGTCCGGAACCCCGTGAAGTCGCCAGCATCCCGGCGCTGTGGCCCGCCATGGCCCGCACGTCCCAGAGCGGGCAGTCGGTCGGCTGTGACCAGTCGTCGGCGACGAGTGATCGAAGCTGGTCGGCGACCCGGGCGTACTCGGTTGCCGCCAATGCCTCGACCTCTGCCGCCGTTATCGGCGGGATCGTCTCCACCCGTGTCGCAATCATCGCCTCGTTCGCCTTTCCTTCGCAGACTGTTTCGCCTTCTTCGTGATGTGCTCGTAGAACATCTCGATTGCCTCGTCGATCAGGCGGATCCAGCGATCGCCGCCGGGTCGTTGGAGAGCTGCTGGTCGGCAAGACCGGTCCCGAGAGCCGTGAACAGGTCCAGCATCTCGGGATCGCTCACCCCGCATCGCGCCAGTAGGTCACCAACCTCAGCCAGATTGTCCTGGGAGATCTTGAACGACTCCGGTGAGGGCTCGAACCCGGGGATCGTGCGCTGGAACAGCAGTTGGTACCGGGCGAAATCAGAGGCGCAGAACTCGACGAAGAAGTGGACCACAGCCTTGAGCGCCTCGAGTGGATCGTCGGGCGTTGGCATCGACGCTCGTTGCTCATCGACGAATTGCTGCGCGCCCTGCGCGTACATGGCGTCGTAAATGGCGTTCTTCGATTCGAAGTAGCTGTAGAGCGACGGGGGTTGCATCCCGACACTGCGAGCCAGATCACGCAGTGACAACGCAGCCAGGCCATTCGCCCGTACCTGCGCCCAGGCCGCATCCAGAATCTCAGCCCGCGTTGCCGCATGTCGTTCGGCTCGTCGATCTCTGACCGGTTTACCTAACATAGTTCGGATATTCACATGACGTGAGACATATGTCAAGGCGTGGGAGTGATGCCCCGTCCGCGATCGGGCAACCAGCCAGGAGGAGGGCAGGCCGGTCGAGATGGAACCACGCGTCATGGTCGGTCCGGCCTTTCAGGACACTGCCTGCTCTTACCTTCAGCGCGGTCAGGTTCACGGCTTGCTCAGCCGCCGCCGTTGGAAGCCGCTCGCCGCCCAGTTCGCGACGGACCTCGAACGCCCTACGGCCGCGGCACTCCGGCACCTACGGCGCTCAGGATCACACGAACGCTCGTTCGGAACACGAGTGGGGTGGTCCTCCGCCTCGCCGGGTGACCTTCGGAGCGTTATCGCGCACCTGGGCCACGCAGAACGCTGCCGGTTTGTTCTCGGCTGGGTCGGGTTGATCGAAGAGGAAAGGTGACCCCCGTGACGAAGGTCGCCCTCAGCTTGCGTGGATCGACTCTCGTGTCGATCACTAGGGCCGCCGGACCGAGCGGTCGCCTGGGGAGTGGCCAGTTCCGGCGCCTTCTCACGGCTTGTTACTGGTGGTTGTTGGTGTGTTGGCTGAGACCGAAAACGGCTCCGGTGTCTTTTCTGCAGTCGACCTGTATGAGGACGACGGCTTCGTCACCGACGACCCTGCCGGCGTGGCCGGCTTCGGTGACGACTGCGCATGGCGCCGTGTAGGTGATGGTGTATCCGTCACTGAATTCAACGGCCATGGTGCCTTGAGCGATGAAGCCGATGTGGACGTGCTCGCACCAGTTCGTTCCGGTGACTGGTTGCATCTGTTCACGCCAGACCCATCCGGGTGGGTAGATCACCCGTTTGACCCGTCCGATGCAGGCGTTGACCTCATCGACGGTGAGCCCACCGACGCTGGTCTGGGTGGCATCGGGTAGTGGATCCTCGAGCTGGCTCATGGAGACGATGTGAGACCGCTCGGTCCGTCTAGGAGGTGAGGCGAGGGGTGCCTATTCGGGCTCATTGTCGTGGAGCAAGCGGATGAGTTGGCTTAGGTGGTCGGCGACTTGTCGGAGTGTTCCTGGTTCGTGCGACCGGTCGGCGAGTGATTCGACAACGAGGGAGATGCCGAAGAGTTCTTGGGCGATGTGGTCGCGTTGGTTGTGGTGGCGGCGGGCCCGGGCGGCCGCTTGCGCTTGCTGGCCTTGCAGCAGAGCGATATGATTTTCGAGGTCGTTGATGTCGGTCATATCTCGAACGATGGCCAGTGTCACTGGTCCGGCCCCGGTGGAGAGGGGAGCCAGGGCGATCTTGAGGGGAATCACTGTCCCATCGGCGCGGTGCCCGTACACCTGGGACCGGTCGGGGCCGGCCATGAGGCGTGGTTGGTCAGAGAATCCCTCTCGGTACTGGGTATGGAGCACCTGTGCCCCGGGTTCGACCAAGGCCTCGACAGGACGGCCGATCAGTCCTGGAGGTGGATAGCCGAACTGGTCATGGGCCAGCGTGTTGGCCCAGCGGATGATGCCGGCAGAGTCGACCACCACCAGCCCGTCCGACATTGCCTCGACGAGATCCTCGGTGGGCATGCCGAGCCAGTCCCGATCGTCTTCGGCGTTCATTGCCTTTAGGTGTCGCGCTCCCGCCCGTCGGGGGGAAGGGACCAAAGTCGGTGCCCGACGGTCGCCAGATAGTCGTCGACCCTCCTCGGGTCCCCGGCAGGGAGCTGGGATGTCGGCCGGCTTCGGCATCGGAGTGCAGGATCCGCCGGGTGAGGCCACCCATCCTGGGTGCAGGCAGCTGGTTGGATGGTGGGGGCCAGGGATGGTTGGATGAGCAGCCGGCTGGAGCCGGCACCGGAGCCGGGGCTGCAGCAGAATGGGGTGACCGACCGGTTGCGTGCTGGTGGCTTGGCTTCGTCGAGCTGGATTCTGCGGGGCGCCGGTCGCGGACTCGCTTCCGATCGCCGGCGTCGCGCAGGGTGCTCGAAAGCGCTCTCCAGCACGCCCCACCCAACCCGCACACTCCCGGCGGAGCCGAGTGGACCAGGCCCGTATCGACCCGCTCGATAATCACGCTCTCATCGGGGTCGTCGGCCCGGGCCACCGCGGCAGTTACCGAGTGCTCGATATTGCTCGGGTGGGTGTGGTCAGAATGGGTCGTCGGGTTGGGGGATCGGGGTGGTGTTGAGGTGGGTGGGGGTGGTGAAGCCGAGTTGGCGGTAGGTGGTGAGGCGTTTGCGGGCCATGGCGACGAGGACGGGTACGTGGGGGTCGTGGTAGTCGTGGACGGTGATGGTGGTTTTGGTGGGGTCGGGTCGGAGGAGTCGGCCGACGTATTGGATTATCTTGCCTTTGAATGACACGGGGAAGGCGAGGAGGAGGGCGTCGAGGCCGGGGAGGTCGAAGCCTTCGCCGAGGTAGCTGCCTGTGGCGAGGGCGATGACGCCTTCTTGCTGGTCGACGCGCTCGGTGAGGGTGTCCAGCGC
>CAVZXQ010000003.1:0-255723 GCA_963779315.1 uncultured Chloroflexia bacterium | reverse complement strand
GCAACTCCCAGTGGGACCAACTCGGCCTTGTCGCGCTCGCGCTTGCCATGACGGCTCAGCAGGTGGTCGTCGTCGTCGTCCTGATCGGGATCGCACTGTGGTTTGGCATGATGCCGCCGATCACGCTGCGGGCCGACCGGGCCGAGTCGGCCCGCTTCATCCGGCACGCGACGCCCCTCACGATCAGTGCCTCGGTCCTGCAGTTCAATCTCCTGACCGATCGCGCGGTGGCTACGCTGATCGCGCCCGGTGCCGTGAGCGCGCTCCGCTACGCGGAGGGCGTCATTCGCATCCCGTTGAACGCTGTCGGTCCGGCCTGGGCCGCGGCCATCTACCCGGCGCTCGTCAAGTCCACGCTGCTTGGGGATGCCCGTTCATTCGGTCAAGCAGCCGCAGGCGCCTTGCGATACGTGACGGCCATCTTCGTACCGCTCGCCGTGGCGGCCGCGGCGCTCGCGCCCGTGATCGTCGAGGTCGCCTATGTCCGAGGCGCCTTCGACGAGCGCGCTACGATCCTGACGACGGGAGCCGTGGCGGGGTTTGCCCCGCTGCTGTTTCTGACAATGGTCAACTCGGTCCTCACCGGCGCCCATAACGCTCGTCAGCGCGGCGTGTTCCTGATGACGATGGGGTTTCTCAGCGCGATCCTGAACGCGGCGTTCAACGTCGGCCTTGGACTGACCATCGGGGTCGCCGGCATCGCTCTTTCCACTTCGCTTTCGGTGGGTGTGATCCAATTCATCAAGGCCTGGCGGCTAGGATCGCTTGAGAAGGCGTTCCCGCTGGGCAAGCTGCTCGTTGTCAGCTTCCGATCGCTCGCGGCCAGCCTCATCGTCGCACTACCGATCGCGCTGGTCGCTTGGAACCTGCCGCACGGGCTAGGCCTTGCGACCGCACTTGCATTGCTTGTCGCTTTCACGACCGCCGGAATGGTCGGCTACGTGGTCATCAGCAGACTGATCGGGCTTGATGAACCTTGGATCGTGGCCCGTACGATGCTCCGCTCACCGCTCCGACTCCGTTCACGTGGCCGATGAGCGCGGATCGTATGTCGGAGGCTGAGCGCAAGCTGCCGCGCACGCGGCGGCGTCCACGGGTCCTGCGTGTCATCACGCGCCTGGCGGTCAGTGGGGTATCCACGCACGTCACGCTGGCCAACCAGGTCCTGACCCGTCGAGGTTGGGACACCCTGCTCGTCCACGGCCGAGTTCAGCCGGACGAGCTGGAGATCGATCTGCCGATCGACGACGTCGCGATGCACCACATCGACACACTGGCGCGCCCGATCGACCCGATCGCCGATGTGCGAACAGCGGTCAGTTTGCTCAGCGTGGTGCGTTCGTTCAGGCCGGACATCATCCACACGCATCACTCCAAAGCGGGAATGATCGGTCGCTCCGTGGCGATGCTGGCGGGCGTTCCACGTGTCCACACGTTCCACGGCCACGTCTTCGAAGGCTACTTTGGTCCGAGGATGTCGACGGCGATCGTGACCGCTGAGCGACTGCTTGCCACGCGGACCACTCGACTGGTCGCGTTGGGCCAACTCCAGCGCGACGATCTGCTCTCACGCGGCATCGGGCGTCCGGACCGCTTCGAGATCGTCCCCCTTGGGCTGGATCTCGAACGCTACCGCGGGATGGACCAAGCCATCGCGAGAAGCGATCTCGGACTACCGTCGACTGACATCATCGTGGTCATGGTCGGTCGGCTCGTGCCGATCAAACGGGTTGATCGGTTGATGCGCGTCTTTGCGGCGGTGCATGCACGGCGACCCGACGCCCGTCTCTACATCATCGGAGACGGCTCGGAACGGGCAGCAGCGGAAGTGCAGGCGGCGGAAGCCGGTCTTGGTGATGCGGTGACCTTCTGCGGTTGGCGATCGAACACGGCCACCTGGTATGCGGCTGCCGACTTCGTCGCCCTCTCGTCGGACAACGAGGGCACCCCCCTGGCACTGATCGAGGCGGCCGCGGCGGGTCGACCGGTGGTCGCCACGGCGGTCGGTGGCGTGGCCGATGTCGTCAGGGATGGCGTTACGGGATTGCTGGCACCGGCTACCGACGAAGGTGCGCTCGCCGAGGCAATGTCCCGGATGGCGGACGACCCGGCACTACGGGCCCGGTTGGGAGCGGCTGCGCCAGCCGCCGCAGAAGGGTTCGGGATCGAGCGATTGGTCGACGACCTTGAGCGGATCTACAACAGGTTGCTCGCCTCTCGCTGAGCAATCGGAATCGACTCAGCGAGCGATGCCGCGACGACCACCACCCGGGATGAATCGGGAAAGGCCGAGGCGCTCGACCGCGTAGACCGCCAGTCCGACAGGCAGCGCCGCGAACCAGAGCAGCTTCGCGGCCGGACGTTTGAGGAGCCTCGCCTGGGTCATCAGTCCTTCATCCGCCCACAGTGCGCTGCGCGAATACTTGGCTGCCTTCAGGTAGTACTTGAGAGGCGCATAACGGAAGTAGCGGAGGTGATCATCGATGACGGCTCCCGCCTCCATCCGTTCCCCGAGCGCGTCGCGGCGCAGGTTCCGGACACCTTTCGTCAGCGTGTCGGGCTGGTCAAACGCAACGACGCCAAGGTACTCATTGACGAAACGGATCAGGTAGTCGCGCCCGATCGCCCCCCAGATGAGGTGGCTCGACATCATCCCCGTATAGCCTGGGATGGTTGGATACGGGTACGCACGCATGACATCAGTTCGCTGGAAGCCCCATTTCTCGCCCAGCACTTTGTAGCGGTAGTACATCTCGGTCGCGTTGGAGTCCACGATGTCAGCGGGGTATCTCCCGCCGGAGGGAGCGCCAGTCTCATCGACGGCGAGGGCCGTCACCCCCGAGTACCGATGCCGCTGATCGGCCGGGATCTCGTCCCAGATCGCCTTGAACCGCTCCAGTGCCTCAGGGACCGCTCCGTCGTCCGAGTCCAGCGTCAGGAACAGCTCACCGCGAGCTTCCTGAACGCCGACGTTGGACGAACCGTGGTGACCTCGATTCGCGTGACGGATGTAGCGAATGGGGAAGTCCGCTTCGGCCTGCCACTTCTCGACGAGCTCGGTGGTCCCGTCTGTGGACTCGTTGTCCACCACGAGCCACTCAAAGTCGCGAAACGTCTGCGACCGGAGACTCTGGTACGGCCGATCGAGTGTGCGAGCCCAATTCCTAGTCCCCGTATACACCGTGAAGGTATAGCTGGGCGTGGTGGTTTCGTCGGTCATCGTGTCCTTTCGCGGGGTCTGTCAAGAAGGGGCCGGCGGGTCCTAGCGGGCTGCTTGAGTCGTCTCGACGGCTTGCGACGCCCTGCGCTCGACGATCAAGTGCTCGCCGAAGAAGCGGGCCTTGACGTCAGGCATTCCACTGAGCCGCTGACGGAGGCCGGGCGGATAGAGTCGACCGTTGCGGGATCCCGATTGAAGTGCAGGACAACCTTGCCACCCGGAGCGAGGACGCCGAAGAAGCCTTCAAGCGCGCGCGTCCAGTCATCGGCAGCCCACGAGAGCCCTTCCGGACCGTTGGCAAAATTGAAGGTCACGCCGAACGCCGAAATGATGTCGAAATGGCCGTCCAGGGCCGGCAGAGGCGATCCTGGGGTCACCGCGTGCTCGATCCGCTGGATCTGCTGGAAGTCGACGAGGTCGTTGTATAGCGGCTCATCGTCAAGGTCCACGCCCACGACCTCGTGGCCTAGCGACCGGCAGAGCGAGAGGAAGTAGCCGGGTCCGCAGCCCAGGTCGAGGATACGTTTCGGCCGGCCGTCATCGAACAGCCCGAGCGAGAAACACCGCTCGGCCGAGTCTCGCATGAAGTAGTCGAGGGCCAGGTACTTGCGCGCCTCCTTGGTCGGGAACGGGTCCCAGAACGGGCGGAAGCGCTCGATGAACTCGACTCGGTCCCAGTCGCCCAGGACACTTGCGGAAAGGGCGTCGGCGCGGCCCTTGGTCCGGCGGATACGCACCAGGTAGCGGGCGTGACGAAGCTGTTCGGCGGGATGCCGAATCGACCAGACTCGACTGTCTCCGGTCAGCTCGGTCCACCATTGTCGTGGGGTTCGTGACATCGCGCCGTAGTGTACCTGAGGCCCTTGTTCGAGTAGACACCGGCCCAGGATCCTCGTGCCTGTCTCGTCATACGAGGCGCGTTCACGCTCAGCCATTCGAACGCCGCGATGCAACATCCACGTGCCGCTTCAAGGACAAAGGATGAGTCCGATCGCGACGACCTCACGTGGCTGCTACCCTGACAAAGGCTCCATGGAGGGCTCCGTCACCGGTCACTGCCTGTCCGGGAGCTTCTGAGGTGGCTGGTTTCGGGAGGTCCTCATAAATCGCGTCCTTCGGGCCATTCGACGCATCTGGACACTGGCCACCGAAACTCTTGACCCGCCCACCGCGATCGACCGGGCGCGAGCGTTGGGCGTCCACATGGGGGACGACTGTCGACTGTTCGGTGTCGAATTCGGGTCTGAGCCGTATCTGGTTACGCTCGGGAACCACGTCAGCGCATCGAATACAGCATTCATCACCCACGACGGAGGGGTGTGGGTGTTCCGGGCGCAGCACCCGGAGATCGACATCATCAAGCCGATCAAGGTCGGCAACAACGTGTTCTTTGGCTATGGCGTGATCGTGCTGCCAGGCGTGACGATCGGCGACAATGTCATCGTTGGTGCGGGGGCGGTCGTTACGACCGACGTGCCATCGGACAGCGTCGCGGTCGGGGTCCCGGCCAAGGTGATCCGATCGCTGAGCGACTACTGGGACTCAATAGAAGCTTTCACGATCCCAACGAAGGGTTTGACGCCCGACGAGAAGCGGCGATATCTCATCGACCACTTCCGCAAGGCGGACTGATCGCCACAAGGACCTGCGCGGGCGAGGACTGTCTCTCGGACGTTCGGTCACCGGGAGACCTGCGAACGGCGGACCTCGCATGGTGCCCCAAGGCACCATGCCCGACTCTCCCCAACCCCACCCTTCTACCCCCTTTCAACATCGCGGGCGGACCATCGGGCATCACAGCCGCAGCACAGCCGGGACCATCACCCCATGGTCACCGTAGAGGCGCTGACCCAGACTCCTGGTAACGGTCGCGGACCACCTGTCTGCGATCGACCCACGAAATAGCACACCCGTCGCGAGGCGGGGCCGCAAAGCCACGGGACTCTCCGAGTCAGCCGGGTTGCCGAATGGAGCCGACCGATGTTCTGGGATGGAACGCGCTGGGTCGAGGAGATCCGCGGAAACGCCGGCCCTGACCTCGACTCGACCACGACGACACCTCAAGGACTGGCTTGCCACGGGGATCATGGGCCTCGCGCTCGTGGCCCTGATCCTCCCGACCGTGAGCACGTCCGCGGCAGGCCTCTCGTCCGGCTCGGCTCTGGTCGCGTCCTGGGCCAACTCAGGCACGGTTCGGACCTACTCGGAGCGGAGCTTCCGGATCGATTACAGCGGCAAATGGGCCCGGGCCGACCATTCCGGCCACATGGGCGGCCATGTTCGGTTCTCGAACCAGCGCAACGCCAAGGCATCCCTGACCTTCAAGGGTTCGGCGGTGTCCTGGATCGGCCCGGTCGGGCCGACCCGCGGCAAGGCGAACGTCTACATCGACGGCAAGCTCGTGAAGACCGTGAGCACCTACGCCCCCTCTTTCAGGACGGCACGCGTCCTATACAAGGCGGAGTGGTCGACGGTCAGGACGCATCAGATCACGATAAAGGTCCTCGGCACCCGAGGTCATCCCACGGTCGCCCTGGACGCCCTCGTCGTCCGCACCTCGAAGCCGACCCGGACCACAAAGGCACAGCCACCTGCCGCGACTCAAGCCCCGCCGGCCGCGACCGATGCGCCGCCTGCTGGAAACGTACCGCAGGGGGACCCGAGAGTCCTGCTGTCGTCGGACAATGGACCGGCCGGCTCGAAGACCACCTTGTCCCTATCCGGGTTTGCAGGCGGCTCGACCGGCGCGATCGACTTTGATGGCTCCACCCAGGGGATGCCGACCTACACGACTGCGGCCGACGGCACTGCCAAGGTGACGATCACCATCCCGCCTGACGCCGACACTGGCATGCACAAGATCAACACGCGCAGCCCGAACGGCGATACCCTCATGGCGCGCTCATTCGAAGTCATCGCGTTCGACGGGCGACTGCTCCCACCGCGGCTCCGACCGCGGCTCCGACCGCGGCTCCGACGGCGGCTCCGACCGCGGCTCCGACCGCGGCTCCGACCGCGGCTCCGACGGCGGCTCCGACCGCGGCTCCGACGGCGGCTCCGACCGCGGCTCCGACGGCGGCTCCGACACCGACGCCCGCAAGTACCGTGTACGCAGCCGTGTTCAGTGGGGACGCCACCGGCTCGACGGATGTCACTGCGGCCCTGAAGACGTTCTTGCAATCCCACAATGGGCAGCGCGTCGCGCTAGCCACCAATGGCGTCTACAAGGTCACCCAGATGTCGTTTACGGCCAGCAATCTGACCATCGACTTCCGGGGCGCGCGGATCCAGGGAAGTCAGGCCGGTGCGAATGGAATCTTCCGAGTCCAGACGTCGAACAACATCGTGCTCAACGACCCAAAGGTCTACGGCACCGGGTATGTCTGGTCGACCAGCACCCAGTGGGAGCACGGCATCCAAATCGATGGCGGCTCGAACATCACCGTCAACAACCCGATCACGCGAAACACCCGCGGTGATGGCATGTTCACGGGCTACCAGGCCGGAAAGAACCTCCCGCCCACCGGGGTCACTATCAACAACCCGAACATCGAGCGCGCCTCGCGCAATGGCATCTCGCCGGTTGGCGGCGAGGTGACGATCCGTGGTGGGCATATCGCTTACACCGGCCTCTTCGGCATCGACTTCGAGGCGAACGACGCAACCGAGGCTCGTAGCATCCGCGGCATCGTGGATGGGGTCGACATCCGCCACCACGGCGACCTCGTCACCGGGTTGTACTCGTACGCCGTTGCAGCCGCCGGCCACTACACCGACGCCACGAAGCCCTCGATGCTCATTCAGAACCTCACGGGAGACAGGCTGAACATGACCATCAACAACACGAGCAGCGTCATCGTCCGGAACAACGTCTCCGACACGGCGACAACGGCAGACTTCACTAGCTGTGCATCGGTGAGCTTCACCGACAACGTGCGAATCACCAGACAGTAGCAAGGAGACCGCCTGGTCCGCGGCCGATCTCCGGTGGGATACGCGGACCAGGGGTTAAGGCGGTCGCGAGCCGCACGGACACGTAAGCGACCCGTGCCGACGCCTATCATCTGCTGATGCCGAGCGGCCTCGATCGATCCCCTGGACTCACGGACGACCATCCGTCAGCCACGCGATTCAGGCGCCCCTCTTGACCGCCGCGATCCCTCAAAGAACTGAGGCGGGCCGCGATCGCCTTCCGACGTTGGACTTCCTCCGGTTCGTCGCCGCGGCGATGGTGGTGCTATTCCACTACACCTTTCGAGCGGCGGCGGATGGCAAGTACTCCTCGGTCTCGTTCCCTGAGCTCGACGACTGGACGCGGTATGGATTCCTCGGAGTCGACCTCTTCTTCATCATCAGCGGCTTCGTCATCCTCCTGACGGTCGATGCCGGACAGGGCCGGCCGGGCCACTTCGTCGCGTCACGGATCTCGCGTCTCTTCCCCGCATTCTGGGCGGCTGCGACGCTGACCTTCATCGTCTGCCTGCGCACTGATCCTCCATTCGTTGTAAGCCCCCAGGACTATCTCCTCAACCTCGGCATGCTGCCATCCTGGCTCGGTGCCGAATATGTGGACGGGGTCTACTGGACGCTCGAGACGGAGCTCTACTTCTATCTGCTCGTAGTTGGCTTCCTGCTCGTATTCTGGGAGCGCGTCCGGCTGGAATGGCTGTTGCTGGCATGGCTGCTCGTCACGTCGCTCCTCGCGTTCACCGAACTGGGCCCGAGTCGGGCGCGGACGCTTCTGATGGTTGAAGCCGCTCCGTTCTTCATCGCTGGGTGCATGTTCTACCGCATCTGGCGCGATGGATGGACGCGCCTTCGCGTTGGGATCCTGGTGGGCGCCTGGGTCGGGGCGGCTGCCGCGGCTACGAGGAACTCCGAGACAGTCGCGATACCGGATGGAACGCCCATCTCGCCGTTGATCTCGGCCGGCATCGTCACGATCGGCTTCGTCCTCTTCGTGGTGTTCTGTGTGCGCCCCAACTGGCTCCGGCTCGGCGGTCGACGCGCTACGCTCCTCGGGGCCTTGACGTACCCGCTCTACTTGGTACACCAGAAGCTCGGCTATCTGGTCATCAACGCTGTCGAGCCAATCGGCGGGCGCTGGGTCGCTCTCGCGCTAGCCATCGCCACCGCACTGATCGTGGCCTACCTGATCCATCGCCTGGTCGAGCTGCGCTTCAACACTCAATTCCGGCGGTGGCTTGAACCGAGAACCGGTGTTCTCGATCGGCTCGCGACCTCCACAAGGGGATCCTGGCTCAGACTTCGCCGCCGGCAGGCATAGCCGGCCCCAGATGCAGCCGAAGGCCACGTCACGTCGGGCCTGCCGACAGCAGAGCCGCACGATACCCTGTCGGTCCATGACTTCCCCGCGCATGACCTCGCCGATCCGGGTCGTGCTCCGTATCCCCGATCGCCCAGGTCCCGCATATCTGGCAGCCGCGGCTGAGGCCGTCATGCGCGTGGCCGGGGCGGAGGTGGTGCTGATCCTCGCCGTGAGCCGGACCGTCGAGCGGGCCTCTACCCGTCAGCGCTTACGCCGCTGGATCGATGCAGCGGTCGACTGGGTCGAGCGCGCGGCGCTGCGTGGCGGCTCGCCGGCCCTCAAGGAGCGCCGATTCGGGCCGTGGCCCGAGGGCGTGCGCGTCGTCACGGACGCGCGACCCAGAGCTCAGGTTGAAGCCATGCAAACGGCCAGTGCGGACGTTCTCATCGATCTGGCCCCAGACACGGCATCCGCTCCAGTACCCATCCCGCCCGCCGGGAGGTGGCACCTCTGCTACACGATCGGGGTAGGCGGAACGCGCCGTCCCCGCCTGAGGCGTCCGTCCAACTGGGCGGGTCTCGCCGAGTCAATGCTCTCGATCGAGCTTGCTTCAGGCGAGCGCCTGGAGACCGGCGTTGGCGTGAGCGCTCTTCGGCGAAGCGGCTACAGCCGTGACCGCGACGCCGTCTACTGGCGATCGTCCCTCCTGCCCGCGCGGCGCCTCACTCGTCTCGTCGCCGGCGAGATCATCCCGTCCAGCGGCCTCGATACGCCGGCCCCTTCCACCGTCGATCAAGCACCACTGACGGGCACGCCCTCTGCGATCGTGACCGTTCTTGGACTGGCTGCCACCGTGACCGGAAAGGTCCTGGAGCGGATCGTCTTTCGCACCGGCTGGCTCGTGCTCGTTCGTTTGCGCGAACCAGGTCAGGACGTCCCACGCGATATGTCCGGGTTCGAACCTATCGGCGCGCCGGCCGGCCGGTTCTACGCGGACCCATTCGTCGTGGCCACGCGGGATGGGCCTCGGCTCTATGTCGAGGACTGTCCTGACGGCACCCATCGGGGGCGTATCAGCACGCTGCGCAAGGATGCCGACGGGCGATGGGGGCTGGAGGGGGTCGTCCTGGACGACCTGGAGCACCGAGCCTATCCCCACGTACTAGATACGGAGACCGGGCTGCTGGTGACCCCCGACAGCGGGCGGAGCGGCGGCGTCGATATCTTCATCGCTCGGGGACCAGATCTCGGGCTGGAACGCATCGGACGGTGTCTCGATGGCGTGTCGGCATCGGATCCCACGCTGCTGTGGCACGATGGGCTCTACTGGTTGTTCGTGACCGTGACCGAGCACGGCATGAGCCCATGGGATGAGTTGCATCTGTTCAGTTCTGCTTCGATCGGGGGGGTGTGGCATCCTCATCCGAGAAACCCGGTCATCGCCGATGTCCGGAGGGCCCGCCCGGCGGGCCGGATCTTCCGTCGCGGGGATGCGTTGATCCGACCCGGACAGGATTGTTCGGAAGCCTACGGTCGGCGCATCGTTCTGTCCGCCATCACGAAACTGACCCCAAGTGACTACGAGGAGCGAATCATCGGCTCGATAGAACCCGAGGGGATCCCGGGCATCACGCGAACCCATACGTACACCTTCGACGGATCGATCGAGGCACTTGACGGCTATCGCCGTCTACGCCGCGGGCCCCGTCGAGCACGGTCAGCTCGGTGACCGGAGCGCAAGGGGACACGCCGCCCACACCGAACCGTCCCGACCGCATGCCGATATTGGTGGTCGTGCTTGTCGTCGCCCTGGTTGGTGTCGGGATCGCCGGCGGGCGACTTGTGTCGGGTCAGACGCCGACGGCGTCAACCCCCGCTTCGGCGCAACCGTCACGGCCGAGCGTCCCGCCACCGTGGCCCAGCGGCGCCGCAGTGGTGCCTTATGACGCGGTCTTCACGGGCGACGCGACCGGCGTCACCGATGTCACCGATGAGCTCAAGACGTTCCTGGAATCCCACGATGGCCAGCACGTCGCCCTGGCCGTCGAAGGCGCCTACAGCGTCACCCAGCTGTCGTTCACTGCGAGCGATCTGACCGTCGACTTCCGCGGCTCGCGGATCGAGGGCAGCCAGAAGGGCGTCTACGGGATCCTCGTGATCCAGGCTAGCTCGCAGATCGTTCTCAACGATCCGTCGGTCGTCGGCACCGGCTTCGAATGGGTCGGCGACGGATCGAACCCCTCCCAATGGGAGCACGGCATCGAGATCGAGGGCGGTTCCGACATCACCCTGAACAACCCAAAGACGCGGGACACTCTGGGTGATGGCGTGTATGTGGGCTTCCAGGCTGGGATGAGCCAACCGCCAGTTGGTGTGGTCATCAACAACCCGAATATCGAGCGCGCCTCGCGCAACGGCATCTCGCCAGTCGCCGGCGAGGTGACCATCCTTGGTGGCCATATCGCCCATACGGGCCTCTTCGGGATCGACTTCGAGCCGAACAACGATGAGGGGGCGACCAGCATCCGGGGCGTGGTCGATGGGGTCGACATCCGCAATTACGGCGAACTCCCCACCGGGTTGTACTCCTACGCCCTTGCAGCCGCTGGTTACTCCACCGCCACCAAGCCCTCCATGCTCGTCCAGAACGTGACGGGAGACATCCTTAGGATGACCATACGCAACACCGCGAGCGTCACTGTCCGGAACAACGTCTCCGACACGGCCACGGTCGCGGACTTCCCCGGCTCGAGTTCGATCACGTTCACCGACAACGTACGGATCACCAGGGAGTGATCGAGCGCGCTACCCCTGTCACATCACCCCCGAACCTTGGAGTTGCATATGGATCGACCTGATATCCCCGCCGACGATGTCCGAAAGGCCGCTGCGATCGAACTTCACAGCGGACAGGCCGGCATGTTCGATGAGCGTTACCACGCGTTCCAGCAGGATCCATACACCTCGACCTTCACGTATGGGCGACGGAAGGTCGAGGAGCTGATCCAGGCCGAGCTGGCCACGTTGCCAGCCGGCGCTCGAGTCCTCGATGCTGGGTGCGGCACGGGATTCAACGTGCGGCGGCTGAGCGACCAGGGCTTTGCTGTCGTCGGGCTGGAGCCTGCCGAAGGGATGCGCCAGGTCGCCCAGCGGGAGAACCCGGGTGTCGAGATCGTCGACGGCGATGTCGAACACCTTCCGTTTGCCGACGGATCCTTCGACCTGGTGCTGTGCATCGAGGTCATCCGTTATTTCGAGCGGCCCGACCGAGCGCTCCAGGAGATCCGGCGAGTCCTGCGTCCTGGCGGCACGGCGATCATCACCGCCGCGCCACTGCTGTCCCTGAGCGGCTACGCACTTGTCAATATCGTCACCTCCCGGATCAGGATCCCGACGTTCACGAAGGTCCGTGTCTCATTCATGACCGTGGCCGGTGCACGACGCGCGGCGCGAAAGGCCGGGTTCGGACCGGTCGAGGTGCATGGCGTGTTCCTAGGTCCGTGGCACCTGCTCGGGCGGATCTCACCGCGCACGCTTTCGCGCGCGCTTCGACGCTTCGAGCCCACCGATGAGCGCCTCTCCGACCGGCCCCTCTTGCGAGATCTGACCAATCATCTCGTCATCATCGCGCGGGCAGGTGCCTCTCCTCGATGACCGGGACGTTCGTGCTGAGCCTGGATACCGAGCTCGTCTGGGGCAGCTTCGACCACACTTCGGCCGAGGACTTCGGGCAGCATTACCCGGACATCCGAGGCACCATCGCGGATATCCTGAGGCTCCTCGAACAGCATGAGATCTCGGCCACCTGGGCCGTGGTAGGGCATCTGTTCCTGGGATCGTGCGAGCGTGGCTCGGACGGCAGAGCGCACCCAGAACTCCGCCGGCCGGCGCATGCATGGCACCACGGCGATTGGCTGGGATCGGATCCGTGCACCGACCGAACGAGGGATCCGTTGTGGTACGGCGACGATATCGTCGGCTTGCTCAGGTCGGCCCGGGTGCCGCAGGAGATCGGGAGCCACTCGTTCTCACACGTCGTCTTCGGGGATGAGGGCTGCTCAGCCGAGGTCGCCTCGTCCGAGGTCGACGCGTGCGTACAGGTGGCCGCAGGCCAGGGAATCGAACTGAGGAGTTTCGTGTTCCCGCGCAACGTCGAGGGCCACCACGACGTCCTTCTCGCCAACGGGATCAGGGCCTTTCGGGGAGCGGAGCCCTACTGGTACCGGCGACTCCCGAGACCATTGAGACGGGTGGCCCACCTGGTCGATCAGGCCGCCGCCATACCCCCGCCGGTATCCCCTGCCTCGGAGAGGTTGCCCGGGCTGTGGGACATCCCGGGTTCAATGATGCTGCTCTCACGAGTGGGTATCCGCCGCCTGGTCCCGATGCAGTCACGGGTCAGGAAGGCGCGGCGGGGGCTGCGACGAGCGAGCCGAGAGGGCAAGGTCTTTCATCTCTGGTTCCATCCATTCAATCTCGCAGTCGATCGGCAGGCGATGCTTCGAGTCCTTGATGAGATCCTCGAGGAAGCAGCCCGCCTCCGAGCGAGCGGCCAGTTGACCATCCACACGATGGGATCGCTTGCCGATGAACTCGCAGGCCAGAACCAGCCCGGGCATGGCGTGGAGCTCGTATGACGGTGCACCGACCGACTCGATGTCCACGTCGGTCATGACTTTGGGACCTCACCGTTGAGGCGGGCTGGGCCGATCCGAGTGGCATATGCGCCGGTAGCGCTTCACGCCGCGGGCAGTGAGCGTCAGATGCTCGCGCTCGCCCGGCGGCTGCCGCGTGATCAATTCGAGGTCGAATTCATCCTGCTGTCATCTCCCCAGGATTTTCCCATCGAATCAGACCCGGGCGTGCCCTGCCACTTCATCGAACTTCCTCGCGGCGACCCGCTCCCCGTGGTGCCGTTCAAGGTCGCAAGAGGCGTTTCGAGGTTCGCTTCCCTGGTTCGTCGGCGCGGGATCGACATCGTCGACGCTTGGCAGCATCACGGTGCAGCCCTTGCCGCCGTGACACGACCTGTCACAAGACTGCCGATCCTCATCGGTGGCCGCCGGAACATGGGCGGCTTCCGCCGGGACCTCGGTCCTGTGGCTCGGAGGATGGACCAGCTCGCCACCCGGTCATCCGACGTGATCGTCGCCAACTCCAGGATCATCCTGGAACACGTCGTGCAGCAGGAACATATGGATCGATCGAAGCTTCGGATGATCCACAACGGCGTCGAGATCCCCAGGACGATGTCGGACGAGGATCGCCTGCAGCTGCGTGACGGTTGGGGCATCGGACCGAGTGACGTGCTGGTGGGGTGCGTCAGCAACTATCGAGCCGGCAAGGCCCTCGATCGCCTGATCAGGACGGTCGTGGAGGCGCATGCAGTCGACTCACGGATCCGCCTGGTGCTGATCGGGCACGGGCCGCTCCGCGAAGAACTCCAGGCGCTCATCGGTCAGCTGGGCGCAGAGAGAGTGGTGGCCCTCGGCGGCCATTCCCCGGACGCCGCGTGGCTCTGTCAAGCCTTCGACATCTTCGCGCATGCCTCCGACGCGGAAGGGCTGCCGAATGCCGTCCTCGAAGCCGCGGCCGCCGCGCGCCCCATCGTCGCGACGGCAGCGGGCGGCACCGGGGAGATCGTGCAGGACGGTCGCACCGGGATCCTTGTGCCGGTCGGGGATAGCCTGTCTCTCGGTCAGGGGATCCTGCGCCTGGCGGCGGACGACATACTGCGAGCGCGACTCGGGGCGGCGGCCCTGGAACATGCGAACCGGGAGTTCGGGATGGATCGCTTCGTGGAGGAGACTGCGGCCTTGTACGAGGAGCTGGTTGTTCGCCATGGGACTCCCTGACTCGAGCGCTCGTTGGAAGTCCGAGGCGAGCCAACCGCGCCCTTGACCTCGTGCTCGGGTTGACGGGCCTTGTCGTCGCCGGTCCCCTTGTGGCCGCGGCTGCCCTCGCCACGCGGGTATCGGGAGACCGAGGGCCTCTGCTCTACTCGGCAAAGCGCATCGGTGAAGGTGGGCGCGAGATCACGGTCCACAAATTGCGCACCATGCGGACTGGCTCTGCCGGTCTGGCGATCACAAACAGTGACGACGACCGAAATCACCCCCGTGGGTCGGGTGCTACGCCGTTATAAGATCGATGAACTCCCGCAGTTCCTCGACGTCGTCAGCGGCGACATGAGCGTGGTAGGCCCGCGACCGGAGGATCCGCGCTACGTGGACTGGACGGACCCTCTCCATCGGTTCGTCTTCGCCGCCCGACCAGGTATCACAGGCCCCAGCCAGATCGCCTTCAGGCACGAGGAGCGCCTCCTCGCTGTCGAAGATCCGGAGCACGAGTATCGAACCGTCGTCCTGCCCGAGAAACTGCGCCTGGACGCCGACTATCTCCGACGCCGTACCATCGCGAGCGACCTGGCGATGGTGGTCGCCACCATCCGGGCGATCCTGGATCGCGGCTGAGCGAGTGAGACGAGATGTGCTCGATCGCGATCGGTGCGGCTGGGCACCGTGATCGCCGTCTGAAGCAGAGGTTCGTGGGCCTACGGTACTTGGCGCCGATGGCACATCCAGCCTATCGTTGACGCCGTCATGAGCAGTCCCCCCGTGCGACCCCACCTGCCATTCGCCCGCCCATCGATCACCGACCGCGAGCGAGCCGGCCGTCCTCGAGGTCCTCGATTCCGGCTGGCTGACGACCGGCCGCAAGACCAAGGCGTTCGAGGCGGAGTTCGCCGCGTTCGTCGGTACGCGCCACGCCATCGCGCTCAACTCGGCCACCGCCGCCCTCCACCTCGCGCTCGAGGCGCTCGGTGTCGGACCCGGCGACGAGGTCATCGTGCCGACCTGGACCTTCGCGGCGAGCGCCGAGGTCGTCGCCTACCTGCGGGGCGACGGCCGGTCCTCGTCGACGTCGATCGCGGCGACGCTCAACGCCACGCCCGGAGGCGTCCTCGCGGCCGTCACGCCGCGGACGAAGGCCGTGATCGCCGTCCACCTCGCCGGCCGGCCGGTCGCGATCGAGGCGCTCGTCGGCGGCGCTCGACGCCGCTGGGTATCCCGGTCGTCGAGGACGCCGCCCACGCGTTCCCGAGCCGGATCGGCGGTCCGGGCGGCCGCGATGGCCGGGACGATCGGGCGGGCCGGCGCCTACTCGTTCTACGCGACCAAGACGATCACGACCGGCGAGGGCGGGATGCTCGTCACCGACGACGAGGCGCATCGCCGACCGGGCGCGGCTCATGTCGCTGCACGGCATCAGCCGCGACGCCTGGAAGCGGTACACCGCGGGCGGCTCCTGGTACTACGAGATCGAGGACGCCGGCTACAAGTACAACATGACCGACATCGCGGCCGCCCTCGGGCTGGTCCAGCTCGACGCGGGCCGACGAGCTGCTCGCGGCGCGCCGCGCGCTCGTCGACCGGCTACCGCCGAGCGTTCGCGGCGTCGCCCGCCGCCGACCTGCTCGAGCTGCCGGCCGACGCGCCCGACGGGTCCCACGCCTGGCACCTGTACATCGTCCGGCTCCGCCTCGACCGGCTGCGCGATCGACCGCGCCGCCGTGATCGACGGCGCTCGCGGCGCGCGGGCATCGGCGCGAGCGTCCATTTCATCCCGCTCCACATGCATCCGTACTACCGCCGCCAGGGCTGGCGCAGCGAGGACTTCCCTGTCGCCGAAGCGGAGTACGAGCGCGTCATCTCGTTGCCCCTGTGGCCGGGGATGTACGAGTGGGGACATCGACCGAGTCGTCGATGCGTTGTCCGAGATCGTGGCCTCAGCCGGCAGCCAGCGGGCCTGAATCGTGCGCGACTATGTCACGCGTCCGGTCGGTCCGCCGGCCATGCGCTCGCGAGCTTCTTGACGACATCCTCGAGTAGCGGCGCGATGTCGGCGTCCTCAGCCCTGACTGTCACGCTGGTGGGCGCCGCTCGCAGGTCGACATCCATGAGCCTGGTCGCCCCCGACCCAAGGAGCGCATCGAGGAGCTCCTGGTCGTCGACCGATACGGCAAGGACCTGCCTGGCAACGGGTGCCATCGCGCGCATCGAGGATCCCAGGCGCGCGATGACGTCCAGCCGCGCGTCGGGTCCTCCTGAGGTCGGGAGCATGATGGGGTCGTAGAGCAGCAATGCCGGGGCCGTCGCGATGTCGGTGCTGCGGGCTTTTCCCCAGTCTCGCTGGGTCGGTCGAGGCGGGAGAGCCACCAGCACTCCGCGAGCTTCGCGCCGTCCATGAGCGTCAGGACGTGATGGCCGGCCTCCAGTCGATGGAGCGCAAGCCGAAGGAAGTCGTGGATCGTCAGATCCCGCGGTGCCTCCTGCCGATAGGCAAGCAGATCCTCGAGGCGGTCCAGCGCAAGTGGTTCGGATCCGTCGCCGTCGGTGATTTCCGGTAGCTCGAGCACAATGCTCTCGTTGGCGCGCGCCGGCCCCGCAGGATGCCCCGTGAAGCGACTCGATACGTTCGCGCGTACGCGACGCACCGTGGCGAGCGCGGAGCGGGGCGTCTGCCCGGTCGCGGCCAGGGCCGACGTCGCACCAGCCTCCATCCGACCGGAAGCGTCCGAGATCATGCGAGCCGCGAACCCGAACTGCACCTTCAGCGTGAAGGTCGTCTCGCTATGGTCCGCGTACCGATCCTTGTAGCCACCGCCGGGAGACAGGTCGAACCGCCTCACGCCCTCGGCGGCGAGTTGGCGAGCCAGGAGCAGGATGTGGAGGCTGCCCGGCGAATGTCGAGCGAATCGTGGCGCGTGGGCCGCGAGGTACAGCAGGACATCGTTGCCGTTCTTCACGTCGAGATGGGCGGATGCGATCGCCGTACCGACGCGGAGGATCGTCACGCGGAGCAGGCCCCGCCTCATCATCTCGATGATGAAGTGGCCGCTTGAGCGGGTTGTTCGTGAACGGCAGCGAGTCATTCACCGCCCCCTGACGCAGGTCGCAGAGGACGGCGATCTCATCCATCTCACGAAGGAGTCCATCGACGGTGTCGATCGACTCGAGCACGACGTCACCAGATCTCCGCAGGCCATTGAGGCGGTTCCGGTTGTGGCCCTTCTGCAGCGACGCATCGATACGCGCTGGGTCCGACAGGTCGATGAAGCCACCGGGTCGGGGCCTGAGATGGATCCGCCGCGGCCAGACCGCATCGCCGTGCGTCCATCCCAGCGGCGCGGTCGGCGGCAGGTACATGAGACGTAGCCGCCCGCGAGGATACGAACGCTCGAGCAGCCGAAGGAATCCCCAGAGGAACGGCTCCACTGCCGGCTCATCCGCGATCCACGTCTGATACTCGGCGTGGAAGTCCCCTGCGCCGACCAGCAGCCGCCCAGACCGGCGGCGGGCCAGCGTCAGAAGCCCGACCAGACGACCGTCCTCGTCACGACCTTCGACGATCACCGGTTCGTAGAGCGCCTCGTGCAACCGGTACCAGCAGTCGACGAAGTCGAAGGACTGGAAGGTGGTCGCCCAACCACAGGCAGCTCGCAGTCCCTCCCACTCCGCTACGAAGCCGGCGTCGTCGAGGCGATCGAGCGCGGCCTCGCCCCTGGTGACTTCGACGGACACGGCCATATGGTCTTCGGTCTCCTGGACGGGCCCGGTCGGGCACTGCGCGCCCGGCGGCGAACGATACGCGATTCGCCGTCCTCGGGGATATGGGATGATTCCGCCATGACCGTCGCGTCCCTCCCCGCACGCGTCGATGTCGCGATCATCGGCGGCGGGATCCTGGGACTTGCCATCGCGCGCGAACTCATCGGGCGCAAGCCGGACCTGCGGATCGCCGTGCTGGAGCGCGAGTCCGAACTCGCGGCCCACCAGACCGGCCACAACAGCGGCGTGCTCCACGCGGGCCTCTACTACGCGCCCGGGTCACTCAAGGCTCGCCTCTGCCGGCAGGGCCAGATCGCCCTGGGGCGGTATGCGGAAGAGCGCGGGATCCCCTACGACCGCTGCGGGAAGCTCGTCGTGGCGAGGGACGCGTCCGAACTCGGGCCGCTCGAGGCCCTTCGGAAGAAGGCCGAGGCGAACGGCGTGCCCGGCCTCGAGGTCGTCGGCAGCGAGCGGATCCGCGAGATCGAGCCGCACGCCGCGGCCATCCGTGGCCTCTGGAGTCCAAGCACCGGGATCATCGACTACGTGGCGGTCAGCCACGCCTTCGCCGACGATGTCCGCGTGGCCGGCGGGACGATCCACCTGGGCCACGAGGTCCGCTCGATCACGGAGTCGCCGGAAGGGCTGATCCTGGGCACGAACCACGGCGAGCTGATGGCGGGCCGGGTCATCGCCTGCGCCGGCCTGTGGGCCGATCGTGTCGCGGCGATGAGCGGAACGGCCGGGTCCGAGCGGATCATCCCGTTCCGCGGCGACTACTACTCGCTCACGCCAGACGCGCGTTCACTGGTCCGCGGCCTGATCTACCCGGTCCCGGATCCCCGCTTCCCATTCCTTGGCGTCCACTTCACGCGCCGCACGGACGGCGAGGTCTGGGCCGGACCGAATGCCGTCCTGGCCTTTGCCCAGACCGGCTACCGGCGCCGGGACGTCAATGTGCGCGACCTGGCGCGGATCGCGGGCAGCCGGGGCTTCCTGCGGCTGGCCTCGCGCTTCTGGCGCACCGGGGCAGCCGAGATGTGGCGTGACTGGTCGAAGGGCGCCTTCCTGGCCGAGCTCCAGCGCTTCGTGCCGGAGTTGCGGGCCGACCAGATCACCTTCGGGCCTTCGGGCATCCGGGCGCAGGCGGTGGACCTGGACGGCAAGCTCGTGGATGACTTCCGGTTCCGCGGGACGGACCGGATCCTGCATGTGGTCAATGCGCCGTCCCCGGCGGCCACGGCGTCACTCGCGATCGGCGAGGAAGTCGCGAACAGGGCGATCGAGCGCTTCGCCCTCTAGGACTGGTCCCGGCCTGGTCCCCGCCTTACGGCGCGTACGTGACGCTGACCGCCAGGTAGTCCAGCGAGAAGTCGCGATTCCCGTTCGTCGACGCGTCGATGATGCGGACCCGGAAGTTGGTCGTGTTCAGTTCGGCCAGCGTCCAGGTGTGACCCCAAGTGTCAGCCGTACCGCCGAAGACGTAGGACGTCTCGGTCGCCACGGTGATGGCCTGCGTCTTGATCGTCGTCCAGGTCGTCCCGCCGTCCCATGACAGCTGGGCGCACAGGTTGCTCGTGCTGGCGGCGACCGAGTCGAGCTTCAGGTCCGCCTGGACCCGGATGCCATCGATGTGGGCGACGGCACCCGGCATGCCGAACACGAACCCATAGAACCGGTGGCGGTCCTTCGTCGTGTCGGGTACCGCCCCGGTCCCGCAGGAAGCGCCGGCGACCGAGCCGCTGTTGGTATCCACCGCGAACAGGTTGTCGCTGGTGCAGGCCCGGATCGGGTTCGTCTGGTAGCCGTTGTTGTCGCCGGCGCCGACCGTATCCGCCAGCGTCGTCACGCACGGCTTGTACGTGGTCGATGTGGCGGTCACGACGGCCGATGCCTGGTTGCTGTTCACGCTCGCCCAGCTCGCATACGTCGTCCGTACGACGTAGTACCAGGTGCCAGCTCCCGGGCTGTCGGTGGTCGTCGCGGCCGTGCCCGGCGTCACGCTGGACACGAGGGCGTAGCCGCTGCCGCTCGTAGGGGATCGGTAGATGTCATAGCCCGTGGCGTACGCATCAGCGCTGGGCGTCCAGGTCAGAGTCGACCGTCGCGCCGCCCGTCGCTCCGAGACCCGTCGGGGGTGCCAGCGTGTCGGCCGAGAACGACCCGGTCGCGGTCGCGGCATCGGTGAATCGAGCGAGTGTCGTGGATGCCGGGATGCCGACGACGACGAGCAGCGCGAGGGCGGTCAGGAGCGAGTGGCGGCGGCGCACGGGCGGGTCAGGCTTCGGGCTCGGGACGCCGGGGCCGGGCGCCGTTCGTCGCCAGCCTCGCGCGCCGGACCCGTCGTTCCCTGGACGCCGCGACGACCTCCTTCACGGAGGACCGCTCGAAGACCGGGACGGACGCGGCCGAGGGCGCGGCCGTGGGTCTGCTCTCCGACGCTGTGGCGAGCTCGGGCGCCGTGGCGCCGATCGGCCGGGTCGTCCGTGGCTCCAGCATCATGCCGGCCACGATGAGGACGAGGCCGAGCGAGAGGACGAACAGGATGCCGCTCGGGGCCGAGTAGAGCGCGAGCAGGTACCCGGCGTACGGGATGCTGACGGCCACTCGTCCGAGCACGGCCGTCGCCGGCGTCAGCGACGGGTCCGGCGCCGGATTGGCGTCGCCCTGCGTCTCGATCAACCGCGCCCCATCGAGTTCCGCCAGGCGGATGATGCGGTGGGTGAAGATCGCGCGCTGGGGACCGCTGCGCAGGCTGACGACGTCACCGACGGCCAGGCTGGCGGGCTCGACCTGATCGAGGACCACCGCGGCGCCGATCGGGATCGACGGCTCCATGGACGGGCCGCCGACGACGAGCGTCTGGTGGCCCGTGAGCGGGAGGACCCGCCCAAGCACGATGACCCCCAGCGTCACCGCGACGAGTGCCAGAAGCAGCCCGTCGAGGAGTCGCCGGAGGCCGGTGATCGCGGGGCTCGCGATCGTCATCGTGACCTCGGGTTACGGGTTGTTGGCGGTCTGCTCGGCGTCGAAGGTGAACGTCGCCGCGGAGGTGATGCCCTGGAGGGCATTCCCGGTGCCGATCGGCAGGCTGACGCGGAAGCAGAGGACCTCGTTCGAGGCTCCCGTCAGCGTCCGGTCGCCGGTGTCGGGACCCTGCGCCGGGTTGCCGATCGTCGCCCCGTTGAGGGTCGTCGCGGCGAGCACGCTGGTGCCATCGAAGGCGGCGCAGCTCGTGCCGAGCTGCTTGACCGTCAGTGTCAGCGTGGTGCCGAGCGTGTTGGTCGCGGCGGCGGTCATCGCGTAGCGGAAGGTCGCCGTGCCGGCGTTGGCGATCGTCAGCGCCTGGGTGTTCGTGTCGCCGGGCATCATGTTGGCCACGGTGAACGCCACGGTCGGGCTGGATGTGATGTCCATGGTCCCTGCGGCGAAGGAGCCGGTGGACGCGTCCGTGTCGGTGAAGATCGCCAGCGTGAAGGTCCCTGCCCCGACGCTCACGACCGAAAGGCCGAGGAGGGCTGCCATGAGCTGGCGGCGGCCGACTCCCGGGCGGGAAGGCTTGCTGGAGCGCGCGCGCTCGGTGTCGGACACAGGACTCCCTTTCGATGTGTGGCGGGTTGGCGTGTTCCCCCGACGCAGATCGATGGGATGTGGTCTCGCGGCCCCGGTCTCTCGCGTCTCGGCCCATTACAGGGGCTCGGGGGCCTGCGCGATACCCGACGCACGGACCATCGGGACCGGTACCTTGGTCAGGCGCCGGTCGATCCCGTCGGCCGCGCTCCGCGAGGGCCGCGAGGGCCGCGAGGGGCGTCAGGGTCCAAATGTCTGCTCAGAGCAGATGGATTCGGGGTTCGTCGGTCTCCCGCGGGCCGCCCCGTCCAAATGTCTGCTCAGAGCAGAGGGATTCGGCACTTCAGACGCCGAGCGCGCCTCGCATCCCGCTCTGAGCCCGGATCGGACCTTCGCTCGGGCCAGATTCGGGCCAGATCGGGGCGCTGGTGCTGATTCCTCGGGCTCTGAGCAGAACTGACGGCGATGTGGGGTGACGATCGGGGCGCTGGTGCTGATTCCTCGGGCTCTGAGCAGAACCGGGCGACCCTCGGGCGCGGCGGTCAGTCGGCCGGCGAGTCCCCTCGGCCGCTCTCCGCGAGGCGCTCGTCGTATCGTCGGTCGCGCCAGGCAAGCGCCGCCTTCAGTCCGTCGCGCTTGACGATCGCGTCCCATTCGCGTTGCTCGGGCGTGTCAGCGGCGTTGATGATCGCCCCCAGGTCCAGCCCCGCCTCCACGGCCAGCCGGAAGCCGGCCGCATCCATCGCGCGGTTGAGCATCGCCTTGGTGGGCGCCATCACCTCGGGCGGGGTCCGGGCAAGCCGATCCGCGAGGGCATCCACCTCTGCCTCCAGCCGATCGGCCGGCACGACCCGGTTGATGAGCCCGATCCGTTCCGCCTCCACGGCATCGATCAGGTCGCCGGTGAGCAGCAGCTCGCGGGTCTTCTTCTGGCCGATGAGGTACGGCATGAGCAGGGTGACCGGCGCGGATCCGTAGCGGATCTCGGGCTCGCCGAGCTTGGTCCCCTCCGCCGCCACGACCAGGTCGCAGGCCATGGCCAGCTCCAGGCCACCGGCGAGCGCATAGCCGTGGACCTGGGCGATGACCGGCTTCGGCGAGTCCAGGATCTTCAGGGTGGCCGCGACGTCCACGGCCAGCGCCCGTCGCCATCCGACGGGGCCGCCCATCCCGCCCTCGGCCTCCTCGGTCAGGTCGTAGCCGGCCGAGAACGCCCGCCCGGCCCCGGCGATGACGATGACGCGAACGTCCGGATCGGCGATCGCGGCGTCGATGGCCGCGTCGAGCTCCTCCACCAGCGGGCCGGACAGCGCGTTCAGCTTGGCCGGCCGGTTCAGGATGAGCCTGACGCCCCACGGGGTCGGCTCGGTCAGGATGAGCGGCTCGTCGGTCATCGCGGGTCCTCCGAAGCATCGACGGCGTCGCTCGGCGAGGACGACCAGCGCATCGACCGCAACGGCACCGTCGGCCGACGCGATCACCGGGTTGAGATCCACTTCCACGATATCGGGTCGCTCCACCCCGAGGCGCGCCAGGGCGACGATGAGATCGGCGACCGCCGAGCGGTCGATGGCCGGCCGGCCGCGGACGCCATCGAGGATCCGCCGGCCGCGAAGGTCGTCCAGCATGGCGAGCGCGTCCTGCGTGGCGGACCGGGGCGAGGCGGATCGAGACGTCGTCCAGCACCTCGGTGAAGATCCCGCCCAGCCCGACCATCACCGCCGGCCCGAACTGGACGTCCCGCTCGAGCCCGACGATGAGCTCCACGCCGGGGTCGGCCATCGGTTCGACCAGGAGGCCGCGCGACGTCGAGCCCGTGGCCGCGACCGATCGCGAGCAGGTCGTCGGCCGCGGCCCGGATGGCGTCGTCGGACGCGAGGCCGAGTCGAACGAGCCCGAGGTCGCTCTTGTGGGCGAGCCCGACGGCGTCCAGCTTGAGGACGACGCCGGCACCGCCGGCGCCGCCGAATCGCCGCGGAGGGCGAGTGAGCGGGACGCTTCGACGGCGGCCTCCCCATCCGGCACCGCCACGGCGGGCGTGACCGCCAGCCCGGCCGCCCGCAGCAGCTCGAGGCTCTCGCGTTCCGGCAGGACGTGCGCCGCCGGCGCCGGCTCCGCGGCTCGCGCCCGGCTCGCGTCATCGCGACCGTACGGCGTTCGGTCCGCGGCGAGCACCGGCCAACCCGTTCGCCACGGGCCGCCGTCCGGCCCGCTCCGGGACTCGTGGCGACCCTGCCAGCGAGCGACCGACGCGATCGCCGTGAACGCCTCGACGGCACCGCGCATCAGCGGCGCGCCCGGCACCGTGCTCGTCGAGCACTGCCTTGGTCTCGGGCGGATGGTCGCCGGACGTCAGCGAGACGTAGACCGGCAGGATGTGCGGGCGATCGCGCGTGGCCGCCAGGAGCGGGAAGGTGACGTCGTTGGCGGTCGCGACCTCGGCCGGCATGGACTGGTACGGGAAGTCGTGGACGAGGACCAGGACGTCGTAGGCGCCCGACTCGGCCATCGCCTCGAAGCAGACGCCGTACGCCTTGGCCGGGTCGTCCGCGCCCCAGGGGTCCATCGGGTTGCCGAGGTAGCCCATCGTCGGCAGGTGCTCGAGGATCCTGGCCTTCGCCGACTCGGGCAGCGGCGGCAGGTCCAGACCCGTGCGCGGCACGAGGTCCGCGATGAGCGACGCCTCCCCGGTGGACACGGTCACGACGCCGGTCCGGCCTCGCCCGACGCGGCGGCCCGTCCGGCGCATGCCCTCCACGAGCTCGGCCGTCTCGAGCAGCTCGTCCAGGTCGTTGCATCGGATCACGCCCGGCCGCGTCGAGGGCCGCGTCGGTCACCCGGGCCTCGCCGGCCAGCGAGCCGGAATGGGCGATCGCCGCGGCCTGGGCCTGGTCGCTCCGGCCCACCTTGACCGCCATGATCGGCTTGCCGAGCTGCAGTGCGCGGTCGGCCAGCGCGACGAAGCGCTCCGGACGCTTGAACCCCTCGACGAACAGGATGACCGAGGTCGTGTCCGGATCGTCCAGGGAGTAGGCAAGGTAGTCGCAGACGTCCAGGACGACCTCGGACCCGCAGCTGATGATCCGGCTGAAGCCGACCCTGGCGCCCGAGTGGATGAAGGCATCCGTCACGGAACCCGACTGCGCGATACCGGCGACGCCGCCGCGTGGCAGATGTGGCGACACGTCGCCGATGTAGGCGGCGCTGTTGGCGGTGAAGTCCACGACCCCCATGCAGTTGGGCCCCACCAGCGCGATCCCGTGTCGGCGGGCGATCTCGGCCACTTCCTCCTGCATGGCCGCCGCCGCGGCCCCACCCTCCACGACGCCGCCACCCGGGATGATCACCGCCGGGACTCCCGCCGCGGCCGCGTCCCTGGTGACCATCGCGGCGCGCAGCGGGTTCAGCGCCACGAGGGCGATGTCCGGGCGCTCCGGCAAAGCGTCGAGGCTCGGATAGCACGGCTGGCCGTGGAGCTCGGTGTACTTCGGGTTGACGAAGTGGCAGCGGGTCGCGCTCTCCATCATCCGCAGGTTGTCGCGGACGGTCTCGGCGATCCAGCTCCGCGGCGATGCGCCGACGACCGCGATGGACCGCGGCGCGAACAGCGGCCGCAGGTCGATGGTGCCCGTCTCAGTCGCCCGACCCGGATCGGTCGCCCGGCCGGGACCCGGCGCCGTCAACCCACGACCCGGCCCACGCCGCGCTTCTCCATCGCACGGGCGACGATGACCCGCTGGATCTCCGACGTGCCCTCCCAGATCCGGTCCACGCGCAGTTCGCGGAAGAACCGTTCCGCGGGGAATTCGCGCATGTAGCCGCGGCCACCGAAGACCTGGACGACGCGATCCGCGCACCGGAACGCCGCCTCCGAGGCGAACAGCTTGGCCAGCGACGCCTTGGCGTGGACGACCTTGGGATCCGCGCCACTGTCCACCAGCCAGGCGCACTCGCGGGTGAGCAGGCGGGCCGCGGACGCGTCGGCGGCCGAATCGGCCAGCGGGAACGAGACCCCCTGGAAGTCGTAGATGCGCTCGCCGAACTGGACGCGTTCCGTGGCCCATTCGACGGCCAGCGTCAGCAGCCGCTCCATCGCGCCGCTGCAGCGAGCGCCGATGTGGATCCGCTCCTCCACGAACCACTCGTTGGTCATCTCGTCCGCGGCGCCGATCCTGCCGAGGATGGCGCTCGCCGGCACGCGGACGTCCTCCAGCACGAACTGCGGGTGCCGGTCGGCGAAGGTGTGCATGTAGTCCGGGTCGTGCTTGACCTCGACGCCGGGCGTGTCGTAGTCCACGAGGAAGAGCGTGGGCAGCCGCTCATCGCCGTCCACCAGGAGGCAGTGGAAGATCATGAAGTCCGTATCGTCCGGTCCGGTCACGAACCACTTCTCGCCGTTGAGGACGTACTCCCCGGTGGCGGCGTCGTGGACCGCGGTGGCCTGGAGGGCGCGGGCGTCGGAGCCGGCGAGTTCCTCCGTGATGGCATAGCTGCCTGAGCGCTCACCCCGGATGCACGGGTCCAGGTAGCGCGCTCGCTGCTCGGGATCGCAGTGGGTCAGCACGTTGTAGGCGCCCGGGACGTACGACCAGAGGCCACCGGTGACCTGCCCGAACTGCTCGTGGACGAGGACCTGCTCCATGGCGGTCCAGCCCTGACCCCCGGACTGCCACCGGAAGCGAGCCACCGTTCAGGCGGGCTTCGATGGCGGCCTGGCGGATCGGACGGCCCCAGTCGCGAGGAACGCGGCCGCTCGCTCGCTCGAACTCGGCCTCGAGCGGCTGGAGCACATCCACGACGAACGCGCGGGCGCGCGCCTGGAGCTCGAGCTGGGCGGGCGTGAGGGTCAGGTCCATGCCGGCAAGGATGCGTCACGCGGTCGAGTGCGCGCGCGGTTCCGTCGCGTGCCCCGGGACGGGCCCCACAACCTGTCAGGCGACGAGGTCGTCCAGGATCGTGATCTCCAGTCTGGCGGGCGTCGGCATGCGGCGGTCGTTCGTCACGAACGTCGTGGCGCCGGCCCGGATCGCACACGCAAGGTGGATCGCATCCGGCATCGAGGCCCCGGTCCGGCCGCGGATCCACGCTGCATCTTCAGCGACTCCCGCATCCAGCGTCATGACTCGCATGCCGAGGTCGCGAAGGGTCGCTGCGGTCTGTTCGAAGACAGGTCCATCGTTCGCCCTTG
This sequence comes from uncultured Chloroflexia bacterium, assembly GCA_963779315.1. GTDB lineage: Bacteria > Chloroflexota > Limnocylindria > Limnocylindrales > CSP1-4 > SPCO01. The sequence continues at coordinate 228,865 of CAVZXQ010000003.1, read as the reverse complement.
CCGATGCCACGAGAACCTCCGCAAGCCCCACGCTCGCGAGGACACCTTCGACCTCGCCCCGTGCCGATGGCATCCATCAGGCGGGCCGCGAGCTCAGCGCGAGGACCGCTACCGTCGAGGAGGTAGATCAGGACGTTGCTGTCGATCGCCACCCGGCGATGACGCCGGACCAGCGCCTCGATCGATGAGGGTCTCTCGCTCAAGAGCACGCTCCTCCCACTCGTCTCGCATCCTGCGGACATAGGTGACGGGATCCGGGCTCGTACCAGCCCTTGCCGGCGGCAAGGCCCCGCAGTCGGTCGGACGGGCGGGCCGGTCGCTTGCGCAGGACGATCGAATCGCCGGACACGAGGACATCGAGCCGGTCGCCCGCCTCGATGCCGAGTTCGCGGCGCGCCTCGCTCGGCACGACGATCTGGTGCTTGGTGGAAACCTTGACGCTTAGCATGATGATAGATGCTAAGCACTCGCTAGGCCAGCGTCAAGGCCAGCCGGACAAACACTTCACGACTGCCCGGTGGCCGCGACCTACCCAGGCTGGGCCATCACCATGATGCGGATCTCGGTCATGTCCTCCATCGCCCAGCGCAGGCCCTCGCGACCGGACCCGGAGTCCTTGACCCCGCCGTAGGGCATGTGGTCGATCCGATAGGTCGGGATGTCGTTGATGATCACGCCACCCACCTCCAGCTCCCCGAAGGCCCGCCAGGCGCCGGCGAGGTCGTTGGTGAAGACGCCGGTCTGCAGGCCGAAGGCGCTGTCGTTGACCCGGTGCGATGGCCTCGTCCAGGTCGTGGAACGGGAACGCCACGACGAGCGGGGCGAACGCCTCGCTCGGAACAGACCTGCGCCGTCGAGCGGCACGTCGGTCAGGACGGTCGGCGGGAAGAACGTGCCGTCCGCCTGGCCGCCGGCCAGGAGCTTGCCGCCCATGGCCACCGCCTCGTCCACCCAGCGCTGGGTCCGGCTCGCCTGCTTCGCATCGACCATCGGACCGACGTCGGTGGTCGGGTCCATCGGGTCGCCCACGCTTGAGGCTGCCGATCCCCGCCACGAACCTGTCCATGAACTCGTCCCAGACGGCCTCGTGGACGAACATCCGCTGGACGCTGATGCAGACCTGGCCGGCATAGGCGAAGGCCCCGATCAGGCAGCGCTTGACCGCCCAGTCGAGGTTCGCGGTCGCGTCGACGATGACGCCGGCGTTGCCGCCCAGCTCCAGGACGACCTTCTTCTTGCCGGCCCGCTCCTTCATCCGCCAGCCGACGGCCGGGCTAGCCGGTGAACGTGAGCAGCTTGAACCGCTCGTCCGCCACCATCCGGTCGCCCAGCTCGCGGGTCATCGGCAGGATGGACACGGAACCCGCCGGCGCGCCGGCCGCCTCGATGATCTCGGCGATGGTCAGCATCGTGAGCGGGTCCGCGGACGGCGGCTTGAGCACGATCGAGTTGCCCGACGCGATGGCCGGCGCCAGCTTGTGGGCGGCCAGGTTGAGCGGGAAGTTGAACGGGCTGATCGCGGCGATCGGGCCGATCGGGAAGCGGCGGGTGATCCCGACTCGGTCCTTCGACGACGGCAGCAGGTCGAGCGGGATGACCTCGCCGGTCATCCGCTCCGCCTCCTCGGCGCCGAGCCGGAACGTCAGGACCGCGCGATCCACCTCGACGAGGGCGTCGCGGATCGGCTTGCCGGCCTCCAGGCAGATGAGCCGACCCAGCTCCTCGCGCCGGTCGCGGATGCCGGCGCTGATCTCGCGCAGGATCCGGCCGCGCTCGTAGGCGGGCAGCTTCCGGGTGACCTCGAAGGCCGCGACCGCGGCTTCGACCGCCTCCTCGTACTGCTCCGCGGTGGCGTTGTAGGTGGAGCCGGCGGGCGTGGACGGGTCGGCCGGGTTGTCGACGACCAGGACGTCCGGCGACTCGACCCAGCGGCCGGCGAGGAAGATCGGATGCGGCTTGGTGGCGGCGGCGATGGCCATTGCGGTCGGGTCTCCTGCACGTGCGCGTACGGTGCGCATCATACGACCGGACCAGCGCTCAGCCGAAAGGGATCCGACCATGGCGAACCCCCGGGACCTTCGCGACGCCCTCCAGGTCAAGCCCGGCACGCGACTTCGGCTGGCGAAGCTGGACCCCGGCGCCGACCCACGGCTTCGACAAGGAGGCGTCGGGACCGCTGCTGGAGCGAGCAGCTTGCCCGCCTGGCCGACCTGCAGGACCGGCTGTGGGCGGAGTCAAGGCGCTCGGTCCTCGTCGTCCTGCAGGGCATCGACGCCGCCGGCAAGGACGGCACGATCCAGAAGGTCATGGAGGCGTTCAACCCGCAGGGCTGCGTCATCTCCAGCTTCAAGGTCCCGTCGACGGAGGAGCTGGCCCACGACTACCTGTGGCGGATCCACAAGCGTGTCCCGCGGCAAGGGCGAGATCGGGATCTTCAACCGATCGCACTACGAGGACGTCCTCGTCGTGCGCGTCCACGGTCTCGTGCCCTCGAAGGTCTGGAAGGCCCGCTACGACCAGATCAACGCGTTCGAGCGGCACCTCGCCCAGAACGGCACGACGATCGTGAAGTTCTTCCTGTCGATCGATCGGGACGAGCAGCGCGAACGATTCCAGGCCCGCTACGACGATCCGACCAGACAGTGGAAGTTCGCCATGGGCGACCTCGAGGAGCGCAAGCGCTGGGACGACTACCAGGCGGCGTTCGACGAGGCCCTCACGAGGACCTCCACGCCCGAAGCGCCGTGGTACGTGATCCCCTCCAACCGCAAGTGGTTCCGGAACCTGGCGGTGGCGTCCATCCTGGCCGACACGATGGCGGACCTCCGACCACGCTACCCGGCGGGTGAGGAGCTCCCGGAGAACCTCGTCATCGAGTAGCGGTACGACCGTCCGGACCGTCTTGGCTGGCCAGCTCCTCGGATCCTCGGCTCGTCGGCTCGTCGGCTCGGTGTGCACCGGGTGACCATTTGGGACAACATGGGACCCCGAACCTGTCCGTCCGGTGCATGGGGTGCACCGGAACGGCCATCTGGACGGCCGATCGTGGCCTTCTGGTGCATGGGGTGCACGACATCGACATCGTCAGGGGCGCTGCGTGGCGCAAATGGTCACCCCATGCACACACAGACAGGCTGGCGCCGGGAGGCTCAACGCCGGGTCGCTCAGCGCCGGGTCGCTCAGCGCCGGGCCGCTCAGCGCCGGGCCGCTCAACGCCGGGCCGGTCAGCGGGCGACGGGTCAGCTGGTCCGGCCCAGGCCTACCTCAGCAGGCCCTGCCTACTTGGACTTGCCGCCGCCGAAGAGCGTCCCGAAGATGCCGCGGATGAGGTCCTGCCCGGCCTTCGAGGTCACCACCTTGCCGCCGGTCCGGATGGCCGAGTCGATCGACCGCTGGCGGGCCCTCGCGGCGTCCGCCTGCGCCTTGGCCTGGGCCTTGCGCTCACGCTCGGCGGCCTTCTCGGCGGCCGCGATCTCCCTGGCCTGGCGCGCGATCTCGCGCTGCTGCTGGGCCGGAGTCATGGTGTTCATCCCGGCGGCGGTCGTCGGGTCCACCCCGGCCCGCATCGCGGCGTCGCGACGCGGCCGCGGCGGCGGCCCGGGCCGCGACCAGCCGGGCGTTGATGATCTCGTAGGCACTGTCGCGGTCGACGGTCGCGCCGTACTTGGTCGGCGAACGAGCTTCCCGCGATCGGCCGCGCTGAACGGCCTCGGGCGAGATCGGCGCCATCAGGGAATCGGGCGGCAGCAGGCGGGTCGCCGCCAGCGGCGTCGGCACGCCGCGCGACGACAGGACCGTGACGAGGGCCTCGCCGGTCCCGAGCGAGGTGATCGTCTTCTCGACGTCGTAGAACTCGGTCATCGGGAACGTGCGCGCCGTCTTGCGCAGCGCATCGGCATCGTCGGGCGTGAAGGCCCGCAGCGCGTGCTGCACCCGATTGCCCGAGCTGCGCCAGCACCGAGGCCGGGACGTCGGTCGGGCGCCTGGGTCACGAAGTAGATGCCGACGCCCTTGGACCGGATGAGTCGGGCGGTCCGCTCGACCTGGTCCATCAGCGCCTCGGAGGCGTCATCGAACAGCAGGTGCGCCTCGTCGAAGAAGAAGCACAGCTTCGGCTTGGGCAGGTCGCCGGCCTCGGGCAGGCTCTCGTACAGCTGGGCCAGCATCCACAGCATGAACGTGCTGAACAGCCGCGGCTGGTCCATCACGTCCGACAGCTCGAGGACGCTGATGATCCCCTGCGCCGTCGGCGCGTGGTCCGGATGCAGGTCGTCCACGTCGAACTCCGGCTCGCCGAAGAAGACGTCCGCGCCTTCCTGCTCGAGGACGACGATCGAGCGCAACAGCACGCCGACCGACGCGGCGGACATCCCGCCGTAGTCGGCCAGGATCGGCTTGCCCTCGTCCGACGAGAGGAACTTGAGGGTCGCCGCCAGGTCCTTGAGGTCCAGCAGCGGCAGGCTGTTGTCGTCGCAGTACTTGAAGATCAGGGCGAGGATGCGACGTCTGGGTCTCGTTGAGGTCCAGGACCTTGCCCATCAGCAGCGGCCCGAACGAGTGGACCGTCGCGCGGACCTGGGCGCCGAGCTTGCCGGTGAGCGACAGGAACTCGACCGGGATGGCCGGACGGCTCGAAGTCCCAGGCCAGTGAGGTCACGCGCTCCTGGAGCCTGGGGTTGGTGGCGATCGCCGGGGGCCGCCAGGCCGGTGAGGTCGCCCTTGATGTCGGCGACGAAGACCGGGACGCCGGCCTTCGAGAGCTGCCCGGCCAGCAGCTGGAGGGTCTTGGTCTTGCCGGTCCCGGTGGCCCCGGCGATCAGCCCGTGGCGGTTGAGCATGGACAGCGCGACCTGCACGCGGGCGTCGTTGAAGACCTCGCCGTCGTGCATCGGGCTGCCGATCACCAGCCCGGGCTCCGAGAGGGCGTAGCCGGCCGTCATGGCGTCGCGAAATGCCTGGTCCATGGAGCCTCCGGGATGCGGCAGCGGGGTGATTCGGGAGGGAGCCGCAAGGGTATCATCGGCCTGACCACCAACGATGGGTCGGCCACGGACGAAGGAGTCGACGATGAAGCTGGAAGACGTCGAAGGCATCGGACCGATCCAGGCCGAACAGCTGGCGCTGGCCGGCATCGGCACCGGCGACGCCCTGCTGGAGCAGGGGGCCATCGGCAGGCGGCCGTGCCGCGATCGAGAAGGCCACCGGGATCGATGGCGCCAAGATCCTGGAGTGGGTGAACCACCTCGACCTGATGCGCATCAAGGGCGTCGGCTCCGAGTACTCGGACCTGCTCGAGGTGGCCGGCGTCGACTCGCCCGGCGGAGCTGGCCCAGCGCAACGCCGCCAACCTGGCGACGACGTTCGAGGAGGTCGTCGCGGCCCGTCCGGGCACCGTCCGTCGGATCCCGACCGAGGCCGAGGTCGCGGGCTGGATCGCCGAGGCCAAGACTCTGCCGAAGATCGTCGAGCACTGACGTCGAGCCCTGATCGTCGAACCCTGAAGGAGGCCCGATGGGTGGCTTCAAGGAGTTCCTGACCAAGTCGAACGCGCTGGCCCTGGCCATCGGCGTCATCATCGGCGCGTCGCTCGGTGCGTGTCGTCAACGACGCTCGTCAACGCGATCATCATGCCGCCGATCGGCTGGGCACTCGGCGGCGTCGACTTCGCCGCGATCAAGACCGTCCTCGGGAACGACACGCGACGGGCGAGGAGGTCTCCATCGGCTGGGGCCTGTTCATCAACTCGCTGATCGTGTTCGTCGATCGTGATGCTCGTCGTCTACCTGATCAGCAAGCTGTTCATCAAGGAGGCGCCGCCGGCCGGGCCTGTCGGCCGAGGAGACGCTGCTGACCGAGATCCGGGACGAACTGCGCAAGCGGCTCCGCCTGAGATCGAGTCCTCGCCGGATCCGGATGCAAGGCCCGCCGGCTACGGCGGGCCTTCGTCGTCAGGCCGGATCGTCGCCGGCGCGCGGGTAGCAGCCGAGGACCCGGACCATCGTCGTCACCGAGCGGAGTCCGTCGAGCGCGGCCTGCGTCGCGGGGTCGGCCAGGTCCGCGTCGAGGTCCACCCAGAACACGTACTCCCAGGCGCGCTCGCGGCTCGGCCGCGATTCGAGCTTGCTGCATGTTCAGGCCGTGCGCCGGCGAACACGCCGCAGCACCGCCAGCAGCGTGCCGGGCTCGTTCCGGACGGCGACGACCAGCGTCGTCCGATGCGCCGTCGGCGATCGCGGCGCGGCGTCGGCCGATCGATCGGCGCCGGGGATCGGCGCGCCCGGCCGGCCGAGCACCAGGAACCGGGTCCGGTTGCCGGGCAGGTCGCCGATCTCGTCGGCCAGGATCTCCAGGCCGAACAGGCCCGCCGCCCGCGGCGACAGGACGGCGGCCGCGCCCCGCTCCCCCCGGTCGACGATGGCCTTGCCGGCGCCGGCCGTGTTGTAGGTCGTGAGCAGCTGCCACGGCCGCGTCCGCAGGAACGCCTCCGCCTGGCCGAGCGCCTGGATGTGCGAGTAGACCCGCTCGATGTCCTCGAGACGCTGGCCGGGCAGCGCCGCGAGGCAGAGCCGGACCGGGACGACGACCTCGCCGCGGATCTCCAGGTCGTGCTCCAGCAGCAGGTCGTAGTTCTCGCGGACGGTGCCGTTGACGACGTTCTCGATCGGGACGACGCCGGCCCGCGGCCTCCGCCGACGCCACGGCCTCGAAGACGCGCGGAAGCTGACGGGTGCCCGACACGTTCCGGCGTCCGCCGAAGGCCGCCAGGACGGCGTCCTCGGCGAAGGCCCCCGGCTCGCCGGCGTAGGCGATCGGCAGCGTGGCTGGTCACGGTGGCGAGTCTAGCGGCCGGCCGCCGCCCGGCCGCCGGCCGAGCCGGTCTACCGCTCGAACCAGGACGGTGGTGTCGTGGCCGCCTTGTCCTCGTCGAGGTCGGCCCGGCGGCTTGCCCGTGCCCGGCCGCGCGACCGGTGCGCCACCGCAGGCCCGGTGTCGCCTCGGCCGCAGCGTCCGGCCGCGCCGGACCAGTGCGCCTCGGCGAGCATCGCGTCGAGGGCCGCGATGTAGGCCTCGATGCGAGGCCGCGATGATGTTCGTGCTGCGGGCCTCGCCGCGGTACTCGCCCGCCCCGCGCTCCCCGGCCGCCGTCGGGCGGGGCGATCCGGACGACCACGGCGCCGACCGCGTCGGTCCCCTCGCCGAGCGCGTGGATGTCGTAGGCGAGCAGCCGCGGGTGGCCGGCCAGGATCGCCGCGAGCGCCTCGTCCACCGCCGCGTACAGCGCGTCGATCGGCCGCCGTTGCCCTCGGCCGAGGCGCGCCACTGGTGGTCGCCGGCGGCGATGACGACCGCGCCGCGGCTCTGGGCGTTGCTGCCCGACGTCACGGTCCAGCGCGTGAGGTGCAGCGCGGCGGTCGGTCGCCGTCGCGGATCCCCGCGCCTGCCGTCTTGCCGGTCATGGCTCGAGCCTCCGTGGTTCGGCTGTGGCCCCGCCGCGCCGCGGCACGAGCCGGGGTCGGTGAAGTGGCGCTCGTCGCGGCGGCGCAGCTCGGCGCCGGACTTCCAGATCGCGTACTCGAGCGAGTCGGCCAGGGCCGCCGGCCGAGGCGGCGATGATGTTCGTGTCGCTGCCCATCGTCGACCAGGTCCGCGCGCCGTCCGTCGAATCGATGATCGACCCGGGTCCGGGCCGCGGTCGCCGCCCCGCCGTCGAGGATGCGCACCTTGTAGTCGACCAGGTGGACGTCGTCGATGCCCGGGTAGAACGCCCCGAGCGCCTTGCGCAGCGCGGCGTCGAGGGCGTTGACCGGGCCGTTGCCGTCGGCGGCGGTGTGGAGGATCTCGCCGTCGACCTCGACCTTGACGGTCGCCTCGGCCAGCAGCTCGCGCCCGTCGCGCTGCTCGACGAGGCAGGTGTAGTCGACGATCCGGAACGGCGCCGACGTAGTCGGCGGCGTGGCGCCGGATGAGGAGCTCGAAGCTGACGCCTCGGCGCCCTCGAACGCGAGCCCGTCGGACTCGAGCTGCTTGATCAGCTTCGACAGCTCGCGCGGGTCGACGACGCCCTCGAGCTGGTGGCCCAGCTGCTCGCGCGCGGATGGAGGTGTTGGCCCGGCCGCCGAGCTCCGAGACGACGAGCCGCCCGGCGTTGCCGACCGACGACCGGGTCGACGTGCTGGTAGCTCCGCTCGACCTTGGCCACGGCGGCGCCGTGGACGCCGCCCTTGTGGGCGAAGGCGGAGCGGCCGACGTACGGCTGGTAGTCGTTCGGGTTGACGTTGGCGATCTCGGCGACCGAGCGCGACAGCTCGGTCAGGCCGGCCAGGTCGCCGCCGCCGGCCGGCACCAGCACGTGCGGCGTCTTGAGCGCGAGGTTGGCCAGGATGCTGACCATGTTGGCGTTGCCGCACCGCTCGCCGTAGCCGTTGATCGTGGCCTGGACGTGGCGGATCCCGGCGGCGACCGCGGCCATCGAGTTGGCGACCGCCAGCTCGGCGTCGTTGTGGGTGTGGATCCCCCAGGTGACCGCCGGCGCGTCCGGGTCGGCCTCCAGCGATCGCGCGGACGTCGCGCGATGATCCGCGACGAGCTCGTCGGTCAGCGTCCCGCCGTTCGTGTCGCACAGGACGAGCGTCCGCGCGCCGGCCTGGCGGGCGGCCCGGAGCGTGGCCAGCGCGTAGTCGCGATCGGCCTTGTAGCCGTCGAAGAAGTGCTCGGCGTCGTAGACCGCCTCGCGGCCGCGATCGACGACGAAGCCGACCGAGTCGGCGATCATGTCGAGGTTCTCGGCCGGGCGTGGCGCCCAGGACCTCGGTGACGTGGAGCAGCCAGCTCTTGCCGAAGATCGTGACGACCGGCGTCTCGGCGGCGACGAGCTCGCGCAGGTTCGGGTCGTCGCCGCGGCTTGTTGGAGCGGTGGCGGGTCGAGCCGAAGGCGGCCAGCCTGGCGCGCTCCCAGCGCATGGTCCGGGCGGCCGCGAAGAACTCGATGTCCTTGGGGTTGGAGCCCGGCCAGCCGCCCTCGATGAACGGCATCCCGAACTCGTCGAGCATCCGCGCGATGCGCAGCTTGTCGGCGAGCGACAGGGTGATGTTCTCGCCCTGCGTCCCGTCGCGCAGGGTCGTGTCGTACAGGACGACCGGGCTGCGTCGGCGGCGCCCGGCGCCCGGCTCGGTCATGCCGGCGACCGCCGCGCCGAGCGCATCGATGACGGCCGTCGCGAAGGCGGTCGTGCCGACGACCACCAGCCCGTCCGACCCGTCGCGCCGGATCGGCCAGGTCGCCGGTCCGCCAGCCGTCGTCGAGGGCCGCGCTGACGGCCGCCTCGATCGCCTCGGCCGCGTCGGCCCGGCCCAGCGACAGCGCAGCAGCATCGCCGCCGACAGGATCGTCCCGATCGGGTTGGCCTGGTCCTGGCCGGCGATGTCCGGCGCGGAGCCGTGGATCGGCTCGTACAGGCCGAACGTGCCGTGCGTCGGTCCGCCGCTCGCCGAGCGACGCCGACGGCAGCATCCCGAGGCTCCCGGCCAGGACGGCCGCCTCGTCCGACAGGATGTCGCCGAACAGGTTCTCGGTGACGATGACGTCGAAGTCGGCCGGCCGGCGGACCAGCAGCATCGCGCACGAGTCGACCAGCTGGTGGCTGAGCGTCGACGTCCGGGATACTCGGCGCGCGACCTCGTCGGCGACCGTCCGCCACAGGCGCGACGTCGCGAGCACGTTCGCCTTGTCGACGCTGACGTCACGTGCCGCGCCGCGCCGCGCGCCAGCTCGAAGGCGAGCCGGACGATCCGCGCGGATCTCGGGCTCGGCGTACGGCAGCGTGTCGAGCGCGCGTGCCGCTCGCCGCCGGTCGCCGGTCGCCTCGCGTCCGGTCCCCGAAGTAGACGCCCGCCGGTCAGCTCGCGGACGATGAGCATGTCCACGCCGTCGAGCAGCTCCGGGCGGAGCGGCGACGACGCCGGCGAGCGCCGGATGGACGCGTCACCGGCCGCAGGTTGGCGAACAGGCCGAGCCCGCCGCGCAGGGCGAAGAGCGCCTGCTCCGGGCGGACCGCGGCCGCCGGGTCGGCCCACTTCGGGCCGCCGACCGCGCCGAGCAGGATCGCGTCGGCCGTCGCCGCAGGCCGTCGACGTCCTCGGGCCGGATCGCCACGCCGTACGCGTCGATCGCCGCGCCGCCGACGAGGTACTCGGACCACTCGACGCGCGAACCCGAAGCGCGCCGCCGGCCGCGTCGACGACGCGCCGCGCGGCCGCCACGACCTCCGGCCCGACCCCGTCGCCCGGGATCGTCGCGATCCGGTAGGTCGAGGTCGCCCTCCGTCATGGCAGGCCCTCGCCCGGTCCGCGGCGCGACGAACGCCACGGTCGACGCCGTTGATCTCGGCCCCGTGGAGCTTGTTGACCGCCACGAGGTAGGCCTCGAGCGACGCCTCGATGATGTTGGTCGACAGCCCGTGGCCGGTCACGACGAGCGCGCCCGGCCCCTCGTCGGACGAGCGCCGGCAGCGGACCAGGACCTGGCCCTGGGCGTCCTCGCCGGCGCGACACCGCCTTGATCTCGTACTCGGTCAGGATCGGGTGCCAGCCGAGGACCGGCTGGAGCGCCGTCGTCGACCGCGCGCGAACAGCGCGTTGACCGGGCCGTTGCCGGTCGCCTCCGCGGTCCGCTCCTCGCCGCCGATCGATCAGCGTGACGGTGCCCGGTGGCGTTGCCGCCGTGCGACGAGGTCACGCTCCAGCCGACGAGCGCGACGCGAGGCCGGGACCTCCGACGCGCGCTGCTCGACGAGGGCGAGCAGGTCCGCGTCGGTGACCTCCTTCTTGGCGTCGGCGAGGGCGATCGCCTGGCGGTAGATCTCGTCGAGCGCCTCGCCCTCGAGCTCGTAGCCGAGCTCCCGGAGCTTGCCCTGGAGCCCGCGCCGGCCGGACAGCTTGCCGATCGTCAGCTGGCTGCCGGTCAGCCCGACCGACTGCGGGGTCATGATCTCGTAGGTCAGCGGGTTCTTGATGACGCCGTCCTGGTGGATCCCCGACTCGTGGGCGAAGGCGTTGCCGCCGACGATCGCCTTGTTCGGCTGGATCGGCGAACCCGGTCAGGTAGCTGACCAGCCGGCTGGCCGCGGTGAGCTGCTCGGTCTGCGACGCCGGCTGCCGAGGTCGGGGAACTGGGTCGGGCGCGTCCGGAGGGCCATGACGACCTCCTCGAGCGAGGCGTTGCCGGCGCGCTCGCCGAGGCCGTTGATCGTGACCTCCACCTGGCGCGCGCCGGCCTGGACGGCGGCCAGCGTGTTGGCCGTGGCCAGGCCCAGGTCGTTGTGGCAGTGGACGCTGACCGTGGCCTGGTCGCCGACGAGGTCGACGACCCGCTCGACGAGCGTCGCCGAACTCGGCCGGGATGGCGTAGCCGACGGTGTCCGGGATGTTGACCGTGGAGGCGCCGGCCTCGACGACCGCCTCGTAGACCTGGAGCAGGTAGTCGAGGTCCGTGCGCGAGGCGTCCTCGGCGGAGAACTCGATCTCGGCGTCGCGGCCCGAGCTGCTCGCGGCCGTGGCGGACCCAGCGGACGGCCTCGGCGAGGGCCGTCTCGCGATCGATCCGGAGCTTGTGCTTGAGGTGGATGTCGCTGGTCGCGATGAAGACGTGGAGGTGCGGCCGCTCGGCGACCTTGATCGCCTCGATCGCCCGCTGCGGGTCGCCGTCCCGGCAGCGGGCGAGGGCGGCCACGGCGATCCCGCCGCGGCGTCTCCTGGGCGATCCGGCGGACCGCCTCGAAGTCGCCCGGCGAGGCGGCCGGGAAGCCGGCCTCGATGACGTCGACCTTGAGGCGGACCAGCTGGCGGGCGACCTCCAGCTTCTCGGCGGCGGTCAGGCCGGCGCCGGGCGCCTGCTCGCCGTCGCGCAGGGTCGTGTCGAAGATGCGGACGGTGCCCGCCGGCACGAACGGCCCGGCGGGCCGCGGTACGGGCGCGGTCATCGGGAGGCGCCGGGCGTCGTCGCGGCCGCCTGGGCCTGGCCGGCCTGGACCTCGACCGGGTCGAGGAACGGCATCTGGCCGCGCAGCCGCGCCCCGACCTGCTCGATCTGGTGGTCGCGGTCCGCCGCGCGGAGGCGCTCGAACTCGGGCCGGCCGGCGTCGTTCTCGGCGATCCAGCGTGCGGCGAACGTGCCGTCCTGGATCTCCGCGAGGACCGCGCGCATCGTCTCGCGGACGTGGTCGTCGATGATCCGCGGGCCGCTGACACGTAGTCGCCGTACTCGGCCGTGTCGCTGACGCTGAAGCGCATGAAGTTGAGGCCGCCGCGGTACATCAGGTCGACGATCAGCTTGAGCTCGTGCATCGTCTCGAAGTAGGCGAGCTCGGGCTGGTAGCCGGCCTCGACGAGCGTCTCGAAGGCCATCTTGACCAGGGCCGCGGTCCCGCCGCACAGGACGGACTGCTCGCCGAACAGGTCGGTCTCGGTCTCCTCGGCGAAGGTCGTCTCGAGGACGCCGGCGCGGGTGTTGCCGAGCGCCCGGGCGTAGGCCAGCGTCCGGGCGCGGGCCGTGCCGGTCGCGTCGCGGTGGACGGCGAACAGGGCCGGGCACGCCGCCGCCGGCCTGGTAGACGCTGCGGACGAGGTGGCCGGGGCCCTTCGGCGCGACCATCCCGACGTCGACGATGGCGGGCGGGTCGATCCGCCCGAAGTGGATGTTGAAGCCGTGGGCGAACATCAGCAGCTGGCCCGGGCCGCAGGTTCGGGCGCGATCTCCGCGTCGTAGACGCGCCTTCTGGGCGTGTCCGGGACCAGGATCATGATCACGTCGGCGGCGCGGACCGCCTCGGCCGACGTCCATCACCCGCAGGCCGGCCTCCTCGACCAGCGCCCGGCTCTTGGAGCCGGGGGCCAGCCCGACGACGACGTCGACGCCGGACTCGTGGAGGTTCAGGGCGTGGGCGTGGCCCTGGCTGCCGTAGCCGATGATCGCGACGGTCTGCCCGGCCAGGGCCGCCGGATCCGCGTCGTTGTCGTAGTACATCGTCGCCGTCATCGCTTGATCGCCTCCTCGATGGACCCGGAGCCGCGGGCCATGACGACGGCCCCGGTGCGGACCAGCTCCTTGATGCCATAGGTCCGGACCAGCGCGACGAACGCGTCGATCTCGGCCTCGGTGCCGGTCACCTCGACGATGACCGAGCCATCGGTCAGGTCCACGACCCGGCCGCGCGACAGCTCGACGATCCTGAGGATCTCCGCCCGGTTGGCGTCGGTGGCCCGGATCTTGACCAGGGCCAGCTCGTGCTCGACGGTCGGCTCGGCGGTGACGTCCTGGACCTTGAGCACGTCGATCAGCCGGTAGAGCTGCTTGGTCGCCTGCTCGACCGCGACGTCGTCGCCGTGGAGGGTGATCGTCATCCGGCTGATGTCGTCGCTGGTCGGTGTGGCTGACCGCGAGCGACTCGATGTTGAAGTTGCGCGCCCGCATCAGGCTGGCCACCCGGTTCAGGACGCCGGGCTTGTCCAGGACGAGCGCCACCAGCACGTGGCGACGGAGCTCGCCGCCACCCGGCAGCGCCCGCGCCGGCGGCGGCGGCTGTGCGCGGGCGGCGACGCCGGCGGGCAGCTGGTCGTCGGATCCCTGGTCGGCGCTCATTCGTCCGGCCCGCCCCACTTCTCGATGAGGTCGGACAGGCCCTTGCCGGCCGGCATCATCGGGAAGACGTTCTGCTCCTCGGCGATCTCGAACCAGACGAGCGCCGGCCCGTCGACGGCCTGGGCGGCCCGGATCGCCGATCGACCTCGTCCGGCGTCCGGGCCCGGAAGGCCGGGATCCCGAACGCGTCGGCGAGCTTGGCGAAGTCCGGGCCCGGGCAGGTGCGACGAGTGGTAGTTGCCGGCGTAGATGATCTCCTGCCACTGGCGGATCATCCCGAGCTTCTTGTTGTCGAGCAGGGCGATCTTGACCGGGATGCGGTCCTGGACCAGGGTCATCAGCTCCTGGAACGTCATCTGGAAGCCGCCGTCGCCGGTGATCGCCCAGGTCTCGCGGTCGGGCCGGCCGAGCGCGGCGCCCATCGCGGCCGGGACGCTGAAGCCCATCGTCCCGAGGCCGCCCGAGCTGACGTGGCTGTTCGGCTGGCGGAAGCCGGTGTAGCGGGCGAGCCACATCTGGTTCTGGCCGACGTCGGCGACGTAGGTCGCCTCGTGGTCGGTCAGCTCGCCGATCCGCTCGACGACGTAGTCGGCCGGTCAGCAGGCCCGTCGCGCCAGGCGCCGGAGCCGTGCCAGCTGCGAGGCGACGGACTCGCGCCTTCCAGTCGGCGAGCTGGTCGAGGTAGTCGGCCCGCTCGGCCGGATCGACGGCCGCCGACCATCGGCGTCAGGGCCCGCAGGACGCGTCCGGCGTCGCCGACGATCGGGACCTCGACGGCGACGTTCTTGCCGATCTCGGCCGGGTCGATGTCGACGTGGACGATCCGGGCGTACGGCGCGTAGGTCCGGACGTTGCCGGTCACCCGGTCGTCGAAGCGCATCCCGATGGCGATCAGCAGGTCGGCGGACTGGATCGCCCGGTTGACGTGCTTCCAGCCGTGCATCCCCATGTAGCCGTAGGCGAGCGGGTGGTCCTCGTCCATCGCGCCGATCCCGAGCAGCGTCCAGGCGACCGGGATCTGGGTCTTCTCGGCGAAGGCCACGCAGGTCGTCCCAGGCCTCGGCGTGGAGGACGCCGTGGCCGGCCAGGATGACCGGGCGCTTGGCCGCGGCGATCTCGGCCGCGGCCAGCTTGAGCTGCTTCGGATGGCCGTCCAGGTTCGGGCGGAAGCCGGGCAGGCCGGCGACGACCTCCTCGTCGGTCGGGTGCTGCGCCCGGGTCTCCTGCTGGAGCGCGTCCTTGGTGATGTCGACGTGGACCGGGCCCGGCCGGCCGGTCCGGGCGATGTGGAACGCCTCGGCGAGGACCCGCGGCAGGTCGTCCGCGTCGCGGACGAGGTAGTTGTGCTTGGTCATCGGCAGGGTGATGCCGTTGATGTCGATCTCCTGGAAGGCGTCCTTGCCGATCAGCGCCGCCGGCACGTTGCCGGTGATCGCGACCATCGGCACGGAGTCCAGCAGCGCCGTGCCGATGCCGGTGACGAGGTTCGTGGCGCCCGGGCCCGGAGGTGCCCATGCACACGCCGACCCGGCCGGTCACGCGGGCGTAGCCGTCGGCCGCGTGGGCGCCGCCCTGCTCGTGGCGGACGAGGATGTGGCGGAGCTCGGGGTAGTCGCCGAGGACGTCGTAGAGCGGCAGGATGACGCCGCCCGGGTAGCTGAAGAAGACGTCGACGCCCTGGCGGAGGAGCGCCTCGCAGACGACGTCCGCGCCGATCCGGGTCCGCTTGCGGTCGCGTGCCTCGTGGAGCATCCCCTTGCGGGCCCGCTCGACGGCCGGCGCGCGCCGGCCGTCCCGTCGTTCGGGCACGTGGCTGCGTCGTCCCGGGCCGGCGTGGCCGGACCCGCGGCCGTGCCCGGCGGTGTCGCCGCGTCGCCCTTGGTCATCGTCATCGCGTCGTCTCGCCTCCTGGAGTCCGGCCGCGGTCGCGGACCGGGATACAAAAGACCCTCGCCTCCCGGCGAGGGTCCCTTCGGTCTTCGGTGGTTCGTGTGCGCCTAGCGCCCGTTCCTCCGCGTTCCTCCGTTCTCCCGCCGGGAGCCGGTAATGAGGCCAAGAAGGCCGTCAAGCCCGGGAAGCGAGCGAAGCGAGATCGAGGAGGGATACGTCGGCGAGACCGGCCGGTTCGATGGGCATGTGGACGCGCCGACCGTCCGTCGTGATCACGACGGCGACGCGGCGGCGATCCCGCCGTTCGAACAGACCCAAGTCTGGTCTCCCTGTAGCGTCCGCACGGACCGATGGCCCGGGCGGTGTGCCGCGCAGTCTACGCAGCCTTCGCTCGATTCGCGCAAGCCACGCTCGACTCGCGCCGGGCCGCCAGGCGAGCCCGCTACCGGCGGTCGCCGGCGCCCGCGAGCCGGCCGCGGGCCGGGCTACTGCTACGCTACCGCGGCTCCGACTCGGACCGCGACCGCGGAAGGACCCATGACCGGCCCGGAGCCCCTCTGGTACGCTCCCGCCATGACCGCCACCACGCACCATCGTCGACAAGATCTGGGACGACCACGTCGTCACCCAGGACCCCGGCGCGCCGGCCGTCCTGGCCATCGACCTCCACCTCGTCCACGAGGTCACCAGCCCACAGGCGTTCTCCGGGCTGCGCGCCCGCGGCCTCGCGCGTCCGCCGCCCGGGCCAGACCGTGGCCACCGCCGACCACTCGATCCCGACCACGACCGCGCGCCTGCCGATCGCTCGACGCGCATGGCCGCGGCCCAGGTCAGCCAGCTCGAGACGAACTGCGCCGAGTTCGGCATCCCGCTCCACGGCATCGGCTCGCCGAGCCAGGGCATCGTCCACGTCATCGGGCCGCAGCTGGGCCTGACCCAGCCCGGCATGACGATCGTCTGCGGCGACTCGCACACCAGCACGCACGGCGCCTTCGGGGCGCTCGCCTTCGGGATCGGGACGAGCGAGGTCGAGATGGTCCTCGCGACCCAGACCCTGCTCCAGCGCGACCCGAAGACCTACGAGGTCCGGGTCGACGGCCGCTCGCGCCGGGCGTCAGCGCCAAGGACATCATCCTCGCCGCTGATCGCCCGGATCGGCATCGGCGGCGGGACCGGCCACGTCTTCGAGTACACGGGTGAGGCGATCCGCGGCCTGACCATGGAGCAGCGGATGACCGATCTGCAACATGAGCATCGAGGGCGGCGCCCGGGCCGGCCTGATCGCCCCGGACGACACGACCTTCGAGTACCTGCACGGCCGGCCGCACGCGCCGGCGGGCGCAGCCTGGGACGCGGCCGTCGACGCGCTGGCGGCGGCTGCCGACCGACGACGGCGCCACCTACGACAAGTCGATCACGATCGACGCCGACGACGCTCGAGCCGATGGTCACCTACGGCACGAACCCGGGGATGGGCATCCCGATCACCAGCCGCGTCCCGTCGCCCGAGCGACCAGGCGGACCCGGGCCAGCGACGCGCCCTGGAGCGCGCCCTCGAGTACATGGACCTCCGGCCCGGCCAGCCGATCCTCGGCCAGAAGGTCGACGTCGTCTTCGTCGGCAGCTGCACGAACGGCCGGATCAGCGACCTGCGCCTGGCGGCCGGCGTCCTCAAGGACCGCCACGTCGCGGACGGCGTCCGGCTGATGGTCGTGCCCGGCTCGGACGAGGTGAAGCGCGAGGCCGAGGCGCGAGGGCCTGGCCGAGATCTTCAAGGCGGCCGGCGCCGAGTGGCGCGAGGCCGGCTGCTCGATGTGCATCGCGATGAACGGCGACCAGCTGACGCCCGGGCCAGTACGCGGTCAGCACCAGCAACCGCAACTTCGAGGGCCGCCAGGGCAAGGGCGGCCGGACGTTCCTGGCCTCGCCGCTGACCGCGGCCGCCAGCGCCATCGCCGGCGTCGTCGCCGACCCGCGCCGACTGCCCGGGCATCGAGGCGCTCGCCGGCCGTCGGGGGCCGCTGACCATGGCCGAGCCGTTCACGGATGTTCACCAGCCGGGCCGTCCCGCTGCCGGCCGAGAACGTCGACACGGACCAGATCGTCCCGGCCCGCTACCTCAAGGTGACCGACAAGGACGGCCTGGCCGAGGCCCTCTTCCGCGACTGGCGGTTCGAGGAGGACGGCTCGCTCAAGGAGCCGCGCTTCGTCCTGGACCGGCCGGAGATGGCCGGCCGCAGGATCCTGCTCGTCGGCGACAACTTCGGGGCGGGCTCGTCGCGCGAGCACGCGCCGTGGGCCCTGACCGCGTGGGGCATCCGCGGCGATCCTCTCGACGTCGTACGCCGACATCTTCCGCAGCAACAGCCTCAAGAACGGCGTCCTGCCGATCGTCGTGGACGCCGGCGACCCACGCGCGCCTGTTCGAGCTGCTGGCCGAGCGACCCGGACGCCGAGTTCACGGTCGACCTGGCCGAGCAGGGCGTCCTGCTGCCGGACGGCAGGACCCTCGACTTCGACATCGACCCGTTCGCCAAGCAGATGATCCTCGCCGGGACCGACGAGCTCGGCTACCTCCTGGCGAAGGAGCCCGACATCGACGCCTGGGAGGGCCTGCACCCGGCCCGGATCGACTCACGGGTGGGCGCGGCCTGACGCACGGATCCGTGAACGGCGACATGAACATCCGTGGACCTGGTCGCCATCGCCCTCGTGGTCATCGCGGCCATCCTCGGCTTCCGGTCCGGGGCGCTGCCGCAGATCGGCGGACTCCTCGGGAGCGATCGGCGGCGGCGTCATCGCGATCCTCGCCCTGCCGTGGTTCGGGGACACGCTCCGCGACATCGACGCGACCTTCGCCCGATCGTGGTCATCGTGGGGCTCCTGCTGGCGGTCGGCGTCGGCGAGTCGCTCGGGTCGGCCGTCGGGCCGTGCGGTCGGCGCGTGCGCTCGGCACGGGCGTGCTCAGCGCCGCCGATCGCATCGGCGGCGTCCGTCGTCGGCATGGCCCAGGCCCTGCTGATCGATCTGGCTGGTCGGCAGCATCGCGGTCGTCGGTCCGCTGCCGCGCCTGGCCGAGATCGCCCAGGCGTCGACAGCGGTGCGGACGCTCACGGCCGTGCTCCCGCCGGTCACCGAGGTCGCCGGCGAGCTCGGCGATCTCCTCGACGCGTCCGGGCTGCCGGACGTCTTCGTCGGCTTCGAGCCGCTGCCGGCACCCGAGGTGGATCGGCCGACCGACCCGCCGCGCGCGCGATCGCGGCCGCCGCCGAGGCAAGCACGCTCAAGGTCTCGGCCGGCACCTGCGGCGTCGGATCGGTCGGGTCCGGGTTCGTCGATCGCGGACGGGTACGTCGTGACCAATGCGCACGTCGTGGCCGGGGCGGACGCCGACGGGATCCGCGTCACCGATGCCGAGGGCCGGCGTGTACGACGCCGTCCCGGTCCTGTTCGACCCGAGCCTGGACGTCGCGCTCCTGCATGCGCGTGACCTCGACCTGCCCGGCGCTCCGGTTCGCGGCGCAGGACCCGGGCCGTGGCGCGATCGCGGCCGCCCTCGGCTATCCCGGGCGGTGGCGCCCTGACGATCCTCCCGGCGGCCGTGACCGGGCGCTACCCGGCGACGGGCCTGGACATCTACGGCGAGGACCGGGTCCGGCGCGACATCCTCGAGCTGCGCGCCGCGATCGACCGCGGCGACAGCGGCGGGCCGCTCGTCCTGGAGGACGGGACGGTGGGCGGCGTCGTCTTCGCCGAGGCCCGGACCAACGACGACGTCGGCTACGCCCTGTCGCCGACCGCCGTGGCGGTCGCGATCGCGCCCGGGATCGGCCGGACGAGCGCGGTGGACACTGGAGCGTGCCTCCGCTGAGCGTCGGGCCATACACTTGACCTGCGCTGGCACACCGCACAGGACCTACCCCGATGCCCGACGCGTCCCATCCCTACTCCCGTCCCTCGGACCCGGCCAAGCGCCACTCGGCCGCGCTGACCGACGGGCCGGACCGAGCCGCCGCGCGCGGCATGCTCAAGGCCATCGGGTTCACCGACGAGGACCTCGCCAAGCCGCTCATCGGCGTCGCCACGACGCTGGATCGAGACGATGCCGTGCAACTACAACCAGCGGCGCCTCGCCGAGCACGTCAAGGCCGGCATCCGCGCGGCGGGCGGCACGCCGATGGAGTTCAACACGATCAGCGTCAGCGACGGCGTGACGATGGGCACCGAGGGGATGAAGGCCTGTCTCGTCAGCCGCGAGGTCATCGCCGACTCGATCGAGCTGGTCGTGCGCGGCCAGCTGCTCGACGGGGTCGTGTGCGTCGTCGGCTGCGACAAGACCGGACCCGGCGCCGCCATGGCCCTCGGCCGCCTCGACGTCCCCGGCCTGATCCTGTACAGCGGGACGATCTACCCGGGGACGCTCCGCGGCGAGCGCAACGCGACCGTCGTGTCCGTCTTCGAGGCGATCGGAGCCTACCGCGCCGGCAAGATCACGCTCGACGAGCTGTACGAGGTCGAGAGCCTGTCCTGCCCGGGACCGGGCGCCTGCGGCGGCCAGTTCACGGCCAACACGATGACGCGGTGTCCTGGAGTTCCTCGGGCCTCTCGCCGGCGGGCCTCAACGGCATCCCGGCCGAGGATCCGGCCAAGGACGACGCCGCCCGACGTGCCGGCGAGCTGGTCATGGACCTCGTCCGGCGCGACGCCCGGCCGTCACGGTTCGTGACCCGCGACTCGCTCGAGAACGCGATCGCCTCCGTGGCGGCGACCGGCGGTTCGACCAACGGCGTCCTGCACCTGCTGGCGATCGCCCACGAGTACGGCATCGCGCTCGACATCGACGAATTCGGGGCCATCGCCGACCGGACGCCGGTCATCGCCGACCTGCAGCCGGGCGGTCGCTACACCGCGGCGGACCTGTACGACGCCGGCGGCGTGGGCCTCGTCATGCGCGAGCTCCTGCGCCGGCCGGGCCTGCTCCACGGCGACGCCCCGACCGTCGATGGCCGGACGATCGCCGAGATCGCCGCGGCCGCCGTCGAGACGACCGGCCAGGCGGTCGTTCGCTCGATCGAGTCGCCGCTCAAGGCGACCGGCGGGCTGGCCATCCTGCACGGCTCGCTCGCCCCGGAAGGCTGCGTCGTGAAGCTCGCCGGCCACGAGCGACGGGAGCATCGCGGGCCGGCTCGCGTCTTCGATTCGGAGACCGACTGCTACGAGGCCGTCCGCGACCGGAAGATCAAGCCGGGCGACGTGGTCGTCATCCGCTACGAGGGTCCGGTCGGCGGCCCCGGCATGCAGGAGATGCTGCAGCGTCACGGCAGCGCTCGTCGGCGAGGGCCTCGGCGATTCGGTCGCGCTCATCACCGACGGCCGGTTCTCGGGCGGGACGCACGGACTGATGATCGGCCACGTCGCGCCGGAGGCGGCCCTCGGCGGCCCGATCGCCGCGGTCCACGAGGGCGACACGATCGTCATCGACGTCGATCGCAAGGCGCTCGACCTGGACGTCCCGGCCGACGAGATCGCGCGACGGCTCGCGCGCCTGGCGCCCTCCGGAGCCGCACTACACGGGCGGCGTCATGGCCAAGTACGCGGCGCTCGTCGGTTCGGCCTCCGAGGGCGCGGTGACCACCGGACCGCGGATGGCGGCGAACCTGCGCCAGCGATGACGACCGGGTGACCGTCCGATGAGCGGCGACCTGCACGTCGGGATCAAGACATCGCCCCAGGCCGTGGACTGGGCGACCCTCGAGGCCGTCTGGGCGCGGATCGGCGAGCAGGACGTCTTCGAGTCGGTCTGGATGAACGACCACCTGACGGACATCGGGAAGGACACGCGCGGGCGCGAGCTGGGAGGCGGTCACGGCGATGGCGGCCCTCGCCCATCACGTGCCGGGGCGCTGGCTCGGCCACGCCGTCCTGTCCACCACCTTCCGGCACCCGACGGTCACGGCCAAGGCCGCGACGGTCATGGACCATGTCACGGGCGGCCGTTTCATCCTCGGCCTGGGCGCCGGCTGGTTCGAGCCGGAGCACCTGCCGCTCGGGATCCCGTTCCCGCCGATGCCGGAGCGCTTCGATCGGTACGAGTCGGCCGTGCGGACGATCAAGGCCCTGTTCTCGGACGAGGCGGCGACGCCGGCCGGCGTGACCCGGGCGGACCCGTTCTTCCCGCTGAGCGGCGCCACCAACGACCCGCCGACCGTCAGGCCGGGCGGCCCGCCGATCTGGCTCGGCGGCCAGAAGCGTCGCGGGATCGCGCTCGCCGCGGAACTGGCCGATGGCTGGATCCTGCCGGCCGTCCTGCCCGACAAGTCCGAGACGGACATGACCTACTTCCTCGACAGGCGCGATGCGCTGCTGGCGGCCATGGACGCCATCGGCCGGGACCCGTCCGGCTTCGCCCTCGTCGCCCAGGTGCCGGCCGGGACGACGCCGGAACACCGACGCGCTGGCGCTCGCCGCCGCGATCGAGGCGCGACGCGGTGGCGCGACCCACGTGATCATCGGGATCCCGCCGGCGGGCGGCCCGCGGGCGGTGCGACGAAGCGGCCCGGGAGATCGCCGATGCCGTTGCGGGCCGCCGGATGACTCGCATCGTGCGCGGACCGGTGCGTCGCGGCATGATGGACGCATGACGGACACGCCCCGGCCTGCCGCCCCACTTCCACCGGATCCGGACCTCTACGACTCGCCGCGCGCCGAGCTGGCCCGGGCCCGCGGGCTCGAACGCCCCCTACATCGCCGGCGGCGAGGACCCGGACCCGGGACCGGCCCTGGCGCGTCGATCGCTACTACGGGCGACTCCTCGTGATCATGGTCGTGGTCATCGTCCTCGCCGGCTTCGTCATCGGCATCGCGATCGCCCTCGCCGCAGGCCGCGATTCTGATCGTGGCCGCGGCGACCATCGACTGGGACCGTCGCCACGAGCGATCTCGTCGGCGACGCTGCGCGACCTGATCCGGATCCCGTCGGTCAACCCGCCGGCGCCGGACGCGCCCGACGGCGAGACTCGTCGCCGCGCGCTACCTCGCCGGCCGTCCTGACTGGCCGCCGGCCTGACCCCGGAGATCGTCGAGCCGGTCCCCGGTCGCGGCTCGGTCCACGTCCGGCTGCGCGGCGACGGCACCGGCGGCGAGCCGCTCCTGCTCCTGTCGCACCTCGACGTCGTGCCCGGCCCCGCCCGAGCGCTGGACCCACGACCCGTTCGCCGCCGACCTCGCCGACGGCTACGTCTACGGCCGCGGCGCGGTCGACATGAAGGCGATGGTCGCGCATGGAGCTCGGCGGTCGTCCGGCTGCTCGCGGCCGAGGCGCGGGCCGCCGGCCTCGACCCGGCCCGCGACCCGATCCCCGGCCTGCGCCGCGACGTCCTGTTCACCTGCACCGCCGACGAGGAGGCCGGCGGCCTGGCCGGGCGCGAGTGGGTCGCCGAGCAACCGCCCCGACTGGCTCGCGGCGGCGGGCGCCCTCAACGAGTGCGGCGGCGTCTCGACGACCGTCGCCGGCACGCGGTTCTACCCGATCCAGGTCGCCGAGAAGGGCTTCGCGGCCTACCGGATCCACGTCCGCGGGACGTGGGGCCACGGCTCGATGCCGCGCGAGGACAACGCGGCCGTCCTGGCCGCGGCAGTCATCGCGCGCCTCGCCGGCCCGGAGACCGACCCGGCTCACGCCGGTCATGGCCCGCTTCCTCGAGGCGGCCGCGGCGGCGCTGCCGCCGGACGCGGCCCGGGTGGCCCGGGCGCTCGGCGCCGGGGACGACGCGCTCACCGAGGCGGCGCTCGACGGGCTGTGCGACCCGATGTACGCCCGCGCGCTGCGGGCCCTCCTGCGCGACACGATCAGCCCGGACGTCATCCACGCCGGCGTCAAGTACAACGTCATCCCGGGCGACGCCGATGATCGAGGTCGACTGCCGGGTCCTGCCGGGCACGACCGAGCCCGCGATGCCGAGCCCGGCTCATCGAGCGGCTCGGGCCGGACCTCGCCGCCGCCTGCACCATCGAGCTGATCGTCTGGGGCGAGCCGGTCGAGGCGCCCGCGGACGGCCCGCTGTTCGACCTCCTCGTCGCGACGATCCGCGACCACGATCCGGACGGGATCCCGCTGCCGGTCATGGCGCCGTTCGCCACGGACGCCAAGCACACCGCCGACCTCGGCGTCCCGACCTACGGGTTCTCGCCGCTCCGGCTCGAGCCGGACGAGCGCTTCCTCGAGCGGTTCCACGGCGTCGACGAGCGGGTCTGCGTCGAGGCGCTGCGCTGGGGCCTGCCGGTCCTGTACGACGTGGTCCGCCGCTTCTGCGCCTGACCGGGCGCGCCACACCGGATCGTCGGCAGGACCGTCGTCACTCGCTGGGTGTCTTGATCAGCCGTCCGCGGCGAGTGATCGCGTGGGTCGCCAGCGCGGCCACGCCCATCGCCACGATCGCCCGCTCGCCGGCCGGCAGCGGCCGGACGGCGGACAGGAACTGGTCGGCCCGGCCGCGGTCCACGACCCGCAGGACGGCGTGGCCGCGCTGGGTCAGGCGCAGCGTCCGCTGGCGGCGGTCCTCCGGCTCCTGCTGGCGCTCGACGAGGCGTCGCCGGACGAGGCCGTCGATGAGCCGGCTCGTCGCCGACGGCGAGCGGCCGATCGCCTCGGCCAGCTCGCCGACCGTCATCGTGCTGCCGTCGGCCAGGACGTACAGCGCCGCGAGCTGGGTGAACCCGAGGCGCAGCTCCCCGAGCTGGCCGGCGAACCCGATGACCAGCTCGCGCCAGAGCGCCCGGCCCATGGCCACGCGCTCGCTGATCTGGCGGACGTTCGGGAGCCGGTTGCCGGCGGCCAGGACCGGGGCGGACAGGTCCGCCTCGAAGCGGCGGGCGAGGGCGCGGGCCGGGGCCGGTCGTCGCGGAACGCGTGTGATCGGGCGCTGTTCGGACACGCCGCAAGCGTACGCCAGCGCCAAGACGCATGCAACCGTGCACGGGACTCGGCGCCTCGGCCCGGTCCGCGCACCGTACCCTGCGGACGATGCAACGGATCGCCTTCGTCTTCCCCGGCCAGGGCTCGCAGTCGGTCGGGATGGGCCGGGCCCTCGCCGCGTCGTCGCCGGCCGCCGCCGCCGTCTTCGCCGCGGCCGACGCCGCCCTCGGCGAGCCGATCAGCGCGCTCGCCTGGGACGGCCCGGCCGAGCGGCTCGACCTGACCGAGAACGCCCAGCCGGCCCTCCTCGCGACGTCGATCGCCATCCTCGAGGCGCTCCGCGAGCGCTGGGCCGCCGCGGGCCTGGACGCCCGCGAGCCCGCCTTCGCCGCCGGCCACTCGATGGGCCAGTACTCCGCGCTCGTCGCGGCCGGCGCCCTCGCGCTCGCCGACGGCGTCCGCCTCGTCCGCGAGCGCGGCCGGCTGATGCAGGCGTCCGGCCAGGGTCGCGACGGCGCGATGGCCGCGCTCATCGGCCTCGACGACGCGCGCCTCCCCGAGCTGGTCGCCGGCGCCAGCGCCCACGGCATCTTCGTCGTCGCCAACCGCAACGCCCCGGGCCAGGTCGTCGTCTCGGGCGAGCGGCCGGCCATCGAGGCCGGCGCCGAGCTCGCCAAGGCGCTCGGCGCCAAGCGCGCCATCGTCCTGCCCGGTCTCGGTCGCCGCCCACTCGCCGCTGATGGCCGAGGCCGCCGACGGGCATGCGCGCGCGTGCTCGCGACGATCGCGTTCCGCGACCCGCGGGTCGCCGCTGCTCGCCAACGCCGACGCCCGCCCGATCACGACCGCCGAGGGCTGCCGCACCGAGCTCGTCGAGCACCTGACGGCCGGCGTCGACTGGGTCGGCGCGGTCGAGGCGATGGTCGGCGGCCGGCGTCGACCACCTTCGTCGAGGTCGGGCCGGGCAAGGTCCTGACCGGCCTCATCAAGCGCATCGCCCCGGACGCCGAGGCTCATCCCCGCCGACGATCCGCGGCGATCGTCGAATCGCCGTCGCTCGTCCACTCGAACCACGGAGGATCACCAGCGCGTGCGCGAAGCCCGACTACGACCGCCGCGTCGTCGTCACCGGCCTCGGCGTCATCAGCCCCGTCGGCAACGACGTGCAGACCGCCTGGTCCAACCTCGTCAACGGCGTGTCCGGCCTGGGCCCGATCACCCGGTTCGACACGACCCCGTACGACGCCAAGGTCGGCGGCGAGGTCCACGACTTCGTGGCCTCCGACTGGATGGACGCCAAGGCCGCCCGCCGCAGCGAGTCGAGCATGCACTTCGGCGTCGCCGCCGCCAAGCAGGCGCTCGCCGACTCCGGCTTCGAGCTCACCGACGAGAACCGGACCGAGGTCGGGGTCGTCTTCGGCTCGGGCGCCGGCGGCCAGTCGCTGATGATCGACAACTTCAACGCCCTGCGCGAGAAGGGGCCGCGCACCGTCGCCCCGACGTTCATCGCCAACGCCCTCGACCGACAGCTGCTCCGGGATGATCGCCATCGAGACCGGCGCGATCGGCCACAACATGTGCATCGTGTCGGCCTGCGCGACCGGCACCCACAACGTCGGCGAGGCCGCCGAGGCGATCCGGCGCGGCGACTGCATCGCGGTCATCAGCGGGTCGACCGAGGCGCCGCTGCTCGAGGTCGGGCACGCCGGCTTCTCGAACATGCGCGGGATGGGCATGCCGCGGCCCGGCGAGCCCGTCGCAGACCGTGTCGCGCCCGTTCGACCTGACCCGCGACGGGTTCGTCCTCGGCGAGGGCGCCGGGTCGCTGTTCCTCGAGGACCTCGAGCTCGCCAAGGCGCGCGGCGCGCGGATCTACGCCGAGGTCGTCGGCTACGGCTCGGCGGCCGACGGCTGGGACATGGTCCAGCCGATCGAGGCCGGCGTCGGCTCGGCCCGGGCGATGCAGATGGCGCTCGAGCGCCGCGGCGTCCCGGCCGACGAGGTCGACCTGATCAACCCGCACGGCACCTCCACGCCGCTCGGCGACAAGCGCGAGGCCGAGGCGATCTGGACGGTCTTCGGGGCCCGCTCGACCGGCGCCGCGCGCGAGGTCGACATCAGCGCGACCAAGTCGATGACCGGGCACATGATGGGCGCGGCCGGCGCCTTCGAGGCGTTCGCGACGGTCATGTCGGTCGCCGAGCAGACGCGCCCCGGGCACGCTCAACTACCGCGACGCCGACCCCGAGTGCGACCTGTGGGTCACGCCCGAGACGGCGGAGATGCCGATCCGCTACGCGCTGTCCAACAACATCGGCCTCGGCGGCCACAACGGCGCGGTCATCTTCAAGCGCTACGACGGCGACTGAGCGCCGCTCACACTCCGGCGCGCCGCGCTCGCGCCCAACGCGCGGACGACTACGATCGCGGCCACCGACTGACCGGAGGAGCTCGTGCCCACCCAGGACCCGGCGCGCCGCGCCGTCGTCACCGGCCTCGGCGCGGTCATGCCGATCGGCAACGACTTCCCGACCTACTGGGCGAACCTCGTCGCCGGCGTGACCGGCACGCGCACGATCGTCGGCTTCGACCCGTCGCGTTCGAGGTCCAGATCGCCGCCGAGGTCCTCGACTTCGACCCGAGCACCGTGATGGACGCGAAGATGGCGCGCCGGATGAGCCGGTTCATCCACCTCGCGATGGGCGCCGGCAAGGAGGCCGTCCGCGACTCCGGGATCGACTTCGCGGCGATGTCGCCCGAGCAGCGCGACCGGGTCGGCGTCGTCGTCAACACCGGCGGCGGCGGCATCGAGCAGATCATCGACGGGACCCACATCCACGACCACAAGGGGCCGCGCTTCGTCTCGCCCGTTCGCGGTCCCGGCGCTGTCGGGCTCGATGGGCGCCTGCATGCTGTCGATGGAGTACGGGCTGACCGGCCCGGTCATGACCCAGGTCGCCGCCTGCGCCACGTCGGTCATCGCCTTCCACGACGCGCTCCGGCTCATCCGCACCGGCGAGTGCGACGTCGTCCTCACCGGCGGCTCGGAGGCGCCGATCTTGCCGATGGGCGTGGCCGCGCTGTCGAACATGGGCGCCCTGTCGCAAGCGCAACGACTCGCCGGAGACCGCGTCGCGGCCGTTCGACGCGACGCGCGACGGGTTCGTCCTGGGCGAGGGCGCCGGCGTCGTCGTCGTCGAGTCGCTCGAGCACGCGCTCGCGCGCGGCGCGACGCCGATCGCCGAGATCATCGGCGGCGCGCTGACCGCCGACGCGTTCCACATCAGCGCCCCGGAGCCGACCGGCCGCGGCCAGACCCGGGCGATGACCTCGGCCCTGCGCAACGCCGAGGTGGCGCCGGACGAGATCGACTACATCGTCGCCCACGGCACGGCCACCGCGCTCAACGACGTGACCGAGACGCGCGCGATCAAGGCGGCCTACGGCGCCCACGCCTACAAGGTCGCGATCAGCTCGCCCAAGTCGATGATCGGCCACCTCGTCGGGGCGGCCGGCATCGCCAGCGCGCTGGCGGCGCATCGGCGCGATCCGCGACGAGGTCATCCCGCCGACCGCCAACCTCCACACGCCGGACCCGGAGTGCGACCTCGACTACGTGCCGCTGGTCGCGCGCAAGGCGAAGGTCGACACGGTCGCGGTCAACGGCTTCGGGTTCGGCGGCCAGAACGCGGTCGCCGTCTTCCGGCGGGTGACGGAAGCGTGACGCCGCCCACGGACGCCTGACGTCGATCAGCCCGTCGGGCGAGCGTCGAATGAGCGCAGGCGGAGCGAGTTCGATACCACCGACACGCTCGAGAGCGCCATGGCGCCGGCCGCCAGGACCGGTCCGAGGGTGATCCCGAACGACGGGTAGAGCACGCCCATCGCGACCGGGATGAGGACGATGTTGTAGCCGAACGCCCAGCCCAGGTTCTGGCGGACGATGCGCATCGTCGCGCGCGACAGGTCGATGGCGGCAGCCACGCCGCGCGGGTCGCCGCCGATGAGCGTGATGTCGGACGCCTCGATGGCGACGTCCGCGCCCGGTCCCGATGGCGATCCCGACGTCGGCCTGCGCCAGCGCCGGGGCATCGTTGATCCCGTCGCCGACCATCGCCACGATCCGGCCGCGAGCCTGGAGCTGCGAGACCATCGCCGCCTTGTCGGCCGGCCGGACGTCGGCCATGACGCGATGGGCCGGGATGCCGACCTGCGCGGCCACGGCTTCCGCGGTGGCCCGGCCATCACCGGTCACCAGCCACGCCTCGATCCCGGCCGCGTCGAGGTCGCGCACGGCGGCCGCGGACTCGGCCTTGACCGGGTCGCTGATGACGATCAGCCCTGCCGCGACGCCATCGACCGCGACGAACGCGGCGGTCCGGCCCTCGGCTGCAGCCTGTGCCGCCGCCTCGTCGAGGACGGCCAGGTCGACGCCCTGCTCACGAACGAGTCGGGCGCTCCCGACCAGGACCGATCGCACCCCGTCCGCCGTCTCGACTCGACCCTCGACACCGCCTCCGGCGATCGCCGCGAAGCCCTCGACGCGGGCGAACCCGAGCTCGTCGAGCATGGCCCGCGCCCGGATCGCCTGTCCGAGCGGATGCTCACTCCCCTTCTCCAGCGACGCCGGCCAGGTCGAGCACGGCGGCCACGTCGAAGCCCGGGGCCGGCTGTCACAGACGTCACCGTCGGGCGGCCGAGGGTGAGCGTGCCGGTCTTGTCGAGGATCACGGCCGTGACCTTGTGGGCCATCTCGAGCGCCTCGCCACCGCGGATCAGGATCCCGGCCTCCGCGCCGCGCCCGGTGCCGACCATGATCGCGGTCGGCGTGGCGAGACCCATCGCGCAGGGGCAGGCGATGACGACGACGGTGATGAACGCGATGAGGGCGTTGGTCAGTTCCGGGTCCGGCCCCAGGGCGAACCACGCGATGAACGCGAGGCTGGCCAACCCGAACACGATCGGCGTGAAGACCCCGCTGACCCGGTCGGCCAGGCGCTGGATCGGCGCCTTGCTGCCCTGGGCGCGCTGGACGAGGTCGACGATACGGGCGAGCGCGGTGTCGCGGCCGACCCGGGTCGCGCGCATCACGAACGTGCCGTTCGTGTTGAGCGTCGAGCCGATGACCGTCGCGCCGACGCCCTTCTCGGTCGGGATCGGCTCGCCGGTCAGCATCGATTCGTCGATCGCCGAAGCGCCCTCGATGAGGACCCCGTCGACGGGGACCTTCTCGCCCGGTCGCACGCGCAGCAGGTCGCCTGGCTGGACCTCTTCGAGCGGGATGTCCGTCTCGATGTCGCCACGGATCACCCTGCGCGGTGGTCGCCTGCAGCCCGATGAGCCGGCGGATGGCGCCGGTCGCCTGGCCCTTCGCTCGAGCCTCCAGCCACTTGCCGAGCAGGACGAGACCGATGATGAGCGTGGACGAGTCGAAGTACGTCTCCGGATCGCGACCCGCCTCCATGGCGATCATCGGCCACAGAGTGAGGACGACGGAGTAGGCCCACGCGGCCGTCGTGCCGGCGACGACGAGCGTGTCCATGTTCGTGGCGCCGTGGCGGAAGGCGCGCCAGGCGGCGCGATAGAAGCGGCCGCCGGCCCAGAACTGGATGAACGTGGCGGGCAGGATGGCGATGAGATTCCGCTGCTCCATCGTCCAGGGGAGCATCGGCGCGAACATGACGACCATGATCCCGGCCGCGACGGCGATCGAGGCGCTCGCTCGAACGAGCAGAGCCCTCGTCTCGCGAGCCTTCTCGAGATCGCCCTCGGACAGCTCCTCGACCAGGGTCGCCGGAGCTTCACCCGGTTCGAGTGTCGGCCGGACACGGACGTCATAGCCGGCCGCCTCGATGGCGCCGACCAGCTCCGTCCGGCCGGTGACGTCCGGCAGGTAGCGGATCGTGGCCACTTCGGTCGCGAGGTTGACCGTCGCCGTCTCGACGCCCGGCGTCTTGCCGAGGAAGCGCTCGATCCGATTGACGCAGGACGCGCAGGTCATGCCCTCGATGGGGAGGGACACCTCGACGGCGGCCGGTTCGGTGGCGGTGGTCGTGGTCGTGGGGGTCGCGGTCAGCGGTGTGGCGTTCATACTCCCGGGGAGTATATCACCGGCGTACCATCGCGCCGATGGATCCGCCTGTCGCCTGGACCACCAGCCGGCCCGGCCCGTGGGGGCCGCTCCACCTGGCCGTGACCACGCTCGGGATCGTCGCGGTCGCGTGGCTCACGAGCGCCGACGACTTCGAGGCCGCGCTGGCCACCCGGCTGCACGGTCCCGTCGCGACGATGGGCGCCGCTCACCATGACGGGCCCGGTCGAGCTCCTTCGACGGGGCGTCGAAGCACTCGAGCGCGTCCTTGCCGGCGAGACCCCGGAGCGTCTTCCGATCGACCTGCGCGACCGGCCCGACTGGGATCGGATCGTGCTCGCCGAGGTTCGCGAGATCCCCCTCGGATCGACGGCGAGCTACGGCGAGGTCGCCCGCCGGATCGGCCGGCCCGGGGCAGCACGCGCGGTCGGCGGGGCGGTCGGCCGGAACCCGGTCAGCCTGCTCATCCCCTGCCACCGGGTGATCGCCGGGGACGGGACGCTGGGCGGCTATGGCGGCGATGGCTGGGGCGACCGCGAGGAGCTGCTCCGGATCAAGCGCGACCTGTTGCTGCGCGAAGGGGTCACGGTCACTTCAGCGCGACGCTAGACTCGGCGCCAGCGCGCGGGCCGGTGCCGCGACCTACCTCTGGAGGATGGAGTGACCGTCGCGACCGCGCCCGCCCCGTCCATGTTCGCGGTCTTCCGCACGCGCGACTTCCGCCTGATCTGGCTCGCCCAGCTCGTCTCGACCGCGGGCTCGTCGCTCACCGACCTGGCCGCCGGGATCTGGGTCTATCGCGAGACCAACTCCGCCCTGGCCGTCGGCCTCACGCTCATGGCCACCGCGGTCCCGAGCCTCGTCGTCGGGCTGCTCGCCGGTGTGTATGTCGACCGACATGATCGCCGGAAGATCATGATCTGGACCTGCCTCATCCAGTCCGTGATCGTCGGCTTCATCGCGGTGACGGTCCAGATGGACTCGATCGTCGGGCTGTATGTCCTGATCCTGCTCAACGCCGGCGTCAAGCAATTCTTCGATCCCGCCTACGACAGCCTGATCCCGGAGATGGCGACCGATGAGGAGCTCAACGCGGCCAACGCGTTCCTGTCGATCGCGTCGTTCGGATCGACCGCGATCGGGTTCGCCGGCGCCGGCCTCCTCGCCAGCACGGTCGGGCTGACCTGGGCGTTCATCCTCGATGCCATCTCGTTCATCTTCTGCGCCGGACTGATCTCCCTGATGGGCCGCTACCCGATGCCGCTACCCGATGACGATGCCTCCGTCGCCGTCATCGCCGCCAATCTGAAGGCAGGCATGGCGACGCTATTCGGCACGCCAGTCATCCGATCCCTGTTCATCGTCGGCGCGTTCATGTTCGTCGCCTTCGGGCTGTGGAACGTGCTGCTGCTGCCGTTCTCCATCACGGAACTCGGGGCGACGGAATTCGAGTACGGACTCCAGGAGGGGCTGACGTCGGTCGGCTTCGTCATCGGCTCGCTACTGATGGCGCGCTTCTCACGGCTCTTGCCGGAGCCGGCATGGATCGTCTTCTCCCTCGTCGGGATGGGGATCATGGGGATCGGCTACGCGATGGCCACGTCCATCCCGATCGCGATCTTCCTGGTCATGATGTCCGGCCTGCTCCAGCCGCCGTCATCCGTGTCGCGCTCGGTCCTGCTCCAGCGCAACACACCGCGCGAGATGCGCGGCCGCGTCTTCTCCGCGTTCTACGTGATGCGCGATGTCATCTTCCTGATCGGCATGGCCGCCGCCGGCCTGGCCGACGTCATCGATATCCGACTGCTGATCGTCATCGCCTCGTCGCTGCTGTTCGTGTCGGCCGCCTTCACGCTCGTCGCGCCCGGCCTCGGCTACAAGACCTGGGGCAACGCGGCTGCGCGCCTCGCGGCCGCCGAGGGCGCCCCGACCATGGCCTCGCTCCCGGTCCGTGGAGCGACGCTGGCCGACTTCGAGCGACTGGCCGTGCGTCTCGGCGTATTCGGCCAGCTCACGCCCGAGCAGAGGGCGGCGTTCGTCAAGGACTCCACCGTCCGCGACGTCCCGGCGGGCACGAAGGTCGTGGAGCACGGTGACTTCGCGGCCTCGGCGTTCTTCATCCTCGAGGGCACGACGACGGCCGGGATCCCGGACGCAGGCAGCTTCCGCGGCCTGTCCACGATGACCTCCGGCGACTTCTTCGGCGAGATCGGGGCGCTGACCGGCAG
Organism: uncultured Chloroflexia bacterium; assembly: GCA_963779315.1. Classification (GTDB taxonomy): domain Bacteria; phylum Chloroflexota; class Limnocylindria; order Limnocylindrales; family CSP1-4; genus SPCO01. Next base: position 196,106 of record CAVZXQ010000003.1, on the reverse strand, counting down.
TGCCCGGACCGCCGACGTGGTGGCCGATGTCGATACGACGCTGCTCGAGGTCCCGGCGGCGGCCCTGCGGGCGACGATGGCCGTGCCCGAGATCCAGCGCACGGTCCTCTCGACGATGACGAGCCGGCTGCAGCGCACCGAGCAGGCCGACCTGCCGCGCCTGGCCGGCATCGACCAGGGCTCGCTCCGTGACCTGCGCACCCCGCAGCCTTCGATGGCGGCGGTCGTGCACGGCGAACCAGGAGGGGACGCGGCCTAGGCTCGGGCACTCGGGCCCTGGGCCGGGGTCAGGGGCGCGGGGCCGGTCGCATCGGGTAGACGCCGACGACGATCGGCGTCCGCGGGTCGAGGGACAGCTCATAGCCGATCTCACCGGCCCGCAGGAGCTCGCCGAGCAGTCCGCCCTCGCGCTCGGGCAGGCCGACGAAGATCCAGTGGCGATCGACGTGGACAGGCGTGACGTCATCGTCGCCACCTTCGATGGCGAACCGCCTCCGAAGCTCATGCATCGGCACGTACGGCCGGCTCTTGATGAACCGCCTGAGCTGGGGAGCGGTGGCCTGACTGGGCGGCGCGTACATCTGGGCCGGACGGTTCGGAGGGGCACCAGCGCTCGGAGTGGCTGCGGGGCTGGGCGCCGGCTGGGCGGCAGGCAGCTGGGTGGCAGGCAGCCTGCACGGCAGGGATCGGGGCGACGGGGAGCGCGGCAGCCGGACCCGTCGATCCGGAAGGCGGCGGCGTGGCGGCTGCCTGCTGCGGGGAAGCTGCCGGGACGGACCCATCCACGTCCACGGCCCGCGTCTCGGCCGAGCCGCCCGACGGCGGACCTTCCGGGCGGGGACGATCGTTGCGGCGAGGACGGCCGTGATGTCGCCGGCTCATGCGGCGGCTCGCTCGGTCGATGCGGGCCCGGTCAGGAGAGCAGCCATCGACCGATGATACCGGCGTCCGGCTTCAACCGTCGACGACGTACAGTCCGCGGGGCGCCTCGTTCAGGGTGATCGGCCCGTCCGGGCCGCACACGACGATGTCCTCGATCCGGGCCCCGTACCGTCCGACGAGGTAGATCCCGGGCTCCACGGAGAACGCCATGCCGGCCCGGAGCGGCTCGCTGTTGCCGGCGATCATGTACGGGTCCTCGTGCGCCTCGAGGCCGATCCCGTGACCGGTCCGGTGGAAGAATGCCTCGCCGTACCCCTCTGCCTCGATCGGCCGTCGAGCGGCTGCATCGACGGCCTCGCAGGTGACTCCCGGCCTCACCGCCGCAGTGGCAGCCGCCTGCGCCCCGTGCAGGACGCCGAACAGGTGCCGGAACGTCTCGTCCGGGCCGTTGGTCGCGTCGCCGCCTGTGACCCACAGCGTCCTGGTGATGTCCGACCCGTAGCCCGAGAGCCGCCCACCGATGTCGAGGACGATAGGTTCGCCCGCCTGGATGACCCGCTCGGACGCGTCGTGGTGCGGCGACGCGGAGTTCGGCCCGGAGCCGACGATCGCGAACGAGGCATCCTCGTGCCCCTCGGCGAGGAGCCGGTCGCGGACCTCCCGGGACACGTCCGCCTCGGTCCGCCCGACGAGCCGGCCCGCCGCGATCTGTGCCACCACCCGGTCCGCGGCATGAGCGGCCAGGCGGAGCAGCTCGATCTCGTCCGCATCCTTGACCATCCGCAGCTCGCGCAGCACCGCGGATGCCACGCCGATGGACGCCGATCGGAACCGCGCGTCGCGACCGATGGCCGCCTGGATCCCCAGCAGGTGGCTGGCCCACAGCGTGTCGGAGACGGCGACCGAAGCGATCCCATCAAGACCGTCACCGAGTCGCTCCGCGACCATCGCGTACGGATCGGCGCCTTCCTCGAAGGTCAGGATCTCCACCTCGCCCCGGACGCCAGTCTCGGCCGCCGCGCGCTCAAGGCGCGGAACGACGATGGCCGGGCCATGCGACGAGAGCACGAGCATCGTCAGGCGCTCCAGGGGCATCGCCAGATAGCCCGTCAGGTACTGGAGGTCCGGTCCGACGCCGACCAGCAGGCCGTCGAGGCCATGGTCGGCCGTGGCCGCCAGGGCACGGTCGAGGCGCTCGGCGTGGCGAGCCGCCGAGATGACCGGTCGAGAGATCGGGCTCATGTCGGGAACTCCTTCGCGATCCAGGCACGCAACGTGGCCGGGCCGTCCTCGAATAGCTTTCGATAGGCGTAGACCCGGTCGGCACCGGCGGCGAGCGCACGGCGGCGCAGCTCCAGGTCGTCATGCTGCCCCACCGCCAGGACCGGCCGGTCGCCAGCGCGGGCGGCGGCGATCGCCTCGACGCCGTCGTAGGAGCGGGCGGTCAGGTCAACGACCACGAGATCGACGCTCGGCAGGAGTCCCGCCAGCCCGTCGGCGGTTCGAGCCGGGATCGGCGAGGCACCCGAGGCCCGTACGCCATCGGCAAGGCGCGTCGCCCAGATCAGGTCGTCGGCGAGGACCGCGATCCGCGGCGCGGCCGCGTGCGTGTCCTGGGTCACCCGAGTGACGCGACGAGGTGCCGGAAGACGTCGGCGGCGGACACGACGCCGATGGGGCGGCCATCATCGACGATCGGGATGTGGCGGAACTCGCCGACCGCCATCTTGTGGATCGCGACCGCGAGCGTGTCCTCGCGCCGCAGGACCACGGGGTCAGGGGTCATGAAGTCCTGGACCCGGAACAGGCCCAGCCGCTTGTCGACCGCCTTCACCTCGGCATCGCGGTCCGTGAAGATCCCGACGAGGCCTCTGTGGTCGCAGACCATCAGGCAGTCCACGCCGCTCTCGTGCATCAGCCGGATGGCGGCAGCGACGGGCATGTCCGGCTCGACGATCGTCGGAGCCTGGATCCCAAGGGCATCGAGATGGTCGCCGAGGATCGTGTCGTGATAGTCCGTGAGGGCCTGGGGCGTATCGGACAGGGACAGGTCGGCGCCGCACTCGGCGCAGCTGTCGTCGCCCTCGAAGTTGTCGTGCTGGCAGTTCGGACAGAGCATCGTTCTACTCCACGGTCCAGGTCTCGCCGGCGATCAGCGCCTTGCGCAGGTCGCCGGGACCGGACTTCGCGATGGCCGCCTCGATCTGGGCGTCGACGAGATCCGAGTGCGTGGGCTGGTCCAGCTGGCGAAGGATCCCCACCGGCACCGGGAACTCCGGCCAGAACATCCGCGACAGGATCAGGGCAAGGTACGGGTCCTCGGCATGCGCATCGTGGACGAGCAGGTCCGCCTCGGTGACCCCGTCCTCCCCGATCGTCACCACCTCCGGATGGAGGCCGCGCAGGCGGATGCCCTTGGTGCGGTCCTTGCCGTAGATGAGTGGCTTGCCGTGCTCCAGGAACAGCATCCGGTCGTCACGGACCTCGCGCTCCGTGAAGTCGCGCCAGGCACCGTCATTGAAGATGTTGCAGTTCTGCAGGACCTCGATGAACGACGCTCCGCGGTGTCGGCCGCCCGCCTCGAGCGTCCGCGCCAGGTGCTCGGTGTGGGTGTCCACCGTCCGCGCCACGAAGGTCGACTCGGCGGCCAACGCGAGCGTGAGCGGCATGACCGGCCGGTCCACGGAGCCCATCGGTGTCGACTTCGTCCGCTTCCCGAATTCCGAGGTGGGCGAAGTCTGGCCCTTGGTCAGGCCGTAGATCCGGTTGTTGTGCATGATCATCGTGAAGTCCACGTTCCGACGCATCGAGTGCAGGAAGTGGTTGCCGCCGATGGACAGCGCGTCGCCGTCGCCCGTGATCACCCAGACCATCAGGTCCGGTCGAGCCAGCTTGAGGCCGGTGGCGAGCGTCGGGGCCCGGCCGTGGATCGAATGGAACCCGTACGTGTTCATGTAGTACGGCAGGCGACCGGAACAGCCGATCCCGGAGATGAAGACGATGTTCTCCTTCGGCACGCCGAAGTCGGGCATCACCTTCTGGGTCTGGGCGAGGATCGAGTAGTCACCGCAGCCCGGGCACCACCGGACTTCCTGGTCGGCGACGAAGTCCTTGCGCGTGAGCTTGATCAGGCCGCCGTCGATCGGGGCGGGGCCTGTTGCCGTCTCGGTCATCGGGCGACCTCCTGGTGGGCCAGGATCCGTTCGGCCTCGGCGGCGATCTCGGCGATCCGGAACGGCTTGCCACGGACTCGACCGTAGCTCACGGCGTCCACCAGGTAGGTACCGCGGATCACGAACCAGAGCTGGCCGAGGTTGAGCTCGGGCACCAGGACGGTCCGGTAGCGCTTGAGGACCTCGCCGGTGTTCGCCGGGAACGGGTTGAGATAGCGCAGGTGCGCGTGCGCGACGGACTTGCCCTCAGCCAGCAGGAGCTCGGTCGCGCTCCGGATCGCGCCGTAGGTGGAGCCCCAGCCAAGGATCAGCAACTCGCCCTCATCGACGCCGAAGGTCTCGAGCGGCGGGATGTCGCGAGCGATGCCCGCGACCTTCGCCCCTCGCGCGACGGTCATCCGGTGGTGGTTCTCGGCGTCGTAGCTCACCGTGCCGAGACCATCGAGCTTCTCGAGGCCGCCGATCCGATGCTCCAGGCCCGGCGTGCCGGGGATGGCCCATGGGCGCGAGAGTGTTTCCGGGTCCCGCCCGTACGGAAGGAATGTCCCTTCGCCCTTGACGGCGTTCGGGACGGCGATGTCCGGGAGATCGTCGACGTCCGGGATCCGCCACGGCTCGGCGCCGTTGCCGACGAAGGCGTCCGAGAGGTACACGACCGGGGTCATGTACTTGAGCGCGATGCGCGACGCCTCGATGGCGAGGGTGAAGCACTCGGCGGGCGTGGCCGGTGCCACGACCGGCATCGGCGACTCGCCGTTTCGGCCGTACAGGACCTGCATGAGGTCCGCCTGTTCCACCTTGGTGGGCAGGCCGGTGGATGGCCCCGCGCGCTGCACGTTGACGATGACCAGCGGCAGCTCGGTCATGACCGCGAGGTTCATCGCCTCGGACTTCAATGCGAGGCCGGGTCCGGAGGTGCCGGTGAGCGCCAGGGCGCCACCGTACGCCGCACCGATCGCCGCCCCGATCGCGGCGATCTCGTCCTCGGCCTGGAAGGTCCGCACGCCGAACGACTTGTAGCCGGCGAGCTGCTGGAGGATGTCCGTCGCCGGCGTGATCGGGTATGAGCCGTAGAACAGGTCCCGCTTCGCGGCCGTCGCGGCGGCGAGGAAGCCCAGGGCCGTCGCCTCGTTGCCCGTGATGTTGCGATACGTGCCGGGAGCCAGCGTCGCCTTCGGCACCCGGTACGTGGTGTGGAACATCTCGGTGGTGTCGCCGTAGGAGTAACCGGCCTTGAGCGCCCGGGTGTTGGCCTCGACGACGATGGCCCGGCCGGAGAACTTCTGGTTGATCCACTCGACGGTGGGCTCCATCGAGCGCTCGTAGAGCCAGAACATCAGGCCGAGGGCGAAGAAGTTCTTCGTCAGGTCGGTCTGCTTGCTGGTCATGTCGAGACCCTCGAGCGCCCGGGCGTTGAGCGTGCCGATCGGGACCTCGAAGACCTTGTACGCCTTGAGCGAGCCGTCCGTGAGCGGGTTGGAGGCGTAGGCGGCCTTGGCCAGGTTGCCGGGCGTGAAGGCGTCCGAGTTGACGATCACGGCGCCGCCCGCGGGCAGGTCCGGGAGGCTCGTCTTGAGCGCGGCCGGGTTCATCGCGACCAGCACGTCCGGCGCGTCACCCGGGGTGTGGATGTCCGACGCCGAGAAGCTGATCTGGAACCCGGACACGCCGGGCAGCGAGCCGGCCGGTGCGCGGATCTCGGCCGGGTAGTCCGGGAACGTGCTGACGTCGTTGCCGAAGACGGCCGTGGTGCGGGTGAACTGGGTCCCCGTGAGCTGCATGCCGTCGCCGGAGTCGCCGGCGAACCGGATGGTGACCCGATCGAGCAGCTGGCTCTCGCGCTCGGTCTCCCGGGGTGTCGTCATCCGCCTTCGGCCTGCTCGATGCGCTGATGCGGTCGGGGTGGGAGGTTGAGCAGCTCCTCGGGAAACGACTCGGCGAAGAACTTGAGGATGTCGACCTGGCGGACGACCCCGACGAGGCGCCCATCGTCGTCCACCAGGGGGACGTTACGGAAGCGGCGCGACTGCATCAGCACGAGTGCGTCCAGGACGGTCTGCTCGAGGCGCAGGGTGTTGGGCTTCGTGTTCATGAAGGCTTCGACGGGCGCATCGACGTCCACGCCATGTCCCACGTCCGTCCCCACCAGGCGGTCGAAGACGTCACGCTCCGTCAGGACCCCGGCCAGGCGTCCATCCGCGTCCAGCACGAACACGGAGTCGCCGGTCCCGGTGCGCTGGATGGCGCGGATGCACTCGGCCAGGGATGTACCGGGCGGCACGGTCAGCGGCTGGCGGCGGCTCAGGACGCGGAGTGACTCCCCGACGACGGCCGGAGCGCGACCCATGACGGCAGCCTCGGACAGTTCGCTCACGGGCCGATTGTAGCCCGTCGGCGACATGGGCGGCCCGCGAGAGTCAGGCGCGACCCGCTGCCGCGAGCATCGCCTTCGCGCCACCCATCACGAAGCCGCCATCCGAGCCAAGGCCGATGAACCGGAACCCACGCTCGAGGTGCGGAGCGATCGCCGCCGGGTCGTACAGGAGGATCCCCGCCGCCTTGCCCTGCGCATCGCAGGCCGCGACGACGACATCGAGCGCGGTGAGGTAGGTCGGATCCGTGAAGCGGCCCGGGACGCCGAGGGCATGCGACAGGTCCGCCGGTCCGACGAACAGGACGTCGGCACCGGGCAATGCCGCGATCTCGGCCGCATCGGCCACCGCAGACGCGTTCTCGATCTGGAACACCCCGAGGACCACGTCGTTCAGCGTCCCGATCTCGGCGTGGCTCACCCGCCCGAAGCCCTGACCACGGCCGCCGAGGGCCACACCGCGCTGGCCGGCCGGCGGGAAGCGCATCCAGGTCAGTGCCTGCGCCACGTCATCCGCACCGTCCACCCTCGGGACGACCAGCCCCCCGGCGCCAAGGTCGAGCGCACGGGAGACCCGCAGCCGGTCGCTGCGTTCGATCCGAACGAGCGCGGTCGCCCCCGTCGTCCCGATGGCGTGGAGCTGGGGCAGGATGTCCGCCTCCGTGCTCATCCCATGCTCGGTGTCGATCACCAGCCAGTCGAAGCCGGCCTGGCCGGCGATCTCCGCAGCGACGGGCGATCCCATGGACAGCCACGAGCCGAAGGTCGTTTCTCCGCCGAGCACGCGTTCCCTGAGGGTCGTCATGGTGGCAATGATGCGCGACTTGGCGGGCTCGTGCGCGACGGGAACGGCTCGATCCGGGCCAGGCGAGCCATGGATATGTCCCGGATGAGCGCCGGCTGCGATGCTCGCAGTCATGAGCACGAGACCAGCATGGACATCATGATGCGTTGTGAGTAACCTTCACGATGTGTCAGTGAGAACGACGGTGACCCTCGAGGACGATGTCATGTCCGATATCCAGCGCGAGGTGCGCCGAACAGGACACTCCTTCAAGGCGGTCATCAATGACGCGTTGCGCCATGGTCTGCAACGGAAGCCGGAACCGACGCCCTTCGTCGTGACGCCGTTCGACCTTGGCACCCGACCCGGGTTCGACTTCGATGACATCGAAGGATTGCTGGATCGCCTTGATGGGCCGGATCGACGGTGATCCTGGTCGATGCGAACCTCGTGATCTACGCCTACAACGAGCAGGATCCGCGACATGCGGCAGCGCGGTCCTGGCTCGAGGCCCGCATCGGTGGATCCGAACCGGTCGGGTTCGCGATGGTGACGCTCCTAGCGTTCCTTCGGATCTCCACCGACGCCCGGCTGCATCGTGAGCCGCTCTCGACCGCGACGGCCATCGGGATCATCAGATCGTGGCTCGATCACCCCAACGTGCGGGCGGTGGCGCCGACCGACCGACACTGGAGCGCGATGGAGGCTGTCGCAACGAAAGGTCAAGCGCGAGGGCCACTCCTGATGGATGCCCACCTCGCCGCCCTCGCCATCGAACACGGGGCGACGCTCGCCACGACTGATCGGGACTTCTCGCGTTTCCCGGGTCTGCGGCTGATCGATCCACTCTCGGGGCTGGAGAAGCCCTGAGCCCGCGGACTACGGTCCGTTGACCAGACCGGTCGTGTCGACGACCTCGAGATCGCGACCGGTGATGGCGTCGAGTTCGTGCAGCACGTCATCGTCGAAGCGGGGATCGCTGGCACCCGAGACATACCAGTCCGAACCGTTGTCGGCGAGGATCATCCCGTAGCGCTTGAGGGCCTCGGCGATGACGCGCGCCTGCGGTGACAGGCCGCTCGTGTCGTAGGCCGCCTTCAGGCGAACGCGCAGTCCCATCGGCGGCAGTGACGTCGGACGACGACTCTCCGGCCTGGTGCAGCGCCGGATAGACGTAGCTGGTCCGGGTCCGGTCGGTCGTGAACCGCAGGGCGTGCAGGATCCGGCCGGCGGCGACCTCGTCGTAGCGGACGAGCCCGGGCAGGATCGGCAGGCCGGCCGCGTCGGCGCTGGTCCATCCGGCGGGGCGCAGGGCGTTCGAGCTGAGGTCCCAGGTCGCCCCGCTTCCGGCCAGCCATGCGCTGCCGACCTTGCGGGCGTCGTACAGCTCGTACAGGCGGCACGCATCCTTGTCCACCAGCAGGATGTGCCGGTCCGGGCCGCCCTCGATGAGCGGACTGGCCGGGATCGGGTAGTCGACGTGATCGGACTCGTCGTCGTAGTCGAAGGTGACCGACGACCGCGGTGTCGTCGCCGACACGATCTGCCACGGGATCCCGTAGCCCGCGAAGGACCCGAAGTCCATGTGCAGGCCGGTCGTCAGCCCGATGGTCGAGATCAGCGTGGCCGAGTTCGACGCCACCGGTCGCGCATCGATCGGCACGTTCCAGACGTTCGAGGACGGGAAGACGGTGCAGCTCGTGGCCCCCGGCAGGACCGGCGCGGTGCCTGGTGCGGGTGTCGGGGTCGGGAGGGCGTCGGGGCCGGGCTGGCTGGGCGTCGGGCTGGCGTGGCGTCGGGGCCGGGCTTGGCGTGGGCGTCGGGCTAGGCGTGGGCGTCGGGGCGGTCGGGTGACTCGACGCGCTTCGGGGGTCCGTCTTCGCCTTGACCTCCGCGCCGTCCGACCAGCCATCGCGATCCGTGTCATACGCCCGCGGCTTCGTCAACAGGCCCTGCTCGGTTCGGTTGCCGAGACCATCGTTGTCGGGGTTCTCGTAGCCGTCCGCCTTGCCGTCGCCGTCGCTGTCGGCTCGTTTCGTCGAGGTGCCGGCCGAGAACTCGAACCAGTTGCGAAGGCCGTCGCGGTCGGGATCCTCGCGCCCATCGGTGATGCCGTTCCCGTTGGTGTCCGCCTTGAGCGGGTTCGTGCCCGCGAGCCACTCCATCCGATTGGTCAGGGAGTCGTGGTCGGGATCCTCGTAGTTGTCGGCGAGGCCGTCACCGTCGGTGTCCGACTTGCTGGGGTTCGTCCGCGACGCCGTTCGCTCCCAGTCGTTCGGCAGCCCGTCGTGATCCGTGTCGGTGGCGGCGGCGACCAGCGACGGTGCCACCAGGCCGACTAGCAGGATCGAAGCGAGCGCCACCATCGGAGCGCGCCCGGCTCGAACGTGGGCATCCATCCGCTCATCGTGAGGCCGTGAGATGGTCCGAGGGAATGCCTCGGTCGTCCCGACCATCTCGCGCCCGTGGTCCGGTTCCGGCAGGCACCATGCGAGGTCAGTGCGTCCCGTAGGGCGTCATTGAACCTTCAGGCGGGTGCGACCATCTGCACCGGGTGAAGCGTCCATTCGGGCGCCGTCGGGAGTGACCGCACATGCGGACGAGGCTGGTCGAACGGGCGAAGGGTGGCGACGATGTCGCCTTCTCCGAGCTCGTCGACCTGGAAGGTGACCGCTGCTACGCCATCGCATACCGGATCGTCCGGGATGCGGAGCGGGCGCAGGACGCCGTCCAGCAGGCATTCCTCCTCGCCTGGCGGGAACTCCCACGGCTGCGCGATCCGGAGCGTTTCGGCCCGTGGCTCCATCGGCTCCTCGTGAACGCCTGTTACGAGGAGTTGCGCCGGCATCGGCGCTGGGCCACCAGGATCAGGAGTCTGCCGGTCGACGGACCGGGCGGACCCGACACCACCGTCTCGGTCGACGACCGGGACACACTGGATCGAGCCTTCCTCCGGCTGACCCCGGAACATCGCTCGGTCTTCGTCCTGCACCACCACGCCGGGCTGCCGCTCGCCGAGATCGCCGACGTCGTCGGTGTCCCGGTCGGGACGGTCAAGTCCCGGCTGCACTACGCCACTCGAACCCTGCGCGCGGCGATCGTCGCCGACAGCCAGGTCGACATCCACGGAGGCACGACCGGCATGACGACACCACGCGATCCCGACGAGATCCTGTCCGCGTGGCTGGACGAAGGGCCTACCCGGCTCCCCGACCAGACCCGCCGCGCGATCTCCGTCGCCATCCCCACGACCACCCAACGTCGGCGCGCCATGCGCGCGCCGTGGAGGTACTTCGACATGACCACAGCTCCCAAGTTCGCCCTCGCGGCGACGGCGGTCGTCGCCGTCGTCCTGGGTGGCGCGTTCCTCATCAAACCGCCTGCCTCCGGGTCGGACGTGGGCGGTGCGACGGCGTCGCCCACCACTGCCGCACCATCCGCCGCGCCGTCGGCGGCGACCTCGCCCTCGCCGGTCGCTGCGGCGCCGGTCGACACGACCGCATGGCTTCCCTTCTCCTCGGATCGGTACGGGTACGACCTGTCCTACCCGCCGACCTGGACCGCGACGCCTGCGACGAGCGACTGGTCGCTCGAGGCCGACCGGACAACGAGATCGCTGACCAAGGCCGCCGACATCTTCATCGAGCCCGGTGCGGCGTACGAGATCGGGGTCACGGCGTTCTCGGCGCCCGTCCCCGCGGCATGTCGAACGAGGATTGGCTCGCCGCGTACAACGCGCCGGACAGCACTGGCGATCCCACCGGCTGCACGCCGATCGACAAGTTCGAGGCCATCACCGTCGACGGCCAGCCGGGCCTGCTCAATCCAGACGCCTGCAACGCCTCCCAGGCGTTCGTGTTCATCGGCGATCGGGTCCACGTCTTCTCGGTCTGGCGAGCCGATCAGGTGCCCCTGCTCAAGGGCTTCCTGTCCACCGTCAGGTTCCAGCCCGACACGTCCGACTGGCTTCCCTTCTCATCGGATCGGTACGGGTACGACCTGTCCTACCCGCCGACTGGACCGCGACGCCTGCGACGAGCGACTGGTCGCTCGAGGCCGACCGGACGAACTCGAGCGGACCAAGGCCGCCGACGGCTTCCTCGACACCGGTGCGGCGTACCAGATCGGGGTCACGGCGTTCACGGCGCCCGTCCCCGCAGGCATGTCGAACGAGGACTGGCTCGCCGCGTACAACGCACCGCACAGCGACGGTTCGCCGACCACCGGCTGCACCCCGATCGACCAGTTCGAGGCGATCACCGTCGACGGTCAGCCGGGCCTGCTCAATCCAGACGCCTGCGACGCCTCCCAGGCATTCGTGTTCATCGGCGATCAGGTCCACGTCTTCTCGGCCTGGCGACCCGATGAGGTGCCCCTGCTCAAGGGCTTCCTGTCCACCGTCAGGTTCCAGCCCGGAGGCTGAGGACCTCAGCCCTCCTGCTCAGTCCGGGAACGCCTCCGGCCCGCGGTCTGCGAGTTCGCGGGCCTCGCCGGAGGCGTCCTCGGCCGGGAGCCAGCTGTACGGGTAGCGGGCGTCCTCCATGGCGGCCGCCTGACGCGTGATCTTGAGCGGATGGAAGGTGTCCACCATGACCGCCAGCTCCTCGGTCGCCTCCTTGCCGATGGACGCCTCCGCGGTGCCGGGATGCGGGCCGTGCGGGATGCCGGCCGGGTGCAGCGTGAACGAGCTAGATCCCCACGCCGCGGCGGCTCATGAAGTTGCCGGCCACGTAGTAGATGACCTCGTCGCTGTTGATGTTGCTGTGGTTGTACGGGGCCGGGATCGCGAGCGGGTGGTAGTCGAACTTGCGCGGCACGAACGAGCACACGACGAAGTTGCGCGCCTGGAACGTCTGGTGGACCGGCGGCGGCTGGTGGACGCGACCCGTGATGGGCTGGAAGTCGCCGATGTTGAACGCGAATGGCCACAGGTAGCCGTCCCACCCGACGACATCGAAGGGATGGAAGCGTGTAGTGGTAGGCCGTCAGCCGGTTGCGCATCTTGACGTGGACCCGGAACTCGCCCTCGTCGGTCCGCGGCGGGACATCGTCGGGTAGTCGGATGTCGCGCTGCGAGATACGGCGAGTGCTCCAACAGCTGGCCGTAGTCGTTTCGATAGCGCTTCGGGCGCTTCGATCTCCGACGGGCACTCGAGGTACAGCATCCGCTGCTCGCTGCCGGCGTCCGGGGCGAGCCGCCAGGTCGTGCCGATCGGCAGGACGAGGTAGTCGCCCGGGCCGTAGCGGAGCGGCCCGAAGACGGTGTCCAGCAGGCCCTCGCCCTCGTGGACGTAGAGCATCTCGTCCGCTTCGCCGTTCCGGTAGAACACGTTCTCCGGCATCGCGTCGGCGGGCCGGACGACGCCCATCACGACATCGTTGTTGAAGAACAGCGGGATCCGGCCGGTGATCGCGTCGCCGTGCGGCTCGGACGGCGGCCGCGTCGATCAGCCGGTGGTGGTGGTAGCCGTCGTCGGCCTCCTCGAGCTCGAGATGCGCGCCGACGACCGGTTCGATCCGATGGGTCCGCGTCGGCGGGGTGACGTGGTAGAGCAGCGACGATCGTCCGGAGAACCCTTCGACGCCGAACAGCTCCTCCGCGTAGAGCGAGCCGTCAGGGGCCCGATGCTGCGTGTGGCGGGTCGGCGGGATGCTCCCGTGGGCCGCGTAGAACATGAGCGACTGGCCTCCTCGCGGTGAGGAGGCCAGTCTAGAGCGAGTCCGCGCCGGCGGAGGACCGAGGGCTCAGGGTTCGATCTGGATCGAGTCCACGATCGCCTGGAGCTCGGCTCGGTGCTGCGCCGACGTCCCAGCGTAGTCCATGCTCTGGACGACGACGCGGACGCCTTCGACATCGAGGATCCAGAGGTGCCACCGCTCGCCCGGCCCCTGGGCGTAGATACCGCGGCTCCCAGGGGCAGATACGGACCTCAGCACTCGGCGATGGTCCGCGGGTACCTGCAGCTCGAGGTACTTCCCGGAGTACCCGGCCAGCGACGACGTCGACGGGGGTCGTCACGTCGAGCAGCGGATGCGCCGCGAGCGCGTCGACGAAGTCGTCGACGGTCGGGCCGACCTGGAGTCGTCCGGGGTGCCGGCGTTCGCGACAGGGATCGGCGTACAACCAGGCCGCCTCGGGCGAAGATGCAGGCTCGCCCCGTCGGCCGCGGCGGTGCTCGGCGTCCGTCGGGAACGACGATGTCGACCCTGACCCAGCCATCGGGGACGGTGAACGTGACGCGGATGGAGTCGTCATCGGCTCGAGTCGATGCATCCAGGCTGCGGTGGCACGAAGCACGCGTCGCTGCCTGGCTGTGCGAACGGTGACGCGTGAGGTACGTGCCCGCGGCCAGCGGACCATCGTGGAGCGGCATCGGAGAAGGGCTGGGAGCCGGAGACGTGATCCGGCGTCGGCGTCGGCGTCGGGCCCGGCCCACCGGGCGACGGAACCGCCTGGAGCGAACACGTAGAGCGCGCCGCCGATCGCGAGCACGCCGATGACGGCGGCCGTGGCGACGCGAGTCGGTGTGGTCATCTTGGGCAACCTCCACGGGACGTGCCAGTCCCGTTCCTGGGTGGTGGTATCGATCTGGAGGAGCGCGGCCTCGACGGCGCGCTCGGGTGCCTGGGTCGGGCCGATCTCGAGCCACGACCGGGCGGCTCGTTCGATCGAACGGTCGTCGGTCATGCGAGTCGTCCTTCCTGGGCAAGGGGCTCGGCATCCGCCGTCGAGGGCGGCGCGGAGCCCGCGGGTGGCGTAGTGCAGTCGGGATCGGGCCGTGCCCGCGGGGATCTCCAGCATCTCGGCGATCTCCACGAGCGGCAGCCCGAGGTAGTGGTGCAGGACGAAGACCGCCCGCTGATCCACCGGAAGGCGCCTGAAGGCGCGCTCCAGTTCGTCGCGGTCGGCGATGGCGGCCGACTCGTCCGGTGTCGTCGGCCCGTCGACGGGCAGGACTCGGACGTTGGCCGTCCACTGGCGAGCCCGCTGCGATTCGTCGTAGCAGGCGTGGACGAGGATCCGATGGAACCACGCCTCGAAGCGGTCCGGTTCCCGCAGGTGCGGGATCCGGCGCCAGGCGAGCACGAGGGCGTTCTGCAGAGCGTCCTCGGCGAGACCCGGGTCGCGCAGGATCCGATGCGCGACCGTGTAGAGCGAGTCGCTGACCTGGTGCACCAGGACCGCGAACGCCTCACGATCGCCCTTGCGGGCCAGCTCGACGAGGTCTCGATCCACCTCGACCTCCGGTGATGTCCGGGCCATGCGGTCCGGATCACCCACTATGACGGGGACGGGGCCGGAACGTTCAGATACCTCCTGGCGGGGCGTTGGAGCCGGATCGTGCCCGGAGTCACTGACGGGCGTCGGCAGGTCTACCATCGGCGGACACGACGCGACACCGGAGGCTGCATGGTCCGACTCCTGCGCAAGCACCTCGACGCCCCGGACGAGGTGCGCACCTTTCCGAACGGCCGCGTCGAGATCTTCGAGATCGGCGACAACATCGTCGGCAAGACCGTGTACGAACCGGGCTGGCGCTGGTCGACGGACGTCAAGGCGATCGCCGGCACGGACCTGTGCATGTACCACCACCTGGGCTACTGCCTGGCCGGGCGGCTGCACTGCGTCCTGGAGGACGGCACGTCGCTGGAGATCAGCGCCGGCGAGGCATTCGAGATCCCGCCCGGCCACGACGCGTGGGTCATCGGCGACGAACCGTGGATCACGGTGGACTTCGCCGGGATGCGCTCGTTCGCGCGGCCGGTGGTCGGCAACGGCGAGCGGATCCTCTCGACGATCCTGTTCACGGACATCGTCGACTCCACGGCGATGGCCGTGCGGCTCGGCGACGCAGCCTGGCGCGAGCTGCTGTCGCGCCACAACGAGAAGGGCCGCTACGAGCTGGATCGCTTCCGCGGGCGCGAGATCGACACGACCGGCGACGGCTTCCTGGCCCTGTTCGACAGCTCCGAGCGCGCGGTCCGCGCAGCAGCCGGCATCTGCGCTGGCCGCACGCGACCTGGGCATCGAGATCCGCGCGGGCGTCCACACCGGCGAGGTGGAGCTGGTCCCGGGCAATGTCCGGGGCGTGGCCGTCCACATGGCCGCCCGGGTCATGGCACTGGCGGGCCCGAGCGAGGTCCTGATCTCCGGGACGACCTACGAGCTGCTCGCCGGATCCGACCTGGTCTTCGAGAGTCGCGGGTCGCACGAACTCAAGGGGATCACCGGCGCCCGGCAGATCTACGCGCTGGCGCGCAGGCTCCCGCGAGCTGACCGACCGGACGCCAGGTCCGTGCCGGCGTCAGTCCGCCCCGACGACCTCGCTCCGGCGCTCGAGCAGGACGACATCCCGCCAGCGACCGCCGGCATCCTGGCCCATGCCGCGCTGGACGCCGACCCGTCGAAAGCCGACCGACTCGTGCAGGGCGATCGAGGCGGCGTTCTCCACCATGACGCCGGCGAACAGGGTCCAGTAACCGGCGGCCTCCGATTCGCCGATGAGCGCCCGCAGGAGCGCCTGGCCGACACCGCGTCCCCGGGCGTCCTCTGCAACGTAGACGCTCTCCCAGGCGACGCCGCTGTAGACCTTGCGGGCGGAGTAATGACCAAGCGCCGTCCAGCCGAGAACGGGACCACCCGGCTTGGCCCGAGCGACGAATCGGCACTCGCTCGGGTGCGATCGATCGAAGTGATCCCAGTCGGGCGCCTCGCGCTCCAGCGTGGCATCGCCGGTCGCGATGCCCTGGGCGTAGATCCGCCGCACCTCCGGCCAGTCGGCGGCCGTCATCGGCTCGATGCGGAGCTTCGCGGCCCGAGCGGATCCCATCGGCGAATGATAGTCAGACGCGGGACGCGGAACGACCGGCCTCCCCGAAGGAGAGGCCGGCCATGGTGAGGGGTGGATCAGGGGGCTGGCGGGATCCAGTAGGTCGTGTAGCCGTAGCCGCGTTCCGTTGTTGCTGAGGTCCGGCCCGTTGGCGCTCCACAGCGCCTTGTTGGCGCCATCCGGGTCCATCAGCCAGATGTTGTTCTGGTCGTAGTACAGGATGTGCTTGCCGTCGGGCGTCCAGCTGGCGCCCGTCCCTTCGTCCTCGGCGAGATTTCCGTCATGGCGGTCCCGTCCGGCTTGATCGTGTAGACACCGCCGAGGCCGCACCTGCCCCAGCGTCTGCTCGGCGGGTCCGGACACGAACAGGATCAACGAGCCGTCGGGTGAGAACTTCGGCTCGCCCGCCTTCAGTTCGGGCGGGATCGGGAGGTCCCGGCCCTGCCTGGACTCGAGATCGACGATCCGGATCCTCGAGGAAAGGATCTGGTCGCTGTCGTCGCGCGTCGTCACCTGGTAGACGATCTCGGTGCCATCGGGCGACCAGCTGGGCTGTTCCGGGTACTCGCGCCGTGTCGCCCGGTCGGTCCCTTCGGTCTCTCCGTGCATCGTCACGATGCCTGTCGCGAGGTCGCGGATCCCGATCCGGAACGTGCCCAGGAACTCTCGCACGAAGGCGATCTGCTTGCCGTCCGGCGAATAGGCCGGATCGCCCTCGATGCAGTCGCACGCGTCGTCGTGATCTGGCGATAGCCGGTCCCGTCCAGGTTGACCTCATGGATCGCCGGGGTGTCGGACCAATCCATGAACACGACCTTGGTGCCGTCCGGCGAGATGTCGGCCATGTTCTTGCCGGCGGCAGGCTGGCCCGGCAGGAGCTCCGTGATGTTCGATCCGTCGGGGTCCATCAGGTAGAACCGCCGCGTGCCGAAGTTCCCGTCCGTCGCGGACGCCTCTGAGCCGTCCAGGGCGTTGCCGAGATGCTGGACCAGGAGCCGTCCCGGGACGTCTGAGCGGTCCGTCACGGCGGCGGGGGACGTGCTTGGCGCGACGGATGGGACCGCTGAGACGACGGGCGTCGGGCTCGGCCCGGGTCCGCCGACGGCGGGTTGCGACCGGTTGAAGGCGAAGAGAGCGCCGCCGACCGCGAGCACGCCGATGACGGCGGCCGTGGCGACGCGAGCAGGTGTGGTCATGGTCGAGAACCTCCACGGCAGGCGCAGGGCGTGCCGCTGTCGAGTGACGTGGATCTCATCGACGACGGCGTCCAATACCCGATCGGAGAGTTCCTCCGGACCGTCGGCCAGCCAGGCCATCGCGATCCGGTCGAAGTCGCGGTCTGTAGTCATGCGAGACGCTCCGTCGATGAGACTGTCCGGGCATCGGCGTCGAGCGCCGCCCGAAGAGATTGCGTGGCGTAGTGCAAGCGGGACTTGACCGTCCCGAGTGGTACGCCGAGTTCGTCGGCGACCTCCGCAAGGGTCAAGCCCACGTAGTGATGCAGGACGAAGATCGCGCTCTGCTCCGGCGACACGCGCCGGAACGCACGCTCGAGAAGATCACGCTGAAGGACGGTCGCCATGTCGTCGCGCCCATCCGGTCCGTCGACCGGCAGGATGCGAACGTTGGCGGCCCAGCTGCGTCGCCGCCTCGCCTCCGCGTAACACGCGTGGACGAGGATCCGCCGAAGCCAGGCATCGAACCGATCGGCATCGCGCAGCGATGGCAGCTCGCGCCAGGCGGTGACGAGGGTCTGCTGGACGGCGTCCTCGGCTCGATCGACGTCGCGCAGGATCCTGTACGCGATCGCCATCAACCGATCGCCGACCGCACGTGCGAGGTCGGCGAACGCCTCTTCATCTCCCCGTCGAGCCAGGTCCACGAGTGCTCGTTGCACCCACCGGCCCTCCCTAAAGGCGTCCGACCTGGACGCTATGCCCCCGATGAGTCGGCGTTGGCCCGAATGGTTCGATCTTCGTGGCTGACGTGCTCAGGTCGGACGCGGCGCGATCGGGTTCCGGAGCTCACCCAGGCGTTCGATGGCGAGCGTGACGACATCGCCCGGCTCGAGGTAGCGGCCCAGGGTCGCCTCCTTCGTCTCGAGCAGGCAGCCCGTCCCGACCGTACCGCTGCCCACGATCTCGCCGGCGCGAAGATGGACGTCCGCAGACGCCCTGGCCAGCATCTCGCCGAAGCTGAAGTGCGCGTCCGACCAGCGCGCGCGGCCGGTCTCGACGCCGTTCACCGCCACCGTCATCGCGAGGTCGTAGCCGGTGCCGCTTCGGACGTCCGCCAGTTCGTCCGGCGTCACCAGGTACGGTCCGAAGGCGCTCGCGAAGTCCTTGCCTTTGGCCGGGCCCAGCTGGAGCGCCATCTCCTCGCGCTGCAGATCGCGTGCGGACCAGTCGTCGAAGATCGTGAAGCCGCCGATCGCCTCCTCGGCGCGCTCCGCGGCGAGGTCGATCGCCGGTGTGTCGATGATCGCCGCGACCTCGAGCTCGTAGTCGAGCTCCCGACAGCCGCGTGGTGCCCAGATCGCATCGTCGTGTCCGCGGATCTCCGATGTGTTGGTGAAGTAGAAGACCGGCAGCGTGTACCAGCGATCCGGGATCGCCGCGCTGCGGCGCGCCCACATCGCCCGGACATGCCCCTCGAACGCGTAGAAGTCGCGGATCGACGGCGGCCGCAGGACGGGCGGCCCGAAGGCGAGTTCGGGACCGGGCAGGATGGCCGGATCGTCGTCCTCGCGTGCCTCGAATCCCTCGAGTACTTCGCGCAGCGACTCCACCCGCAGGCCGCGTGCCAGGTGGTCGTCAAGCGTCGTCAAGGGCGATCGATACAGGGCGGCGTTGTGGGCGAGGTTGCCGTTCGCGGCCACCGCCCGACGGCGGGCCACCTCCAGGTCCAGCCAGCGGCCGGGCCGCTCGTCCGGATCGAGCGCTCCGGCCAGCCGCCATGGGGCACCCGCCGGTGCGGCGCGCTCCCGAACGTGAGCGATCTTCATGGCTGAGGCTCACGGTGGGTCAGAACGGCTTCATCTCCATCAACCACACGAGGATGACGATCGCAACGATCCCGATGACGGCGACCAGTTCGGGCTTGAGTCTGGCACGTGCCGCCGCGAACGCCTCGTCGGAGCCGGGTTCGCGGATCTGGCCGTCCTTGTCGCCGCGGGTCCGCATCCCGAGTTGCCGGCGCACCTCGCCCATCGGGCCGGCCGCCATCGGCGTCATCGCGAGCCAGGTCACCACCACCACCACGATCGACGCCCAGGGCCAGCCCCGGCCGAAGTGAC
This sequence comes from uncultured Chloroflexia bacterium, assembly GCA_963779315.1. GTDB lineage: Bacteria > Chloroflexota > Limnocylindria > Limnocylindrales > CSP1-4 > SPCO01. The sequence goes on along the minus strand of CAVZXQ010000003.1, from coordinate 176,770 downwards.
CGCCGATCATCGCGGCGACGATCCCGAGCAGCACGGCCGCGCCAAGGCCGATGCCCGCGGCCGTGAGGGAGACCGTCGAGAGGTCCAGGACCGCGGCCGCCCGTGCGCGATCGGTTTCGGACCGAAGCCGGAACATCGCGAAGGCCGAGACCCCGTGCGCACCGAACGCCACGATCACGAAGACCACGTGGGCGATCACGACCCACGGATAGAACTCCACCGAGGCACCTCCCTCCGAGCCGGCCGAGTGATGAGTGGCAGGATACGACGCGGAGCAACGTCGACACGAGGCCGCGCGGTCCATCGTGCTGCCCCTACCTCGACCGGGCCTGCTAGCCGAGCGTCGGCTTCGCGACCATCAGGGCGATGACGACCAGGAACGACGCGAGTTCGAGGCGCGACACCAGGAACAACCTGCCGAGCAACGCGCGACCGGCCGTCGACGTGGGGCCTTCCGCGTCGAAGAGCTCGGCGACTTTCTTGGATCGCGGACCAAGATAGAGCGAACCGACAAGCGCCGAGAACAGCCAGAGCACGATCGCGATCGAGATCCACGTCTGCTGGAACGCCCAGCGCTGGGTCGTGAGGATGACGCCGGCGATGAACAGCAGGATCGAGGCCGGCAGGAAGACGCGGGTGCCGATGAACTCGATGTGGCGGCCCAGTTTGGGGAGATCCGCCGGATCGGATGACTTCGCCACCAGCAGTGCGAGGACCTGGGCGTAGAAGGCGCCACCGACCCACGCGACGGCACACAGGATGTGGACGTACTTGACCAGCTCATACAAGGCGCTACTCCTTCACGGGGACGATGGGTGGCGACGGCGCAGGTGATACAGGGGCCGGCGCCGATGAGCCTGCGGCCCAGCCAGATGGCCCAGATGGGGTATCCGACATACGTCGCCGCCAGGACACCCATCCGGGCGCCGCGCGGAAGCACGCCGAGCGTGCGCCCCAGGTAGCCCGTGGCGATGAACCAGCCACCCAGGACCAGGAGTGCGACCGAGACCGGTCCGATCTGCTCCTCGAACGTCAGCACCTCGGCGACCAGGAGGGACTGCAGGATGACGATCGCGATGATGGCGCCGACCCCGATCACCGACAGCACGCGGCTCAGGGTCGGCCAACGCGGCCGCAATAGCTCGTGCAGGGCGAGCACGCTCGGGATGGCGAGCAGGTAGGCGATCATGATCAGGGTGTCGTTGATCCGGCCGAACACGAGCCCGATCGACTGCGCCCCGACCGCGAACGAGGCGTACATCGCGAACAGGAACACCACGCCGACTGCGGAGAACACCCCGCTGACGATCGTGATCCGGCCAGCCGAGCTGGTCATGTCCAGCCCAGCGACAGCGCGAGCCCGATGAGGAGTGTCGGTGGATAGATGGCGGCCGGCAGGAAGCCGTCGAGGGCGAAGAAACCCACGAGCGCCCCGGTCGCGAGCAACGTGACCGCCCAGGCCACCGGAGCCGCGACGCCGCCGCCGACCACGAGCGCCAGCCCGATCGCGACGAGCACAAGGCCAGTCGTCAACATGAACGCCGAGTACAACCCTCCGGTCACGCACCGAGGAGGGTCTCGGCCGGTTCGGTCGGCGTGCCGGTCGCCACCAACGCCGCCAGGGCCGGGGTCAGCCGGTTCCGGATCGCCAGGACGGCGCACCAGAGCGAACCCGCGATGGCATAGGCGACCGCGCCGGCGAGCAGGACCGCCCTCGGTCCATCGGCGATGGCCAGCGAGCCGGCGAGGACGACGAGTCCGGCGGCCGTCAGGACGGTCGCGATCGTGAACCCGACGTTGGCCATCGTCCAGGCCAGACGGTGGGCGGCGACGAGCGCGAAGTGTTCCTCCCGCGGCACCGTCCAGACCCGCCAGAAGGGCGGGTAGAGCAGGCAGAGCGTGCCGATCACCGGGCCGGCGACCAGGAGGGCCGCGGCGACAGTCAGGGGGTCAGGCACCGGTGGCCTCGGATCGCTCGAGCAGGTAGGTCGCGATGTGGCTGGTTCGCGTCGGCGCCTGGAGGACCTCGATCCGGAACGCCGGCTCGAACAGGTCCTCCACCTCCCCGGGCACAAGACCCGGGAACGCCCTCGATGGACCGCCGAAGCTCATCCGCGGCAGGTCTTCGAGGCGGCCGGAGAACGCGAACAGGAAGAACCGCGAGCCCGGCCTGGCGAGCCCGGTGACGTAGCGGGCCATCGCCCGCCGCCCGGCATCCGGCAGGTCGTCGAGCGTGCCGTAGTCCACGAGCAGGTCGAATGGCCCCGCGACGCCCGGTACGTGCCCCGCCGTCAGGTCGCCCGCCAGGAACCTGACGCGTTCTGGGCCCAGGCCACGCCGCTCCGCGGCCGCCCGTGCCTTCTCCAGCGCCACCGGCGAGAAGTCCACGCCGGTGACCGCGAACCCTGCCTCGGCAAGCTCGAGCGAGACGCCACCGGCGCCACAGCCCAGGTCGATCGCCCGGGCGACCGGCGCACCGGGCCGTCGAAGCGTCTCAGGCGCGCAACGCCCGTCCGCGACGAGCGCGCGGAGCTCGACCCGATCGGCGCCCTCCCACGGCGCCCCGAACCGGTACATCAGGTCGTAGGCCCGCCGTCCAACGGTGACCATCAGCCCACGTCCGGAGTCGGGGCGAGCGATGGTTCTGTCACGGATGTCGTGGACGAGACCGCCTCAAGCCGCACAGCCCATGCCGCCCGCGTGATCACGACACCCACGGCGAGGATCGCGAACCCGTTGAGCGGGTGCAGGGCGGCGATCGCGGGCAGATCCTCGCGAAGTGCGACGAACACGGACTGGAAGGCGAACAGGACCAGCAGCAGCGCACACAGGCCTATGACCCGGCGAGGCGCCCGTCCGAGGAGCGCGAGCACGAGGATGACGAGCGTCAACCAGCCGAACAGGTAGCCGAATTCGCGGTGGGTGACGAAGCTCGTCGGATCGTCGAACACGCCGAGTCCGGCCAGGAAGACCTGGACGATGGCACACGCCACGAAGGCGGCGGCGGCGATGGGGAGCGCGCTTCGCGCGATCGATCGAAGCATGGACCGAGCCTGACGGTGCCGGTGTCCCACCGTCATGGGACCGTCGTCCCGAACCAGTCCCGAACCGTGTCCCGGCGGCGGTCGGTGGCCTAGGTCGCTCGACCGCGTTCGCCGCCCATCCCGGCCTCCCGGGCACGGACGATCGCCTCGGCACGGTCGCGCGCCCCGAGCTTCGAGAAGATGTTCGACACGTGGTTGCGCACGGTCTTGGGCGACAGGACGAGCAGGTCGGTGATCTCCGAGTTGGAGCGGCCCCTGCGCGACGAGCTCGAGGATCTCCCGCTCGCGATCGGTGAGCTCCGGGAACGGCCGGTCGTGGTCGAGCTGACTCGGCGTGGCGAAATAGCCCGCAAGCCGCCGCGCGACTCCGTGTCCGAAGATCGCCTCCCCCGAGGCCACGGCCCGGATCGCCCGCAACAGCTCGGCTCGCTGGGCGCCCTTGAGCACGTAGCCGCGGGCGCCGGCTCGGATAGCGGCGAACGACCGCCTCGTCGCCGCCGTCCATCGTCAGGATCACGACGGCCACGTGCGGCGCCGCGTCCACGATCCGACGCGTCGCCTCGATCCCGTCTCCGCCGGGCATGGTCACGTCCATGAGCACGACGTCCGGCTGCAGGTCGTCCGCAAGGGCGACGGCCTCGGGGCCGGATGACGCCTCCCCGACGACCTGTACGTCGTCCGGCCGTCTCGAGCAGCGCCCGCAGGCCCGACCGGAACGACGCGTGGTCGTCGACGATGAGCACGCGGATGGCTGTCGACCGGATCGGTCATGAGGGGATCGCCGCGATGGCACCGTCCACCGCCACGAGCCCCGGCACTCGCAACCCGGAGATAGGGAGGCGGGCCTCCAGACGGGTCCCGCCATGTCGACCCCGGTCGATGCGCAACGATCCCGCCGAGCTCCACGGCCCGAGCCTCCATCGACTCCAGCCCGTCCCGGCCACGACCCGCGCGGGTAGCCCGCGACCGTCGTCGTCGACCTCGATGACGAGGTCCTCGTCCGACCGTGAGCCGGACCTGGCACGTCCGGGCCTCCGCGTGGCGGACCGCGTTGGTCAGCGCCTCGACGACGATCCGGTACGCCGCGACCTCCACCGCGGCAGGCAGACCCGGGAGCGGGTCGGGGGTCGCGACCAGCGAGATCGTGGTGGGCGGTCGTTCGCCGACCGCACCCTCGAGTCGTGAAGCCTGCTGCTCGATCGCGCCGATCAGCCCCAGCTCGTCGAGCGCCGGGGGTCGAAGCCCGTCGACGAGGCGTCGGATGTCGGCCAGGGTCGTCTGGACCTCGTCGCCCAACTCGTCGAGCAGGCGCTTCGCCGCCTCCGGGTCGGTCGTCAACATCTCGGCGGACGCCTCGGCGCGCAGGCCGATCGAGGCGAGCGACGGCCCCAGCCCATCGTGGAGGTCGCGGCGCAGGCGGCGTCGCTCCTCCTCGCGGGCGAGGACGAGCCGCTCGCGCGACCGGGCGAGGTCAGCCCGCAGGCGCAGGGCCCGGATCGGCGGTCCCCGCCTGGCGCGCGAGGTCCTCGAGCAGGAGCAGCTCGTCCGGCCGGAACCCGCGCTCACCGGAGCGGACGCCGAGCACGAGGCTCCCGACCCGCTCCGCACCGTGGACGAGCGGGACGGTCACGACCGCCGGCTGTGGCGTCCCGCGCTGCGGCGACGGCGACGGAACGTCCGACGTCGTCGACGACCTCGAGCGCGACGTACGGCGATCGCAGCGCGTCGGCGACGGTGTCGACGATGGCCGGGAAGGCGCGATCCGGGTCCGCGGCCAGTTCGAGGCGCTGCCCGAGGCGGCGCATCGCGCGCCACGGCTCGTCGCGCTCGCCGTACAGCATGCGGTCCACCGCACGCTGGAGCACGTCGCGGAGCGGCAGCGCCACGAGCGCCGCGACGCCGGTCGCGAGCAGCGACACGCCGAAGCCACCGGCATCGCCGACGATGGCCGTGACGGCCGAGGTGACGGCCACGTAGCTCGCGACGACCCCGAGCGTGAGCCCGCCGTAGACGAAGCGTGCGGCGGACGACGACGTCGATGTCGAACAGGCGGTCGCGCAGGATCGCCGGCCGCCAGGCCGAGCGGCAGCGGCAGCGCCGAGCAGCCCGATCCAGGACGGCGGCAGGAGCGTGCGGTGGACGAGCAGCTCGGGGAGCATGAAGGCCACCAGCCCGATCGCGGCACTCGCGGCCGCGCCGAGCCAGGCCCACCGGATGCGGATCCGGGCCGCCGGGTCGGTCGTCCGGCGGTAGCTCCGGACGAACAGGGCGAGGGACACGGCAAGGAACGGGACCACGACCGCGGTCTGCGCGATCGGCCAGGTGCCGACCCAGTCGAGCAGGGACGGCGCGGCGACCCACCCGACGAGCATCGCCAGCGCATACATCCCGAACGCGAGGGCGTAGACGGCGGGGATGAGCCATCGGTGCCGGGCGACGGCCGGCAGCGGCGTCGGGAACACGAGGGCCAGGTGCAGGCCGGCGGGCCACAGCAGCATGTACAGCGGGTCCGGTCACGACGGCGTGGAGCAGGAAGGGCGTGCCCTGGACGACGTCGCTCACCGTCACGCCCAGGAACCAGGGCACGCTGCTCCCGGCCGCACCGCAGGCCGGAAGATGAGCGCGGTGGCGGCCGGCTCGTCGGGGCGCCGCGCGAACACGAACGCGGCCACCCCGGCGATCGCCACGGAGAACAGCAGGATGCTCCAGCCCTCGAGCAGGGTCCCGCCGATGGCGGGCACGGCCCAGGTCACCTCGGTGCGCTCCGCGACTCCGTCCCTGGCGATGAGGTATGGCATCGGGACGGCGGCATCCGGCCGGACGGATCGACGGGTCGGTCGCATCGCCCAGCCACGCCTCGAGCGATCGTCCGTTCACGGCAGCGATCAGATCGCCATCCTCGAGACCGGCGGCCGGTGCGTCGATCGGGGCGATCACGGACCCCGGCGGTCGACCACGCCTCCCCGTAGAACGCGACTCGGCCGCCGTCTGACGGCGTCGTCGCCCGAACCCACACGAACAGGAGCGCGGCCCCGACCGCTCCGATCAGGGCGAGCCAGGTCGCGAGGCGGCGCAGCCGCATCGGCGGCAACCCAGCGGCTCCCGTCACCGGCTCCGGATCACCGGTCCCGGATCACAGGTTGCCGCGCTTGGCCTGTTCGCGTTCGATGGCTTCGAAGAGGGCCTTGAAGTTGCCGACCCCGAAGCCGCGCGAGCCGTGGCGCTCGATGATCTCGAAGAAGAAGGTCGGCCGATCCTGGACCGGTCGCGTGAAGATCTGGAGCAAGTAGCCCTCCTCGTCGCGGTCGGCTTCGATGCCCAGCTCCTCGAGCGTGTCGATCGGCACGCCGACATCGCCGACCCGGTCCGCGAGCGTCGCGTAGTACTCGTGCGGCAGGCCGAGGAACTCGATGCCGTTGTCGCGCAGCCGGCGGACCGTCGTGACGATGTCGTCCGTGCGCAGCGCGATGTGCTGGCAGCCGGGCGATCGATACCAGTCGAGGTACTCCTGGATCTGGCTCTTCTTCTTGCCCGGGGCCGGCTCGTTGATCGGGAACTTCACCCGGCCGTTGCCGTTGGTCATGACCTTGGACATCAGGGCCGAGTACTCGGTGTGGATGACCTTGTCGTCGTAGTGGATCAGCTGGGCGAACCCGAGCACGTCGCGGTAGTAGTCGACGAAGGTGTCCATCTGGCCCAGCTCGACGTTCCCGACGCAGTGATCCACCTCGAGCAGTGACAGGCCGGCGGCGGCCGGCGCCGTCGCCTTGACCTTCCGATAGCCCGGCGCGAACGTCGCCGTGGTAGTCGCGTCGATCGACGAACGAATGGAGGGTCTCGCCGTAGGTCCGGATGGACGCCTTGCGCAGGACGCCGTCGTCGCCACCGTCGAGCTCGGTCGGGACGAGCGCCGAGACCGCCCCGCGGATCGTCGTCTCGCGCCAGGCCGACTCGACGTCGTCCACGGCGAACGCGATGTCGTGGACGCCGTCGCCGTGGGCGCGGACGTGCTCGGCGATCTCGCCGTCCGGGGTCAGCGGAGCGGTGAACACGAAACGGATGTCGTTCTGGACCATGACGTAGCTGGCCCGGTCGCGGACCTTCGTCTCGAGGCCGCTGAACGCGACCGGCGTGAAGCCCCACAGCGCCCGGTAGTACGCGGACGCCTGGCGGGCGTTACCCACCCAGAACTCGACGTGGTCGATGCCCTTGAGCGGCAGGAAGTCCTCCGCCCGTGCATAGGCGTCCGTATCGATCCGGGCGCCGGCCTGGTTGGCGGCCCCGCGCGAGACGGTCTCGGTCATGGCATCTCCCTTGCGGCTGGGGCGGGCGCGGGTGGTCGTGGACACGCCATCCTACGCCGCTCGTGCGACACTGCCCACCATGACGACCGACGATCTGCTCCTCCGGCAGCACGCGGCCGGTGAGCGTCTGGCCGCGACTCGACCCGCGATCAGCCGAGCGCGCGCCGTGGCCCCTCGCCGAGCGCTTCGACGACGCACCCGAAGCCGAATGGGGCCCGACGGAGGTCCTGGCCCACGTCGCCGAGATGATCCCGTTCTGGCAGGGCGAGATCGAGCGGATCATCGCCGGGGCAGCGACCCAGGCGCGCCCGCGTGGCGGTGGCTTGCGCGAACCCGTGCCGTTCGGACGCGTCGCGACCGACGGCGTGAGGCTGGCCATCCTGGAGCGCGACCGCTCGCTGCCGCCGGCCGAGCTGTACGACCGGATCGCCTGGTCGCTGGAGCGCCTCGATCGTCGCTGGTCCACGCTGACGCCAGGCGAGCGGAGCCTGCGCGGTCTCCACCCGACGGCTGGGCGAGATGACCGTCGAGGCGATCGCCGACCGGTTCATCGTCGACGCACCTCGCCGACCACGCCGTCCAGCTCGAGAGCATCCTGGGCCATCGGGCCCATGGAGTCCTGACCGAGCGGTGTTCATCCTCTATGCGATCCCGCTCGGGATCGTCGCCGGGCTACCTGCTCGGCGGCCGGCTCGGCCGGCTGGCGGACCTCGGCTGCGCTGGGTGCCGCTGGCCCTGCTGGGCTTCCTGATCCAGGTCGCTCCTGTTCACGGACGCGTTCGGGTCGCCCTTTCGGCGAGGCGTCGCCGGCCGTCTACGTGCTGTCGAACGTGCTCGTCTTCGCCGCCGTCCTGCGCAACGTCCGGGTGCCGGGGATGGCGATCGCCGCCATCGGCGCAGGCTGCAACCTGGCCGCGATCGTCGCCAACGGCGGCTACATGCCGGCCGACCCGGCAGGCGGTCGCCGCGCTGGGCCTCGGCGGCACCGGCTACACCAACAGCATCGTCCTGACCGACCCGGCCCTGCCGTTCCTCACCGACATCTTCGCGATGCCCGCCTGGATGCCGGCGCGAACATCTTCAGCATCGGCGATGTCCTGCTGGGCATCGGCGTCGCGACTGACCATCGCCCTCGCGATGCGGGGGACGTCCCCGGCGGGTCAGTCGGAGCCGGGTCCGCCGGCGGGGCGCCCGACTTCGACCGGCGCCAGGTAGCCGCGCTCGAGTTCCGCGACCAGCCGGTCCTCCGCGCGTCGCGTCAGGGATGTCCAGACCAGGTACGCGGCGACTCCGACCGTCCAGACGACGGCGATGACCGGCAGGATGCCCGCGAGACCGCCGGACGCAGCGGCGAACGAGATCGTCCCCGCCATCCCGGCGGCCCACAGCAGGCCCGCCGCGACCGTGTAGCCGATCGTGGCTACCGACATCATCCCGAGCGGGTCACCGAACGACAGGGCCGCCACCTTGGGCGAATCGGGCGGATAGAAGTACGCCGCCTCGAGCCGGTGCGCGATGAGGACGTCGTGCCCGAACCGCTCGTTGATCGCTCGTTCGAGGTACTCCGCGTGGCGGCGAGCGAAGATCGTGTAGTAGAACAGGTAGGCCGTCTCGAGGAAGGCGAACGGCACCAGGAACGGCACGATGACCACGGCGGCCGGCGCGATCTGCGTCGACCCCAGGACGAGCAGTGCGGTCGTCAGCACGCCCCAATCGCGGATCCGCCTGAAGAACAGGTCCGAGTACGCGAACAGCATCCCGCGCATCCGTCGCAGCTGATCGGTCAGCAGGTCCAGCTCCCGGTGCGCATCGTCGTCCACGGCCGCATCGTAGCCGTCAGGGCTCACCGGCGCCCGTCATGGTGGGGCGAAGGTGGATCCGATGAACGCCAGGATCACGCGGTCGATGTCGGACGAGCGAACACGAAGTAGATGGTGTTGCCGTCGACGATGCGCGGTCCCTCCCAGCGGCGCCAGACCACGCGCCCGCCGGCATCACGCACCATGCCGTCGATATCGTGGATGAAAGTCGCGTCTCGATCCCGTTTCGCCGAGGAGGTCAGGACAGCGTTGTCCCGGTCCGGATGGGCGAGACCGGCGAATGCCGCCACGACCCCCGTGTGGTGCAGGATCGACCGCACCAGGCCGCGAGCGTCGTCCTCGGGGAGGTACAGCAGGGTACCGGCGCACAGGATCACGTCGATCGTGCGACCAGCCGTCTCACCGGCGGTCAGGCCCCGTCGGCACCATGCCCGTCCGGCGGGACGTGGGTCTTGAGGAACGCGAGGATCCGCTCGAAGGCGTCGCGACGGTTCTCGCGCCGCTGCCAGCCGTGGCCCTCCTCGTCGTACCAATGCACCTCGTAGGGCTTGCCCTCGATCTCCAGGGCCTCGACCATCCGCTCGGTCATGAGCGGCACGACGCGCTTGTCCTTGCGGCCGTGGAAGATCAGCAGCGGCGCCTCGATCCGCTCGGCGCGGTAGACCGGCGAGCCGCGCCGGAACGACTCGGTCCGCTGCGCGTCGTCCGGCGAACCCATCATCCGGTGCAGGTCCAGCCGACCGGCCCGGTCACCGTGGCGATAGCTCTCGGCGATCTCGGAGTCACCGAACAGGTCCACGCCGGCCGACCACATCGCCGGCTCCTCGACGAGCGCGCACAGGACGACGTACCCGCCGTACGAGCCGCCGTAGATGGCCAGCCGGCCGTCGGACCAGGGCTGCTCGGTCGCCCAGCGGGCGCCGTCGATGACGTCGTGGACGTCGGCGTGGCCCCACTCGTCGTGGTTGGCCTCGCGGAACGCCCGTCCGTAGCCGGTGGACCCGCGGAAGTCGACGTCGAGGACGGCGAACCCGGCCGCGGTCAGGACGCGCTTGAACGGGACGAACGCGCGGAACGTCTGGGAGGTCGGGCCGCCGTGCGGGTAGACGACCGTCGGGACGCGCCGACCGCCGCGCTTGCCGGTCACGCCGGCCGGCAGGTGCAGGTTGCCTTCGACGCGCAGACCGTCGCGCGCGGCGATCGCGAACCGCTGGCTCGGGCCTGCCCGGCCGGTCGACAGCCAGGCTCGTGCCGTGGCGGGCAGCGAATCCGTGACCTGGCGCGGTCGCGCATCCTCGGCCGCGACGCCGGGGACGGGCAGCAGCCACAGGTCCTGCGGCCGGTCCTCGCTCTCGCCGATCGCCGCGATCCACTCGCCGTCCGCGAGCCAGCCGACCGCGCGCCAGATCCCGTCCCACGGGTTCAGGCGCTGGCCGACCCCAGCCGCGGCGACGGTCCGGGGCGTCTTCGGCGGGCGGCCGCGACCGCGCTTCGGGGCCGTCCCCGCGGCCGTCTCCGCGACGACGAGATCCTGCAGGCCGTCGTGCACCTCGATATGGACGAATCGGCTACCGTCCGGCGACCCGAGCGGGACGTGGCCCACGCCGCCACCCGGCTCGCCGTGCTCGCGCTCGCCCGTCGTCAGGGCGATCCGGTCGCGGCCGTCCGGCGATCGACGGATGACCTGGAACCAGCCGCTCTCGTCGCTGACGTACAGCAGCGATCCGTCGGCCAGCCACGTCGCGCCGGTCGCGCAGCCGTCTCGGCCGGCGACGATCTCGAGGGAGCCGCTCGCGACGTCCACGATCGCGATCTCGGCAGCGACCGGGTGGGTCGGGTCGTGCCGGGCCATGACGGCCAGCCTCATCCCGTCCGGCGCCCAGGTGAACGAGTCGACGTCCAGCCCGGCCGACGTCACCGCCCGCGCGATCGGCGGCTTCGGATCGTTGGCCGGTCGCCCGCGACGTGGCACGGGCGCATCGATGACCCAGATCTGCGACCACCCGCGGCGGCGCGACAGGAAGGCAAGCCGTCCGCCGTCCGGCGACCAGCGCGGATCCGTGCCGCCCCCGGGTTTGGCCACGACGCAGGTCGTCCGGCTGCCGTCCGCCTCGACGACCCAGATCTCCCCGTCGCGGACGTACGCCAGTCGCCGTCCGTCGGGCGACCACTGCGGATCCGAGACGTCCTTGTCCGAGGCCGTCACCTGGACCGGATAGCCGCCACGGAGGTTCAGCCGGAACAGCTGCCGCGCGCCGGCCGCATCGCTCGTGTAGGCCACGACTTCGTCACGCGGGTGGAGCCGGAACTCGCGCGGGCTGTCGATCGCGACGATCGCCTCGATGGTCGGTCCCGTGGCGGGCGTCGCGGGAGTGGGCTTGGCCATCAGTCCCGTCCGGCCGGCCACGCCTGAGCCGCGCACCACGGGCCGGCGAGGGCGATGTGCTTGCGGGCGTGGCCGTACAGGCAGTCGTACGCCCAGCTCCAACCATCTGGCGAGCGCAGGTCGTCCACGGACAGCGTCAGGACCGCCGCCCGCATCGCCGCGCGCGTCGCGTCGTAGCGAGCCAGCGTGTCGGCGACGGAGCTGCCCCGGTGGACTTGGACCATCCGGTCGTTCCAGGCATCCACGCCCTCGTCCGGGTCGGCCGGCCAGTGGCCGCGCCGCGCGAAGACATCGAATGCCCGGAGGCACTCCTCGGTCCAGTCCGACAGGTGGCCGACATGGTCGCGCAGGGTCCAACCAGGTGTGATCGGCTCGGCGTCCCACCGATCGGCCGGGATCGTCCGGATGAGCCGGTCGAAGTCGGCCTGGCTGGCATCGTCCGCAGCCAGGAAGGCTGCGTGGTCCGCAGGCCGCGGGTCGTCGACGAAGGGGTCGCCGTCGTTCTGGCGGACGCGCAGGGTGTCCGTCCACGCTTCGACGATCCCAGCATGATCCAGATAGTGGCCGTGCAGGGCCACGAACACCCAGCCCCACGCCTCATCGGCCCGGATCTCGGCGTCGGTCAGCCGGCCGGCGACGGCGATGAGCTCGCGGCGCGAGCCGGCGAGCCGATCCAGGATCTCGTCGCGCGGCATCGTCGTCCACGGTGCGCGGTTCCGCTCGTTGTAGGTGTCGAAGTCTCCGTCGTCGAAGTCCCGATCGGACGGCCACACGCCGGTCTCGACAGCGTGCGCCGTATAACCTGACGCGACTTCCTGCCAGAACACGAGGTGGCCGACGTGTTCGGCCAGCGACCAGTCCGGACCCCCGGCATCCGACGGAGCCGCTCCCGGGACCTGCCACGCGGCGGCGTCCAGCCCGGCCCACGAGGCCGTGAGTCGGTCGAACAGGGCAGCCTCATCGGCCCAGAAGTCGCGCGTCCCGGATCGAAGGTCCACCTCGCGGACTTCGGCCAGGGGCGCCCGCCGCAGATCGATGGAGCCGGCGTCCGTCAACGTCCGCCTCCGCCTCGCTTGCTCGATGGTTCCGTGACACTGGCCTCGAGTTGATCGCCCAGTTCGACGGTGCGCCGGTAGGCTGCCCAGACCGCCTCCGACAGGACCGTCCGGAGCCGCCCCGACTCGAGCTCGTGCAGGGCCGCCGCGGACGTCCCGCCCGGCGATGTGACCATGTTGCGCAGCTCAGCCGGGTGCATCCCGGACTGCTTGGCGAAGAGCGTCGAACCCTCGAGGGTCTCGATGACGAGGTCGTGGGCGACGTGTCGCGGGAAGCCGAGATGGACGGCCGCATCGATGAGCGCCTCCATCACCAGGAAGACGTAGGTGGGTCCGGTCCCGGAGACGGCCGTGGCCATCGCCACGAACTTCTCGTCGTCCACTTCCAGCTCCGCCCCGAGCGCCCCGAGCAGGGCGGCGGCCTGGGCACGCTGTTCCTCGGTCGTCTCCGGCGTGGCGTACCAGACGGTCATCCCCTTGCCGAGGCGAGCGGGGGTGTTGGGCATGCTCCGGACGACCTGGTCATGCCCGAGCAGGCCGGTCAGGGCGGCGGTCGTGGCCCCGGCCAGGACGCTCAGGACGAGCTGGCCGCGAGTCAGGTGCGGGCCGATCTCACGCCCGACCCGGCCGAGCATCTGCGGCTTGATCGCGAGCAGGATGACGTCCGCGCCCGCGACCGCCTCCACATTGCTGCCGACCGTGCGGATCCCGTAGTCGCGGGCGAGGGCCTCGCGCCGCTCGGATCGTGGATGGCTCGCGACCACCTGATCCGGCGCGACCAGGTTGCCGCGAAGCAGGCCGGCGATCATCGCCTCGGCCATGACGCCGGAGCCGATCGTCGCGATGGTGCGCTGCTGCAGGGGTGACATGAGGCCGGAGTATAGCGGGGCCCTATCCCCGACCGGCAGCCCGGGTCAGCCCGCGCGACCGGTCGCGCACACGAAGAATCGACCGGTCGTCGTCACGGAGACCGCCTCGAAGCCCGCCGCGCCCAGGGCCTGCGTCAAGGCCTCGGGCTCGTGATAGACCTTCACGACCCGGAATTCGCGGCCGTCGGCGAGCTTCCGGATAGACACGCCATCGACCGGCGCCACGCGATCCACGGTCCCCGACCGTGGATCGTCGAGCGAATCGATGAGCGCGAACAGCCCGCCCGGCTTCAGCCAGCGGCCCACAAGGGCCAGGAATGCGGGCAGCCGCTCGGCCGGGACGTGGCTCAGCCAGAAGCCGGCGAACAAGGCGTCGACCGGCCGGTCCGGCTCCGTCCAGGCATCGCGGACGTGGAGGTGCGCCCGCAACCCATGGGCCAGCAGGCGATCGCGCGCCCGCGCGAGCGGCGCGTCGTTCGCGTCGTACATCGACAGGGCGCCCTTCGACGCCAGCAGCGGCGACCACCAGCCGGTGCCTGCGGCCAGCTCCACGATCTCACCCTCGATCGGCAGCCCGTCCAGCCAGCGCCCGGCGATGTCCAGCTCGGCATCCCATGCGGCGTCGTGGATGGGTCCGTGCGAGTACCGCCCGCGCCGCAGGTACCAGTCGTCGTATTCCGGCGCGCGCGCCGCGTAATAGGCGACCATCTCCCGGTCGAGATCGGCAGTCGACGTGATGTCGGGCGATGCGCCGGCAGCGGACGACCGGTCCGTCCCGAGGGGCTCGATCCCCACTCTTGCGGCAGCTCCCCGTTCCGTGATGGCCTGGTGGAGCCGAAAGCGCAGGAACCCGTTGTCGCCGGCCTTGCCGACGCAGTCCGGGCAGAGCTGCGCCCAACCTTCGAGGTCGTCCGGCCCGCGGGTCACGTGGTCGGTGCCACACCAGAGACAGGCGAAGCTCGCTCGGAACGGCATGACCGGCGCCCAGCCTACGCGGAGACCGGCGTCCAGGAGCCGATCGGCGCGACGTCCACGAACGCGTCGGGATCCAGGATCTCCGCCAGCAACTCGATGCCGTCGATCACACGAGGCCCCGGCCGGCTGAAGTAGGACGAGGCATCCACCGCGAAGACCTGCCCCCGGCGAACGGCCGTCAGCTCGCGGTACCACGACGGCTTGCGCGTCCTGGCCCACGCGGCCACGGTCTCCGGGAGGTGCAGGCCGAACGGCATCAGGATGAGCATCTCCGGATCCACCTCGGCAACGGCATCCCACGTCGTCTCCTGGGAACGCTCCCCGTCCGACCCGAGCAGATCCCAGCCCCCCGCCCGCCGGATCTGCTCGGGGACCCAGTGGCCGGCTGCGAACGGCGGATCGAGCCACTCGAGTCCCACGACCCGGATGGCGGGCCGGCCAGAGTCGCGCCTGGTCTCGACCAGTGCCTCGATAGCGCCGAGTCGTTCGCGCAGTGAACTCACGAGCTCCAGCGCCTCGTCCTCCGCCTCGCTCATCGCGCCGACCGTCGTGATCGCGTTGAGGATGCCCTCGATCGAGCCGGGTTCCAGCGAAACGACCTCGATGTCCGGGTCGATCGCGTGGGCGATCTCGCTGACCTGCCGGTGACCCGCTCCGCCAAAGCGGTCCTTGCCCTGCGTGAGGATCAGGTCGGGCTCGGCGGCCGCGAGTGCGGCCTCGTCCAACGCATACGTCGATGCGGCGGCGCCGACCGAGCGGTGGATGTCGCGGGCCGACAGGTCCGACGGATCGTCGAGGTCACGGGTCAGGACGGGCTTGCCGATGACCTCGGGCGGCCAGTCGCACTCGTGGCTGACACCGACCAGCTCATCGCCCAGCCCGATGGCGCAGACGATCTCCGTCGCGGACGGCAGCAGCGAGACGATCCGCATCGGGCCTCCGATCAGGGGATCCGGCCCGCGCCCGGCCAGCCGGGCGGACGATCAGCGGGGCTTGACCGCGTCCACGGCGGCCCGAGCGGCAGCCTTGTCCGTGAACCAGGTGGCGTCTATCGCGGTGTAGCCTGCCCATTCCGGGGGAAGGGATTCCTCCGGGAAGATGGCGTTCACCGGGCACTCGGGCTCGCACGCGCCACAGTCGATGCACTCATTCGGGTCGATGAAGAGCTTGCGATCCACGCCTTCATCGAAGTGGATGCAATCGACGGGGCAGACCGAGACGCACGAGACGTCGAGCACGTCCACGCACGGCTCGGCGATCACGTAGGTCATCCAGGATCCTCCTCGAGTTTGCCGGTCACCTGAAGCTCGGCCGGCGCTTCAGGGGAGCGTACCACCCGCGGGGCTCAGGGTGCCGAGACTCCGGGGGACGGGGCCCAGCGGACGGGGATCTGCATCCCCTTCTCCCAGTGACCCGGGATGTGACAACCCACGATGAACGGCCCGGCATCGACGATGTCCGCGGGCACGGTCCACACGACGTCGACCCGCTCACCCGACGTGACCACGACCCTGAGTCCCGCGACGTCCGGCGGGACGCTGACGACCGGGGTGGGGCCGGGTGGTGCGCCCTCCGTCGCCGCTTCGGCCACGGCCCAGGCCTCCTGCGTGGCGGCGTCGCCGATGATGGCCTCGTGCGTCACCAGGCCACCGTTGATGACATGCAGCAGGATCGTCTCGCCCGGGACGAGATCCAGGACTCCAGGAACGTACGAGTAGTCCTTGGTGATCAGGTTGACCTCCCGCGGCGTGGCTGACGCGCCCGGGACGATGGGCGGCGTCGCCGCCGGCGGCCCGGCCTCGCACGCGCTGACCGTGGCAAGAGCGGCGATGATGAGCGTCGATCGGATGGCGCGGATGGCGATCACGGGTGGGAGTCTAGCGGTGGGCTTCGGGGAGGGCCCGACCAGCACAGAAGCTTGACACGCGACGGGGTGCGCGGCACAGTGCGGCGACCTGAACCGGACCGTCCCCGACCACGCCTATCCGCCCGACCCGAGGTCCTGCTTGGCGATCCCGACCGAAGATCACGTCCCGGCCCCTGGTGTCGCCCAGTCCGTGGCGGTCTCCCTGCGAGGCGTCGTCAAGACGTTCGGCAACGACGCGGCCGGGCAGCGCGTTGCGAAGACCGTGGGGACCGCGCCAGGCGAGGTCATCAGCGCGGTCGCCGGCATCGATCTGGACATCTACGACGGCGAGTTCTTCTCCATGCTCGGGCCGTCCGGATCCGGCAAGACGACGACCCTGCGCATGATCGCCGGGTTCGAGCTGCCGACCGCGGGCCGCATCCTGCTGCACGGCGAGGATGTCTCGGCCAAGCCACCGTTCGAACGTGACGTCAACACCGTCTTCCAGGACTACGCCCTGTTCCCGCACATGACGGTCGCTGACAACGTGGCGTACGGACTGGTGGTTCGCAAGGTGCCGAAGGGGCAGCGAGCCGTCCAGGTGACCGATGCGCTCCGGATGGTGCGCCTGCAGGGTTACGAGGCCCGCAAGCCCGGCCAGCTATCGGGCGGCCAGCGCCAGCGCGTGGCACTGGCCCGCGCCCTGGTCAACCGGCCGCGGGTGCTGCTGCTGGACGAACCGCTCGGCGCGCTGGATCTCAAGCTGCGCGAAGAGATGCAGATCGAGCTCAAGGCCATCCAGCAGGAGGTCGGGATCACCTTCATCTACGTGACCCACGACCAGCAGGAAGCGCTGACGATGAGCGACCGTCTGGCCGTCTTCAACAAGGGGCGGATCGAGCAGCTGGGGACGCCGGCCGAGGTCTACGAGCGACCGGCCACCCGGTTCGTGGCCGGCTTCGTGGGCACGTCCAACCTGCTCACGGGCGACGCCGCGGTGGCCGTCCTGGGGCGACCCGGCACCTACACGATCCGCCCGGAGAAGATCCACATCGGCGATCCGTCCACGGCCGTCGGGCCGGACGAGACAGGAGCCCTCGGCCGGATCCACGACGTCGTCTACCTTGGGCCCGACACACGCTACATCGTGGAGCTGAGCGCGGGAGCTCGGCTGGTAGTGACGCAGCAGAACCTGGCGACGACCTCGACTGAGGCGCTCGCCCAACAGGGCAAGGCTGTCCGCCTGATCTGGAAGCGACAGCACGAGCTCCCCGTCGCGGACGGGGTGACCACGACCGACGGAGTGATCGGCACCATGGAGGAGGGCAAGGGAATATGAGAGATCGACGGATCATCGGCCTGGTGGCGGCGGGAGCGCTGTTGGCAGCCGCCTGTAGCTCGGGGAGCGGTGGATCGCCCGCCCCGAGCGCGCTGGCCTCGCTGGGTGCCGGCGAGGGCGCCCTCAACCTGGTCATCTGGAACGGGTATGCCGAGCGCGGGGCCACGTACCCGGAGTTCGACTGGGTCACCCCATTCGAAGAGAAGACCGGCTGCATCGTCAAGACCACGGACATGAGCGACAGCGCCAACGGCGTCTCGCTGATGCAGTCGGGCGACTATGACGGCGGATCGTTCTCCGGCAACGCCACGGTTCGCCTGATGGCCGGTGGGACGGTCGCCCCGATCAACACGGCCCTGATCCCGAACTACGCGAACATCTTCGAGGGCCTCAAGCTCAAGGCCCACAACTCCATGGATGGCGTGCCCTATGGCGTGCCGCACGGCCGTGGACCGAACATCCTCATGTACAACACCGAGGTGATCACGCCCGAGCCGACCAGCTGGGACAGCGTGTGGAGCGGGGAGAACGGCGACAAGGTCAGCATCTACGACTCGGCCGACTACATCGCCGACGCCGCGCTGCACCTGATGGGGACGAATCCTGAGCTGGGCATCAAGAACCCGTACCAGCTGAACGACGAACAGTTCGCGGCAGCGATCAAGTTGCTCGAAACCCAGCGAGATGCCGGTGCCCAGTACTGGTCCGTGCTACACGGACCAGATGGCACAGTACGCCGCCGGCGACGTCGTCACCGGGACGTCCTGGCAGCTCCAGGCAAACCTCCTGCAGGCGGAGGACAAGCCGATCGGCGCTGTCGTGCCGGCAGAAGGTTCGACCGGCTGGTCCGACACGTGGATGATCCACTCGAAGGCCAAGAACCCCAACTGCATGTACATGTGGATGGACCACATGGCATCGGCCGAGGCGAACGGCCAGGCCACCGTCTACTTCGGCGAAGCGCCGACCAGCCCGCAAGCCTGTGAGTACGCCGAGACCATCGCCGCAGGTCACTGCGAACAGACGCACGCGACCGACGAGGCCTATTGGGACAAGATCTGGTACTGGGCCACCCCACAGGCCGACTGCGCCGACGACGACGCTGCCACGACCTGCAAGGACCAGGACGCCTGGATCGAGGCCTGGACGAAGCTCCGCGGCGTCTGAGCCCCGCGACCCCAGTGACATCGGCATCGAGAGCTCCCCGGTTCCGCCGGGGAGCTCTCCGCCTTCCTGAGCCATGACCGACACGACGTCGGTAGGGCGACCGGGCCTTGGGCGCCGGATCGCGACATGGCTGTACCCGCGCCGCCGCCTCCAGGTCGGCCTGCTGCTGGCAGGCCCGCTCGGCTGGCTGGCGATCGCGTACTTCGGCGCCCTCTTCATCCTGCTGCTGAGCGCGTTCTGGGAGAAGGATTCGTTCACCGGCAACGTCGAGCCGTTCACCTGGACGCTCGATGCCTTCCAGCAGCTCTTCAGCACCGAGGTCTACCGGATCATCGCGATCCGGACCATCGGGATGGCCATCCTTGTCACGTTGACGGACGCGCTGCTGGCCTTCCCGATCGCGTACTACATGGCCCGCATCGCATCACCTCGCAAGCGCGGCATGCTGGTCGTCGCGGTGCTGATGCCACTCTGGGCGGCCTACCTCGTCAAGGTCTACGCGTGGCGGATCGTCCTGCAGGGCAATGGCCCACTCGAATGGCTGCTGGGGCCGTTCGGGATCCCTGCGCCCGGTCTCGACGAATTGAGCAACGCCTGGCTCGTGCTGAGTTACCTCTGGCTGCCGTACATGATCCTGCCGATCTACGCCGGCCTGGAGCGGATCCCGACGTCGCTGCTCGAGGCCTCGGGCGACCTTGGGGCCAGGCCGTTCACGACCTTTCGACGCGTGGTCCTGCCGTTGGTCTTCCCGGCCCTGGTGGCCGGTTCGATCTTCACCTTCTCGCTGACTCTCGGCGACTACATCACGCCCGACCTGGTCGCGGATGCCAAGTTCATCGGAAACGTGATCTACGACAACTCGGCGCTGGGCAACCTGCCGCTCGCCGCCGCGTACTCGATGCTGCCCATCGTCATCATGACCGTCTACCTGCTCGTCGCCAGGCGCCTGGGCGCCTTCGAGTCGCTGTGAGGTCCCGTCCATGACCGAATCGCGAGGCGTCCGGATCTTCCTGCGGATCGCCAGCGCCGTGGTGCTCGCATTCCTCTACACACCGCTGCTCATCCTGACCATCTACGCCTTCAATCCGAGCCGGATCATGGCCTGGCCGCCGACCGGCTTCACGCTGCAGTGGTTCGTCGAGGCCGCGGCGAATCCCAGCGTCACCCAGGCGATCGTGAATTCGCTGATCGTCGCCACCGTGGCGACCGGGCTGGCGCTCGTGCTCGGGACCCTGGCGAGCCTGGCGGTCCAGCGCCACACCTTCTTCGGGCAGAACACCATCTCATTCCTGCTCGTGATCCCGATCGCGCTGCCGGGCGTGGTGACAGGCCTCGCCCTGCGGACCTCGTTCATCACGTTCGGGATCGATTTCGGGCTGTTCACGATCATCGTGGGTCATGCCACGTTCTGCGTGGTCATCGCGTACAACAACGTGATCGCCCGGCTCCGCCGGATGCCCCGCACGCCGGAAGAGGCCTCGGCCGACCTGGGGGCCGACGTCTTCACGACGTTCCGGAGGATCACGCTGCCCGGGATGGGCACCGCGCTCGTGTCCGGCGCGCTACTCGCGTTCGCGCTGTCATTCGACGAGATCATCGTCACGAACTTCACCGCCGGCGCCGGCACCCAGACCCTGCCGATGTGGATCCTGTCCGCCATCCAGCGTCCCCTCGAGTTGCCCGTGGCCAACGTGGTCGCGCTGATCCTGATCCTGGTCTCCGTGATCCCGGTCTACCTCGCCACGAGGATCAGCTCCGGGGTCGCGGGCGCCCGAACCTGACCGTCCCTACGATAGGCCTGCTCGAACGGCCCACTTCCAGCCGGTGGCCGCGACGACGATGAGCAACGGCAGGATGACTGCCAGTGATCCGGTTGCGCGCTCCCGCACGGGACACCTCCAGCCGGGCATGCCGGCGGACCTCGACGGCGGACCCCTCCAGGGAGTGCCCGGTCGCAGGCCGTCACCCGTGACTGTGCCGATCCTTGCTCATCGGACGCTTATCTGCGACTTACTTCGTGCTGGATCGCTGGTGGGTCTGTAGCGGATCACCAACACATCGACGCGTGGGTCATCGGGCGCGCCCGCCGGGGGTGCCGGTCACATGCTCGGGACGTAGTCCGGCGCGAGGTACTTCTCCGGATCGTCCTTGAACTCGAGGAGGCAACCCTTCCCGCAGAACCAGTAGGTCGTGCCCTCGTGCTCCAGGTAGAGCAGGGCGGTCGTGTCGTCGACCTGCATCCCGCAGACGGGGTCGATCTGGATGGCCATCGTGATGCTCCTCGAATGGATGGGTTGATACTCCACCCCAGTATATGCCCCGGATGGCACCGACCGCCGGGGGGCGAGCCCTCGGCTTGACGGTGCACGAGCCACACGATGCACGCCCAAGCACGATCGACGCCGATGCCGCCGGGACGCCGAGGCCGACGCCGCATCGAGGCCGACGCCGTTGGGCCGGAGGGGCGTAGCATCGACGCATGACGACCGTTGACGGTGACACGACCCGAACGGCTCTCCTCGATGAGCGGGAGCGACTCCTCGGCGAGGTCGCGGAGACGATCACGGCGCCCGGGCAGATGACCTACGGCTCGCAGGCGGCCGCCGCGAGCCAGGTCTTCGAGCAGCAGCGCGACCTGGCCCTGCGCGACCGAGCCAGCCAGCACCTCGCCCTGGTCGATGCCGCGCTCGCCCGGCTGGAGGACGGCACGTACGGCCCGTGCCTCCGCTGCGGCAAGCCCATCCCTGCGGACCGGTTGGAGGCGCTCCCGTGGGCCGCCTTCGATATCGACTGCCAGCGGATCCTCGACAAGGGCGGTCGTTGACGCCGAACGACGCCCCGCTCGACGCTCCCGACGACGCCCCGCTCGTCGATCTGGCGGCCATCCGGGCCGCTGCGGACCGCCTGCGCGGCATCACGCTTCGAACGCCCCTTGTGGCGTTCGGTCCCCCATCGGATCGCTGCTTCCTGAAGGCCGAGTCGCTGCAGCCGATCGGCGCCTTCAAGCTCCGCGGCGCCTATGTCGCCGTCGCGTCGCTGTCGCGCGACGAACTGGCGCGAGGCGTCATCACCTACTCGTCCGGCAACCACGCCCAGGGCGTCGCCCGTGCGGCGCAGCTGCTCGGGGCACCCGCCGTGGTGGTCATGCCATCGGACGCGCCGGCCATCAAACGTGACCGGGTCGCAGCGGACGGTGCCGAGATCGTCATCGTCGGGACCTCCAGCGACGAGCGCCTCCAGGTCGCGCACGCCATCGCGGCGGAACGCGGCCTCTCGATCATCCCGCCGTACGACGACGACCGGATCATCGCCGGCCAGGGCACGGTCGGTCTCGAGATCGTCGAGGACCTTCCCGATGTCGGCGTGATCCTCGTTCCGATCGGGGGCGGGGGGTTGGCAAGCGGCATCGCGACGGCGGCCCGCGCGTTACGCCCGGGCATCCGGGTCATCGGCGTCGAGCCGGAGCTGGCCGCCGACGCCCGCGAATCGCTGACCCGTGGCGAGATCGTGCGCTGGTCTGCGGAGGACGTGGGCCGGACGATCGCCGACGGAACGCGGACCCAGGCCCTGGGTGAACGCACGTTCCGGCACCTGCGGGCCTACCTCGATCGGGTGATCACGGTCACCGAGGCGGAGATCGTCGGAGGCATCCGCCTCGCGGCCGAGTGGAGCCGGCTGGTCGCGGAACCATCGGGCGCCCTGCCCGTGGCGGCTCTCGCGTTCCGCCGGTCGGAACTCGGCCTCGATGGGAGCGAGGGACCGCTGGTCGCCGTCGTCAGTGGCGGGAACGTGGACCCGGAGCGATTCCGCGAATACCTGGCGACCCCGCTCCCGGACTGACGCTCACTTCCGGCCTGACGCCTACCCCGGCCTGAACCTCCCTGGGGAGAGGGCTTGCTTCGAACCCGGACTATACGTATACTCCTACGTATAGCTAGTCCGCGCGACAGGAGTTACGATGTCCGGGTGCCGAACAAGACCATCTACGTCTCCGATGCGGAGCTGTCCATCTACCAGCGCGCCCAGGAGCTTGCCGGCGGCAACCTCTCGGCGGCGATCGCTTCCGCACTCCGTCGGTATGTCGATGTCGAGGAAGGCCGTCAGGAGGGGTACGACGAGATCATCGTCCGGGTCGGGCTCAAGCCTGGCCGGAAGGTCCGGTTCATGGGCATCCTCCTGGGTGAGTGGACCGATTCATCGAACAGCCGGACCGACACCTACCGGGTCTACCGTGGGCGGCGGGGCAGGTTCGTCGTCCACCTCGATCGGAGTCCCGAGTTCTCGATGCTGGACGCCGAGGGCAAGCCGGCAGGCTGGCGCGGCCACCTTGGGATCGGCAGTGTCAGCTATGGGAGCATCCCCGGCGAGTCGACCCTCGAGGTCGTCGACACGCTCGACGAGCTTCGCGGGCGGATCCCCCAGCCATTCTTCGACCGGATCGCCGGACTATCCAAGCAGCCGACCGTGGAAGACCTCGACATCTGACCGACGTCACCGACGCCTCGTGGGAGGCCGGGCATGACGGCCATCGCGCCTACGGTCGCCATCCGCGCCACGGGCCTGCGCAAGTCCTACGGCAAGCAGCTCGTCCTTGACGGTATCGACCTCGAGGTCGCCGAGGGGACGGTCTTCGCCCTCCTCGGCCCGAACGGCGCCGGCAAGACCACCATGGTCCGGATCCTGTCGACCCTGATCGCCGCCGACGGCGGCCAGGTCCAGATCGCCGGTCATGATGTCGTCTCGGAACCCGACGCGGTCCGCGGACTGATCGGCGTGACGGGCCAGTTCTCGGCCGTCGATGGGCTCTTCACCGGCGCCGAGAACCTGCAGTTGATGGCCGACCTGCGTCACCTCGGCAAGCGGGCTGGGCGCCAACGCGTCGACGACCTGCTCCAGCGATTCGACCTCGTTGACGCTGCGAAGAAGCCGGTCTCGACGTACTCCGGCGGCATGCGACGGCGGTTGGACCTGGCCATGACCCTCATCGGCGATCCACGGATCATCTTCCTTGATGAACCGACCGCTGGACTCGATCCGCGCAGCCGACGAGCCATGTGGCAGACGATCCAGGAGCTGGTCGCGGGAGGCGTGACGATCCTGCTCACGACGCAGTACCTCGAGGAGGCGGACCGCCTGGCCGACCGGATCGGCGTCCTCGATCGCGGCGTCCTGGTCGCCGAGGGGACCCCGGATGAGCTGAAGCGGCTGGTGCCCGGCGGCCACGTCCAGCTGGCCTTCGCGGACGCGGCCGCGCTCGACCGGGCTGCCCGGACCTTCGGTGGGGCCACGCGCGACGACGAGTCGCTGACCCTCCAGGTCCCGAGCGACGGCGGGGTCCGCGCGCTGCGTACCCTCCTCGATGAGCTCGAAGCCAACTCGATCGACGTCGGTGCGATCTCGCTGCAGACCCCCGACCTCGACGACGTCTTCCTGTCGCTGACCGGCGACCACGCACAGAAAGTGACCGTCTGATGACCGCGTCCCCGCTCATCCTGACCGACACCGCCACCATGCTCCGGCGCAACCTCCGCCGGATGCGCCGTTATCCCTCGCTGACGGTGTTCATCGCCGGCATGCCGGTCATCTTGCTGCTCATGTTCGTGTATGTGCTCGGTGGCACCCTTGGCGCGGGTCTCGGACTGGGATCCGGCGGTCGCTCCGAGTACATCGCCTACGTCGTCCCGGGTGTCCTGCTCGTCACGGTCGTCAGCGCGGGACAGGGCACGGCGATCTCGGTCGCCATGGACATGACCGAGGGGATCATCGCCCGGTTCCGCACCATGGACATCGCCCGCGTGTCGGTCCTGACCGGCCACGTCGTGGGCAGCGTCATCCAGACGATGTTGGCCATCGCGATCGTGATGATCGTCGCGGTGCTGATCGGGTTCCGGTCCACCACCGGGCCGGTCGAGTGGGTCGCGGCCGCCGGCCTGCTGGCGCTGACGGCGCTGGCGGTCTCGTGGCTCTGTGTCGCCCTCGGGATGTCGGCCAAGAGCGTGGAGACGGCGAGCAACCTGCCGATCTTCCTGGTGCTCCTGCCCTTCCTCAGCAGTGCGTTCGTGCCGACCGAGTCGATGCCGGACGGCCTCGACTGGTTCGCGGAGAACCAGCCTTTCACGCCCCTCATCGAGACCGTCCGCGGCCTCATGCTGGGCACCCCTATCGGCGACAGTGGCCTGTTGGCCGTCGGCTGGTGTGTCCTGTTCTCGGTCGTCAGCTACGTCTGGGCGCGGCGGCTGTACGAACGCGATCCCGCCGCGTAGGGCTCGGTCCCGCGATCAACCGCCCTTGGCGCGCTCCTCGGACAGGCGGTCCGCCAATCGCTGCTCGCGGACCCGGATCGCCGCCAGATCCTCGGCGGCCTCCCGATCCGCGCGTGGCGTGGCTCGTTCCTCCGATCGCATCCAGCCGAACATCAGCGCCATGAGGGCGCCGATGAAGATCGCGTCACCGACGATCCACATGATCCCGGCCGCCATCTTCTGATCGGCCAGGGGATCCGACGGCCATGGCAACGAGAGCGTTGCGTAGTGCGGGTAGAGCACGGCCGAGGCGCCGAGGATCACGCACGGCCAGGAACGTGTTCTGGGTCATCTGCAGGAAGACGTAGGTCAACCGGCCCGGATGACCCATCCGCGAGGGAGCCGGGTCCAGCGCCACGACCGGCCACCAGAACAGGATGGCCGCGGTCAGGAACAGGACGTGCTCGACGTCGTGGAGGATCGGGTCCTCCAAGGCAGCGTCGAACAGCGGCGAGAAGTGGCTGACCCACATGACCGTGGTCAGGGTCAGCCAGGCCACGATCGGGTGGGCCAGGAAGCGCACGACCTTCGAGTGAAGGAACGGCAGGATCCAGCGGCGGCGGGTGTGCGACGAACTCACCCGGAGCAGCAGCGTGATCGGGGCGGCCAGGGCGAGCAACGGCGCCGATACCAGGATGAGCAGGACGTGCTGGGTCATGTGGACCGAGAACAGGGTCGTGTCGTAGCGGTCGATCCCGGACACGAGGGCCAGGGCCAGGGCCACCATCGCGGCCAGGAAGTACCAGGTCCGCCGGCGAGGTACGCGGTTCGCCGGGTGGGCGCCATTGACCCGTCCGACCGCCCAGAACCACCAGGCAGTGGCTGCCAGGATGGCCAGCGTCGGCACCGGTTCGAAGGTCCAGCCGAGCAGGAGCGACGTCGCGGTCGGCGGCTCCGTCGGTGTTGTCGCCATGCGCCACCGCGACAGTGGCGACCGCGAGCCACGCCGGGAGGCCGGCCATGGTCGCGAGGACCGGAGCGATCAGGCGGCTTCGAGGCATCGGTGGCATCGTCGCATGAACCGAAAATGAGGGCGCGCGACACGCTCCCGCTCCGGTTATCATGACGCGCGTCCGGCCAGCCGGTCGGTCGGCCCGCCCATCAACCGGTCGCCCCGTCAGTTCCCGAAGACCCAGCCTCGAGGACCTTGATGTCGAGCTCTCCCAGGACGCGCCCCTCGACCGTCGCGCTCACCGCGATCGCGATCGGTGTGCTCGTCATCGCCGCCGTGCTCGTGGCCATCGCCGTCGGCATCGATGTCATCAAGTACGGCGAGACCTTCGTGACCGGGCTGTACCCACCCCAGGCAGTCACTTCGCAGGGCGCGGCCATCCGCGACCTGTACACCATCGTCTTCCTGGTCGCGGTCGCCATCTTCTTCGTGGTCGAGGGCCTGATCCTGTGGTCGGTCATCCGCTACCACCGCAAGCCCGGCGACGACTCGCTCCCGCCGCAGACCCACGGCAACAACATCGCCGAGGCCGTATGGACGATCGTCCCCACGCTCATCGTCGCCTTCCTGTTCGTCATCTCATGGCAGACGCTCAACGTCGTCGATGCCAAGTCGGCCACGCCAGAGACGCGGATCAACGCCCGGGCCGGCCAGTTCCAGTGGAGCTTCGACTACATCGGCGATGACGGGAAGATCGTGTTCACGCAGCTCGTGCCGACCGGCCCGGACGGCGGCCTGAATGTCCCGACCGGCCGGACCATCCGGTTGTTCCTGACCGTCGCCGAGATCGGACGTCATCCACGCGTTCTACGTGCCCCAGTTCCTATTCAAGCGGGACGTCATCCCTGGCCGGACCAACTCGTTCGAGTTCAACGTGGACGACGACCAGGCCGGCCAGACGTTCCGCGGCCAATGCGCCGAGCTGTGCGGATCCGGCCACTCGATCATGCTCTTCGACGTCCACGCCATGAAGGCCGCCGACTTCGATACCTGGCTGGCGACCAAGGTCGCCGCCGCGGCACCGAGCCCGGCGGCATCGAGCCCGGCGGCATCGCCGTCCGCGAGCCCCGCGCCATGACCACCGCGTTCGTTTGCACGAGGATCCGCTGAATGGCGACGACCACCCTGACGCCGGCCGCCTCCGCCTACAAGACCGGGCTGTATGACTGGGTGACGACGACCGATCACAAGAAGATCGGGATCATGTACGTCATCAACTCGTTCGTCTTCTTCTTCGTCGGCGGCATCCTCGCCCTGGCCGTGCGCAGCGAGCTGGCCGTGCCCGGACTGCAGTTCGTCACGGCGCAGACCTACAACGAACTGTTCACGATGCACGCCACGTTCATGATCTTCCTGTTCGTGATCCCGATGCTGGCGGGCTTCGGCAACTACGTCGTCCCGCTCATGCTCGGCGCGCCGGACATGGCGTTCCCGCGGATCAACGCCCTGTCGCTTTGGATGCTTCCGCTCGCCGGCGTCCTGCTGCTGGCCGGGTTCGTCACGGGCGGCACGGCCGCTGCCGGCTGGACCAGCTACGCGCCGCTCTCGACGGATGCGCCGCTGGCATCGCCGGGCACCGGCCAGGACCTGTGGATCGTGGCGCTCGTCCTGATCGGCACGAGTTCCATCCTGGGCGCCATCAACTTCCTGGTCACCATCTTCAAGATGCGCGCGCCCGGGATGACCCTGTTCCGGATGCCGATCATGGTCTGGACGGTCCTGGTGACGTCCGTCCTGGTGCTGATGGCCACGCCCGTCATCACCAGCGCGCTGATCATGCTGTTCATCGACCGGAACTACGGCGGCAGCTTCTTCGACCCGAGTGTCGGGGGTGACCCGGTCCTCTACCAGAACGTCTTCTGGTTCTACTCGCACCCGGCCGTCTACGTGATGATCCTGCCGGCGATGGGCATGATCAGCGAGATCCTGCCGGTCTTCAGCCGCAAGCCGCTGTTCGGCTACAAGGCGTTCGTGTTCGCGACCGCCGGCATCGGCGCCCTCGGGCTTCTCCGTGTGGGCCCACCACATGTTCACGACCGGCTCGGTCTACCTGCCGTTCTTCAGCCTGATGACGTTCCTGATCGCCATCCCGACCGGGCGTGAAGATGTTCAACTGGATCTTCACCATGTGGCGAGGCAAGCTCACGTTCTCGACGCCGATGATCTTCGCGATCGGGTTCCTCTCGATGTTCCTCCTTGGCGGGATCAACGGAGCCTTCAGCGCGTCGGTCCCGGTGGACTTCGCGCTCCACGACACCTACTTCGTGGTCGCCCATATCCACTACGTGCTGTTCGGTGGATCCGTCTTCGGGATCATGGCCGGGTTCTACTACTGGTTCCCCAAGATGACCGGGCGGATGCTCAACGAGACGCTGGGCAAGGTGCAGTTCGTCCTGATGTTCATCGGGTTCAACCTGACGTTCTTCCCGATGCACGAGCTAGGACTGGCCGGGATGCCCCGGCGGATCGCCGACTACTCCAGCACGGCCGGCTGGAACGACCTGAACCTCGTGGCCACGGTCCGGCGGGTTCCTGATCGCCGCGAGCATGCTGCCGCTCCTCTGGAACATCTTCGTCTCGCTGCGCAGCGGAACGCCGGCCGGGGACGATCCGTGGGAGGCGAACACGCTGGAGTGGGCGACGAGCTCGCCACCGCCGCCGTACAACTTCGACCGCCTGCCGGAGATCCGCTCCGAGCGGCCGCTGTTCGATCTCCGGCACGGCCCGGCGACGGACCACTGAGCGAGCCGACGATGACGACCGACAGCCAGGCATCTGACCACCGCCCCGGTCCAGCACGACCCGCTGGAGAACTACGGGCACGACCGCCGTGGAGGGATCAGCAACCCGATCCTGGGGATGATGCTGTTCATCACCTCCGAGGTGATGTTCTTCGCCGGCCTGTTCGCGGCCTACTTCAACTCGCGTGCGTCGGCCGAGTTCTGGCCTCCCGAGGAGTTCGCCGACACGCTCCAGATCCTGCCGTTCGTGGGTCCTGCCACGATCCTCCTGATCATCAGCTCGTTCACCTGCCAGATCGCGGTCTGGTCCATCCGCAAGGGCGACCGGACGAAGTTCCTGCGAGCCATGGCCGTCACGCTCGGGCTGGGCATCACCTTCCTGCTGATGCAGGGGGCGGACTACTTCATGCTCGGGCATGAAGGGTTGACCCTGTCGTCCGGCGTGTTCGGCACCACGTACTACACGCTGACCGGCTTCCACGGAGCCCACGTCTTCGGTGGCGTGATCATGCTGGCCGTCGTCCTGTACCGCGGCATGGCCGGCCAGTTCTCGGCCCGCCATCACGATGCCGTCGAGGCGGCCTCGCTGTACTGGCACTTCGTGGACGTCGTCTGGATCCTGCTGTTCACGCTCCTCTACCTCGTCCCGGGCAA
The DNA here is from genome assembly GCA_963779315.1 of uncultured Chloroflexia bacterium. Taxonomy (GTDB): domain Bacteria; phylum Chloroflexota; class Limnocylindria; order Limnocylindrales; family CSP1-4; genus SPCO01. The sequence goes on along the minus strand of CAVZXQ010000003.1, from coordinate 147,316 downwards.
GTAGGAGGTCCGCTCCGTGCATCTCCTCAGGCACCCGCGCAATGCGGCGCTCCTCGGGATCATCTTCGTCGTCATCGCGATCATCTACCTGGTGGTGCCGTACGTCGCGGGCCAGAACATGGTCAACCATGGACATCTACGCGGGCGTCACGATGCTCTTCGGCCTCGGGATCGCGATGGCGATCATGGCCTACGTGCTGGCGGTGGGAACGCGCGGCGAATGACGCACCCGTCCGCCGGCCCAGCGACCGCCGCAGCCTGACCTGACCGTCCGATGTTCGAGGTCTGGAGCGCGCTGCTGAACGAACTCTCCCAGTTCGTCATCCCGGACTGGGGAGCGCTGATCGCGCTCATCCCGATCGGCATCCTGCTGCTGGTCCTCGTGGTCTTCGCGATCCTGTTCCGCCGGCTGCTGACGGCCCCCAAGGCGCGGCGCGGCTTCGAGCGCATCGAGCCGGCGACCCCCGCCGGGATCCACATGCCCGGACCGTCCTTCTCGCCGATCTTCGCGGCCGTGGGCGCCTTCCTGATGTTCCTCGGGCTGGTCTTCGGTGGCGTGATCCTGTACCTCGGCGCGATCGCGTTCGCGCTGACGCTGCTGTACTGGCTGGCCGAGGCGATGCGCGTCTACGATCACGAGATCTCGGCCTCGGCGCCACCGCTGCCGGTCGTGGTCCACGACGGCCCGCCGGAAGGCGTCCACATGCCCGGCCCGTCCTACCGCCCGCTGCTTGGCGCCATCGGCGCCACGATGCTGATGCTGGGCCTGGTCTTCGGCGGGTTGCTCCTGGGGATCGGCGTCATCGCCCTGATCGTCACGTTGATCGGCTGGCTGGTGGACGCCGTGAAGGAGTACCGCAAGACGGTCGAGGCGGACCAGACCGGCCACCTGGAGAACATCCCCGCCGCCGCGAACGCCGGCCCTGCTGCTCGGCACGCTGGCCGTCCTGCTCGTGGGCGGCATCCTGATCCAGACCGGGGTCCTTCCGCCACGCGAGGCCAGTGGCGATACGGGGACGCCAGGCGCGTCGGGCGGGCCGCCAGTCGGGTCCGCTGGTCCGCCGGCCGGCTGCCGCCCGTCGGCAGCGGTCGGCAGCGCCGCACCACTGCCGACGGGTGACGTGACGGTGACGGCGCAGGGCATCGCCTTCGTCGAGAAGGCGTTCACGGCACCCGCCGACAAGCCGTTCACGATCGTCTTCGACAACCAGGCCGCCGGCATCGCGCACGACGTCGACCTGATCGACGCATCCGGGGCGAAGGTGGCCGACAACGAAGCCCATCGTCGGCGTCTCGTCCGTGGTGTACGACATCGGGGCCCTTCCGGCGGGAACCTACACCTACATCTGTTCGCTGCACCCGATACCCGACATGACGGGGACGGCGACGCTCAAGTAGGCAGGCCCACCACGCCACGTCGCCCGATCCTGGCTCGCTCTCTCCATCGCCGTCGTCCTGACCGTGGGCGTCGTCCTGCTCGTGAACGCGACCCGGAGCGGCGGCGGCGCGCGTGCCGGGATCGGCGACCCGGCCCCGGAGATCGTCGGCACCACCCTGGACGGCACGCCGTTCCGCCTGTCCGACCTGAAGGGCCAGCCCGTCGTGCTCAACTTCTGGGGGCCGTCGTGCGTGCCATGCCGCGAGGAGTTCCCGCTCCTGGGCGCCAAGCAGACCCAGTACGCGGCAGACGGGCTGGCGATCGTGGGCGTCCTGACCGACGATCCGCCGGCGTCCGGCGAAGGACTTCGTGACCGAGTACGGTGCCACCTGGCCCACGGTCGTGGACCCGGACAAGGCCGCCAAGACCGCCTATCGGGTGATCGGCCGGCCGCAGACCTACTTCGTGGATCCGGCCGGGATCATCCGGTCCATCCAGGTCGGCGAGCTGACCGATGCGGACTTCGACCGGCAGTACGCCAAGATCGCCCCGATGACCGTCGGATGACCGATCGGCTCCGGCGATCGTCGTGTCGGAGCTCTCGAAGCGGTACGGCGATCGGACCGTGGTCGATGGCCTGTCGCTGACCGTCGCGCCCGGGTGAGCTGGTGGCCCTGCTGGGGCCCAACGGCGCGGGCAAGACGACGACCGTCGAGATCATCGAAGGCTACCGGTCGGGCGACGGTGGATCGGTCCGGGTCCTCGGCGAGGATCCGGCGACCGGCGGGCGCGCGCTCAAGGCCAGGGTCGGCCTGATGCTCCAGGGCGGCGGCTTCGACCCGCGCTCGCGGCCGCGCGAGACGCTCGTCCAGTACGGGGCGTTCCACCGGTCGCCGCGCGATCCCGGATGAGTTGCTGGAGCTCGTCGGCCTGTCGGCCGTGGCACGCACGCCGTTCAAGCGGCTCTCGGGTGGCGAGAAGCAGCGGATGGGCCTGGCGGTGGCCCTCGTCGGCCGCCCGGAGGTGGCGATCCTCGACGAACCCACCGCGGGGATGGATCCGGAAGCCCGGGCCGTGACGCGCGAGATCATCACGGACCTCCGCTCGAGCGGCGTCGCGATCCTGCTGACGAGCCACGACCTGACGGACGTGGAGCGCCTGGCCGACCGCATCTGCATCCTCGACGGCGGCCGGCTGGTCGCCTCCGGGACGCCCGCGGAACTGACCGCCGGCACGCGACCCCGCCTTCGGTTCCGCCTGGACCGGCCACTCGCCCAGGACGAGGTCGCTGGGCTGGGGTCGGCCCTGGCCGGACGCATCCGGGCGCCCGGCTGGTCGCGGAGGCGGGACGAGGGTCGCTATGCCGTGGATGGCGTCGCGGCCGGACCCGGCGCTGCTGGCGACACTCGCGAGCTGGTGCGCCGCAGCCGGTCGACTCATCGTGGAGGCGCGGACGACCGGCGGCTCGCTCGAGGAGGCGTACCTGGAGCTCGTCGAGCGCCGGCCGAGAGGTCGAGCCGTGAGCGCGATCGCGGCAGGCGAGCGCCCCGCGAGCGGTCCAGCGAGCGCCTCGGCGGCCACCCTGGCCCAGATCGGCATGGAGTTGCGGCTGACGTCCCGGCGCGGCGAGAACGTCCTGGTGACGGTCATCATCCCGGCGGTCGTGCTGGTCTTCTTCGCCTCGATGAACCTGGTGCCGAGCGTGGCCGGCGACCCGATCGCGTTCCTCTTTCCCGGGGCGCTGACGCTGGCGGTCATCGCCACGAGCCTGGTCAACCTGGGGATCGCGACCGCCTACGAGCGCAACTACGGCGTCCTCAAGCGGCTGGGCGGCTCGCCGCTCACGCGATCCGGCCTGATGACCGCCAAGGTCGCGACCGTGCTCGTGATCGAACTGCTGCAGGTGGTCCTGCTCGGGGCGATCGCGGTCTGGCTGGGCTGGGTGATCGGACCGGATGCATCGCTGGCGTGGTTCGTGGCGGCGCTACTGCTCGGGACGCTCGCGTTCGCGGGCCTGGGCCTGCTCATGGCCGGCACGCTGCGAGCGGAGGCGACCCTGGCGCTGGCGAACGCGGCCTTCATCGCCTGCCTGCTGCTGGGCGGGATCGTCGTGCCGGTGGATCACCTGCCCGGCCCGCTGGCGACCGTGGCCGGGTTCCTGCCGGCGGCCGCCCTGTCGGAGGCGTTCCGGTCCGCGCTCGGTTCCGGGGCGAGGTCCGGCGGCCGTTCGCGATCCTGGCTGTCGTGGGCGGCCGGGGCGGTCGCGCTGACCGCCCGGACCTTCCGCTGGGAGTAGACCGCGGCGAACGACGGCGGCCGCGGCCGCCGACTCGCTACTTCTGCGCCGCGATCTGCTTGTCGACTTCCTTCTGGATCTGCTCGTCGCGCTTGTTCTTGACGCGGCGGGCCAGGAAGAAGCCGATGACCAGCGGCCACAGGATGGTCGCGATCGCCCCGATGACGACCGCCGTCATGTACTGGGCATCGAGTTCGCGGCGTTGGTGAGGACGAGGACGAACCACGCGACGGCTGCGCCGACGACGCTGCCGATGATGTGCTGAAGCATCGAACCCTCCTGCCCGACCACCTTGCCGAAGAGGGCATACGGTCCCGCGGTCGGTAGACTGAGCGTATGGTCACGACCACACCGCCGTCAATCTGACAAACGGCATGAACGTTCGGGACACAGCGACCACTCATAGGTAGTGACCGCACCACCGGATGGTGCGGCCACGGAGGGAGAGTCGGTGCGAGATCTCGTCGAACGGGCGAGGGACGGCGATCGCGAAGCGTTCGGAGCACTGGTCCAGGCGATCAGTGACCGGTCCTATGCGCTGGCCGCCCGGATCCTGCGCGACAGCGATCTGGCCGAGGACGCCATGCAAGCGGCGTTGGTCTCGGTCTGGCGCCGTCTTCCGACACTGAGGGACCCGGATCGCTTCGAAGCCTGGGTCCGCAAGCTGGTGGTCCATGCCTGCTACGCCGAGGCCAGGCGTCGCCGGACGTGGGCGGCCAACATTCGAGTCCTGCCGGTCGACGGACCGGCCGGACCGGATGACCTCCTGTCTATCGTTGATCGCGACGAGCTCGAGCGCGTCTTCCGGCGCCTGCCGGTGGAGCAGCGGGCCGTCTTCGTCCTGCATCACCACATCGGCCTGCCGCTCACCGAGATCGCCGAGACCCTCGGCATCCCGGACGGCACGGCCCGTTCACGACTCCATTACGCGACCCGGGCGTTGCGCGCGGCCGTCGAGGCCGACGCGGCGCCGGTCGCGTCCGAAGGGCGGATGGCATGACCGACGAACGGGACTTCGATCGACTCGCTCGGGCCTGGCTCGAGCTGGGACCCGATCGCGCGCCGGAGCGTTCGGTCGCCGCCGTCCTGCAGGCCGTCGAGATCACGCCGCAGGTCTGGCCGTGGTCGCGCTGGCTCCCAGGAAGGGATATCCAGATGACTCGTCTCCCCATCCTTGCCACGGCCGTGGCGACCCTCGTCATCGTGATCGGTGGCGGGTTCATGCTCTCTAGAGGGACCGACCCGGGCGTCAGTGCGCCCAGCGCATCGCCCAGCCCGACACCGAGCCCCAGCGCGTCCGTGGGCTCCGTCCCGCCTCCGCCCGAGGTGGTCGGCGGCTGGGTGGCGCCGTCGCGAGGCACGCCGGTCGAAGACCCGACCATCACGACGATCGTCCTTGGTGGATCGTCCGTGGACGACTCTGCCCCGGCCTTCTCGATCGACCGTCCGGGCAACCCGCGTGAACTGGGTGCGCTGGGATCCAACCTGTCCGAGGCGGAACCCGGCGTCCTCCAGTTCTCGCTCAACACGCCAGGCGGCGGATCGGGTTGCCAGGTCCGCGACGAGGGAACGTACCGCTGGTCGGTGTCGGCGGACGGGCAGTGGCTGACTCTTGATCTCATCGAGGACGCGTGCCAGGTCCGTGGCGTCATCCTCGCGGGGACCTGGCAGCGGAACATCGGGTTCCGCAACAACGGCGGCAAGGGTGTCGCGACGGCCTTCACCCCGTACCTCGCGCTCGACCTTCCGGCGAAGGCGTTCCCCGGTAGCGAGTACTCGTTGATCGACACCGTGTCGATCGAGAGCGACGACATCGGGCTCAAGATCTGGAAGGACCTCGAGGGCTTCGCCGACCCGTGCGACCTCACCAAGGGCCGCCTCGCGCTCGCGCCCGGCATTGACGGCTTCCTGGCCTATCTGAACGAGGATCCGCGGTTCACCGTCCTCAGCCAGGAGGACATGACGATCGACGGCCGCCCAGCGGTCAAGGTCGAATTCAAGATCGGCGACACAATCAAGGCGCCGTGCTGGAACTTCGATGGCAACCCGGATGACCGGACCGGGGTCCTGACCTGGGTCCCGAAGGCCGAGACCAACCCAGACTTCTTCTGGAATGCCCCGATCGGCAGCGACGACACCCTGTTCGTGACGGAGGCGAACGGTGCGACGCTCGTCTTCGAGGGGTGGGCCATCAAGAACGGCAAGGAGGTGATCGACCAGTCGTTGGTCGACACCGTCCAGATCCTCGACGCCCTGCCGACCGCCCCCTGAGGCGACTCGAGGCGGCCTCCTCGCCTCCGAGTCGATCCCACTCCCAGTCCGAGGCGGCGGTCTCCATGGTGAGCCGCCGCCTCGGCACGCCCGGGGATGGAGAGCTCGGCGGGCCTAACGCCCCTGGTTGCGATCTGGCACGGACCCGAGTGAGTGAAGGCCCTGGCAAGCGACAGGCGCCGAACGCCCGGCCGGGAACGAATTGCGACGCGACGACGCCATACCATCCGAGCACGACCACCATGGCCGTGCCGTGACAGAGGGTGACCGTGGACCAGCGGATGCTCGTCGAGCAGGCAAGGCAGGGCGATCATGACGCCTTTGCCGTGCTGGCCGGCGCTGCCATCGCGCGGCTGGACGCGGCGGCCCGGCTGATCCTCCGGGACCCGGAGCTCGCGCGCGACGCGGTCCAGGATGGATTGGTCAGAGCCTGGCGGGACCTCCGCTCGCTGCGGGATCCAGATAGGTTCGACGCGTGGGTCCATCGACTCACCGTGAACGCATGCCTTGACATCACGCGACGTCGGCGACGACGGGCGATCGAGGTGGAGATCTCCCCGATCGACGGCCCGGTCACCGGCGACATCGCGTCGCTCATCGCCGATCGCGACCTACTGGACGGAGCGCTCAAGCGCCTCGATCCAGAATGGCGAGCGCTCGTCGTCCTGCACTACTACCTGGGGATGCCGCTGCCCGAGGCGGCGAGCGTCCTCGGTATCCCGCTCGGGACCGCCAAGTCCCGGCTCCACCGTTCGCTGTCCGCCATGCGGATCGCGATGACCATCGATGACACGACCGTCTCGACGCCGGTCGCCGGAGGGCAGTTCGCATGACCGCCGCCGACCGCTTCGAACGGGATCTCCCGATGGACCTCGAGAACCTCGCCGGGCCGCACACGCCCGACTACCTGACCGACATCCTGGGCGTGACCGCGGCCACGAGCCAGCGGCCCGCCTGGACCTTCCCCGAAAGGTGGTTCCCCATGGCTGATATCGCCAGCCGTCCCGCGTTCGCTCCGCGCATGCCGCTGCGGGCGATCGGGGTGGCGCTCATCATCATCGCGTTGCTCGCCGTCGCGGTCGCCGCGTTCGTCGGCTCCCGGCAGACCAAGTTGCCGCCACCGTTCGGCCCCGCGAGAAACGGACTCATGCTCTTTGGGGACGGAAGTGACATCTTCACGATCGACCCGATCACGAACGAGACCCGCGCGATCATCGGCGGTCCCGAGCGGGATTCGGAGCCGTATTACTCGTTCCGTGGTGACCTGATCTCGTTCCTGCGGCAGGGCCCGGACGGCGTCCTCGTCATGGTTGCCCGAGCAGACGGATCGCACATCGTGCAGGCCGCGGGTCCCTTCCCGCAGGGCATCACACGCTGGGTGTGGTCGCCGGACGGGCGCACGATCGCGATCGAATCGGCCATCAACGGCGCCCCGGGGATCACCATCGCCTCGACCGACGGTTCCCCGAGCAAGACGCTCGACCTCGGCATGCCCGCCGAGTGGCCGGAGTTCCGCCCGCCGGACGGGACGCAGCTGACCTTCCGCGGCTGGGGGCCCCTGAACACGGCCGACCTGTACGTGCTCGACCTCGCCGACTCGCGCGTGACAAGACTCGAGGGCCCTGGGCTCCCGAACCCTGGGCGCGAGTACGACTTCACAGGAGCGGCCTGGTCGCCGGATGGCACCAGGATCGCCTACAACGCGCAGGTGGATCGGCCCGACCGCGACTTCAACCTCCGACTCCACGTCGCGGATGTCACACCGGAAGGTGCCGTGACGAAGGACCGCGAACTCGAGTTCGATCCGACATCAGCCTGTGAGTGTTGGGCCGTTTGGTCGCCTGACGGTCAGCGGATCATGTTCAAGCATGTCGTCGACGAACGTGTCGATGCGGTCATCGCGTCCGTGGATGGCGACGGGTCGTTCACGCCGATCGGTCCGAGCGTGCCGGATGTGGATGGCGGGCTCGGATTCGATTGGGCGCCGGATGCCACATCGGTGCTTCGATACGACTGGGCTACTGGGGCGATCCAGCAGTTTGACCCGGCCGGCGATGCCGGAGCGGTCCTGCCCATCAAAGGCGGACTCAGCTGGCAGCGAACCGCCACTGAACCGTAGGCCGTCGCGTCCGCGGCCCGGCATCCCGTCCCGGCGCCAACCCCGATCGCACTCAGCCGCGGCGGTCGTCCGACCTGGAGGTCGTCGCGGCTGAGGGTCCTGTCCCACGGGGTACGCCGCCGTTGCACGAGAGTCGGACCGTCCGCTACCGTGGCGCGGTCCTGGTCGCACACGAGGGGCCGCATGATCCGCACATCACCATTCCACGAGCGAACGAGCGCCTTGAACGAGACCGGCCTGTGGAGCCACTGGTCCGGCCACCTCGCCGCCCAGCGCTACCAGATCTCCGACAAGTTCGAGTACTTCGCCGTCCGCAATTCGGCCGGGATCTTCGACTCCTCGCCCCTGTTCAAGTACCGCATCCACGGCCGCGACGCGGAGTCGTTCCTGGCCGGCGTCCTGGCCCGCGACATCCGGACATGTGCGCCCGGCAACGCCCAGTACACGGTCTGGCTGGACGATCGCGGCTTCGTCGTCGAGGATGGCGTCGATCCTGCGGCCCGGAAAGGACGAGTTCCTGCTCACCTGCGCCGAACCCAACCTCGCCTACTTCCAGGACCTGGTCGGGCGCCACGAGCAGGTCGCGATCGAGGAGATCAGCCACGACCTGGGCACCCTCGCGATCCAGGGTCCGCGGTCACGCGACCTGGTCTCGCGGCTCATCCCCGACGCGGCCACCATCCCCTACTTCGGCCTGGCCCACGGCAAGATCGCCGGCTCCCCGGTGACCGTCTCGCGGACCGGCTACAGCGGCGATCTGGGCTACGAACTGTGGATCGACAGCGCGGACGCGCTGAAGGTCTGGGACACGCTGTGGGAGTCGGTCCAGGGCTACGGCGTCCTGCCGTTCGGCCTTGATGCCCTGTCCATGCTGCGCATCGAAGCCGGCCTGCTGCTCCTGGACGTGGACTTCTCGTCCAGCCGCTTCGCCTGGACCGACGAGGATCGATCCACCCCGATCGAGCTCGGATTCGGCTGGATGTTCCGCGACCTGGCGACGAGCGACCGGGCATTCATCGGGCGCCGTGCGCTCGAGCGTGAACTGGCCGACAAGACGTCGCGCTGGCGCCTGACCGGCCTGCTCGTCGACTACCTCGACTACGAGCGGACCTACAACGAGGCCGGCCTGATCGCGCCCAAGGACCACACGCCCATCGAAGAGGAGTTCTTCGTCTACGACGACGACATGCAGCAGGTGGGCTACGCCACAAGCTACATGTACTCCCCCATCCTCCAGCGCCACATCGCCCTGGTCCGTGTGCGGCCCGAGCTCGCGGCGCCTGGAACCGAGATCCGCCTGGAGGTGGACGTGAACCACAAGTACGAGTACGTGCGTGCCCGGACCGCGCGTAATCCGCTCTACCTCCCGGCACGAAAGACGGCATGACGATGGCGACCAAGACGACGAAGAAGACTACTGCCACCCCGAAAGCCAGGGCCAAGGCCAAGGCGGGCGCCTCGGACCGGACCTACGACGCCATCGTCATCGGCGGCGGCCATAACGGCCTGGTCAACGGGGCCTATCTCGCGAAGGCCGGCCTCAAGACGCTGATCATCGAGCGGCGGCATACCGTCGGCGGGGCGGCGATCACCGAGGAGCTGCGTCCCGGCTTCAACTTCACGACCTTCTCGTACGCGCTCAGCCTCATCCGGCCCCAGATCATCCAGGACCTGGAGCTGACCAAGCACGGCTTCATGCCGCTGCTCATGTCCTCCACGTTCGCACCGATGGAGAACGGCGACTACCTGTTCATGGGCCAGGACCGTGGCCTGAACCAGAAGGAGATCGCCCGCCACAGCCAGCACGACGCGGACGCGTACGACCAGTACGCCCACGACATGGACATGGTCCTGCAGGCGTTCAAGCCGTTGATGGACATGGCGCCGCCGGACATCTTCAGCGACGACCCCGAGGAGCTGCTGGCCCTCGCGAACCTCGGCTCGCGCTTCAGGAAGCTCGACAAGCGGACCCTGCACAACGCGGTCCGGCTGCTGACCGGGAGCGTCGCCGACTTCCTCGACGACTACTTCGAGTCGGACATCCTCAAGGGCTACCTGGCCTCGTCCGCGATCATCGGCTCCAAGGTGGGACCGCGGTCGCAGGGCTCCGGCCTCGTCCTGCTCTACCACTCGCTGGGCGAGCACGACGGGGAGTTCGGCGCCTGGGCGTTCCACAAGGGCGGCAACGGCGGGTTCACCCAGGTCCTCGCCCGGGCGGCCAAGGTCGTTCGGGGCGGAGATCGTGCTGGAGTCGCCGGTCGAGGAAGTCATCACCAAGGACGGGCGCGCCACCGGCGTCGCCCTCGCGGACGGCACGGAATACCACGCGAAGACCGTGGTCAGCGCGCTGGACCCGCGGCGGACGTTCCTGGAGCTGGTCAACCCGCGCGAGCTCCCGACCGATCTGGTCGAGAGCATCACCCGGTTCCGCTTCCAGGGCACGTCGTCCAAGGTGAACTTCGCCCTTGATGGCCTGCCGAAGTACCCGGCCCTGGGCGACCGCGGCGACCAGTTCCGCGGCTTCACCAACATCGGGCCGTCGATGGATTACCTGGAGCACGCCTTCGACGACGCGAAGTACGGCTGGTACAGCCAGCGCCCGTACATCGATGCGGCGATCCAGTCCACGATCGATCCCGACATGGCGCCTCCGGGCAAGCACGTCATGAGCTGCTTCATCCAGTACACGCCCTACAAGCTGCGCGAGAGCGACTGGGACACCGAGCGGCAGAACCTGGGCGACACGGTCCAGGCCACGTTGGAGTCCTTCTTCCCGGGCTTCGGCGACCTGGTGCTGCAGCGCGAGGTGGTCACGCCACTCGACATCGAGCGGGTCGTGGGCCTGAGCGAGGGCAACATCTTCGCCGGCGAGTTCCTCGCCCCGCAGATGTACTTCTTCCGGCCGGCCCCGGGCTGGAGCCAGTACCGGACGCCGATCGACGGCTACTACCAGTGCGGCTCCGGCACGCACCCCGGTGGTTGCGTGGTGGGCGCGCCTGGCAAGCTGGCCGCGGAGCGGATCCTCAAGGACCTGCACAAGGCCTGATCTCGGCGGGGCACCCGCTGGAGAGGTCGGCGCGCAGGAAGGCCATCGAGCGATGGTTCCAGTCAAGCGAAACCATCCGCTCATCCGAGCAGGTCGTTCTGCATGATCGGAAAGATCCGGGAATCGCCTCTGCGGAGACTCCGTTCCGGCGAGACCCAGCGGGTGACCTGTCGAGGCGACGGAAGCAGCGGCCGCAGCCGCCGCAGCCGGCACCGCCCTATACTGGGCGACCCCTACCCAACCCCTCGAGCCTGGGACGAACACGCTGCCATGAATGCCATCTCGGCCGAAGGCCTGGTCAAGGTCTACCGGTCGCGCAAGATCGAGGTGCGCGCCCTCGACGGCGTCGACCTGGAAGTCCCGGAAGGCACGGTCCTGGGCCTGCTCGGGCCCAACGGTGCCGGCAAGACGACCACGGTCCGGATCCTCGCGACGCTCCTGAAGCCGGACGCCGGGCATGCCACCGTGGCCGGCTTCGACGTCGTCAAGCAGGCCCAGCAGCTCCGCTCGGTCATCGGCCTGTCCGGCCAGTACGCAGCCGTCGACGAGAACCTGACCGGTCGCGAGAACCTCGAGATGTTCGGCCGGCTCTACCAGCTGCCGAAGTCCGAGGCCAAGCGACGAGCCGATGAGCTGCTCGAGCAGTTCGAGCTGACCGACGCCGGCGACCGCGTCGATCAAGACCTACTCGGGCGGCATGCGCCGGCGGCTCGACCTCGGCAGCGCCCTCATCGGGCGACCGAAGCTCCTGTTCCTCGACGAGCCGACGACGGGCCTGGACCCGCGCAGCCGGCTCGGGATGTGGGACGTCATCCGCGGCCTCGTGCGCGAGGGCACGACGCTCCTGCTCACCACCCAGTACCTCGAGGAGGCGGACGAGCTGGCCGACACGATCGCGGTCGTTGACCACGGCAAGATCATCGCCCGCGGGCACCGCGGATCGAGCTCAAGGCCGACCTCGGCGGCGCTCGCATCGAGGTCGTCGTCCACTCGCGTGACGACATCACCCGGGCGGCCGAGGTCCTGAACCGTGATCGGCGCCGGGGAGGCGACCCTCGACGAGCACACCCGCAAGCTGACCGTACCGGCCCAGGGCGGCGCCAAGGCCTCGCGCAGGTCGTCCGCGACCTCGATGAAGCCGGGATCGCCATCGACGACATCGCCCTGCGTCGACCGACGCTCGACGAGGTCTTCCTCGGACTGACCGGCCATACCGCAGAAGCCACCGAGGAGGACGCGGCATGACCACCGCCACCGAGCATCTTCCGGCGCCCCAGGGCGGGATCCGCCAGTCCATCTCGGACTCGCTGGTCATCACCGGCCGCAACCTCAGGCGGATCCCGCGGATCCCGGAGCTGGCGATCTTCGCGATCATCCAGTCGATCATGTTCGTGCTGCTGTTCGCGTTCGTGTTCGGCGGCGCCATCCCGCTCGCGGGCTACTCCGGGACCGAACGCCTACCGCGAGTACCTGCTGCCAGGCATCTTCGTCCAGACCATCGTCTTCGCCGCGGCCACCGTGGCGATCGGCATGTGCGACGACATCAACAAGGGCATCATCGACCGCTTCCGCTCGCTGCCGATGGCCCGCTCGGCCGTGCTCATCGGCCGGACGTTCTCGGAAGTCGTCTACAACGCCGGGATCCTCGTCGTGCTGATGCTGGCCGGCCTGGCCGTCGGCTGGTCGCGTCAACACGGACCTCGTCAGCTTCCTGGCCGGCGTGGGCCTGCTCCTCGCCTTCGCCTTCGCGATGGCCTGGCTCGGCGTCTGGCTCGGCGTGGTCGTGCCGACCGTGGAGGTGGCGCAGCAGGTCTCGTTCACCGTGCTCTTCCCGATCACGTTCATCTCGGGCGTGTTCGTGCCCATCTAGACGATGCCGGACTGGCTGCAGCCCTTCGCCGACTGGAACCCGGTGACCACGCTGGCGTCGCTCGTTGCGGAACCTGTGGGGCAATCCGAACCCGCAGATCGGCGACAACTTCCCGACCCAGAACCCCATCCTCGTCACGGTCATCTGGATCGTGTTGTTCATCGTCGTGTTCGGCCCGCTCGGCGTCCGCCGCTACCGCAACATGAGTCGCTGACACGCCTTGATCTCGGGATCGGCCCTCGCGCCGTTCCGAAGGCATGGGTATCCGGCCCTGGCCGCCTCCAATGCGGTCTCGGCGTTCGGCGTCAGCGTCAGCACGGTCGCCCTGGTCTGGCTGGTCCGTACGGACCCGGGCGCCATCGGGCTGATCTTCGCCCTCCGCGCCGGGGCCCTGCTCGTGTTCGGGATCCCGGCCGGCCTCCTGGCCGACCGGATGGACCGGCGGACGCTGCTCGTGCTGACGAACCTCGCCGCCATCGGGCTGGCGTTGCTCCTGAGTGGCGCTGCGTCACTCGGCGCACTGCCGCTCTGGGCGATCCTGCTGGCCGCCCTGGCGTTCGGGACGCTGGATGCCGGGAAGATCGCGTCCGCCCAGGCGTACACCTACGACCTGGTCGGGCCGCTCCTGGCGACGAGCGGGATCGCCATCGCGGCGATCGGCTGGCAGTTGATGAGCGCGCTGGGCAACGTGGTGGCCGGCCCGATCATGGATTGACTACGGCCCGGGCATGGCGTTCCTGGTCATGGCGGTGGCCCTGGGCATCAGCACCGCCCTGCTGCTGGCCGGAGCGCCGTCCGCGGAGGCACGTCGCCGGCTGGCGGCCCCGGACGCCGCGGGCTCCCCCGATGAGCGTCCGCGGATCGCTGCTCCTGATCCGCCGGAACCACCTGCTGGCGCTGCTCGCCCTGGCGGTCGTCGTGACCGAGATCTTCGGCTTCTCGTCGATGGTCCTGCTGCCGGTCTTCGCCGACCAGGTCTTCGGGACCGATGCGTCGGGCTACGGAGCGATGGCCGCGATGATGCGCCTGGGCGGTGCCGCTGCCCTCGTCGCCGTCGCGATCTACGGCACGCGACTGACGCGCGGCAGCGTGCTGTTGACGACGAGTGCGCTGTTCGGCGCGGCGCTGGTCGCCCTGGCGATCTCGCCGACACTGGCGGTCGCGTTCATCCCCATCTTCATCGCCGGTGGCGCGGCCGCCGTCAGCGATTCCCTGTCGCAATCGCTCATGCAGCGATCGACGGAAGACTCCGAGCGTGGCGCCGCCATGGGCGTCTGGACGTTCGCCGTCGGCTGGGGACCGGTCGGCCACCTCACGGTCGGACTGGCGGCTGCCCGTGTCGGCGCCCCAGTGACCCAGCTGGTAGCCGGGGCCGTGTTGCTCATCCTCGCGGTCGTGCTTGTCCTTCAACCGGGCGCTTCGTACGCTCCGCTGAGGGGGTGGTCGACGACCTTACGCCGGACCGCCGATGACCCTGACCGAGCCCACGCCGCCCGCGATGTCGATCTCGATCCGGTTGGATGCGGCGGCGAAGCCAGGCGATTCGTAGTCATCGCCGACCCGGGGGAACAGCGCCTGGTCAACCTGGCTAGTGCCGAGCGCCATCCGGCCACGGATCCGGGCGGCCACGCCGGCCGGCACCTCCAATGTGAGTGACGCGACACCGGACTCCGCGCGGACGGCGGTCACCCCGGCGGCCCTCGGGAGGCGGACGCGGGTCTCGCTCGCGCCGGTCTTCAGCGCGAGGCTTCGAAGTCGAAGTTCGCGCAGATCGAGCATCGAGCGGTTCGCGCCGGTGTCGAGACGCAGGTCGAGCGGGACCTCGCCCGTGAGGCCAACGTCCCAGTTCGCCGCGTTGTCGAGCCACGGCAGGCCATACGTCGTGTCCTGCTCGATCTCGACGCGGTTCGGGCCACCGGAGCGATGCCGGACACCGCCCTCGAACCTCCCGTCGACGAGGTTGCCCGGAGCCGCCGCGTGGGCGGTCAGTGTCCCGGCCCCGAACTTGATGGCGACCGATGCGTCGGTGGTGCCTACGAGCGGGAGTGCCAGCTGCTCGGTCGGTCCGCGACCGACCGGGAAGAACGCGCCAAGCACGAACCAGGCACCGATGACGACCGCGACCCACGGCCAGTACTCGCTGAAGACTTCACCCGGGCCCTGGGAGAGTTGCCCGGTCGTGCTCATCAGCAGCACGACCCCACCGATCGTCCAGGCCACCGGCCAGGTGAACGACCAGATCCCGGCAAAGCCGGGTCGCCAGCTCACGAGCGTGGAGATGAAGCTCGCCACCCCGACGAGGATGATGAACAGCGGCCACGCCTCGCCCCACGACCAGCCCTGCAGCTCACGGATGAGCAGGACGACACCGAGGCCGATGAGCCACGTCGCGCCGGTGATCGCGCCACGCCGGGAGGCCGTCACGACGCCGTCCCTCCGCCGCCCGAGTCACGGCTGAACCCGATCACCAGGACGACGATCCCGAGGCCGACGAGGGCCAAGGGCCAGAAGAAGCCGAAGTCGAACGCGGGCAGCCACTCGCGCACGAAGAACGCACCGCCGATGAGGATGAGCAAGGCCCCGACGAGGATCCCGGCCGAGTTGCCGCGCTCGCCCCTGGCGGCACGGCGTTCGGCGCGCCGGGCCTCTCGAGCCGCCCGGCGTGACTCGGCCGCCTCGGGCGTCTCGGGCGTTCCGGCCGCCTCGGACGTCCCCGCGGCCCCGGGGCTCGCGGGTGATGGTGCGTCACCCTCCGGCACGACGATCGCCATGACGATGTAGACGAGGAGGGCGAATCCGCCGGTCAGGAAGACCAGCAGCGCCCAGACGATGCGGACCAGGGACGGATCCGCATCCCACATCTCGGCCAGCCCGCCAGCGACGCCGGCCAGCATCCGGTCGTCGCGCGACCGGTACAGGCGCTCGTTCATCGACAGCCTCCGTTCGGGTCGAGCGAGAAGCTCGCCACATTGCCAGAGATGGCCAGGTCGATCAGCCGGTCCTGGGCCGACCCGGCCCGACTCCAGCTCGTCCCGCTGCGTTGCAGCCCGCGATCGGCGAGGTTCGTCACGAAGGTGAGTTGCTCGTTCACGGTGAGTCGCAGGACGGCATCGGGCGGGACGCACAACTCGATGGCGCCCGCGTTCACCGAGATCGAGCCGGTCGTGGTGCCCGGCCCGAGGATGATCCGCGCTCGTCCGGCATTCATCGAGACGTCGAGCCGGTCGAGCGTCGCCTTGCCGGCATCGATGAACACGTCGCCGGCGTTCGCATCGACCTTGACCCGGCTCAGCGCCGCGCCATCGAGGACGAGCGTTCCGCTGCCGGCATTCGACGCCAGGTCGACCGCCGAGAGGAAGCCGGCCGGCACGACGATGGTCAGGTCGTCATGTCGCCCGTCGGACGCGGGAGCACGGACGTCAAGCCGATCGTCGGCGCTCGTGACGATCGGCGCAGACCCCTGGTAGTCCGCCCCGACCTGCCAGGCGGACCCGGCCTGGGTCGTGACGTCCACGGACCCGCAGCGCAGGTCCAGCGTCACCGTCGCCGGCCCGACGAACGTGCCGCTCTCGTCGAGCCGTTCGGTCTGGCCGATCGCTGGACCGCAATCGGAGATCGATCCGACGAGCGCGCCACCGGACGCGATGGCGCCACCGACGAGTACCCCCAGCACGAGCGCGGCGATCGCCGTCCCGAGCGATGCCGCGCGACTGCGGCCAAGCAGGAGTGCGACCCCGAAGCCGATCAAGATGAGCGGCCACAGCCGCCAGATGTCGGTGAGGGCGTCCGGATCGATGGTTCCGGCCCGGACCAGCAGCGTCATCCCGCCGAGCGGGATGAGGAACAGGCCGGCGAACAGCAGGCCGCGACGGATCCGCATGTCGATCTACCGCATTCGTCGCCCGGGCCAGGCGGCAGGAAGCGGCGGCCTGGGGCGTGGGCGTGAGTGCATCATCCGCTGCCCGGTCAACCTCGGCTCGTGCCGAAGGTCATCGAGCCGCGGTCCGGGTGTCACGGCGAGCTGTGGTCACTCGACGCGCGGGGTATCAGCGGCAGCGCCCGCGCCAGCGCCGGCGGCTGCGCCAGCGCCGGCAGGTGGGATCCACGACGGCCGGCTCCAGAGCCACGCGACCAGGATCGCGCCGGCGATCGCCAGACCGGCTCGCACGACAGGCGAATCGGCGACGAAGGCGATCGAGATGACGAACGTGGCCGTCACCATGACGATGGCCACGACCTTGGCCCGTGGCGGGATCGCGCCCTGCTCCTGCCACGCGGCGATGGTAGGCCCGAAGGTACGGCTTCCGAGCAGCCGGTCGTGGAGCCGCTTGGAGGCGCGCAGGTAACATGCCGCGGCCAGGAGCACGAACGGCGTCGTGGGCAGGACCGGGATGACGATGCCCAGCGCCGCGAGGCACAGGAAGACGGTCCCAAGCATGACGAACACCGCACGCACCGGCCTGGATCGCTCGGTCCGGAGCGAGGCGGGTGCCTGGTCTGTCGCTGGTTCCACGATCGGATGCTACGCGAAGCCCGTCGTCGATGGGCCGCGCCGACAAGGAAGAACCCCGGGTGGTCGGGCCCGGGGTTCAGGAAAAGGCGTGTTGGTTGCGGGGACTGGATTCGAACCAGTGACCTTCGGGTTATGAGCCCGACGAGCTGCCGCTGCTCCACCCCGCTCGCGTACGGTAGGCCCTGGCGGCCATTCGGTCAAATGGCCGGGTCGTCGGCGGCCGTCTCGTGGGCGGTGGCAGCGCCGGCTGCGACCCGGGCCGCGAGGGCGTCATGCCAGGTCTCGAGCGCAGCGGGCCACCACTCGCCGATGACATCGTCCGAGCCGTACCAGGGGTGGCCGGCTCCCGGCGCATGGGCCGCGTCGTCCAGGACGAGCTGGCGGGCGCCCGACAACAGGGCGGCCTCGACCGGGATCAGGCCGTCGCCTTCGATGGTCGGCGCGTGCGGTGGCGGCAACGTCCGCTCGTAGAACCGCCTGGCGGCCTGCTCGCGACCATCACGTTCGCCATCGGATCGAGCGGCGAGCCAGCGTGACGCCACCGACAGGTAGCCGACTCGCGGTGCCCAGAACGCGCCCGGCACATGCAGGTTCGCGAACGTCGCGGTGCCGCTCCCCTTCCAGCGATCCCCGACGGCCTCCATGGCGTTGATGTGCGGCGAGCCCAGCGAGACGATCGCCCCGATGCGCCGGGCCCCCGCGAACCGGCGGCCCTCGTAGGGTTCTGTGGCGGTCAAGACCCGCGCGGCCACCCCGCCGGACGAGTGCCCCACGACGAGGAGCGGCACGCCGTCGGCGACCTCGACCGCCTTGAGCAGCGCTCTTGCCGCCCGTGTGGCGATCGGCCCGCCACCGCGGCGCACCGACAGCAACCAATCCGGCGTCCAGATCTGGGCGACCTCCACGTGCCGGGCCCCGCGCTCCAGGAGCCGCTGGCGGAAGGGACCGTAGATCGGCGGCGAACTCAGGAATCCGCCGATGACCAGGACCGTGGGCGCTGGCGGCGCGCCGGTCGGCGCGGGCGGAGCCCCGACGGTCGTCACGGCGCCACGACCGGCGCGACCGTCGCCACTGCCGCGGGTGGGTGATAGCGCAGTCGTCGCCCGCCGATCAGGAGACCCAGGATCAGGCTGATGAGCATGACGGCGCTGAACACGTAGAACGGGTAGATGATCTCCTGCTCCGCGAGGATCCCCGTCACGAGCGACGCGACGATGAATCCCATCGTCCCCGCCGCCCCGAACAGCCCCTGCGCCGTCGATGATCGGCCGACCGGGCTGTTGGCCGCGACCACGGAGTAGAGGGCCGGGTTGAGCAACGCGAACGCGGTCGCCTCGGCCATGATCAGCGGGACCGCCAGCAGCGGATCCACGATCAGCGTGTAGCCGATGCCGACAGCCGTCGGGATGACGCAACCGAGCACGATGAACAGGTACGACCCACGCCGGTCCACGATCCTCCCCGCGAACGGCGACAGCAGCAGGACGGGCAGCCCGAACATCGCGAACGTGAATCCGATCAGGTCCAGCCCGGCGCCGAGGTGCTGCAAGAACAGGCTCCAGATGACCTCGTACGTGCCGCCGGCGTAGTACCCGCCCACGTTGATCACGAGCGCGGCGATCAGGCCCCGGTTGAGCAATCTTCGCGGAGCGGTCGGGTCCACGTTCAGCACGCGGTCCGCGTCGGCATCGTTGGCGGCTCGCTCCGTGACTGACGGGGTATCCCGTGGGAGCTCGGTGGCGTCATGCGACAGTGCCGGGTGTGTCCGGCTGCCGGTCTCCTTGACTCGCCAGGCGACGGCCGCGGCGCTCAGGAATGAGGAGATCGCGCCGAAGACGAATACGAACTGGATGCCGCCGAAGGCGCCCGCGCCGAGCGCACCGATGGCCGGGCCGATCAACAGGCCGCCCATCTGGGCGGCGCCGTACAGGCCGAAGGCCTCACCACGTCGCTCGGGGGGCGTGGCGTCGGTGAGGTACCCGCGGGCCGCGGGGTCGTACATGGCGGCCGCGAGACCGGCCGCAGCGCGGAGCAGGACGAATGCGATCGGCCCGACCAGGAAGAGCGGGAGCATCTCGAACAGCCCGGTCAAGAGCAGGCCGGCGACCATCCACGGGACACGGGCCGTCCGGTCGGCGAGCCAGCCGAAGAGCGGCTCGGTCACCAGCCTGGCGATGGGCCACGCGGCGATGACGAGGCCGAGCGTCGCAAGATCCAGGCCCTGCTCCACGAAGTAGAGGGGCAGGACCGGGATCAGCGCACCGAACCCCAGCCACACGATGAACTCGGCGGCGAGCAGCGGGAGGATCGGACCCCATTGCTGGATCCAGGCCTGGATTCGGTTGGACTCGCGGTCGTCGGTCAACGGGATCCTCGAGGCGGGGACGGGCGGCAAGGGTACCGGCCCGAGGTGGTCGCCCGATCGGCGGATGCACGGCACAGGACGCGGCCGGCCGTATCATCGCTGCGCATGCCCCCTCCCTGGCTCCTCGCCCTCGCCTTCGTCCTGGGCCTCATCGTGCTCATCCCGGCGCGTCGACTGCAGCTCGCGGGTGTGTCCAGCCGGCTCACCGGCGCCTACGCCGCGTTCCTGTGGCTTATGGGGATGGCCATCGCGATACGACCCGTCGGCGTTCGCTTCATGGTCCCGATCCTGTTGATCGCCTACCTCGCCCCGTTCGTGGCAGGGCCCGAGCGCGTGGCGCGAGTCCTGACGCGCCGACGCCTGGATCCGCCACCCTTGAAGAACGTGACCCCGCCCGATGATGGGCCGCAGGACGAGTCGCCGCCGGACGGGTGATCCCGGGCCATGGGCGACGGCCGATGACTGTCGGCGGCATCATGGCGCGATGCGGACCGACCTTGGCTGGCGACTCGACCCGGCCGTCACGTTCCTGAACCACGGCTCGTACGGCGCCTGCCCGGAGCCTGTCCTGGCGGCGCAACGGGCGTGGCGGGACCGGATGGAGGCGGAGCCCGTCCGGTTCATGGATCGGGTCCTGCCGGACGCCATGACAGACGCCCGCACACGGATCGCACAGTTCCTGGGCGCGGATCCCGCGGGCCTCGCCTTCGTCCCGAATGCGACGACTGGCGTGAGCACCATCCTGGGGTCGCTCCGCTTCGAGCCCGGCGACGAGCTGCTCACCACCGATCACGAGTACAACGCCACGCTCAATGCGTTGCAGGCGGCGGCGGAGCGCGATGGCGCTCGCGTCGTCATCGCCCGGATCCCGTTTCCGATCTCAGGCGCCGGTGAGGCCCTCGAGGCGATCGTCGGCTCCGTCACGGCCCGGACCCGACTGGCGCTGATCAGTCACATCACCAGCCCGACGGCGCTCATCCTGCCGATCGAGGCGATCGTGCGGGCGCTGGAGGCACGCGGCGTGGACACGCTGGTCGATGCCGCTCACGCCCCGGGGATGGTGCCGGTCGACGTGGACGCGCTGGGCGCCGCGTACTGGACCGGGAACGGCCACAAGTGGCTCTGCGGGCCTAAGGGCTCCGCGGTCCTGTGGGTGCGCGCCGACCGGCGTGAGCGCATCCATCCGCTGGTCGTTTCGCATGGCGCGAACGAACCGCTCGAGGGTCGCGAGCGATACCGCCTGGAGTTCGACTGGACTGGTACCGCCGATCCGACCGCTGCGCTGACGCTGGCCGACGCGATCGATCGGATGGCGACGATCCAGCCCGGTGGCTGGCCGTCTGTCATGGCGTCGAACCACGCTCTCGCAGTGGCCGGGCGCGACGTGCTGGCGGGGGCGCTCGGCCTCGAACCGCCGGCGCCGGATGCGATGACCGGCTCCATGGCCGTGCTCGCCCTACACGGCCCGACGGACGATGCCAAGGCGCGGTCCCTCCAGCGAGCCCTGACGGACATGGACGGGATCCAGGTCCCGATCACACCGTGGCCGGTCCCGGCCGCACGCCCGGCCGGCGTCGCACCCGCGATGCGCCTGCTCCGCGTGTCTGCCCAGCTGTACAACGAACGGGCCGACTACGAACGGCTGGCCGCCGTGCTACCGAGGCGCCTGGCAGCCGAATAGCCAAGGGTCGGCCGCCCAGACGCGCCGCCTCAGCCGGTGTTCTGGAGACCGGCGGCGACGCCGTTCACCGTCAGGTGGACCAGCCGGAGGACGTGTGCGCGTTCCGGATCGCCGGCCGGCAGGCTTCGAAGCCGTGCCAGCAGCCGCACCTGGAGCTCGGACAGGGAGTCCACGTACGGGTTGCGCAGCATGATCGAACGCTGGAGGACGGGCGCGTGGTCCAGCAGCCGGGTCCGGCCCGTGATCCGCCTGAGCATGGCCGACGTCCGGTGGAATTCGGCCTCGATCATCGCCCAACGGCGATCGTCGCCGTCACCCCGCGCGAGCGCCGCGTACAGCCGCGCGACACCCATGTCCGCCTTGGCCAGGCTCATCTCGGCGTTGTCCAACACGCTCGCGAGGAACGGCCAGTCCCGCGCGAGACGGGAGATCGCCGCCAGCCCATCGGCGCCGTGGGCTCCCTCGAACGCCTCGAGCGCCGTACCCAGGCCGAACCAGCCCGGAAGGTTCACCCGCGCCTGCGACCAGGCGAACGTCCACGGGATGGCGCGCAGCGAGTCGATCGACGGGGCTACCTCCGTCCGCCCACGCGCTGCAGGCCGTGAGCCAAGACGAAGGGCCGACAGCTCGGCGATCGGGGTGATGGAGCGGAAGAACGCGGCGAACCCGGGATCGTCGTGCACCAGCGCGCGGTACGCTCGACGGGAGGCCTCGGCCAGCTCGGCCATGATCGGGGCACCGCGAACCAGCGACGCCTCGAGCAACGCGTCGTGCTCCGGGGTGGAGGCCAGCAGGACGGCTCCGGTCATCTGCTCCAGGTGGCGACGCGCGATCGTCGCGTCGGAGTAGTTGGCCGCGATGACCTCGCCCTGTTCGGTGAGCTTGAGCCGGCCGGTGACCGATCCCGGAGCCTGGCCCATGATCGCCCGGTTCGTCGGGCCGCCACCTCGACCGATCGCCCCGCCACGCCCGTGGAACAGCGTCAGCTCGACATCGTGGTCGCGGGCGGCGGCCACCAGCTCGGATTGCGCCTCGTGGAGCAGCCAGGCGGCCGACAGGAAGCCCGACTCCTTGTTGGAGTCGGAGTAGCCGAGCATCACTTCCTGTCGATCGCCACGCCCGGCCAGGTGGACCCGATAGTCGGGATCGGCCAGCAGCTCGCGCAGGATCCGGCCGGCGTCGCGCAGCGCATCGAACGACTCGAACAACGGCACGACATCCAGCGCAGCCGCGGCGTCGTCGCCGGCGGCGTGACGGGCCATCGACAGGACGTCCGTCACGTCGGACGCCGCCAGCGTGAAGCTGACCACATAGCGATGACAGGCCGCCTCCCCGAACCGGCCCTGGACTGCGGCGATCGCCCGGAACGTGGCGAGGACTTCGTCAAGCGTGACGCCCGGCGACACCTCGGTCCCGCCGGCGGCAGCGTCGCCGGCGGCCGCCCCGTCGATCGCCGCGAGAGCCACCCGATGGATCGCGGAATGCTGTCGGATCTCCAGCGACGCCAGGTGGAAGCCGAACGTCCCGAGCTGCCAGCGCAGGTCAGCCACCTCACCCCAGGCGACCCGCCCGAGACCGTCCGCGATCAGGGCGGCCTGGATCTCGTCGAGCTCGTGGTCGAGCGCCGCGGCGTCCGGATACCCGCCAGTCCGGGCCGCGGCCCCGCCCGTCAAACCTGCCCGCGTCCGGCGCAGTCGCTCGGCGATGAAGCCGAATCGCTGCCGGTAGGGTTCGTCCGGGAAGCGCCGCCGAAGCAGACGGTCCGTCTCGGGCAGTTCCTCCGCGTCGCGGGCCAGCCGATTCGCCAGCGCCCGCGTCGCGACACCCAGGGCCATCCGCTCCCCGTCAGCAGCTGCGGCGACGGTCTGCATCAATCGGTTCGCGACGGCTTCGTAGCCGCGCAGGACGTGGTCCGCGTGGATGCGCAACGTCCGCTCGGTGATGTCCGCGGTCACGCCCGGGTTGCCATCGCGGTCGCCGCCGATCCAGCTCCCCCACCGAAGGAATGCTCCGACGCGTGGCGCTCGTGCCCCGGTCCGTGGCGGTCCGTCGCTCCGGCGTCGCCGGCCACTCGCGAGCGGATCGAGCGCCCCGTCCACGATGCGCGCGAGGCGAGGGGCGAGGGTGAAGAGCGTCGAGTCAAAGAACGCCATCGCCGTCCGGACCTCATCGAGCACGGCCGGTGCGGCCGGCCGCAGGTCGGACGTCCGCCACAGGAGCGTGATCTCCTCGCGCAGGCGGCGGCGGATCTCGGCATCCTCCGAAGGGGTCAGGCGCGGGTCGTCCATCCGGGCCAGCAGGTCGCCGCAGCGCCGAAGCGCGACGAGGATGGTCCGGCGGCGAGCCTCGGTCGGGTGGGCGGTGAGGACCGGCGTCACCGACAGGACGGTGAGTTGCGCGTCCAGCTCGGCTTCGGTTCGCCCGAGCGCCCGAAGGCGCCCGACCGCCTCCGCCACCGAATCGTCCAGCACGCCGTCTCGCGCGGCTCGTTCCCGTCGGCGCAGGGCGCGAACCCGGCCCCGGGCTTCGGCCAGGTTCACCAGCTGGAAGTACAGCGCGAAGGCGCCGATGACCGCTTCCATGGAGCCCAGGTCGAGCCCAGCGAGGTCGTCATCCAGGCGAGCACGCTCCGCGGGGTCGCCCTCCGCGCGCAGCAGGATGGTCCGTCGTCGGACTCGCTCCACGAGATCGAAGAGCTCGGAGCCGGCCTGCTCCGCGATGACCTGACCGAGCAGCGCGCCGAGCAGACGCACCTCGGTCGCCAGCGGATCGTGCGCGCCCGCCGTGCCGATGCCGCCTGGTTCAGGCCTGATGGGGACCGTCACGTGAGCGACACCAGGGCGTTGGCGTCGTCACCGTTCCGCGGCCGAGTCGCGACGCGGCCGCAACCGTTCGCCCCTCGGCCCTTCCCTACGCTTGTATGGTGTTCGCCGTGACGCCCCCCGGACCGATGCCGATCCCAGCCCACGAGCCCGCCCCCGCCCCGGGTTCGGACCAGCTCGCCCAGCTCCGGTTCCTGCACGAGGTCGCCCGCCTGGCCACGACCGCGCGAACGTGGGACGAACTGCTGGAGACGGTCGTTGACGGGACCCGTGACGCGCTCCATACGGACGTCTCCTCGCTGTACCTGGTCGATCGCGACGGAGCGTACCTGACGCTGGCCGCGACGAACGGCCTCGACCACTACCAGATCGGCCGGGCGCGGGTCCCGTTCGGGGAGGGCGTCACCGGTCGCGTCGCCGCGACGCACCAGCCACTGGTCATCCAGGATGTCCGTGCCGACCCCCGGTTCCTGTGGGTTCGAGGCATCGACCAGCGACGCTTCGTCGCGTCCATGCTGTCCGTGCCGCTCATCTGGCACGACGGGACCGTGGGCGTCCTCAACGTGCAGACCGAGCAGCCCCGTGACTTCTCCGCGGCCGACGTGGACCAGTTGCGGGCCGTGGCCGACCTGCTTGCCGGCATCGTGGAGAAGGGTCGCCAGCAATCCGAAGCCGAGGCCCGCGTCGAATCGCTCAAGGCGATCGATGAAGCTCGAAGCGAACTCATCGCCCTCGTGACCCACGAACTGCGGACGCCCCTCGCCGTCGTCCGGGCGTACACGGACCTGCTGGCCGAGGAACCGACCCTGGCCGGCCGGACGTCGCGGGACATCGCACGGCGTGAGACCCGCGCCGCATGGCACCGCGCAACGCTCGAGCAGGTCGAGCGGCTCGATCGCCTCGTCGATTCGATCCTGGCGTCCGTCCGGGTCGTACCGGAGGGCGAGGCCTCGGTCGTGCCGGTGGACCTCGAGACCGTCGTGTCGTCGGTCCTCATCTCGCTTCGGCCGCTGCTCGTGCGCCACGCCGTGCGAATACTCCCCGGGTCCCGGCTGCAGGCCCTCGCCGACCCACCACGGCTGCGCCAGATCGTGGAGCACCTCATCGAGAACGCGGTGAAGTACGCCCCGCCCGACACCGCCATCACCATCGACTGGAGTCTCGCCGAGGGCGTGGCGCGCCTCGGGGTGAGCGACGAGGGTCCCGGTATCCCGGAGGAGTGGCGCGAGCGGATCTTCGAGCCCTACGCGCGGCGCGATACCCACACGGCACGCGGATCCGGGATCGGCCTGTATGCCGCCAAACGACTCGGCGAATCCATGGGTGCCCGCCTGTGGTGCGAGCCCGCCCTGCCGCACGGGGCGCGATTCGTCGTCGCGCTGCCGGCCGCGGTGGCGATCTGACGTGAGAGGATGATGCGCACGATGCCTACCCGCCCGTTGAGGATCCTCGTCGTGGATGACGACCCGGCCATGGTCGGGGCGGTCACCGCGCTCGTCGGGACGGAGGGCCACCAGGTCATGACCGCCTACGACGGACTGACCGCCGTCAAGCGATTCCGGGAGGAGCACCCGGACCTCGTGCTGCTTGACCTGGCGATGCCTGGCCCGGACGGGTTCTCCGTCGCCGGCCAGATGCGGGCGATCGGCCAGGCGCCGATCATCATCGTGTCGGGCGAGAGCGGCGAGGCCGCCAAGGTACGGGCCCTCGGGATCGGGGCGGACGACTACCTCACCAAGCCGTTCGGCAAGGCCGAGTTGCTGGCGCGTATCGCCGCGGTCATGCGCCGGGTGGATCGGACCGGGATGCCGGGCAGCACGTCCGGCGGGCCATTGTCGGCCGGCAACCTGACCCTGGAGCCGGGACGGCACGAGGCTCGCTGCGGTGACGTGTCGCTCACGCTCACACCGACGGAATTCCGGCTGCTCGAGGCGCTGGCCCGGGCGAACGGCGATATCGTCCCCCATCTCCAGCTGGCGCGCGCCGGCTGGCCGGCCGAGACGGACCCGGACCTGCTCTGGCTGAAGCCGCACCTCGCACGGTTGCGCGCCAAGGTGGACGAGGCGCATGGACCGGCGATCGTGGCGGTCCGGGGCGTGGGCTACCGCCTGGTCGTGGACGAGACGGCGCCCGACTGACCGACGGCCGTGGTCAGGCCGAGCGGACCGGGGTCCGACTCAGACGGCGACGGCGATCGCCCGACCGGCGGAGTCATGTGCGGCATCGGCGCACGGCACTCGGCAACCACGGGCGTCTCGACCCGCGATCGGGTTGAAATGGAACCAGGCGTCGCCGCTGGCGCTGAGGCGACAGCCACACGCCGCGCACGTCACCGGCGCGTCTCGACCATCTCGCACGGCGGTGGAGTTCAGCGTGGGATCGGACGGGTGGATCATGGCGGGCTACCTTCCGAGCGTCGTGGAGTGGGTCTCTCCCATCGTCATCGCAGGGTAGGTGCGTGTCGCTCCTGTGTCGGCACCGGCTCGGGCACGACAGCGTTGCGGTCCGGTTGCGGCGCGACGGCCTGCGGGATCGGTTCCACGATCCAGACGCACGACGCCAGTGCCGGTTCCTCGAGAAGCGACCCCGCCAGCACGGACCCGGCGCCGCGGTGGGCGCGCAGGAGGCGATCGAATTCGGCGGCTCGCTCCGGACCGTCGACCCGATCCGCGACCACGGAGGACAGGCGGGTGCCCGAGACGCTCGCCCCGTCGAGCGCGGCCAGATGCCGGCCGTCCGGATCGAACAGGTAGGCGCGGCCGCCGGTCATGCCGGCCCCGAAGTTGGCGCCGATCGGACCCAGGACGACGACCGTGCCGCCGGTCATGTACTCACAGCCGTGCGGGCCGATCCCCTCCACCACGGCCTCGGCGCCACTATTGCGGACCGCGAAGCGCATCCCGGCCCGTCCGACGAGGTGGAGCCGGCCGGCCGTGGCGCCATAGAGAACGGTGTTGCCGGCGATGGCCTGGCTTGAGGCGGTCGCGGTCAGCTCAGGCTCCGGGACGACGGTGATCGAGCCGCCCGACAGGCCCTTGCCGACGTAGTCGTTGGCCTGGCCGACGAGCCGCAGCGTGACGCCCTCGCCGGCGAAGGCACCGAAGGATTGGCCGGCGGCGCCCTTCACGGCCAAGTGGACCGGACCGGCGCAGGTCTCCGCGCTCGATGGCGCCCGTGAGCGCGGCCCCGAACGATCGGTCCGCGGTCGTCAGGCGCAGACCGCCGGCCGTCACGGACTCCTGGTCGGCGAAGGCCGCGGCGACGCGCGCCTCCAGGGCGGACGCGGGAACGCGGGGCGTGTCGCGATCCGCGCTGGCCGGGTCTGCGCGACGAGCAGCGGACGCGGTCCACGAAGGGGCGCCGATCGACGGGCGTCAGTTCCGCGCGGGCCGCCGGGAGCGTGGTCAGCAGCCGGCGCGACTCCCCGACCAGCTCGCCGACGGACCGGGCGCCCACCGCAGCCAGCTCCCGGCGGAGATCCTCCGCGAGGGCCAGCACGAACCGCTCGATCATCTCGGGCGTGCCGGTGAACTTCGCCCGCAGGTCCTCGCGCTGGGTGGCGATGCCGGTCGGGCAGGTGTCGAGGTGGCACTGGCGGGCCATGTCGCAGCCGATGGCGACGAGCGCCGCCGTCCCGAACGCGAACTCCTCAGCTCCGAGCAGCGCCGCGACCAGCAGGTCTCGGCCGGTCTGGAGGCCGCCGTCCGTGCGGAGAGCGACGCGATCGCGCAGGTCGTTGCGCAGGAGTGTCTGGTGGACCTCGGCGAGTCCGAGTTCCCATGGCGCCCCGACGTGCTTGATCGACGACAGCGGCGAGGCTCCCGTCCCGCCGGCATGGCCGGACAGGTGGATGTAGGAGGCGCCCGCCTTGGCCACGCCTGCCGCGACCGTCCCGACCCCACGGCTCGCGACGAGCTTGACGCCGATCCGGGCGCGCGGGTTGATCGCCCGCAGGTCCGCGATGAGCTGGGCAAGGTCCTCGATCGAGTAGATGTCGTGGTGCGGCGGCGGGCTGATGTAGCTCTGGCCGGCCTGGCCACGACGGAGCGACGGCGATGTACGCCGTGGCCTTGCGGCCCGGGAGCTGGCCGCCCTCGCCCGGCTTCGAACCCTGCGAGATCTTGATCTCGAGCTGGTCGGCTCGCGCCAGGTACGTGGCGGTGACGCCGAACCGGGCCGAGGCGACCTGCTTGATCCGGGCATCGCGCCGCCGGCCGTCCTCGCCGGGCACGTACCAGGCCGGGTCCTCGCCGCCCTCGCCGGTGTTCGCCGCTCCGCCGGCGCGCTGGATCCCGATCGTCAGCGCCTGATGGGCCTCCGGGCTGAGTGCCCCCACGCTCATCGCGGACACGACGAACCGCCGGACGATGCGACCGCGCGTCCTCGACGTCATCCAGGGCGATCGCCGTACGGAGATGGCGGACCCGAAGCTCGTCGCGCGGGACGGACGGTGGCGTCCGCCGGGACGGGCGAGGGCCGCGCGGTACCGGGCCAGCGCGCGCCTCCACGTCATCGCCCGCGCCGACCGACGCCAGTGCCTGGATCTCCCCGGCGATCTTCGGCGAGAACAGGTGCGCCTCGCCATCGGCGCGGAACCGGGCGAATCCGGGATCCGGGAGGCGCGCCTCGCGGCCGGGCGGCGGCTCGGGCAGGGCGGCGGCCGCATCCCGACGTCGAAGCTGGCGCCCGGCCAGGTCCGCGAAGGTCGTCCGGCCCGGCCAGGCGGCAGCCATCGGGAAGCAGCGCGCGACGACCGACGCGGTCCAGGTCGACGACGTCCACCAGCGCGCCGCCGACATACGACGAGACGGCGCTGATCCCCATCCGCGCCAGGGTCTTGCGCAGCCCGGCTTCGAAGGCGAGCGTGAGGCGCTCGATGGTGTCGGCGGGCGCCAGGTCCTCGGCGCCGCGCGTCCCGGCCAGTTCGGCCGCGAGCTCCAGTGCCAGCCATGGATGCACGGCCGTCGCGCCCGACGGCGATGACCATCGCCATCGAGTGGACGTCCAGGATGTCCGACGCCTCGACGAGCAGATCCGTTCGGCCCGCGCAGTCCGGCGGCGGTCAACGCCGTGTGGACCGCGCCGCAGGCGAGGATCGACGGGATCGGCAGCCGCTCGGTGCCGAACGAGACGTCGGTCAGGTGACAGAACCTCGGTACCGGCCCGCGCGGCCGCGACGGCGTCCGACGCCAGCCGCTCCAGCGCCGCCTCCAGTCCGGCCGTCCCCTCGGCGGCCGGCCAGAGCGGGTCGAGTCGCTCGCGTCCGGACGCCGCGCCGCGCGGAGCGACCGAGCAGGCCGTCCAGATCCACCACGATCGGGCGTGCCAGGCGAACGGTCCGTGGCCCGCGCGGCGGCCCGCCAAGCATCGCCGGCCGTCGACCGAGCTCCACCCGCAGGTCCATGACGGCGCGCTCGCGCTCCGGGTCGATCGCCGGATTCGTGACCTGCGCGAATGCCTGGCGCAGGTGATCGGCCACCGGGCGGTCGAGCCGGCCTCGGCCCGCGGTCGGCGTGTCGTCGCCCATGCTCCAGAGCGGCTCGTGCGCCTCGAGCGCCATCGTCTTGATGTCCAGGCGGGCTCGTTCCGCGTCCAGGCCGGCGAGATAGCGCGCTCCGTGCCGAGCGCGCCGGACGCGTCTCGATGGCCGCGGCTGCCGCCTCGGACCGGTCGTCGTGGACCGGACGTGGCGCGTCGTGGATCGGCATCGTCCGAAGCACCCAGGCCTTGGCCTCGGCATCCTCGAGGATCGCGTGGCGGCGCGGCTCCACGAGCAGCAGTTCGCCCGGCCCCAGGCGCCCGCGACGAACGGTCTCGGCGGCCGTGAACGGGATGGCGCCCGCCTCGGAGGCCAGGCCGATCGACCCGGTCCGAGGTGACCGCGAACGCGGCCGGCCGCAGCCCGTTGCGGTCCACCAGCGCGCCCACCCGGTCGCCGTCCGCGAACACGATGGCAGCCGGCCCATCCCACGGCGCCATGAACCCGGCGGTCCGGCGCCGCCACGTGGCGACCTGCGGGTGTGGCGAGCGGCGCAGGGCGGGTGCCTCGGGGATCGCCGCCAGGAGCGCGGGCGTCAGCGCCCAGCCGGTCGTCGTCAGGAGTTCGAGGGCCTCGTCCAGCGACAGCGAGTCGGAGCCGTCCGGCGACAGGAGCGGCCCGGCGGCCAGCAGGTCGGCGGCCACGCGGCACGGTCCGCCGCCGGCATCGGCGGTCCGGCCGCGCACCTGCTCGCGGTTGCCGCGGACCGTGTTGATCTCGCCGTTGTGGGCGATCGAGCGGAACGGCTGGGCGAGCCGCCAGACCGGGTGCGTGTTCGTCGCGTAGCGCTGATGGAAGACCGCGTAGTCGAAGCTCAGCGCGGCCCGCAGGTCAGGGTAGAGGTCCGGCAGTCGCCCGCCGGTCACCAGACCCTTGTAGACGATCGTCCGACACGATGCCGACGGGATCGACAGCTCGGCGACCACTCCGCCCGCCGCCCGTGCTGCAGTCTCGACCCGGCGCCGGGCGAGACCGAGCCGGCGCTCGAAGGCGTCGTCGGAGGCTGGGCGGGGGTCGCCCGGGGACCGGTGCGGTCGCGCCACGATCGCCTGGGCGAAGGCCGGCCGGGACGCAGCCGCCGACGCGCCCAATGCGCCCGGATCGGCAGGGACCTCGCGCCAGCCGAGGACGCGCAGGCCCGCTTCGTCGACGGCTCGCTCGACGAGTGCCCGGGCACGGGACGCCGCTGGACGGTGGCGCGGCAGGAAGCAGAACAGGACGCCAGGGAGCCCGTCGCGGCCGCAGCTGGACCGCCGATCAGCTCGAGGAGCGACCGATCCAGCGGCAGCGCGACGCCGGCGCCATCGCTCGATTCGCCGTCCGCCCCGAATGCGCCGCGGTGCGCCAGCGAGGCCAGTCCAGCGAGCGCCAGAGGCAGGACCCGGTCGCGCGACCGACCGCCGGCATCCGCCACGAACCCCACGCCACACGCATCGTGCTCGAAGCGCGCGTCGTACAGCGGGGCGTCCATCGCGGCGGGTGCTCGATCGTGGCGTCGTTTGGTGGCCAAGGTCCAGTCTCCGAAGATAGGTCGGACCGGCCACCGCCGGGAGGAGCCGACGGTGACCGGCCGCGACCGGAGGACGAGGGGGTCGAGTCAGGCGGTGTAGGCAGCCTCCCCGTGCACCGAGAGGTCCAGGCCCATCTCCTCGGCGGCCGGCTTGACCCGGATCCCGAGCAGGAGGTCCACCACCTTGACGATGACGACGGTGGCGACGACGGCGTACCCGACCGTCGCACCGACAGCGATCAGCTGGTTGACCAGCTGCTGCGGGTTACCCTCGAGCAGGCCGGAGTAGGCGGCCTGGATGCTGGACGAGGCGAAGATGCCGGTCGCGACGGCCCCGAACATGCCCCCGACGCCGTGCACCGCGAAGACGTCCAGCGCGTCGTCCACCTTGGACCGCGCTCGCAGGAGCGTGGCGCTGTAGCACAGCCCGCCGGCCACCAGCCCGATGGTCAGGGCCCCGCCCACGGTGACGTAGCCGGAGGCCGGGGTGACCGCCACGAGGCCGGCGACGGCGCCGCAGGCGGCACCGACGACGCTGACCTTGCGCGTGTGGATGTAGCTCGCCATGACCCAGGTGACGGTGGCCGCGGCGGCCGCGATGTTGGTGACCGTGAAGGCGCTCGCGGCCAGGCCGTTGGCGGCGACCGCGGACCCGGCATTGAAGCCGAACCAGCCGAACCACAGCAGGCCGGCGCCCAGGACGGTCATCGGGATGTCGTGCGGCTCCGGGTGCGTGCCGTTGAGCGCGCGGCGACCGAGCATCAGGGCGACGACCAGGGCGGACACGCCCGAGCTGATGTGGACGACGGTGCCACCGGCGAAGTCGAGCGCGCCGAGCTGGTACAGCCAGCCGTCCACGGACCAGACCCAGTGGGCCAGCGGGGCGTAGACGACGATGGACCACAGGATCGTGAAGAGCACGAACGACCCGAAGCGCTTGCGCTCGGCGAAGGCCCCGGTGATCAGGGCCGGGCGTGATGGCCGCGAACATGAGCTGGAACGAGGCGAACAGCACGAAGGGGATGGTCACTGCGTAGACCGTGGACGGTTCCATCCCGACGTTGTTGAAGAAGACGTAGTCCAGATTGCCGATGAGGCCCATACCGTTGACATCCGGGCCGAACGCCAGCGAGAAGCCGACGACGACCCACACGATGCTGACAAGGGCCAGGCCGAAGAAGCTGTGCATGACGGTGGACAGCACGTTCTTGCTGCGGACGAGGCCGCCGTAGAAGAGCGCCAGGCCAGGCAACATGATCATGACCAGCGCCGTGGACATCAGCATCCAGGCGGTATCGCCACTATCCATCTCTGCTCCTCCAGGTCCGTCCAAGGGCACATGGGACGTGGCGCAACGCTACGGACGGAGTGGGTGCCGGTCCGCACCCCAGGTCAGGGCGAAAAGGTGGCAGTTCGGTGCCGGGTGCGACCGTCCGGCGGCCGGACATTGCGGTTCGGGTGCACCTCGGCGGCGGCGCGGCGCTCCGTCAGCGCGATCTGTCGGAGCGCCCGAGCCAGGCCACCAGCGGGATCAGCAGCATCGGGATCTCCAGCGTCGAGTACAGGAGGCCGCCGCCGGTCGAGTTCGACAGCGAGGTGACCCACTCCCCCCACATCGCCCCGAACGGGAGGCACATCACGACGAAGACCGCCAGCGCGATCCACCAGCTGCGACGGTTCGCGCCGAACAGGGCGAACGGAAAGAGGCTCGGCTTGAGCAGCACGAACACCGAAGGCCACCAGTAGATGACCCCGAACGACAGCGCCGTCACGCTCCAGATGACCGGATTGCCGGTCCAGGTCTTGAGCACGGTCGTGGGCCACGCCACGCATAGCGCGATCAGCGGCCACCACGCCGGCCCCGGCCGCAACCGCCACACCGCCCACGCCGTGACCCCGATCGGGACCGCCCACCACAGGACCGCGGGCAGGACCGTGAACGGCACGAACAGCCACAGCGCGACCGGCGGGTACAGGACGTCGCCGGCCGTGATCGGGTACGGACCGGCGAGCTGGTACGGCTCGAAGTACGGACCCCCGGCCAGCCAGCGCGCGGCGGCGTCGCGATACAGGATGAAGTCGACGCCGAAGGGCTGCTCCAGCGGGCGCGGGACGACGAGCGCCGTGAGCACAGGCAACAGGAACATCGCCCCCGACAGCAGCAGTGCCACTCGCCGAGGGTGGGCGCGCCAGAGGGTCATCAGACCCACGATAGCGAATGGGACACGATCGGAACGCCAGTCGATCGAACGGCGGCCGCTCAGGCGTGCCGGCGGGGCTCGATCACGTCCGCCGGATCATCATCGAATCCGCTCCGACCGACCACTCGAGGGCCGGGTCTGGGCGGGATGGCCGCGGCCCGGTACAGCCGTCGCGCGAGCATGACGAACTCGATGATGGTCACGACCGCGAACAGACGTCGTGGCAGGAACCGGAGAAAGAACAGCCGGAGCAACCTGAAGGGCATGTCCGCAGTATGCCGGGTGAGGCGTCATCATGGCAGCGACGTCGCGGTCAAGGATCCGGGGCGGACCCGGGCGTGTCCCAGATGGCCATCCAGCCAGACTTGAAGGAGGACGGGATTTGAGCGAGTCTCCCACGACGCTACCGCGGCAGTGGCGATACGGTGTGTTCCCGGATGCGGCGGGGATGAGGGTCGTCTCCCTGGGGCGCGTCGAGCTCCCGATCGGCGAGGCGCTCCGCCTTGAGATGGTGAGCGCCGACCCGGGCGCCGAAGATGTGGTCTGCGTCCAGTTCTATATCGCCACGGACGCCGGCGACTGGGCGCTCTGGCTCTCATGCACCAGGGGCGAACTGGCTGACCTTGAGGCGACCATCCACGACCTGATCCCGCCGGTCTCGCAGGAGTCCTGAAGGCACCACACCCAGCCACGCTAGGCGCCTTGGCGAGCCGGGTGGGATTCGAACCCACGACCAAGGGATTAAAAGTCCCGTGCTCTGCCGCTGAGCTACCGGCCCAGCGACAGGGTACCCGACAGCCCGCCGATCAGGCCCGGTCGTACGCCTCGTGCAACCAGCCGATGACCTCGTCGTCGAACTCGGCCGGGTCGCTCAGCCGGACGCGATGCGTGCACATGCCGCCGCCAGCCTCGAGCCGACCCGTCGGCGCAACGTCCTTGAGGTTCAGACCGACCTCGAGACGTCCGCCGGACGCCGGCCCGACGGTCGCGAACTGCTTCGCGCGTCGCAGGCTCACGTACGACTGCTTCGGGGCAAGCTGGACGTCGCCACCGAAGCCCGTCGCCGTGGCGATGACCTGGTCGTGGAATCCTCGAAGGCCGGCCTTGGGGCCGCTGTAGATCGCGCCGACCAGGTCGTCGCCTTCCGGAGCGTCCGGACCACGCAGGGCGATCAGGGCGACCCGGTTCGCGTTGCCGTGGCTCATCCCGTGCTCGGTCTTGAGCCAGGCGACGATCTCGCCGTGCTTCGACTTCCCGCTCGCTCCGACGAGCGCGACCCACTCGTCCATCGATCGGCCGGTGCTCGTCTCGATGTTGCGGATCTGGTTCTGGATCGCGGCATCCGGGTCCGTCACGGGTCCAGTCCTCCCTTCGGAGCGGTTGTGACTACGGCAGCATCTGGCGCAGGGCGAACCAGACGTTGGCCGGCCGCTCGGCGAGTCGCCGCATGTACCACGGGTACCAGTATTCACCGTAGGCGATGAGCGACCGGACCTTGTAGCCCTCCTTGACGGAGGCGCTTCTGCTGGTCCTCGCGGATGCCGTAGAGCATCTGGACCTCGTACGCGTCACGACCGATCCCGGCCTGGCCGACCTGCTCGGCGATCTGCTCGATGAGCCCCACGTCATGGGTGCCGAGACCCAGCTTGATCGGACGGCCGCGGCCATCCAGCAGGAACCGGATGGCCAGCCCGGCGAAGTTCGCGTCCACCGCCCGCTTGTCGCGGAACGCGATCGCCTCGGGCTCGTCGTAGGCGCCCTTGACCAGGCGGATCGCCGGATCGAGCGGGAGCAGTCGCTGGACATCCGCCGCGCTTCGGCGCAGGTAGGCCTGCAGGCAGATCCCGGTCTCGGGGGCGACCGCCCGCAGACGCTCGTACAGGACGATGGTGGACTCGGCGTACGCGCTCGCCTCCATGTCGACCCACAGGTAGATGCCGGCAGCGGCCGCGTGGTTCGCCAGGGTCACCAGGTGCGCGAGGCAGATGTCGGCATCGAGGTCCAGGCCGAGCTGGGTGGGCTTCACCGAGATCTCGCCCTGCATCCCGGACGCCTTGATCCGGTCGATCACCTCGATGTAGTGGGCGACGATCGCATCGGCCTCCGCGACGCTCGTGAGGTTCTCGCCGAGCCGGGTGTACATCGTGGTGATGCCGAGGCGTTCGAGGGGAACGCCGGCGGCGAGCGCGTCGTCGAGCGTCTCGCCGGGCATGAACCGGCGCACGGCCCGCCGCATGAATCGCATCCGCGGCAGGCGCTCCCGCAGCCACTGATTCCGCGCCGCCCAGAGGAACACCCGACGCATCACTCGACCTCCATGGATCGGCCGGATTCGGCCACGCCACGATGGTACGCGCTGGTCCGGCTAGAATCCGGTCCGATGAGCCGCTTCTACGACATCGACGACGCGAACGCGACCCTGGCGGAGCTCGGGCCGATCCTCGACCACGCTCGTCGACCAGCGGGCCGAACTGGTCCGCCTGCGCGACCGCGTCCTGGCCCACGGCGCTGGGACGGGCGGCGCCGAGGGCGTGGAGGCAGGGCCGGCCGTGGCGGACGACCTGCGACTGACCCGGCTGCGGATGCAGGGCCTCATCGACCAGATGGCCGCCGGCGTCGCGCGCATCGACGAGCTCGGCATCGCCCTGCGCGACATCCCGACCGGGCTGGTCGACTTCCCGGCGCTGGTCAACGGTCGCCAGGTGTGGCTGTGCTGGCGGCGGGACGAGGACGCCATCCACTTCTGGCATGACCTCGACTCCGGTTTCGGTGGCCGCCGGCCACTGATCGAACTCGATCTGAGCGTGAGGCAGACCCGATGACCCAACCCGTCGCCCTGCCGACCGTCGATGTCCACGAGGCCGACCGCCGCCTGCGCGAGGACACGGACCGGCCGCTGCTGCTCGATGTCCGCGAACCGAATGAGTTCAGCGACGTGCGCGCGCCCGGTGCCGCCCTCGTGCCGACGTCGCAGTTCATGGCTCGGCTCGCGGAGCTGCCGACGGACCGACCGATCCTGGTCATCTGCCACTCGGGCGGCCGGTCCGCGGCCGTCACCAGCTACCTCATGCGGACGGGCCGGACCGACGTGGTCAACGTGGCCGGCGGCATGGCCGCCTGGGAACGTGCGGGCCTGCCGATCCTGCGCGGCCGGCCCTCACCGGGCGAGGGCGATCTCCCGACCGACTAGGTCAGCGCTTGCCGCGCCGCCGGAGCCGATGGAACATCGCGGTGGCCTGCGTCTTGTGCGCGAACACCCAGCCGATGAAGACCAGGATCGCGAAGTTGGCCATCCCGACCGTGGCGGCGGCCGTGTAGCCCAGCTGCTGACCGATCTCGCCATCCAGCTTGAGGCCGGGGACCGTCGCGCCAAGGACCCCGAGCGAGAAGAACGGCGACTGCGGAGCCGTGTTGGCCCGGATACTCGAGTCCACGACGCCCGTGGAGGTCGTGCCGCCGACCAGCACGATCTCCGGTCCGAGCAGCACCGGAGCGGCGCCGGCGAGACCGCCGGCCGGCAGGTCGCTGACGTCAAGGTGCTTCCACTCCGGGATGTTGCCGTCCGTCGTCGGGATCGCCCAGTAGACCTGGCTCTGCGGGGCGGTCCCGTCGGACCCGCCGGCAAGGTAGATCGCACCGTTGGCGCTCCATCCGGAAGCCTCGGTCCGTGCCACCGGCAGGTTCGCCGAGTCGCTCACTGCCCACTCGGTGACCTTGCCTTCGTTCGGATCGATCGGGAACCCTTCGGGGGCCGGGGCGCCGAATGTGCCTCGCTGGACGGCGCCGACCGGTCCGTTGGCGTCACTGCCGCCGTACAGCCACACGTAGTCGCCGACGACCGCCGCGGCGGCGTTCGTCTGCGGGAATAGCAGTGGCGCCTCGACCTGCCACGCTCCCAGGGCGCCGGTGGATGTCGGCACAGACTTCCAGGTCGTGTTGACCGGTCCGTCCGCGTTCGATCCACCGATCAACAGGAGACCGGTCGTCGAGACGACACCTGCCGCATCGGCTCGACCCTCAGGCAGGACGAGATCCGTCGGCTTCCACTCGCCGAGTGCGCCGGTCTTGGGGTCTGGGTTGAGCGCGAAGATGGTGTCGGTCGGGACGCCCGCGGCATCGCGGCCACCGATGACGTAGATGCTGCCGGCCACGAACGCGACGCTGGCCCCGGACCGCGGCGCCGGGAGCTTGGGCCCGTCCGTCCACTTGTCGAAGTTGCCGGTGCCCGAGACCGTGGAGACGTAGACCGTATCCACCGCGGTCTGCCCATCAGAGCCGCCGATGTAGAGCAGGGTCGTGCCGTTCTGGATGATCGAACCACCGGTCCTGGCGGCCGGCAAGTTGAGCTCCTCGGGCGCCAGCTGCCACGGGATGATCGCGCCGGTGGGAGGCGGACACGGGAGTGTCTCGATTGGTCGGCGGGCAGGCATTGATCGGGCGCCCAGCGAGGACGCCAAGGTCCACGGTCCGGCCCACCGTGAAGTAGTAGGCGCGGTCCGGGAGGTAGCCGAGCATGAAGATGATGACGATCAGCCAGAAGAACGCCTTGAGTCCGGCCCAGGCCCATCCGTCCGCGTCGAGCAGGCCGAAGACGACCCGCTTGCGCGGTATGGCTGTTCCCGCTCCGAGCGCCTGCTGCGCCATGTTCCTCCATCCCTCAGGCACCGGCCGAACCGGTGAAGCGCTAGTTGACCGTCAGGGTCCCCGTCATGTTCAGGTGCACGCTGCACACGTAGGTGTAGGTCCCGGCAGGGAGTGCGGGCACTTCGTACTCGCGGGTGCCGACCCCATTGAAGATCTCACCCTGGAACATCACGGAGCCAGAGGCGTCCTTGATGGCCACGTTGTGCGGGACGCCCGGGTCGTTGTTCGAGAACAGGATGTAGAAGATCTCGTCGGCCGGGGCCGCCAATTCGGTCAGGTCGAACCCGGCCGCATTCGGGGCCGCAAGGTTGAGCGTGACCGTCCCTCCGCCCCCGTCAGACGGCGCCGGCGAGGTGACATCGCCGGATGGAGCCGGGGACCCGGTCCCACCGGACGGGGCCGGCGAGGCTGGGGTCGTAAGGGCAGTCGACCAGCAGGCCGGGAACGGGGTCGCCCCTGGCGCCGGCTTGTAGGTGGGATCCACCCAACCCGTGAAGGTCCTGGTCTTGCCCGTGATCGGGTCCACCTTGGGTTCGAGCAGGTCCGGATCGCGGATCGTGTACGTCTGCGTGTTGGGCGCCCGCATGAACTCGATCAGGTCCTCGATCTGGACGTAGTTGAGGGGACCTGGCGGCGTCGCGGTGTTGGACCAGACCGGCATCTGCGACAGGGCGTTGCCGCAGACATACCGCCCACCGGCGACCAGGACGGTGTTCAGGTAGTCCGCGTTGAGGTGCTGGTAGAGCTTCGCCTGATCGTTCAGGATCGGGCCGATGCCACCTTCGCCATTGACACCGTGGCAGCGTGCGCAGTTGGCCTGGAAGATGTTGTAGCCACGTTCGACCTTGGTCACCTGCTGGGCATCGGCCTCAGCGATCAGGCGCGACTGGGTCACGCCGAGGGGACCACCAAGCTCGTAGAACCAGTACAGGGCAACGAACAGCACCACGATGACCACGGCCAGAAAGGCGACCCATCGGGCGTTGGACGACTGGCGGACGATCTGCGCGGCGCGTTCCGGCGGCAGGTCCACCTTCAGGACCGGGGGCGCAGCGGTGAATTGCTCGACCGGCGCTGCCTCATCCTGCGGCCGCGTGGCCGGCAGCCGCTGCTGCGGATCCTGTTCTTCTGTCATCGTCAGATGCACCCGGTGGGCGTTCGGGGCGGGATGATGCCGGGCTGGCCGAGCGCCACCGGCAGTGGGCCGAGCGTGATCTTGCCGGTGTTGACCGTAAGGATCCCTTCACCGTCCACCACGATCGAGAACCGGTCCATGCTGCGGGGCGCAGGTCCGTACTGTTCGCCGGCGGCCTTGATCCCAAGGCGGTCGTAGCGCGAACCGTGACACGGGCACTCCAGCCAGAAGTTCTTCAGGCACGGATTGGGCTTGCAGCCCAGGTGCGGGCAGCGCTGGTAGAGCGCACGGACGTTGAGCGCGGTGCCATCGCCACTCGTATCGGCGCCGGCGACGAACCCCTGCTGGCCCGCGTTGACGAGCATCACGAACGCGCGCGCCTCGGCGTAGTAGGCCGGGAATCCCTCGTCGATCGGCAGCGTGGAGTTCTGCGCCTTGATGTCGTCGAGCGTGCCGATGATGATCGGCGCCCCGAAGCCGCCCGACAAGTTCGGCCACAGGAACCCAAGGGTCCCGGCGAGGAGCTCGACGATCCACAGCCCGAGCCCGATACCGATCGCGCTGCGCAGCAGCTGGCGCCTCGAGAGACCCTGGACCTGCTCCTTGCGCAGGGCCTTGATCGCCTCGCTGCTGAGCGCGGCGGGCTTGTCGATGGGTTCGACGTGGTAGTTGCTCATGAGCGGGTCGTTCCTCGTCCGGTCATAGGGCGAAGTGGAGTCCGGGGCTGGTCACGTACGGGATGACGAAGGTGTAGCCGGGGCCGCGGAAGAAGATCCCGATGAAGGTGATGATCAGGCCCAGGCAGCAGAACATCGTGAACAGCATGACCGCCGTCTTGCGCTGCGACGGCCGCGTGGCGAGGATATCGCCGCGATCGACATACGGGATGAGTGCCGCACCCACGAGCACGAACGTAGGCACGAGCATGCCGGCCACGGTCGGATGGAAGTAGGCCAGCAGTTCCTGGAGTCCCAGGAAATACCAGGGGGCCTTGGCGACGGCCGGCGTCACGTTGCCGTTCGCCAGCTCCTCCAGCGGAGCGTTGATGAACAGGCCCATCGCCAGCAGGAAGATGCTCATCATGCCGGCGGCCAGGAACTCGATGGTGAGCAGGTGCGGCCAGGTCATGACCGTGTCGTCGGGTTCCTTCTGGACCCGCACGACCGCGTCCTGCTTGACCAGGGCGAGCAACCGGTACGGGCGCGCGGACATCGGGACGCGCTGCTTGTCGATCTCGGTCCGGCGGGTCGGGTCCACCGGCAGGACGACGCGCGTCTCGGGCGGATCCTTGGTATCGGTCATCGGAGTGGCCTCGCGGGCCGCGAGGATGGCTCAGCGCAAGGCGGAGCCGAGCACGGGAGCGAGCGCACCCCAAGGTGCGTAAGCGAGCGAGCGGAGGCGACAACGCCGCGATGAGTCGTCATAGCGGCCCGCTGATCCCGCCATCCTTGCGGATGCGCCAGAAGTGGACTGCCAGGAAGATGGCGATGACGAGCGGCAGGAACATGATGTGGAGCACGTAGAAGCGCAGCAGCGTGTTCTGGCCGACCTCCAGGCCGCCGAGCAGCAGCTTCCCGCCCGGAACGCCGAGGATCGGTGCGTAGCCACCCATGTTGGTTCCGATGGTGATGGCCCAGAAGGCGATCTGGTCCCACGGCAGGAGGTAGCCGGTGAAGCTGAGCATGATCGTCAGGAACAGCAGGACGACGCCCACGACCCAGTTGAACTCACGCGGCGGCTTGTACGCCCCGTGATAGAAGACCCGCATCATGTGCAGGAACACGAAGAAGACCATCAGGTGAGCGCCCCACCGATGGATATTGCGGGTCAGCAATCCGAACGTGACCTGGCTCTGGATCTCGAGGATGTTGGTGTAGGCCTGCGTCGCCGACGGCACGTAGAAGAACATCAGGTAGACGCCGGTGATGGTGAGCACGAGGAAGAGGAAGAAGCTCAAGCCGCCCAGGCAGAACGTGTAGGCGAACTTGACCGCGTGCTGACGCACCCGTACCGGGTGGATGTGCAGGAAGACGTTGTTCATGACCGCGTACGCCCGCGACCGCTCGTCGCGCGGGTAGGGTTGGCGGAAGAGCGATCGCCACACCGGGCTGCGGCGGATGGTCTGATCCACCCGCTCCAAGAAGCTCACCGTGCCCCTCCTGCCACGCCGGGCGTCCCGGCGAGTTGCGCGTCTCGGTACGACTCCTTGTAGAGCCGTCCGTCGGTCGAGATCTCCTGGAGCTCGAACCGCTCCATCGTAATGGCGTCGAACGGACATCGCTTGACGCACAGCGCGCAGCGGATGCAGCGCTCTTCGTCGAGGATCATCGCCCCGCCGTTCTCCCAGCCGTACGCCTCCTCCAGCTCAGGCAGGAGCCCTTCGGACTTGAGCGTGTTGATGTCCACCATGTGGATGACGCCTTCCGGGCAGACATCCGCGCAGGCACCGCACAGGACGCACCGGAAGGGATCGAACCAGATGTTGAAGTTGCACATGAGGCAACGGGTGGACTCGGCGACCGCCCCGTTGGCGTCGTAGCCCAGCTCCACCGGCGTGTTGAAGTTGACGATCGGGTCCGTGGACGGCATCCGAGCGGACAGCTGCACCATCGGGATGTGCTGTCGCGGCAGGACGTCGTAGAAATCGGGCATGTCGTGGCGCCACGAGCTGGTGACCTTGACGTTGGCGCTGACCGTCACGTCGGTCCGCCCGGCGAGGTAGCGGTCGATCGCGTAGGCGGCCTTCTTGCCATGGCCGGCCGACTCGATCAGCGTGGTGGGACCGGTCACGAAGTCGCCGCAGGCGAAGACGCCCTTGACGTTGGTGGCGTAGGTCGCCGGATCCACCTTGACCCGGCCACGGTTGATCTCGAACCTGGCCTCGACCGGCAGGAACGTCAGGTCCGCCGCCTGCGAGACCGCGGGGATGACGGTCTGGGCCGGGATGATGAATTCGGACCCCTCGATCGGGACCGGGGACCGTCGGCCGGAGGCATCCGGCTCGCCGAGCCGGTTGCGGATGAACTTGACGCCCACCACCTTGCCGTCTTCGCCGAGGACCTCGATCGGGCTGGCCAGGAACTCCATCCGGACGCCCTCGCGTTCGGTCTCGCCCAGCTCCTCCTCGTCCACGACGAGCTCGGACCGTGTCCGCCGGTAGACGATGGAGACTCGATCCGCCCCGTGACGCAGGCTGGTCCGCGAACAGTCCATCGCGGTGTAGCCGCCGCCGATGACGACGACATCGGTCCCGACCTCAAGCGGCTGGCCCAGGTTCGCCTTCTTCATGAAGTCGACGCCATAGTCCACGCCGTCGAGGTCGCCACCGGGGATGTCCAGGCCGACCGCGTTCATGGCACCGGCCGTGATCGCGATGGCATCGAAGTCGCGCTGCAGGTCCTCGAACGCGATGTCCACCCCGATCGTCGTGTCGTACACGAAGGTGACACCGAGACGCTCGACGAGACGAACGTCCATCTCGATGGCTTCGCGCGGGAGGCGGAACGCCGGGACGCCGATGAGCATCGTGCCGCCGGCGTACGGCAGGCTGTCGTAGACCGTGACCTGGTAGCCCTTGGTCGCGAGCTCGCGGGCGACGGCGATCCCGGATGGCCCGGCGCCCACCACCGCGACGCGCTCCGCCCGCGGCGTGATCTGCGGGATGACGTCCGGGATGCCGGACGCCTCGTGCCACTCCACCAGGAACCGCTTCATCGCGCGGATGGCCAGCGGGCGATCGATATCGCCCCGGCGGCAGGCCCGCTCGCACGGCGCGGAACAGACGTACGAGCACATCGCCGCGACCGGGTTCGGGTCGCGCGACAGGATGTAGCCCTCCTCGAACCGCCCTTCAGCGGCAAGGTTGAGGTAGCCGCGACAGTTCGTCCCGACCGGACACGCTTCCTGGCACTCGATGTTGCACTGGAGCCAGGAGGCGTCGACGGGCTGGACGAGGAATTCCTGAGGCGTTCCGGCAGTCAAGTTCAGATCGTGCCTTCCCTGGTGGCGGGGCTCGGGCGCGAGTGGACATCGACGGCTGGCGTCGAGGTGCGGAATGTACCATCCGCCGCCGCCGTCGTGCACGACTGGGAGCGTGAGAGGGCGTCTGGTGGAGTTGACGCTCGTCAGAGTCGCAGCGACGCTGCCCCGGGGAGCGCCCCGACTCGGGAGGAGCTGGTCCTGGACACTCGGGCAGCGTGAACGGCAGCGAATTCGCCTTCTTGGCCGTGGGCCTCATCCTCGGCGTCGCCACCGGGGCGGCACTCATCGAGGTCCTCCGGGCCAGGCCTCCTGCCCCTCGCGAGGTCCGCTTGACGGTCACCCCCGATGCGATACCCCGCCGGCGTGGATCGACCCTCGCCCAGGATGCGTTCGCGCTGATCGTGCCCGAACCGGCCAGGGGAGGCCCGGCGGACCACGGCATCGGCGACGGCGCGAGCGGCGCTCCCAGGCTCGAGACTCGAACGGCTGTTCGACCCGGCGGAGCCGCGGTGGCAGGCGGAGCCGCGGTGGCGGTCGTCGCCGCCCCGACCACGATGGTGGGGTTCCGCGTGGAGCCGGGCCGCGACCCGATGTTCCAGGCGATGGCGCATGCTTCGCCTGACGCGGCTCGCGCCGCGGATCGGGCGCCGGCGACGGCCGCCGTCATCGCTCGGTCTGCCGTCGCTGTCCTGGAACCGGAGGACGACCTCGTGACCCAAGCTCGATCAGGTGACGCATCCGGTTCGGACCCTGGAACAGCCCCGCTCGCTCCGCCTGACCTGAGCGGACCGTGCGGCGAAGCGCGCCGGATCTCCGTGGAGCGCTGCGACTCGGCCACTCGTGCCCGGACCGGTGTGGGCGTCGCAGACGAGACGCTTCGCGCCGCCCAGCGCGCCTACGACACCCATGTCGCCAAGGCCGAGGCGGCCGCCGCCGCGACCGATCCGGTATCCATCCGGCGTGCGAAAGAGGCCGCCCAGGCCACGTTCCGCGATGCTCGCAACAACGCCAGCTCACCCGACGCCGTGGAAGCGGCCGCGCGCGATTGGCTCAATGCGATCAATCGCATCAACGTCGTCGTGAAGGAGGCGGGCGCCGAGGCGGTCCGAGAACACCAGGCGGCCATCGCGATGGTGC
Organism: uncultured Chloroflexia bacterium; assembly: GCA_963779315.1. GTDB lineage: Bacteria > Chloroflexota > Limnocylindria > Limnocylindrales > CSP1-4 > SPCO01. The sequence goes on along the minus strand of CAVZXQ010000003.1, from coordinate 102,808 downwards.
AGACACTGGAACGCCTCGCACTCGAGGCCGACTCGGCCCGGATCAAGGCCGAGATCGCCGAAGAGGCGTGTGTGGCCGCGCGCACGGCCGTCGCGGAGTGCGTGGAGGCCGAGGAAGCCAGGGCACTGGCCGCCCAGGCGGCGGTCGGACCGGGCCCTGGCGAGCCGGCAGCCGACCCGCTGGGCCAGGGAGCGCCCGGACCCGGACCCGCCGGACCTGGCCCGCCGGACCCGGACCCGCCGGACCTGGACCCTTCGAGGCCGAGAGTGAGCCGCTGTCTGCGGCGCTCGGTGCCGGCCAGACGCCGGTCATCTTCCTGCTGCTACGAGGTGACGGCCAGGCGCTGACGCGGACGGTCGCGCGACTCTCCGACGATCCTGCCGAGCAGCGGCTGTGGCAGATCAGCCTGTCCGAGTTGGTGGACGCCATCGTGGCCATCAGCATCAGCCAGTCGGCCCTGGACTTCCCGACGGATCACCCGTTCTGGGGCCAGTTCACCAGGGACCAGGATCGCGACATCGTCACAGCCCTCTCGTCGCTCGGGTTCCGCTTCGACGGCCTGGGCGGCTGGCTGGACGAACGGGTCCCGACGCAGCGCGACGTATCGATGGCCATGGGCTATGCCGGGCTGGACCCGATGCGGATCCGGCAGTGGCCCGACGAGTCGGGGATGCGGAGCCTCTTCGCCGGCGTCACCGTCACCGCCGATGAGCACCTGGCCGGGGCGGCGGGCGACCTCACGCTGGGTGAGCTGGTCGCCATGCTGGGCCGTCGCGCGGACGGTCTCGCCAGGCTCTGGAACGATTGGGGTCGCGTCCGGCCACTCCTTCTGGAAGTCGCCTGACCGAACTCGTCTGTGTGAACGGAGGCCTCAGCCAGGCCCTTCATCGTCGTCGTCATCGATGACGATGCAGCGCAGGGCCTCTGCGGCCACGGCGGCGATCGGCTCGCCCTCTTCCGCCCCCCAGGCACGCATCCGCTCCGCCAGCCGATCCGGTTCGCGGATCTGGCTGGCGTGCGCCGCAAGGGCCGCGATCTTGCGATCGATCGTGCTCGAGATGTCCACGTGGGCATCCGGCTTGTCGGTCCAGAACAGGTACAGCCGCCGGACGACCTGGGGCGCCAGCCCGGAGCGGGCCAGGGCCGGGAACGCCATCGGGTTGCGGGCCGCCGGGTAGACCGCATCCACCGCCGCCAGGCCCGCCGCACGGTGGTCCGTGTGGTTGATGCCGCCACCGCGGTAGAACAGCGTCTCCGGGTCGGTCGCCAGGACCGCATCCGGGCGGAAGGTCCGGATCTCGCGGACCAGCAGCTCGCGAAGGACGAGGTCGTTCACGAGGGCGCCGTCAGGCTGGTGGAGGAACGTCACGCCCTCGTATCCGATGATCTCCGCGGCCGCGCGCTGTTCTGCCTCGCGCAGCGCCGCAAGCTCGAGCGGGTCCGCGTCCGCGTCCTCGCTGCCCTGGTCGCCGCTCGTGCAGCAGACGAGCCATCCGACCGAACCGGCATCGATCCAGGCGGCGGCCGTCCCGGCCGGCCCGAACTCGGCGTCGTCCGGGTGCGCTGCGATGACCATGAATCGTTCCGGTCGCCACGCTGTGGGCGGTCTCGGCCGGACCTCCGGCCTCGGCGGGATCGACGGCCGTCACCCTTGCACCTCGCCGAACCGGGCGGTACGCTTCCATCCGGGACTTCGCTCGTCTCCCCCCACGAGCGAAGTCTCTTTGCGTGTCCGGCGCAGGACATCGGCGTACGACGTCACCCGAGGGACGCCTGCGCGGCGTCGAGCGCCTCGAGCACCTCTGCCGCGTGGCCCTCCGGGCGGACCTTGTGCCAGGCACGCACGATCAGCCCATCCGGCCCGACCAGGAAGGTGGTCCGGGCCGTCCCCCAGTAGGTCTTGCCGTAGTTCTGCTTCTGGACCCACGAGCCGTAGGCCTCGGCGACCTTGTGGTCCTCGTCGATCAGGAGGCTGAACGGCAGTCCGAACTTCTCGCGGAACGACTTCTTGCTCTGCGCGCCCTGTGGGCTGATCCCCCAGACATCGGCGCCGCGCTGCGTGATGACCTCGGTGGCGTCGCGGAACTCGCACGCTTCGACGGTGCACCCGGGCGTGTCGTCCTTCGGGTAGAAGTACAGGATCGTCCAGCGGCCGCGCTGGTCGGCCAACGAGTGCAGGGTTCCGGAATCGTCGAGAAGGACGACGTCGGGCGCCGGATCGCCGCGGTCGGGCATGCTCACGTCGAGAGGGTAGCAGGGCCCTCGACCACCAGCAGTCGGCCGGCCCGCACGGTCACCGCCGCATCCTGTGCCACCCGGATGTTCGACAGGCCGCGAGCCGGCCCGGCAGGGAGCGGTTCATCGACCAGCGGATAGGCCAGGCCATGGATCGTGACGCCGACCACCCCGTCGCCCTGGGGCAGGAGCGAGACGATGCCTCCGACGGGTCCGGGGATCCGGCGATGGACGGGCGAGCCGTCGGCGTTCGGCGCGCTGATGAGGCTGATCCGTGCCCGTCGGGTGCAGCAGGCAGGTCGGCAGGCCCTCCAGCCCAGGCAGGGCGAGCAGCCCGACGTTTGCCAGGGCGTGATCGATCCGCGATCCACCGAGCGCACCCACGACGACGATCCGGTCCGCGCCCAGGCCCAGGGCCGCCCGGATCGCGAGCTCGGTGTCCGTCTCATCCTTCTCCGGTGAGACCAGCTCCATCGGCACACCCGACTCCCGGAGGCGGGCCAGCTGACCCCCGTCGATCGAATCGCCATCGCCGACCCAGCACGTCAGATGGAGGCCCAGTGGCCCGGCGTGGCGCGCGCCGCCATCGGCCGCGACCACGACCGCGCCGTCCTCCAGCCAGCCCGGCCAGGCGGCATCGAGCGCGTCTCGGGTACCGACATCGCCATCGGCCAGCACGATCGCCTGCATCGCCCGGATGCTACTGGATGCGACCGATCGGCACGGGCGGCCGGCATGGCGCTGGGCGGCGCATCTCGCCCGGCGCCTCGTTCCGCACGGCCGGCCGATGCTAGACTCCTCGCCGTGCCCGACGCCTCGGTCCATCCCGCGATCCAACGCGTCATCGACGCCGCCCTGCGCAAGGGCGTCACGCTCGAAGTGACCACCTTCTCGGAGTCCACCCACACGGCCGTGGAGGCTGCCGCTGCCCTCGGCGCGGAGCTCGGGCAGATCGTGAAGTCGCTCGTGTTCGTGGCCCCGCAGGACGACGGCCCGGAGCCCATCCTGTGCCTCGTGTCCGGTCCCGACCGGGTCGATGTCGCGCGACTTGCCGCGGTGGCCGGCGAGCCCGAGATCCGGCGGGCGACCGCCCGCGAGGCGAACGACCTGACCGGCTTCGTCATCGGCGGCATCCCGCCGATCGGCCATGCCCGGCGGACGCGGGTGATCATGGATCCGGGGCTCGGCCGGTACCCGGTCGTGTGGGCCGCCGCCGGCATGCCGACCGCCGTCTTCCCGGTCCCCCCGGCGACGCTGCGGATCCTGGCCGACGCGATGGTCGCCCCGATCGCCGAGGAGCGACTCGCCGCGGACGTGGAGGCGGAGGCTCTCGACGCGGGACCGGCATGACCGCCGAGCCCCACAACGCCACCGTCACCTATCCGGGCGCGCTGCGCGCCCGGTGGCGCTGGGCCGGCAGCGGCCAGGGGCCGGCGGTGTTCGCCCTGTCGGAGGCCGGCGGATCCCTGGTGGACCTCGGACTCGCGGGTCGCCGACGATCCGGAACCCCTGTGCCGCGCGGAGCTTCGGCTGGAGGGGCCGCGCGGAGCCTGGACCGCTCGGTTCGCGTCCGCCATCTACGACGAGCCGCGAGCCCTGCACTGGGATGATGCGGGTCTGCTCGTCGTCGCCTACGGGTTCCACACGTTCGGCCTGGTCGTGGCCAGCGGCGAGGCGGCGTGGGAGCATCGGTCGGCGACGCCGATCATCGCCCTGTTCGGCTCCTCGCGCCTTGCCCATGTCCTGGTCCAGTCGGAGCTCGAGACGTTCGCCATCGAACGGGACGGGACGGTCGCCTGGCGGATCGCCCATTCCGATGTCGTGACGGCGGCGGAACTGGTCGGCGGGCGGCTGGTCCTGACCGGCTTCGACGGCCAGGTCCGCGCGGTGGATCCGGCGACCGGTCGGTCCGCCTGAGCGTCGTTCGATGCGCGAGTGTGGACGCACGGTGGATAACCGGCGCAGATCCGGCTGAAACTGGTGGATGAATCCCATTGTGGTGCCGGCGTCGCCGGCGCGTACCGTTCATCTCAGCCCGGAGGGGCCGAGCGACACTAACGGCGGCGATCGCATCAACGCCCACGTGTCGGGTAGGTTCCTTCGGGTCTTTTGCTGCCCGATGCTAGGATCGCGGCCGTGATCCCCGTGCTGGCGATCCTGATCGGCCTGGGTGCGTTCCTGGTCGGCGCGTTCATGCTGCGGTCCTTCGGCCCCGGCTATCGCGTGGGTCGGCTGCTGTCCGCCACGCCGTCGGTGAGCATCGGCGAGGCGATCGCCATCGCCGAGGCGGGCGGGCCCGAGCGCTACGTCCGCGTGACCGGCCGCATCGATGCGGAAACCGAGTTCGAGGACGACGCCCACCGGCCGCTCGTCTTTCGTCGCACCCGCCTCGACGTTCGTGCGGGCAAGGCCTGGGCGTCGATCGACGACCGGCGCGAGGCCGTGCCGTTCGAGATCCGCGAAGGGCTCGAGGGCATCGCGCATCCACCACCCGGACCTCGACGTCGGGCTCGTGGTCCTGCCGCGCGAGTCGATCGGCACAGCCGCCGATGTGCCCGACCGCGTCCCCGCCGGGACGGACCCGACGGCGACCGTTCGGCTGCTCATCCAGCAGGTGTCGTCGGTCGAACACGCGGTCGTCGTCGGCGTGCCCTCGCTCGACCCGGACGGGATCCCGCGGCTCGGCGGCCGGCATGGACCGGCCGCTGATCCTGACCACGCTCGAACCGGACGAGGCGATGCGGATCCTGGCCGGTGACCATCCACGGCGGCCCCTCGCCGTCGCCATCTCGCTCGTGGTCGGGCTGGTCTTCGTGACCATCGGCCTCGGCCTGGGCGGTCGTGGACACGTTCGGATGATCGGTCGCGACCGCCGTCGGGCTCGCCGGATGGGCTCGACCGTCGCCGCTTCGATCGGCCTGGCCATGGCCGTCGTCGGGGCGGTCGCGGCCGCCTCGCCGAGCCCCAGCGGCGCGATCGGCGGGGACCCGCGGAGCGCCGGCCAGGGGCCCGGCCTGGTGGGGGATCCGGCCGTCGCTATCCTCCTGGTGGTCGCCATCGGGCTCATCGCGATGCTCGGCACGCTCGCCTACGTCAAGCTCACCGGCGGTCGCCGCTCCTGACCGCTCCGGGCCGCTCCCGGTCCTTCCTGGCCGCTAGATTGAGTAGATCGGACTCCGACATCCGTCATAGAGGACAGCGCGGTCACCCAGGCCGTGCTGAAGATGGAGAGCGGGTATGAGGCGCGATCTCGTCGAAGCGGCACGCCCGCGGAGATCACGAGGCATTCGAAGTCCTTGCGACATCCGCCGGCGATCGCCTGTATGCGGTCGCTCGCCTGATCCTTCGGTCGGCGGACCTGGCGGAGGACGCGGTCCAGGAAGCGCTCGTTCGCGCGTGGCGTCAGCTTCCCTCGCTGCGCGATCCGGATCGGTTCGACGCCTGGCTCCATCGCCTGTTGGTCAACGCCTGTGCCGACCAGGGTCGGCAGCTGCGGCGCTGGTCGCTGCAGGTGCGACCGCTCCCGCTCGAGCCATCCATCGGCGACGACACGGGTTCGGTTGCCGATCGGGACCAGCTGGAGCGGGGATTCAGCCGACTTAAGCCCGACCAGCGGGCCGTGATCGTCCTGCACTACTACAGCGGCTTCTCCGGCAGCCGAGATCGCGAAGATCCTCGGCATCCCGGAGGGGACCGCCAGGTCACGACTGCACTACTCGACCGACGCGATGCGTGCGGCGCTCGAAGCCGATGCGCGACAGGCGGTGGACGCCCAGAAGAGGACAGCATGATGAGCACGAACGAGCGGTTTGACGAATCGATCAGCGAGTGGCTGGAGCAGTCGGCTCCGGCACGGCTTCCCGACCGCGTCCTGGAAGCCACATTCGAGCGGACGCGCGTGAGCCGGCAGCAGATCGGCTGGCGCGCGCAGCTGGGGAGGGCGCATGTGGCCCGATCCGTGGCCGTCGCTCGGTGGGGCGGCCGTCGTCGTGGCCGTGGCCGCCCTGGCGCTCAACGCCTACAGCGATCAGCCGGCCGTCGGCGGGCCACCCCCATCCGACGATCCCCAAAGCCCCTTCCTTGGCACCTGGTTCAGCACCAGCGACCCCGACGGCGGCACCCAGACGATGACCGTCCGCGCCACGCAGGCCGGTGGCGTCGAGATCGTCGTGACCGACACGATCGCCACGGTCTGCTCATCGACCCCCTCGACGATGACCGGGACCGGGACGCCGTCGAGGGCGACACCAAGCTCGTCATCCCGGCGCCCGTCTACACGTGCGACGACGGGAGCGAGCCGCAGGCCCTGAGCGGCCCCCCGCTCCAGGAGCAGCTCCGCAACCTCACCTTCGTGCGCGATGCCCGGGTCGGGGACCTGACCGACAACTTCGGTGGCGTGTGGCTGCGGGAGGGCGTGGCGGCTCCGAGCCCCGAGCCGACCCAGCGGGGCTTCGTCTGGCTGTGTCGACCTCTCGACTGACGGCGGCACCTACAGCGCGAATGCCGGGACCATCTCGGCCACGGCGATGGTGCCAGCTGGGTGGCACGGCCGTTCAGACACGTTCTATCTGCTGAAGGCGCCGTGCATCCTGGGCGGTTCGCTCAGCATCGAAGCCACGCAGCTTGGCCAGGTGTATTCCGACGCATGTCAGTGGGAGGGCACGGGCGTGGAGGCCACGACCCCAGCCGCCGTGACCGCAGCATTGGCTGCGCAGAAGGGCCACGAGACGATCGGACCGACCGATGTCACCATCGGCGGCCACCCGGCCAGCCGGTTCGAGTTCTCGTTCCCAGCCGATCTCGATCGGGAAACGTGCGACGAGGGCACCCTGTCGCTGGCTCCCAGTGATCCTTCGGGCCGCGGCCTGAGCAACATCGACCCGGACACGAACATGGTGGTCTACGTGGTCGACGTCGATGGGGCTCCCGTGGTCGTCGCCACGAGGATCTCGCCGATCGAGGATGGGACCGCAGCCAACATCGCCGAGCTCGATGCGATCGTCGCTTCGCTGCAGTTCGGGGACGGGGTTCCGGCCACGGCCCCGGCGATCGACTTCCCGGCCATGACGACGACCTTCGTCTCGCCGAGCTACGGCTACTCCTTCAAGTATCACGACAGGGGTGGGCTCGCACCGGCCACGGAGCTCTGGGATCCCGGCAACCAGCCGCTCGACGACAGGAACTTCGACGCCAGATTCGATGGCGTGGAGACCGGCTTGGCCGCCTACTTCGAGGGCGCGTCGACAGAGATCCCTGACGGAGTCTCGATCGACGGATGGGTCGACGACTACGTCACGCCTGTGGTGGCTGGCGGCTGCGGTGTGCCTCGCGGCCAGCAGGCAGAGATCACGATCGATGGGCAACCGGGCAGGATCGCGGAGTGCGACCACACCGAGGCGACCGTCGTCGCCGGCGGGCGGCTCTACCTCTTCATCGGCCCGGGCCAGTCAAGCCGTGACAGGGCATGGTTCGACGCCTGGATCGCCACGATCGATCTCCGGCCGGAGGAGGCGCCGTGATGCGCCACATGCTGTAGCGATTCCGTGTTCGTTCAGCGTCGTCCTGCCTTGGGGAGACTTCGGTGAAGCGATCGGTCCTCTGTACCTCGATCATCGTCAGCATCCTGGCCGGCTGCAGCGCAGCCGCTCCGAGCACGGCACCATCGCAGGCCGCTGCCTCGCCCGCGCCGTCGGTGTCGGCTTCGGCTGAAGCATCTACCGCGCCGTCGGCGTCGCCGTCCACGAGCGCCGCGTACCCCGCGTGGTACACCGGAGACCGTGACGCAGCGGGGATCCTGCCCACCGGCAGGCAGACGACCCGGTCCTTCATGCCCGGCTCCACGTTCGCCGTCCCGGAGGGGTGGGTCAATGACGTTGACCTTTCGATCGTCTACGAGCTGTTCCCGGACACGCCCGCCAACGAGGCCGAGTACTCCCTGTCCGGCGAAACGGCCCAAGGCATCTCCATGGTTTCGGTCGATAGCCCGTATTTCCTCTGCGAGGCGTGGGAGGCGAGTCGTGGGACAGCTGCCGAGCGGGTCGCATCCCTGGTAGCCAGCGATGCCCTTGCGGTGTCCGAGCCGATCGATGTCACGATCGGCGGCCTCATCGGCAAGCAGGTCGACGTTCGGCTCGATCCCGGCTGGAAGGAGGACTGTCCCGATGGCACGCCGACATCTGACCTCGGGGACGCCCGGAATCGGGTGACCTATCTCGACACGCCCGATCACGGCGTCATCGCGATCGCCGTGGGCTCGAGGCACTCGGCCGGTCACGAGGCGTTCCTCGTCGAGGCGATGCCGATCGTCGAGAGCTTGCAGTTCGAAACCGGTCCATAGGTCCGTAGGTCCACCCCGGCGTGGGTACCAAGAACCCGTCGGAGGCTTCGTGATGCGCAAGCTGCTTCAGATATGCGTCGCGCTCCTCGTCATCGGCTGTGGCGGGGCAGCCCCTTCGGATGCCCCCATGCAACCAGCGACTGCCACACCCGCCGATCAGCGACGGCTCCCGTCGCGACGGCAAGTCCTCCCATCGGCCGACCTGCCCAGCCCGTCGGCCGCACCGTTCCCGACCGAGGCGTTCGCTGCCCTCACCGATGACCCGGTCCCAGTCGAGCTCGCCGCAGAACTTCAGGCGACCCTGGACCGGTGGCCGGCGAAGCCGGGGTATCGGCAACGATCATCTCGCCCCACGGCACGTGGAGCGGGGCGACCGGCAAGGCTGCCGGCGATCGAGACGTCACGGTCGACACGCAGTTCTCGATCGCGAGCATCACCAAGGCGGTGACCGCTACCCAGGTGATGCAGCTGGTCGAAGCCGGCAAGCTCGGCCTCGATGACCCGGTCGCGGATCACCTTCCGTCGGACATCGAGTTCGACACGAACGGTGCCACGATCCGCCACCTGCTTGGCCACCGCAGCGGCATCCCGGACTATGTGGGGGCCGTCGACCTCACCGCCGATCCCCTGCGGTTCTGGAAGCCGGCCGAGCTGCTGGCGGCGATCCCCGCTCAACGGAAGCCGGTCGGGGTGGAGTCCGAGTACGCGAACACCAACTACCTGTTGCTCGGCATGGTGATCGAGGAGGTGACCGGGCGGTCGGTGGCCAAGGTGCTGCGCGACGGCGTGCTCGGCATCGACGGCGTGGAGCGCCTCATCTACCAACCGGATGAGATCCCCACCGAGCCGATCGCCATCGAGAAAGGACAGTCGACCGAGGTGCTCGAGTCGATGGGTGGCTTCCTGCCGTCCTACGCCCTGACGTCCGACGGGGCGGCGGCGGCGATGGCGTCGGACTCGGTTTCGCTGGCGCGCTGGTGGCGCGCCTTCTGCGCCGGCGAGATCGTCTCTCAGGCGTCGGTGACCGAGATGATGCCGACGACGGACTGGTACGGACTGGGCATCGGCAACGACTGGAACATCTCCGGCGTGGTGGGACATGGCGGTTCGGACACCGATGGCAACGCCATGGCGGGGTGCCTGCCTGAGAGTGGCGTCGCCTTCGCGGTGCTGGCCAATCGAAGTACGGACGGGGTCGACACCAGGACGGTCGCCGGCTTTCTGATGCAACTCGCCAAATCGCCTTGACGGTCTGGTCCGGGAACGCTGTCGCGTTGTGGGAATGGCGAGTGCTCCCGGAGTTGGCTGTACGGGCTGGGACTGAGACTTCACGCACGGGACCGGCGCCTCGTCGCACCGGACCTTCGGACTATTGGCAAGAACTGTGAGAACGGTAGGCTCAGGGTATCAGAGTTCACATTTCCTCCATGAGCCGTGACGACCGCCCTTCCGCCAAGACCCACCGACGCGACCCTCTCCGTCACCAAGGCGGCACGCCTGCTTGGCGTGCACCCGAACACGGTCCGCGCCTGGAGTGACGCCGGTCGCCTGCGCTACTACCGGATCAATCCGCGGGGCGATCGACGATACCGGCTCGGCGACCTCCAGCGGTTCCTCGCCGCCGCCGAGATCGACACCGTCGACGGCGGACGAGCACGGCATGACATCGGCGTGGCCGGCGGCGGCCACGACGACGCGGACCGGACCGGTGGCCGCCGTCGCCGGGGCACTGCGCGTCGGTCAGGTCCGCGCTCCGGCCGACCCGCTCGAGAGCGAGCGCCACGCGCTCGATCTCGAGGTCGTGGATCGACTCACGCGGCTGGCCGGTCGCGGCGACGATCTCGACGACGATCTGGCGTCCGCGGTTTCGATCATCCGGGACGGCTATGACCACCGCCTCGTGGTCGTCTGGCGACTGCGCGATGGCCGGCTCATCCCTCGGGTCGACGCCCACGCGCCGGGAGCCGGTCCCGCCAGGCTCGTGGACGTGCCGATGGGCTATGGCCTCCTCGGAGCGGCCCTCGATGCGGGCGGACGGGAGGTCGCCACGACATCGGCCCGCCCGAGTCCGCTTGGAGCGACCTCCGGGGCGCGAACGGAGCACGCCGCGGCGATCCCCGGGGCGGACGGCCCATGGGGAGTCCTCCACATCGTGCCCGATAGCGGATGGAGCGCGGGCGGACACGATCCAGGGGCACTGAGCCTCCTCGCGGTCTGCCTCGGCACGCTGATCGCCGTCGCGGACCGGCGTGAGGAAGCTCAGTCAGCAGCTCCACCGTGCCGAGGCATTGCGCCGCGTGGCCAGCGACATCGGCAACCACCTGGACCTCGACGGGATCATGTCGGGCCTGGTGGACCACGCGATGGTCCTGTTCGAGGGCGACCGAGCCGCCGTCTTCCTGCGTCATCCGGATGGGCACGCGGTGGCCGAGATCAGCCGAGGCCTGTCGGCAGCCTATCTGGGCAGTGTCCGCGACCTGCCGGACCGGTCGCTGCCGGCCGCCGCCATCGCCGCCGGGCGGCCGCTCTTCGCCACCGACTACCGCGAGGACCCGCGCGGACAGGACGTCCGGGCGGCCGTCGTCCAGGAGGGGTTCGATACCGTCTGCGCGGCCCCGCTCCTCGACGGCCGCGAGACCCTGGGGTTCATCGAGATCCATCACGATCGGCCGCACGCCTGGACCCCGGACGAACTCCGGACCGTGGCCGCCCTGGCCGCCCAGGCCGAGCGTCGCGATCCGGACGGCCCAGGACTTCGAGCGGATGGAGACGTGGGCCGCCCAGCTGCAGTCCATCCAGCAGCTGGGTGCCCGCCTGAACCGGCTGACCAGCGTCGGCGACATCGGCCTGGCCATCGCGACCGAGCTGCGCGAGCTCATCGACTACCACAACGTCCGTGTCTACCGGCTCGTCGGCGACGATCTCATCCCGGTCGCGATGCAGGGGCAGATCGGCGAGTACGAGGACGAGACGCCGGACCAGCTCCGGGTGAAGCTGGGTGAGGGGATCACCGGCTGGGTGGCCGCCAATCGGGTCGCCGCGATCCTGCACGACGCCGCCAACGGACCCGCGCGCCAACACGATCCCGGGGACCGAGGACGACCTGGACGAGTCGATGCTCCTTGCCCCGATGACCTTCGAGGACCAGGTCCTCGGGGTCCTCGTCCTCTCGAAGCTCGGCCTCCACCAGTTCCGCGATGACGATCTTCGCCTGCTGGTGATCTACGCGAGCTTCGCGGCCCAGGCGATGGCCAACGCCGAGACCACCGAGCGGCTCATGGAGCAGACGGCGGCCCTGGGCGCCAGGTGCGCAGCCAGCGCGAACTGCTGCAGATCACCGAGGAGATCCTCACCACCTTCGATGCCCGCGCGGTCCTCGAGGCGATCACCGAGCGCCTTGGAAGCCTGATCGCGTGCGACAACATCGCCATCGAGGTCGTGGATCCCGTCTCCGGGCTGCTCACGCCACTGACGGCGCGCGGGGTCCATGCCGCCTACTACCTTGAACCGTGGCTCCCGGGCGAGTCGGGCATCGCGACCTGGGTCGTCGAGCACAACGAGGCGGCCCTGATCGAGGACGAGCGGCACGACGCTCGGGTGAACCACTTCCGGGAGGCCGACGGGTCGTCTGACGGCAGCCTGATCGTCGTCCCGCTGCGGGGGCGACACGGAGCCATCGGCGTCCTCACGATCGAGCGACTCGGCCTGGGCGACACCTTCTCCGGCGATGACTTCGACCTGGTCCAGCTCTTCGCGGCCCAGGTGTCCATCGCCCTCCAGAACGCCGAGGTGTTCCAGGCCGTCGAGATCCGCGCCAGCACGGACGACCTGACCGGCCTGCTCAACCACGGCACATTCGCGGAGTGGCTGGAGCGGAGCGTGCGCGAAGGCTCGACGTTCAGCCTGATCATGCTGGACCTCGACGACTTCCGCGACGTCAACAACTCGCTCGGCCATCAGGCCGGCGACGAGGTCCTGCGATCGATCGCGGCAAGGCTGCGTCAGGCCGGTCGCGACAGTGACCTGATCTTCCGCTACGGCGGTGACGAGTTCGCGTTCCTGCTGCCGGGCACGGATGCGGCCGGTGCCGCCCAGGTCGCCGAACGAGCTCGCCTCGCGGTCGGGGCCATCCACGGGTCGATCACGGCGTCGGTCGGCGTCGCGACGTTCCCGGCCGATGGACCGATGGCGACCGACGTGCTGCTGGCGGCGGACCGGGCGTGCTTCGTGGCCAAGCACAACGGCCGCGACCGGGTCGTCACGGCCGCCGAGGGGCTGGCCCTGTCGAACGCATTCTCGCTGCAGGAGCCGACGCCGATCGACCCGACGACGACGCTCCCCGCCTGACCGCCCGTCACGGTCCCGGCCGGGCATGCGTCACCATCGACGCGCATGACACGACCTCCGGCCGCACCCTCGCTCCTGCTCGCGATCTGCCTGTCGATCGCCGGCGTGCGACCTGTCGGCGCTCGAACCGACCCCGGCGCCGACCGCCGTTCCGGCGCCGACGGCGACGCCGAGTCCCTCGTTCGTCCGCCCGACGCCGACCCCGCTGCCGACGTTCCTGGCCTACATCGTCGCCGCGGGCGACACGCTTTCGTCCATCGCCGCCGGCTTCGGCACGAGCGCCCAGAGCCTCGCCTACTGGAACCGCGCGACGTACCCGTCGCTGGATCCGGAGTCGAGCCGATACGACCCGAACACGATCAAGGTCGGCTGGACGCTGGTCCTGATCCCGTCCGCGGAAGTCGATCCGGAGGACCTGCCGCCACGCTCCGCAGCGCCGTGCCGGTCGCGAGCGCCTCGCCCGGTGACCTGACTGCCGAGCTATCCTCGCTCGCGTGATCGATGAAACGGCGCGAGCGCCCTCGGATCGTGGTGACCGTTGCCGTCGCGGCCGCCCAGACGGATCCGGCGATCGCCGGCCGCAAGAACGCCCTGTATGCGGAGGCGGTCGCGCGCCACGGCGCGGATGCCGGTCGTCCTCGATGCCACGTCGTCCGCCGAGGTCGCGCGCGGCCGCGTTCGCGACCATGGACGGCCTGCTGCTCAGCGGCGGCCCCGACCTTGATCCGGCCCGGTACGGTCGGGCGCTCACGGGATCGGCGGCCATCGAGCCCGACCGCGATGCCCTCGAGGCGGAAGCCTGGTCCGCGGCGGTCGCCCGTTCCGTGCCGGTACTGGGGCTCTGCCGCGGCCTCCAGGCGATCAACGTCTTCAGCGGCGGCACGCTCCTGCAGCACGTCGAGGGCCACAACGGCGCGAGGTGGGGCCACGGACCGGCGGCCACCCATCCCCTGCGGCTGGAGGCCGGGAGCACGCTCGCGGGCTTCGTCGGTTCGGACGGCCCGCTCGTCGTCAACTCCTACCACCACCAGGGCATCCGGCCGCGCGACCTGGCGCCAGGACTCGTGGCATCCGCCTGGGCGGACAGCTCGGCCGGCCCGCTGATCGAGGGCCTCGAGGCCGCCGACGGCCGCTTCGTCATCGGCGTCCAGTGCCACCCGGAGCGGACCGAATCGACGCCGCGCGACCTTCGAGCGACTGTTCGCGGCATTCGTCGAGCCGCCGCAGCACGGTCCGCGTAGCGAGCGCGCGTAGGCCGCGCGTGCCGGCTTCAACCGTCGGCGAGATCGATCAGGAAGGGCGGCGTCCACAGCTCCGACGAGGTCGAGATGAAGCCGGCGACGGTACAGGCGACCAGGAGCACGCACGAATCCGAAGACGATCAGCCGGTCAAGGCGGTCGTAGCGGAGATGCCGAGCCAGGTCCGCGGGCCGGTGCCGAAGCCGCGCAGGTCCATCGCGTCGATCGTGTCCTCGGCCCCGGCGATCGCGTTGATGACGGTCGGGACCATGATCGGGATCGTGCGCCGCAGGCGTCCGATCGGTCCGGCCTTGCCGGCCTCCCAGTCGAAGCCGCGGATCCGCTGCGCGTCGATGGTCATCTGCATGTCGTGCCCGAACGACGGCAGGAACCGGAACGTCAGGTCCAGCCCGTAGGCGAACTTGTCCGGCACGCCGAGCCGTCGGAAGGTGACCCCGAAATCCGCCGGGGCCATCGCGAACGCCAGCGGGAAGCCGACGGCCGCCATCGCGATGAAGCGCATCAGCTGCGTCCCGGCGTACGCGAGTGACTGGGCCGAGATCGGCGTCCCCAGCAGCGGCACGGTCGTGATGACGTCCAGCTCGTCGCTCGGGATCCCGGGGACCTGGCCGCCGGTGATCAGCGTGTTGAACGTCACCAGGATCGACGACGAAGACCGTGACGAAGATCCAGTTCCGCTTGACGTCCTGGAACGGGATACCGGCCGAACCGTAGTAGACGAAGGCCAGGACCAGGAGGAGGAAGACGAGTCGCCCGTCCCAGACCTGGATGATGCTGAAGACGAAGCAGGCGATGGCCAGGACAAGGACGCGGGGGTCGCGGCGGGCGAGCCACGACCCCCGGCCGAGGTATCGGGGCGCGTAGTTCATGGGCGAACCGGCGCCTTCGGCCGACTCAGCGGCCCAGTCGTTCCTTCACCGGCTCCCAGGCATAGACGAGGATGGGCACCAGGATGATCGTGGAGATGAGGTTCGGGCACGATCACCGGGATGTACTCCGTGGTGAGGACCGTATTGAAGTCGTAGCCGCGCGATGAACATGTCGGTGAAGACGAACAGGAACCCGACGACGACACCGACCGACGCCGGCGATCGCACCCGCCGCGGCCTTCCGGCCGAGGCGTGCCGTCCATCATCGAGGCGAGGTACAGCGGCGCCAGGCCGGCGATGAAGCCGACGAGCCCGTTGGCGATGCTCCAGTTCCAGGACGTCAGCGCGCCCCAGCCGGAGATCTGGTCGCCGATCGCGTTGCCGACGAGACCGGTGAAGAAGCCGACGATCGGGCCGAAGGCATAGCCGAAGAACGGCACGAGCGCGAACGCCGGCCGCACGCTGACATCCTTGGTCCCGGGGATCGGGATCTGGATGACGAGCAGGATCCCGTACAGCGCGGCACCGATGGCGGCGTAGACGATGGTTCGCGACGTGACCTCCCAGAGTCGGATCGCGAGCACGGACATAGAGGTCATGCGTGACCCTCCAACATGGCGCTAGCTCCCTCACTCGAACGGCTGTCAGTGTCGGTCGACGCCCGATCCTCCTTCTGCTCGATCAGCGGGACGCGAGTCGCGCCTGGGCGACCCGGGCAGCGAGCGTTTCGGCATCGAGGAACCCGTCCTCCGCGGCTCGCCATGACGGGCGTTGGCCGCGCATCAGCGAGGTCGGGACGCAGGTTGCATGCGCTCCAGCGATCGATTCGTCCTCGATGACCTCCATCGGGCGGCCCGTCGGCGACGACCTGACCGTCCCTGAACAGCAGGATACGGTCTGCGTGCGTCAATGCAAGGTCCACGTCGTGCGTGACGAGGTAGATGCTCTCGAGGCCGGGGATCGCCACGACCTCGCGCATGAACGCCTCGGCGGTGCGGTGATCCTGCCCGGCCGACGGCTCGTCCAGGATCAGCGTCGGCGGCTGGAGGGCCAGGGCGATGGCCAGGGCGAGCCGTTTCTGCTGGCCGAACGAGAGGGTCAGCGGCGGCCGCTCGAGGATGTCCTCGAGCTGATCGAGCGCGGTCCGCGCGCAGGCAGTCGGCGATCGAGCTCATCGAAGGTCCCGGCATCGCGACCGAGGTTCCGCGGGCCCGAAGAGCGAGCTCCTCGCGGACCGTCCGGGCGAAGAGCATCTGGCTGGGGCTCTGGAAGACGTAGCCGAAGATCGGTCGCCAGCTCCGAGGTCGTGCGTCGGTCGGCCGGTCCTGCGCCATCGACCAGGATCGTCGCCGCCGTCGATCGGCAGCAGCGCATCGCCGTCCGGAAGAGCGGTCGTCTTGCCCGAGCCGTTCGGGCCGAGGACGGCCACGACCTCGCGCCGCCCGAAGCCGCGCGTCGATCGCCGTGCAGCACGCTCGTGGTCGCCGATGCCGGCGTGGACCGCCGCGGAACTCGAGGCGCGGCGGCACGGCTCCGCGCGGCGACCGGCGGCGGACTCCGAGGCGGCGCCGGCGCGGTCGGGCGCCGGTCCGACGGTCCGGCTCGGCGCGGACCCGCTCGAGGACGACCTCGAACGGCAGCTTGACCGCGCCCGGATCGGCGACCGCCAGGAAGCCTCCAGCGGCGCCGAGGTAGCGGGTCGCGCCCGTCCTCCAGGTAGAGCACGCGATCCGGCCGCAGCTCGAGCGCCTCCTCGACGCGATGCTCGACGATCACGCACCGCGTCGCCCTCGTCGGCCAGGTCGCGCAGCATCGCGAGGAGCCGGGACGCCGTCGCCGGGTCGAGGTTGGCGAGCGGCTCGTCCACGACGTACAGCCGCGGCTCGCAGCATCAGGATCCCGCCGATCGCCAGGAGCTGGCGCTCGCCGCCGGACAGTGCCGCGGTCTCCCGCCCAGCCAGGGGCTCGATGCCGGCCTGCGATCCACGACCGTCGCCGATCCGGTCGCGGATCTCGGCGCGCTCGATCGCCCAGGTTCTCCGGCCCGAAGGCGAGCTCCGCCTCGACCGTCGCGCCCACGATCTGCTTGGCCGGATCCTGGAGGACCGTGCCGACGATCCGCGCGATGTCGCGCAGGCGCATGCTCGGTGGTCGAGCGCCCGGCGATCCGGACCGCGCCGGCGAGCTCACCTGGATAGGCGTGCGGGATCAGGCCGTTGATGGCCCGGATGAGGGTGCTCTTGCCGCAGCCCGACGGGCCGGCGACGAGCAGCACCTCGCCCGGCTCGACGGTCAGGGAGATGTCCCGGATCGCCGGCTCGGTCGCCCGCCGGTAGCGGAAGGTCAGCCCCTCGATCTCGACGAGCGGGGCGGCCGGATCCGCCGGTCCCCGGCCGTCAGGCCGGCTCGGATGCGGACGCGGCGGTCGAGCGCCGAGGCCCGAGCCGCTCGGCCGCCGAGCCCTGGTTGACGGCGAGCGCGAGAGCCGGCGTAGTCCGCGTCCTCGTAGCAGCGAGCGCCTCGCCGGGCGCTCCGAACGTCGCCCGAACGTCGTCGCCCCAGGCAGCTCGACCACCGAGCCGGTCGCGGCGATCGTCAGTCGCAGCGGCCGCCCGGGCGGCAGCGGCCCGATCGGCCGCTCCAGGTCGTCGCGCTCGCCGGCGATCCGGACGTTGCCGAAGGAGTCGACGACGAGGACGACCGATCTCGAGGCCCGCCGTCCCGATCGACGGCGTCCGGGATCGACGAGATCGCACCAGCGAGGCCGGGTCCAGCGCGGGCCCGACCGCTCTCGATCGGCGTGCCCGTCGCCGAGGTGCGCCGCCACCGGCGCGAAGACGTCCCGGCCGTGGAAGGTGCTCGTGACGACGCGGCGGCAGGAACAGGTCCCGGTTCTCGAGGGCTCGGGCCGCCACGATCCCGCCCAGCCGCTCGGCGGCCGGGCGCAGCAGCCCGTTGTCCGGCCCGACCAGGATGTCGCCGCGGGCGACCCGAGCGCGACGCCCGGCGCTGCCGTCCCGACGCCCGGATCGACGACCGCCACGTGGACGCCGACCGGCATGTACCGAGGCGCGGCGAAAGCAGGAAGCGCGCCCGTCCCGGACGGCGAACCGCGGGACCTGGTGGTTGATGTCGATGATCCGCGCGTCCGGCGCGATCGCCAGCATCACGCCGCGGCAGACGGCCGGGGCGGCCGCCGCCGAAGTCGGTCAGTGAAGGATGATGACCGGGCCGGCCATGCGACTCCTCAGGCCGGACGGATGCGGACCGGCGCGGTCCAGGCACGAGGCCGAGCCGCGCGGCCGCGTCGCCCTGGTTGTCGGCGAGCGCCAGCTGGCCCAACGGAGTCCTCGTAGAGGAGCGACGCCCCCATCGGCACGCTCCCCGAACGTCCGGTCCCACACGGCATGCGCTCGGCGATCGCCGGCCGCGCCGTCGTGCGCCGCGAACTCCACGACGAACGGCCGGCCGGGCGCCAGCGGGCCCGACGGCCGCCTCGAGGTCGGCCGGGCGTCCCGGCCAGGCGGAAGTTGCCGAACGAATCGACGAAGACGACGGCCGACTCGAGGCCGCCGTCGCCGTGACGCGGGCCGGACAGGCGCAGCGCGCACGAGGGACCCGACCGGGACGAGCGGCCCGACCGCCTCGAACGGGCACGCCGGCGGCGAGGTGCGCCGCGACCGGCGCGAAGATGTCCCGGCCGTGGAAGCTGGAGGTCGATCACGCGGCAGCATCAGGTCGCGGTTCTCGAGCGCTCGGGCCTCGACGATGCCCGCCGAGCGCCTCGGCGGCCGGCCGATGAGCACGCCGTTGTCCGGGCCGATCAGGACGTCGCCGCGGGCCGCCCGGATGGCGATCGGCAGCCGGTCCGTCCCGACGCCGGGATCGACGACGACGACGTGGATCCCGACCGGCAGCCACGGCAGGGCGAAGACCAGAGACCCGGCGCCGTCGCGGATCGCGTATCGCCGGACCTGTGGCTGATGTCGATGATCTTGCGCGTCCGGGCGATCGACAGCATGACCCCCCGGCAGATGGCCGGCGCGGCTCGGGCCGAAGTCGGTGAGGAAGCTGATGATGGGGGTCGCATCCGGCGATGGTACCGAAGTCCGACCGCCGGAGCATCCGAAGCGGCGCCGGGAGGAGGTTCGGCGCCGCTTCGGCAGTGACCTTGACGGTGGGAGGAGGGTCCACCGTCGCAGTCGGAGGATGTCAGGGTTCAGTGCGGGCGGCGGATCCCGCCGTCCTTTCGGCCGAACCGCCCGGTGTGCGCCATCTCGCGCAGGAAGAGCAGCTGGTTGACCTGGCGCAGGGACCAGTGCAGGTTCCCGACGGGGATGCCGCACATGAAGGCGGTCAGGTTGGCGGCCTGCTCAGGAGCCAGGCCCTTGAGCAGCATCGCCCGATAGATCTGTCTCGTCGCGAGCGCCGTCGCCGGCGACGTGGGCTCGCTCGGAGACGGTCGCCGGTGGCGAAGCCTCGGGACCAGACGCGCCCCCGGAGGCCGCCGCGCCCGCTGGCCACGACGAGACGCGGCGAGATGATCGCCCGTGTTCCCGTGACCCTCGCGGTGCCTGGCCGGCCATGGTTCACTCCGGCCTCGATCCCATGCCGTCCGCGCCGGTCGGTCCGGTGCGGTACGGGCATGTTCGGGCCGATGAGCGGGTCGCCGCGATGACCCGTCGGTCAGGGTGCGCCCGGTACTTGCGGCCGCGCCGGGGGTCGTTCGCGCAGGCCGCGGGTAGACTCGCGCGTGTGCGGGTGCGCAGCTTCGAACTCCGCCTGATCGGCGCGGCCCTGTTGGGCTGCTGGACGCTGGCCGCCCTGCTGGTCCTGCTGTCCTATCGCCCGGGCGGTCCGCTCGACCTGATCGTGGGCCTGACGATGGTCATCCCGGTCGGGGTCGTCCGCGGCCGCCCTCGCGTGGCCGCCGGTCACGCGCAGCGACAGCTCGAATCACGGCGATCGTGTGCATCGGCGTCGGCGCCCTGCTCTGCCTGGTGCCGTCGATCGGGGGCCTGATCGGTCAGCTCGTCGCGCAGGGCTCGCAGACCCTGCTGCCCTCGCCGGAGGCCGCCTACCCGTGGCTCCTCGCCATCCTCGCCACGAGCCTGTTCGCGGGCGTCGGCCTGGCCCGGCGGATCCAGGGCGGGAACGCCCTCCGGCGACGACGGCTGGCCCAGTCGCTGGTCTTCGCGCTGGGCCTCACGCTGCTCGCCGGCGGTCTCTTCGCGACCGCGGCGGTCGCCAACGAACTCGCCCTCCACGACACGGTGGCCCGGGCGTCGCGCTTCGGGCCGACGAACATCGAGGCTGACCCGCCCGCGTGCGATGGCCCGCTGGCGGCCGGCCCGAGCGCTCGGCTCTCGAGTCGCCTGTTCGGCACCGTCGACCTGCGCCCGATCGGGTCCGTGGAGCTCTCCGGGAGGCGCTCCGGTGACGACTTCCGGTGGGTCGCCTACGTCGCCACGCCCGCGTCGCTGGGCCAGGGCGGCGTCGCGCGGGTCGGTCGTGACGCCTGGACGCGAGCGCCGGGGGGACGCTGGGTTCGATCGGATCCGCGTCGGCGTGGCCGATCAGACGATCGATGTCCGCATCCTGCAGACCGCGCTGACCCCCGACCGTCGAGCCATCTTCGAGGATCGCGGGATCGAGGTCGATCGAGGGCGCGCGCGCCCGGCATTGCCGGATCGCGGTGGACGGCGACACGTTCGCGGCCGCCTTCCCGCAGGTCCGCTGGCTGGTCGGCGACGCGGACCTCCATCGCTGGCGCGGCCAGCTCGACTACTGGGTCTTCCTGGACGGCCAGCTCGGCCAGGTCGCCGGGAGTGCCAACGGCGAGGCGGTCGGCATGGACCCGGAGGCGTTGCTGGCGACGGTCGAGGTCCTGATGACCGCCACGTCGCGGGACGACGACCTGGTCATCTATCCTCCGTCCCCATGACCTTCGATGACGAACCGAGTCGATACGCCGCCAAACGCGATCGACTGGCCCGCCTGATCCGGGTGGTGACGGTCCTGCGCGGGCACCCGGACGGGATCCGCCCCAGCGAGATCGCCCGTCGGATCGGCGTCTCGCCGCGGACCGTCTATCGCGACCTGCGCGCCATCGAGAGGAGATCGGCGTCGCGGTCTGGTCGGACGGCGGCCAGTGGGGCGTCGTCGGCGAGGAGTTCCTGCCGGCGCTCAAGCTCACGCTGTCCGAGGCGATGGCCGTCGTCCTGTCCGCCCGGCTGATGGTCCGCTATGCCGACAAGTACGACCCGGACCTGGCCGCCGCGTTCGAGAAGCTGGAGCAGGTCCTGCCGGCGCCGCTCGCCGAGCACGTGGAGCGCACCCTCGACGTGCTCGCATCACGCGCCCACGCGATGGCCGGTTCAGCAAGCACGTCCACCTGCTGACCCGGGCCTGGGCGGAGCGCCGGGTCGTGACCCTGGACTACGAGCCGGCCCACTACGGTCCCGATGCGGCCGCCCGGCAGGCGGTCGTCCGGCCGTACCTGATCGAGCCGTCGCTCCAGACGCACGCGCTCTACCTGATCGGCTGGGACGAGACCCGGGAGGCCGTCCGGACCTTCAAGATCGAGCGGATCCGGGACGTCGCGCTGACGCCGCGCACGTTCGAGCCGCCCGAGACCGTGACGCCGTCGAGGCACTCCTTCGGCCGGCCTGGGACATCATCGCCGACCAGGAGCTGGTCGACGTCCGTCTGCGTTTCGCGCCGGCCGTGGCGTCTCGCGTGACCGAGGCGACCTGGCATCCCACCCAGCGTGCCCGGCTAGAGCCGGACGGTTCACTTCTCTGGGAGCGACCGTCTCGGGGACCATCGAGATCCGCCTCTGGATCCTGTCCTGGGGCGACGACGTGGAGGTGCTCGCACCGGACTCCCTGCGTAACGACGTAGCCGCGACCCTCACCCGGGCGCAACGGCGATATGAAGGAGCCCCATGATCCGTCGTCGACTCGTGATTCCCGTTTCCCTGTCCCTGCTGCTGCTGGCGGCCCTCGCTCCTCGCCGCGAGCGCCGTCACCACCACCACCCTGGAGTACCGGATCCTCGGGCTGGATCAACCAGGCCCAGGGCGGAACGCGACCTGCGGCCGCTCGTCGGCGGACAGCCGCGTGTGGGATCTCGCCGGCGACCGTTCGGCGGTCATGGCGTCGCGCAACATCCTCAGCCACACGATCGCCGGCAACGTCGGCTCGCAGCTCGACGTCGCGCGGCATCAAGTGGTACCGCTGGGGCGACGCCATCGCCTACACGTATCGGCCCGAACGGCACGTACGCGACGCGCCGACCTGTTCGCGCTGTGGAAGGGCAGCCCGTCGCACTGGGACCTGCTGATGAGCCCGGACTTCAACTACGTCGGCATCGGCATGACCTACCGATCGAGCACGGGCAAGACCTTCGGGGACGTGGTCCTGATCGACGGACCGGACCGGACGCCGCCGGGGGCCGCGATGGTCGAGCGTCAGCCGCGACGGCGACGACGTCACCTGGACGTGGCGCGGGTGGGACACGGTCCTCCAGACGCGGACGGCGGGCGTCGCCTCGTTCGAGGTCCAGTACCGGGTGGATTCCGGGACCTTCACGACGGTCGTCTCGTCCACGACGGCGACCCAGCGGCCTCGCCACGAACCGATCGGGCGGCCACACGCATGGCCTGCGGGTGCGCGCCAGGGACGGTGCCGGCAACGTCGGGGCGTGGTCCCCCGAGATGCGCATCTGGGTGCCCTGAGGGTCGGCATGCGACGCCACCCGTTCGCGGCCGTCAACCTGATCAGCGACCCGATCCACGGCTACGTCGAGCTGACCAAGCGGCTGCCGCCGGCCGAGGCCGCGCGCGGCCGGGCTGCCCGACGAGGACGTCGCCGAGGAGGACCTCCTCGACACCGCCTGGCTCCAGCGGCTGCGCCGGATCAGCCAGCTCCAGAGCGCCCGCTGGGTCTTCCCGACGGCGGAGCACTCGCGCTTCACCCACGGCCTGGGCGTCATGCACGAGGCCGGGCTGTGGGCGCGCTCGCTCTACCCGAGCCTGCGCGGCGTCGCTCGCGGCCGCGCCCGGCGAGCCCATCCCGTCCGAGGGCCTGGTCGTCGAGACGCTGCGGATGGCCGGCCTCCTCCACGACGTGGGCCACGGGCCGTTCGCCCACTTCTTCGACGACCACGTCCTGGCCGCCTTCCCCGCGCCGGCGGACGCGCGCCGGCCGGGCGCCAAGCCACTCTCCCACGAGGACCTGTCCCAGCTGATCATCGAGCGCGAGCTGGGCCCGCTCATCCGCGGCCTGCGCCGGGCGCCCGGCGCGGTCGCCGGAGCGCGACGGCTTCGCCGACGGCGAGGCGATCGACCCGCGCCTGGGTCTCGTTCCTCATCTCCAAGCCGGCCCTGTCGACCCGGCGCATGCCGCGCTGGGTGCGCTGGCTCCAGCCGCTGCTGTCGGGCGTGTTCACGGTGGACAACCTCGACTACGTGCGGCGCGACGCCTACCTCACCGGCGTGGCCGTGGGGCCGGTGGATGCCGAGCGGCTCCGCCGCTACGCGTTCATCTCGGAGCGCGGGCTGACCCTGTACGAGTCCGGGCTGCCGGCGCCTCGAGATGTTCCTGACGGCGCGGCTGCTTCATGTACCAGCAGGTCTACTTCCACCGGACGGTGCGGGCGATCGACCTCGACCTCGCGGAGGTCTTCGGGCCGTCCGATCCGGGCGCTCTTCGGCGACGGCTCGCCGGCCGACCGCCTGGCGGCCTACGCGGACCTCGACGAGTACGCCCTGCTCCACCAGGCGGCCCGCTGGGCGCGCGGCGAGGACGTGTCGGCGGCTGACGCGCGAGTCGTGCCGGGCGACGGCCGCGTGACGGCCGACATCGCCGACGGCTGGCGGGCGATCCTGCTGCGCCGCCCGCGCTGGCGCGCCGAGGCGGAGGTCCGGGCGGAGTACGAGGCGGGCGATGGCCCGACGGCGCTGATCGCCTCGCTGGGTGCGGCCGAGCCGGGCCGCGTCGCGATCGACCTGGCCATCGTGGATGCGCGCCCCGCGGACATCACGGCCGCCGAACCGCGCCTGGCGCTGGAGGCTCGCGACGGATCACCCGGCCCGTCGCTGGGGGAAGCGCTGTCGCGGATCCCTGGGTTCTCGCTGATCGGGCGCCGCTACCGGCGGATCGCCGGCTGAAGGGTAGCCGCTCGCTCAGGGAGTGACGCCGGGGACGAACGAGGGCGACGGCGCGACCGTTGGTGACGGCGTCGCCGGCGTCGACGGCGATGCGCCCACCGACGGCGAACCCGAGGGCTGATCCTGGGGCCGCGGCGGCAGGACCAGCCTGGGATCGATCCGGGCGATCTGCGTCTTGGGCACCTTCAATCGCTTGACGACGGATCGGATCGATGCCGAACGTGGCCGTCTCGAGGGGACTGAACAGGCCGTAGTGGACGTGGCAACCCGACGCCCGCCCCGTCATCCCCTCGTAGCCGATGAAGTCTCCGGCCTTGACGGCCTGGCCGCGCTTGACCACCGCCTTGGAGAAGTGGGCGTAGATGCTGCGGTAGCCGTTGCCGTCATCGATGATGACCACGATGGGCAGCGTGCCCCAGGCCTTCTTCTTGTCGAGGCGCGCCTGGTACGCAGCCAGGTCCCCGATCCAGCCGATATAGGCGTCGTAGCGTCGCGATGCGGCCAGGACGACCCCGTCGTGCGCGGCGACGACCCGGTCGCCGCAGAACGTGGCGAGATCAAGGCCGTCGTGGAACTTCTTGCCATCAACGATCCGCGACCCCCATGGGGAGGGACCGAACGGCAGGGTCAGGCGACCATGGGGCAGGGGCCACTGGTAGCCGGTCAGGGTCGCGACGGGAGGCGGTGTCGGAACGGGCGTCGGGGACGGGGTCGGTGAGGGCGTGGGAAGGGGGGTCGGTGTCGGAGTCGGCGTGGCGGTCACCACGGGAGGGGTGCTGACGGCCGGAGCCGGACTGCCGGCGGCGGCGCCCACCAGGGCCGCGTCCGGGTCCGGGCTCGAGGCGCCCGCGGTGACGACCGGCAGGTTCGTCGCGACCACGGCGCCAACGCCGGCGAGCACGAACACCACGACCATGAGTGGCACGGCGGATCGCCAGCGGCGCCCTTTCCGCTGGGCCTTGGGCGTGTAGTCGAGCACGGGCGATGTGTACCACCGCGGGGGCCGGCGCGCAAACGCCCGCCTCGGGGGTGAGATGTGGCTGCGTGATCGCCCCGCCCGAGTAGCGAAGTCTTCATCGTTCGGTGCACTGGTTCGCTACCGTCGATGGCTAAGGTCGAGCGTGACCGGCCCGCCCATGGGGCCACCCGACTGAAGGACGCCACCTCCGATGTACCCCCCTGCTGATGACAACCTCTCGATCGTCGCGGCTCGCCTGAAGCTTGGGCTGCCGCTGCGGGGGTTCGACGGTCGCGAGATCCCGCTTCGAGCCGATTCGGGAGAGTGCCTCGGACCGATCGACGCCGCGCACATGCTCCTCCAGTCGGGCGCGAGCCTGCTTCCCGCGGACGAGGCCGAGGCGTTCATCGAGGGCGTCTGCGAGCGCGCCGATGCCATCGAGGCGGCCGCACGTCTCGGCGGCGACTCACCTGCCGTGGTCGCGGCGAGAGTCACCGCCGTGCTGGTCAGCGGGGCGGTCCGTGCTTCGGTCCTGGCGCGCGGCCAGGACATCAGCCCCAGCGCGATGAACCGGGCGACCCTGTCCTGGTACCAGGTCAGCGACATGCGCCGTCGCGAGCTGCTGAACGCCGAGGCCGCAGCCGAATACGGCCAGCTGTCCGCCTAGCAGGCTCCGGAACCCTGGGAGTCCACGCTCCAGGCCCTTGAGCCAGGCCCGGCGCGGCTGGCGTCGCGCTGCGGTCCATGCTCCGGCTCTGAGACTGGCGAGGTTCTCCCATACGCGCGCCTGGCGATCACTAGCACGGTCGTGCGGGCCAGATAGCCCCATACGCTTGCCTGGAACGCATATGGGGCCACTTTCGACCCGAATCGGGCACATTCCCCGACCATCGACGAGCTAAGGCGCGCCCTGCGCGCATATGGGCAAACCGCGAGCGCCCGTCGAGATGGGTCCTTCGGCCCTAGCGGCACGGACTCGGCCTGCCGCACGATGAATGCCATCCTCGCGTTCCATCGACAAAGGGGGCCAGCGTGCCCGTCCCATCCGCACGTTCCACCATCATCGGGGGACTGCCCGCGTCACCGGACCCCTGGACGATCGAGGGCGCGCGCGTCGCCACCTCGCTGGGGACGGATCCCGTCAACGGCCTGACCCTGATGGAGGCGCGCGCCCTCCTTGATCGGCACGGTCCCAACGAGCTGCGGGGACGCGCCACCAAGCCGGTCTGGCGCCTCTTGCTCGAGCAGTTCACGAACGCGATGATCCTCGTCCTGCTCGGGGCGGCGGTCGTCACCGCGCTCATCGGCGACCTGAAGGACACGGCCGTCATCCTCGCGATCGTGGTCCTCAACGGGGTCGTCGGCTTCGTGCAGGAGTACCGGGCGGAGCAGGCGATCGATGCGCTCCGGCGGATGACGAGCCCGAACGCCAGGGTCGTTCGAGGCGGCGAGACCGCGGTGATCCCGGCGACCGACCTTGTCCCGGGCGACCTCGTCCGGCTCGATGCCGGTGACATCGTGACGGCGGACCTACGGCTGCTCGAAGCGCAGTCCCTGCGCATCAACGAGGCCGCCCTCACCGGCGAGTCCGAACCGGCGAGCAAGACGACCGCTCCCCTCCCCTCGGTCACCGCGGCCCTCCTCGCCGACCAGCGGAACATGGGCTTCAGCGGGACCGCCGTCACCTACGGGCGCGGTCTCGGCATCGTGGTGGCGACGGGCATGGACACCGCTCTCGGCCGCGTCGCCGAGTTGCTCCAGGAGCGTGGCGGTGGCCAGACGCCACTGCAGCGCCGCCTGTCGACGCTCGGCAAGCGGCTTGCCGTCGCGGCGTTCGTCATCTGCGCCTTCGTCTTCGTCACCGGCGTCGCCCGCGGCGAACCGGTCGATGTCATGTTCCTCACCGCGGTCAGCCTCGCGGTGGCAGCGATCCCGGAGGGCCTGCCCGCCGTCGTGACGATCGCGCTCGCCCTCGGCGCCCGGCGGATGGCCCGCGAGCACGCGCTCGTTCGCAAGCTGCCGGCCGTCGAGACGCTCGGCTCGGTCACCGTCATCTGCAGCGACAAGACCGGGACCCTCACCCAGAACCGGATGCTCGTCGAGCGGGTCTGGACGCCGTTCGGCGAGTACCGCGTGACCGGGGAGGGCTATGCGCCGGAGGGCGCTTTCGAGCCGGCACCCGCCGCCGGCGACCCCTCACTGGATCGGCTCGCCCGGGTCGCGGCCGCCTGCAACGACGCCTCCCTCTCGGCGCCCAGGCGATCGGGTGACCCATGGACGATCACCGGCGACCCGACCGAGGCGGCGCTGCTCGCCCTCGCCGCCAAGCGCCACGTGGATCCGGCGGAGCTGGTCGCGGCCTGCCCGCGGGTGGAGGAGCTCACGTTCGACTCCGAGCGCCGCCGGATGGCGACACTCCACGCCGAGGGCGAACACGTGTGGGTCGCGGTGAAGGGCGCGCTCGAGGCGATCGGGCCGCTGCTCGATCCCGTCGACGCCGAACTGCTGATCCGGGCCGAGCGAGTCGCCGAGGGCTACGCGGCCGACGGCTACCGCGTCCTGGCGCTCGCTGAGCGCGCGCTGGCCGATGTGCCCGCCCGTCTGGACGATGCCGAGAGCGGACTGCGGCTCGTGGGGCTCGTCGGGATGGCCGATCCGCCCCGGACCGCCTCCGCACCGGCGATCGCCGCGTGCCGCACGGCCGGCATCTCGCCGATCATGATCACCGGCGACCACCCCCTCACGGCTGCCGCGATCGCCCGTCGGATCGGCATCCTGCGCGAGGGCGAGCGGTGCCTGACCGGAGCCGAGCTCGAGGTCATGGATGACGCCGCCTTCGATGCGATCGTGGCCGACGTCGTGGTCTACGCGCGGACGAATCCCGAGCAGAAGCTGCGTATCGTCGATGCCTGGCGGCGGCGAGGGGCGGTCGTCTCGATGACGGGCGACGGCGTCAACGATGCCCCTGCGCTCAAGCTCGCCGACATCGGCGTCGCGATGGGGATCACCGGGACCGAAGTCAGCAAGGAAGCCTCCGATATGGTCCTCGCGGACGACGACTTCGCGACGATCGTCCGCGCCGTCGAAGAGGGCCGTCGGATCTACGACAACATCCGGCGTTTCGTGCGCTACCTGCTGACGACGAACTCGGCCGAGATCTGGGTGATGGTCCTCGCGCCGTTCCTCGGGTTGCCGTTCCCGCTGCTCGCCGTCCAGATCCTGTGGATGAACCTGGTGACGGACGGGTTGCCGGCGCTGGCCCTGGGCGTGGAGCCTGCCGAGCGCGGCACCATGCAGCGACCGCCGCGAGCGCCATCCGAGTCGATCTTCGCGCGCGGCCTGTGGCAACACGCGATCTGGGTCGGCCTGTTCATGGCCGGGGTGACGCTGGCGGTCCAGGCGCTGGCGATCGACCAGGGCTGGCCCTGGCAGACGATGGTCTTCACCACGCTGGCGCTGCTCCAGCTTGGGAACGCCCTGGCCGTCCGATCGGAGACCGACAGCTTCTTCCGGTTGGGCGTTCGCACGAACCTGCCGCTGGCGATGGCGGTGGGTGGGACCTTCCTCGTGCAGCTGGCGCTCATCTACGTCCCTGCCCTCCAGCCGATCTTCGAGACGGTCGCGCTGTCGCCGGAGCAACTCATGCTGGTGCTGGTGGCCTCCACGCTGGGCTTCGCCGCCGTGGAGATCGAGAAGTGGGTGGGTCGCATGCGGTCCGGCCGCCGTCGCACCTACGGCGCCCCATTGACTTCGCCAGGTGGCGCCGCCTAAAGTGCGACGGACGCTGCGTTGGAGGCGTCGAGCCCGCGCGAACGAAGGGTGGGGCGTTCGTACGCGCAGGCAGGGAGGGGCTCAGCCTTGCGCGTGCCGTGGACCGGTCCGCTGTTTGCGGTCCTGCTGATCGGGGCCAGTACGCTGGTGCCCGCCGTGGTGTCGGCTCGGGGCGCCGAGGCGGCGGCCCCGCCGGCGTCCGCGCTCGCAACCCCTGACGTGACGATCCCACCACTCCTCACGACCGTCGGACCGACCGGCGGCAACGGCAGCATCAACCCGATCTGGGTGGTCACCTCGGCCGACGGCTCGCACGTCGTGTACCGGACCCGCGAAGTCCTGACGGCTGAAGACACGAACTCGCTCCTGGACCTGTACGACTGGTCCGAGGCTGACGGCGTCCGGCTGATCACGGCCGGTTCGACGACGGAACAGAGCTACGACGCGACGACGATCTCGTCGAACGGCGAGCACGTCTTCATCTACACGCCTGATCCGCTGCTCGCTGCGGACCTGGACTCGGATACGGACGTGTACGAGTGGTCCGGGGGCGTCCTCACGCTCGCCTCGACAAGCCCGACCGACTCCGGCTCGAACTTCAACTATCCGCTGGGCACGACGCCGGATGGCGCGACCCTCTACTTCTACTCGAGCGGTCACCTCGTCCCCGAGGACACCGACGCCAGTGTCGACATCTACAAGCGGACCGGCGGCGTCGTGACCCTCCTGTCCGTTACGGCGACAGCGGGCAACGGCCCGCACAGCGTGACGTTCAATGGGATGTCGGCTGACGGCTCGCACCTCTTCTTCCAGTCGGCGGAGCAGCTCGATCCGTCAGACACGGACACCGTCCAGGACCTGTATGAGTGGTCGGCTTCTGGCGTCGCGCTCGTCTCCACCGGGCCTACCGACACGGGCGCGAGCTATGGCGGGTATCAGGCGTCGACAGCCGACGGAAGCCACGTGTACTTCTCGACTGATGGACAGCTGACCGCAGACGACACGGACCTCAACGGAGACTCCTACGAGCGATCCGGTGGCGTGACCCGGCTCGTCTCCAGAGGTCTCGCTGGCGAGGAGGCGGGCAACTACGCGCGCGTATCGGCAGCGTCGGATGACGGCTCCAGGCTGATCATCGATGCGGCCGGCCGCCTGACTCCCGACGACACCGACAACCAGAACGACCTCTACCTCGTCGGCACCGGGTTCGCCACGCTATTGACTCCCGGTGACGATGGAGTCGGCGCCTTCCCGTTGGGGATGACATCGGACGGATCCGCACCCTCTTCTCGACGATCGTTCCACTCGTCGCGACTGACACGGACAGCGCACGCGACATCTACATCCACACCGACGCTGGGACCTTGCTCGTCTCCGCGGCGCCCGGCGATCCGAATCTCGGCATCGACGCGGAGTTCTACGGGATGTCGACCGATGGCCTTCGAGTCTTTTTCCGATCAGGCGAACCACTCGACATCGACGACCTGAACGAGGACTACGACATCGCGATCTGGGACGACGGCGAGATCACTCGACTTCCGCTCCCATCAGGCGGCGATCACCTCATGGAATACAACGGCTCCTCCGGCGATGGGACGCGGCTGTTCCTCCGACTCGGCGCAACGATGCGACTCGCCCCTGGCGACACCGACTCGGCCCGCGACATCTACCAGTTCACGCTGCCGCACCTGGACCCGTCGTCCGAACCTGGAGCACCGACTGGCGTCGCCGCCACCGGTGGCGATCAGCAGGCGACCGTGACGTGGACCGCCCCAGCGGATGACGGTGGCAGTCCGATCACCGGGTTTACGGTCACGTCCACCCCAGGGTCCATCACGACCGCGGTCGGCGGCGCGACGACCAGCGCGACCCTCGCCGGATTGACGAACGGCACCAGCTACACGTTCACCGTCGCGGCGACCAATGCCGTCGGGACCGGTCCCGCCTCGCTCTCCTCTAACGCCGTCACGCCGGTCGCGAGGACGAACCAGGCGATCACGTTCGCAGCAATGCCGAATCGCACGATGCTGCAATCGCCGGTGACCGCGAGTGCGACCGCGACCTCCGGGCTCGCTGTGTCGTTCACGACCACGACGCCGGCCGTCTGCACCTCGAGCGGCACCAACGGCCAGACGATCACGCTCGTCGGAGCTGGCACCTGCACCGTCCGGGCCGACCAGGCTGGCAACGCCGCCTACAACCCGGCCCCGTCCGCGTCCCGGAGCTTCACGGTCAGCCGAGTGAGCCAGACGATCACGTTCGGCGCCGTGTCGGCCAAGACCCTGCTCCAGACGCCGTTCAGCGTGTCTGCGACGGCGTCGTCGGGCTTGCCGGTGACGTTCGCGTCGACCACCCCTGCCGTCTGCGCCACGAGCGGGGTCAACGGCTCGATGATCGATCTCCTGTCGCTTGGCAGCTGCACGATCGTCGCATCCCAGCCCGGGAACGCCACATACAACGCCGCGACCGACCGTCCGCGCACCTTCACGGTCGACCTCGCGAGCCAGACCGTGACGTTCCCGACCATTTCGACGAAGACCATGGTCCAGTCGCCGGTCACGGTGACCGCGACCGCATCCTCGGGTCTGCCAGTCACGTTCACGACCTCGACGCCCGCCGTCTGTACCGCAGGGGGCACGAACGGTTCGACCATCGCCCTCGTCACACCGGGTGCCTGCACCGTGCTGGCAGACCAGGGCGGTAACGGCATCTACGCCGCCGCCGCTCAGCGGACTCGAACGTTCACGGTCAACCTCACCGGCCAGACGATCACCTTCGTCAACCCCGGAGCGAAGACCCTCGCGCAATCGCCAGTGACGGTCAGCGCGACCGCATCGTCCGGACTCCCGGTGACGTTCGCGACAACGACGCCCGCGGTCTGCACGTCCGGGGGCGCCGGCGGGACGACGATCACCTTCCTGGCCACCGGCTCCTGTTCGGTCGTCGCCAGCCAGCCCGGCAACGCGACCTACGCGGCGGCGCCGTCCATCACCCGCAACTTCAACGTCACGCAGGCGAGCCAGACGATCGCGTTCGCCCAGCCGCCGACCGCGAACATCAACCAGTCGCCGCTGACGCTGGCGGCGACCGCCTCGTCCGGGTTGCCCGTGACCTTCACGACGTCCACGGCCGCCGTGTGCACCGCGGGTGGCGCGAACGGCGCCACGATCACCCTGCTGCGGACCGGGACGTGTCGCGTCATCGCGAGCCAGGTCGGCAACACGATCTACCGGCCGGCGCCGAACGTCGCCCGGACATTCACGGTCACGACCGCCTCGGTCGCCCAGACGATCATGTTCGGCGCGCTGGGTAGCCGGTCCCTCGGCGAGTTGCCGCTGACACTGACCGCATCGGCATCCTCTGGGTTGCCGGTCACCTACACCGTCGCGGCCGCCTCGTCGTCGATCTGCTCGGTGTCGGGCGTGGTCCTGACCCTCGAGAACCCGGGTGATTGCACGATCACGGCAAGCCAGGCCGGCAACGCCACCTACCAGGCAGCGACGCCCGTGACCCAGACCCTGCCCTCGACCCTCGGCGGCTTCGTCCAGGCGTCCGGAGCCAGCCTCGTCCTCGACGGCCAGCCATTCGAGATCTTCGGCGCGTCGATCTACCAGACCTCGAACCACGGCCACACAGCCGATCCGGACCAGGTCTTCGGCTGGGCTGCCGACGCCAACCTCAACACACTCCGGCTGAGTGACATCTTCAACCAGACGTCGAACGATCCCGGCGCCCCGTACGCCGAAGCCGACTGGCAGTGGATCGACGGTCTGATCGCCCGGGCCGGGGAAGCGGGCATGAAGGTCATCCTCGACCTCTCCTCGTATCGGAACTGGCTGGTCTGGTCGTCGCAGATCGATCACGGTTGGGTCGTCAATTGCCAAGCCAACCAGGATCGCACGCCGGTCGACTATGCGGCGCTCGATCCGTACACCGTCGCCCACCGGGCCGACTGGACGACGTTCATGACGTTCGTCGCGAACCGCGTCAACACGGTCACTGGGATCACGTACCGCAAGGACCCGACGATCCTCGTCGTCTCGATCGCCGGCGAGCCGATCGGACCCGGGTACGGTGAATGCGGCAAGGCCAGCTCGGAGCAGGAGCTGACGGACTTCTTCGTGTGGGCGCTCGCGGAATGGAAGTCGCTCGACCCACATCATCTCCGCTCGACCGGCGGCCTCA
Source organism: uncultured Chloroflexia bacterium (assembly GCA_963779315.1). Classification (GTDB taxonomy): domain Bacteria; phylum Chloroflexota; class Limnocylindria; order Limnocylindrales; family CSP1-4; genus SPCO01. The sequence goes on along the minus strand of CAVZXQ010000003.1, from coordinate 69,674 downwards.
GTGGCACCTATGCCGGGCTGGACGGCAACGGCGACCCGATCCTGTCGGGCCAGCAGGTGGACGGGATCGCGCTATTCGGCCTCGCCGACAACACGCTCCCGTCGCTCCACACCTACCCGCCGCAGACGACGCAGCTCCCGCTCGCCGACGGCCAGACGCCCGTGCTCGCACCCGTCGCCCAGGCGCTGGGGAAACCTTGGTTCACGGAGGAGTTCGGGTTCCGCCAGGAAGAGGGCGATGCGTTCCGGGCGAGCGAATTCGACGCCATCTTCGCTGCGCAGACAACCTATGGATCGGTCGGCTCGCTGTTCTGGAATCTCGGGCCGGAAGTCGGGGTGGGGACCTTCGACGTCAATCCCTCGACACCGCTGACCTGGGCCCGGATCCTCGCCGAGGCGCCGTGATGGCCGCTGACGGTGCTCGGTCCTGGGCGACGTGCCGAGGCGCGGTATCATCCCGGGCATCCGCCCGTAGCTCAGTGGATCAGAGCGACTGACTTCGGATCAGTAGGTCGGGGGTTCGAATCCCTCCGGGCGGGCCATGTCATGAGTCGCGACATCGGTGACACATGAGTCGAGACTCATGACACCTCCGGGCGGGCCAAGAGCTGAGCGCCGACGGATCCGTGACGCGGTGGTGCGAACGATGGCCTTGAAGCCAGTCCGGTCGCTACCGCGGCTGCCGGACCATTCCGGTCAGCGTATGCCCGAGGCACTCGCCCTGACCGATGATCTCGAACCCGCGCTTCGTGTAGAAGGCGATGTTCGCGTCGGTCGCGGTCTCGAGGTAGCAGGGCAGACCGGCTTGGTCCGCCCGTGACGTTCCCATCTCCACGAGCTGCGAGCCAAGCCCCTGGCCCTGCCGAGCGGTCCGTGTCCCAAGGTTCATCAGGTACCAGTGCGGGCCCTCGACCTGCTTGTGGAAGGGCTCGGTCACGGCCATCGCCTTCGAGAAGCGGCTCATCCCGCTCGTCCCCAGCTTGAGAGGCATCTGCCACATGCCCGCCCGGAGCAGCCTCGGCATGCTCATGGAACCGCTCTCGGGATGGATCCATACCGCGACCGCGGAGGCGTCCTCGTTGGCCCACACGCGCCCGTACCGCAACCCGTAGGACACCGGGAAGCCGAAGAACCAGGGCGCGACCCTCGCCTGTTGCGCGGGGTCTGGCGCCACGATCTCGAGCAGGGGGTCGTTCGCTGACGCTTCGGCGAGCGTCAGCATCGCGGCACGCTGCTGATCGGGCCTGAGAAGCTCCATCGGGACCCTCCACCTCATCTCGAACGCGACCGACGATGGCCGGATGGAAGCATAGGCGGCCCGCGCGTCCACGGGGCGACGACACTCGGGGTCTCCATGGGCCGCGGTCGCATGCGCGACGGCTCGTCTGACACTGGAACCGGGTGCCCTCGAGCTTGTTGTTCGTGCGCGCCCGATGCCCTCCGGGCGGGCCAGATCCGCGCACGGATCGACCCCCGACGGTCCTCCGCCCGGGTCGTGCTGTGTCCCGTTCCCATCTCCGACTCCAAGTCAGTCGGTGGCTTCCCTTGTTCGAGGGCTGAGATGCCGTCCATGCGTGGGGTGTTGCTGGGCAGGAGTTCGTCCCGGACGACCACCTTGCGATAGAGTGGCTCGAAGAACTCGCCTACGACATCGGCAGCCTCGCGCCCACCGACCGTCAACGGTTCGTGGAGGATCGGTCTGCAGGTCCCCGGCGAGTCCGAGGCCGACTCCTGGATCGCCGGTCGGAGCGAGGAGGTCAGGCGGATGATCGAGCCATTGGCTGCCGCCGACCAGGACGACAAGGCAAGGTCAAGCAGTCAAGCCGCGCAAGGGGCAGGACGGGCGCCGTGAGAGTGCTCTGGGGACATGCGCTGGCGGTGTGCTTGCTGATCGTCGTACTGGCGGCATGCTCAGCGGGCCGAGACGGGCGAGCCTCGGACCGCGACGCCATCGGCCACGCCGGTTCCGACTGCCACGCCTGTCGCGCCGTCACCTGCGCCCTCGGTCGCAGAAGTGACGGAGCACAAGGACCTTGCGTACGGATCGGCCGTACCCGGGAATCTGCTCGATCTCTATGTCCCGGGTCGTCCGGCTGATGCCGCGCTTCCGCTCATCATCTGGCACTCGGGGTCAGCCTGGTCCGAGAACGACGTGAAGGCCCTCGGGGAGGAGACCGCCATCGTCGAGGAGTTCACGGCGCGCGGTTTCGCCGTGGCATCGATCAACATCCGGTCGAGCTCTGACGCGCGCTTCCCCGCACAAGGGTTCGATGTGCGAGCCGCGATCCGGTTCCTGCGCGAGAACGCGGCAACCTACGGCATCGACCCAGACCGGTTTGCGTTCATGGGCAACTCATCCGGCGGGTGGGCGACCGCCTTCGCGGCCGCGACCGGTGACACGCTCGAACTCGAGGGTGAGACAGGCGTCGACGGCACGTCGAGCGCCGTCCGGGTTGCCGTTGCCTTCTTCCCGCCGACCGACTTCCTTTCGATCGATGCGTTCGTTGCGGCGAACGACCTGTCGATGGACAGCGACATCTACCCGATCGACGAGCCTACGTCGCCCGTCGGCCTCCTGATCCAGTGCCCGACGGAAGGCCCAAGTGAGGGCCCACCCGATATGGGCGCGCTTGTGAGCATCCAGGACTGCCCGGATGAGACCGAGAAGGCTGATCCGGCGACCTACATCGACGAGGCCGACGTCCCGATCTGGCTGCTGCACGGCCTGGCCGATCCGCAGGTGCCGTACGACCAGAGCCAGCTCCTGTACGACGCGACCGTTGCCGAGGGCAACGAGGCGCGGCTGACGTTCGTACCCGGAGCGGGACATTCGGTTCCCGACATCATCGACGCAGCGCAGGCCACGACGTGGGTGACCGACCGCGATGGGCAAGAGAGTGAAACCGAAGGCTCGGGCCCGAGCTGGGATGATCTTGAGCAGTTCATCCGTGCCAGCTTCGAGTGATCCTCGACCCGTCAGTGAACGCCTCCGGTCCGCGTTCTCAACGACCGGCTCGATCGCATGGGCATCCATGGGGTCTCTGGGTGGGACGACGCCGGGGGGTCGGGCATAGCCTTCTACTCGTGCTGGTCGCTCCACCCGATCCCGGCCGAATCCTTATGACGGGAGATGTCGAGTAGCTGGGCGAACGCTCGCCCAGCTACGCCCATGCCTGTGGCCGGCTCCCGCGACCACCGGCCCCGGCACGCGTCGATGTCCGACGGTACGCTCGTGTTGATGGCCCCGCCCGAACCCAGCCCGAACCCCGACGCGCTGCCAGGAGCCGATCCGCCGCTCGTCCGCCGATGCGACGTCAACGGTACGACCCTGCACGTCGAAGTCCGTGGCTCCGGGCCGGCGCTCCTGATCATCCACGGCGGTGGCGAGGATGCCGAGGTCTGGCGTCCTGTCGCCGAGCGCCTCGAGGACTTCACGGTCGTGACCTACGATCGCCGAGGAACCCAGCGCAGCGGTCGCGACGACTGGCCCGGCGGCGGCTCGGCGCAGCACGCCGACGATGCGGCGGCCCTGCTCCGCGCGCTCCGGCTCGACGAGGTCGTGGTCTTCGGGTCCAGCTCGGCCGGGATCGTGGCGCTGCAGCTCGCGCTCCGCCATCCGACGCTGGTTCGCCGGGCGCTCGTGTTCGAGCCGGGTCTCTTCCGGCAGCTGCCCGATCTGGCGCCGATCCTGGCGCCCGTCTACGGCGCGATCGACGGCCACCTCGCGGCCCGCCCCGGCGACTGGATCGGCGCCCTCGATGCCTTCAGGCGTGCGGTGGGATCCGCGATGGGGCCTGCCGCCGATGAGCTCGTCGCACCGCCGCCCGGCAGGGAGTGGTACGCATCACGCGAGGAGGAGAACGCCGAGGCGTACATGCGGGACGACGTGCTCATCCTCACCCAGGAGCGGGTCGACGAGGCGGAGCTCGCGTCGACGGACGTCGATATCCGGTTCTCGTTCGGGACCGAGTCGATGCCGGTCCTCCGGGCGATCGCAACGCACCTCGCCACCGTTCGCGGCACACGTCCGATCGCCGTCGAAGGCGTGGGCCACGTCATCTACTACGACCCCGACGCGGCAGCCGCAGCATCTCCGCACCCAGGCCGGTCCCTCCGGCCGCACGTGACCCTGTAGAGCGAGTCGAGCCAGGACATCGATCCCGCCCCGCGTGTGCCCCGCGTTCGCGTGGGGCCTCGACGCACCGGGTTCGGCCGTGGCACGGCGACTGCTGTGCGTCCACGCACCGAAGCAAGGTTCGCTGCAAGGGTGCGGCCACATGGTACTTCCGTACCAGTCGCCCGCATCCGAAGGAGCTACGTGTCCGGACGGAAGCGGCACGAGCGCGGTCAGAGCCTCGTCGAATTCGCGCTCGTGCTCCCGCTCATGGTGATCATGCTCTTCGCGATCCTGGACTTCGCGCGCGTCTACACGACGTTGATGAGCGTCGAGTCGGCCGCGCGCGAGGCGGCGGACTTCGGAACGACCCTGGGCGCCGGCAAGTGGCAGGACGGCGCCCCGATGGATGCGACGGTGGCCGAGATGCAGCGGCGGGCCTGCATCGCCGCAAGCGACCTCACCGGCTATGCCGACCCCGACGCTGATCCGGCCACCGGCAACTGCACCAACCCGAGTTTCGCCTACTGCATGACCGCCTCCGCCAGGAGGTCCGTGCGGACCCGTCGACCCGAGCGCCGGGTGCGACGACCCGATGCGGACGACCCCGTGCCGGGTCACCGTCACCCTCACGTTCGACTTCCGCCTGATCGCTCCGATGAGCATCGACTTCTATCGGCCAGCACTACGGATTCCCGGCATCGATCACGCTTCCAGCGGGACAGCACCTTCGCCATGACCGACATCGACCTCTCGACCGGCCCATGAGCCGATCATCGCGCCTCACCGCACGTCGGCGTCGCCGCGGCCAGGCGCTCGTCGAGTTCGCCCTCGTGGCCCCGATGTTCTTCCTGCTCCTGTTCGGGATCATCGAGGCCGGGCGCTTCATCTTCTACTACGAGACCCTCAACAACGCGACGCGCGAGGGCGCGCGGTACGCGATCGTCAACGGCGCCAACACCATCGGCTGCCCGACCGGCCCGGCCGCGCCGGGAAGCAGGTCGTGCGACCCGGCCGGAGACGACGTGCGGGAGCGTGTCCGGGATGCGGCGTTCGGCGTCCTCAGTCCGATCACCGTCGACCCGGTCTGGCACGACCCGGGCGACAACGGGCGCGGGTCCACGGTCACGGTGTCCGCCACCTTCACCTACCGAAGCCTGGTCCCGATCGTTCCCCTGCCACCGATCACCATCACGGCGGAGTCGAGCCTTGTCGTCAACAACTAGCCGTTCCCGGGAACGTGGACAGGTCCTCGTGCTCTTCGCGGGCGCGATCATCGTGCTGCTCCTGATCATGACGCTCGCATTCGATGTCGGGATGATGCTCGTCGAGCGACGCGACCAGCAGAACGCCGCCGATGCGGCTGCGCTTGCCGGCGCCCGGTTCGTCCTCAGCTCGGAGGCGGACGCGGAGACCGCAGCCCGACAGCTCGCCCGCGACAACGGATTCGACGAGGCGGAGCCGACACGGACGAGGTCGTCAATGTCTACATCCCGGCCATCCACGGCCGGTATGCCGGGCTGCCGGGCTTCATCGAGGTCCAGATCGAGGCCTCGCGCCCGTCGATCTTCGGCGGGATCATCGGCAAGGCTGCATGGCCCGTGGGAGCCTTCGCCGTTGCCACGAACAGCCAGAACCTGACCTTCCCGTTCTCGATGCTGGCGCTCGATCCGACGGAGTGCAAGGCCATCGCCGTCTCCGGTGGCGGCATCGTCGAGGCGTACGCGAACATCCAGTCGAACTCCAGCGGCGCCGACTGCACGGGTACCCCGATCGGGTTCAGCCGGACGGGCGGCGCCACGATCGATGTCCACGCTCCCGATGCGACCTGCCGCGTGGTGGGTGAGTTCCAGGACGCGGGGTCCGGTCCGCCGATCGAGTGCACGATCGCCGAGAATTCGTTCGCCCTGCCGGACCCGTTGCGCAACCTGCCGGCTCCAGCCAAGCCGCCGCTCGCGCTACCCATGGTCTACGCGGGGACGACTTTGCCGGCGCCCGCCATCCCGAAGAACTGCCCAGGGTCGCTCACGGCGCCGCCGAACGAAACGTCGCCGGTCAAGTGCAAGATCCCGGCGACCGGCGGGCCGGCGGACTGTCCCGTGGATCCTCTATCCCGGTCTGTATCCCGGCGGTCTCGAAGTCACCCAGGGCCGGACGGTCTACCTGATGCCGGGCATCTACTGGCTCGGTGGCGGAGGGCTGGATATCGGCGGCGGCGGGTCGATCGTCACGATCGGGTCGGAGTCCCAAGCGAACGCCACCTCGGCGTGCGCCACGGCGACAACGACCGAGGCGTTGTGTGGCGGTGTGATGCTCTACAACTCGAAGCTGCCTAACGCCGCTGGGGGTCCGGTCATCCTCAACTCGAACGCGGCCCGGATGAAGCTCGCGTCCCTCAACGTTGCGTCCAGTAGCCCCGATGCGATCTACAACGACATCGTCATCTTCCAGGACCGCACGCTGACGACGTCCGTGACGCTTGAACGGCTCCTCGTCCTCGACCGTGGTGGAAGGGATCATCTACGTCCCCGGGGCTCAGGTGAAGCTGAACGGGAACGGCGGCACCCTCGTCGTGGACCAGATCATCGCCAACACGTTCGACATCAACGGCAACGGCGGCACGATCAAGGTCATGCGAGGCAAGGGCGTCGACGCGATCATCGTCGCCGCGGGGCTCGTGGACTAGGGCCGCGAGGCTGCTGGCGTCCAGGGCCGACCTACCCGGTGGATCCGGGCAACCCGTTGGCGCTGATGACGTCGGAGTACCACCTGGCGCTCGACTTCGGGATCCGGGCCTGGGTGGCGTAGTCCACGTGGACCAGCCCGAACCTGGGGCCGTACCCCAACGACCACTCGAAGTTGTCGAGGAGCGACCAGACGTAGTAGCCGCGCAGGTCCGTCCCGTCGGCGATGGCCGCCTCGGCGGCAGCGATGTGGCCGGCCAGGTAGTCGATGCGGCGAGGGTCGTGGACGGCGCCGTCGGGCCCCACCGCGTCATCGAGCGCGATCCCGTTCTCGGTCACGTACGTCGGCAGGGACGTGTAGTCGCGCCGGACCCGCCCGAGGATGTCGCGCAGCCCGTCCGGCGTGATCGCCCAGCCGATATTCGACAGGTCGGTGTCGCCCGGCCGTGCACGCGCCGCATCCCAGCCCAGTCCATCGGCGGTCGCACTGACGATGTTCCGGAAGTAGTAGTTGACCCCCAGGAAGTCCAGCGGCTGGGCGAAGGTGTCGAGATCCCCCGGCTCGATGAAGTCGAGATCGGCCCCCAGGCCGACGTAGTGCTCGACCATGTCGGCCGGGTAGTTCGCCCGAAACAGCGGATCGAGGAACCAGCGGTTGAGATTCCCGTCGTACAGGGTCGTGGCCCGTTCGTCCGCCTCACTATCGGTCGCCGGATCGGCCGGGTTCAGGTTCAACGTGATCCCGATCTCACCCGGCATGCCCAGCGCCCGGAATGACGCGACGGCCGCGGCATGCCCCAGGTACTGGTGGTGCGCCGCCCGGAGGGCACTCGTCAGATCGCGGACGCCGGGCGCGTGTCGCCCCTCGTGGTACCCGAGGAAGGCCGCGACCCACGGCTCGTTGAGGGTGACCCACTGGCCGACCCGATCGCCGAGGGCCCCGAACGCTGCGGTCGCATAGTCGGCGAACCGGCTCGCCGTGTCGCGGGCGACCCAGCCACCCTGCCGGTCCTGCAGCGCCTGCGGGAGATCCCAGTGGTAGAGCGTCGCCATCGGGGCGATCCCGCGCTCCAGGAGGCGGTCGACCAGGCGCCGGTAGAAGTCGAGCCCGGCCTGGTTGAGCTGTCCGCCGCCGTCCGGGAACAGTCGCGACCAGGCGATGCTGAAGCGATACGCCTGGAGACCGAGGTCGGCCATCAGGTCGATGTCTTCGCCGACGCGGTGATAGTGATCGGCGGCGACGTTGCCTGTCGCCGCACCCACGGTGTTGCCCGGCGTATGGCTGAAGCGATCCCAGATCGTCTCGCCCCGACCGCCTTCGCTGACCGCTCCTTCGATCTGGTAGCTGGAAGTCGCGGCCCCCCACAGGAAGCCAGGCGGGAACGGCATCGCCGGATGGTACCGGAGCCAGCCGCCCCAGCGCTGCGAGGGTTTGGACCTGGACGTTCAGCGCCGCCCGAGCAACCGACCGAGGAACCGCAGCTTGAAACCCCCGACGATGAGGATCACCCCGATGACCACGGCCTGGCGCCAGATCCACGCCGTCCCGCCCGGATCGTCCGGCCCAGCAGCGATCGGGCTCCCGACCGGGCGCAGGCGGATGAGCGGGACCCAGCCATACGCCTCGAGGATCTGCTCGTCCGTGGCGTGACGCGGATCGACGCCACCGAGCGCTCCCGGCATGCCGACGGCGTGGACGAGGGCAGGGATGATCCGGCTCCGGACCTCGGGGTCGCGGACGTCCTCCGCGACGCAGGCGACCGTCCGGCCGGGCAGGACCACCTCGACTCCCGGGTCGGCCAGGATGTTCCGATACCACTGCGTGGTCGGGCCGAACCCGGCGCAGACCCAGGCGGCACCCTCCGCGATGAAGTAGCTGAGCGGCGTCTCCCGGACGACCCCGCTCGTGCGGCCGCGGGCTCGCAGGAGGAGCAGGTACCCGCCGATCGGCGTCCCGATCCAGGGGCCCAGGCCCGCCCGGAGCAGCGGCACGGCCACCCACCGGTTCAGCTTGAGGAACACCTCGTGCATGCGCCGGGTCGCCTCGGTCGGGACCGGCGGAGGCGCGAGGGCGGGAGTGGCAGTCTCGGTCTGGACATGGCCAGGATCTGGGAACTTCACGGTCGTCGGCATGACCAGAGCGTCGCGCTCCGGCAGTCGGGACGCCAAGGGCCGCATGACACGTAGTCGCGGGACCATGGACGGCGACGGCTGGGCGAAACCTGCGGAGGACTACCCCGGCCGCGTCCGAGCTGCAAGTGACTCGAGCCTGAGGGCCTTCATCGGGCAGCAATCGACCGCTCGCTGGGCGTCGTGCAGGCGTTCACGGCCGACGGGCGCCGGGTCGCAGGATCGGGTAGCGCCAATCGTCCAGTTCGATCAGGTCGGGCAGCAGGTCGCCGCACAGGCCATAGCCGTCGCAGCGGATCCAGTCGACCCGCAGACGCACCTCCATCCTAGGCCGCCACGATCCGCGACCCGGTGATGGAGCACCGTCCCGTCCGCGCGTGGTGGCGGAACTCGTCGCCGAAGACGTTCAGCGCGCTGACCATCAGCTGGGCCGCTCCGTCCGGGTGGTGGCACGCGCCGCGCCCGTCGACGTGCGAGGTCCATCGCTCGATGCGGCCGATCTCGTCGGCGCCGGCCCCGCCGTCCGCGACCCGCCGTCGTCGCGTCCCCGATCGCCCGGAGCCCGTGCACGCACGGGCCGCACTGGCCGGCGCTCTCGTCCGCCATGAACCCATGATCTCCGCGGTCGCGGACACGCCGCAGACGTCGCTCGGCAGGAGGCCGACGATCCCGCACCCGAAGGTCAGGCCGTGGGCCTTCATCACGGCCGGATCGAGCGGAAGGTCCCAGACGTCGCCGATCGGCGCCCATGTCCCGAAGTAGCCGCCGAGCACGACCGCCTGGATCCCGGCAGCGCGGGCGCCCGACATCGGCGGCGACCTCGCCGACCGTCGTCCCGAGCTCGATCTCCCGGACGCCCTGCGCGGATGCGGCGCCGGTGACGGTGATCAGCGCCGTGCCCGCGAGACTCGTGCCCGCCCCGCCGACCGGTACCACCGCTCGCCGAACCGGGCGATGAGCGCCGCGTAGGCCAGGCTCTCCACGTTCTGGACGAGCGTCGGGGCTCCCCCGACGCCGCGCTCGGAGACGCGCGGCGGCGTGGTGGTCGGCCGGGCGTCCCCGGTGTTGATGAAGTTGACGGCCGCCGACGCCTCGCCGGCGACGTAGCTGATCGGCGCCTGCACGAGGCGGATCGGTCGGCTGAGCTCGCGCCGGCGCTCCTCGATGGCCCGGCTCATGGCCGCGACCGCCGGCTCGTGCTCCGCGCCGACGTAGAAGACGATCTCGTCGGCGCCGATGGCATCGGCGGCCAGGATCGCCCCGTCGACCACGAGGTGCGGCCGATTCGCCATCAGGATCCGGTCCTTGAAGCTCGCCGGCTCGCCCTCCGCGCCGTTCACGACGACCACCGCCGGACCGCCCTTCCGTTCCGCCAGGGCACGCCACTTGCGCCCGACCGGGAACCCGGCGCCGCCACGGCCCAGCAGGCCGCTCGCTTCGAGCGTGCCGATCAGATCGTGGACGCCGGCGCCGTCGGGCAACCCGCCGAGCCTCGCCCGATGCGCGTCGAGAGGCTCGGCCGGACCGTCGAGCGGAGGGCCGGCCAGGAGCCGGTCGGTGGACCGATGGGTGATCAAGTGCTGCTCCGTCGTGGTCGCCATGAAACGCCGGTCGCGACCGACGCGCTCCAATGTCACACAGGGATGAGGCATCAGACAGGGAGAAAGGTTTCCCCCTACCGATGGCGAGTCGCGAGCCAGTCGGCTCTTGTCGGGCCTGCTAGCGTTTGAAGCGACAGTTCATCCAGCGAGCCCGGAACTCGCACATCGAGGCTCTGACCGATGGCCGGAACAGCACCCCTTCTCCAATGCCGTGACCTGCGCAAGGCGTACGGCGAGCGGGCCGCGGTGGACGGGATCAGTTTCGAGATCGCGGCCGGCGAGACCTATGGACTCCTGGGTCCCAATGGCGCGGGCAAGACCACGACGATCTCGATGATCTGCGGGCTTCTCCGCCGCGACGGCGGCGAGGTGATCGTCGCCGGGCGCCCGGTCGACATCGGGGCGACCGAGGCCAAGGCATCGATCGGCTACGTCCCGCAGGACCTGGCCATCTACCCGGACCTCACCGCACGAGAGAATCTCCGCTTCTTCGGCCGTCTGCAGCGCCTCGGTGGCCGCGAGCTTGATCGTCGAGTGGACGAGATCCTCGCCCTGACCGACTTGACCGACCGCGCGAAGGATCGCGTCGACAGTTTCTCGGGCGGGATGAAGCGCCGGCTCAACATCGGCATCGGACTGCTCCACAAGCCGGCACTCCTGGTGCTCGATGAGCCGACCGTCGGCGTCGATCCGCAGAGCCGGAACGCGATCCTGGCCAATGTCGCGGACCTCGGTCGCGAGGGGATGGCGGTCCTCTACACGACCCACTACATGGAGGAAGCCGAGCGGCTCTGTGACCGGATCGGGATCATCGACGAGGGCCGTATCAAAGCCGAGGGCACCCGGCGCGAACTCGTCGCCCTGGTCGGCCAGAAGGACCGCGTCGATCTGGTCGCCGGCGGGACGGTCGGACCCGCGACGGCCGCCCTCGCCGCCCTGGCATTCGTGGAGGATGCGACGCTCGGAGACGGGACGATCGAGCTGGTCGTGGACCAGGCACGGAACCACCTGCCGGGGATCCTCGAGACCGCGGCGGACAACGGCGCCATCGTGCGGAGCGTCGAAGTCGTCGAGCCCGACCTCGAGGCTGTCTTCCTCCACCTGACCGGCAAGGCGCTGCGGGACTGACCGATGCCAGCCTCCCTGGTCATCGCCGGCAAGGACCTGCGCCAGAAGATCGGCGATCGCTCCGCCCTGTTCCTGGCGATCCTGGCGCCGCTCGGGCTCGCCTTCCTGTTCTCGCTCATGATCCCGAGCCAGGAAGGCTTCCATGCGGACTACGTGGTGGTGGATCTCGACGGAGGCCCGATCGCCCAGGGACTGCGCGACGGTCCACTCAGGGGCCTCGCCGATGCAAACGTGGCCACCATCACCACCGCCGATGCCGAGGCGGCGGCCCGGGCGCAGGTTGATGCCGGGGACGTCGACGCGGCGATCGTCATCCCGGCCGGCTTCTCGGACGCGATCGCGGCAGGCGAGCCGGCGCGCCTGCTGGTGATCGGCGGTGACTCGACGCTCTCGGCCGAGATCGCCCGCTCCGTGCTCAACGGGTTCGGCAGCGATGTCACGGCCGTGCAGGTCGGCGTCCGCGCGGCGCTGGCTGCCACGGCGGCCTCCCCCGAGCCTTCGCTCATCGCCCGTCTCGCAGCTGACGCGCTCGCGATCCCGGCACCGATCGTCGTCTCCGCGGACGCGACGACAGAACGCGCGGCCTCATCCAAGACCTACTACGGCGCCTCGATGGCGGTCCTGTTCGTCTTCTTCGCCGCGCAGTTCGGAGTCGTCGGGCTGCTGGCCGAACGACGGACCGGCACGCTGGCCCGGATGCTCGCCTCGCCGATCGGGCCGGGCACGATCCTGTTCGGCAAGGTCCTGGTCAGCCTGGTCCTGGCGGTCGTGTCCATGAGCGTCGTGGTGATCGCGACCACGCTCCTGCTCGGGGCGAGCTGGGGCGACCCGCTGGCCGTCGCCGGCCTCGTACTGGCGACGGCGATCGCGGCGACGGGCATCGCGACGCTCGTCGTGGGGTTCGCCCGGACCGAGGAGCAGGCCGGCGGCGCCATCGCCATCGTGGCGCTGACCCTGGCGGTGCTGGGCGGATCGTTCTTCCCCCTATCCCAGGCGCCGGAAGGGCTCGCGTCGCTCAGCCTCCTCACGCCGCACGCCTGGTTCCTCCGCGGGGTCAACGACCTCGCCGCCGGCGGTGGCATCGGGACGGTCGCACCCTCGATCCTGGTCCTGCTCACGTTGGGCGTCGTGACCGGCGGGATCGGACTCGCCAGGGCGCGCCGGGTGGTGACGCCGTGAGGGCGCTCGCGATCGCCGAAGTGAACCTGCGGCGGCTGTTCCGCGATCGCATCGGCCTGTTCTTCATCTTCGTCCTGCCGGTGGTGCTCATCGTCGTGCTCGGGACCGTGTTCGGTGGTCGCACGTCGCCTCGCCTCGGCATCGTCGTGGTCGACGGCGGTCCGCTCGCCACCGGTCTCATCGAGTCCATCCGGGAAGGCGCGGTCGAGCTCGAGATCCGGACGCCGGCCGACGAGGCCCGTCTGAGGGCGGCCGTCGAGGACGGTTCGCTGGAGCTGGGTCTGATCGTGCCGGCCGGCTACGACACGGCGCTGCGCGATGGCCGGCAGGCCGATGTGACGGTCATCGGTCTGCCGACGACGGCCTTGTCGGCCTTGCGCCGCGCCGTGGATACCGCCGTCTCCGAGCAGGCGGCCCGCGTCAAGGCAGCCCGACTGGTCCAGGTCGAGGCCGGCATCCCGTTCGACGAGGCCCTCGCGATCGCGGCCGAGGTCCAGGCCGGGACGCCAGGGATCGAGGTGACCGTGGAGCGGCTCGGCGAGGGGATCTTCCCCGAGGGGACCGCGGCGTTCGCACCCGGCGCCCAGAGCCAGCTCGTGCTGTTCATGTTCCTGACATCGATGACGGCGGCGACCCAGGTCATCCTGAGCCGACAGCTCGGCGTGTCGCGGCGGATGCTGGCCGCGCCCATCGGCATCACGACGATCGTGGTCGGCGAGGTCATCGGACGCTTCGGCGTCGCGATGGTCCAGGGGCTGTTCATCGTGCTCCTGTCGGCGTTCGCGTTCGGTGTCCCGTGGGGCGATCCGCTCGCGGCTGGGATGGTGGTGGTTGCCTTCGCCCTGGTCGGGACCGGCGCGGCGATGGTCGTCGGCGTCTTCGCGAACGACGTTGACCAGGCCGGCTCGCTCGGCGTGATGGCGGGGATGCTGCTCGGCGCCCTCGGTGGCGCCATGGTGCCGCTCGAGATCTTCCCCGAGCCGATGCGAACGATCGCGTTCGCGACGCCACACGCGTGGGCGGTCCAGGGACTCCGGACCGTCGGACTACGCGGCGGCGGGGTGGCCGACATCCTGCCCGAACTCGCGGTCCTGGGCCTCTTCGCGCTGGGCCTGGTGGCCCTCGGAACGTGGCGGTTCAGGCGCGTGCTCTCGCGCTGACGGGGTCTGCGGGCGGCCGTTCGGGCGCTACCCGAGCAGGGCCTGCGCGGCCAGGACGAAGCCGCCCACGACCAGGAGGACGTGGGCCCCGATCAAGGCCCAGCGGCCCTTCGAGAAGGGGTCGTCGAAGCGCGCCGGCACCGGTAGCAACCGGTACCAGAACCACAGCCCGAGCCCACCGCCGACCGCGATGCCCACCAGCATGAGGACCCAGCCGATGGCGGCGATGGGATCGTCCGGAAGCCATCCGAGACAGATGGCCAGCAGGCCGACGGACACCAGCGACGCCGGCACCACGAGCCCATACCGGAGCTTCGGGTAGCGCAGGCTGACGAGCAGTGTCGCTGGCATCAGGACCCAGCCGGCCGCGAGAGCCGCACCGACCGTCGTCGGCACTTCCAGGGTGGCGACGCTCAGCGCCCAGATCAGGCCGAGGGCGATCGCGCTGACCGCGGTCAGCCGCTTGACGCGTCGCTCGAAGCGCCGATCCGGCGAAAGCTCGACGGGAAGCCGACGCGCGACCGCGGCATCGATCACGCGCCTCGATGCTCCCCGAGACCAGCGCAGGAACCACACGAAGCCGATGAGGAAGAGCAGATCGAACAACCCGAACCAGGCGAAGAACATGGCCGGGATCTGATCGGTCACCAGGTAGTACGCCGCAAGTGCCGAGTAGCTGGCCTTGTACAGCACGCCGACCATGACGATCCCGCGGTTCGCCAGCGGATCCGTCCAGGCGATCAGGTAGCTGAGCGCCCTGCACGAAGACGAAGATCGCCAGCAGGTGGATGTAGGACGACGTGGGGCGGCAGGGTCATCCCGAGCCACTCGAACATCGGCTTGTACGCGACGAAGAAGACCAGTCCCAGGGCCATGTCGTACACGGCCGCCACCAGGAAGAACCAGCGGAAGCGCGCCAGGACCGGGCTCGCCGACGACGCTGTCATGCCATCACCCTCGCTTCCTCCGCGTGAGGCGCCTTCCGGAGGTCTCCCAGGAGGTGCCGGCGTTGCTGGTGGAATCGGTGCCGGCGGGCGGCCCGCTCCTCCTCGGTGTACAGCCGGCGGCCCAGCTCCACCGCCTCGTGCTGGAGCGCCTCCGGCGACATCCCCAGCGGCCGGAAGTTCACGTCGAACAGGCGGCAGCGCTCCCAGGCCGTCGGTTCGAGGAGGCGTCCCTCGGCGAGCAGCCGGTCGTACAGCGGCGTGCCCGGGAACGGCGTCATGACCGTGATCTGCACGTCGAACTGGCCGCTCGCGGCGGACGAACGCCTCGACCGCCTCGAAGACCTCGGGCCCATCGCCGTCGAGGCCCAGGACGAAGCAGCCGTTGACGGCGATGCCGTGCGACTGGATCCGCTCGATCGCGTCGGCGTAGTCGTCGAAGCGGCCGCGCTTCCAGTTCCGGCGCGTCTCGACCCCATCGACGCCGCGCGAGCGTCGGGCTCTCGAGGCCGATCAGGACCTCCGCGCAGCCCGAGGCGTGCATCAGGTCGAGCAGCTCGGGATCGTCGGCGATGGCGATGTCGGTCTCGGTGAACCAGCGGATGTGCTCGCCGACCATCGCGCGCAGGAGCTCCTTCGAATGGCGGCGGTTGACGAACGAGTTGTCGTCGGCGAACTCGATGAACGGGGCCGGCCAGAGGCGCTTGATCTCGTGGATCTCGGCGAGGACCTTGTCGACCGGCTTGACCTTGTACTTCGGCGTCAGGCGGATGGACGCGGCGCAGAACTCGCAGCGCCACGGACAGCCGCGCTGGGTCTGCACGGTCAGCCGGTTGTAGCGCTCGACATCGAGCAGGTCGAACCGCGGCATCGGCGCGTCGGCCAGGTCGAACTCGCGGCCGTTCGGCCCGTAGATGCGCTCCAGCCGGCCCCTGGCGAGGTCCGCGAGGAGGTCCGGCCAGCCGAGCTCGCCCTCGCCGACGACGATCGCGTCGGCGTGCTCGAGCGCCTCGTCCGGCAGGGCGGTGACGTGCAGGCCACCGAGGACCGTGCGCACGCCGAGCGCGCGATACCGATCGGCCAGCTGGTAGGCGTCCTTGATCTGCGCCGAGTAGGACGCGATGGCGGCGACATCGCAGACGGGCGGTTCGCCCATCTTCCGGATGTCCTCGATCTCGTGGTAGCTGATCTCGAACGAGTCCGGGGTCAGGGCCGGCGAGCGTCAGCAGGGACGAGGCTGGGCAGCGAGGCGATCGCCTGGCTGCGCTCCAGGAACCCCGGCATCGTCAGGCCGGCGGCGTTGAGCTCCTCGCTGGCCGCCCGGACACCGCTCATGGCGATGAACGCGATGTGCTGCATCGCAGCGCTCCTCGGGACGAGGCTAGGACGCGGTGCCTGCGGCGGCAAGTGCCATTCGGCCCGCTGGTGCGGCGAGTCAGCTCGGCGAGAGCCCGCCCAGGACGTCGGGCGGCGGCTCCACGACCGTCAGCGTGGCGCCGTACATCCCCATCGAGCAGGTGTAGGCGATCCGCCCGGCCTCGAGCGGCGGGAGATCGATGACGTTGTCGCCTTCGTGCAGGGTGACCGCCAGCCCGAGCGACGGCACCTGGAGGAAGATCGCACAAGACCCGCCACCAAGGGATTCCACGACCCAGCGTGTGGGGACACCCGCATAGATCGCCGCCTCCTCCGGCAGGTAGCCGCTGGCGAGCTGGAAGGTGCGCAGGACCTGGACACCGTCCTCGACGGTGACGACCGGCGCGACGGAGGGCCTGCTCGCTGTATCGAGCCCCGGTGAGAAGCCCATGAGTCGAAGGCCGGCGGCGCCGTTGAGCAGCGCGAACGCGAGGACCACGACCCCGACGACGCGACTGAACGCCGGGCGGGCGCCGGACGGGATCAGCGCCGGCAGCCCGGCCAGGGCGAGCAGCCCGGGTGCGGTGCCGATCGCGAACACCGCCATGATCGCGCCCGCGGCCAGCGGTGACCCGGTCGAGAGCGCGTAGACCTGCACGGCCTGGGTGAACCCGCACGGCAGGAAGAAGGTCGCGGCCCCGAGGGCAAGGGCCCGAGTGTCGGAGTACGCCACGACCGATCCCTCGTCGATGCCCAGTCGGCGCCCGACACCCATCGGAAGCGTGGGCGACCACGCCGCCACGCGCGGCGAGAGACCCGTGAGCCGGACGCCGAGGAGAGTCATCAGGACCGCGACCGAGACCATCAGGATGGCCACCGCCGTCGGCGGAAGGGCGATCGAGGCGCCGATGGCACCGAGCAGGGCCCCAAGGAATGCGAAGCCGACGATCCGGCCGCTCACGAAGACGATGCTGGGGCGGAGACGGGCCAGCACCTCGCCGTCGCCGCCCGGGCTTCGGCCGGCGTTGAACGCCGCCGACAGTGCCAGGACCAGCCCGCCGGTCAGGGCCAGGCAGGTCGATACGCCGGCCGCAAGGCCGAGGAGCAGGGCGACGAGCAGGCCGCCCTCGCTGATGTCGTCGGTCGCGGGCGCGAGTTCGGTGAGGCCGCTCACCTGGGCCACGACCGCGAGCGCGGCCACCAGCAGGATCCCCGCGCCGGCCGTGAGCCAGATGCCGCAGGTCGTGCGAGAACCAGGATGTGCGTCCGACGGTGTAGCCGGCAGCCTCGATGGCGCCCTGCACGGCTGCAGGTGCGACCGGCCCTGTGGTCACGATCTCGACCCGGCCGCGTGCCGCCGACGCCGACACGTGCTCCACGTTCGGGATCCGCCCGACCTCACGCTCGATCCGCCGTTCGCACGTCCGGCAGGTCATGCCGACGATCGGGACGACCTGGGTAGCCTGGATCGATATCGCGGCGGTCGCGGCGGTCGCGGCTCGGGGGCTGCTGGGCCTGGAGGGTCCGGACATGACCCGATCATGCGCCACGACCGGTGCCGGGCCGGGGAGTCGAATCACCCATTTCTAGCGTGCCGATCGGCCCTGAGACAGGGTGGAACGGGACCTTGGACCCTTGGCGCATCGCCGGTCCGGGGCTACCGTGGGCGCCAAGGAGTTCATATGGGACCGGTCGGGAGGATCAGGCTCCAGAAGATCGCGGCGATCGCCCTCGGACTGGGCGGCGTGTCCGCGATCGCCTACGCCGGTCTTGTGCCATTGCCGCCGTTCAGCACCGAGCCGGTCCCGTTCGCCGGAACGCTATTCGGGGTCGTCGCCCTGATCGCCGCGGTCGGGATCTTCCGATCGCAGCCGTGGGGCCGGGTGCTCGGTGTCTGCGTGGTCGGTGTCGGCATCGCTCTCGGGGTCTTCCGGATCCTGGCACGCGCGACGGAAGCGGACCCGATGGGCGCGGTGGTGAGTCTCGCCCTGGGCCTGGCGGTCGACGGAGCCACCTTGTGGGTACTGCTTCGCTATTGGCCGGCCCGAGCCTGAGGATCTGCCGCTGGATCGGCCTGTTTCGCTGGTGCGGGCGGGGATCGAAGTCCGACGATCGCCGCGCCGACGGCGCCGCCCAGGGTCCCGAGGGTGAGGTCGCCGAGTGTGTCCTTGTAGGCCGTCTCGAGCTCCGACGAGGACCGGATGAACGTCACGTACTCGGCGAGCTCCCAGGCGATCGCGCTCACCGCGGCGAACCCGACCGCAAGTCCGAAGCAGTTCAGTCGCCCGAGGCCGGTCTCACGGAGGACGAGCGCCACCGCCGAGGTCAGGAGCACCCAGTTGAAGAAGTGGTTGAAGTCATCCCACCACTCGATGGTGTCGTACAGGTCCAGGGCGTTGCCGGCAACGTCGATGAGGAACGGCAATGTGATGAGGAGATCCACGAGCGCGGGGTATGGCCGGTTGCGGAACCCGATCAACCAGATGGCGGGCACGAGGAAGGCCGCGATCGGGAACGTCACCGCTCGACCGAACATCGCCTTGCCGCTGTACTGCGGGAGGTCCGGGTTGGCGACGGCGTGCAGCAGCAGCGCGATGAGCGCGACCTTGACTGCGATGTCCAGGAACAGGATCGCCCGCCGGCCCATGTCGTGGATGCTACGCCTCGCCCGACTCGGCCACGTCGGCTCCTTCGGGTCCCTCGTTCCTACGCTCGCGCGCGCATCCGGGGAAGGACGTCGATGGCGATCCGCTCGAGGATCGGCAACTGCCGATCGTCTGGCGGGTAGTAGAGGACGATCTCGTCCATGCCGAGTTCGATGATCCGGCCCGCCATCTCCTCGAACCGACCGACCGACTCGTAGCAGTCGTAGGTCCCACCTCGTGGACGGGCCCTGGCGTCATACATCAGGTATGAACGTCGCAGGGTCGCAGGGTCGCGCCCCGTTGCCGCGCAGATCTCGTCCATGAGCGCGACACGCCCCCTGGTCTCCTCCACCTGCGCGTCGAACGAATCGTGGAACGAGAGGGAGCTCCACGTGTCGGCCTGTCGCGCCGCGTGCCGCATCATCACCGGCCCCAAGGCTCCCATCGTGATCGGCGGCCGAGGCGACTGGACGGGCCGCGGGTTCACGATCGCCCCGTCCACCTGGTAGAACTCGCCGGCGAATGTCGTCACCTCGTCACGCAGCAGCCGATCGACGATCTCGACGTATTCGACGAGCCGTGCGACACGCTCCCTGGGCTCCCAGTCCGCGACCCCGATCATCGGGTACGAAGGGTCGCCGACAAGCCCGGTGCCCAGGCCGATCTCTAGGCGACCGCTCGAGATGTGATCGAGTGTGAGCGCCTGGCGGGCGAACATGGCCGGGTTCCGCAGGGGGATCTGGGTCACGCTTGCGGTGAGTCGGATGGACGTCGTGGCGGCGGCCAGACCGGTCAGCGCCGTCCACGACTCGAACCACGGACTGGGCGGGTTGGTCCAATCCACGAAGTGATCGGGTAGTGCCGCGACGTCGATGCCGAGTGCCTCGAGCCTGACGACACGTCCCCTGAGCTCGTCCCACGGGACGTTGGGCAGACACAGGACCTGGGTTCGCAGCGATGGTCGCACGGGTGCAGTCTGGCACGTGCATCCGGCCCTAGGGTTGGACGTGCTCCAGCAGTCGAACGAGGTAGCGCGATCGCATCTGCTGCGTCGCCATCGCCTGCTTCATCGGCGGCAGACGCAGGATCACGCCCAGGACGGCGGCCATCGCGCGATGGCTGAAGAGCGCCCGGTTGTCGAAGATGCAGTCCTGGAGCTTGCCCCGCTCGATCGCCATGAGGACCGTGCGATGCAGCGTGTCGACCGGCGTGACGACGCGCTCGGGACGTGGCTCCAGCCACAGGCCGCTCGGTCGGGCAGACACGCGTGCACACGCCGCAGCCCAGGCAGATGTCCTCGTCGAGGGTCGCCTTGCGCTTGTTCGGCTTGTGGGGATCGTTCGCGGACACCAGCGTCATCGCCTCGACGGGGCAGGCGTTGACGCACTTGCCGCAGCCGTTGCAGCGATCGACCTGGACGTGCGGGATGAAGTTGGTGGTGTGGACCGGGTCCAGCCGGCCGAAGCGTCGCGCCGCGATCATCGCCTCGCAGCAACAGCCGCAGCAGTTGCAGATGAACGCCACGCCCCGCTGCACGTTCTCGCCGAACTGGACCAGGTTGTTGGCGTACGCCTCCTGCGAGCAGGTCCATCCCCTCGACCCGATCCACGCGCCGTGCGTAGCCATGGCGGATGAGCGAATCGGCGGTCCCGCCGAACGTCATGCAGATGTCCTTCGGGGCATCGCAGGCCCGCCCGACATGCTCCGCCTTGTGGCGGCAGTAGCAGACGCCGACGCCCATGTGCTCCGCGGTCCCGATCACCTCGCTCGCGCGCTCGTAGTCGAGGACGCGCAGCGGGCACTCGCGGTGGCGGCGCGTCCGCGAGCGCCGGCTCGTTGACGAACACCCGCCCCAGCTGGGTCTCGCCGTTGGTGAACAGGGCCAGGATGAACTCGTCCTCGACGTGATGTACTGCGTGAACAGCTCGCTCAGGAGCTCGCTGATCGATGTCGTCGCGCACCCGCATCATCGAGAACTCGAAGAAGCCGGCCATCGGCGGCGGCAGGACGTAGACGTCGTGCCGTCGGGCGTCTCGACGTCCAGCAGGACGGCTCGCGACGCCAGCGCGTCAAGGACCACTGCGCGCCTCGGCCTCGCGCATCTTCCAGATCCGTGCCGCCTGCTTCGCGTCGAACGGGCGGATCGGGAGCTGGGCGACGAGTCCCGCCTCGCGCTCGCTGAAGAGCAGCTCGAGGATGCGGTACAGCAGCTCGGACGGCGGGGCGCCCTGCGGGAACCGGTTCAGCCGATCGCTCAGCTGCTGGTAGGCACCTCGGCTGGTGGCATGCGCCATGACCGATCCACCATGGCCGCGCGCGTCCGGCCGGCCAAGTGCGGTTCAGACCGAGGGCGACCGTGCCATCCGTCACGAAGTCGCGAGGGACTCACCGCGCGATGGCCCTGCGGCCCGCCAGCCGACGGACGGAGGTGGACTGCATGACCCCGATGACGACGGCCGTCAGGGCGAGCAGCCAGCCGCCGGCGATGACCGGACCGAGGATCAGGCACATCGCCGCAACGACGCCGATGGCTGCGACCCGCTCCGACGCCAGGCGGCGGATCGCCTGCCATTGCAGGTTGAGCAGCCCGCCGACGAAGAACGCCACGCTGCCAGCCAGGAAGGCGAGGTCTCCCGGGCCCATGGGCTCGTCCGGGTGGGAGACGACGTGCTTCGCGGCCACGGCATAGAGGACCAGCCCGAACACGATCGGGAAGTGACCGAACGTGAACACGTTGCGTGCCACGGTCCCCCGGTCGCCTCCCTGCGCATCGCGCAGCCGGCGTTCCACGGCCGCCGGGACGTAGGCGAAGTAGGTCCACCAGAACATGCAGGCGACCGCAACGGCAGCGACGAGGCCCAAGCCCGACCACGGGCGTGAGCTCGCCCCCGGTCGCTGACGTGCCGACGGCCACCACGACCTCGCCCAGCGAGATGATCACGAACAGGGCGTGGCGCTCGGCGAAGTGCACCGGGTCGATCGACCACTCGCTCCCGTCCCGGCCTCGCGTGTCGGCGGCCAGCGCGCTCGCGACGTCGAAGACCGCGACCACCGCCCAGACCGCCACGCGGGCGCCGTCGTCGAGGAAGGCCCCGACCAGCAGGACGCAGGGCGCGAGGAGCGCGAGCGGCAGGTATCGGAGCCAGGCGGACCGTGTCGCCGGGTCCCGCCACAACCCGAGCCCCTGGATCGCCAGCGCCCACACGCTGACCGCGAGATAGGCGCCGGCGAACTGGAGCCCGGCCGTCCCGAACGCCCCGGGGATCGCGACCGCCATCAGCAGGGTCAGCGGGATGGTCGCGAGCACCTGGAACTGGGCGGTGGACCGATCCCGCAAGGTCGATCGCGGTCCCGAGCCAGGTGAACTGCGACCACAGCCACCAGACCAGCCACGCGAGGAGCAATCCGCGACCGAAACCCGCGGGCGTGAGGTCGGACGCCAGCACGGACGCCACCTGGGTCACCGCGAATACGAAGACCAGGTCGAGGAACAGTTCGAGGTTGGTCGCGTGGCGTCCACGCTCCTCGACGAACACGGGTGTGATCTCGGCCGGCAGGTTCATCGCGGGATGATAGCCAGCGCGTGGCTCGATCGATCAAGCCACCTCGCGCCGGATCGTCAGCGCGGCGATCGTGGCGAAGAATACGGCGAAGCCCGCGAGCACGAGCAGGTCCCATCGCAGGGCCGCAACGCCGAGATCGGCCCCGCGGATGAAGACCTGGCGCAGGCCGTCCACCGCGTAGGTGAGCGGCAGCAGCGGGGTCAGTGGCTGGACGACCGCCGGCAGGCTGGCGACCGGGAAGAGGACGCCGCACAGCAGGATCTGCGGGACGATCACCAGGGGGATGAACTGGATGATCTGGAGTTCCGTCCGGGCGAACGACGACAGGAAGATGCCCAGGCTGACCGCTCCGATGGCGAGCAGCAGCACGACGAAGTAGGCGAGCAGTGGACTTCCGGCGACCGCGACGCCCAGCCCGATCGCGAACGCCGGCAGCGGGCCGATCGCCGGGACATGGATCGTCCCCAGGACCCACACCATGAGCAGCGCCACCTGGATGGTCGCGAACAACCCGAAGCCGAGCGTGTAGCCGGTCACGATCTCCCCGCGCGACACCGGCGTGGCCATCAATCGCTCGAGCGTGCCACCCGTCCGCTCGCGCAGGAAGCTGACCCCGGTCAGCAGGTAGACGAAGAAGTAGACGAAGAACGCCACCAGGGCAGGGGCGTACGCGTTGAGGGGGTCCGTGCTCGGGGTCCCGTAGACCGTGGCGTGGGCGATCGTCCGGAGAGCCGACGCCTGCCGCCTCCTTCAGCGCCGCTGCCAGCGCCCGCTGCAGGGCGGTCAGCTGGACCGCCTCGCCGGCCGGATCGAGGCCGTTGGTGATGAGCGTGATCGTCGGCGCGGCCCCGGTCCCGAGGTCGGCCGGCAGGACGATCGCCACCGATGCCGAACCGTCCTCGACCCTGGCCCGGGCGGCGGTCTCATCGGCGACCTCGGTCACGGTCGCGTCCTGGCCCTGCAGCGATGTCTCGAGCGCTCGCACGACGACGGTCCCGGCCGGCCCGGCCCGATCGACGACCACGGCATCGATCGTCGGCGTCTCGCCTTCGCGCAGGATGAACGTGAGGAGCCCCGTGACGAGGATCGGCGCGATGAACAGCAGGGCGATCGACGGGCGGTCGCGTCGGATCTCCTGCGTGACCCGCCGGAAGAGCGCCGCGATCCGCCGGAGGTTCATCGCGTCACCGCGACGTCGCCACCGAAGTGGAGGAACGCCTGCTCAAGGTCGTCCGTCCCGGCCCGGGCCCGGATCTCCCGGCCCGTGCCCCGGGCGATGACCTTGCCCGACCGGACGAACAGCAGCTCGTCGCATCGGTCCGCCTCGTCCATGACGTGGCTCGAGACGACGATGGTCGTCCCGGCATCCGCCAGCGCCCGGAAGTGCGCCCAGAACTGGACCCGCAGGAGCGGGTCGATCCCGACCGTCGGCTCGTCCAGGAACAGGATCGACGGGGAGTGGACCAGGGCGCAGGCGAGCGACAGGCGCCGCCGCTGGCCGCCCGACAGGGTGGCGGTGATCGTGTCGCCGCGGTCGGCGAGATCGACGAGCGCCGAGCACCTCGTCCACGGCAGCTCCGCCGCGGACCCCGTAGGTCGCTGCGAAGAAGCGCGCGTTCTCGGCGACGGTGAGGGCCGTGTAGACCCCGTCCGCCTGGGTCATGTAGCCGATCCGGCTCAGGTTTGCCCGGGACGGCATGGCGACCCCGAGGACCTCGGCGTGGCCGCCGGTGGCCCGGGTCAGGCCCGTCAGGAGGCGGATCAGCGTGGTCTTGCCCGAGCCGTTCGGGCCCGAGCAGGCCGTAGATCCGGCCGGGGGCGAGGTCGAAGGTCACGTCGTCGACCGCCGTGACGGCACCGAACGACTTGGCCAGCCCGATCGCCCGGACCGCCGGTCCGATCACGATGCCCGATGCCGGATCCGGGGTCATCGGCGCGTCCATCAGAGCGTCGCGTTGGCCACGGTCAGGTTGCGTTGCGTCACGGCCATCAGCCGGGCCGACTGGGCCGACGAGAGACGACCGCACGCGCGGTCCCAGTGGATCGCGACCTCGTCGCCGGGGACGAGGACGTCACCGAACCCCTCGCCGTTCGCCGCGGGGAGGTGGACCGAGCGAGGGACGCCGAGGCGCAGCCGGCCATCGTGGAGCTCGAGCGGGGGCAGCTCCACCTCCAGTGCGCCTCCACTGGCCGCGACGACGCGGCCCGGCCGGACCAGGCAGCGCTCCAGCACGCCGAGCAGGTCCGGCGGCAGGCCACCCCGGATCAGCCCGATGCGCGGCAGGATCTCCAGGACGTGGAAGCTGTGGTGGACTCGCGACGCGCTGTCGGCCTTGTCCTCCAGCCAGCGCCATTCGCGCGGCTGGGTCCTCGGACGGAACCGCTCGGTCAGGTCGTCATGGCGCGCCCGCGGTCCGACCTGGCCGAGCAGGTCATTGCCCAGCCAGTACGCCTCGACGACGCGGGCATCCAGCGGATCCGCCACGCCGTTCTCCGCGGCGATGAGCTCCAGGTATGGGTAGGCGCCCTTCGAACTGCTGCGCGATGCGCGACAGCTCCGGGTCCGGCCGGCCGGTCCGGACCCGCTCCGGCAGGGACTGCCCGGATTCCGGGCCGCACAGCCCCAGTCGGTTCGGCGGGAACGCGAAGCGTGCGAACAGCAGCGGTCCCGGCAGCCATGGCCCCACGGCTCCCGCCAGGCCACGGTCGTCGCCGGCAGAGGTCGTCGCGGGCTCGATCACGCCGGCCCTACCTCGAGATCTCGATCGCCGGGGTCAGGCGGCCCCGCCGTATCGCCGTCCAGACGACCATGCCGACCCCCAGGGCCAGCAGGCCGAGGCCGGCCTCCACCGTCGGCGCCGGGATCGTGCCGGTCCGGACCGTGGCGAGGGCCGCCGTCACGAGCGCCCCACCCACCAGGACCGCGGTCACGAGACTCGCCGGTGCCCGCTGCAGCGCGGCATACCAGGTGGTGACGTAGCCGAGCAGGAGGACGCCGGTCGCGGCCACGATCAGCCATTGCCCGGCGGAGAACGCGGCGACGGCACCGATGCGACCCGATGCGATGAGGAAGCCGAAGATGACGACCGAACCCAACGCCATGCGCGACGTCGCCGCCAGCCGGACGCTGACGCCATCGCCGCCGAGCAGACGCCGGGCGACGATGACCTCGACCGACCAGAGCAGCGTCGCGACGAGGATCATGACCTCGGCAGGACCCGCGCCGATGGCACCGGTCGGGCTGATCAACAGCGTCCCGCCGAGGAGCGCCACCAGGGCGATCACCTGGGCGAGCCCGAGCCGTTCGCCCAGGAAGACGATGGCGAGGGCCGCCACCCAGATGAACAGCGTCTTGTGGATGAGCGCGGCACCCGGGCCCGTCGCGGCGGCCAGGCCGCTGAAGAAGAGGATGAACGGCACGCTTCCACCGATGATCGCCAGGGCGACCAGCCCGGCCGACTGGCGCGGTCGAAGAGCCCGGATCTCGCGCACCCCGCCGCTGGCAAGGAGGATGCCGAGCAGGACGAGACCCACCAGCAGGTTGCGAGCGCCGGTCAGCGCCACGGGGTCGCTGAACTCCTTGACCACGAGCCCGTTGACGAAGATGGAGACACCAGAGATGAGCGCGGTGGCCATGGCCAACCCGATACCCCATCCGGTCGTGCGCGGGATCGACATGATTCCTCCTAGGTGGTCGGCTGGTCGACGGGAATGGCCGGCAACTGGTCGGCCGGCGGTCGCTGGAGACGTTCGAGGGCATCCCGGTCCTCCGGCTCGACCCGCCCGAGGACGGTGCCGAGACCCACGAGGACCAGATCGCCCGGTTTGAGATCGGGGACCATCAGTGACATCGCGTGGCGGCGCAGCCCGTCGAGGTCGACGAGGACTTCGCCGTCCCCCACCTCGAGGACCTGACCGATGGTCGTCCGGCACATGTCAGGCCCGGGCGCCCGGGGCGGACGTGCCCGCCGACTCGGTGACGGCCGACTCGGGGATCGCTGCAGCGGGGAACGCCAGCTTCTCGAGCTCGGTGGTGATGCCTTCCCGGAAGGCCGGCATCGCCGAGCGGGCCACACGGGACAGCGGAGCGCCGTAGTCGAAGCCGTGGCCGCACAACCCGACGAAGGTGCCAGCCACGGGCTCGTCGCGGAGGACGCCCGCGAGCCCCAGGACCAGGTCGATGGGCAGCTCGTGGGACGAGCGCGGCGTGAAGGACGGGCGCTCGAGCAACCGGCTCAGCGCCAGGCGGACCACCTGACCGGGCTCGGGGCCGAGGACGGCGTCCACGATCAGGCACGACACCCCGGGCTTCAGGTCGACGAGATCCTCGACCCGCAGCTCGAGACAGCGCCGGATCTCCACCTTGGCCAGCAGGCTGTGGGGCAGCGTCGGCAGGAGCCTCGCGATGGTCGCCAGGGCGACACCGTCATCGCCGCGATCGGCGTTCCCGCAGACGATGATCCGGACGATCGGGGCGGGCAGGAAGCTGCTCATGGCACGGTCTCCACGGTCAGGTCCAGGAAGTGCGTGGCGCAGGAGATGCACGGGTCGTAGCTCCGGATGAGCTGCTCCAGGCGATGGGTCGCGACCTCGTGGCGCTCATCGAGGATCTGGGGCGCGAACGCCGCCATGTCGGCCTCGATCGCGGCCTGGTTCTGGCTCGTCGGCGGGACGATCTTGGCCGTGGCGATCCGGCCGCGCTCATCGAGTTCGTAGTGATGGAACAGCAGCCCGCGCGGCGCCTCGGTCGCCCAGGAGGCGGTCCCGGGGCCGGGTGTCCATGGCTCGGCGGCCCGGTCCGGCGGGACGTACCCGTCGACGATGTCGATCGCCTCGGCGACCGCGTGGACGAGCTCGACGGCGCGGGCCGCGATGCTCCAGTTGGGGTTCCGCCGGATCGCGTCGGCCAGCCCGACCCGGTCGAGCGCGGCGCGCGCCTCCGGGTGCAACTGGTCCGCGGCGAGGGTGATCCGCGCGGCCGGCCCGAGCAGGTACGGGACCCGATCGCCCATGTGCGCCTGGAGCGCATGCGACCACGGGACCTGCTCCTCCTGGAAGGCCGACTCCCAGTCGGTCAGGTCGAGATCCAGCCCGTCGGACGAGACGATCCGCCCGTCGCTCATCGGGTACTCGGTCGGATGGCGCAGCGAGACGAATCGCTCGTCGCGCACGAAATGCGGGCGCCTCGAACGTGGCGACCCAGTCCACGGTCCGGATCGCGTGACGAAGGGCCGCGGCCAGTTCCGGGCGAAGGAGCTGGAGCTCATGCTTCGTGGGGACCTTGGAGAATCCACCGACTCGAACGCTGACCGGATGGATCGGCCGGCCGCCAAGGACCGACACGATCCGGTTGCCGGCCTTCTTGAGCGCCAGGCCACGCTCGACGGCCACGCGATCCAGGGCGGCCAGCTCGATGGCGTTCGCCACTCCGAGGAAGTCCGGGGCGTGCAGGAGGTAGAGATGCAGGGCGTGGCTCTCGATCCACTCCCCGCAGTAGAGCAGCCGGCGAAGGGCGCGGACGGACGGTTCGATCGCGATCCCGGCCAGGTCTTCGAAGGCGTGGACGGCGGACATCTGGTAGGCCACCGGGCAGATCCCGCAGATGCGCGCGACGATGTCGAGCACCTCGTCCGGCGTCCGTCCGACGACCAGCTGCTCGAAGTAGCGCGGTGCCTCGAAGATGGCCAGGTGCGACTCGACGACGCGACCGTCCTTGACGACCAGCCGGAGCGAGCCCTCGCCCTCGACGCGGGTGATCCCGGCGACCTCGTACCGGAATTCACCGGTGGTGTGATCCGTCCCGTGCATCAGGCGTCCTCCCCTTTCCCGCTCGCGACCGGGGGTCCACCCAGGCTGTCGATGACTTCTCGGAATGGCTTGGCATAGGCGGTGAAACCGGAGAAGAGCTGGGCCGTGTCCGCATCGGACAGACCGTCACGGCCGAACCAGCGGGCAAGGCTCGGAGCGTTCGCGCGTTCGCGCGGCCCGAAGCAGCCGTAGCAGCCACGAGCGAAGGCGGGACACATGGCCCCGCAACCCGTGCGGGTCACAGGTCCGAGGCACGTGTCCGCGCCGGTCACGAGGATGCAGACCGTCCCGCGCCGCTTGCACTCCAGGCACACCGATTCATCGGGCAGCTGCGGACGGCGGCCAACGACCAGGGACGTCAGCAGCTCCAGGAGCTGGCCCGGGTCGATCGGGCAGCCGCGCATCTCGAGATCCACCGCCACGTGATCGGCGATCGGCGTGGAGGTCGCGAGCGACTCCACGTACTCGGGATGGGCGTAGACGGCGGCTCGATAGGCATCGTGGTCCGCCCAGTTGCGGAGCGCCTGGATCCCGCCAGACGTGGCGCAGGCGCCGATGGTCACCAGCAGCGACGTCTCTCGACGGATCCGGACGATCTCCTCCGCCTGCTCCGGCGTGGAGATGGAGCCCTCCACCAGGACGACGTCGAACGGACCCGACGAGCGATGCGAGGACGCCTCGGCGAACTCGACCAGGTCGAACCGGGCGAACAGCTCGAGGAGGTGGTCCTCGAGGTCCAGGATGGTCAACTGGCAGCCATCGCACGAGGCGAACTTCATGATGCCAAGGCGCGGGCGGGGCCGGGCGAATGGACGCATGGCGGCAGGCATCAGATCCCCTCCCGGGCAAAGTCCGGGCCAAGTTCGGCGAGCGAGAGGACGGGACCATCTCGGCAGACGAACGCCTTGCCGAGCTGGCAGTGGCCGCATAGGCCGACGCCGCACTCCATGTGCCGCTCCAGCGTCACGAAGATCCGGTCGTCCGTGACACCGCGGTCGCGCAGGACTTCCACGGTGGCCTCCATCATCCGCTCCGGCCCGCACACGTAGACCGTGGCGTTCGGGCCGTCCAGCCGCGCCACATCGAACAGGCTCGTGACGACACCGACCCGGCCGAGCCATTCAGGCCCGGCTCGATCGACGATCTGCCCGACCTCCATGTCGGGACGCGCCGCCAGCACGGACAGCTCGTCGACGAACAGGCGATCGGCCGGACTTCGGGCCCCGTACAGCAGCCGGATCTCCCTGAACCTCGTCCGGTCCGCGAGCAGGGCGTCCACCAGCGGACGGAGCGGCGCAAGCCCGATACCGCCCGTGACGACGACGACGTCGCGTCCGGCTGCGGGCTCCAATGGCCAGCCGCGACCCATCGGCCCGCGGAGGCCGAGTGACTCGCCCGGTCGCAGCCCACACAAGGCGCGGGTCGCGGCCCCGGAGGCGCGGATCGTGAGGTCGATGCCGTCCGGATGGAACCGCGAGATGGAGATCGGAGCCGCGGAGAAGGCCGGAAGCGCGGCCATCACGAACTGGCCGGGCCCACCGGCGAGGATCGCCGGATCGTCGGTCTGCAGCCTGAGCGTGACCGTGTCGCGCGTCTCGCGCCGTCGCTCCACGACGAAGGCCCGCGCGTAGGTCTGAGGCGCCTGCACCGGTTCGGGCAGGGGTGTCGCGGCGGACAGGAGGGCCGGATTCGGCGCGCGCTCGATCATCGCCGGCGCGGCCTCCAGGGTCGCCGGCGGCGGCGCGACGGCCAGCAACTCCGCTCGGACGTCGATGCCGACCGGGCACCACGTGATGCACCGGCCGCAACCGACGCAACCGGACATCCCGAACTGATCCCACCACGTGCCGAACTTGTGGGTCAGCCACTGGCGGTAGCGATCCTTGACCTGCGGCCGGAAGTTGCCGCCCGCGACGCGGGAGAACCCCAACGTGAAGCAGCTGTCCCACGTTCGCTCGGCGACCGCCTCGACCCCGTCGAGGTCCGAGACCTGGGTGACGCCGGTGCAGAAGCAGGTGGGGCAGACGAGGGTGCAGTTCGCGCATGACAGGCAGCGCTCGGCGATCTCCGCCCAGCGCGGGCTCGCAGCCGCGTCGATGAGGCGAGCCGGGAGACCCTCGGTCGGGACCGGGTCCCCCATCCGTTCGCGGACCTCCGCCACGGCCGAGGTCGCGGCGGCCCGTCGATCCTCGTCCGCCGGCGTGAGCTGCAGCCGCTCCAGCAGGCGCTCGCCGGCCGGCGAACCGGCGCGGACGACGAACCCGTCGTCCAGCTCGGTCATCGCCAGGTCGTAGCCGGTGGTGACCTCGGGACCGGTCCCCATCGACGTGCAGAAGCAGGTGTCGGCGAACGCCACGCACTCGACCGCCACGATGAGGGCGGCGGCGCGCCGGGCCGCGTAGTCGTGATCGACCGCAGGCCCGCGGGCCAGGACGGCGTCCTGTGTCAGGAGGGCGGCGATCTCGCAGCCGCGAACACCCAGGAAGGCGACCGCGGGTGCAGCGACGGGCGGGTCCTCGAACGTGACCTGGCCGTCCACTCGACGCCCGATGGTGATCGGGGCCCGCGGCGGGAAGGTCTCGTGCTTCCAGGAGGTGGGACCGAGGACGTAGTCGAACTGGCGATCCGACCCGGTCGGCCGCAGCCGATACGATCCCGGCGCCTGGTCCGCCCCCCATCCGGTCGGCAGATCCGCGGCCCGGTGGATCTCGCCGTAGACGACGGCGCCCTGGCTGACGGTCGGGCCGATGACGTGCCGTCCATCCGCGCCGAGCAGATCCAGCAGCCGGTCGAGCTCGGCGCGCGGCAGGAAGCCGGGCGCGTCGATGGCTTCGGTCACCATGGCTCGTCCTCGTGCTGGGAGAAGAGATCGAGCAGTTGCATCCGGGTCCCGGTCAGGCGGTGCGCCAGCGCCTCCAGCAGCGACTGGTAGACGACGACCGCCATGGTCGGGTCCGCGTCCAGCTCCGCCCGCAGTCCCGCTCCATCGAGGAGCAGGACGTCTGTCGGCACGAGCGCGACCACCGTCGAGGTCGCGCGATGCGGCATCACCACGGCGGACCAGCCGATGATGCTGCCCTCCTCGACCGTCAGGATGGTGGTGGGCCCTCGCTCGGGCACGCGGAGCCTGATGGCGACCCGGCCGCGGATGACGATGCCCAGGTCGGTCGTCGGGTCACCTTCGCGGAGGATCTCCGCGCCAGCCTCGTAGGACGCGGTCCGGCAGTGCGCCTCGAGACGCGCGAGGGCGGGCTCGGGTAGTCGTTCGCCGAACCAGGTGTCGCGGAGGGAGGCGGGCAGCGGGCCACTGATCACGAGGACACCTCGCTCCCTGCCGAGCGGCTGGGGTGGGGCTCGCCGGCACTCCGCCGCGGGGCCTCGTCACCCTCGAGCTCGCGCAGCAGCGCCACGAGCTGGCGATCCGACTTCCGCGACGATCGCCGACCCGCGACCGCGCGCGAGTGGTGATGCTCGAGGTCGGATGCCCGGACCACCTTCACGAGGTGGTCGTGCGTCGCACCGGGGCCGAGCACGGTCAGATCGACCTCCGCTGGCAGACGCTGGGTCACGTCCTTCAGGAAACGATCCATGTACTGGCGGCGCCGTGCCTCCTCGGCATCCTGTGCCTGCCCGCTGTCGTGCCGGACCGCAGGGTCGTGGCGGGTATGGCCGGTAGGGGCGTGATGATCCGGCACCAGCGACTTCACGCGTTCGATCCTGGCCTGGTCATCTTCCCAGCGGACGACGATCGCCTCGTGGGAGTCGATCCAGACGAGTGCGTGCGGTCGCTCCTGGACGGTCGATGTGCGGAGGTCATGGTCCATCTCAACGTGCCTCCTGAGTCGTGCCTTGCCTACCGAGTCTCGTGCCCTTCGTGGCTCGTGGCATCGGCCATCGGATGCCTTCACGGGAGCCGAACGGCCCGTCCCGGCCCGAGCCGGTCAGTCCCGACCAGCGCTTCGGTCCGACCGGCCCGCAACGAGGTGCCCGTCGGCTCTGGAGGGCATCCGGCCCGCGGCGGAGACTCTGGGGGGCGAGAGGCCCGACGGAGGTGCGTGATGATCAGGGCGATCCACGACGCGGCCGCGGAGGAGGCCTTCGCGATGCAGGAACACAGGGAGTTGATGCCGGGTCTGGATCGGCTCCACGAGGTCGGATGCGCCATCGGGCACGTGTCCGCCGTCGACCTGGCGGTGTCCCTGCATCGGGTCATGGTCTGGTTGGAGAACGATCTCGAGGGTCATGCCGCGTGGGAGGAGTCGTGGCTCTACCCGGAGATCGACGAGCGAGCCGGGACGTCATGGGCGACGAGGACGATGCGCTTCGAGCACCACCAGATCCGGGCCGCGGTCCGGAGACTGGCGGCCGAACAGGCCGCCCTGGGCCATGAACTGACCCGGGCGAAGGCCGGCGAGCTGGCCAGTCACGTCTTCGGGCTGGAGGCGGTGCTGCGGGCCCACATCGAGTGCGAGGAGCGCGTGCTGCTGCCGCTGCTCGAGGATCCCCCCGCCCATCACCAGGGCGTCACGGGGGTCTGACCCGCTCGATCCCACATGGGATCCGCGCCGTTCGCGCCACGCACGGCCGTACCATGACCTGCATGGCGACGCGCATCAGTGCCGGGATCCTGCTCTATCGGGTGACCGATGGCCGGCTGGAGACCCTCCTCGCCCACCCTGGCGGCCCGCTGTTCGGCCACCGCGACGAGGGTTACTGGTCCATCCCGAAGGGCGAGCCCGATGGCGACGAGCCGCTGCTGGATGTCGCGATCCGCGAGTTCACCGAGGAGACCGGGCACCCAGTCCCCGATGGCCGGATCATCGACCTGGGCGTGATCGTCCAGAAGGGCGGCAAGGTCGTGTACGCCTGGGCCGTCCAGGGGGACCTGGATCCCGCGGATGCCGTCTCCAACGAGTTCGCGATGGAGTGGCCTCCGAAGTCGGGTCTCACCGCCTCGTTCCCGGAGATAGACCGCGTGGGCTGGTTCGCGCCCGACGAGGCGCGGCTTCGGATCAAGGCGTCGCAGATACCCCTGCTCGAGCGACTCGAGATCGAGCTGGACGCCGCGGTCAGGTCCGGGGAACAGCCGCCAGGATCTGCTCCAGGTCGCTGACCGGGACCTCGCCGGCCAGCCGGGCGAAGACGTTCCCGGCTCCGTCGAGGATGGTGAAGAACGGGTAGCTGGTGAGGCCGTAGGCTGTCGCGACCGTGTTGGTCGGGTCGACGATGATCGGCGAGGTCCAGCCTTCGCTCGCAAACCACTCCTCGGGCGGGTAGTTGGGCTGCTTGGGATCGATGGCGGTCGACACGGCGATCATGTCCACGTCCGCCGGCAGGCGACCCGCATCGACCCAGTCCTGGAGGATCGGGATCTCCCGCTGGCAGTGCGAGCACCAGTGGGCGGCGAACACGACGATCGTGGGGCGGCCACTCGGGCTGATCTCGACCGGTTCGCCCTGGTAGTCCTGCCCCTTCACGACGGGCGCGGCAAGGCCCTTCGCGGTGTCTCCGATGCTGTCCTTGAAGGGCGGCAGCGCGTCGCCCGTGATGGTCGGCGGCACCGCCGCGACGAACGATGGGGCGGGGCTCGCACCCGCACCGGACGCACCCTGGCTCAGGATGATCGCGGCCAGGGCCACGACGGCGATCCCGACACCGACCACGGGCAGCAGCCAGCGGGAGGCTGAAGGGCCAGGCTGGTGACGAGCGGCTTCGCGACGCGACGCGCGGGACTTCGAGGTCATGCAGGACTCCGATCGGTGTCCGAGTCGTCGTCCAGGTCGCCGTGTTCGGCGTCCGGACTCCTGACGGACAGGAGGGTGAGGATCAACAGGAACGCGACAAGGGCGAGCGATGGAAGGCTGACGAAGCCGAACACCCGGAACCAGATGACCGAGCAGGCGGGCCCGACGCCACAGGCCCCGGTGTCGAGGGCCGGGATCCACTCCAGGGCGACGTGATACGTCGCGAGCAGTGCCCCGATGGCCGCCAGGGCGATCGCGTAGATGCGGACTCCGGAGTCCCGTCGAACGGCGGCGATCCCGAGGATGACGACCAGCGGGTACATCGCGATCCGCTGGTACCAGCACAGCTTGCATGGTTCGAACTCCGCGACCTCGGAGAAGTACAGGCTTCCCATGGTCGCGAGCAGGGCCACCCAGAAGGCCATCCCGATGGCGTTCGGGGCGAGGAGGGTTCCGATCGAGCGGTACCAGCCACGGGCCGCCGGCGACCAGATCGCCAGCAGCCTGACGATGCCCAGCGTCACCATGGCCCCGACGGCCAGGAGAGCCAGCAGCGCGAAGAACAGTTCGACGGTCGAGGCAGTCATCGAGGGTGATAGTGCCGGTAGACGCGGATTCGCGCACGGGCCATGTGGCCCCCCGGTGGGTGGGCAAGACGGGCCGTAACGGTCAGGCCCGCCTGCTCGAGTCCTTCGAACCGAAGGTCAGATGGCGCTGGCGACCTTGAGCGCTTCGAGGACCGCCTCTTCGACCGTACGCGGCGCCAGGCAGTCGCCGATCCCGTGGACCTCCCCGCTGAAGGCGCCGGGCTCCTCGAGCGCCGTCAGCAGCCCATCGACCGGATCGTGTCCCTGGGCCAGCACGAGCGCGGCCACGTCCTCGACGATGACGGCCTCGCCCGTCAGGACATGCTGGAAGAACACGGCCGATCCGTCGTAACCGAACAGCCGGACCAGCGGGATGACCTGGACGCCGGCCTTCGCGACCGCGCCGGCCATGGCGTCGCGGACGTACTGCTGGATCCGCTGCCCGGGCATGTAGCCGTCCACACCGAGGGTGACCCGATGGCCGCGTTCCGCGAGGAGCTCGGCCATCCCGAGTCCGATCCAGTCGCACCGCCAGTCGGCGACGACCACCCGGCCATCCGGGATCGACGCCCCCTGCAGGATCTGCCACGCATCGAGGACGATGGCGTCCCCGGAGATCTCCATCGGCGGCCGGCGCGGCCCAGCACCCGTCGCCACGATGACGACGTCCGGACCCTCGCGACGGATGAGCTCGAGGTCCACGGTGGTCCCCGTGACGAGCCGGACGCCGGCTCGCTCGGCCTCACCGGCCAGGTTGGTGGCGACGCCTCCGAACTCGGCCCGACCGGGCAGCCGCTCGGCGAGCAGGACCTGGCCACCGACCCGGCGAGCGGCCTCGTACAGGGTCACCCGATGGCCACGCTCGGCGGCGACCGTGGCGGCCTTGAGCCCGCCCGGCCCTCCGCCGACCACCAGCACATCCCGGACGTGCCCGGCCGGGACGAGCCGTCCGTACTGGAGTTCGCGACCGCTCTCCGGGTACTGGATGCACGAGATCGGATAGCCGGCGTGGAAGTGACCGATGCAGGCCTGGTTGCAGCCGACGCAGGCCCGGATCTCGTCGGTCCGCCCGTCGGCGGCCTTGGTCGGCAGGAGCGGGTCGCAGATCAGGGCGCGGGTCATGACGCACGCGTCGGCCTGGCCGAGCTCCAGGACGCGCTCGGCCTCCTGGGGCTGGTTGATCCGGCCGGCGACGATGACCGGCACGGTCACGACGGCCTTCGCCCGCGCGGCCAGCGGCGCGGTGTAGGCGTTGGGCACGGTCATCGGCGGGACGATGTGATCCGAGCCGGCCAGCGTCGCCGACGTCCCGGCGACCACGCTGATGTAGTCCAGGAGGCCGTCCGCATCGAGCGCGGCGAGGGCCGGCAGCACGTCGTCCGGGGTCAGTCCCTCCGGCGTGATCTCGTCGATCGAGATGCGCAGGCCGACCACCGGCTCACGCCCGATCTCCGTTCGGATCGCGGCGATGGTCTCGCGCAGGAACCGGAGGCGGTTCTCCGGGCTGCCGCCGTAGCGGTCCGTCCGCAGGTTCACCTGCGGGTTGAGGAACTGGGCGGGCAGGTAGCCGTGGCTCGCGACCACTTCCACGCCGTCAAGACCGGCCGCGTGGAGACGGCCCGCCGCGGAGGCGTAGCCGCGGACGATCTCCTCGATGAGCGGGATCGGCATCGCCCGGGGCATCACGTGGAACCGCTCGTTCGGGACGGCCGACGGGGCGAGGGCGACCGGAAGGGTGCCGTCCAGGGATTCCATGAGCTCCCGGCCGTCATGGAAGATCTGGCCGACGATCGCGCTGCCGTGGGCGTGGACCGCCTCCGCCAGCCGGCGGTAGCCGGGGATGCAGGCGTCCTCGGTGGCCATGAGGACGTGGGACGTGTAGCGAGCGCTCTCGTGGACCCCGGCGACCTGGATCACGATCAGGCCGACGCCCCCTGCCGCCCGCGCCTCCTGGTACGCGATGAGCCGGTCGGTCACGAAGCCATCGACCGCCATCACCGTGTCATGGCCGGACGACACGATCCGGTTGCGCAGCGTCACGCTGCCGACTCGCAGCGGTTCGAACAGCCGCGGGAAGGCCTGCGCGGGTGGCGTCACTTCGAACTCACGGCCGCCTTGGTCGCCTCGTCCAGGCGCGCCAGGAGCGGTCGAGCCCCGAGTCTGCGTAGCGTCTCCCGGGCCGCCTCGATGACGGCCGGCGCCTCGGGCATCTCACGCTCCGTCGGCGCGAGCACGGTCGCCAGGTCCACGACGGTCAGGGCCTCGTCGAACGCCAGCCCCAGGCCGCGCCAGCCGCGCAGCGCCTCGCGATAGCCCGAGATCGCGTCGGCGCGACGACCCTCCAGCGCGGCGATCCCGGCGCGAAGCGCGACCCGGTCGAGTTCGGTGGCCTGACCCTTGATGACGGAGCGATCCATCTGGCCGACGATCTCGGCCGCGCCCGGAGCGTTTCCCGCCCACAGCGCCGCCCGCGCGGCGAGCGGCAGGGTGATCGGCTCGAAGTAGTTCGTGGCCTGCGCGGCCGCTTCGGCCTCGCGTTGCGCCTCGGACAACCGTCCGGCCGTGAATGCGGTCCAGGCACGCGCCCAATGGCAGTAGCTGGTGTACTGCGGATCAGTGGTCCCGGGCAGGAGGCGCTCGGCCCGGTCCAGATCCTCCGTCGCATCGCCTCCGCGCAGCGCAGTAAGGGCTGCCCGATCCACGAAGAGCTCCAGGTAGAACTGCCCGATGGTCTCGTTCGCCAGCCACTCGTCCAGGAGCGCCGAGGCCCAGGCCCATTCGCCGACCCGGATGGAACACGAGACGGCATTGCCGACCATCCCGAAGCCATACGCCACGGACCCGAGCCGCGCTGCGATCTCAAGGCCCTCCCGGGCCATGGCGAGCCCTGCGGCCGGGTCGGCGAACTGCTCGTAGAATGTGAGCACCGTCCGCGTCGCCGAGTGGACCCGCTCGATATCATTCGCCACGGCGAGCTCGTGGGTCCCGCGCTGGAGGATGAGCGCCTCGCGAGGTCGGTCGGAGCGGAACAGGATCCCGCTCCGTCGCTGCAGCGCCCTCGCGGTCTCCGTCAGCAGATCCAGACGCTCGGCCACGGGCAGCAACCGTTCAAGCCATGAAAGAGCGGTCGCGTCATCGTTGCCATCGAGATACGCCGCAGCCATCGCCAGCATGAGAGCGACGCCGGCCGGCGTCTCCTCGAGGTCGGCGAACTCCTCCCAGGCGGGCTGCAACAGGCCGAGAGCCCGTGGGTTGTGGACTCCGAAGATCGCGGACGCGCTCGTGTAGGCCGCGGTCGCGAGAGCGATCCCGCTGCGGTCGCCGATCTCACGCCGAGCTTCGAGCGCTCCGAGCGCATGCCGGTCGGACGCGTCGGTCGAGAGGATCTTCTGGGCGGAGATGAGCGCCCGTTCATGGAGATCGGCCCGATCGGCAGGCTCGTTGGCCATCGCCAGGGCGTGCTCTAGGAATGCGAGCGCCTGCGTGTGCGCCCCGAGAACAGCGGCCCGCTCGGCTGCGCCGCGAAGCGCCAGCCGAGCCTGCGCCGCAAGCGCGTCTGCTTCGGGTCCTTCGGTCGCGTAGCCGTGCGCGGCCAGGTAGTGGCCGGCGAGGGCGCCCGCAAGCTCTTCGGTGTCAAGCGACTCGAAGAACCGAGCGGCGGCGAGGTGACGGACCTTCCGGTCTCGCCTTGCGAGGATGTTGTAGGCGACCTCGCGGATGAGCGCCTGCACGAACGCGAACTGACCGCGCTCCGGCGAGCGAGGATCGAGCATCTGGACCAGGAGTTCCCGTCGGACGAGCGCTCGGAGGCGGGGTTCGAGCGCAGCGGCATCCATCCCCGAGACGGCCGCGACACCGGCCAGGGTGAAGCTCTGGCCGAGGACGGCCGCATCGGCTACGAGGCTCCGGTCGGCCGCGTCCAGTTCGTCGAGGCGCGCGGCGATCAATGCGGTCAACGTCTCGGGCACGGCGAGGTCGGACAGGTCATCCACCGGGCGATAGACGCCGCCATCGAGGACGAGGCGGCCCTGGGCCAGGAGCATCCGTACGGTCTCCACGGCATACAACGGGATCCCGTCCGCGCGAGCCACGATGACGTCGGCAGCAGCCGACGGGAGCCCCGGCACGAGTCCGGCCAGCAGGTCGCGCATGGCCTCGGTCGAGAGCGGTTCCAGATGGATGGATGTAAAGCTGCGCTTGCCCGCGCCCCAATCCGGCCGTCGTTCCAGCAACTCGGGACGCGACAGGGTCACGATCAGGATCGGGACGGTCCGGCTCCACTCCTGCATATGGTCGATGAAGTCGAGGAGCCCGGGATCCGCGAAGTGCAGGTCCTCGAAGACCATCACGACCGGGCCGGTCGCGGAGAGGCGCTCGAAGAAGGTCCGCCAGGCGCCGAACAGCTGCTCGGACCCCGCCCCCGACTCGACGCCCAGCAGGGACGAGGAGCGCCGGCTCGATCCAGGCTCGCTCGGCCTCGTCCGGAACGTACTCGCGCGAGCATCGCCGCGATGCCGGCGCGGGTCGTCGCCTCGTCGTCCGTCTCCTGGAGGCGAGCCCGAGCCGCGGACCATCTCGCCGAGCGCCCAGAACGAGATCCCGTCGCCGTACGCCGGGACTGCGGCCGTCATGCCACCAGACGCGTTCCAGCAGGCCGTCCACGTACTTGAGGAACTCCCAGGCCAGCCGGGACTTGCCGATCCCGGCCGGCCCGATGACGCTGACGAGGCGCAGCCGGCCTTCCCGGCCTGTCGCGTGGAAGAGGTCCTTGAGCTGCCGCAGCTCCTCGTCGCGACCGACGAACGGCGCCTCCAGTGCCTCCGTCCGACCGACGCCGCCGCGCTGCGCGACGACCCTGACCGCGCGCCAGGCCGGGACCGGGCTCTCCTTGCCCTTGAGGACCTGGTCGTCGGCGGCCTCGAACGCGATCGCGCTCGCCGGCGGCTCGCTGGGTGGCTTCGCCGACCAGGACCGTCGACGGTGCGGCCGCGCTCTGCAGGCGGCTGGCCGTGTTGACGATGTCGCCCGCGACCATCCCCTGGTTGGTCGCGCCGAGGGTGACCGTCGCCTCGCCGGTCAGGATGCCGGCCCGGATCTGGATGCCGGGACCAAGACCGCGCACGGCGTCCACGAGGTCCAGCGCCGCACGGACCGCACGCTCGGCGTCATCCTCGCGGGCGATCGGGGCGCCCCACAGCGCCATCACGGCATCGCCGATGAACTTCTCCACGGTCCCGCCGTAGCGACCGATGATCTCGCGAACCATCTCGAAGTAGTGGGTCTGGAGCTCGCGGACCTCCTCGGAATCGCGACCTTCGGAATACGCGGTGAACCCCACCAGGTCGGCGAACAGGACGCTCACGACGCGTCGCTCGGCGACCGCATCCGGACGCGGCGGCAGCGAGGAGCGAGCGGCGGCCGAGGTCGCGCTCGAACCGGGCGCCGCGGCGCCGCGAGTGGCGTGGCGCACTCCGAGCAGAACTTCGCGCCCGGCAGGTTCGCCGCGCCGCAACCCGGGCAGGTCGCCACGAACGGCGTCGGCGCACTCCATGCAGAACTTCGCGCCGGCGCGGTTCTCGGTGCCACAGGTCGAGCAGATCACGCCGGTCTCGCCTCCCATCGGTGTGGCTGGCTGGCTGTGAGGATAGCCGAGCGGCGTCGGTGCCTGACTGCAACACCGTACCGGCGAACCTGGTCCGGACCTTCGGCCCATGGCGGCCGTCGCCGTGCGCTGCGAACGTCATCGTCTGGCCCCTGGGTGTCGGGGGGATCCATAGGGCACCCAGGGGTCGCCACCCATCGCCGGGAACTCCCTGCCTCTCCCGTCCGTCTCCGCCCTGACGCCGCCATCCCGCGGCCACCCGCCATCGAGACGAAGGGGATCGAGCCATGACCCAACCCATCCGCACCGCCGGCGCCCTGGCGCTCGGCGCGATCGTCGTCGCCGTGGCCGCACTGGCCGTCCGACCGGGCCCGGCGGTCGGGGCACCAACCACCGACGGCGAGCCACCGCTCCACACGATCACGGTCTCCGCGAGTGGGTCGGTGACCCTGGTCCCGGATGTCGCCCGGGTAGGCGTCGGCGTCACCGCGATCAAGCCCACCGTGAAAGCAGCACGCGACGCTGCCAGCACCACCATGAACGCGATCATCGCGAGCCTGAAGGGCCTCGGCATCGATGAAAAGGACATCCGGACGACGTCCATCGACCTGAGCCCCCAGTACGCAGCCAACTCATCCACCAAGATCGTCGGCTATCGCATGAGCCAGCAGCTCCAGGTGACGGTCCGTGATCTTGACAAGGCAGGCGACGTGATCGACACCGCGACCGCCAAGGGCGCCACGGACGTGAACGGATTGTGGTTCGAGGTCGATGACTCGGCCAAGGCCATGGACCAGGCGCGCGCCGCTGCGATCACCAAGGCCCGGACCAGCGCCCAGGCGATGGCCTCGGCTGCCGGCGTCTCGCTGGGTGCAGTGGTATCCATCTCCGAGACGTCCGCCTACTACCCACAGCCGTACTACGGCGTGGCGGGAGCGGCGGTCCGCGACGCGGCGACCCCGGTCGAGCCCGGCACGCAGGATGTCCAGGCCACGGTCACGGTGATCTTCGAGATCGACTGATCGGCCGGCCGCTCCAGAGGACGCGCGCTGGGTCCCCGGCGCGCGTCCACGCGTCACGTCCGATGAGACGACACGAACCCGGCGCCTGCTCGTGACGATCAACACGGACGACCCGGCGATGACGGACCTGGACATCGGCCGCGAGTACCAGGCCGTCGCCGAAGCCCAAGGCTTCGATCTCGAGGAGCTCGGCTGGTCGCCGTCGAAGGGATCGCCTCGACCTGGCTCGACGCGTCAGATCAGGCGTCACTGACTCGCGAGTTCGAGGTCTCCCAACAGTCGATCTGACGCCCTTGGCCGGCCGGGTCGCGGTTCAGGTGGCGGTAACGTCGCCACCCCACTTCGCGACTTCGGCGTCGAGGTCGAGAGGCATGATCGCGGCATGCTCCTCGTAGTCGCCCCACGACTCGCGCGGGACGCGCCACATGATCTCGAACTCGTTGCCGTCCGGGTCCGCGCCATACAGCGACTTGGACACGCCGTGGTCGCTGGCGCCACCGAGTGCACCGTTCTCCGAGAGGATCCGGCTGGCATCGGCGAGATCCCCGATCGTGGGGACCTCCCATGCCAGGTGATACAGGCCCACCGAGCCGCGCGGCGCCCGGGGAGCCTGTGCCCCGACCGAGAAGAGCCCCAGGTCGTGGTGGTTGTCACCACCGGCCGATCGCATGAAGACGGCCTGCCCACCGAACTCCTTCGCGACGACTTCGAAACCGAAGACGCGCGCATAGAAGTCGGCGGCGACGGTGGCGTCGCGAACGAACAGGACGGCGTGATTCAGGCGAGCGACCGGGATGACAGCCATCGATCAGTTCTCCGAGTCGGGGCCGAGCAGGACCCAGGCGTCCTGCCAGGTGCCACCGGCGATGTTGCGGCTGATGTTCAGCCACGCCATCCCCTCCAGGGTACGTGCGGCGGCCAGCGAGCCGGCATCCACCGGGCGGAACCCGATCGAGGAGACCAGGGCCAGGACCGTGGCCTTCGAGGCGTCGTCGTCACCGGCGACGAACCCGTCCGCTGTGACGTCGCCGACGGTCGGATCCGCCTGGCGGGAGGCAAACGCGGTGTTGAAGGCCTTGACGACGTGGGCGTTCGGCAGCAGGGCCTGGAGTTCCTCGGCGATGGCACCGGTGCGCGCCGGCCGGATCCGGGGTCGGCCGGTTGGCGACGTCGACGACGACCTTTCCGTCGAGCGAGGATCCCGACTCGCGGGCGATCCCTGCGAGTGCCGTGGGCGGGACCGCGAGGATCACGACGTCGCTGGCCGCGATGGCGGCAGCGTTCGAGGTGACGGCCGTCGCGCCCGTCGTGGCAGCCGCGGTCGCAGCGTGTTCCTGGGTGGTTGCCGTGATCGTGACCGTGTGACCCGCTCGCGAGAGGGACCCAGCCAGGGCCGTTCCGACGTTGCCGGCTCCGATGATCGAGATATCCATGATCGTGGTCTCCTTGGCTTGACGTGTTTGTCTACGTCAATCAGACTTGGTTGCAGGCACAACGATACGTCGGAGATATGCTGCTGTCAATACCTGTTTGTGGAGAACAAATCATGACGGTCGAAGAGCGGCGTCGACCTCCGGTCGGCGCACAGGTCAAACGCTGGCGGACGGAGCGCGGGCTGACGCTGGCCAACGTCGCCGAGCGGTCCGGGCTCAACGTGGGCTACCTCTCCCAGATCGAGAACGACAAGGCGTCGCCGTCGCTGGCCTGCCTCGCCTCCATCGGCGACGCGCTGGACGTGCCGATCGCGTGGTTCCTCATCGAGGAGGTCCCCGCCCCACAGGTGATCCGACACGGTGAGCGCTCGGTCCGTCGACTGGACTTCGGGCGCGTCGAGCAGGTCGACGGCGGGACCAGCCGCGATGTCTCGGTGGTCGAGGTGATCGGGACGCCGGGCGGGCGCGTCGGTGCGCATGCCCACGCCGGGGACGAGCACCACATCGTCCTTCGTGGCCGATTCCGGATGACCCAGGGCGACCATGCCGTCGAGGTCGGGCCGGGCGACTACGTCCGCTGGGACGGGACCATCCCGCACGACGCCGAAGTCCTCGGCGAGACCGAGGCCTCGATGCTGATCGTGAGCGTCCAGGGGACTCGCTGACCCGGTGTCTCCGTCCCGCAACCCAACGGAACGATGGCGTCGCGGTATCCTCTGTGCGACCCGTTACGACCAAGTCTCAGTCAGGTGGTGCCCATGAAGGTCGGTGTAGCCAAGGAGACCGCGCCCGGAGAACGGCGCGTCGCC
This sequence comes from uncultured Chloroflexia bacterium, assembly GCA_963779315.1. Lineage (GTDB taxonomy): Bacteria > Chloroflexota > Limnocylindria > Limnocylindrales > CSP1-4 > SPCO01. The sequence goes on along the minus strand of CAVZXQ010000003.1, from coordinate 26,166 downwards.
CTGGTACCCGAAGCGCTCGGCAAGCTCAAGGCGGCCGGGCTCGAGATCCTCGTCGAACAAGGCGCCGGCGCCGGCTCGTCCATCCCCGATGCCGCCTACGAGGCCGCCGGCGCGACGATCGTCTCGACCGACGGCGCTGTACGCCGACGCCGACGTCGTGCTGCGGGTGGCCAAGCCGTCCGAGGCCGAGGTCGGGCGCCTCCGGTCCGGCCAGGCGGTGATCGGGTTCCTCGCACCGCTGATCGACCCGCAGCTCGCCGCAGGCCCTCGCCGACTCGGGGCGTCACGGCGATCAGCCTCGATGCCATCCCGCGGACGCTGTCGCGCGCCCAGACGATGGATGCGCTCTCGTCGCAGGCGAACGTCGGCGGGTACAAGGCGGTCCTCCTCGCCGCCAACGCGTATCCGCGCTACTTCCCGCTGCTGACGACCGCCGCCGGCACGGCCAAGCCCGCCAACGTGCTGATCCTCGGGATCGGCGTCGCCGGCCTCCAGGCGATCGGCACCGCCAGGCGCCTCGGCGCGGTGGTCCACGCCTATGACGTCCGCCCGGAGACCCGCGAGCAGGCCGAGAGCCTCGGCGCGAAGTTCGTGAAGCTCAAGACGACGATCGATGCGACCGGCGCCGGCGGCTATGCCCGCGAGCTGACCGCCGAGGAGCGGGCCGCCCAGCAGGCCGAGCTCAACGACGTCATCGGCGGGATGGACGTGGTCATCACGACGGCCCAGGTCCCCGGCCGCAAGCCGCCGGTCCTCGTCACGGCCGAGGCCGTGGCCAAGATGAAGTCCGGCTCGGTGATCGTGGACATGGCCGCATCCGCGCTCGGCGGGAACTGCGAACTGAGCCGGCCGGCGAGACGCACGGAGAGCTCGAACGGGGTCACGATCATCGCCCCGGAGAACCTGCCGGCATCCATGCCCGCCGGCGCCTCCGCCTTCTACGCCCGCAACATCTCCACCCTCCTGCTGGGGATGGTCAAGGACGGCGCCCTCCACCTGGACTTCGAGGACGAGGTCACCAGGTCCACGGTCGTCAGCCAGGGCGGCGTCCTGCTGTCCGAGGCGGTCAAGAAGCTGCTCGAACCGGCCGCCCCGGCCGCTGGAGGTCCCGCGTGAGCCAAGAACTGCTCAACTCGCTGGCGATCTTCGTGCTGGCGATCCTCGTCGGCTTCGAGGTCATCAGCAAGGTCCCGGCCACCCTGCACACCCCGCTGATGTCGGGGGCCAACTCCATCCACGGCATCGTGCTGGTCGGGGCGATGTTCATCGCCGCCGAAGCGGACAACCCGGTCGGCTACGTCCTCGCGTTCATCGCCATGGTCGTTCGGCGCGATGAACGTCGTCGGCGGCTACGTCGTCACCGACCGGATGCTCCAGATGTTCCGCAAGAAGCCGACGGCCGCCAAGGCCGGGTCCGAGGGCGCGTCGAGCGCCCCCGGGGCCTAGTCGAGGAGCGCGTCGATGTCAGAAGCAGTGGATCTACACCATCGTCTACCTCGCCTGGCTGGCCGGCGCGGCCTGCTTCGTGCTGGGCCTCCACCGGATGAACTCGCCCGCCACCGGACGCAGCGGCAACCAGCTGAGCGCCGCGGGCATGACCATCGCCGTCGTGGCGACGCTGATCTGGCTGATCACCCGGCCGGGCGGCCTGAGCGCGACCGCCTGGATCATCATCGTCGCGGGCTTCGCCCTGGGCGGCGGGGCCGGCCTGTACACCGCCCGGACCGTGAAGATGACCGCGATGCCCCAGCTGGTGTCGCTGTTCAACGCGGTCGGCGGCGGCGCGGCGGCCCTCGTCGCGATCGACGACTTCATCCGGCTCGTCAGCCTGCCCGAGGGCGCCCCGGTCGACACGACCGTCTTCGTCGTCCTGGGCGCGCTCATCGGCTCGGTCACGTTCACCGGCTCGCTCATCGCCGGCGGCAAGCTCCAGGGCCTCATCGCCGGCAACCCGATCTACATCCCGGGCGGTCGCTTCGTGACGATCGCCCTGGCACTCGATCGCGGTCGCCGGCACGATCGCCCTGATCCTGGGTGCCGCCGGGACCCTCGTCCTCGGCAGCAGCGCCACGCTCGCCATCCTCGCCGTCGTCGTGCTCGCCGGCCTCGTCTTCGGCGTCACGATGGTCCTGCCGATCGGCGGCGCGGACATGCCGGTCGTCATCAGCCTGCTGAACTCGTTCACCGGCACCGCCGCGGCGATGGCCGGCTTCGTCATCGGCAACCCGGTCCTGATCATCGCCGGGCGCCCTCGTGGGTGCCTCGGGCGCGATCCTGACCAAGCTGATGGCCGACGCGATGAACCGCTCGATCATGAACATCATGGTCGGCGGGTTCGGCGGCGACGAGCGGTACGGCCGGCGCCGCTGCCGGTGCCGGGGCCTCGGTCCGCGAGATCGGCGCCGACGACGTCGCGATCCAGCTGGCGTACGCGCAATCCGTGATCATCGTGCCGGGCTACGGCCTGGCCGTCGCCCAGGCCCAGCACGCGGTCCGCCAGCTCGCCGAGCTGCTCGAGGAGCGCGGCGTGGACGTGAAGTACGCGATCCACCCGGTCGCCGGCCGGATGCCCGGGCACATGAACGTCCTCCTCGCCGAGGCCAACGTGCCCTATCCCCAGCTCAAGGAGATGGAGGAGATCAACCCGGAGTTCGATCGCTGCGACGTGGCGCTCGTGATCGGGGCCAACGACGTGACCAACCCGGCCGCCCGGCGACCCGGTTCACCGGTCTCGGGCATGCCGATCCTGGACGTCGACCACGCCAAGTCGATCGTCGTCATCAAGCGATCGATGGGCCGCGGCTACGCCGGCATCGACAACGAGCTGTACTCGGACCCCAAGACCGGGATGCTGTTCGCCGACGCCAAGGCCGGGCTGGAGGCGCTGACCGCAGCCGTCAAGGAACTGTAGGACCGGGCCATCCGCCGAGGCTCCGGGCATCCAGAGTCGTCCGCCGGGCGTCGCCCGGGCCTCGATGGCCGACCGCCCGCGTTATCATCCCGACCGAGCGGATGCCGGGCCTCCCCTGACGTCCGTCGCCCCGACGGTGACCGATGACGGCCGATCTGACGCTGGTCCTGGCGATCCTCATGGCGTTCGCGTTCGCCCTCACGAATGGGTTCCACGATGCCGCCAACTCGATCGCCACGCTCGTCGCGACGCGGATCGCGCGGCCGCTCCCCGCGGTGGCGATGGCGTCGGTCTTCAACCTCCTCGGGCCGCTGCTGTTCGGGGCGGCCGTCGCCAACACCGTAGGCAAGCTCGTGACGGTGAACCCGGCCAACGGGGTCGCGGTCATCGGGGCGGGACTGACCGGGGCCGTGATCTGGAACGTCTACACCTGGCGACGGAGCCTGCCCTCAAGCTCCAGCCACGCCCTCGTCGGCGGCCTGGTCGGCGCCGCGTTGCTCGACTCGGGTCCCGGTTCGATCAACCTCGGGCCGTTCCAGGACGGTCACCTGTACGGGCTGCTCGGCGTGCTGATCGGGCTCCTGGTCGCGACCTCCTCGGGTTCGGCGTCGCCTTCCTGCTCGAGCGCATCCTCCTGCGTGCCACGCGTCGCGCGTCGGCCCGTCTTCGAGCCCCGGTCCGCAGCGTCCAATGGGTCACTTCGGCGTTCCTCGCCTTCAGCCACGGATCGAACGACGCCCAGAAGACGGTCGGCATCATCGCCGGCCTGCTCCTTGCGAGTGGCAACGCGACGACCCTCGTCGCCCCCTGGCCGGTGGTCGTCGGGGCATCGATCGCCCTCACCATCGGGACGGCGCTCGGCGGCTGGGGGATCATCAAGACGGTCGGCAAGCGGATCTTCCCGATCCGAAGCCTGGACGGGCTCGTCAGTCAGTCGTCCTCGGCCAGCGTCATCTTCGTGGCGTCCCTCGTCGGGGCGCCGGTGAGCACCACGCAGGTCGTCTCGAGTTCGATCGTCGGCATCGGCATCGGCCGCTCACGCTGGCGGCACGTCAGCTGGGGAGTCGTCCGGGAGATCGCGCTCGCCTGGCTGACGACGATGCCCGCGGCCGGCCTCATCGCCGCGATCTCGTTGCCGATCTGGAAGTTCCTGCAGGGAGGTTGATCCGATGCCGGGAAAGTTGAGCTGGTTCCTGCCCGAGAACCCCGACGTCCTCGGGACGCTGCGACGGCAGGCCGACGTGACGATGGAAGGGATGGCCGCACTGGTCGAGTGGGCGAACGGGGATCCCGACCGGGAGCGACCGGGTCCGCGATGCCGAGCACCGGGCGGACGACCTCAAGAAGGAGCTCCGAAGCCATCTCAAGACCGCCTTCATCACCCCGATCGGAGCCGAGGACCTGTTCGTCATGTCGGGCCGGCTCGATGCCGTCCTGAACGGGGCGAAGGACGCGGTCCGCGAGTCCGAGGTCATGGCGGTACCGCCCGACGCCGCCGTGGCCGGGATGGCGGCTTGCCTGGCCGAGGGCGTCCGCCAGCTCTCCGAGGCGTTCGACCGGCTCGGATCCAGCGACAACGGCGACGGCCAGGCCGCCACCGACGCCGCGGACAAGGCGGTCAAGGCCCAGCGCCAGCTCGAGCGGGTCTACCGCCAGGGCATGTCCGGACTGCTGGCCGTGCCCGACCTTCGCGAGGTCATGGGCCGCCGCGAGCTCTATCGGCGCTTCGCCCGGATCAGTGACGACATCACCGAGGTCGCCGAGCGGGTCTGGTATGCGGCCGTGAAGGAGGCCTGAGGATGGTCGGCGCGGCTTCCACCGCAGGCTTCCGCCGGCAAGGTAGCCGGCGGCCGGACGGTCAGAGCGGTCAGGCCGGCGCGTCTGGCTCGATTCGCCAGCCGGGCATCCACGACCTTGATCCGCCCATCGCACCGCCTCGTGGTCACCGGTCACGACGGCGATGAAGTCCTGGCCGCGCAACCCAAAGGCGGTCACGTCGGTGATCGCGCGGACCGTAGCGGTCCTGGGGACGCCGCGCAGCAAGGCGATCTCGCCGCAGTAGCCGCCCGGGCCGATCGTCCGCACGGGGGCGCCGGCGGCCTCCACCTCCACCGTGCCGCTGTCGATGAGGATGAACCGGTCGCCAACGTCACCGGCCCGCATCAGCGGCTCACCCGGTCCGAAGGTGAGCGGCTCGAGGCTGCCCGCCAGCTCCTCGATCGCGCCGAGCGGCAGCGGCGCGAACATCGCGACCCCACGGAGGAGCCCGAGCTCTCGCGCCGGCACGAGCGAGATGTCGTCCGCCTTGAGCACGCGGCTGGCGCTGAGCAGCACGGCGACCGGAAGGATCGCACCGGTCGCGACAAGGGCGCCCGCTACCCCGAACGCGGATATCAGGATCGGCGCCACGAGGCCGCCGATCGCGGCCATGGCCGCGACGTTGCCTTCGAACAGGCCCAGGACGCTGGAACGGACGTCGTTCGGGATGATCCGCTGGAGCGTCGTGAAGCCGGCGACGTCCAGGACCCCATTGGCCACCCCCACTACGACCATGGCGGCGACGGCGACCCAGGCGATCGGCACGAGGCCCATCACCGAGATCGGGATACCCCACGCGACCAGGGAGAGCAGCAGGACGCCGGCGAGGCGGTCCCGACCGACGAGGAGGATAGTCCCGACCGCGCCGACGATGCCGCCCAGGCCGATCGCGGCGTTGAGGAGTCCGACGCCCGGATCGCCCAGGCCGAGGAGCTCGATCGAGGCGACGACGATCAGCACGGTCAGGGCGCCGCGCACGAACGGCTGGACCCCGAAGACGGCCATGACGACCATGACCGTCGGTCTCGCCCTGAGCGCGCGGACACCGGCCAGGGCCCCTGGTGAGCTGCGTCCACCGCCATGGGCTGGCACTTCTGGCCATCCGACCGGGCGGATCCGGCGGTCCGGGCGGATCTGCGTGACGGCGATGGTGGCAAGGGCCATCCCCACCGCACCGGCAAGGGCGACCACCGGAGTCCCGAACGCGAGCAGGAAGCCGCCGAACGCCGGACCGACCAGCAACCCGATGCCCTCACCCGTGCTGGAGGTCACATTGGCCGCGACGAGTTCCTCGGGGACCGGGCGAGACCCGGGATGATCGCGTTCTGGAGCGGTCGGATGGCAGCGGTGGCGATGGCATTGACGGCCGCGATCACCATGATCGCGAGCAGGCCGGCATCCACGGCCAGGGCCACGCCGGCCACGATCGCGCTGGCCAGCGCGGTCAGGTAGATCCCGATCAGGACGCGGACCCTCGACTGTCGATCGCCCAGAGTCGTCGCCAGCGGGACGCCGACCAGGGTGGGCAGCGTACGAGCGAGGCCGAGGAGCCCGACGCCGAGCGCCCCTTCGAGGTCATAGGCGTAGATCAGGAGCGCGACGATGAGCGCCCACTGGGCGGCGATCGACAGTGTCCAGGCGATCTCGAGACGTCGCAGGTCCGAGTTCAGCAGGACCTGTCGGATCGCCGCGAGCGACGCGTCGAGTCGTCGCCGGATGTCGCCCACGCCCTGACTCTAGCGGGTCACCACGACGGAATCGAACGAATCGCGCGTGTCTCGACTCAAACTCCGCGAACTGGCCTCCTGGATGGTCGGCCGATGGTTGAGGTCGTCTCGCGGTCGGACTCGCGGCCCGATGGCGACTCGTCGATACCGGCGTGTCGCCGAGTCACAGCGGTGAGGGCTGCCACCCGCCGAGGGCGCTCTCGACGACTCGGGCCGCGGCAAGGGCGACGTCCTCCCGCCATGGCTGCCCGATGAGCTGGACGCCGATGGGAAGACCCTCGGGCGAGGTGCCGCCGCGTACGACCGCCGCCGGCCAGCCAGTCAGGTTGTGGACCTCGCTGTACGAGTCGGCAAAGGCGGGGGTGAACCCAACGCCATGGGGTAGCGCCGCGTTCGGCAGCACGGGACTGACGATGAGATCGACGCCCCGCATCCAGCGCAGCAGGCTCGCGCGGACGTCATCGACAGCCTCGACGAGCGCCGTCAGCTCGTCGCCGGAAAGCGGGCTGGTATCGGTGACCCATGCGGCCTTGCCGGCATACGAGCCGACCCCCTCGGTCCCCGCGCCTCTGATGAGTCGCCACAGCCAGGCGTAGCCATCCGCCCGGATCAGCCGGTCCCACAGGTCCGCCGCACGGCTCTGATCGGGTGGCATCCGTTCCTCGACGGTGGCTCCGGCATCGCGGAGGGCGTCCGCCGCAGCTCGGACCGTCGTCATCGTCTCGGCCGTCGGGGTCTCGATGCCATTGTCGGCGAACCAGGCGACTCGCAGATCTCGGATGTCCACGTCCGCGGGATCGCGCAGGACCACGGGAGCGACATGCGGATCCTCGCCGTCCGGTCCGGCGATGATCGGAAGGACGAGGGCGAGATCCTCGACCCGGCGGGCGATCGGCCCCAGTTGGGTCAGCGACTCGAGGATGCCGCGATATGACGGGGAGTGCCCCGTCCGCGGCACCCGTCCGCTGGTCGGCTTGAGACCTGTCACGCCGCACACGTGAGCCGGTTGTCGGATGCTGTCGCCCGTGTCGCTCCCGATGTCGAACGGCGAGCCTGCCGCGGCGACGATGGCGGCCGATCCGCCGCTGCTGCCTCCCGACGAGCGCGTCAGGTCGTACGGGTTCGAGGTCCGACCGAAGACGTCGTTATCCGCCTCGTTGGACCAGGTGAACTCGGGCGTGTTGGTCTTGCCCAGCAGGATGCCGCCCGCCGCCGTCAGCCGGGCCACGACCGTCGCGTCCCGCTCAGGCACCCGGTGCGCCCACCCGACCGAGCCGGCGGTCGTGACCGTGCCCCTCGTATCGAGCGAGTCCTTGATCGTGAACGGGACCCCGTGGAGGGGTCCGTGGGGCCGGCCCGCGCGGAGGTCGGCATCGGCGCGTCGGGCGGCGTCGTGCGCACCGTCCGCGATGCGGACCACGGCGTTGATGCGCGGATTGACCGACTCGATCCGGCGCAGGCAGGCGTCCACGACCTCCACCGACGACACCTCGCCCGTCTTGATCGCGAGCGCCAGCTGGGTCGCCGAGCGCTCGTACAGGGGCCGGTCCGTCGGGTCCATGGCTACCGGTCCGCTCCCTCCGCTGCAGGGCAAGGCTCGACTGGTCCATTCATTTCTCGACGTCGATCCGGTAGAGCAGGTCGCCGCGTCGGCTAGGTCCGAGTGCCCACAGGGCGTCGGCACCCCAGCTCACGCTGAACACGGGGAACGCGGCGATCGTCACCGCGTTGGTCGCTGGGTCGATCCGCGCGATCCCCATGTCCGTGGCAGCATCGCCGCCTTCGGTGATCGACTCGAACTGGCTCGCCCAGATGGAGCCACCGCCGGCCGCGACCGCCCAGACGCGATGTGGCAGCGTGATCGTGGCGGTGACCTTGTTCGTGGCCGGGTCGATCCGCGTGACCGCGCGCGCCGAGTTATCCGCGGTCCACACGGCACTGTCGGCCACGACGATGTTCTCGACACACCGTCCACAGAGGTCGCTGGGTCCGGCCGGCGTCAACACGATCGTGGCGGCCACCTTGTTCGTGGCCGGATCGATCCTGACGATCGTGTCGCTGCGGTGGAGGACGACCCAGACCCCGCCCTCACCGACGGCGATCCCGGTCGGCTTCGACGCCGTGATCCGCGCGACGACCTTCGAGGTGGCCAGGTCGATGCGGACCACGGCATCGTCGAGGAAGGATGTGGCCCACAGGGTCGAACCATCGATGGCCAGGGCGTAGGGCGCCGCGTCGATCGGGATGGACGCGCCGAGGCTCCCTGTCGCCGCATCGAGCGGGGCTACGCTGTGGCCGGCCGCCTGGGCGACCCAGACGACGCCACCGTCCGCCGCGACCGAGTGAGGGTCGGTCTGCAGGTCGGTCACGGCGCCAGGGTCGCCGCCGGTCGGCAGGGTCGCGACGAGGGCACCCGTCTCTGCGTCGACCTGCGCGACAGCGCCGACGTTGTCGAGCGGCAGCCAAACCGATCCGTCGGTCGACGTCGTGTACTGCGTCGAGGTCCCGCCGAGAGACACGACGGATGTCGCCCGGCCGATCCCCTCGACCGCACCGAGCTCCGGCAGGTCCTCGCCCATGTCCGCCGCACCGACCCGGTCGAACGCGCCCCGGCAGCACACGCTGCCGTCATCCACGACCTGCTCGACCGTGAGCCCATCCGTGGTGTCGGGCCGGACACGCAACGTCGTCGCAAAGCACTTCCACGGCTGGTACACCATCGTCTCGGACAGGACGAGCGCCGCACCCTCCATGCCCTGGTAGGTCAGGTCCGACGCGCACGTCGCGGCCGGCAAGCCGTCGGGCGGCAGGTACTCGAGGCCCCCGCACACATCGCCAACCGTGCCGCAGCCGTCCAGGATCAGGCGGGCGGGCCAGACGCCACTGGGGTCCTCGAGCGCGCCATCCCACGTCCCGGAGAGCGGCGCGACCGACGGCGGACCGCTTGCGGATGCGGCACTTGTGGCGGCAGGGGCGGACGTCGGCGAGCTCGATGCCTGGGGGACCGTGGACGCACAACCTGCGACGAGCAGAACGACGAGGATCGCGTTGCTGATCGGCCGGAGGCCCCGATGCGCCCGGGCCAGACTCGGCGTCGGTTCGTCCACCCGCGGAGCCTAGCGCATCGTCGAGTGCCCGGCGGTGTCCTCATGCACGGGTTGCGTGGGAGTGACCTGCGTCCACGCCAGGCTCCCTTTTGAACGAATTGTGCGTGGCTCGACTCATACTCCGCGAACCGGCCTCCTGGATGGTCGGCCAAGGGGTGACGGATGGAGCGAAGACTCGTCGAGCGAGCGATGCACGGCGACGAAGCGGCGTTCGACGAGCTCGTCGGACGGGTGGGCGACCGCCTCCATTCGGTCGCGCGCCGGATCCTGCGCGACCCGTACCTGGCCGAGGATGCCACGCAGCGAGCCCTGCTCGACGCGTGGCGCAAGCTCCCGCATCTGCGGGACCCGGACCGGTTCGACGCCTGGGTCTACCGGCTTCTCGTCAATGCCTGTCACGCCGAAGCGCGCCGCGAGCGACGCCATCGCGGCAACCTCCGGCTGCTGGCGACTCGACGGGCCGGCGGAGCCGGACGCCGCATCCCGCATCGCGACGCAGGACCAGCTCGATCACGCGTTCCGGCGGCTCGGCGTCGAGCACCGGACCGTGGTGGTGCTGATCCACTACTCGGGGCTCTCGGCAAACGAGGCCGCGGACGTCATGGGGACGCCTGTCGGCACCGTTCGATCGCGGCTCCACTACGCCTTGAAGTACCTGCGCGAGGCCGTCGAGGCCGATGCGCGGTTCGAAAGAAGTGCAGGCACGGCATGAGCGACAACGACCGGTTCATCGGCCAGCTCGAGGACTACCTCGACGACTTCGACGGCGAGACGCCGCTTCCGATGCATCTCCGCGACGCGATCCGGACCGCACTGCCAGGCACCGGCCAGGAACGATCCGGGCGGGTGCCAAGGAGGGTACTCACGATGTTCGCTTCCACTCCTGTCCGCGGCGGGTTGCTCGCCGCCGGACTCGTCATCGCGGTCGGACTCGGGGCGATGGCCGTGAACCGTCCGCCATCAGGCGTCGGCGGTCTGCCATCCGCGTCGGCCGCCTCGTCGGCGACGCCCACACCGTCGCTGGCGGCGAGCCCGTCGGCCGACGTGGGTGGTGCCATGCCGATCTCGCAGGCTTCGCCGGCGCCGTGCTACGAAGGCGGCGAGGCGACGTGCATCGCCGCGGGGACGTATGCCCTGGACCCGACCACCATCCCGGGGCGGATCACCGTCACCGTGCCCGAAGGCTGGTTCCCCTTTGAGCCGGGGGCCGGAGCGACCGCCCTGCTCGTCGACAGCGGTCCCGACGCGGCGGGTGGCTCGGGCTGGGGCCCGATGATCTCGGCCATTCAGGACGTGCGGCTCGACCCGTGCGCGGTGGATGGTGCGGTGTTCGACCGGGCCGACATCGATACGCCGTCGAAGGTCGCGGCGGCCATCGCGAAGTGGCCCGACTTCAACGTCACCGATCCCGTGGCGATCACGTTCGCGGGTGCACCCGGCGTCCAGGTAGACGTGTCCGGCCCCGAGGACCGCAACGCGTGCTTGGCCCAGACCTGGACCTGGTCGACGACCCAGGGCACGTGGATCGACGGCTACCCGATGGTCGGCGGTGGCCCCACCCGTGAGCCCGCGACATTCCGCATCCTGGACGTCGGCGGCGAGCTGCTCATCATCCGGACGCCTGCGTCCATCGGTCCATCGCCGTTCGAGGCGGAACAGGGCGTCGCGTCGGACCCGGAACGACACGCTGCCGACCTGGTCGAGATGAACGCGATCCTCGACTCGATCAGGTTCGGCGGGGCCGACACTCCCTGAGCCACCAGGCGCTCACCAACGGTCGCGGCCGGGAGTGCCGCGACCGTCGCCGGCCGGGAACAAGAGGGGTGCTCCTGGTCAGGAGGTGGATCAGGCCGGGTCGACCAGCTCGACCCGGATGCGCTTGTTGATCCGCCCCTTCGACTCGTACCCCTGACCCGGATCCGCCCGACTTCCCGCGTGTTAGCCACGTGCGTGCCCCCGTCAGCCTGCAAGTCAAGCCCGACGATCTCGATCGTCCGGATCTGCTCGATCCCGGGCGGCAGAAGGTTGACCTTCGTCCGGATCAGGTCCGGGATGGCGAACGCCTCGTCGCGCGGCAGGACCGCCGACGCGGACGTCACGCTGCAGGGCCAGCTCGGCATTGACGGTCGCCTCGATGGCGTCCACCAGGTCGCCGGACATCCGCTCGAACTCGAAGTCCATCCGGCCCGAACCGGGCTCCATGTTGCCGCCGGTGACGAGGGCGCCGTAGTCGCGCCAGACGACGCCGCACAGCGCGTGAAGGGCGGTATGGGTCCGCATCAGGGCGAGGCGACGGGCCCACTCGACGTCCGCCTGGAGGATGTCTCCCACGCCCGGCGGTCCGTCGGGTGACGGTTCATACCCCGGTGCTCACCAGTCTCGCCCCGGCCGAGCTGGCTGAAGCATGGGGGCGAGGTCCCTGGCTGGACATCAAGTCGGAGGTGCTGCGTCTGGCCGAGCTCGCTGATGGTGTTGGCGCTCACGGCGTGGTGTGCAGCGGGGCCGAGCTCGGTGCGGTGGTGCAGAAGTTCGGCGGGCGACTGGCGCCGCTGGTCCCCGGGCTGCGGCCGGCAGGTGCGCCCGTCAACGATCAGGCGCGCGTGGTCACCCCTGAGGCTGCTGCGGACCTGGGCGCGCGGTACCTGATCCTCGGTCAGGGCCGTGACGGAGGCGGTGTCGCCGCTTGAGGCCTGGGATGCGATCGCGGCCGCGGTGCGCGAGCGGTGAGATGCGTGGGGAATCGGTGACAGTGCACTATCTCCGTGGAATCGGTGACAGTGCACTCATCTCCGGCAGGCCGGAGATGAGTGCACTGTCACCGATCCCACCGATTCCCGCCGAAGAAATGTACACGTCAGTCGATTTCCGGTGTCAAGAGGTTCCGGCGAAAAAGTGCGTCACGGGCCTTGTATGCCGAGTCTGGTCTGGCTAGGTTGCGGGTCTTGCCCCAAAGTCGTGACCTCGACAGGAGTACCGAGTGAAAGTTCGCAGCAGCGTGAAGCCGATCTGTGAGCACTGCAAAGTCGTCAAGCGACAGGGCGTGACTCGCATCATCTGCAAGCGCAATCCCAAGCACAAGCAGCGGCAGGGCTAAGGGACTAGACATGGCACGTATCGCAGGCGTCGATCTCCCGCGCGAAAAGAAGGTTGAGATCGGCCTGACGTACATCTTCGGCATCGGTCGCAAGACGGCCCGCGAGATTCTCGCCAGCGACGGGCGTCGATGCCCGCGCTGCGCGTGCGGACCTCGTCGACGCCGACGTCAACAAGCTCCGTCAGGAACATCGAGCGCAATTATCGCGTCGAGGGTGCGTTGCGCACCGAAGTCGCGATGAACATCAAGCGCCTCATGGACATCGGCTCGTATCGCGGCACGCGCCACCGTCGCGGACTTCCCGTGCGCGGTCAGCGCACGCACACGAACGCGCGCACCAAGAAGGGGCCGCGCCGCGCGATCGCGGGCAAGAAGAAGGTGACCAAGTAACCATGGCGACCGGAAAGAAGACCAAGCGCGTCGTCGAGGCCGAAGGCATCGCCCACGTCAGCGCCACGTTCAACAACACGACCATCACGATCACCGACACGCACGGCAACGCGGTGTCGTGGGGCTCGTCCGGCAAGGCCGGCTTCAAGGGCTCCAAGAAGTCGCACGCCGTTCGCCGCCACCGTCGCCGCCGAGCAGTGCGCGCGCGAAGCGCTCACGGCCGGTGTGCGCCGCGTGCACGTGCGCGTGCAGGGCCCGGGCAGCGGCCGCGAGTCGGCCATCCAGGCGCTCGCCGCCGCCGGGCCTCGCAGGTCAAGTCGATCAAGGACGTCACGCCGATTCCGCACAACGGCTGCCGTCCCCCCAAGCGTCGGAGGGTCTGACCATGGCGCGTTATACAGGACCCAGCTGCCGGCAGTGCCGGCGCGAAGGCACGAAGCTGTTCCTCAAGGGCACCAAGTGCTTCACCGAGAAGTGCCCGGTGGAACGTCGCCCGTACGCGCCGGGCCAGCACGGCCAGAGCGACGGCGCGCCGCAAGAAGGTGTCCGAGTACGCCAAGCAGCTGCGCGAGAAGCAGAAGATCAAGCGCATGTACGGCATGAGCGAGAAGCAGTTCCGCAACACGTTCGAGCAAGGTCGCGTCGCATGCCGGGCATCACCGGTCACAACCTGCTCGCGGCGCTCGAGAGCCGTCTCGACAACGTGGTCTACCGCATGGGTTTCGCGCCAGCCGCAAGGCGGCGCGTCAGCTCATTCGCCACCGCCACGTCGAGGTCAAGCGGCAAGCATCCTCGACATCCCGTGCTACCAGGTGCAGCCCGGGCGAGGAAGTGCGCGTGCGGCAGAAGTCGCGCGAGCTGGTGCTCGTGCATGGCGGCGATGGAGCAGGCGGCGCGCGGCGCCGTCGCTCTCGTGGCTCGCGGTGGACAAGGAGTCGTTCAGCGGCCGGATGCTCGAGAGCCCGCAGCGCACCGAGCATCCCGGTGGCGGCGCAGGAACAGCTGGTCGTCGAGCTGTACTCGAAGTAAGCCGTGGACCGGACGCCTCGGCGACGGGAGCGTTCGAGCTGGCCGATGCACGACCGTCGACGCATTCCGGTGCGGCACGTCCAGTCGTACGGTCGGGACCCTAACTCCCTTACGGGCTCTGCCGCGCGTTAGGGGCGGGGCAAAGCGTCGTCGAGCCACGTTCGGTCCGACGTGACCATTCAACGCAACAGCACTCCATGGCAACACGATCGATCTCAGCGGGCTGGTTCGCCCGCAGCTTGTCGAAGCGACGAAGCGCGAGGACACACCCGAATCATTGCCGAGTTCCGTCTGCAGCCGCTCGAGCGCGGTTTCGGCCACACGCTTGGCAACGCCATGCGTCGCATGCTGCTGTCGTCGCTGCGCGGCTCCGCCGTGTGGGGCTTCCGCATCGACGGCGTGGTGCACGAGCACCAGACCATTCCGGGCGTCGTCGAAGACGTGCACCAGATCATCGGCAACCTGAAGACGCTGACGCTGGTGCTGCGCCGACGAAGTCGAGCAGGCCGTGCTGCGCATGCGCGCAAGTCGGGCCCGGCGCCGTCACGGCGGCGGACATCTGCAGCCGTCCGGCGGCGTCCGCGTCATCGATCCGCACGCATCACCTCTTCACGCATGCAGGACGATCGCGACCTCAACGTCGAACTGTACGTGAACAAGGGCCGTGGCTACGTCGAAGCGATCAGCACCCGGCCGACAAGAGCCTGCCGGTCGATCTCGTGCGCATCGACGCGATCTACAACCCGGTCCGTCGCGCGAACTTCACCGTCGCGGAAACGCGCGTCGGCCAGCGCACCGACTACGATCGTCTCACGCTGACCGTCGAAACCAACGGCACGATGTCGCCGGAAGAGGCGGTCAGCTACGCCGCCGCGCTGGCGCAGACGCACTTCCAGTACTTCGTCGGCTTCGGGTCGTCAGCTTCGCTGCGCAGCCTGGCGCGGCGGCGACGGCGCGACGGCGACGGCACTCCGGCTGGCCGAGCTGTTCCGCACGCCGATCGACGATCTCGAACTGTCGGTTCGCTCGGTCAACTCGCTCAAGAATTCCAACATCCGCTCGCTCGGTGATCTGGTTCGCCAGACCGAAGCGCAGATCCTGCAGGTCAAGAACTTCGGCAAGAAGTCGCTGCAGGAAATCGCCGCACTGCTCGAGAAGCGAAGGGCTCGAACTTCGGGATGCGGTACGAAGAGAGCGGCGGACGGCGTGCGGATGCTCGACATGGGGCACGCCGCCGAGCCGCGCCGCCGCCAACGCGCCGGATGACGACGACGACGAGGAGTAATCCCAATGCGCCATCGCAAGGCCGATCGCCAACTTCGGCGCACCAGCGAGCAGCGCCTCGCGCTGCTGCGCAACCTCGCCACCTCGCTCATCGAGCAGGGCGCGATCGAAACCACCGAAGCGAAGGCCAAGGAGCTCCGCCCGTTCGTGGAGAAGCTCATCACCAAGGCCAGGCCGGCACGCTGCACGCGCGCCGGCTCGCGGGCAAGCACGTCCACAAGCGTGAAGCGGCGGACAAGCTGTTCCAGGAGATTGGGCCCGAAGTTCGCCACGCGCGCCGGGCGGCTACACGCGCATTCTCAAGACCGGCCACCGCAAGGGTGACGGCGCGGAGATGGCGCGCATCGAACTGATCTAGCTGAGAGAACTGAGTCATGGCCATCAATCGTCACCGCTGCTACGTCTGCGACAAGGGCGTCACGTTCGGCAACAACGTCTCGCACGCGAACAACAAGACGCGCCGCACCTGGAAGCCGAACCTGCAGGTCGTGCGCATCCTCGAACCGACGGCAAGATCATCAAGGTCAAGGTCTGCACCTCCTGCATGTCGGCCGGCAAGATTCAGCGCGCGCCGCGCGGCGTGCCTTCGGTCGCCTGACGCCCGGTCGTGCACGACAGCTGATACGATTGCAATGCGGGGGAGTCCTTACGTGGGCTCCCCCGCGCTGCGTTGCGCCACCCACGCCACTCCTTCCACCTCCTCGTCGGACCTATGGCGCGCGTTCTGATCACCGGTATCACCGGCCAGGATGGTGTGCTGCTCGCGGAGCACTGCTCGCGCGTGGCGACGTGGTCATCGGCACCACGCGTGGTGACCCGCTCGAGGCGCGAGCGCAGTCTGTCCGCGGCGACGTCCGCGGTGCAGCTGCGCGAGCTCGATCTGCGCGATTCGCGACTGGTCGATTCGCTGATCGGCGAGCTGACGCCGGAGCAGATCTATCACCTCGCGGCGACCTTCGTGCCGACGCTGCGTGGCAGTCGCCGCGCCGAAGCGACGGACGCGCTGCTGCACCGTGCCGGCGCGGCTCCTGGAGGCGGTGCAGCGCGCGCGTGCCGAAGGCCCGCCTGTATTCGCCGGCTCGTGTCAGGTCTTTGGCCCGGACTCGGTCGCGCCGCAGCACGAGGCCACGCCGTTCACATCCGCGCACGCCGTACGGCGCCGGCAAGGCGTTCGGCCGCTGCTGGTCGCGTCAGTTCCGCGAGGGCGTGGCTTGCACGCGAGCACGGCGCTCCTGTTCAATCACGAAAGCGCGCGCCGGCCTGGCGACTTCGTCACCGCGCAAGATCTGTCGCGCGGCCGTGCGTATTGCCGCTGGGATCGCGCCGGCGACACCGCTGCGCCTCGGTGCACTGGACGTGGTCCGCGACTGGGGATATGCGCGTGACTACGTGGACGCGCTCGTGCGCTGATGGCTGCACACGCCGCACGCCGGACGACTACGTCGATCGGCACGGGCGTTGGTCGCACTCGTCGCGCGAGTTCTGCGAAGCCGCGTTTGCACGGTCGGCCTCGACTGGCGCGAACACGTCGTGCAGGACCCGACCCTGTCCCGCTCCGGCGATGTGCCGGCGCTCGTCGCGGATCCGCGCAAGGCGGAAGCGCGGCTGGGCTGGCGCGCGACGACCACGTTCGACGCGCTGCTCGACGAAATGCTGGACGCCGCACGCGGCGCGCTCGCCGTGACGGGCACGCCGGCGACGACGTGAACCTCGCGCGGTCTACACCACGGACGTTGCGCCGCTGTCAGGCGGCGCCAGCGGTCCATGCTGGAGAGCCGGTCGAGGCTATATTTACGGCTGACTGCCAGACCCTTCCTGTCCCGTCCGTTTCGCGTCCATGCCGAAGCGCTACTGACCTGCATCGCATCCTCGTCATTGGCTCCGGGCCGATCGTGATCGGGCAGGCCGCCGAGTTCGACTACTCGGGAACGCAGGCGACCAAGGCGCTGCGCGAGGAAGGCTACGAAGTCATTCTCGTGAATTCGAATCCGGCCACGATCATGACCGATCCGGAGTTCGCGGACCGGACGTACATCGAGCCGGTCACGCCGGAGTTCGTGGAGAAGGT
The DNA here is from genome assembly GCA_963779315.1 of uncultured Chloroflexia bacterium. GTDB lineage: Bacteria > Chloroflexota > Limnocylindria > Limnocylindrales > CSP1-4 > SPCO01. The sequence continues at coordinate 8,738 of CAVZXQ010000003.1, read as the reverse complement.
GATCGCAGCGGAACGCCCCGACGCGCTGCTGCCGACCATGGGCGGCCAGACGGCGCTCAACGTCGCGCTGGCGCTGTACGACACGGGCGTGCTCGACGAAGTACGGCGTGCGAGCTGATCGGCGCGAACGCGCGCGCGATCCGCGTGGCCGAAGATCGCAGGCAGTTCGCCGAGGCGATGGCGCGGATCGGCCTGGCGGTGCGCCAAGGGCGGATTCGCGCACACGTGGGACGAAGCGCATGCGCTGCGTCGAGGACACCGGCTATCCCGGCGATCATCCGCCCGTCGTTCACGCTCGGCGGATCCGGCGGCGGCATCGCGTACAATCGCGAGGAGTACGAGACGCATCGTGCGTCGCGGCCTCGACCTGCTCGCCGATGCACGCAGGTGCTCGATCGAGCGCAGCGCTGCTCGGCTGGAAGGAGTTCGAGCTCGAGGTGATGCGCGATTACGCGGACAACGTCGTGATCGTCTGCTCGATCGAGAACCTCGATCCGATGGGCGTGCACACCGGCGACTCGATCACCGTGGCGCCGGCGATGACGCTGACCGATCGCGAATACCAGACGATGCGCGATGCGGCCTGTCGCGATCATCCGCGAAATCGGCGTCGAGGCCGGCGGCTGCAACATCCAGTTCGCGGTCAATCCGGTGAACGGCGAGATGCTCGTGATCGAGATGAATCCGCGCGTGTCGCGCTCGTCGGCGCTGGCGTCCAAGGCGACGGGATTTCCGATCGCGCGCATCGGCGCCAAGCTGGCCGTCGGCATGACGCCTCGACGAGATCCCGAACGACATCACCAAGACCACGCCGGCGAGTTTCGAGCCGGTGCTCGACTACGTCGTCGTGAAGTGCCCGCGCTTCGCGTTCGAGAAGTTCCCGCGCGGCCGATCCGCGCCTGACGACGCAGATGAAGTCGGTGGGCGAGTCGATGGCGATCGGGCGCACGTTCAAGGAAGCGTTCCAGAAAGGCCTTGCGCGCGCTGGAAACCGGCCGCGCCGGGCTGGGACGATCGGCGACGCGTCTGATCGATGATCGGCTCGCCGATGACGTCGATCGAAGCGCTGCGGGGCGCGCTGCGGCAGCCAACGCCGGAGCGGATCTTCCAGGTCAAGCGCGCCATGCAGGCTGGGCATGAGCGATGGCCGAGCTGTACGAGCATCACGGCGATCGACCCGTGGTTCCTGGATCAGATGCGCGAGCTGCTCGACGCCGAACGTCGAGTACGCGGCACTGGCGGAGGTCGACGCCGGACGTCGCTGCGTCGCATGAAGCGCATGGGCTTCTCCGATCGCCAGCTGGCGGCGTTGCGCGGCGAAACCGAAGCGGCGGTGCGCGCGCGTCGCTGGGCGCTCGGCGTGCGGCCGTCGTACAAGATGGTCGACACCTGCGCCGGCGAGTTTCCGTCGCGCGACGCCGTACCTGTACGGCAGCTACGACGAGGAGAGCGAAGCGCCACGCAGCGGACGCAAGTCGGTCGTCATCCTCGGCTCCGGCCCGAATCGGATCGGGCAGGGCGTGGAGTTCGACTACTGCTGCGTGCGCGCCGTGATCGCGCTGCGCGAGCGCGGATACGAGACGATCATGATCAACTCGAATCCCGAAACGGTCTCCACCGACTTCGACATCTCCGACAAGCTGTACTTCGAGCCGCTGACGCTGGAGGATGTGCTGGAGATCGTGCGAGCGCGAGCAGCCGATCGGCGTGATCGTGCAGCTGGGCGGCCAGACGCCGCTCAAGCTGACGCGCGGCGCTCGAGGCGGCCGGCGTGACGATCCTCGGCACGTCGCCCGACGCGATCGACATCGCGGAGGATCGCCGGCGCTTCGAGAAGATCGCGCGCGCAGCTCGGCATCGCGCAGCCGGCCAACGGCACGGCCACCAGCGTCGACGAGGCCGTCGCGATTGCCGAGCGGCATCGGCTATCCGGTGCTGGTGCGTCCGTCGTACGTGCTGGGCGGCCGCGCGATGGAGATCGTGTATGACGACGCCGTCGCTGCGCGACTACTTCGAGACGCGCCGCGCGCGTGTCGCGAGGATCGCCCGGTGCTGATCGACCGCTTCCTCGAGGACGCGTTCGAGGCCGACGTCGACGCGATCAGCGACGGCGACGACGGTGGTGATCGGCGGCGTCATGCAGCACATCGAGAGACGCCGGCATTCACTCCGGCGATTCGGCCTGCGTGCTGCCGCCGTACCTCATTCCGGCCGAGGCGATCAGGACGTGATGCGGACGCACACGGTCGCGTTCGCGAAGGCGCTGGGTGTGGTGGGGCTGATCAACGTGCAGTACGCCATACAAGGACGGCGTGGTGTATGTGATCGAGGTGAATCCGCGCGCGCAGCCGCACGATTCCGTTCGTGTCGAAGGCCATCGGCGTGCCGCTGGCCTCGCTGGCGGCGCGCGTGATGCTGGGCGAGACGCTGGCGCGAGATCGGCTTCACGGAGGAGATCGTGCCGCCGTTCGTGAGTGTGAAGGAAGCGGTCTTTCCCGTTCAACAAGTTCCGCGAGTTCGATCCGGTGCTGGGCCCGGAGATGCGGTCGACCGGCGAAGTGATGGGCATCGCCGATCGTTCGGCACGGCCTTCGCCAAGTCGCAGCTGGCGGCGGACAACGCGCTGCCGCGCGAGGGCGCGATCTTCGTCACGGTCAACGACTCGCGACAAGCCGACGCGTCGCGCCGATCGCACGCGGTTCCACGCGATGGGCTTCCGGATCTTCGCGACCGAGGGCACGGCGGCGTATCTGCGCGCGCAGGGGATTCCGACGCGACACGGTGTTCAAGGTGCACGAAGGCCGTCCGCACGGCCTCGACCTGATCCTGAACGGCGAGTCGTGCTGCTGATCAACACGCCGCTCGGCAAGCACGCGCAGCGTGACGACTACACGCTTCGGCAGGCCGCGATCGCCAACCGCGTGCCGTACACCACCACGCTGTCCGCCGCGAGTGCGGCCTGTGACGCGATCGAAGCGCTGGCACTCGCGCCAGCCGGCGTGCGTCCGCTGCAGGAGTGGCATGCGATGCTGGCGACAGTCACGGGCCGTGCATCCCGCCTGACGATTACCGCTTCGACCTCATTCTTCTCCGATACGATGACCTACACGCCAGTCCCGCTGCTGGACCTGAAGGCACAGCACGCGACCATCAAGCATGAGGTGGCCGCGCTGATCGACGAGGTCGTCGAGGAACAGGCGTTCATCCTCGGCCCGATCGTCGGGCGGCTCGAGTGCGCGGTCGCGGGCCTGTCGCAGACGAAGTATGCGATCGGCTGCGCCAACGGTACCGACGCGATCCTGCTTGCGATGCGCGCGCTCGAGATCGGGCGCGACGACGAGGTGGTGACGACGCCGTTCACCTTCTTCGCGACGGCGGGAACGATTCACAACGTCGGCGCGACGCCGGTGTTCGCCGACATCGATCCGCTCACGTTCAACATTGATCCGGCCGCGGCTGGCGCTGCAGTCACGTCGCGCACGAAAGCGGTGATTCCGGTCGACCTGTTCGGCCAGATGGCGGCAATCGAGCAGCTTCGCGCGCCACGTCGGAACGCTGCCGATCATCGAGGACGCCGCCCAGTCGATCGGCGCCAGCCGGATGATCGACGGACGACTCGGTCATGGCGGGCGAAGGCGTCGACGATCGGCACGTTCAGCTTCTTCCCGTCGAAGAACCTCGGCGGCTATGGCGACGGCGGCATGATGGTCACGCAGGACGAGGCGCTGGCGACCAGCTGCTGAAGCTGCGCACGCATGGCGGCGCTGAAGACGTACTTTCACGAGATGGTCGGGCTACAACAGCCGGCTCGATGCGCTGCAGGCGGCGGTGCTGATGGCGAAGCTGCCGCACCTCGACGCAGTGGAGCGCGGCGCGGCGGGCGAATGCGGCCTACTACGATCGAGGCGTTTGGCGACCTGCGCGGACATCGTGACGCCGTACATCGATCCGGCGAACAAGTCGATCTACAACCAGTACACGATCCGCGCCGCAGAACCGCGACGCGCTTGCAGGCGCATCTGAAGGAGCGGGGCATCGGCTGCTCGATCTACTATCCGCTGCCGCTGCACCTGCAGCCCTGCTTCGCGTACCTCGGCTATCCGCGAGGGCCAGTTCCCGGAGTCGGAGCGGGCGGCACGCGAAGTGCTGTCGCTGCCGGTTTTTCCCGAACTGACCGCCGCGCAGCGCGACGAGGTCGTCGATGCCGTGCGCGCCTTCTACGGGCGCTGAGCGCGATGCGCTCCACATTTCTCTCGCCCGTGAATCACTGATGCTCAAGTCACAACTGCTGTCGACGATCCAGACACAGAACGGCGGTCGTTGCGCGTCGTCGGCCTCGGATACGTCGGCCTGCCGCTGGCGATGGAATTCGCCGAGGCGGGCTTCACGCGTCATCGGCTTCGACGTCAGCCAGCGCGTGGTCGCGACTGCTGAATGCCGGCGAGTTCGCACATCCAGGACATGCCGGCGGCGCAGGTCGGCGAAGCATGTGGCGAGCGGTCGGTTCGTCGCGACGACCGACGCGACGCGGATGCGCGAGGCCGACGCCATTTCGATCGCCGTGCCGACGCCGCTGTGCAAGACGCGCGATCCCGACATGACGTACGTGCATGCCGCGACGCAGGCGGTCGTGCGCGCAGGCGCATCCGGGCACTGCTGATCGTGCTCGAGAGCACGACGTATCCGGGCACGACGCGCGAGGTGCTGCTGCCCGCGCTCGAGGCGGCGGGCTTCACGGTCGGCGACGGATGTGTTCCTGGCGTTCAGCCCGGAGCGCGTCGACCCGGGCAATCCGGTCTATCACACGAAGAACACGCCCAAGGTCGTCGGCGGCATCACGCCGGCGTGCACCGAGGTCGCCACGGCGCTCTACGCGCCGTGCATCGACACCGTCGTGCCGGTGTCGTCGACCGAGGCGGCGGAGCTGGTGAAGCTGCTCGAGAACACGTTCCGCGTCGGTGAACATCGGGCTCGTGAACGAGATCGCGATCGTCTGCGACAAGCTCGGCGTCAACGTCTGGGAAGTGATCGATGCGGCGGCGACGAAGCCGTTCGGCTTCATGAAGTTCACGCCGGGCCCCGGCATCGGCGGGCACTGCATTCCGCTCGATCCGCACTACCTCGCGTGGAAGATGCGCACGCTGAACTACAAGACGCGGTTCATCGATCTGGCGAGCGAGATCAACTCGGGCATGCCCGACTACGTCGTCGAGAAGGTGGCGCGCGCGCTGAACGACGTCGCGCAAGGCGGTGCACGGCAGCACGGTGCTGATCCTCGGCGTGGCGTACAAGCGCGACATCGACGACATGCGCGAGAGCCCGGCGCTGGACGTCATGCGCCTGCTCGAGCAGCGCGGCGCGCACGGTCACCTTCCACGATCCGCACGTGCCGACGTTCCGCGAGGACGGGCACGAGTATCACAGCGTGGAGCTGACCGCGAGGCGCTGGCGCGACGCCGACGCGGTGGTGATCGTGACCGATCACAAGGCGTTTGACTGGCAGTTCGTCGTCGACCACGCCGCGCTGGTGGTGGACACGCGGAACGCAACCGGCCGGACCACGGCCGCCAAGGCGCGCATCGTCAGCCTGGCAGATACCGCGGCCGCCCTGACGGCCCACGCGCACTGAGATGCGGGCCCGATCCACATTGCCCAGGCTGACGTGAACCCGACGTCTCGACCGGGGTCTATAGCACCAGCCGCTCCCCAGGCTTCCGCCGTTGCCGCCCGTTCAGGGCGATTGTCGCGCTTCCGGATCCCATGCACCACACACTGCACCAGCACGGCCGCTGTCACCCAATCGATCCTGCGTCGTATCCGCCCGACCGTCACCGGCGCTCAGGCGTGGTAATGTCACGCGTGGTGCCGGCGCGAACCGGGCTGCTCGTCCTGCTGATCGCGCTCACGGCGTGCGGGGGCGGATTCCGCGTCGACCGCTTCGGGGGTGATACCGGACCGCTGTTCGCTGCCGGCGTGCGGGAGCTGAATCTTCGGCACTTCGGCAACGCCATTCTCGCCTTCGAGAAGCTGGCCACCGATCTCCCGGCGCGCGACACGCTGCTGCCCCTGACACAGTTCTACCTCGGCAAGGCGCAGAATGGGGAACAGTGAGTACCTCCTCGCCGCGCAGGCCTTTAGCAAGGTGGCTGAGAACTTCCCCGAGGATTCGCTTGCGGATGACGCGATGTTCGAGAGTGCACGAGCCTATCAGCGACTCTGGCGGTCGCCCGAGCTCGACTCGCAGTACGGCACCACGGCACAGGCCACCTTCCGCACGCTGGTGGCCGTCTATCCCGATTCGCCGCAGCGCAAAGACGCGGAGCGCGGAGCTGGCGGCGCTCGACGAAATGTTCGCCGAGCAAGGAATATCTCGTCCGGCTACTACTATTTTCGGCGCAAGGCGTACGACCCGGCGATCTTCTACTTCAAGACGGTCGTGACCACCTATCCGGAAGCTGCAGAAGTCTCGCGACGCCTATCTGCGCATGATCGAGTCGTACCGCGTGATCCGGTACGAGGAAGAGGCGGCGGAGGCCTGCACGGCGGTCCGCGTTCGCTTCGCGGACGACCCGGAGGTGAAGCGCCTCTGTCCGCCGGAGTCAGCGCTGCGCGACAGCGCGCCGGCCCCGGCACGGCGATCCGCCGACGGCGATTCCGCCCGCCGGAAGCCCTGAGCCGCTGTGCGGATCGGCCTGTTTGGCGGCAGCTTCGACCCGCCGCATATCGGGCACTGGCTTGCCGCGGTCGACGCGTTCGAGCGGCTGGCGCTCGACCGGCTCGACTTCATCCCGGCGCAGCAGCAGCCGCTGAAGGCGGCGGGCACGCGGCCACGGCGAGCAGCGGCTCGCGTTGCTCGACGGCGATGGTCGCGGGCGATGCCGCGTTTCGCCGTCAATCCGGTCGAAATTGGGCGCGGGGGATTATCCTTCACGGTTGACACGGCAGCGGCCTATCGTGCGTCAGGTCCCGACGACGAGCTGTTCCTGCTGCTTGGGCACGACGCGGCGTCCGGTCTCGCTCGATGGAAGGAACCGGAGCGGTTGCTGCGACTGGTGCAGTCTGGTCGTCCTGACCCGTGGTGCGGAGCCGTTGCTCCCTGGGTCACGGCCGCGACGCGCTGGTGCTGCCAACGCGACGGGTGGATGTGAGTTCCACTGAGGTGCGCCGCCGCGTGAGCGAGGGGCGTTCATTGCGAGGATTCGTCCTGGACGCCGTGGCGGAGCATATCCGGCACGCGGCGTTGTACCGATAGGGGAGAGCGATGCTCAAGGATGTGCTGGGAAAGCTGTTTGGCACGCGCCATCAGCGCGAAGCGAAGCGGGTCAAGCCGATCATCGACGAGATCCATCGTCACGAGATCGGCGTTGGCCTCGCTCGACGACGCGGCGCTGCAGGCGCAGACCGCCAAGTTCCGCGACGTCCTCGCCGAGCGCACGGGCGCTCTGGAGGCGCGCGTCGCCGAGTCTCAAGGAGGCGAAGCGATCGGCGGCCGATGCCGCCGAACGTGATCGGATCGACGATGAGCTGACGGGCACGGATGGCCGGAGCGGCGCCGAGGGCGCGCTGCGCGACTGCAGTCGCCGAGTCGCTCGATGAACTGCTGCCGGAGGCGTTTGCGACGGTGCGCGAAGCGGCGCGTCGCCTGCGCGGCAGCGCGACCGGTCGGTCACCGGTCATCCGCAGGCCGTGGGACATGGTGCCCTACGACGTGCAGCTGGCCGGCGGCATCCAGCTGCATCTCGGGCGCATCGCCGAAATGGCCACCGGCGAAGGCAAGACGCTCGTGGCCACGCTGCCGCTCTACCTGAATGCGCTCGCCGGACGCGGTGCGCATCTCGTCACGGTGAACTCGTATCTCGCCCGGCGCGACTCGCAGTGGATGGGGCACCTGTTCACGTGGCTCGGCCTGACGGTGGCGTGCCTCGACGACACGGAGCCGGGTCCATCGATCGCCGCGCGGCGTACAACGCCGACATCACCTACGGCACCAACAACGAGTTCGGCTTCGACTACCTGCGCGACAACATGGTCCACTCGCTCGACCAGCGGGTGCAGCGCAAGCACTACTTCGCGATCGTCGACGAAGTGGACTCGGTGCTCATCGACGAAGCGCGAACGCCGCTGATCATCTCGGGTCCGGTCGGGAACGAGAACGACGCGATGTATCAGGCGCACAATGCCTCGGTGGCCAAGCTGATCCGCGAGCAGGATGCGCTCGTCAATCAGCTCGTCGCCGAAGGCGAGCGCCTGATGGCGACGGACACCTGACGCCGCGCAGCCTGCTGTTCTACAAGGCGCAGCTGGGCGGACCGAAGAACAAGAAGCTGTTCAAGATCCTCGGCGAGACCGGCGTCAAGCAGCTGGTGCAGAAGCGGGAGCTCGAGCACCTCGCCGATCGTAAGCTGCCGGCCGACCAAGCAGCAGTTCAGCGATATCGAGGACGAGCTGCATTTCGTGCTCGATGAGCGCGGCCACACCGTGCACCTGACCGACCGCGGTGTCGACCTGATGACGAAGATGACGGGTGAGGCGTTCCTGCTCCCCGACATCTCGGTCGAAATCGGACGGATCGATGCGGCGACGGATCTGGAGCCGCAGCAGAAGCTCGAGCAGCGCGCGCTGCTCAACCGCGAGTATGCGATGCGGAGTGAGCGGCTGAACATCGTGCACCAGCTGCTGCGCGCCTACGCGCTGTACGAGAAGGACGTGAACTATGTCGTGCAGGACGTGCTGATCCG
>CAVZXQ010000002.1:0-254058 GCA_963779315.1 uncultured Chloroflexia bacterium | reverse complement strand
ACAGGTCCGGGTCGATCGACGAGCCGATGACCGACCGGATCTCGTCCGGCGATGGCCACACGTCGGCCAGGAAGACCGGCTCGCCGGCCTCATCGAATCCGAGCGGCTCCGTCGTCAGGTCCGTGTCCACGCGTCCGGCCAGGGCGAACGCGACCACCAGCGGCGGCGAGGCCAGGTAGCTGGCCCGGACCTGCGGATGGATCCGTCCCTCGAAGTTGCGGTTGCCGGACAGGACGGCGGCGACGACCAGGTCGTTCGACTCCACCGCGCCCGCGACGGCCGGGTCGAGCGGGCCGGAGTTGCCGATGCAGGTCGTGCAGCCGTACCCGGCAAGGGCGAAGCCGAGGGTCGCCAGCGGCGCCATCAGCCCGGCCGCTTCGAGGTAGCCCGTCACGGCGCGCGATCCGGGCGCCAGCGAGGTCTTGACGGCCGGATCCACCCGCAGCCCCCGGGCGACGGCGTTGCGGGCCAGCAGCCCGGCCCCGATCATGACCGTCGGGTTCGAGGTGTTGGTGCAGGACGTGATGGCGGCGATCGCGACGGAGCCGTGGCGCAGGGTCGTGGTGGCCCCGCCGACATCCACGCGTCACGCCGACCTGACCGGCGCTGCCGGCCTCGGTGGTGGCCGGGTAGGCGTCGGTGAAGTTGGTCGGCAGGTCCTCCAGCAGGACGCGGTCCTGCGGGCGTCGCGGCCCGGCCAGCGACGGCGCGACCGAACCAAGGTCCAGCACGAGGGTCTCATCGAAGGTGGGCCCATCGCCCGGCATGCGCCACAGGCCCTGGGCCTTCGCATACCGCTCGACGAGCGCCACGCGGTCCGCGGACCGGCCGGTGAGCCGGAGGTAGGCGAGGGTCTCGTCATCGATCGGGAAGAGGGTGGCCGTCGCCCCGAACTCGGGGCTCATGTTGCTGATCGTCGCCCGGTCCGCCAGCGACAGCCCGGCCAGCCCGTCCCCGGCGAACTCGACGAACGACCCGACGACGCCGTGGGCGCGCAGCATCTGGGTGACGACCAGGACGAGGTCCGTCGCCGTCGCGCCGCGTGGCAGCTCGCCGGTCAGGCGGACGCCCACGACATGGGGCATCGGCTGGTACAGCGGCTGGCCGAGCAGGACCGCCTCCGCTTCGATGCCACCGACGCCGTAGCCCAGGACGCCCAGCCCGTTGACCATCGTCGTGTGCGAATCGGTCCCGACGAGCGTGTCCGGGAAGGCGACCCGGCCGCCGGAGCCGTCCGCTCGGTCCGCGACGACGGTCGCCAGGAATTCGAGGTTGACCTGGTGGACGATGCCCGTTCCCGGTGGCACGACCCGCAGGTCGCGGAAGGCGGTCTGCGCCCAGCGCAGGAGCTGGTAGCGCTCGCCGTTGCGCTCGTATTCGCGCTCGACGTTGAACGCGAACGCGCCGGGCGTCCCGAACCGGTCGACCTGGACGGAATGATCGATGACGAGGTCTGCCGGCACGAGCGGGTTCACCGCCGCCGGATCACCGCCCAGGTCCGCCATGGCGTCGCGCATGACCGCGAGGTCCACGATCGCCGGGACGCCGGTGAAGTCCTGGAGGACCACCCGGGAGGCATGAACGGGATCTCGGCCTCGACGGCCCGCCCGCCCGCCAGGACGCCAGGGTCGTCACGTCGGCTTCGGTCACGACCCCGCCACCGGCGTGCCGCAGCAGGTTCTCCAGCAGGATCTTGACCGTGATCGGGGCCGTGGCGAGATCGATCCGGTCGGCCAGGGCGTCGAGCCGGTAGATGTCCGGCTGGCCATCGCCGAGCGATGCCCGGGCGTGGAAGGGATCGATCGATGACACCGGTGTCAGACCTCGCTGGCTCGCTACACTCGACGCGTGCAAGCGTACCGCGACGGACCCGGCCACGGGTCATCCCGCCCGTGAAGGGCTGGCGAGAACCCCTCGGCGACGATCCGCAGCGAGATCACGAGGAGACCGCCGCGGCGATCGAGGCTGCCGGCATCGACCTTGACCCCGTCCCGCCGGGGTACCACCGCCACGCCGATGAGGTCCATCCGAGCGACCATAGCCACCCGCACCAGCAGTCCGGCCCTGGTGAACACCCCACGATCGGGATCGTCGGGGCGGGCGCGGTCGGGACCGCCCTCGGCGTGGCCCTGTCGCGTGCCGGCTGGCCGGTCCATGCCGTCGCAAGCCGCGACAGGGAGCGTCGCGATCGGGCACAGGCGCTGATCGGCGCGCCTCGCGCGTTCGCCGAGGCGCAGGCGCTCGTCGAGGAGGTCGAACTGATCCTCGTCGCCATCCCGGACGACGCGCTGCCCGGGTTCGCCGCGCAGGTCCGGATGTACGGCGGCCAGGCCATGGTCCACACCAGCGGGGCCCTTGACGCGGACGTGCTGGCGCCGGCGATGGCGGCCGGGACCCAGATCGGTGCCTTCCACCCGCTGGTCGCCTTCGCCGAGACCGAGCGGGCGGTCGAGGCCCTCCGCGGGGCGACCATCGCCATCGAGGGCGACGACCAGCTGGCGGACCTCCTGGGCCGGATGGCCGAGGCGATCGGCGGGCGTCCCGTCCGCCTCGAGCCCGGCTCCAAGGGCGCTTACCACGCGGCCGCGGTCCTCGCGGCGGGTGGCTTCGTCGCCCTGCTCGATGCCATCGCCGAGCTTGGTCGTGTCGCTGGGCTGGACGAGGCCGGGTCGCTGGCCATCTATGGGCCCCTCATCGAAGGGACGCTCGCGAACGCCCGGGCCCTCGGGATCTCGGCTGCGCTCACCGGTCCGATGACTCGCGGGGACGCCGGGACGCTGACGGACCACTTGCGGGTCCTGCGCGATCACGCCCCGGACGTCCTCGACCTGTACCGCGCCGCGGCCGAACGGGAGATCGCCATCGCCTCGGCCCGGGGCGCCCTGGCACCGGAGCGTGTCGAGGCCCTCCGCGACGCTCTTGCGCGCGCGGACTGACGGGGTACCATTACCTCCCATGCAGCACAGCATCGCCGCCAGGTACGCGACCCGACCGGTGGCCCGCTTCGTCCGCCCGTCGGCCCGTACGCGCGAGCGCCGTCTGGGCCTCCGTCCGAGCAGTTCGCTCCAGGCGGCGACCAGCCGGGCCACGGTCCTCCGGCGTCCGGATGTGGCGCCACTCGCGCGACTGAGGGCCGGCTGGCGATCGATCACGCCGGCCCGTGGGACGGTCTCGACCAGCGGGCTCCGGCCGGTCGTCTCGATGCGATGGGCGAGTGCCAGCCGACCGGCAACGGTCAGGCGCTCCAGCGCCGCTTCGGCGCCGTGGCGCGGCTGAGGAGCTCGACCGCCACCTCCGCCGGCGGGATCGTCGTTCGATTCGAGGATGGGCACCCCTTCCTTGTCGTGGGCTGCCGACGGCGTGAGCGCGACAGCCGGACGTGGACGCTGCCGAAGGGGACGCCGAACCCCGGCGAGACCACCGAGGAGACGGCGATCCGCGAAGTGAACGAGGAGACCGGACTCCAGGTCAGGATCACCGGTCCGCTCGACTCGATCGCCTACGACTTCCTCCAGTCCGGCCGGCGGATCCACAAGACGGTGCACTACTTCATGATGGAGCCGATCGGCGGAGGGCTGGACCTCCACGACCACGAGTTCGACGAAGTCCGCTGGATCCGGTTCGACGAAGCCCCGACGATCCTCACCTTCGAGACGGAGCGAGCGCTCGTGGCCGGCGCCCGTAACCGTCTGCCCATGCCAGCCGAGGGGACCCCATGACCGACCCCGAGAACCCCGTCCTGCATTCCCCGATCGAGAGCCGGCATGCGGCGCTGGGCGCCCGCCTCATCGAGTTCAGCGGCTGGCTCATGCCGGTCCAGTACAGCGGGATCCTCGATGAGCACCGAGCCGTCCGCGAGCGTGTCGGCCTGTTCGACCTGAGCCACATGGGCGAGCTGTTCGTGGATGGTCCCGATGCGGGGGCCGGCCTCGCTGCCGCGCTCACGACCGATCCACCGTCGCTGGCCATCGGGCGCGCTCACTACTCGATGATCTGCGCCCAGGACGGCGGGATCATGGACGATCTCATCGTCTATCGGCTTGCCGAGGAGCGGTTCCTCGTGGTGGCCAACGCGGGGAATGCGGCGGTCGTGTCCGATGCGCTGGCCGAGCGGCTCGCGGGGTTCTCCGCGATCCTCGACGACCGCTCGATGGCCACCGGTCTGGTCGCGATCCAGGGCCCGCGGGCGCGCGAGGCGCTCACGCCGCTGACCGACGTCGATCTCACCGCCCTGCGCTACTACGCGATCGCCGAGGGAGACGGTGGCTGGGATCCCGGCACTCGTCGCCCGGACCGGCTATACCGGCGAGGACGGCTTCGAGGTCTTCGTGGATACGGCCCGGACCGCGGAGCTGTGGGATGCCCTTCTCGAGGCGGCCCGAGCGCATGACGGCGTGCCGGTGGGCCTCGGTGCTCGCGACACCCTGCGACTCGAGGCCGGGATGCCGCTCTACGGGAATGAGCTGGACCGCTCGACGACGCCGTTCGATGCCGGCCTCGGCCGGGTCGTGAAGTTCGCCAAGCCGGGCGATTTCGTGGGTCGCGCTGCGCTCGAGAAGGCGGTTCGTGACGGAGCCTCACGCCGCCTGGTGGGCCTGGTCGTGGAGGGTCGCGGCATCGCGCGCCATGGCTACCCGATCCACGTCGGCGACCGCCTGACCGGCCAGGTCACGAGCGGCACCCAGTCGCCCACGCTGGGGGTCCCGATCGCGATGGCGTACGTCGCGCCCGGCGATGCCGAGCCGGGTACAGTAGTGGACATCGATGTCCGTGCCGCGCGGGTCCCCGCCAGGGTCGTGGACCTGCCGTTCTACCGCCGGCCCGCCTGACGGCCGGTACGCAAGGAGGAACCCACCCGCGATGGCTCCCGCAGACCTGCGCTATACCACCGATCACGAATGGGTCCGCGTCGAGGGCGATACGGCCACCGTGGGGATCACCCAGTACGCAGCTGAGCAGCTCGGCGACATCGTCTTCGTGGAGCTCCCGGATGTCGGGCGGGCGCTCGACCAGGCAGCGGCATTCGGCGTGGTCGAATCGGTCAAGGCGGTCAGCGACCTGTTCGCGCCGGTGAGTGGCGACGTCACCGAGACGAACCCGGGCCTCTCGGGCAGCCCTGAATCGGTCAATAGCGACCCGTACGGCGAGGGCTGGATGATCCGGATCCGGATCACCGACCCGAGCCAGCTGGACGAGTTGCTTGACGCCGCGGCGTACGACGATCTGGTCGCGGCTGGCTGATCGCCCCCATGCCGTACGGTCCGCATACCACCGCCGACCGCGAGCGGATGCTCGCGGCCCTCGGCCTGTCGTCCATCGACGAGTTGTTCGACGACATCCCGGTCGCGCTCCGCGCGTCGGCACTGGCCCTGCCGCCACCCGAACCGGAGCTCGAGCTCGCGGCACGTCTGCGTGGCCTCGCCTCGAAGAACCGGCTGGACCTCGCCTCGTTCCTCGGCGCCGGGGTGTACCGCCACTGGAGCCCACCTGGGGTGGACCAGCTGCTGCTTCGGAGCGAGTGGTACACGGCCTACACGCCGTACCAGCCCGAAGTCAGCCAGGGGACGCTCCAGAGCATCTACGAGTACGAATCGATGGTCGCGGAGCTGGTGGACCTGGACGTCGTCTCCGCCTCGCACTACGACGGGGCCTCGGCCACGGCCGAGGCGGCGCTGATGACCTGCCGGGCGACCCGTCGTGACCGCGTCCTCGTGTCGCGCGGCGTCCACCCACACTACCGCCAGACCCTCGCGACCTACTTCGAAGGTGGTCTCGAGCTGGACGAGATCCCGCTCGTCGCCGAGGGCGAGGCCGCCGGGACCACGGACCTCGAGGCCCTCGAGCGCATGCTCGCGGAGCCGGGCCGCCCGGTCGCCGGGGTCGTCGCGGCGCAGCCGGACTTCCTCGGGCTGCTGGAGCCCATGCCGCGTATCGGCGAGCTCGCGCACGCCGCGGGGGCGCTGTTCGTAGCGGTCGTCGAGCCGGTCAGCCTCGCGGTGCTGGCACCGCCCGGCGCCTACGGAGCGGACATCGCCGCAGGCGAGGGCCAACCGCTCGGGATCCCGCTGCAATACGGCGGACCGTATCTCGGCATCCTGGCCAGCACGGAGCCGCTGGTCCGGCAGATCCCCGGCCGCCTCGTCGGGATGACCACGGATCTCGATGGCCAGCGGGCGTTCGTGATGACGATGCGCGCGCGCGAGCAGGACATCAGGCGCGACAAGGCCGCCAGCAACATCTGCACCAACCAGGCCCTCCTCGCACTGGCGGCCTCGATCTACCTCGCCACGATCGGACCGCACGGCCTGCGTGACGTGGCGGCCCTCGGGGCGGCTCGCGCCGCCGAACTGGAGCGGGAGCTGGCCGCGGCCGGTGCGCCGCGGATGCACCCCGGCCCGTACCTCAACGAGTTCGTCGTCCGGGTGCCGGACGCGCCCGCCGTCCATCGACGCCTGCTGGGCCGCGGCGTCCTGGCCGGCCTGGTCCTGGCCGAGGCGGAACCGGACGATCCGAGCCTCGCCGACGGGCTCCTGGTCTGCGCGACGGAGGTCACGACGTCGGACGACATCAAGCGGTTCGCGAGCGCCCTCGCGCTCGAACTGGCGACTGCGGCGACCGCGGCGCCGGCGGGGATCCGATGAGCGTCACCGGCCCGCGTCTGCAGCCCACCCTGTTCGAACGCAGCCGGCCCGGCCGCGGCGGCGGCAAGATCCCCCATCCGCCGGCCGATGCGCTGGACCGTATCCCGGCGACCGCGCGACGCGTCAGCCCGCCCTCGCTGCCCGAGATGAACGAGCCGGATGTCGTCCGGCACTACGTCAACCTCTCGCAGCTCAACTTCGCCGTGGACACCGGCTTCTATCCGCTCGGCTCGTGCACGATGAAGTTCAACCCCAAGCTCAACGAATGGGCGGCTCGCCTGCGTGGGTTCGCCGAACTCCACCCGCTGGTGCCGGACGAGGTGGCCCAGGGCACGCTCCAGGTCCTGTGGGAGCTGGAGGAGGCCCTCGCCGAGATCTCCGGCATGCGCGCCGTGACGCTCCAGCCCGCGGCCGGCGCCCAGGGTGAGCTGACCGGGATGCTGATGATCCGCGCCTACCATCGCGAGCGCGGGAACGCGGAGCGGGACGAGGTCCTCGTGCCAGACAGCTCGCATGGCACCAACCCGGCGACGGCGTCGATGGCCGGCTTCAAGACGATCACGATCCCGTCCGCCGCCGATGGCGGCGTGGACGTGGAGGCGTTCCGTGCCGCACTCGGCCCACGCACCGCCGCGGTGATGATCACCAACCCATCCACCCTCGGCCTGTTCGAGGCCCGGATCGGCGAGCTGCTGGAGGCCGTCCACGCCGCCGGCGCGCTGGCTTACATGGACGGCGCCAACCTCAACGCGATCATGGGCCGGTTCAAGCCCGGCGAGGCCGGGTTCGACGTCATGCACTTCAACGTCCACAAGACGTTCAGCACGCCCCACGGCGGTGGCGGCCCCGGCGCCGGGCCGGTCGGGGTGGGGGAGAAGCTCATCCCGTACCTGCCGGTCCCGCGCGTCCTGCGCGAGGATGACGGAACGTTCCGCCTGGAGCGCCACGGCGAACGGCCGCGGTCGATCGGGCGGATGCGCAGCTTCGTCGGCAACACGGGGGTGCTCGTCCGCGCGTATGCGTATATCCGGGCCCATGGCGCGTCCGGCCTGTGCGAGGTCAGCGACGACGCGGTACTCGCCGCGAACTACCTGCGCGAGCGACTCAAGGACGCGTACGACATCCCGTACGACCGCCACTGCAAGCACGAGTTCGTCGCCTCCGCGGCGACGATCAAGCACGAGACCGGCGTCCGCACGCTGGACATCGCCAAGCGGCTGATCGACTTCGGCTACCACCCGCCCACGATCTACTTCCCGCTCATCGTGGAGGAGGGGATGCTGATCGAGCCGACCGAGACCGAATCGGTCGAGACGCTCGACGCGTTCGCCGACACGCTGATCGCCATCGCCGCCGAGGCGCACGACGATCCGGACAAGGTCACGGGCGCGCCGCACACCGCCCCGGTGAAGCGCCTGGACGAGGCGACCGCGGCCCGCCAGCCGAACCTGCGCTGGCGCTCGGTGCCCTCATTCGAGACGCCCTGTCCGGACTGAGTGGCGCGCCGCTTTGCCGCGACGGATCCTCGAACGTGGGCAGCCGCACGAACGTTCGTTAGGTGGCGGTTGACAGGCCGCCGGGCGCTGTGGATAGTTGCCGCAGCGCGCCGACCGGGACCGTGCTGCCGTGTGCTGCTCGCCCATGCGCCATCTCGAGCGGGAGGCTTGACCTGGCGGAGGACGGGATAGCCTCGGATCGACAGTCGGGCCGGATCGGACTGCGGACCTATCGGGGCATACCCCCTTCGGAGGACAGTTGATGCACAAGAGACTCATAGGCATCCTGGGCACGGTCGCGATCGTCGCGGCGGCCTGCGGCGGTGCCACCACCAGCTCCGCGCCGTCAGGCAGCGCGGGCGCCTCCGCGCCGCCGGCCTCGGCCGGGGCGGCGGGCGACCAGACCCTGACCTATCCGATCGATGCGGACGTCTCCGGCGGCCTGACGAACGCCGCGGACAACGTCCCGGCCGCCGAGGCCAACATCTGGATGTACGACGCGCTGTACAGCTTCGACGCAGGGGTTGGTGCCGGTCCCCGCCCTCGCGGCGGAGCTGGCGACGGTCAGCCCGGATGGCCTCACCTGGACGGTCAAGCTCAAGCCGGGCGTCAAGTTCCACGACGGGTCCGACATGACGGCCGACGACGTCGTGCAGTCCTGCCAGCTCGCCATCAGCCCGAACTGCACGTACAGCCCGGCCGTCTGCCTGGCCGGCCTGATCGAGAAGGTCGAGAAGATCGACGACGCACACAGTCGCCATCACGACGGTCAAGCCGCTCGCGACCATGGCCACGGTCTACCTGCCTGGGCTCATCATCGAGAACAAGGACGTCGTTGACGCAGCCTACGGGCGCTACTCCGAGGCGACCAAGGCCCTCACCCCGGCCGAGATCACCGCGTTCCTCGACAAGGTCAAGGCCGAGGAGACGACCCCGACCGGCCCGCCTGCTGAAGGCAGCACGGACGCCACGGTCAACTACACGCAGTTCACCGCTGAGGCCGAGGCGCTTCTGGCCAAGGCCGGCCAGCCTGCCGCCGACAAGGCCCTCTACACGGACGCCGAGGGCGCCTTCGACGAGGCCGGCTACACGCAGGACAACATCGCCCGGATCACGACGATCCAGACCACCCAGACGGCCGGCGCCATCGACGCGCTCGCGGCTGCGTACAAGTTCCTCGACATCCAGACCAAGCCACTCGGCCTGGGCACCGGCCCGTTCAAGTTCGTCGAGTACCAGACCGGCGAGTCGATCGAACTTGCCAACAACCCGGACTACTTCGGCGGCGCCTCCGAGCTCTCCAAGGTGTTCATCCCGATCATCAAGGACGACATCGCCGGCGGACAGGCCCTGGTGGCCGGCCAGGTCGACTGGAAGTACTCGATGGAGGGCGGGACCTACGACCAGATCAAGTCCGACCCGAACCTGAAGTTCGCGGAATACCCGGACTTCGGCTTCTTCGGCCTGTACTTCAACCTGCATGATGGCGCGCTGTTCGCGGACAAGAACCTTCGCCAGGCGGTCTCGTACTGCTTCGACAAGGAAGCCACGGCGAACGCCGCGACCACCGGCTTCGGTACCGCGATCTACAGCGAGATCCCGCCGGCTTCGTGGGCCTACCCCACAGAGGGTCTGAACACGTACCCGGTGGATCCCGGCCAAGTCCAAGGAGCTCATCGAGGAGTCTGGCTGGACGCTGGGTTCTGATGGGATCTACGAGAAGGACGGCAAGAAGCTGTCAACGGTCGTGGCCGTCCGTGCCGGACGCCCGAACCGCTCCAAGTGGATGCAGCTCATGTCGGACCAGGTCCAGCGAATGCGGCATCGACATCAAGTTCAAGGAAGTCGACTTCGGCTCCATCCTGAACATGCTGACGGTCTATCCGCACATCAACGCGGCGGCGCCGGAAAGCGGCAAGCCGTTCGACGCCTACTTCGGTGGGTTCGGCGACAGGCTTCGATCCGGATCCGTTCAGCCTCTACCACTGCAGCCAGTGCTCGACCGCCGAGCTGCCGGACACCAACAACTACATCTGCTACAGCAACCCCGAGGTCGACAAGGCCATCGAGGCGGGTCTGGTGGAATTCGATCAGGCCGCGCGAGCCAAGATCTACGCGGACTACGCGGTGATCCAGTCGAATGACCTCCCGGTCCTCTACGCCTGGTCCGACATCGCCCACGAGGGCCTGCGCAACACCGTCGACACGATCGTCCCCGACCGGGTTCGAGCTGGACGTCCCCGGTGTTCTACTGACCCGATCGAGAAGGTCACCAACAAGAAGTAGCTTGCGAGCCGGCTTCGCCGGCTGACGACTCGCGACACGGCCGCCGCCACCCCACGCGGGTGCCGGCGGCCGTGTACCATCCACCGAAATCGATCGCAGGGGAGCAGCGGGAGCGGCCCATGGCGCACTACGCGCTTCGGCGGATCATCCAGTCGATCCCGATCCTGCTCGGGATCTCCATCCTCATCTTCCTGATCGTCCAGCTCGCCCCGGGCAGCGCCGATCGACCGCTTCCGCAATCCGCGCGTGTCGCCCGAGCAGCTCGAGGCGATCACTGCGGCTCTACGGCCTGGACAAGCCCCCTGCCTGAGCAGTACGTCCACTGGATCACGGCGTTCGTCCAGGTCTGGCGCCCGGACGCGTGGGGCTACAGCTTCATCGACGGGCAGCCGGTCCTGGGCAACATCACCAACCGGGTCCCGGCGACCGTGATCCTGATGGGATCGGCCCTCATCGTGACGCTCATCGTCTCGATCCCGGTCGGCATCCTCGCCGCCATCCGCCAGTACAGCAAGACCGACAAGGTCATCACGACCTTCGCCACCATCGGCTATGCGATCCCCTCGTTCCTGTCGGCATCTACGTCCTGTATCTTCGGTGGCGTCGTGCTCTACCAGCTGACCGGGTTCGGGTTCCCGCTCTTCGGGAGGCAGACGCCTGGGTGGCGACGGCAATCCACTTGACGTCGCCTATCACCTGGTGCTGCCGGTCCTGCGCCTCGCCATCGCCTCGATCGCGGGCTTCTCGCGGTATGTCCGCGCCAGCATGCTGGACGTGATGCGCCAGGACTACGTGCGCACCGCACGGGCGAAGGGCGCCGATGGCCGGCGCGTGGTGGGCCGCCACGCACTCCGTAACGCACTCATCCCGGTGATCACCCTGATCGGGCTCTTCGATCCCGGCCCTGATCGCGGGCGCCGTCATCACCGAGGCGATCTTCTCGTATCCGGGGCTCGGCAGCCTGACGATCACCGCGATCATCGGGCAACGACTACCCGACGATCTACGCGACCGCGATGCTTGCCGCCATCTTCGTGATCCTGGGCAACCTGCTCGCGGATCATCCTCTACGGCGTGGTCGACCCGCGCATCAAGTACTAGTGAGGTCGCCGACATGCAGAGCGCTGACGTTCGAGATCGGCACCGGGCAGTCATCCCGGCCCCGACCGAGGTCGACGAGGTCGACCTCGTCGCGGTCCGCACGTACTGGCAGCTCGTCCGCCAGCGGTTCGTCCGCAACAAGCTCGCGGTCTTCGGTGCCATCACGCTGCTCATCATCATCGCGATCGCCATCATCGTGCCGTTCGCTGACCGGCGACCAGTACCAGAAGTCGAACCTCGCGCCTGATCGACGCGGACCGCCGCTCATCGGCGCCCGCTGGGCTACGACGAGATCGGCCGGAACATCTTCCTGCGGCTGGCGAAGGCGACGCAGACGTCGCTCATCATCGGGTTCGCGGCCGTGTCATCCTCATCGCCGGATCGGCTCCTTCGTCGGCTCGCTCGCCGGCTACTTCGGCGGCCAGGTCGACAACGTCCTCATGCGCTTCGTCGACGTCGTCCTGTCGCTGCCGTACCTGTTCCTGATCCTGATGATCGTCGCCTTCTTCGGCATCCGCGACATCCGCGTCATCGTCATCGCGCATCGCGCTTCGCGGGCTGGACGACGGCCGCCAGGCTGGTCCGCGGCGAGTTCCTGCACTTGCGCGAGATGGACTTCGTGGCGGCGGCCAAGGCCCTCGGCGCGCTCAGTCGCGGCGGATCATCACGTCGCCACATGCTGCCCGGGGCGACCGCGCCGCTCATCGTGGCGGCTCGCTCGGCGTCGCCGACGCGATCATCGGCGAGGCCGCCCTCTCGTTCCTCGGGCTTCGGCATCGCGCCCCCGCAGATCAGCCTGGGGCAGATGCTGCAGAGCTACCGCGAGTACTTCTACGACCATCCGGAGCTGATCTTCTATCCCGGCCTTCGTCCTCGTCGTCATCGTCCTGTGCGCGAGCTTCCTCGGCGACGGCCTCCGCGACGCGCTCGACCCGCGCCAGCGAGTCGAGAGTTGACCGCGACGCGACGCCGGCCGGCGACCAGCAGCGGTCGACGTCGGTGACAACCTGCTCGAGATCCGCGGGCTGAAGACCCACTTCTTCACCCAGGACGGCACCGATCAAGGCCGTCGACGGCGTGTCGCTCGAGATCAAGTACGGCAAGACGCTCGGCATCGTCGGCGAGTCCGGCTGTGGCAAGAGCATCACCGTCGCTCTCGATCATGCGCCTGATCGAGCGCCCCGGCGAGACCGATCGCCGGCGAGATCCTGCTCGACGGTCGCGACCTGCTCAAGCTCAGCGACGACGAGATGAGCCGAGGTCCGCGGCAACGCGATCTCGATGATCTTCCAGGAGCCGATGACGTCGCCTCAACCCGGTCTTCACCGTGCGGCGACCAGATCGCCGAGGCGGTCGCCCTCCACAAGAAGGTCGTCCAAGCAGGCGAGGCCTGGGACCGGGCCGATCGAGATGCTCGAGCAGGTCGGGATCGCCGACGCGGAGCGGCGCGCGAAGAGCTACCCGCACCAGCTGTCGGGCGGCATGCGCCAGCGGGTCATGATCGCGATGGCCCTCTCGCACGAACCCGGAGCTGCTCATCGCGGACGAGCCGACGACCGCGCTCGACGTGACGATCCAGGCCCAGATCCTCGAGCTGATGAAGATCGCTCCGCGAGCCGAACAAGATGGCGATCATGCTCATCACCCACGACCTGGGCGTCGTCGCCGAGATGGCCGACGACGTCGTCGTGATGTACGCCGGCAAGGTCGTCGAGCGGGCCGACGTCGACACGCATCTACGCGCGCCGCACCACCCCTACACGCAGGGCCTGCTCGCCTCGATCCCGCGCCTTGGGCGAGAAGCGGCGAGCGGCTCGACGTCATCAAGGGCATGGTGCCCAACCCGCTCAACCTGCCCGCCGGCTGCCTGTTCAAGCGGCGCTGCCCGCACGCGATGCCGATCTGCGATATCGCCCCGCCGCTGCGCGACGTGTCGAACGGGTCCGACGCCGGCCGGCTCGCCGGCACACCTGTCGAGCGTGCTGGCTGACGCCATCCGGCGGGCTGCCCGAGGTCGGCGTCGACGCGACCCCCGAGGCGGCTGCCGAAGCCGCCGCAGCCCTGACCGTCGAATGAGCGAGGCCGATGACACGCCGCCGCCGCGACGCGCGTCAGCCCGCGGCCACGCAGCCGGGTCCGTCCGACGAGATCGCTGGTCGAGCGTCCAGAACCTCGTCAAGTACTTCGAGATCAAGGGCGGCCTGCTCGGCTCGTCGCACGTCGGCGACGTCCGGGCCGTCGACGGCGTCAGCTTCGACGTCCGACGCGGCGAGACGCTCGGGCTGGTCGGCGAGTCCGGCTGCGGCAAGACGACCCTCGGCAAGGTCATCCTGCGCCTGCTGCCGCCGACCTCCGGGCGAGTGACCGTTCGACGGCGAGCCGATCTTCGACGTCCCGACCAGCCGAGAAGAAGGCCGGCAAGAAGACCATCAGCGCTTCGAGTTCGAAGATGAAGACCGTCCGGCGGAACATGCAGGTCGTCTTCCAGGACCCGTACGCGAGCCTCAACCCGCGCATGTCGGTCGGCGAGATCATCGGCGAGGGGCCGCTCGCCCAGGGCCTCAGCGACACGAAGCAAGCGCGAGGCGCTGCGTGTCGCGAGCTGCTTGGCAAGGTCGGCCTGCAACCAGACCCACATCCACCGCTACCCGCACGAGTTCTCCGGCGGCCAGCGCCAGCGCATCGGCATCGCCCGGGCGCTCGCGGTCAACCCCGACTTCATCGTCTGCGACGAGCCGGTGTCCGCGCTCGACGTCTCGATCCAGAGCCAGGTCCTGAACCTGCTGAACGACCTGCAGCAGCGAGTTCGGCCTGACCTACCTGTTCATCGCCCACAACCTGGCCGTGGTCGAGCACATCAGCGACCGGGTCGGGGTGATGTACCTCGGCAAGCTCGTCGAGCTGGCCGACGTCGACGAGCTCTACCGCAACCCGCGCCACCCGTACAGCGTCGCGCTCCTGTCCGCCGTCCCCGACCCGAACCCGCGCGATCCGCAAGAAGCGGCTCGTCCTCAAGGGCGACGTCCCGTCGCCGGCCGCGCCGCCGTCCGGCTGCCGCTTCCACACCCGCTGCTGGCTCCGCGAGCGGCTCGGCAATCCCGAGCGCTGCTCGACCGAGGACCCGGAGCTTCCGCGACATCGGCGGCGGCCACGGGTCGCCTGCCACTTCGCCGAGGACATCTCCGGCCTTGGCGACGAGGTCGCGGAGGCCATCGGGATCGATGTGACGGCCGAAGCTGCGCTGCCTTCGTCGACTGCGCCGAGCGTCGCGATGCCGCCGACCCATCCGGAGACACCCGCCGGAGGCTGACGGTCACCGCCAGTCCGGACTCCGGCGATCCCGATAGCCGCAAGACCACGGGTGCACAGCGAGACGTCATGCCGCTATCCTGACCGGGACGGTCGCCGACGTCGGCAGCGATCGCCTGGAAGGGAGTCCAGGTCCGTCGAGCACAGTGAGGAGGCCGAGTCTATCGAGGAGGACACATGATCCGAACTCGCATGCGGTGCTGTCGCCGCGACCGCGATCCTGTGGCAGCCTGCGGAAGCGGCGACCACCAGTCCGCGCCGTCGGCGGCGCCGCCGACCGACGGCGCCATCCGCGCGCCCCATCGACGTCGCCGCCGTCGGCGGCCGCAGGCGCACCCAAGGAGGGCGGCACCCTCGTCGTCGGCATCCCCGGCGACATGTCGCTGACCGACCCGGCGCTCGTCAGCGACAGCAACTCGTCGTACGTCATGCTGAACGTCATCGAGGGCCTGCGTCGGCGTCAAGCCGGGCACCACCGGCGAGCATCGAGCCCGTCCTGGCCGAGAGCTGCGACCGTCAGCGCCGACGGCCTGACCTACACGTTCAAGCTCCGCGAGGGCGTCAAGTTCCACGACGGCACCGACTTCAACGCCGACGCCGTCGTCTACAACTTCGAGCGCTGGATGAACGCTCCCGACGGCGCTGCGCGACGCCTACACCTACTACTTCGGCGCCGTCTTCGGCTGGGCCGAGAAGCTCGAACCTCGCGTCGGTCGACCGCGGTCGACCCGACCGACGGTCGGTTCACGCTCAAGACCCCGCAGAACAACTTCCTCTCGCCCAGGCGCCGCTGCCGCAGTTCGGGATCCAGAGCCCGACGGCGCTCAAGGCCGGCGATGCGGACAACCCCGATCCGTCCAAGAACACCTACGCGCAGGGCCAGGGCACGCGGCATGGTCGGCACCGGCCCGTTCAAGTTCAAGGAGTGGGTCCCCAACGACCACGTCACGATCGCGAAGAACGCCGACTACTGGAACGCGGACGCGCATCGCCGCACCTCGACGAGGTCATGTTCAAGCCGTATCGCCGACCAGGCGGCGAGCTCAACGCGCTCCAGGCCGGTGACATCGACCTGGCCCAGACGATCGCGCCCGACGACATCGCGACGCTCGAGGCCGACGCCGAACCTCCAGGTCATCGACCGCGGCGAGTCGTGCAACATCGGCGCTGCTGCAGATGAACCAGAAGCAGAAGCCGTTCGACAACGCCGACATCCGCAAGGCCGTCGCCTACGC
The DNA here is from genome assembly GCA_963779315.1 of uncultured Chloroflexia bacterium. Classification (GTDB taxonomy): domain Bacteria; phylum Chloroflexota; class Limnocylindria; order Limnocylindrales; family CSP1-4; genus SPCO01. Next base: position 237,990 of record CAVZXQ010000002.1, on the reverse strand, counting down.
GATCAACAAGCAGGCGTTCATCGACACGTTCTACGCCGGTCTGGCCGGCCGGCCGACAACTGGATGCCGCCGGCACCCAGTACTACAAGGCCGCTCGAACCTGCCGACCTACGACGTCCGAGAAGGCCAAGGCCGCGATCGCCGCGTCCGGCGTGACCGGGAGACCTGACCTTCGACTTCTGGTACCCGTCCGACGTCGCCCGGCCGTACATGCCGGACCCGAAGGGCGTGGCCGAGGCGATCGCCAGCGACCTCGAGGCCGTCGGCTTCACGCTCAACTTCCAACACCGCCGGCTGGCGCCCGGACTACCTCGCCGACGAGGCCGTCGGGAAGTACCCGGCGTGGCTCATCGGCTGGACCTGCGACTGGCCGGGCCCCGACAACTTCCTCAACACCGCGTTCTTCCACTTCGACGGCGACAAGCCGAACCCCGAGTTCGCCTACGGACCGCCGGAGCTGAAGGCCGCGTTCGACAAGGCCGCCGACGGCCGCCGACGAGGCCACCGCCAAGGCCGCGTGGGAAGAGGCCCAGGACATCCTGGCCGCGCGACATCCCGACCGTCCCGCTCGTCACTCGAAGCCGCCGGCGGCCGCGCGCGGCCTACGTCAAGGGCTTCGTCGGCGCCGGCAACCTCAACGAGCCCTGTATCAGCGTCTGGCTCGACAAGTAGTCCAGGCCTGACGACCCGGACCTACCGTGAAGCGACATCGGCATCCCCGGGGCCCTCGGCCTCCGGGGATGCCGCATCATCCCGGTACGAGGCGACCGGCCAGGTGCTGAAGTACATCGTCCGCCGCCTCCTCGGCGCGATCCCGGTCCTGTTCGGGCTGTCGATCCTCCTGTTCGCGTTCATCCACCTGCTGCCCGGGCGACCCGGCCGCGTCGCATCCTCGGCCAGCACGCCACGCCGGAGCTGCGTCGCGGCGATGCGCGAGCTCGCATGGGCCTCGACAAGCCGCTCTGGCAGCAGTACCTGCTCTACCTGTCGACAGCCTGCTCCAGGGCGACCTCGGCAAGAGCGTCATCAACAACCAGCCGGTCGCTCGAGGAACTCCTTTCGCGCTTCCCGGCCACCATCGAGCTGACCGTCGGGCGCGATGATCTTCGCGGTCGGCATCGGGATCCCGCTCGGCCGCTGGGCGGCCCGGCACGCCCAGGGCTGGGCGGACGGCGTCGTCACCGTCATCTCGCTGCTCGGCGATCAGCATCCCGGTCTTCGTGCTCGGGCTGACGCTCCAGTACATCTTCGCGGTCCAGCTCGCACTGGCTGCCCGCGCAGCGGCCGGATCGACCCGCGGATCGGACCTCGAGATCCAGACCAACTTCGTCCTGATCGACTCGCTGCTGACGCGGACTGGCCAGGCCGTTCGTCGACGCGATCCGCGCACCTCATCCTGCCGGCCATCGCCCTCGGCTCGATCCCGCTCGCGATCATCACCCGGATCACGCGGGCCTCGGTCCTCGACGTCACCAACGAGGACTACGTCCGGACCGCCCGGGCCAAGGGCCTGACCGAGAAGCGGGTCAACGCGCGCCACATCATGCGCAACGCCTGGCTGCCGGTCGTCGACCGTCATCGGCCTCCAGGTCGGCGGCCTGCTCGCCGGCGCGGTCATCACCGAGACGGTCTTCGCCTGGCGCGGGCGTCGGCCGCTACGTCGTCGACGCGATCCAGGACCACGACTACCTCGTCGTCCAGTCGCCGATCCTGATCTTCGCCCTGATCTTCCTGGTCGTGAACCTGCTCGTCGACATCCGGTACGCGTTCCTCAACCCGCGGATCCGGTACAGCCTGATGGCCTCGATCACGGCGCCCGCCGGCACACCGCGTCCCGCGCGCCGTGCCCGCGCGCGCCAGCCGCGGGCCTGTGGCGCGACGCGCTGCGCCGCCTCGTGCGCAACAAGCCGGCGATGGTCGGCCTGTTCTTCATCGCGTGTTCGTCCTCGTCGCGGTCCTCGCCCCGCTCATCGCGCCCGTACGACCCGCTCGAGCGGCGACCTCGGGACAGGTCTTCAAGCCGCCGTCGCGCCGAGCACCTGATGGGCACGGACCGCCAGGGCCGCGACGAGCTCAGCCGGGTCATGTACGGCGCCCGGATCAGCCTCGTGCGTCGGCGTCGGCTCGGTCATCATGGGCGCTCGCCATCGGCGGGACCATCGGCGCGCTCGCCGGGCGCGTTCGGCGGCAAGGTCGACTCGGTCCTGATGCGGGTCACCGACGTCCTGCTGGCGATCCCGGGCATCCTGCTCGCGATCGGCATCGTCGCCTGGCTGGACCGCGGCCTGCCGCAGATCATGTTCGCGGTCGCCGTCGACCAACGCGCCGATCTTCGCGCGGATCCTGCGCGGCAGCCTGCTCTCGCTGCAGGGAGTCCGACTACGTCATGGCGTCGCGCGTCGATCGGCGCGCCGACGAGCCGCGTCTGCTGTTCCGGCACATGCTGCCGAACTCGCTGACCGCCGCTCATCGTGGCCGCCACCCTCGCCCTGGCGACGGCGATCATCGACGTCGCCGGCCTCGGCTTCCTGGGCCTCGGCCCGCCCGACCCGCGGACCCCGGAGTGGGGCACGATGCTGACCGACGCCTCGAGCTTCTACCGCCAGGCGCCGTGGCTCATCGTCTTCCCGGGCGCGGCGATCGTCATCGTGCGCGATCGGGTTCAACCTGCTCGGCGACGGCCTGCGCGAGTCGCTCGACCCGAGGCTGCGACGATGACCGCCCGGTCTCCGGCGGCCCGGCCGCGGCGGCACCGACCGGTCCCGCTCCTCTCGGTCCAGGACCTCGTCGTCCGGTTCCGGACGCACGAGGGGACGATCCACGCCGTCAACGGCGTCACCTTCGACCTCGAGCACGGCGAGACGCTCGGCCTCGTCGGCGAGTCCGGCTGCGGCAAGAGCGTCACGAACCTGGCCACTCATGCGCCTGCTGCCCAAGCCGGCCGGCCGGATCGAGGGCGGCACGGTCATGTTCGACGGGCTGGACCTGGCCGACCTCCGCGAGGACGAGCTGCGCGACCTCCGCGGCCGCGACATCGCGATGATCTTCCAGGACCCGATGACCAGCCTGAACCCGGTCCTGACCATCGAGGAGCAGATGGTCGAGACCATCCAGGCCCACAAGAAGGTCGAGCAAGGACGACGCCCGGGCGCGCGCGATCGAGCTGCTCGGCGATGGTCGGCATCCCCGAGCCCGAGACGCGCCTCAAGAGCTTCCCGCACCAGTTCTCGGGCGGGATGCGCCAGCGCGTGATGATCGCGATGGCGCTCGCCCTCGAGCCGAAGCTGATGATCGCCGACGAGCCGACGACCGCCCTCGACGTGACGATCCAGGCCCAGGTCCTCGAGCTCCTGCGGCGCCTGACCGAGGAGTCGGGCACGGCGCTCATCCTCATCACCCACGACCTCGGCGTCGTGGCCGGGATGACCCAGCGGATCAACGTCATGTACGCGGGCTTCATCGTCGAGGCGGCCACGACCGCCGAGCTGTTCGCCGACCCGTCGCACCCGTACACGGTCGGCCTGCTGCACTCGATCCCGCGGCTCGACGCCGAGGAGCGGCGAGGCGCTCATCCCGATCGAGGGCACGCCGCCCGACCAGCGCCGCGCGCCGCACCGGCTGCCCGTTCGCGCCGCGCTGCGCGCTGGCGGCTCGACGACGTGCTGGAGCGACGAACCCGGCGCTCGTCGCCGATCGATCGCCGGCGACGCGCGTCGTGATGACCGGCCCGGGCGCGACGCACCGGATCGCCTGCCACAACCCGCCGACCGCCGAGGAGGCCGTCGCCGGGCGACCGCTCCGCGACGGGTTCGTGGCCGGCGCCGCCGCCGGCGGGTGAGGACAGCGCTGCCCGGACGAGTTCGTGGACGCCGGCCGCGCTGGTCGGGGACGAGATCGGCGATCATGACCGGGGACCAGGGGCCCGTCTCGCCGGCGCCGAGCGCCGCCGGGCTGCCGCTGCCGCCCGAGGAGGGCTCGTGACGGCCGACCCGGCATCCGACGACGCAGATGACGCCGGACGCGCTCGGCGCCGACCGTCGCCGCCGCCGCGGCCGGCGATCGGCGAGCCGCTGCTGCGGGTCGAGGACCTCAAGGTCTGGTTCCCGATCAACGACGGCATCATCCTCGAGCGCCACGTCGGCGACGTGCGGGCGGTGGACGGCGTCAGCTTCGCGATGCGCCGCGGCGAGACGCTCGGCCTCGTCGGCGAGTCCGGCTGCGGCAAGACGCACGACCGGCCGCGCCATCATCCGGCTCTACAAGCCGACGGCCGGCCGGATCATGTTCGACGGCGTCGACATCGCCGGCGCTCGAGGGCAAGCGAGCTGCAAGCGCGATGCGCCGCCGGATGCAGATGATCTTCCAGGACCCGTACGCCAGCCTGAACCCGCGGATGAACGTGGCCGGCGATCATCGCCGAGCCGCTCGAGATCCACGGCGTCGGGACGAGCGCCGAGCGGCGCGAGCGCGTCCGCGAGCTGCTGGCGACGGTCGGGCTGAACCCGGACTTCGCGGACCGCTACCCGCACGAGTTCTCCGGCGGCCAGCGCCAGCGCATCGGCGTCGCCCGGGCGCTCGCGCTCGAGCCCGGACCTCATCGTCGCCGACGAGCCGATCAGCGCGCTCGACGTCTCGATCCAGGCGCAGATCATCAACCTGCTCGAGCGGCTCCAGGGCGAGCTCGGGCTGACCTACCTGTTCATCGCCCACGACCTGTCGGTCGTCGCGCCACATCAGCGACCGGATCGCGGTGATGTACCTCGGCCGGATCGTCGAGCTCGCGCCGTCGCGCGAGCTGAACGCGCGGCCGCTCCACCCGTACTCGGTCGCGCTGCTGTCGGCCGATCCCGGTCCCGGACCCGGTCGTCGAGTCGCGCCGCCGGCGGATCATCCTCAAGGGCGACGTGCCCTCGCCGGTCAACCCGCCGTCGGGCTGCCGCTTCCACACCCGCTGCTGGCTGCGCGAGCGGCTCGGCAACCCGGAGCGCTGCGCGACCGAGGATCCCGTCGCTCCGCGATCCTGGCGACGCGGCCACGAGGTCGCCTGCCACTTCGCCGAGGAGGTCGACGGCTCGACCGAGCAGGTCCAGGCGACCGGCCGGACGCCGGCCGACCGTGTCCGCGGCTCCGGCGCGCCGGCGCCCGGCGACGCGGCCGGCCGCCGGCCGCCCGGCCACCCCGCCGACCGCCGCCGCCCGCGCCCGCCGACCGTCGCGCCGACCGGCCGGTCGACCCGAGCGTCGAGCGGCTAGACTCGGGCCGTGAGCCGTCCGCATCGCCCTCGCCCAGATCGCGCCGACGCTCGGGGACCTCGACGCGAACCTGGCCCGCCATCACGAGCTGCTCGAGCGAGGCTCGCGGCGACGGCGCCGGGCTGGTCGTCTTCCCCGAGCTCGGCCTGACCGGCTACCTGCTCCAGGACCTCGCCGCCGAGGTCGCGATGCGCCTCGACGACCCGCGCCTGGCCGCGCTGGCCGCGGCCACGCGCGGCCTGTCGGCGGTCGTCTCGTTCGTCGAGGAGTCGGCGGACCACCGGCTGTTCATCGCGGCGGCCCTGCTCGAGGACGGCGAGATCCGGCACGTCCACCGCAAGCTCTTCCTGCCGACCTACGGCCTGTTCGACGAGCGCCGGTTCTTCGCCGCCGGCGACGCGCTGCGGGCGGTCCCGTCGCGGCTCGGGTTCGGCGTCGGGCTGGCGGTCTGCGAGGACTTCTGGCACCTGACCGTGCCCCAGCTCCTGGCCCTCGACGGCGCCCAGATCCTGATCAACGTCTCGTCGTCGCCGGGCCGCGACCTGGCCGCCACCAACGAGGTCGGCCTCGGCACGGCGACGTCGTGGCGGATGCTGATGCGGACCTACGCCCAGCTGACGACGTCCTTCGTCGTCTTCTGCAACCGGGTCGGCGTCGACGAGTCGATCTCGTTCTGGGGCGGCTCCGAGGTCATCGCCCCGACCGGCGCGCCGGTCTTCAGCGCGCCGCTCTACGACGAGGGCCTGTTCATGGTCGACATCGACCTGGCCGACATCCGCCGCGAGCGGATCGGGCTGCCGCTGCTGCGCGACGAGCGGCCCGAGCTCGCAGCTGCGCGAGCTCGACCGGATCGTGCGGCGAGCGGGCCGGGCCTGACGCCGAGCGACGCCGACCGGAGTCCGGGGAGCCGACGTCGCGATGACCGACGGCGACCGACGACGCCGGCGTTCGAGCTGCCCGACGGAGCTCGCGCATCGACACCGACGTCGCCCGGCGGGTCATCGCCGAGTTCATCCGCGGCCAGCTGCGACAGGCCGGCTTCGAGCGGGCCGTCCTCGGGCTGTCGGGCGGCATCGACTCGGCGCTCGTCGCCTACCTCGTGGCCGAGGCGATCGGGGCCGAGCGGCTGCTGTGCGTCCTGATGCCGTATCGGACGTCGTCGCCGGCGTCGCGGGCCGACGCCGAGGCGGTCGTCGGCCGACCTCGGCTGCGCCAGCGAGCTGGTCGACATCAGCCCGATGGTCGACGGCTACTTCGAGGCGGCTGCCGGGCGCTGCCGGCGCGGACGCCAGCGCCCTGCGCCGCGGCAACTTCATGGCCCGGATGCGGATGGCCGTGCTGTACGACCGCTCGGTCACCTGGCGCGGGCTGGTCGTCGGGACCGGCAACAAGACCGAGTCGCTCATCGGCTACACGACGCTCTTCGGCGACAACGCGTGCGCCTTCAACCCGATCGGCGACCTGTACAAGAGCCAGGTCCGCCAGCTCGCCGCGGCGATCGGCGTGCCCGGAGGCGATCGTGCGCAAGGCGCCGTCGGCGGACCTGTGGCCCGGCCAGACCGACGAGATCGAGGGCGGCTTCAGCTACCCGCTCGCTCGACCGCCTGCTGTTCTGGCGGGTCGACAAGCGGCGCTCGACCGAGGAGCTGGTGGCGCTGGGCTTCGACCCGGCGCTCGTGGAGCGGGTGGACCGCCTGGTCGCCGGCGCCGAGTTCAAGCGCCAGGTGCCGCCGATCGCCAAGCTCGGGCCGCGGACGGCCGGCGTCGACTACCTCTATCCGCGGCGGCGGCCCGGCTCGTCGGCCCGGTGACGAGCCGACGGCCGGGACCCGGCCCGAGGTCGGCGGCACCCTCTACGTCGTCGCCACGCCGATCGGCAACCTCGGCGACATCACGCTGCGGGCGCTCGAGACGCTCCGGGCGGTCCCGCTCATCGCGGCCGAGGACACGCGGCTCACGCGCCGGCTCCTCGAGCGGTACGCGATCGCGACCCGGATCGACCAGCTTACCACGCCCGGAGCGGTCCGGGCCGGCTGGAGTCCCTGCTGCGCCACCTTCGCGCCGGCGCCGACCTCGCGCTCGTGACCGACGCCGGGACGCCGGGCGTGAGCGACCCGGGCGAGGAGCTCGTCGCGGCGTGGGCCGCCGAGGGCGGCACGGTCGTGCCGATCCCGGGCGCGTCGGCCGTGCTGGCGGCCGTCGTGGCGTCCGGGGTCGCCGGGCCGCGCTGGGCGTTCGAGGGGTTCCTGCCGCGGAGCGGCGCGCGAGCGGCGCGAGCGGCTGGCCCGGATCGCCGCCGACGAGCGGGCGACCGTCCTCTTCGAGGCGCCCGGACGCGTCGCGGCGACGCTCCGCGACCTGGCCGCGGCCTGCGGCCGGACCGGCCGGGGCCGTCTGCCGCGAGCTGACCAAGCTCCACGAGACGTTCGTGCGCGGGACGCTCGGCGAGCTGGCCGAGGCGGCCGCCGACGGCACGATCCCGGCACGCGGCGAGTTCGTGCTGGTCGTCGGCTACGCCCACGGAGGCGGAGCGCGCGGCCGGGCGAGGCGTCGCCGAGGCCGCGGGACGCCGTCGCGGCGGCCCGCGAGCGAGGTGGAGCGACTGGTCGCGGGCGGTGTCGCGCGGGGCGACGCCGCCAGGCAGGTCGCCGCTGCCACCGGGCCTCCCTCGCCGGCAGCTCTACGCGGCCGAGACGCTCGACTAGCATGCCGACATGACGACCGCCGCCGACCCGCCGCCCCGGTCCCGCCTGCCGATCCTCGGTCCGCTGTCGCGCGATCGGGCGCGTGGCCATCGTGCTCACCGTCGTGACGAGTGTCGTCGCGATCGTCCTCGACTTCGGGCTGCACGCGGACCCGACGGTCGTCTTCGTCGTCGCCGCGATCGCCATCCTGGGCCTCGCCTGGGTCGTCGGCCTGTCCACCGAGCGGCTCGGGTCGCTGACCGGCCCGCAGGTCGGCGGCATCCTCAACGCGACGTTCGGCAACATCGCCGAGCTGATCATCGCGTTCTTCGCCCTCCAGGCCGGCCTGATCGAGGTCGTGAAGGCGTCGCTGACCGGCTCGATCATCGGCAACCTGCTGCTGGTCCTGGGGGCGTCCGTGCTGGTCGGCGGCCTGCGCCACGGGACGCAGCGGTTCAGCCCGCGCATCGCCGGCGCGAATGCGGCCCTGCTCGTGCTCGCCCTCGTCGGCCTGTTCGTGCCGGCCGTCTTCGCGTTCACGACCAGCGACCCATCACGCGGCACGCTGACCGAGGAGTCGGTCTTCGTGTCGCTCGCCCTGATGGCCGGCTACGTCATCTCGCTCGTCTACCAGTTCACGCAACCCGCAGGAGACGCTGGGCGGCCACGGGGAGCCCGAGGGCCACGCCGGGCCGGCCTGGACCGGGAAGGTCGCGATCGTGGTCCTGCTCGGCGGCCGCGGCGTTGCTGGCCGTGCTGTCGGAGATCCTCGTCGGCGCCATCGAGCCGTTCATCGACTCGTTCGGGCTGAGCGCCGTTCTTCGTCGGCGTCGTCCTGATCCCGACCATCGGCAACCTCGCCGAGCACCTCGTCGCGGTGCAGCTCGCCGCCAAGGACAAGATGGAATTCGCGATGGCGGTGACCTTCGGCTCCAGCCTCCAGGTCGCGCTGTTCGTGGCGCCGGTGCTGGTCCTGCTGGGCGTGCTGATCGGGCAGCCGATGGACCTCGTGTTCACGCCGCTCGAGATCGCCGCCGTGGCCGCGGCCGTGGCCATCAGCACGCTCATCGCCCTCGACGGCGAGTCGAACTGGCTGGAGGGCGCCCTGCTGATGCTCGTCTACTTCATCCTCGCGGTGTCGTTCTTCGAGTTCGTCTAGACCCCGGCGTGGCCGCAGCAGGAGGAGGAGCAGGTGGTCGACCATCGCGTCGTGTTCGACTTCGAGATCGACTTCTCCAACGGGGGCGGGCGTCCAGGGCCAGTCGGTCCGCCTCGACATCGACGGGCGATTCGATCACGGACGAAGCGCTCGCCGCGTACATCGTCGAGGACCTGCGGCTGCTGATGGTCGGCGACGTGCGGATCCTGAACAAGCGGATCATCGTCGAGCGGCACAAGCGATGAATGCCGACGGTTGATCGCCGACGCCGGCCGATGGGCGTGCGGCGGCGAGGTCGGAGATGCGGCGGCGCGGGAGGGGGACACGCGCCGCCGCGGTGAAAGCGGGGAGGGGCGGTGAGAGCGGCGATCGTCAGGCGGCGACGCCGTCGGCCTCGAGCTCGCTCGCCGTGAGTTCGTCGTCGTCCTCGTCGTCCGACGTTCCCGGCTCGAAGCCGGCGTCGTCCGGGATCGGATCCTCGGCGGGTGCCTCACCGAGCGCCGATGCCTGGGCCGCGAGGGAGTCGGCGGCCTGTTCGGCCTCGTAGTCCTTCTTCTTGCGTCCGGACAGCATCTCCACGTGGGCGGCCACGACCTCCGTCTTCCAGTGCCGCGCGCCGCGGTCGTCGTCCCACGAGCGGGTCTGGAGGCGGCCATCGATGGCGACCTGCTGGCCCTTCCCGAGGTAGCGGCCGGCGATCTCCGCCAGGCGATCCCAGGTCACCACCGGGTGGTACTCGGCCTTCTCCTTGCCGCCTCCGACGAAGACGTTCGATGCCACCGTGAACGTCGTGACGACCTTGCCGCTGGCGAGGCTGCGCATCTCCGGGTCACGCGTCAGGCGTCCCGTGAGCAGGACCTTGTTCATGGTCCGATCTCCTTCCCGGTCGGCCGGATGCTCCGGTCACGACCCTGCGTCTCCGGCGGGATGACGGGGTCAACCTAGCAAGGAGCGCTTGCCCAGTAGGTATCTGGCGATGCACGAGCGGTTATCCGGGTAGGTGGGAGGTGCCGACCTGGGCAGATCCCTCTTGCCCAGCCACCCCGCCCTCGTTATCGTCCGTCCATCGTGGCAGCAGGACGGAGGGTGCAGACGTGACGCTGATCAACACCGACGGGATGGCGTTCATCGGACCGGGCTCGGAGTGGTTCTGGACGGCGTTGAGCGGGATCGTCCTCGCCGTCACGTTCCTCGCCATCTACCGGCAACTCGTCCTCGCTCGGGGCGCCGCCGCGATCGAGCAGATGACGGCCCTGCAACGAGAATGGTCGTCGGAGGCAATGCAGCGGAGCCGCCTCGCCGTCCTGGTCGCGATCCGCGACGGGGCGAAGCCTGGGGAGCTGCCTTCGGGCGTCGAGGACATCGGCAACTTCTTCGAGCGGGTCAGCTTCCTGGTGCGTGCTGGGCACATCCAGCGAGGCCCACTGCATGCCATGTTCGCGGAGAGCGTGCCCGCGTGGTGGGCGTGGATGGCACCTAGCGTCCGTCTCTGGCGTGAGGACGACCCCGACACCTGGACCGATTTCGAATGGCTGGCCTCGCTGATAGACCGAATGTCGCGGGCCAAGGGTCGCACCGTCAGCATCGACGAGGCCTACCTCGGACGGACGCTCCCAGGGGTTATCCAGGCCCTGCACGACGCCATTCGCAAGGCCGAGGATCTGCGGTCGGTCTTCGTCCGCGAAGCGCCCACCCACTAAGGCGGCCAGCCGAGCCGGAGCGACCGGGGAGCAATGGGCGATACGGTGAACCCAACGCATGACGTCGGCCAGTCGCCAGCAATAGATCGACTGGTCGTGCACCCGACACGTGCGCACACCTCCAGTCACTAGGCCCTAAGGAGTTGTCCGCGACCACGGGACACGACGGTAATCCCGGCGGACCTAAACCTTTCCCTTGACTTGGTACTCGGCCTCCTCCTTGCCGCCTCCGACGAAGACGTTCGACGCCACAGTGAACGTGGTGACGACCTTGCCACTGGCGAGGCTGCGCATCTCCGGGTCACGCGTCAGGCGTCCCGTGAGCAGGACCTTGTTCATGGTCCGATCTCCTTCCCGGTCGGCCGGATGCTCCGTTCTCGACCCTGCGTGCTCGGCGGGATGATGGGGGCAACCTAGCAAGCAGTGATCGTCTGGCACGTAGCGCGAGATGCACGGGCGGTTACCTGGGTTCAGCGGGAGGTGTCGACCTTCCCGTCTCCTCTTGTCCGTGGCCGCCGGCACGCCCATAGTCCCGCCAACGATGGCGCCACGCCCGGTGAATGATTTCGACCCGGCCGAGCGACTCATCAGCATGCGAGCGACAAAACCCTCATGAACCGCGACGACACCACGTTGACGGCACCCGCCGCCCTGGGCGGTGACGTCGGCGAGCTGCATCGAGTGCTCGCGGACGATGCCGCCTTCGAGACCTGGTATCGGCGGACCGTGCCCAGGGTGTTCGCCTATCTGCTCTCCCGCTCGGGCAGTCGCCGATCTCGCGGAGGAGCTGTGCCAGGAGACGTACCTCGCGGCCATCGCCCAGCGGGCCCGCTACGACGGTCGGTCGGACACCATCGTCTGGCTGTGCGGGATCGCCCGTCACAAATTGGCCGACCACTTCCGCCGGCTCGAGCGAGCTGACCGCCGCCGGTTCCACCTGGAGGTTCGCGAGATCACGGTCGGGGCCACCCCATCGCCAGGCGCGATGGAGGATCGCCTGGCGATCGCCGATACGCTCCGATCACTGCCGCCCCTCCAGCGAGCGATGCTGACGTTCGTGGCGCTCGACGGCCTGTCCGTCGCCGAAGCCGGCCGGTTGATCGGCAAGAGCCACGCGGCGGCCCAGTCGATCCTCTTCCGCGCCCGCGAAGCATTCCGACACGCCTATCGAGAGGACGGGCCGTCATGACCGACGACCGGATGGACCTGCTCATTCGCCGGCTCGAGGTGGGCGCCGAGCCCGACCGCCAGTTTGTCGAGACGAGCCTGGCTCGGCTCCTCCCGGCCGCCCGGGATGCGCGACGGTTCGACGCAAGCCCGATCGGACGCCTCGCGGCCGCGGTGCCCTGGGGTCGCCCGGCACCCGTGTCGCGCCGTCGCCCGGTCCCGCTCCTGGTGATGGTCGCGCTCGCCGCCGCCGTGCTCCTGGCCACCGTGGGCCTCGCCGTCGTCGGGTCCGGTCTCCTCCGCCTGCGCGACGTGGCTCCGTCGATCACCTACTCAGGGTCGTTCGAGCCGGTCGATCTCGGATCCGCACCGCCACTCGACGGCGTCGTCGTCGATGGGGGCCGTGTCCTCTTCCTTGGCGACCTCAATCCGACGAGAACGGTCCGTGTCTGGGCTCCCGGCGGCAAGATCGTGACCGCGGGGACGCTCCGCGTAGCGCGCTCGGATCCGGCGCTCGTATCGCTTCGCGACGGTCGCATCCTCGTCGTAGGCGGCGACGTGACGGCGGCGACCGACGGCGCCGGTTGGTCGTCCCTTCCCGCCACGGCCGAGGTGTTCGACCCGGCATCCGGGACCTCACAGGCGGTCGGCCCGCTCGTCGCGCCGCGCACGGCGTTCGCGACGGCGCTCCTGCCCGATGGCCGAGTGCTCATCTCGGGTGGGTACGACCCGACCACAGTCGGGAACCCCGAGTCGGACGCGACCGCCGAGATCTTCGACCCCGCGACCGGGACATTCAGCGCGACCGGTTCGATGGGCACCGCCCGGAGCGGCCACACCAGCCTCACTCTGCCGGACGGACGGGTCCTCGTCTGGGGCGGGACCACGGGCCCGGCCGTCTGGGGCGGGACCGCGCTCGAGGCCCCTCCGGAGCTCTTCGATCCGGCGACGGGAACCTTCAGCGCCGCAGCGCCGATGGGCGACAGCACGTATCCAGGTGCCGCGGTGGTGGGCCTGGCCGATGGTCGCCTGCTCCTCTTCCGAGACCGCTGTGACGATCGATGGGATCACCCGACGCCAGCCGGTCATCACGTGGCACGCGTTGAGTATCTACGACCCCGCATCCGGCCCGTACCAGGCAGCTGGGCAGCTGCCGGACTGCGTGGACACGGCGAACGCGCTCCCAAACGGGGAAGTCCTCGTGACCGGCTTCTGGTGGGACCTTGCGGCGAAGCACGACACGTCGGGGGGCTACACATCTCGCGGTTCGGGGGCGGACGAGGAGATGCTCGTTGGTTGGTCGGCCCTGTTCGATCCGGACACCGGCGCGATCCACGAGACAGCCCCGATCGTCAACCGATGGTCCGTCACCGACGATCCTGCTACCGAACGGGAACGTGCTGTTCTTCGACCGGCGCGGCGCAAGCCTTTTCCGATAGCGTCGGATCGAAGGGAGGACGAGGAGAAGTGATGATCACGTCCCACAGGCTCGCAGCCTTGCTCATGGCGGTCGTGGTGGTGGCCTCCGCCTGTTCGGCCACTGGCGCCAGTCCGTCTGCCCCGTCGCCGTCTCCCGTTGCAGATGCGTCTGTTGCACCGACGCCGACCACGACAGTGACGCCGACCGCGACCGCGACGCCAAGCCCGACGCCGATGGCGATCAAGGATGGCGAACCGTGGATCGCCTACTTCACGATCATCGACGGCAACGGGTTGACCTACCTCATGCGCCCAGACGGGACCGATGCACATCAGTTCATGGTCGACACCCCAGGCGACGTAAAGCATCCGGACTGGTCACCGGATGGACAACGGCTCGCGGTGAACGTCAACGACGATATCTGGGTCGCCGACGCCGACGGCTCGCACGCCGAGGCGGTCGTCAAGGGGGGCTGCTGCGACTACCCGGCCTGGTCGCCTGACGGGACCAAGCTCGCCTTCACAAACTACTCCGGCGAGTCGCTCGGCACGAAGCCCTTCATGTCCTGGGTCGAGGTGATGGATCTCGCCACGAAAGAGAGGACGACGGTCATCGAGACGAAGCGGCCGCTGCTTGTCGATGTCCCTCGCTGGTCGCCCGACGGGAAGAAGCTCGTCGTCGGGGTCCACCAGATGGACGATGAAGGGTTCGAGACCGGCGCGGCCATCGCGGTGGTGCCGGCGACCGGCGGCAAACTGCGCTACCTCACCAAGTTCGATGCGTTCGCCTATTACCCGGACTGGAGTTGGGCGACGAACACGATCGCCTTCGACAACGAAACGATCGTCGATCAGAAGGCGCCCGGCCCCAACGGCGACACTTCGAACCTCTACGTCGTCCAACCCGACGGCACGGGACTCAGGCAGGTGACCGATGTCGCGAAGGGAACACGGGTCATCCAACCGACCTGGGCACCTGATGGGAAGTCGATCATCGCCGACTTCGCCGACGTCTGGCTGGGTGTGCGGGTGGACCCGACCACCGGCGAGGTCGAGCAGTTCGGCGACTGCTGCGTAAGCCACCCACGCCTGCGACCGACCCCCTGATCGCTACCGGCTCGACGACATCGGCTTCCACCTATGCTGTGCGGCGATCGGCCGGCCATGACACGCTGACGGGCCTGCGAGTTTCGTAGGCCGACGAACTCGCGCGCAACGCCGACAGGTCGAAACGCCTCGCGGGACGTTTGAGGGTCGAGCGGCATCTACTTGACATGAAGGCCTACGAGGGAGTCGACACCACGGCGCACGGCCGAGCTGCTCGCCCGGGCGCGGACCGGCGAGCGCGAGGCCTTCACGGAACTCGTCGAGCAGCACCACGCCGAGCTGGTGCGCATCGCCTATGCCATCACCGGCGACCTCGATGCGGCGCGCGATTCCGCCCAGCTGGCGTGGATCAAGGCCTGGCAGCGGCTGCCCAGCGTCCGCGAGCCCGAGCGCCTTCGGGCGTGGCTGATCGCCATCGCGGCCAACGAGGCCCGCCAGCACCTTCGCGCCCAACGGCGTCGTCACGTGCGCGAGATCGCTCCGCCGCCGCAGGACGACCTACCCGGGCAGAACACGGTCACGTCGGCCGACCGGCTCGACCTCGGCGCTGCGCTCGTCCGGCTCGAACCCGCCGACCGCGGGCTGCTCGCGATGCGCTACCTGGCCGGCCTGAGCGCCGAGGAGATCGGCGTGGCGACCGGGCTGACCGCATCGGGGGTGCGCAGCCGCCTCTCCCGGCTCATCACTCGACTGCGCGAGGACCTCGACCATGACTGAACGATCGACCTTCGACTCGTTCGAGCAGCGCATCGCCGCCGAGCTCGAGCGCTACGTCGCGCCCGCGACCGACCCGAAGCCGGCATCCGAGATCGCGGCGGTGGCGATGCGACCGCGCCGCCTCGTGGTCCGCGCCCGGAACGTCTCACAGCCACGCCGCTTGCTGCTGCTCGGGCTGGCAGCGGCGTTCCTTGTACCGGCGGCCTACATCGGCGCCAGCAACCTCCGCCCGCCTGCGCCGGACCAGGCGATCGTGGTGCAACCGGCGCCGACGGAGGACTCTCTGCCGACCGTCGTGCCAAGCCCCGCCGGGTCGTCGGACTACGCCTCGATCTTCATTCGCCGCGACAACGGCCCAGAGCCGGGTGTCTCGATCTTCGGCCGCCGGTCCCGACGGAAACGAAGTGTTGGTCCGCAAGGTGCCCGATGCGGCGGTCCCTGGGGGCGGCACGCCTGGCGGAGTGGGGCACGGTCTCGGAGACGGGTTGGCTCGCCCTGGGCGTGAATCGCCGCGGTGGTTCATGGCCGATGGTCCTCATCGACCTGGGCGACGCGCAGGCAGCGCCGTGGGTGATCGACGAGGCGAACCTTGGTGGGATCGGGCCGCGCTGGGGGCCCACGGGGCTCATCGCAGCTTTCGTCGGACTGGGACACGCTGGTCATCGCCGATCCTGCGACCCATACGACGCGTACCGTCTCGAAGCAGGGTCATGGACTGGTGGGTGGCGGCCCGTCGATCGTCTGGGCCGCGGATGGAAGCGGGATCGTCGGCGCGACCGGGAGCGGGACCTACGACATCGTCCCACTCGATGGCGGCGACCCTCGCCCAGGCGTCGCGGAGGTCTTCGACCCGCGCGGGAGCTACGGCCCCGGCATGGCCGAACTGCAGGTCTGCGCGACGGGCACGAACTGCCCGGGCGGCGACGATGGCCGGATCGAGCGGACCGAGCCCGGTCGGACGGCCCAGACGATCTGGCAACAGGAGGGCGACGACCGGGCGCTGGCCGCCGGTTTCGGCAGCCGCGCGGACGAGTACTGGCTCAGCGTGGATCACGACAAGGGCCGGCAAGTCGCGCTCGTCCACCTGCAGGACGGGCGCCAGGAGACCGTCGCCACGGTCAACCGGAAGTCCGACTGGCAGTACGTCGGCGCCCCGATCGCGGCCCCTGACGGGTCAGCGATCGTGGTCTGGATCTCGGTGGGTGACAAGCCAGCCACGGTGCTCGTGCCGCTCACCGGCGCCCCGCCGACCGTCCACACCGGCAACTTCGCCGGCTTCGTCGACAGCTGCCGCGTCGGCCGACTTTGCCTCCTCGGAGCCCGGGACGCCGGCGGAGACGCATGCCGGCCGCCGGCGAGGCCTATGCCCTGCCGTCGCTCGACGAGCTGATCGCCGCCGAGCTCGGGCTGAACCCGGGTCGCAGGGTGCTCGGCAAGGCGTCGCACGACGCCGTCGACAGCGAGACAGATCGCCGAACGTTCGTCGTCGCCCGAGACAAGCCCGGCGGCGGCGCGCAGCTCGATTGCCTCGGTCCGTCGAGCGTGACCGTCACCTCCGGCTCCGACTCGATCACCAGTCCCTGCCTGCAGGCCGGCGCGTACGCCTTCACGATCGGCGCGATCGGACCGATCACCGTCTCTGCAACGGGTGACACCTCCTGGCGCGTCGTCATCTACTCGCCATAGGGGCGGTGCTGCGCAGCCCCACCGACCCCATCAGGGTGTCTGCGAGTCCGACCGAACGCCTCGCCGCGGGACCTAGACGGAACGATTTGCCGGCCGCAGGGCTCATGATGGATAAGCGCGGTCGACCCGACCGCCATGAGCCAGGCGGCCCCGATGCAGCCAGATCTCGTCAACCGGGCCAGGAACGGCGACCGCGAGGCCTTCTCGCAGCTCGCGGCGGCCTCATTCGCCCAGCTCTTCCGGACGGCCCGCCTGATCCTGCGCGACGATGACCTCGCGGCGGACGCCGTCCAGGATGCCCTGCTGTCGGCCTGGGTCCATATCCGGGCGGTCCGCGAACCCGACCGGTTCGAGGCGTGGCTGCGCCGGCTGCTCGTCCACGCCTGCTACCGCGAGGCACGCCGGGCGGGCCGTCGCCGGATCATGGAGCTCCACGTCACACCGCTCGACTCGCCCGCGGCCGACGACCTCCAGGGCACGACCGCGCTACGGGACCAACTCGAGCGAGGCCTTGGGCGCGCTGACCATCGAGCAGCGCGCCGTCCTGGTCGTCCATCACTGGCTCGGGCTGCCCGACCTCGAGGCGGCAGTCGTCCTCGACATCCCCCTTGGCACCTACAAGTCCCGGCTGAATCGAGCGACGACCGCGCTGCGGGCCGTGCTCGAGGCCGACGACCGGATCCCGACACGGGCCGCGCAGGAGTCGATCTCATGACCCGACACGACGCATTCGAGGCCAGCCTCTTCGCGGTATTCGACGACGACGCGCAGGCGCCCATCCCGGCCGGGCAGCTGGATCGGCTGAACGCTGCCATCGCGAGCCGGCAGCCGCGGCCGGCGCGGCTGGCCGGACTCGGCGGCCGCTGGATCGCCGACCCGGCCTCGGGCACCTCACCCCTTGGCGCGCTGCGCGTCACGGTACCCGTCCTCCGCCTCTCGGCCGCCGTGCTGCTGCTCCTGCTGGCGCTGGCGTTGATCGGCGCTGCGGCGCTCATCGGCGGCCGCCTGCTGGAGCCGCAGCCTGAGTTGGAGCGACTCCTCTACGGGCTCGACGGCGACATCTACCTGGCGGACGCGAACGGCGCTCACCCGATCCGGGTCGCTGAAGGTGCTGACTTGTTCGAGGAGTCCCCATGGGCTCCCGATGGCCGCCACTTTCTAGCCTTCGACTCCACTCGGCTCACGGCCGACATCCGTGAGCCAGACGGTCGCGTGGTCGCGTCGCTCGCGAACCTCCCCGGCTTCAACGGCTTTCCCGTGTGGTCCCCGGATTCGACCCGCCTCCAGGCCTGGACCCAGAGCTACCGGCAGATCGACATCTACGGGATCGATGGCGCCCTGCAGGCCGAGCTGCCATTGCCCGAGGGCTATACGCGGTTCCGGGAGAACCTGGGCGTCTGGGCGCCTGACGGTCGCTCGGTCTGGGTCCTGATCGCCGGAGACAACGGCAATGGTGAACGCGAAGCCTGGGCGCTGCCGATCGATGGGTCGGCCCCGCAGCGGGTGGCTGACCGCCTCGCTTTCATCACATTCCCTCCGGACTTCACGCGCGATGGCACGCGCATGGCGTTCTCGGGTGAGGAGGACAGGCTCTTCGTGGCGAACGCGGACGGCTCCGACCCTCGATCCGTCGGCTGGGGCTTCCTCCCCATCTGGTCGCCGAGCGGAGAACAGCTCGCCTACCTCGTATGGCTTCCCGGCGACGAGAACAGGATCGACCTGAAGGTCGTGGACGTCGCGACGGGGGCCGCCCGGACGCTCGTCGCCGACTGGCAGTATGCCGCCTGGCCGCCCCACAGCTGGTCACCGGATGGCGACAGGATCCTGTTCTCGAAGCAGGGTGGCCCCCAGGCGCAAGATGGCCTGGTGACCGGATCCCTGTGGACTGTCGGCGTCGAGGGTGGCGAGCCGACGCTGCTGGTCCAAGGGGCGACGCACGGGGCGTGGCAGCCGGCGCCCGCGACAGCGACCCCCACGCCGACACCGGCCCCCGCGCCGACAGATGCTCTCACGACGACCCGGGCCCCCGACGCCCTCGCGCCTGGCCCGACCATCACGCCAACGCCGGCACCCCCGCTGCAGGTGCCCCCGTCGGAAGCCTGTGCGCTCATCGTCAAGTGGATCCACGACCCTAACGACATGGGGTGGAACTCGGTCGAGACCGTTCTCGACCAACCGCCGCTCGGCGGCCCTTACCAAGTGTCGATGGATCAGCTCATCGCCGGGCGACCGCTGGCGCAGGTGGTCGCGAACGGGGAGCGCTGGGGCTCGGAAGTCCGCGCCTCCACGACCGCCCCCGACGGGACCCAGGAGTCGTATGGTCTAGTGACTCCGGGCGGTGGGTGGCACGGCGGCCTCTATGAGAACGGCACGCACGTCATCGAGCTGTCGTCAGCCCAGAACGAATGCTCGGCCACACTCGTGTTCGAGGTCCTGCCTGGTCAGACGCCCACGCCGGCCAGCCACATGATCGCCACGCTGGACGAGCTGCAGCGGGTGCTGGATGCCAGCGAGGACGTCAGTCCATATCTCGGGCGTGAGGTGGCGTGGGTTGGCGACAGAGTGCCCGCAGGTTGGAAGGATGACCCCGCGATCGCAGCGTACGTCGATGCTCTCCACGACCTCGCTCGGGTGTCCCCGACCACACCCGCGTGGGACGAGGCATGGGCAAGCTACTTCGCGACCCGCCCAGCCCTCGCCGCACTGGTGTCTGGCTTGATCCCAATGCCGACGCCAACCGCGGCAACCCGGCTGCAGGTGCCGCCATCGGACGCCTGCGCGCTCACCGTCAGGTGGATCCACCAGTCCGAGGACATCGGGCAGGCCGAGGTCGCGACCGTTCTCGACCCGCCGCCGCTCGGCAGACCGTATCTGCTGTCGATGGATCAGGACCAGGGCGAAACTCCGGTGGCCGAGGTGAGTGCACGAGGTGAGCGCTGGGGTCCGGGCTTCGACGTCTACCAAACCGCACCGGACGGGACGGCCAGGAACGACACAGTGTTCCCCTATGCGGACCGCGGGTTCCGGACCGGGTTCGGTCAGGTCGGTACGCATGTCGTCAAGCTGTGGTCGACCGGAAGTGAATGCACGGCCACGCTGGTGTTCGAGGTCATGCCTGGTCCGATCCCCACGCCGGCACCGTAGACAGGCCAGACCGAGGGCGTCGCCCAAGGGTCTACGGCCCTGTCACGCCTCGGACCCGTGCGGGCTCCACGGGAAGATCGCCCGCGTGGACGATGAGGTCGAACTGCCGCCAGAGGACCACCACGAGCACCGCCGATCCGACGAACCCGAACCAGAACGGAGCCGTGATCCCGAAGGTCGACGCGAGCCAGCCGCCGATCGGCGCGCCGACGACCAACCCGGCGAATAGCCCCACCGTGTAGACACCCGTCACCCGGCCGAGCAGGGCATCGGGCACGGCGCGCTGGCGGACGACGGTGGACGTCGTGCCCCAGACGAATGCATGCGCCCCGAACACCAGCATCGTCGCGAGTGCCACCACGGCCGACGTGGTCAACGCGAGGGTGAGGTGGGTCACCGTCTCGATGAGCAGCCCGACGCGCATGATGTCGGCGAGAGAGAACCGGCGTTCCAGTGACCCGTAGGAGGCCGTCCCGATGATGCCCCCGAGGGCCATCGCCGTGGTCAGCAGGCCGAACCCGACCGCCCCCATGCCCAGCCGCTCCTGTGCATAGAGGACCAGCACGGACCAGGCGGCCCCGTACGTGACGTTGAAGGCGAAGATCGTCAGCGCCAGCGTGCGCATGGGCGGGTGCGCGACGAGCCAGCGCAGTCCCTCCGCCATGTCCGCCCGCAGGCTCGATCGCTCCGCCCGCGGTTCCTCGCGCCCGCCCTGGACGATCCGGGTGACCAGGACCGCGCCCAGGGCGAAGCAGGCGGCATCGACGGCGAAGGGGAGCGCCATACCCACGGCGAACAGGAATGCCCCGATCGGTGGCATCAGCAGCTGGTTGGTGAGCAGGAACGCGCTGCTCAGACGTGCGTTCGCGACGCCCAGATCGTCGCGAGGGACGAGGCTCGGGAGCAGGCTGCTGCTGCCCACGTCGGCAAAGGTCTCCGCCGTGCCCAGGATGAAGAGCGCGACCAGGACGATCGCGATGCTCACCGTCCCGCTCGCGATCGTGCCGGCCAGGACGGCGAGCACGACGGCGCGACCCAGGTTGACCAGTGCGATGACGCGGCGTCGGTCGTGCCGGTCCGCGACGGCCCCGGCCACCGCCCCGAACAGCAGCTTCGGGAGCGTCTGGGCCAGGAAGGCCAGCGAGACGAGGAACGGATCGCGTGTCAGCGTCGCGATCAGCAGCGGGCCGGCGGCCAGCGCGACCCCGTCGCCGATATTCGTCAGGATCGACGAGGCCAGGAGCCAGCGGAAGCTTCGGCCGAGCCTCGGTGGGGCGGCAGTATCGATGGCGGCTGCGAGCGGTGATCGCACCTGCCGCAGGATACCGAGCCGACACGTTCAGCGAGCGTCCACGCGGCGAGGCGCACGACATCGCGTCGCCCGATGCCTCGCGCCCGGGCTCAGCCTGTCGCGCTATCCAGGGCCAGCGGCTCGCTCCGAGCCGGCGTCGCCGGCGTCGGGGTGGGCGCAGGAGCCATGGCGCCCAGTTCAAGGGACCCGGATCCGTCTGCCGCGAGGGTGTCCGATGCGTCGTCCGGCGCCGCGTGGGCCCGTACGTTGCGCCGGGGGCGCGAGGCTGTCGCCGCCCTCCGCTCCGGCAACACGAGTGGCGGCGGCCGGTTCCCGTGGGCACCCTGAGCGGCCGTCATCGCCAGAACGGTCGGGTCGGGTTCCGGCGCCGTCGTCGCGTACAGGTCGCAGAACAGGCCGACCAGTTCCGGGTCGAACTGCGTCCCGGCGTGCCGTGCGCAGCTCCTCGATGGCGTTCTCGTGCGAGATCGCGCGCTTGTACGGCCGGTCGTTGGTCATCGCGTCGTACGCGTCGGCGATGGCCACGATGCGGGCGCCCAGCGGGATCTCGTTGGCGCGCAGACCGTAGGGGTAGCCGTGGCCGCCGTAGCGCTCGTGGTGATGCAGGATGATCGGCACGGCCTCCTTGAGCGAGGCGGCCTGCTCGAGGATGACCTGCCCGATGCGCGGATGCTGGACGACCGTCCGCCACTCGGCCGAGGTCAATGCGGCCGGCTTGTCCAGGATCTCCTGCGGGACGGCGATCTTGCCGACGTCGTGCAGCAGGGCGGCGATCCGGATCCGGTCCACTTCGGCGTCGGGGAGCTGGAGTTGCCTGGCTAGCGCGACCACGATGGACGCGATGAGCGCGGACGGCTGGCCGCGGTAACTGGGGAGCGGGTTCAGCACCGATGTCAGGGCCGATGTGGCGGCCTCGCGCGCCTGCTGTCCGATCGCGATCGCGTGTGCCCGACCCGCGGCCGAGATCGGAGCGCGCGGGACCCGGGACTCGTCATCCGGCTCGGCGAAGATGTAGGTCTGGTTGCGGCCGAGTGACTTGGCGGAGTACATCGCCGCGTCGGCGTCGCGGACCAGGGTGTCCATCCGGAGCTGCGGGCCGTTCCCGCCGGCGATCCCGATCGAGATCGTGACGGACAGGTTCGGGTTGCCGTCCACCTCGAAGCGCTGGCGCTGGACGAGGGTGCGCAGCTTCTCGGTCAGGATGGCGCCCTCCTCCACGTCCGTCTCGGTCAGGATCAGCATGAATTCCTCGCCGCCGTAGCGGCCGATCCGGTCCGAGGCGCGAAGGTTCGCCGCGATCGTCTGGGCGACGCCGCGCAGGACGAGGTCGCCGGCTGGGTGGCCGTATGAGTCGTTCACGGCCTTGAAGTGGTCGATGTCCACGAAGGCGATCGACAGGGCACGCTCGTAGCGACCGGCGCGCTCGACTTCGGTGAACAGGTCGGCCAGGAGTGCCTGGCGGCTCGCCACGCCGGTCAGCCGGTCGACCGTGACCTTGTCGTTGGTGTCGACCAGGGCCAGGCTGATCGAGTTGATCGATCGAGCCAGGCGGCCGTCCAGGCCGCGGCCGCGGCCCTCCACGGTGACGGCGTAGTCGCCGCTCGCGATGCGCTCCGTGGCCTGGACCAGTCGTCGGAGTCGCACCTGTGAGTGCAGGTACATGAGGCCGCCGCCATCGCCATCCCCGCGATGGCCGCGGAGGCCGTGGCCGACGAGCAGCTGTGTCTGGGCCTCCATCAGGGACGCGGCCAGATCCGGCATGAGTAGGAACAGCGTCCCGACCGCGAGCGGTGCCGCGAGCGCGAGGACGCCGAGAAGGCGCATCACCAACGAAGCGTAGAGGCGAGGCCGGTGCCGTCAGGCACGGGCAGGAGGTACCACGACGGCCGGCCGGTGGTACGGCCGGGAAGGGCCCTGCTATACTCCGCCCGTCCTCACCAGCAGCGGCCGACGCCGCGGATCAGGAGGTCAGCGATCGCGCTTTCAGGGCGCATCGGACGCCCCGTGAGGCGACCGAGCGACCAGACGATGGCGATCCGCCGAACCGTCGGCGGCGCGACGCGGGAGAGGTCTATCCGATTCCATGCCCCCTCTGCGAGGGGGCTCTTGATGTCGGCGGCGCCGGGGCCGGCCGATGCGGGCGTTGGCGGCCTCCGCCCCTCGCTCACGCACCTTGGGGTGCGCTCGCTCACGTACTCGACCGCCGCCTTCGTCTCGACCGACCGCGGCGCCGATTCTCGGTTCCGGGGCATTGCTGATGCCGGCCACCGTGATCGTCGGGCTGCAATGGGGCGACGAGGGCAAGGGCAAGACCACGGACTTCCTCGCCGAGCAGGTGGCGATGGTCGTGCGCTACCAGGGTGGCGACAACGCCGGCCACACGGTCGTGAGCGGTGATGAGGTCTTCAAGCTGCGCCTGACGCCGTCGGGCGTGCTCTACCCGCACATCACCTCCGTCATCGGGAACGGCGTCGTCGTCAATCCGGTCACCCTGATCACCGAGCTGGACATGCTCGCGTCGCGCGGGATCGATGTCGGGCGGGTCCGGGTCAGCCGCAGCGCCCACGTGATCATGCCGTACCACGTGGCCCTGGACCGTGCCAACGAGCTTCGCCTCGCCGGCGCCAAGGTGGGGACGACCGGTCGCGGGATCGGGCCGGCGTATGGCGATCGGGCGTGGCGACTCGGCCTGCGGATGGAGGACCTGCTCGATCGCGACATCCTGCGCGAGCGGATCGCGCGTGCGCTGCCGGACAAGAACCTGCTGCTCGCGAACCTGGGCGCCGACACCTTCGAGGTCGACGCGCTCGTCGACCTGGCGGCGGGCTGGGGCGAGCGCCTGCGCGACCACCTGGACGACACGACCTGGCTCGTCCAGTCCGCCCTGGCGCGCGGCGAGCACGTCCTGCTCGAAGGCGCCCAGGGCACGCTCCTGGACCTCGATCACGGCAGCTATCCGTTCGTGACCTCCTCGAACCCGGTCGCCGGCGGCGCCTGCACGGGCGGCGGGATCGGCCCGCTCCAGGTCGACGAGGTCATCGGGGTCATGAAGGCCTACTCGACGCGCGTCGGGCTCGGGGCCGTATCCCACCGAGCTCGATGACGACATCGGTGCCGGGATCGCCGAGCGCGGCCACGAGTTCGGGACGGTCACCGGGCGCCCGCGGCGGGTCGGCTGGTTCGACGCGGTCCCGTTGCGCTATGCCGTGGCGGTCAACAGCGTCAGCAGCATCATGCTCAACAAGCTCGACATCCTGTCCGGGATCCCGTCCATCCAGCTGTGCGTCGCGTACGAGGTGGATGGGAAGCGCGTGGATGTCTGGCCGTCGAGCGGGTCGATGCTGGCGCGAGCGGTCCCGATCTACGAGGCGTTCGAGGGCTGGTCCGAGCCGATCCACGGCGTACGGTCGCTGGGCGACCTGCCGGAGAACGCGCGCCGCTACGTCAGCGCCATCGAATCGCACGCGGGCGTGCCGATCGTCCTCGTCTCGGTCGGTCCGGAGCGGACCCAGACCATCGAACGCGCCTGGCGGCCGATGCGCAACCGACCGGGGATCGTGGCGTGAACCCGCTCGTCCCCGCGCGGATCCTGATCGTGGGTGGCGGCGGGCGGGAACATGCCCTGGCCTGGAAGCTGGCCGGGGAGCCAGGCGCCACCGAGGTGATCGTGGCCCCGGGCAGTGCCGGGATCGACACCGAACCGCGCGTCAGCTGCGTGGCCGTGGACCCGCTGGATCCGGCGGCGGTCGTGGCTGTGGCGCGAGCGCACGCCGCGGACCTGGTCGTCGTGGGGCCGGAGGCGCCCCTTGCTGCGGGCGTGGCGGATGCGCTTGACGGCGGCCGGGTTCGCGGTCTTCGGTCCATCGGCCGCGGCCGCCCGGATCGAGGCGAGCAAGGCGTTCTGTCACGAGGTCGCTGCGGCGGCCGGCGTCCGGATGGCCCGCGCCGAGGCGTTCACGAACGCCGACGCGGCGATCGCCTACGCCGACGGTCTTGCCATGGGCGGCGCCGGGTGCGTGGTCAAGGCAGACGGGCTGGCCGCCGGCAAGGGCGTGACCGTCTGCGACGACGCGACTGGAGGCGACCGACGCGATCCGTGCGCTGCTCGGTGAGCCTGGGGCCGTCGTCGTCATCGAGGAACGCCTTGTCGGTCGCGAGGCGAGCCTGATCGCGCTGTGCGACGGCCGAATCGGCCGTCGGGCTGCCCGTGGCCCGCGATCACAAGCGCCTCGGCGACGGCGACACGGGACCGAATACCGGCGGGATGGGCGCCTTCAGCCCGGTCGACGAGCTGCCGGACGACGAGGCGGCCGCACTGCTGGCGACCATCCATGAACCCATCCTGGCCGAGCTGGCCCGACGCGGGACGCCGTTCCGTGGCGCCCTGTACGCGGGCCTGATGCTCACCGCGGACGGCCCGGTCCTGCTCGAGTGCAACGCCCGCTTCGGCGACCCCGAGACGCAGGCCATCCTGCCCGCGGCTGGCCATGCGCGCTGGGCCCGCTCCTGCTCGCCGCGGCCCGCGGCGGATCGCCGATGCCCTCCGGACCGACTGACCGAATGCTGCCGGCACTCCCGGGCGCGGCCGTCGCGATCGTGCTTGCCGCCGCCGGGTATCCGGACCGGCCACGACCAGGCGACCGGATCGACGGGATCGTCCGACGCGCAGGCGACCGGAGCGACCGTGTTCCACGCCGGCACGTCCCGCGACGTAGCGACGGGACCTGGCGGACGGCCGGCGGCCGGATCCTGTCGGTGGTCGGGGCGCGGTGCGGATCTCGCGAGCGCGCGCGATGCCGCCGAGACAGGCCGCCGAGGCCATCACGTTCGACGGGCTCCAGCGGCGCCACGACATCGGGATCGAGACGGACGCCCGCCTGCCGATCGGGAGTGCCCGGTGATCCGGCGCTACACGCTCCCGGAGATGAGCGCGATCTGGTCGGACGAGGCCCGCTTCGGCTCGATGCTTCGCGTCGAGCTGGCGGTGGCGCGGGTGCAGGCCGCTCGTGGGCTCATCCCGGCCGACGCCCTGACCGCCATCGAAGGCCGCGCCCGGATCGACGTCGACCGGATCGTCGAGATCGAGCGGACGACCGACCACGATGTCATCGCGTTCGTCAGCCAGGTCGCCGAGGTCGTCGGGCCCGAGGGCCGCTTCCTGCACCTGGGCCTCACCAGCAGCGACGTGGTGGATACCGGCCTCGCGCTCCAGCTGCAGGCCGCCGGGGAGCGCCTCCTCGACGACGCCGACCGGCTGCTCGCCTCGCTGATCGCGCGAGCCCGCCTCGAGGCCGACACGGTGATGATGGGTCGAACGCATTCGGTCCACGCGGAGCCGACGACGCTGGGACTCAAGCTCGCCGGTTGGGCCTTCGAGCTGGACCGTGGCCGGCGGCGGCTCGCGGCGGCCGTTGACGAGATCGCGACGGGCAAGATCTCCGGCCCCGTCGGGACCTACAGCCACCTCGAGCCGGCGATCGAGGCCGAGGTCCTCGCCGCGCTGGGCCTGCAGGTGGACCCGGTCAGCACCCAGATCGTGCAGCGCGACCGCCATGCCGCCCTCCTGGCGGCCATCGCGATCGTGGGTGGATCGCTCGAGCGGTTCGCGACCGAGGTCCGCAACCTCCAGCACACCGAGATCGGCGAGCTCCAGGAGCCGTTCCGGGCCGGCCAGAAGGGCAGTTCGGCGATGCCCCACAAGCGCAACCCCATCCTGTCCGAACGGATGGCCGGCCTGGCTCGCCTCCTGCGTGGCTACGCCCACGTCGCGATGGAGGACCAGCCCCTGTGGCATGAGCGTGACATCAGCCACAGCAGCGCCGAACGGGTGATCCTGCCCGACGCGACGATCGTGCTCGACTACATGCTGGTCAAGATGGCCGGGCTCATCGATGGACTCGTGGTCCGCTCCGAGCGGATGCGCGAGAACATCGACCGCGGGCTCGGCCTGCACGCCAGCAGTCGCGTCCTGCTCGCCCTCGTCGAGGAGGCCGGCATGTCCCGCGAGGAGGCGTATGCCGTCGTCCAGCGGGCGTCGATGCGTGCCGCCGATGAACGCGTGTCGCTCCATGACCTGCTGGCCGTCGACCCGGCGGTGGCCGGGCGCCTGTCGCTCGCGTCGCTCGACGCGCTGCTTCGACGATGCGGCGTTCCTGGCGCACGTGCCCGAGGTCATCGCACGGCTGGGTGCATTGAGCACCGGCCTGGATGCGCGCCGGGCACTGGCCGCGACCGCGGGACGCGACGGAGGTACCCGATGCCGCCCGCTGACGCGTTCGTCCGCTCCGGCAAGGTGCGCGACCTGTTCGCCGTGGATGACGACCGGCTGCTGCTGGTCGCCTCGGACCGGATGAGCGCCTTCGATGTCGTCCTGCCGACCGAGATCGCGGACAAGGGTCGCGTCCTGACCGGCCTGTCGCGATCCTGGTTCGCCGAGACGACCGGGATCGTGCCCAACCACCTGCTGTCGACGGATCCGGCGGACATCCCCGATGGCTGGTTCGTGACCGAGTCGCTCGACCGTGGGTCCGGCCTCGTCACGCGCGAGGCGACCGCCCTGGACCGCGAGAGCCTGCGCGGCCGGATCATGGTCTGTCGCCGGGCGGAGGTCCTCCCGGTCGAGGTCATCGTCCGTGGCTACCTCGCGGGCAGTGGCTGGAAGGACTACCGCGCGACCGGCCGGGTGTGCGGGATCGAGTTGCCGGCCGGCCTGCGCGAGAGCGACCGCCTGCCCGAGCCCATCCTCGCCCCGTCCACCAAGGCGGAGCAGGGGAGTCACGACGAGAACATCGACTTCACGACGATGGTGACCCTGGTCGGCGGCGAGCTCGCCGAGCGCGTCCGCGACGTCGCGCTCCGCCTGTACGGCTATGCCGCGGCGGTGACCGAGCGAGCGGGATCCTGCTGGCGGATACGAAGTTCGAGTTCGGGCTGGATGCGAGCACCGGCGAGTTGCTGCTGGTGGACGAGGTCCTGACGCCGGATTCGTCCCGCTTCTGGGATGCGGCGAGATACGAGCCCGGACGATCCCAGGCCAGCTACGACAAGCAGTACGTGCGCGATTGGCTCGAGACCCAGCCGTGGGACAAGACCGCCCCCGGGCCGGCGCTGCCGCCCGAGGTGGTCGCCGGTACGCGCGATCGATATGTCGAGGCGTATGAGCGGATCACGGGCGCCAGCTTCGAACGCTATCTGCAGGAGGACGTGGTCGCCCGATGAGTCGCTTCCGGTTCGCCGTCAACGTCACGCCCAAGCCCGGCATCCTCGATCCGCAGGGTCGGGCCGTGGAGGGCAGCCTTGGCCACCTCGGAATCAGCGGCGTGAGCGAGGTCCGCGTCGGCCGGCGGGTCGAGCTGACTGTGGAGGCCGCCGACGCCGGCGAGGCGCTCGCCACGGCCGATCGCCTCGCCTCCGAGCTGCTGTCCAACCCGCTCATCGAGGCGTACGCCGTGGAGCCGCTCGGCGCGACGTCGTCCATCACCTCGAGCGCCGACTGACATGCCCGTCCGCATCGGCGTCGTCGTCTTCCCGGGCAGCAACTGCGACCGCGACACGGTCCATGCCCTGGCGGTCGCGGGTGCGGAGCCGGTCGTCCTGTGGCACGAGCAGGCGTCCCTGGAGGGTGTCGCGGCCGTCGTCCTGCCGGGCGGCTTCGCCTACGGGGACTACGTCCGCGCCGGCGTCATCGCGCGCTTCAGCCCGGTCATGCGCGCCGTCGCCGGGTTCGCCGCCGACGGGGGCCTGGTGCTGGGGATCTGCAACGGGTTCCAGGTGCTGGCCGAGGCCGGACTGGTCCCGGGCGCGCTCCTGCGCAACCGATCGCTCCGGTTCGTCGGGCGCGAGGTGACCATCGCGGCGTTGCGGGACGACACGGCGTTCACCCGGGGCGTGCCGGTCGGGACGGCGCTGCGCATGCCGGTCGCCCATGGCGAGGGCTGCTACTTCGCCGACGAGGCCACGCTGGACCAGCTCGAGCGTGACGGCCAGGTCCTCTTCCGCTACGTGGACGCGGCCGGGTCGGCGGCCGGTCCCTCCGATCCCGCCAACCCGAACGGTTCGCTGCGGGCCATCGCCGGGGTCATGAACGCGGCCGGGAACGTGGCCGGACTGATGCCCCACCCGGAGCGCGCCGCCGAGGCGATCCTGGGCTCGGACGACGGGATGGGCATCATCCGCTCGCTGGTGGACAGTGCGGCTCAGGCGGCCCACGGTGGCGCCCAGCTGGCAGGCGCTCGATGACGATCGCCGATCCGGCCCTGGAGCCGCTGCACATCCGCCTGGGAGTGACCGACGAGGAACTCGCGGCCATCCGCGACCGGCTGGGCGGCCGCGCACCGAACGACCTGGAGCTCGCGATGTTCAGCGTGATGTGGAGCGAGCACTGCTCCTACAAGAGCTCGAAGCCGCTGCTGCGGACACTCCCCACGGCCGGCGAGGGCGTGGTGGCCGGGCCGGGCGAGAACGCCGGCGTCATCTCCATCGGCGGCGGCCTGGCCGTCGCGTTCAAGATCGAGTCGCACAACCACCCATCGGCGGTCGAGCCGTACCAGGGGGCGGCGACCGGGGTCGGCGGGATCCTGCGCGACATCTTCACGATGGGCGCCCGGCCGATCGCCGTCCTCGACGCGCTTCGGTTCGGCGATCCGGGCGATCCGCGCACCCGGCACCTGGTGGACGGCGTGGTCCGCGGCGTCGGCGGGTACGGCAACTGCGTCGGCGTCCCGACCGTGGGCGGCGAGCTCGTGTTCGACCCGACCTACCAGGGCAACCCGCTCGTCAACGTCATGGCCATCGGGCTGATGGAGGAGCGGCGCCTGACGCTGGCGGCGGCGCCGGGACCCGGCAACCTGGTGGTCCTGTTCGGTTCCACGACGGGCCGCGACGGCATCGGCGGGGCCTCCGTGCTGGCGAGTGCCACGTTCACCCACGACGACCCGTCCAAGCGGCCGTCCGTCCAGGTCGGCGATCCGTTCGCGGAGAAGCTGCTCATCGAGGCCAGCCTGGAGCTGATCGAGCGCGGGCTGGTGGAAGGTCTGCAGGACCTTGGCGCCGGCGGGATCACCTGCGCCACGTCCGAGACGGCGGACCGGGCGGGTACCGGCATCCTGGTGGACCTCGACGCGATCCCGCGCCGCGAGCCCGACATGGAGCCGTTCGAGGTGATGATCAGCGAGTCCCAGGAGCGGATGTGCGCGGCGGTCCGGCCGGATCGCTGGGAAGACGTCCGCGAGGTCTGCGAGCGCTGGGGCCTGCCCGTCGCGATCATCGGGCGGATCACGGCCGACGGTGACATCGCCATCGTCACCGGCGGGCTGGACGCGGCCGGCGGCAGCGCGCGTCCGGCGCCCTCGAGCTGGCCCGTGTGCCGGCTGCCGCCCTGACCAGCGACGCCATCGTCCACGACCGGGTCGCGGCCGCCCCGACCCGTTCGCGCGCCGCCCCGGCGCCGGGCGTGTCCGACGCGGTGACCGATCGGCTGCCGGAGCGCGGGATGGACCCGGGCGCCGTGCTGGTGGCCCTCCTTGGATCGGCCAACCTGTCGTCGCGCCACGCGGTCTTCAACCAGTACGACTCCACCGTGGGCGCGGACACCGTCGCGGGACCCGGGCGCGGTGCGGCGGTCCTGCGCGTCAAGGGCACGACCAAGGGACTCGTCGCCAGCACGGACGGCAACCAGGCCGTCGGCGCCCACGATCCGTGGCTGGGCGCCGCGCTGAGCGTCGCCGAGGCGACCCGCAACGTCTCCATCACCGGCGCCCGGCCGCTCGGGGTCACCAACTGCCTCAACTACGGCGACCCGACCCGGCCGGAGGCGTTCTGGCAGCTGACCGAGGGGGTTCGCGGCCTGGCCGATGCCTGCCTCGCCCTCGGCCTGCCGGTGACCGGCGGGAACGTCTCGCTCTACAACGAATCGCCGACCGGGCCCATCGCGCCGACGCCGGAGATCGGCGTGGTCGGCCTGATCGAGGACATCGCCACGCTCGTCGGTCCAGCCTTCGTCTCGGAGGGCGACCTGGTGGCGCTCGTCGGCGAGTCCGGCCCGGGTCTCGCCGGCTCCGCCTACGCCGGCCTGGCCGGCGCGGCGCTCGAGGACGACCTGCCGGCCCTGGACCTCGCCCGCGAGCGCATGACCCAGTCGTTCATCCGCGAGGCGATCGCTCGCGGGCTGGTCGCCTCGGTCCAGGACGTCTCCGGCGGTGGACTCGCGGTGGCGCTCGCCGAGGGGGCCATGTGGGGCGATCACGGGGCGCGCCTGCGACTGCCCGTCGGCCACTCACCGGCGGTGGACCTGTTCGGCGAGAGCCCGTCGCGCCTCGTGGTGACGTCCGCCGAGTCCTACCTTCCGGCCCTCGAGCTGCTGGCACGCCAGTACGGCCTGCCGTTCGAGACGCTGGGTCGCGTCGAGGGCGACCGCCTCGTCGTCGAGCTCGTCGCCTCCACGCCGGCCGGTTCGACCGAGGAGCACCGAAGCCGCATCGCCGACACGCTCGACGTCCGCGTCGCGGATCTGCGCCTGGCATGGACCCACGGCCTCGAGCGCGCTCTTGGCTGGGACGCGCCGGTGGACGTCGAGGCCCCCGCCGACTCGGCCGTTGATCGGGCCGGGGTGGCCTGACCATGTGCGGCGTGTTCGGAGCGGTCCTGCCGGAGGGCGGCGGCGCGACGGACGCGGCGTCGATCGCGGCGCTCGGGCTGTTCGCCCTCCAGCATCGTGGCCAGGAATTGGCCGGCCTGGCCGTGTCCGACGGCGAGCAACTGATGCTCTACAAG
This sequence comes from uncultured Chloroflexia bacterium, assembly GCA_963779315.1. Classification (GTDB taxonomy): domain Bacteria; phylum Chloroflexota; class Limnocylindria; order Limnocylindrales; family CSP1-4; genus SPCO01. The sequence continues at coordinate 205,873 of CAVZXQ010000002.1, read as the reverse complement.
GACCTCGGCATGATCAGCACGGTCCTCGACGAGCGGCGGATCCCCAGCCTGCGCGGGCGCCTCGCGATCGCCCATTGCCGCTACTCGACGACCGGCTCGACCGTCTGGGAGAACGCCCAGCCGACGTACCGCCTGGGGCCCCGGCGCGCGCTCGCGATCGGCCACAACGGCAACCTGGTCAACACGCGCGAGTTGCTGACACAGCTCGAGGGCGGCCGGGCCCGTCTGCCGGCGTCGACCGATACCGAGCTCCTGACGGCCCTGCTGGCAGATGAACCGGCCACCGACACCGTGGACGCCCTGATCAGGGTCCTGCCGCGCGTCCGAGGTGCGTTCAGCCTCGTGGTGCTGGACGAGCGGCGGGTCATCGGGATCCGCGATCCCCACGGGTTCCGCCCGCTCGTGCTGGGTCGGCTGCCCGGCACGGCGTGGTCCGGTGGTCCGGACGACGGCCTGTGGAGTGGCGACGATGCCTCGTCCGGCTGGTGCCTGTCGTCCGAGACGGCCGGCCTGGACATCGTCGGCGCCGAGTACGTCCGGGACGTGGAGCCTGGCGAGCTGGTCATCCTGGAACCTGGCCAGGCGCCGAGGTCCGTGCGCTACGCCGAGGCGGACCCCGCCCTGTGCGTCTTCGAGCTCATCTACTTCGCCCGCCCGGATTCGTACATGGAGGGTCGGAACCTGTACGAGGTGCGCCGCCGGATGGGCATGCAACTGGCCGGCGAGCATCCCATCGAGGCCGATCTGGTCATGCCCGTGCCCGATACCGGGGCCCCGGCGGCGGCCGGCTACGCGGAGGCGTCCGGGATGCCCTATCGCGAGGGGATGTACCGCAACCGATACGCGGGCCGGACGTTCATCCAGCCGTCGGCCGGTCTGCGCCACCGCGGGGTGACGATCAAGCTCAACCCGCTGCGCGAGGTCGTGAACGGCAGACGCCTGGTGGTCGTCGACGACTCGATCGTGCGTGGCACCACGACCAAGCGGATCGTGGAGCTGCTGCGCAAGGCGGGCGCGAAGGAGGTCCACGTCCGGATCAGCGCCCCGCCCATCTTCCACCCGTGCTTCTACGGGATCGATACCTCGGTCGAGACCGAGCTGATCGCGGCCACCCACACGGAGACGGAGATCCGCGAGTTCATCGGAGCGGACACCCTGGGCTATCTCTCGATCAGAGGCGTGCTGGCGGCGCTCGAGCTGCCGTACGAGCAGTTCTGTTTCGCCTGCTTCGACGGTCACTATCCGGAGCCGGTCCCGTACGACGTCGACCAGCCGCAAGTTCATGCTTGAAGAACCGGTCGTCGCCGGTGCCTGACGGGCGGGCGGCCTACAAGGCCGCGGGCGTCGACGTGGAGGCCGGCGAGCGGGCCGTGGAGCTCATGCGCAAGCATGTCGCATCCACGCGCCGCCCCGAGGTCGTCGGCGGCCTTGGTGGCTTCGGTGGCGCGTTCGCGATCCCGGCCGGGTATCGCGAGCCCCTGCTCATCGCGTCGAGCGACGGGGTCGGGACGAAGACGGCCGTCGCCGCGATGGTCGGGCGGTTCGACACGATCGGCATCGATCTCGTCGCGATGTGCGCGGACGACGTCGTGTGCACCGGCGCCGAGCCGCTGGCGTTCCTCGACTACATCGCCGTCGGCCGGCTTGACCCGTTGGCCGTGGCCGAACTGGTCGGTGGGGTCGCTGCCGGCTGTCGCGAGGCGGGTTGCGCCCTGGTCGGGGGAGAGACGGCCGAGCACCCGGGCCTGATGGATCCCTCCGCCTACGACATGGCCGGGACGGCGATCGGCGTCGTCGAACGCTCCCGGGTCATCGACGGGACGGCCGTTCGGCGAGGCGACGCGATCATGGGGCTGACCGCGTCCGGCTTGCATGCGAACGGGTACTCGTTGGTTCGGTCTCTCGTCACCAGCTGGGACCTGGACCCCGCGGAGCCGTACCAGGCCAGGCTTCGCCGGACGATGGGCGATGCCGTGGCCGCCGAGGCGATCGCGGGCGAGCCGCAGGTCGGGCTGGCGACGCTCGGCGAGGTGCTCCTGACCCCGACCCGGATCTACTCGCGGGCCATCCTGGCGCTGCGGGAGGCGCTGGTGGTCGCCGGCCATGACATCCACGGTCTCGCGCACATCACGGGCGGTGGCCTGCCCGGCAATGCGCCGCGCGCGCTTCCCGATGGCCTGGCCGTCCGCCTGGATCCCTCGCGCTGGACGATGCCGTCGGTCATGCGCCTGTTCGGCGCGCTCGGCGGGCTGGACGACGTCGAGTTGCGGTCGACCTTCAACGGCGGGCTGGGCATGATCGCGGTGGTGCCCCCGTCGGCGGTCGCCCTCGCCATCGGCGCGCTCGCCGAGCACGGGATCACCGGCCTCCTCGTCGGAGAGGTCGTCGATGCCGATGCCATCGGCGGTGCCCGGTACCAGGAGGCGGTCCTGGAGGCGTTCGCGCGATGATCGGGCGGATCGCCGTGGGCGTGTCCGGTACCGGCTCGAACCTGCGGGCCCTCGCGCTGTCGGCGGCCCGTGGCGAACTGGGCGGCCACGTCGTGCTCGTGTTCGCGGATCGCCCGTGCGCTGCGCTCGACTGGGCGGCGGAGCAGGGCATCGAAACGGCGCTCATCCCAGGTGGCGATGACGCCACGCTGGCGGACGCGCTGGCCGCGGTCGCACCGGCTGCCGTCGCGCTGGCCGGCTACATGCGGATCGTCGGGCCGCGTGTCCTGGCCGCGTTCGCCGGCCGCGTCCTGAACACGCATCCGTCCCTGCTCCCGGCCTTCCCGGGGGCGCACGCGGTCGATGAAGCCCTGGCCCACGGGGTCAAGGTGACGGGCTGCACGGTCCACCTCGTGGACGCCACCCTGGACGGCGGGCCGATCGTCGCCCAGGAGGCGGTCGAGATCCTCGCGGACGACGACCGCGCAGCCCTGCACGCCCGGATCCAGGCGGTGGAGCATCGGTTGTACCCGCGGGCCGTGGCGGCGCTCCTGGCGGAGGTCCTCACGGTCGCGGAGGGCGGTCGTCGGGTGGATCTGGACCTCGTGCGGGCCGATGCGGCGATCCCGAGGCCGCGCCGGGCGCTCCTGTCCGTGTCGGACAAGGCCGGCCTCGTGCGGTTCGCCGAGGGGTTGGTCGCGGCCGGGTTCGAGCTCGTGTCCACGGGTGGGACCGCGCGGGCACTGCGTGAGGCGGGTCTGCCGGTGACGGACGTCTCGGCGGTGACCGGGTTCCGGGAGATGCTCGACGGCCGGGTCAAGACGCTCCATCCGCGCGTCCATGGCGGGATCCTGGCCGATCTCCGCCTCGAGTCTCATCGTCAGCCAGCTCCTCGCCGCGGCGATCGCCCCGTTCGAGCTGGTCGTCGTGAACCTGTATCCCTTCGCCGCCGCCGCGGAGCGCCCGGGGATCTCGCTGGACGACCTCGTCGAGGAGATCGACATCGGCGGGCCGTCCATGGTCCGCGCCGCGGCCAAGAACCACGCCAACGTCGCCATCGTGACCATGCCGGACCGCTACGACGCCGTCCTCGCCGGGATCGTCCGGGAAGGGAGCGTCGGCGCGGGACTGCGTGCGGCCCTGGCCATCGAAGCCTTCCGGCACACGGCCGCGTACGACGCACGGATCGCCGAGGTCCTGCCCGGGCGGATGGCAGATGCCGGCGTGGACCTCCCCGACGAGCCCGGTCTGCCCGGCGCCAGTGACTCGTATCCGGCCAGCCTGACGTTCGCGCTCGAGAAGGTGGAGGCCCTCCGCTACGGGGAGAACCCGCACCAGCCGGCCGCCCGCTACCGCCGGCCGGGGAGTGGCGCCCAAGACGGGCCGTTCGCGACCGGGGAGCCGCCGCTGCAGGGCAAGGCCCTGTCCTACAACAACGTGCTCGACGCGTCAGCGGCGGCGGCGCTGGCGCGTGCGCTGCGCGGTCCGGGCTGCGTCATCGTCAAGCACACCAACCCGTGCGGTGCGGCCGAACGGCCGACGCTGCTCGCGGCGTGGGAGGCGGCGCTGGCCGGCGATCCCGTCTCGGCGTTCGGCGGTGTGGTGGCGCTCACCCGCCCCGTGGATCGGGCGACCGCCGCTGCCCTGGCCTCGATCTTCCTCGAGGTCGTCGTCGCGCCCGCCTTCGAGCCCGACGCGCTGGCCATCCTCGCCACCAAGCCGAACCTGCGGCTTGTCGTGGACGCGGACCTGGGCGTTGACCGACCCGGTCGCGCCGTGGATCCCTTCGGCTCGATCCGGTCGGCGGGCGGGGCCATCCTCGTGACGGCGCCGGACACGACCGCGGACGACCCGGCGACCTGGACCGTCGTCACCCAGCGGACCCCGTCTGACGCAGAGCGCAGCGACCTTGACCTGGCCTGGCGCCTGGTCCGGGGCGTCGTCTCGAACGCGATCGTCCTCGTCCGCGACGGCCGGCTCATCGGCATGGGCTCGGGTCAGACGTCGCGGGTGAACGCCGCCAGGGGAGCCGTCGACCAGGCGCGCGACCCACGCGGGGGACTTGGCGCTTGCCGGAGCCGCGTGTGCCTCGGATGCCTTCTTCCCGTTCACGGATGCCCTGGAGGTGTGTCTCGCCGCCGGCGTGACCGCCGTCGTCCAGCCGGGCGGCTCGGTCCGCGATGCGGAAGTGGTCGCCACGGCCGACGCCGCCGGTGCCACCATGCTCCTGACCGGGACCCGCCACTTCCGGCACTGACCCACCGACCCGCAGGAGGATCGTATGTCCGAGTTCATCGCCATCACCTTCGACGACGCCGATCAGGCGCTGGCTGCGCTCGCCTCCGTACGAGCGCTCGAGAAGGACGACAAGGTCCATCTCAAGGACACCGCGGTCGTGACCAAGGACGCGAACGGCAAGGTCTCGGTCAAGAACGAGGCATCCAGCGGCACCGAGACCGGGGCCGTCGTTGGCGGCGTCATCGGGGCGGTCCTGTTCCTGGTCTTCCCGGTCGCCGGGATCATCGGCGGCGCGGCCATCGGTGCGCTCGTCGGACGGGCGGTCTCGCCCGGCGTGGATGGCACGTTCGTCAAGGAGGTCGCTGACGACCTGCCCGCCGGAGGCTCGGCCCTGTTCCTGCTCGTCAAGGACGGCGACGTCGGGCTGCTCATCGGCGCGATGCGTCGGTACGAGGGCCGTGTCCGGCAGACCACGCTGGACGAAGAGGCCGAGAAGGCGCTCGAGGAGTCGCTCCGCTAGGGAGCGACTCGGCCGGTCCGGCGGGCCCGAGCCTGGTCGATCCGTGCTGAGCCCGGTCGGGCCGCGGCCTCCTGCTACCATCGCGGTCCCATGACCGATCGAACCCGCTACTACCTCACGACGGCCATCGCCTACGCGAACAGCAAGCCCGGGCTGCACACGCTGTACGAGGTCATCGGTGCCGACGTGATCGCGCGCTGGCACCGGATGCTGGGCGATGACACGCGCTTCCTGACCGGCACGGACGAGCATTCGATCAACATCGCCCAGGCGGCCGTGGACGAGGGTCGACCCCCGCGCGAGTTCGTGGACGAGAAGGTCGGCTACTTCAAGGCCGCCGAGGATGCCCTGGGCATCCGCGCCGGACAGGTTCATCCGGACGACCGATCCCGATCACATCGCGGCGGCACAGGAGATGGTCCGCCGCGCCCACGCCAACGGCGATATCTACCTCGGTACGTACGAGGGCTGGTACTGCCCCAACGAGGGATTCCGCAACGCGACGGACGTGCAGGAGACAGCCCGCGGGACGATCTGCCCGAACCACCCCGAGGTCCCGCTGCAGTGGTTGACCGAGCGGAACTGGTTCTTCCGCCTGTCTGCCTACCAGGAGCGCCTGGAGCGGCACTTCGCCGAGCATCCCGAGTTCGTCCAGCCGGACTACCGGCGCAACGAGATGCTGGGCTTCATCCGGGGCGGCCTGGAGGACTTCTCGATCAGCCGGGAGCGGACGCCGGGTGGCTGGGGGATCCCGTTCCCGATCGCCGAGAACGGCGAGACAGCCCTGCGTGAGGACGGTTCCTGGGACCCGGAGGCCGGCGTCATCTACGTCTGGTACGACGCGCTGATCAACTACATCACGGGGGCCGGGTTCCCGGGCGACCCGGCGGCCTTCGAGCGCTGGTGGCCGGCTGACCTCCATGTCATCGGCAAGGACATCGCCCGCTTCCACACGATCTTCTGGCCGGCCATGCTGTGGAGCGCCGGGCTGGCGGCACCGCGCAAGGTCTGGGTCCACGGCTGGCTGCTGTCCGCCGGCGGCGAGCGGATGAGCAAGAGCCGCGGAAACATCCTCGATCCAGCGGACATGGTCGCCGCGCTCGGGTCCGATGGCACGCGCTACGTGGCCCTTCGGGAAGTGCCGTTCGACCGGGACGCCGAGGTGTCGTGGGACTCGTTCGTCCGCCGCTACAACGCGGATCTCGCCAACGACTTCGGGAATCTCGTCAATCGGACGGTCTCGATGACCAACCGCTACCTGGAAGGCGCCCGACCGGCGCCGCGAACGGCCGGCGAGTCGCCCCTCGGCGCGGGTTGGGCGGCAACGCTCGAGCGATTCCGGGAGCGGCTCGATGCGTGCCTCCTCCACGACGCACTCGCCGAGCTCTGGGAGTTCGTCGGAGCGGCCAACAAGGCGGTCGATGCCGAGCGGCCGTGGGATCTGGCCAAGGCCGCCAAGGCCGGCGACGCGAGCGCGGCCACCCGACTCTCCGACGTCCTGGGCGACCTGCTCGAGGCGTGCCGGCTCGTCGGTGTCGCGGTCACGCCGTTCATGCCCGCCACGGGTCCGCGCGTGCTTCGCCAGCTCGGCCACGACTTCGGGTACGGGTCGGACGGGAATGGCGGCCCATCCATCATCATCGAGCTGACCTGGGGCGCCCACGCCACCGACGTCGGCCGGGTCACGGCGCCTGAGCCCCTGTTCCCGCGCCTGGACCTCGAGGCGGACGCCACTGAGCCTGCCTCGGCGTGAACGCGACCGTGCGCCTGGTCGACAGCCACTGCCACCTCAACGCCGACCGGTTCGAGGGTGACGCCGACCTCGTCCTCGGGAGTGCCCGGCTGGCCGGTGTGGAGCGCGTGCTCGTCCCTGGCTGGAACGTGGCATCGAGCGAGCGGGCACTGGCGCTCGCGGAGCGCTTCGACTGGATCGATATCGGCGTCGGCGTTCACCCGCACGACGCGGCAAAGGTCGATGACGCGGGCTGGGGCCGGATCGTCGAGATGTCGAGCGACGGGCGGGTCGTCGCGATCGGCGAGACAGGCCTCGACTTCGACCGCGTCTTCAGCCCGATCGAGGACCAGCGAACGAACCTCCGCCGGAACCTCGCCCTCGCGCTCGAGACGGGCAAGCCGGCCATCCTCCACTGCCGGTCCGCTCCCGGTCGGCGCGACGCCCAGGATGCGTTGCTCGAGGAGTTGACCGCGGCCGGGGTGGGGGACTCGCGCTGGGCGGCAGCCTTCGGGGATCGGCCGGCAGCCGTCATCCATTCGTATTCCGGACCGCTCGACTATGGCCGCGCCGTCATCGATCTCGGCCTGTCGGTCAGCTTCTCCGGGCTCGTCTTCCGCGCCGGCGAGGAAGCCTCCGCGGACGTCGCGCCACTCGTCCCGGATGAGCGGGTGCTGATCGAGACCGACTCGCCGTTCCTCGCTCCACCGGGTGCCCCACGCTCGCGCAACGAACCCGAGTGGGTTCGCGTCACGGGCGCGTGGCTCGCCGACCGGTGCGGGACGACGGCAGAAGCCCTCGGTGGCACACTGGTGGCAGCCTACGACCGAACGTTCCCGAGTCGTCGGAGGGATGGATGAACCCCGATCTGCGTCGCTCCCTGCCGATGGTGGCCGTCGTGGTCGCCGTGGCCGTCCTGATCGTCGTCATCGTCTTCGGAGGATCCGGTTCTCCGGAGCCGAGTCCGAGCCCGTCCGGATCCGCGTCAGTCGCTCCCGCAACGGCATCGGCATCTGCCAGTCCCGCCTCCTCGGCATCGGTCTCCCCGAGCGCGAGTGCATCAGTCGCCCCGAGCCCGGGCACAAGCCCCACTGCCCGGCCGAGCGCCAGCCCGACGCCGGCGCCCACTGCCACGCCTCTGCCGTCACCGTCGTCCGCGGCCTGTGCCGTCACGCCGGAGGACGGGCTCCTGCCGTCCGACCGCGTCGTGTCGGTCGAGGTCTCCACGAGCCCGGCTGCGGACTTCGTCACGTTCGTATTCGACGATGGGTCGCTGACGCCTGCCGGCCCACCGCGCGGCGAGCTGACGGCCGCATCGCCACCATTCACCTACGCCTCTAGTGGCCTGCCGATCGACCTTGGGGGTCAGCGTGCCTTGCAGGTGCGGATGACTGGGATGTCGCTCTACAACGACGTGGGTGAGCCGACGTTCACGGGCGACCGAGACATCACGGTGGACTACCCGGCCCTCAAGCAGGTCGTCCTGTTCGATGAGTCCGAGGGGGTCGCCGGCTGGTACATCGGCTACGACGGGACCGGCTGTGTCGACCTGGTCCGCGACGGCACCGACATCGTTGTGACCATCGCGCACTCCTGACGAGCCACTGCTGAGCAGGTCCGCGGCGTCGGCCTCGCTTTGGCCTCGCGTCGCGACCGCGCGGACGTACCGGACGAGGACAGTGCCTTGACACGCTCGGACCGTCGCTCATACTCGCCCAACGCGACCGCCCGAGCTTGCCCGCGGGGAGTGGTCCAAGCGACCCCCGTCGACGTGCTCAGCGTCTCTCGAGCTTGTCGTGCATGGGAGTCTTTCATGCCAGTCGCGAACCTCCGATCAAGCTGTGCCTCGGTGCTGGCCGCCGCCGCCATCCTGTTTGGTCCGGTCGTGAGCGTAGTTGCGTTCACGCCCGCGTCTGCGACGGAACGGATCAGCGTGAACTCGACCGGCGAGGAGGCGAACGACCACGCCGCCTCCAGCGTCAATGTGACTGACGTCAGTGGCGACGGTCGGTACGTGGCCTTCGACAGCTATGCGACCAACGTCGTGACGGGCGACGCCAACGGGACGAGCGATGTCTTTCTTCGGGATCGACTGCTCGCGACGACGATTCTCGTCAGTGTCGACTCCAACGAGAGCCAGGGCAATTCCTACAGCAACGACTCGTCGATCAGCGCTGACGGACGGTATGTAGCCTTCACGTCAGGGTCGACCAACCTCACCCTTGGCGGGTCGAATGGGTGGCCGGCCGTCTTCGTCCGCGACACCGTGGCCGGGACCACGATCCGGATAAGCGGCGTCGCCGGCGGTGAACTGGGGAGCAGCGGCGAGGCCAGTCTCAGCGCTGACGGGCGGTACGTCGCCTTCACGTCGGAGCTGGCGCTGGTTGCCGAGGACCACAACGGCCAGACTGACACTTACGTCCACGACCGCGATGCGGACGGTGACGGCATCTTCGACGAGGTCGGTGCGACATCGATCGTGCGAGCCTCCGTCGCGACCGATGGCACCGAGACCAACGGCTTCTCGTCAGGCCGGATCAGTCCGAACGGGCGCTTCGTCGTGCTGATCTCGACCGCGACGAATCTGATCGCCGACGACCAGCCCCTGTGCGACCGCGGTTCTGGCCCGACCAACTGCTCCGATGTGTTCCTGCATGACCGCGATACCGATGGCGACGGAACGTTCGACCAGGCTGGGGGCACGTCAACGACGCTCGTGAGCGCGACCGGCGGCGGCGCCCAGGCGAACGGCGACAGCGGCGACTCGGATGTCGCGAACGACGGGGACGTCGCCTTCTGGTCCGTGGCGCCCAATCTCGGTGCGACGGCAGCGGACATGTTCGTCCGCGACCACCAGACCGGGACCGTATCGCTGGCCGGCCGGGGCACGAGCAACGGTCCATCGATGAGCGACGACGGGCGGTACGTCGCCTTCAATTCGGGTGTACCCAACGTCGTCGACGACTCGAACAACACGGTGGATGCATACGTCTTCGACCGCCAGACGACCACCATCGTTCGCGCATCGGTCGACAGCGATGGCGCCGAGGTCGCCTACGGTGGGTACGATCCGGTCCTGAGTGGTGACGGACGCCACGTCATCTTCGGCTCATTCGCCGATGATCTCGTCAGCGGTGACTCGGGTCTCTGGACGGACGTGTTTGCGCGCGACCTCCAGGCCTCACCGGCCCCGCCCCAGCCCCAGACCATCACGTTCACCAACCCAGGCGGCAAGACGCTGGCCCAGTCTCCGGTGACCGTCACCGCCGCCGCCTCTTCCGGCCTGGCGGTGACGTTCACCACCTCGACACCAGCCGTCTGCACCTCCGGCGGGCCGAACGGGGCGGCCATCTCGCTCTTGACGACCGGGTCTTGCTCGATCACTGCCAGCCAACCCGGGAACCAGTCGTACGACCCTGCGGCCTCGGTCACCCGAACGTTCAACGTGAGCCAGGCGAGCCAGACCATCACATTCGTCAACCCAGGTGCCAAGACGCTCCTCCAATCCCAGGTGTTCGTCGCGGCGACCGCCTCATCCGGCTTGGCCGTGACCTTCAGCACGTTGACGCCGCTCGTCTGTACGGTCACCGACACGACGGTCACCCTCGTGGCGATCGGATCCTGCACCGTCAGGGCCGATCAGGCCGGAGACACCACCTACAAGCCGGCCAATGGCGTCAATCGGACCTTCGCCGTGAACCTGGTGAACCAGACCATCACGTTCACAGCGCTTGCGAACCAGCTCATCACGACGCCGTCCGTGACCGTCGCAGCGACTGCTTCCTCGGGTCTGACGGTGACCTTCACCACATCGACGCCACTCGTCTGCACCGCCGGCGGAACGAATGGCGGGACCATCGATCTGGTCGCGGCCGGCACCTGCACCGTCCGAGCCGATCAGGCCGGGGACAGCTTCTACAAGCCGGCCAATGGTGTGAACAGGAACTTCACCGTCACGAAGCTCGCCCAGACGATCTCGTTCACCAACCCAGGCGCCAAGACGTTGGCCCTGTCCCCGGTGATCGTCGCGGCGACCGCCTCATCCGGCCTGGCCGTGTCCTTCAGCACCTCCACGCCTGCCGTCTGTACGGCGAGTGGACCGAGCGGGACGATCATCACCCTCTTGACGATCGGAACATGCACCGTCAGGGCCGATCAGTCCGGGGATGCCATCTACAAGTCGGCCAATGGAGTCAATCGGAGCTTCGCCGTCAGGTGACCTGGGCCGAGGAACGGCCCCGAGCAACGAGCCTCGAGCCGCAGATTACCCGCCGTGGCGGGGCCGCCGACGCGTCTTGAGCTCGAGACTGGACGAGTACACCGGGTGATGGCGTCCAGATACGTCCGTGACACCGGGGCTGGGCGCGGAGTGAGGTCCGAGCCGGGCCTGAGAAACGGAACGAGAGCCCTCGCTACGCTGGTGGTGTTCAAGACATCAGCAGCAGGAGGCTCTCGATGGCGAAGTCTATGCGCAGCGTGGCGCCGAGCGGCGCGGGTCGGTGTTCGTGCCGTCGCCGGGCCGATCCAGCGCCTCTGGCGCCGCCACCTGGCGCCCGATCTCACGCGCGACGCCCGACGACGCCTGGCGATGCTCGACTGGCACCGCGCCCACGGCGCCAACGTCAGCCGGACAGCCCGCCACTTCGGCTACTCCCGCCCGACCGTGTACCGCTGGCTGGCCCGGTTCGAGCGCGATCGACTCGAGACGCTCGAGGACCGCGGCTCGGCACCACGCCGCCGACGGCGGCCGACCTGGACGCTCGACCAGCTGGCCGCGGTCAAGGCCGTCCGCGACGCCTATCCGCGCTGGGGCAAGGACAAGCTCGGTCGTCCTGCTCCGTCGCGAGGGCATCCGCCTGTCGGTCTCGATGGTCGGCCGGATCCTGGCCCGGCTGCGCCGCTCGGGTGAGCTGCACGAGCCGCGGCGGCGTCGGATGAGCGTCCACCAGCGCCGCTGGCAGCGCCCGTATGCCGTCCGCAAGCCGGCTGACTGGACGGTCGAACGACCGGGCGACCTGGTCGAACTCGACACCCTCGACATCCGACCCCTGCCGAGCAAGATCTGGAAGCAGTTCACCGCGCGCGACGTGGTCAGCCGCTGGGACACGCTCGAGCTCGGTCGGCGGGCGACCGCCAGCGCCGCGGCCGCCGTGCTCGATCGGCTGGCCGAGCGGATGCCCTTCCCGGTCCGGGCCATCAGCATCGACAACGGCTCCGAGTTCATGGCCGAGTTCGAGGCCGCCTGCCAGGCCCGGGGCATCCGCCTGTTCGTCCTGCCGCCGCGCTCGCCCAAGCTGCACGGCGCGGTCGAGCGGGCCAACCGGACCCACACCGAGGAGTTCTACGAGGTGACCACCGCCGAACCGGAACTCGAGGCCTTCCAGGTCGAGCTGCGGGCCTGGGAGACGGTGTACAACACGATCCGACCCCACCAGTCACTGGGCCAGCGCACCCCGGCCGAATACCTGGCCTCCGTCGGCATCGATGTGTAACGGACGTACTGGACGAGTACACCGGGTTGACAGCCGGCGGCCGCGTTCGCTACTGTATTGGCACTCTCCCCCAGAGAGTGCCAATCACGTCGCGAAGCCCACGACTCCGACCGTCCGGGACACCGGGCGGACCAGGTCGGAGCGGGACCGACGCGATGGATCATGAGGTACCCGGGCGACGTCCCGCCGGCCCCACCACGGCCGGTCACGCGCTTCGGGTTCCACGCCCGGCGGCCGGCCCTGGCCGTCACAGGAGGAATGCACGTTGGCCAAAGCCGCTGCTGCGTCGACCAAGCTTCGCCCGTTGGGTGATCGCGTGGTCGTTCTAGCCCACCCCGCGCGAGGAGATGACCAAGAGCGGCATCGTCCTCCCGGACACCGTCAAGGAGAAGCCCCAGGAAGGCACTGTCGTGTCGGCCGGGCCGGGCCGCCTGCTCGAAGACGGCAAGCGCGAGTCGATGGACGTCAAGAAGGGCGACAAGGTCCTTTACGCCAAGTACGCCGGGACGGAATTCAAGCTCGATGACGAGGATCTCCTCATCGTCAGCCAGAAGGACATCCTCGCGATCGTCGAGGGCTGACGGCCCACCCGCCGTCACTGACACCTCGCCTCACTCACATGTTCCTGGAGGGTTACTGGATTGGCTAAGCAACTGATCTTCGACGAGACCGCTCGTCGCTCGCTGAAGCGTGGCATCGATCGCCTCGCCGACGCCGTCAAGGTCACGATCGGCCCCAAGGGCCGCAACGTCGTCCTCGACAAGAAGTTCGGCTCTCCCGACCATCACCAACGACGGCGTCACGATCGCTCGCGATATCGAGCTCGAAGACCCGTTCGAGAACATGGGCGCGCAGCTGCTCAAGGAAGTCGCCACCAAGACGGACGACGTCGCCGGTGACGGCACGACGACCGCGGTCGTGCTCGGCCAGGCGATGGTCGCCGAGGGCCTGCGCGTCGTGACCGCCGGGGCCAACCCGATGGTCGTCAAGCGCGGCATCGAAGTCGCCGTCGCGGCCGTCGTGGCCGAGATCGCCAAGCAGGCCCGCCCGGTCGACAACCGCGCCCAGATCGCCGCCGTCGCGGCCATCAGCGCCGCGGATCCGGAGGTCGGCGAGGTCATCGCCGAGGTCATGGACAAGGTCGGCAAGGATGGCGTCATCACCGTGGAAGAGGGCCAGAGCCTGGGCCTCGAGAAGGAGTACACGGAGGGGATGCAGTTCGACCGCGGCTACCTCTCGGCCTACTTCGTCACCAACCCCGATCGCATGGAAGCGGTCCTCGACAACCCGCTCATCCTGATCACGGACAAGAAGATCTCCAGCGTCCAGGACATGCTCCCGGCGCTCGAGAAGGCCGTCCAGCAGGGCAAGCCCACGCTGATCATCAGCGAGGACGTCGACGGCGAGGCCCTGGCCACGCTGGTCGTCAACAAGCTCCGCGGCACCGTCTCGGTCCTGGCCGTCAAGGCCCCGGGCTTCGGCGATCGGCGCAAGGAGATGCTCCGCGACATCGCGATCCTGACCGGTGGCACTGTCATCAGCGAGGAAGTCGGCCGCAAGCTCGACTCCGTCACCGCTGAGGACTTCGGCTCCGCCCGCCGCGTCGTCGCGACCAAGGACGCCACCACCATCATCGATGGCGACGGCAAGGCCGATCAGATCAAGGGCCGCATGGCCCAGATCAAGGCCCAGATCGAGGAGACGACCTCGGACTACGACAAGGAGAAGCTCCAGGAGCGCCTTGCCAAGCTGTCCGGTGGCGTCGCCGTGATCAAGGTCGGCGCGGCCACCGAGGTCGAGCTCAAGGAGAAGAAGCACCGCATCGAAGACGCGCTCTCGACGACCCGTGCGGCCGTCGAAGAGGGCCTCGTCGCCGGCGGCGGCACGACCCTCCTGCAGGCCATCCCGGCCCTCGACAAGATCAAGCTCGAAGGCGATGCCCAGGTGGGTGTCGACATCGTGCGCAAGGCGCTCGAGGCTCCGGCCCGCCAGATCGCCGACAACGCCGGCCAGCCCGGGGAAGTCGTCGTCTCGCACATCAAGACGCTCAAGGCCGGCAACGGCTACGACGCCCTCAACGACGAATATGGCGACATGTTCAAGAAGGGCATCGTCGACGCGGCCAAGGTCACCCGGTCCGCGCTGCAGAACGCAGCGTCGATCGCGGCCATGGTCCTCACGACCGAGACCCTCATCACCGACCTGCCCGAGCGGGACAAGGCCGGCGGTGGCGCCGGTCACGACCACGGCGGCGGCGGGGGGATGGACTTCTAGGTCCAGCCTCTCGCGAACCTCGCGCACACTCGAAGGCCCCGGCTCCGCCGGGGCCTTCGCGATTCCCGCCTGGCGCGATCAGCCCGACGCGCTGTAGCCGACGGTTTCGGTTCGAGTGCCCGGACGTGTCTTGTACTGCGATGCACGCAAGGTGCCTCCGGTCTGCGCCATCGCCGGCCTGTGCTTCAGATGCGCTGTCCTACGCGGAATCCGGCGTCAGATGGCGCAGTCATCGGCAGGAACCTCGAGCAGGAGTGCCGACGAACCGCCCGATCAGCGCAGGTTGCGTGCATCAGATGCTCGACCGCTCGACGGTCCCAGCGTCCTCGGCCCGACTGGCGGCGATGGTACGGTCTCGGGCGGAAGCCAGTCGTCGCCGACGATCGGCGACGCGCCGGATCACGGGAGAGGGGCGAACGCGATGTACAGCATCCGACGATTCGGAGTGATCAGGACCGCGACGATCGTGGCGGTGATGTACATGGTCGTGGTCGCCGTGTTCTTCGTGCCGATCGCGGTGATCGCGGCGATCGCCGGGGCGGCCTACACCGGCGACGCGACAGGGGGTGGTGCCGGATTGATCGGAACGCTGGTCCTCGGTCTCCTGGCCGCCGTCGTATACGGCGCGATGGGCTGGGTCTTCACCGCGCTCGCCTGCCTGCTCTACAACCTGGCCGCCCGATGGGTCGGCGGGATCGAAGTGCAGGTCGATCGGGTCGTACCGCCACCGACCGTCGTCCCGGCCTGGACGACGACGGCTACGCCACCCGGAACGCCGCCGGCCGGGTGACCATCGAGGGTTTGACAGGTGCGAGGCGCCGCCTGAGGCTATCCGTGACCGTCATCCGGATGGACCGACCGTACCGACCGCATCCCGAGGAACCCATGTCCCGCCGAGTCCGCACGCTCCATCGTCCTCGTCGCCATGCTCGCCACGCTCGTGGCGGCGTGCGGCGGCGCCCCCACTGGCCCCGTCCTGACCGATCCCGACCGAGATCGTCAATGCCGCGCTCAAGTCCACGGAGGGCGCGAAGAGCGTCCACGTGGACGCGACGGTGGATGGCGTGGTGCCGGTGGCGCTTCCGGGCGGCTCGACCGCCACCGAACTCGACCTGACCGGCACGACCGCTTCGGCGGATGCGGACATGGTCAACGGCGACGCGCGCGCCACGTTTTCCGTGCCGGCCGTCCTGGGGCTCGCCGGAGAGGCTCATCCAGGCTGACGGCAAGACCTACCTCAAGACCACGCTGACCGGCCCCAAGTACAAGGTCGTCGATGCCGGATCGGCCCTGCCGGTCGATCCGACGAACACGAGCGGCATGATCGACAACCTGGGCGACTTCCTCCTGAAGCCGGGCGTCGACCCGGTCAAGGGTGAGGATGTCGCCTGCGGCGGCAAGCAGTGCTACACGGTCGTCGTCGACCTGACCGCGGACGAACTCGCGGCGCTCATCGGCGGCGGTGCTGCGAGCCTGCCGGTCGATGTCGCCGGCGCGACGCTCAAGATGACCGTCAAGGTCGAGCAGGAGGCTCCGAACCACCTGGCCGGGATCTCCATCGCGCTCGGACTGCCAGGGGACAAGACGCTGGCCGTCGACCTGACGTTCTCGAAGTGGGACGAGTCGGTGACGATCACCGCCCCGGCCGCCGACGAGATCGCCGCCGAGTAGCGCACGCCGGCTAGCCGAACGGCGGCTAGCCGAACGCCCGCCCCGGATCGGGACGGGCGTCGTGGCAGAACGAACGCTCAGGACCGGGATCGCCGGCCCGGAAGGTCGGGTCAGGCCTTGGCGACCTCGCCCTCGGCGCCCTCGGCGGCCGGCTCGGTCTCCTGGGCCTCCTTGGCGGCGGCCTTCATGTCTCGGGCGGCGACGTCACTCACGGCGGACTCGACGATGTGGTCAGCCGCGGCCAGGGCGTTGCGGATCTCGACCGCACCCGGGTCGGAGACCAGGGCGAGGATGCCGGAGTGGCCGGGCTCGATGGCGCCTTCGAGCTCCTTGCCGAGCTCGATGCGGTGGTGGAGCTGGCGGATCTTGCCCATCGTCGCTCCGGCGGCGCCGATGGTCACGGCGCTGGCAAGGATGGATGGCGGGAAGATGACGCCAAGGACGACACCACCGACGACGCCCCACTTGAGGCCGGTCTTGGTGCTGTGGTCGGTGGCCTTCTGGATGTCGAGCTTGCCTTCGGCATTGCGCTTGACGACGAGGACGCCATCGATCTCGAAGGTCGCCCCATCCTCGATGGCCTTGAGCGCCTCGTAGGCCTTCCACGCGGTCTCGGTATCGCTGAAGTCGGCGACGAAGAGGGTGTACGCCCCGTCGGTGACGACTGCGCCGACGGCGGTCACATCGGTCTCGTCCGCGGTGGTGGCTGGTGTCTGCTCGTCTGTCATCTGTGCTCTCTCCTGGGTCGCTTGGGACGCGTGGGAACGGGAGGCGTCCGAGGTTGGGTGGGTGCCGCGTGGCGGCCACGCCCATCGTACCCTGCTGGAGCCCCTGGAGTCTTGGTGAGGGCCGGGTGAGCGCCGCGTTCTACAATGCCTTGGTGAGCCCTTCCCGACGTCGCCGGCCCGGCGACAACGTGCCCGACGCCGCCTCGTTCGGGCTGGAGGAAGCCTCCGGGACCGCATTCATGGACGAGTCGGAAGAGGGACCTGCCCTGGCCCCGGTCCCCGAGGAACCGGCCTGGATGCGCGAGGCAGCGGGTGACGGTGTCGCGGACCCTGCCGCCGCTCTCCCGCCACCGGATCCCCGTGCGATCGCCGCTGCCCGGGAGGCTCGAGCCGCGGAGATCGTCAAGGCCCTCAACCCGGAGCAGGCACGTGCTGTGACCACGACCGAGGGTCCGCTCCTGATCCTGGCCGGGGCCGGTTCCGGCAAGACCCGTGTCCTGGCCCATCGGATCGCCTACCTGGTCGGTGTCAAGGACGTCGCGCCGTGGCGGATCCTGGCGGTCACGTTCACCAACCGGGCCGCCGCAGAGCTGCGCGAGCGGATCATCAGCCTGGTCGGAGAGGGTGGACGAGACGTCCAGGCCGGCACCTTCCACGCCCTGTGCGCCCGCGTCCTTCGCGCGGACGGCGAGGCCATCGGGATCGACCGGCGCTTCGTCATCTACGACACGGACGACCAGCAGTCGCTGATGAAGCAGATCCTTCGCGAGGAGGACATGCCATTGACCGGCGAATTCCGGCCGAGCGCGGTCCTCGGAGCGATCAGCCGTGCCAAGAACGAGATGCTGGACCCTGGCTTCCTGTCGGAGAACGCCGCGAACCACCGCGAACGGACGATCGCGCGGCTGGCCTCGCGCTACCAGGATCGATTGCGCAAGGCGCACGCGCTCGACTTCGACGACCTGCTGCTCGAGGCGGTCCGCCTCTTCGACGAGGCGCCGGACGTGCTCGCCAAGTACCAGGAGAAGTGGCGCTACCTCCACGTGGACGAGTACCAGGACACGAACCGGGCGCAATACCTGTGGGTCAAGGCGCTCGCGGCGAAGCACCACAACCTGTGCGTGGTCGGCGACGACGACCAGTCCATCTACTCGTGGCGCGGCGCGGACCTGCGCAACATCCTCGACTTCGAGCGCGACTGGCCGAAGACCGCAGTCGTCAAGCTGGAGCAGAACTACCGCTCGACGCAGCTGATCCTGGATGCCGCCCATGCTGTCGTCTCGCGCAACGAGGCGCGCAAGGACAAGAAGCTCTGGACGGACAACAGTGGCGGGACCAGGATCCAGCGCTTCGAGGCCTACAACGAGGAGGAGGAGGCCGAGTGGATCGCGCGCCAGGTCGAGAACCTGGTGGCGGGGCGGGGGAGCGCCCTGACCCGTCGCGCGGACGACGACGACAGCCGCTTCAAGGCCCGCGACATCGCGGTCATGTACCGGATGAACGCCCAGTCCCGCGCGATCGAGGAATCGTTCCTGCGCTACGGGCTCCGATACCAGCTCGTCGGCGGGACCCGGTTCTACGCCCGGCGCGAGGTGAAGGACGCCCTGGCGTACCTGCGGATCCTTCGCTCGGACACGGACAGCGTCAGCTTCGAGCGGGTCATCAACGTCCCGGCCCGTGGGATCGGCGACAAGACGGTCGAGGTCCTGCGCACCGCCGCGGCACGCGAGGACGGCACGACCTGGAGCGCGATCGAAGAGGCCGCTCGCGGCGAGCTGCCGGCCATCGCCCCACGAGCGCGGACGCTCCTGGCGGACTTCGCGGCGCTGGTCCGTCGACTGCGGTCGCGCATCGGGGTACTGGCGCTGCCGGAGCTGCTGGATGACGTCCTGGAGGTGTCCGGCTACCGGGCCATGCTGGCCGATGGCTCCGAGGACGGCGAGGAGCGCTGGGCCAACCTGCTGGAGCTCCGTGGCGTCACGACCCGCTACGACGACCTGTCGCCGGAGGACGCGCTGGACCGGCTCCTGGAGGAGACCGCGCTCGTCGCGGACCAGGACTCCTACGAGGGCGACGCCGACGCCGTGACGCTCATCACGCTCCATGCCGCGAAGGGCCTCGAGTTCCCGGTCGTCTTCATCGCCGGGCTGGAGGAGGGCCTCTTCCCGCACAGCCGGGCGCTTGACGACGAGAAGGAGCTCGAGGAGGAACGCCGGCTGGCGTACGTGGGCATCACCCGGGCCAAGCGCCGGCTGTACCTGTCGCACGCCTGGCGGCGGATGACCTGGGGGATGGGCCAGCCCACCGTCCCGTCGCGCTTCCTCATGGAGATCCCGGCAGAACTGATGGTCGGGCCGCAGCTGGGCGGGCAGGGCGGCGACGACCGCGACCTGGACATGGACCTCGTCTTCGGGGCGCGACGGACGAGTCGGTTCGGGACTCCCGTGCGTGGCGGTGGGGGTGGCGCGGCGTTTCGGCAGGGGAGCGGCAAGCCCGGCGGTCCGGCCCCGGGCGAGACGTTCCGGCCGACACGCGATCTCGCGGCCAAGCGCGAGGCGTTCGCGGCCGGGGCTCCGTCCGGGACGCTTCGACGGCCCCTGCCGGCGTGGGACGACGACGTGGATGTGGACGTGGCGGCGGAGGATGGCCCGGGCGCGGCACCTGCCCCGGCGCCGAAGCCGGCCCGCGTGGTCATCCCGGGCGAACGGCAGTTCCGCGACGGCGACCGCGTCCGCCACGGCCGCTGGGGCGACGGCATCGTCGTGACCAGCAAGCTGACCCGCAGCGACGAGGAGGTCACGGTCGCGTTCCGGGACCCGAACGTCGGCCGGAAGCAGATGCTGGCCAGCCTCGCCAACCTGGAGATCGTCGGCTAGGAGCGCAAGGCGTCAGCCACGACCGGCCTTGCACGTTCGGCGGCTGGAGGCTGATGGGCTGCCGTTC
This sequence comes from uncultured Chloroflexia bacterium, assembly GCA_963779315.1. Lineage (GTDB taxonomy): Bacteria > Chloroflexota > Limnocylindria > Limnocylindrales > CSP1-4 > SPCO01. Next base: position 185,846 of record CAVZXQ010000002.1, on the reverse strand, counting down.
GAATGCCGCCCGATGATCGCGATGCGGATGTCGGATCGGCGTCGACTGTATACTCCCGCACGACTGGCTGCCGTCTACCGTCTCGATTGATGGGTACGGGTAACGACTTCGTGGCCGAAGGGGGTTCACATATGCGCGTGATCGGCATCGTTCTTGCGTTCGGCGTCGTCCTGGCCGCTTGCTCCGGGGGCAGTGCTGCACCGAGTGCGGCCGCACCGAGCGCGGACGCACCGAGCGCGGCCGCGCCATCCCTCATGGTAAGCGAAGCCCCGTCCGAGGTGCCTTCCGTCGAGCCGAGCGTCGCCGTGGAGTCCGTGGAGCCATCCGCCAGCGCCGTGGCTGGGAATTGCATGGACCCAGCGGCATACCTCCTCCTCAGCGACACGAAGGTGGATTCGGTCGCAGGTGTCCGCTGAGAACCGCGAGCTGGTGGCGTCAGCGCTCGAGGCATACGAGTTCGAGGAAGGTAAGGGGTTCAGCAAGGAGTACCTGGTGGCGTTCCCGAAGCTGCTGCGAGCTGGCGACAAGATCGGCATGGACATGCAGCCATTCGGGCTATGGTCGGGCCGGGTCGTCATCGTCAGCTGCTGAGATGATCCCGGCCGCTTCCAGCGGTCGGGTTCTTCCTCTCGCCTCACCGCGGTTCGGCACTGAACGAGGACCTGAGCGGTACCCGCCCGCCGCTGACACGAGGGGTCCGGATGGAGCAGGGTGAAGGTCGATCGAGTCACGGGTCACGGCCCGTCGATCGCTTCCAGACCTTCCTTCCGGAGACTCCAGACCCCATGTTCGACCGCAACAAGGCCCTCGACCTGATCGAGCGAGCCATGGAAACCGACCCCTTCTGTCCGGTCTGCCACGCGCCGACGGTGATCGAGGATGAGGACGGCCTCATCATGCTCCGCTGCTCGTCCGTGGCCGAGGCCCACGGCTTCTTCGCGCGACTCGGCGCGACGCTCCTGCCGCACATCCGCCGCGAAGTGGTGGACCTCCGGCCGGGCCTCGCCGCCTAGGCCGCGTGCGAGTCGCCGGTCCGACCGGTCCACCCGGCAGCCTCCAGGAGCGCGGCGATCTCGCGTCTGGCCGCGCGCCCGCGCATGCGCCAGCGGTCGGACGCCGTCCTTGTCGGCGAGGTCCACGTCCGCGCCGGCCTCGATGAGCATGGCCACGATCGCCTGGTGGCGCGGGCCGCCGTCCGACAGCAGGATGGCCTCCAGCAGCGCCGTCCAGCCGAGCTTGTTCACGTGGTCGACATCGACGTCCGTCTCCGCGAGGAGGTAGCGGACGGTCTCGACGTGCCCGCGCTCTGACGCGGGTATCAGGGCGACGCCGCCGTACCGGTTGGTGATCGCGGGGTCCGCGCCGGCCTCGTTCGCCGAGCTTGAGGATGTCCAGGATCCCCTCGGCGCCCGCGTACAGGAACGGGTTGTCGAGCTGGTCGTCCTGGAGATCGACGTCCGCCTCGGCCTCGATCAGCGCACGGAATGCCTCGGTCTGGCGTGCCTGCGTCGCGACGAGCAGTGGCGTCCGACCGGTCGCGTCGCGGGCGTCCACGTTCGCCCCGGCGCGATGGCCGCCCGGATGGCCGGCCAGATCCCCGGACGCAGCGGCGGCGAGGAGTCGGTCGTCGGGTGCGGTCGTCCATCGCGGCAGCGTAGCGGAGGGCCCCGGACGGCGGGCATCCGTCGCGCAGATCGTGCGCGTGTTCGGTACCCTCGCCCCATGACCATCGCCCTGCCGCCGGTCGATCCGGAGCTTGTGGCGGAGGCCGCCGCGCTGGCGCCCGAGGATGCCGCCGCCCGGCACGCGACGCTCGCCGCGGAGGTGGATCGCGCGAACGAGCTGTACTACGCGCAGGACGCGCCCGGAGCTGACCGACGCCGAGTACGACCAGCTCTTCCGCCAGCTCGTGGCCCTCGAGACGGCCCACCCCGACGCTGACTACCGCGGACTCGCCGACCCAGCGGGTCGGCGGCACGCCCTCCCGGCACGTTCAGCGAGGTCCGTCATCGACGCCAGATGCTCAGCCTGGGCAACGCGTTCAGCCACGACGAGCTGCGGGCCTTCGATGCTCGCGTGCGCAAGGGGCTGGGCCTGGCGGCCGCCCCTGAACCCGCCACGGACCTTCACTACGTCGCGGAACTCAAGATCGACGGCCTGGCGATCACGCTTCGCTACGAGCGCGGCCGGTTCGTCCAGGGCGCCACCCGTGGTGACGGCACGACCGGCGAGGACGTGACCGCGAACCTGCGCACGATCAAGGCGATCCCCGCGTCGCTGCCGGAGCCCGTGGCCATCGACGTCCGCGGCGAGGTCTTCATGCCCAAGGCCGAGTTCAAGCGCATCAACGAGGAGCGCGAGGCGGCCGGGCTGCCGCTGTACGCGAACCCGCGCAACAGCGGCGCGGGCTCGCTCCGCCAGAAGGATCCCGGCGGTCACGGCGGCGCGTCTGCTCTCGACCTGGTCGTACCAGCTGCTCGAGGACGCACCCACCGTCGAGTCCCAGTCCGGCGCGCTCGCTCGCCTCGATGCCCTCGGCTTCAACGTGAACCCGGATCGCGAGGCCGGCCTCGACATCGAAGGCGTCATCGCCTTCACCGAGCGCTGGCGCGACGCCCGGCACGCGCTCCCGTTCGAGACCGATGGAGTCGTAGTCAAGGTGGACCGCTACGACCAGCAGGAGCGGCTCGGGATGGTCAGCCGCGCGCCGCGGTGGGCGATCGCCTACAAGTTCCCGCCGGAGCAGGTCGAATCGTTCGTCGAGGACATCGTCCCGTACGTGGGGCGGACCGGGACGCTCACGCCGGTCGCCCACCTGCGCCCGACCAAGGTCGCCGGCTCCACGGTCGCGCGCGCCACGCTCCACAACCTCGATGAGGTCCGGCGCAAGGACATCCGGATCGGCGACTGGGTCGTCCTCCAGAAGGCCGGCGACGTCATCCCGGAGGTCGTCCGACCGTACGCCGAGCGCCGCACCGGCGCTGAGCGCGAGTTCTCCATGCCCGAGCGCTGCCCGGTGTGCGACACGCCGGTCGTCCAGGACGAAGGCGCCGTCCGCGTCTACTGCCCGAACACGCGTTGCCCGGCACGACTGGCCCAGGAGTACGGCCACTTCGTCGGGCGAGGCGGGATGGACATCGAGGGGGCCGGCTGGGCGGTCCTGAGCCAGCTCCTGGAGCGCGGCATGGTCCACTCGCGGGCCGACTTCTTCCGGCTGACCGTGGAGGACCTGGAGTCGCTGGAGCGGTTCGCGCGCAAGAGCGCGGAGAACCTGGCCGGGCGGATCGCGCGGGCGCGGGTCGGGCGACCGTTCGCACGCGTCCTCAACAGCCTTGGCATGCCCCAGGTCGGCGAGCAGACCGCCATCGACCTTGCGACCTGGCTGGCCGGCCGCGTCCGCCCGGACGAGTTCCCGCCCGCCGCCGCCGACGCGGTGCCGGATCCGTGGTTCGCGGCGGCCGAGGCCGAACTGCAGGCGCCTTGCCACGCGACGAGCCCGAGACGGTCACCGAGGTGTCCGGCATCGGCGGCTCCGTCTCGGCGGCGCTCACCCGCTGGTTCACGGACGAGGCGACGCGTGACGTCCTGCGCGAACTCGTGGAGGTCGGGATCGTGCCGGAACGACCCGTCGTGCGGCCGGCCGGGGAGGGGAGCGCCGGACCGCTCGAAGGCAAGACCCTCGTCGTGACCGGCACGCTCGAAGGTTTCAGCCGCCAGGAGGCCGAGGAAGCCATCCGCGCCGCCGGCGGCAAGCCTGGCGGCTCGATCTCGAAGAAGACCGATTACCTCGTCGCCGGCGAGAGCGCCGGCTCCAAGTTGACCAAGGCACAGGAGCTGGGCATCGTGGTCCTCGATGAGGCCGGATTCCGCAGGCTCCTGGCCGGCGAGGAGGTTCCGTGACGATCCCGAACGAGATCACCGATGCCGCGGCGTACCAGCAGTCGCTGCTGGACGCGCTTGGCGGCGACGACCCGGCTGAGGCGCAAGCCACGACCCCCGCGGTGATCCGCGCCCTGGTCGCGGAGGCGGGCGCGGACCTGCGGACACGGCCGGAACCCGGGGAGTGGTCGGTCCTCGGCTGCATCGATCACATCGTGGATGCCGAGCTGGTCATGGCCGCGCGCTATCGCTGGGTCATCGCCCAGGACGAGCCCGAGATCCTCGGCTACGACCAGGATCTGTGGGTGGACCGCCTGCATGCCCATGACGCGGACCCGAACGCACTTGTGGACTTCTTCGCGGCCCTGCGGACCGCCAACCTGGCCCTATGGGCGCAGACCACGGCCACGGACCGCGCGCGCGTCGGCATCCACCGTGAGCGCGGCCCGGAGAGCGTGGACCTCATGTTCCACATGATCGGCGGCCACGACCGGGTCCACCTCGGCCAGGCTAGGCGCACGCTGGACGCTGTGAGGCATCGATGATGTCCACCGTCAACGCCAGCCCGACCTCGCAGCAGATCAGCCCACGGCGTGGTTGAACTGGCCCCAGATCGCCTCAGGGTGCCAGTCGAGCGGCTCGCCACGGATCAGCCGAGGCCCTTCCCAGGCCTCGACCCAGCCGTCCCGGAACAGCCTCTGGATCCCGGCCTCGTTCTCGGCGAGCAGGCCCGCCCGGACGCGCTTGTCGGGTCCGGCGGCGACGCGTCGCGCCCGCAGGATCGTCATCGCATCGGCCGGGTCGGGTGCGATCGTGGCGCCGCCGCCCCAGGGCGCCCGGATGACGAACCCGCCGAGGCCGCCGTCCGCGCGGATGACGCAGCGGGCCGTGTCCGGAGCCGCGAACGCGCGAAGCAGGTGCGTCCGGTCCTCGCCCGTGGCGCTCACATCCATGGCGGCAATGGCCGCCAGGTCGTCCGGCCGATAGGCACGGATCCGGGGATCGGCCACGCGGCCGGCAAGTCCGGGCGCCTCGAGGATCCGGTAGGTCGTCTGCACCTCGAATCCGATGCGCTCGTACATCGGCAACCCGGCATCAGTGGCCACGAGGACGAGTGTTCGGCAACCGGCGTCCTCGGCGGCATCGATCGTCGCCTGGGTCAAGGCCATCCCCAGGCCGTGACGCCGCCAGACCGGGTCCACCCAGATCGTGCCGATCCATCCGACCGCGCCGTTGACGGTCGCGATGCCCGTGCCGACGATCGCCTCATCGGCATCGGCGACGAAGGCGCGGCACTCGTCATGACCCGCCGCGAACGCGAAGTTGGCCCGCCGATCGCCCCAGTCGTTGCGAAGCAGCGCGTCGGCCGCGAGATCCACGTCGGCAGGGGTCATCGGGCGGATCGTCGGCAGGTGCATGGACCGATCGTAGCGGGCGCGTCGGCTATCATCGGGCCATGGCCACCCTGTCACGCTCGGATGTCGAGCATGTCGCGCACCTCGCGCGCCTCGGGCTCACGGACCAGGAGTTGACGCTGCTCGAAGGTCAGCTCAACCACATCCTGGACCAGTACGCGATCCTCGCGGAGTTGCCGACCGACGACATCCCGCCGACCGCCCAGACGATCGAGCTCGAGAACATCCTCCGCGACGATGTCGTCCGGCCCTCGCTGTCCGCCGAGGCCGTGCTCGCCAACGCGCCGGCAAGGCAGGGCGACTTCATCGTCGTGCCGTCCATCCTCGACGAGCGCTGAGCGGCCCCGCATGACGGACCTCACGCGCCTCCACGCCCACGAGATGGCGTCCAGGCTGCGCACCGGCGACCTGACCTCGCACGAGCTGACCGTCGCGCACCTCGACGCGGCCGAGGCCGGCAACCGCGCCCTGAACGCGTGGCTGACCATCGACCGCGATCGGGCGCTCGGTGAGGCGGACGCCGCCGATGTGCGGGTCGCGGCCGCTCGGGGGTCAGGCGCAGAAGCCGTCGAGGCCCTCCCGGCGATGACCGGCATCCCCGTCGCGCTCAAGGACCTCGTGTCCGTCCAGGGAGGCCAGTGCACAGCAGGGTCGCGGATCCTGGAGGGCTACCGTTCGCCCTACGACGCCCACATCACGGAGCGGCTGCGCGAGTCGGGTGCAGTCATCCTGGGCAAGACCAACATGGACGAGTTCGCGATGGGCTCGTCCACCGAGCACTCGGCCTATGGCCCGACGGCAAACCCCTGGGACCTCGATCGCGTCCCCGGCGGCAGCAGCGGCGGGTCTGCAGCCGCGGTGGCCGCGTACCACGCGCCCCTCTCGATCGGCACCGATACCGGCGGCTCGATCCGCCAGCCCGCGGCCCTGTGCGGGATCGTCGGGATCAAGCCCACGTACGGGCGGGTGAGCCGTTACGGGATCGTCGCGTTCGCGAGCTCCCTGGACCAGATCGGACCGTTCGCCCGCGACGCCCGCGACGCTGCGACGTTGCTCCACGCCATCGCCGGTCGCGACGACCGCGATTCGACGTCGTCGCCCACGCCGGTCCCGGACGCGCTCCTGCAGCTCCCGGCCTCCGATGACGAGGCGGCGGCGGCGCTCAAGGGCAAGCGCCTCGGCCTGCCCCGCGAGTACTTCGTGGCGGGCATGGAGCCCGGTGTGGAGGCGCGGGTCCGCGAAGCGGTCGCTGCGCTCGAGGCTGCCGGTGCGATCGTCGAGGAAGTCAGCCTGCCGCACACGGACTACGGCCTCGCCACCTACTACATCGTCGCCCCGGCCGAGGCCTCGGCGAACCTGGCCCGCTACGACGGCATCCGATTCGGTCCGCGCCTCGGTGACGGCGACGTCCTCGCCAACTACCTCGCGACGCGGGGACGCGGCTTCGGGGCGGAGGTCAAGCGCCGGATCATGCTCGGGACATACGCGCTGTCGGCCGGCTACTACGACGCCTACTACCTCAAGGCGCAGAAGGTCCGGACGCTCATCAAGGCCGACTTCGACGCGCTGTGGGCGCAAGGCTTCGATGCGCTCGTCGCGCCGACCAGCCCGACGGTCGCCTTCCGTTTCGGAGCCCGCATGGCGGACCCGGTGTCGATGTACCTCTCGGACGCCTGCACGTTGCCGGTGAACATGGCCGGCCTGCCCGGCATCAGCATCCCGTGCGGCCTGTCCGAGGGCCTGCCGGTCGGTCTCCAGTTCATCGGCGCACCGTGGTCCGAGGCGGAGTTGTTCGGCCTGTCGCGCGGCTATGAGGGGATCACCGCCGACGCCGCCTGGCGATCACTCGAGCCCACGGACCTCCCCGCATCCCTCGAGCCTGGCGCGCTGACGCCCGCCGAGCGAGCCGTCGCCCTCGCCTCGGCCTGATACCAAGCGGCCGGCCGGGCGCAAGGGCCCCGCGACATCGGGCCGGACGGCTCTGGCCGCCGGGCCGGCAGCCAGGTCACCATGGCATCTGGAGGTGTCTTATGCGTGTGCGCAACGTGCTGGCCATGGCGGCCATCGGCACGATCATCGGTGTCGGCGTGTCGAGGACGCGGCGCTGGTGGCTCGAGTGGGGGATCCATCCCGATGAGACGGTCAAGTCGCTGGCGGGCGACGACGTCGTGAGCGATCCGGTCGCCAGCGAGACGCGGGGCATCACGATCGAAGCGACGACCGGAACACGTCTGGCCGTGGCTGATGCAGATGGGCTACGGTCGCGCGGGCTGGTACAGCTACGACCGGATGGACATGCGCGGCAAGAGCGCCGACGTGATCGACGAGGCGTGGCAGACCCTCAAGGTCGGCGACATCCTGCCGACCCATCCGGGCGGCGGCTTCGAGGTCGTGTCGATCGATCCGGGGCGGTCGCTCGTCCTGCGCTCCGACACGGCACTCGTGTCGGCCCAGGCGGCTGCGGCGGAAGCTGTCGCGAATGCCGACAAACGGACCCTCGCCGAGGCAGATGAGCCCATCGAGACCGTCGAACCCGAGAAGGTCCCAGCCGGCCTCGCGGCCTCGGGCGCCATCCTTGGCGCCACGCCGCAGGAGTTCTCGGCCAGCTGGTCGTTCGTCCTCGAGCCGTCGGGTGGTGGTCGAACCCGACTCATCGAGCGCTTCCGGGTCTGGTACGGCGAGTCCGGCTTCGGATCGCAGGTGGTCATGCCGGTCGTCGGGTTCGGGGTGTTCGTGATGCTCCAGCGCCAGATGGTGGGCATCAAGGCACGCGCCGAACGGCTCGCGCTGGAGGCGGCGCCGACGATCGCGTCGCCGGTCCAGGCTCCGATGGCCGCCGCGGGGGAACCGCTCGCATCGGCCAAGAACGGTCGGACCGACGATGGTCCGACCAGACTGGCTGAGGAGCCGGACCTGGTCGCGGCGACCGCCAGCTGACCGGGGCGCCCTGAGCTGGAGGCTCGCAGGACGGCGGCCGGATGCCGTAGGCTCTCAGGGTCATGGTGACCGGCCGCCCTCCCGATCCGCCTGAAGACGAAGCGCCCGATGCGCTGGGCGCGACCGCGTCCGCGTCCGCACGTGCGCCGCTTGTCGACCGCGCCCTTTCGCAACGAGTGCTCGCCGTGCCGCCCTCCGGCATCCGGCGGTTCTTCGACATCCTCGCGACGATGGACGACGTCATCAGTCTCGGGGTGGGGGAGCCCGACTTCGACACGCCGCGGATGATCGTCGAGGCGGGCGTCGAGAGCCTCCGCGAAGGCCGGACGCACTACACCAGCAACTTCGGGACGCTGGAGCTGCGACGAGCGCTCTCAGCGCACCTGGAGGGCCGCTACGGCGTCCACTACGACCCGGCGACGGAGATCCTCATCACCGTCGGCGCCTCGGAGGCCGTCGACCTGGCCCTGCGCGCGACCTGCGACCCGGGTGACGAGGTCATCCTGCACGAACCGTCGTACGTGGCCTACGTCCCGGCCATCGTCTTCGCCGGCGGCGAGGTGCGTCACGTCGCGACCCGCTTCGAGGACGACTTCGCGCTGGATCCGGCGGCCGTCGAGGCGGCCATCACGCCGCGGACCAAGGCGCTCTTCCTCGGCTATCCGTGCAACCCGACCGGCGCCGTCCTGCCGGATGCCATCCAGGACGAGCTGGCCCGGATCGCCGTGCGAGCACGACCTGCTCGTCTACAGCGACGAGATCTACGACCGCCTGGCGTACGGGACGTATCGCCATCGGGCGATGAGCTGCGCTGCCCGGGATGCGCGAGCGGACCATCCTCATGGGCGGCTTCTCCAAGGCCTACGCCATGACCGGCTGGCGCGTCGGCTACGTCGCCGCACCGGCCGCGATCCTCGAGGGGATCGTCAAGGTCCACCAGTACGGGATCATGTCGGCGCCGACGACCGCCCAGGACGCCGCGCTGGTCGCGGTCGATCGAGGGCGAGCCCGAGGTCGAGCGGATGCGCGCCGAGTACGACCGCCGCCGCCGGCTCCTGGTGGACGGATTGAATGCGCTCGGGCTCGAGACGTTCGAGCCGCGCGGCGCCTTCTACGCGTTCCCGAGGATCACGTCCACCGGCCTGACCGCCGACGAGTTCACCGAGCGGCTGCTCACCGAGGAGCGGGTCGCGGTCGTGCCCGGCGACGCCTTCGGGCCGTCCGGCGCCGGGCACGTGCGCATGTGCTACGCGACGTCGTACGAGCGCCTGGAAGAGGCCCTGGTCCGGATCGGCCGCTTCGTGGAACGGGTCCGACCAGCGTCCTGAGCGCTGGCACGGGCCGACGATCCGCCGTGCCGCCGCTGATCAGGCGAGGGCATCGTCGTAGTCGAGGCGACCGCCGGCGACGATGTCGCGCAGCCACCAGCCGCTGTCCTTGACGATCCGGCGCCCGTCGCCGTCGAAGTCGACCCACACGATCCCGAACCGCTGGCTGTAGCCCGCCGCCCACTCGAAGTTGTCGAGCAGGGACCAGGCGAAGTAGCCGCGGACGTCGCAGCCGTCGTCGATCGCCCGGGCGACCTGGCCGATGTGCCCCGCCAGGTAGTCCACCCGGTCGGCGTCGTGCACCCGCCCGTCGGCGCCCGGGCCGGTCGGCTCCGCGCACCCGTTCTCGGTGATGTACAGGACCGGGTGCCCGTAGTCGCGGTCGACGCGGCGCACGAGCCGGTGCAGCGCGGCGGGCCAGACCTCCCAGCCGAACGAGTTCTGTCGGCCCGGGCCCGTCGACCCAGCGCAGTCCCGGACGCGCGCGTCGGTGGGGTCGTGGGCGATGATCGCGCGGGAGTACATGTTGAGCGCGATGAAGTCGAAGCGTCGTCGCCATCGACTCCATGTCGCCCGGCCGGATGTCCATCCGGGCGAGGGCCGCGTCCTGGTCGAGGAAGGCGTCGGGGTAGCGGCCCTGGACGAGCGGATCGAGGAACCAGGCGTTGACCCGGGCGTGGTGGCGCTCCGCCGCCGCGACGTCGAGCGGGTCGTCGGATGCCGGGTAGGCCGACGTCCATGTTGAACGCGGACCCGATCGACGGCCTGCGGCGCCGCGGCGCGCACGGCGCGGACCCCCTCGGCGTGGGCGAGGTTCACGACGTGGCTCGATCCGCAGCGCGAGGTCGGGGTCGCGGAGACCCGGGGCGTGCTCCCCGGTGGCGTGGCCCATGAACACGAAGATCTGCGGCTCGTTGAGCACGGTCCACGTCCGCGATCCGGTCGCCCAGCGTGCGGACCACGGCGTCCGCGTACTCGGCGAACGCGGCCGATGACCGAGCGGTCCGCCCAGCCGCCCGCGTCCTGGACCCACTGCGGGAGGTCCCAGTGGAACAGGGTGGGGAAGGGCGTGATGCCGTTCGCGAGCAGCTCGTCGACCAGGCGGTCGTAGTAGTCGAGGCCGGCGCGGTTGATCGGCGCCGCCCGCCGCTGGGACGACCCGCGGCCACGCGATGCTGAAGCGGTAGGCGCCGAGGCCGAGCTCGCGCAGGATCGCCACGTCCTCGGGTAGCGGTGGTACTGGTCGCAGGCGACGTCGCCCGTCGGACCCGTCGACGATCTTGCCCGGCGTGTGCGCGAACCGGTCCCAGATCGACTCGCCCTTGCCGTCCTCCTGCCACGCACCCTCGACCTGGTAGGCGGAGGTTGCCGCCCCCCAGACGAACCCGGCCGGGAAGGTCGCTTCAGCATGCGGTCTCCTGGCGGGATGGGCAGCGGCGGACCTCGACCCGCGACCACGCGCGGCGTGCCGGGCGCGGGGAGCGGGATGCGGCGTGCCCTCGATCGGCCTGCCGTCGACGATCGACCTGCGAGGACGCGCGCCGATCGCAACCGGTCGCGCACGCACGACCTCGATGTCGTAGGTCGTGCCGCGGAACCGCCGCGTCGCCCGGAACCCGGTCCAGGACCCGGGGATGCACGGGCTCGACGCGCAGGCCGTCGTGCTCGGGGCGGATGCCCAGGATCCACTGGCTGATCGCGACCATGTTCCAGGCCGCGGTCCCGGTCAGCCACGAGTTCTTGGCCTCGCCGTGCGTCGGCGCATCGCGCCCGGCGATCATCTGCGCGTAGACGTACGGCTCGCAGCGGTGCACGTCCGAGATCGCCTCGCGGGCCGACGGGTTGATCCGCAGGTAGTAGTCGAGCGCGCCGTCGCCGTTGCCCGGTGATCGCCTCGGCGATCATCATCCACGGGTTCGTGTGGCAGAAGACCCCGGCGTTCTCCTTGTAGCCGGGCGGGTACGACGAGATCTCGCCGAGCTCGAGGTGGTAGGTCGCGTAGGCCGGCTGCTGGAGCACGATCCCGTGGGGCGTCGCCAGGCGCTCGCGGACGGAGGCGAGCGCGGTCCGCGTGCGTCCGTCGTCGAGGCCGACGCCGGCCATGGCCATCATCCCCTGCGGCTCGATGAAGATCTGGCCCTCGTCGTTCGTCGGCCGAGCCGACCGGTCGCCCGACGTGGTCGTACGCCCGCCGGAACCAGGCCCCGTCCCAGCCGTGCGCCTCGATCGCCGCCGTCATCGCCGCCGGCCGCCGCGCGGCAGCTGGACGGCCTCCGCGTCGTCGCCGCGCAGTCGGGCGATCGCCGCCGCCTCGCGGCCGCGAGCACGAACAGGCCGGCGATGAACACCGACTCGGCGACGCCGCCGGGGCGGTTCGGTGCCGTCTGGAAGGACTCGCCGGGCTGATCGGAGAAGCACGTTGAGGTTCAGGCAGTCGTTCCAGTCGGCCCGCCCGATCAGCGGCAGCCCGTGCGGGCCGAGCCGCTCGAGCGTGTAGTCGATGCAGCGCCGCAGGTGGTCGTGCAGCGGCGTCTCGGAGCCCTCCGCGTTGTCCTAGGGCACGGGCTCGTCGAGGATCGCCAGGTCGCCGGTCTCCTTGAGGTAGGCCGCGACGGCCAGCACGAGCCAGGCCGGGTCGTCGTTGAACCCGGAGCCGATGTCGTCGTTGCCGCGCTTGGTCAGCGGCTGGTACTGGTGGTAGGCGCCGCCGTCGGGCAGCTGGGTGGCGGCGATGTCGAGGATGCGCTCGCGGGCGCGCTCCGGGACCATGTGGACGAACCCGAGCAGGTCCTGGTTCGAGTCCCGGAAGCCCATGCCGCGGCCGATGCCCGACTCGAACAGGGACGCCGAGCGCGACAGGTTGAAGGTCACCATGCACTGGTAGGGGTTCCAGGTGTTGACCATCCGGTCGACGTGCGGGTCGCCGGTCGCCACCTGGAGGCCGCCGAGCCGGTCCGTCCCAGGCCGCCCGCAGCGCCGCGAGGTCGTCGTCGACCTGCCCCGGCAGCCGGTAGCGGTCGATGACCGGCTCGTGCTCGCGACGTGTCCGGCCGGCGCGAGCCGGGCGGGTCGAACTTGCGCGTCGGCCGGGTTCTCCGTGTAGCCGAGCACGAACGTCACGTCGCGCGACTCGCCCGGCTCGAGCTCCAGCGCCGCCTGGTGGGCGCCGATCGGCTGCCAGCCGTGGGCGATCGAGTCGGCCATCGCGCCGCGCTCGACGGCGAGCGGCCGGTCCCAGCCCCGGTACGGCCCCGAGGAACGCCTCGCGCGACGTGTCGAACCCGGCGACGGGCGCCGAGCAGGCGAACCAGGCGAAGTGGTCGCGGCGCTCGCGGTACTCGGTCATGTGGTAGATGACGCCGTCCTCGACCTGGACCTCGCCGGTGGACAGGTTGCGCTGGAAGTTCGTCGCGTCGTCCTGGGCGTCCCACAGGCAGAACTCGACGGCGCCGAACAGCGACAGGCGGGCCGGCGCCGGCCGGTCGTTGGTGACCCGCGCCCGCCAGACCTCGAGCGTCTCGCCGGGCGGCACGAGGTAGAGCGTCTCGGCCCGGATGCCGCCGCGCCCGGAGGCGATGACCGTGTAGCCCGAGGCCGTGGCGGCAGGCGTAGTCGTCGAGCTCGCGCTGGGTCGGCTGCCAGCCCGGGTTCCAGTAGTCGCCCGCTGTCGTCGTCGCGGAGGTACAGGAAGCGGCCGCCGACGTCGAGCGGGGCGTTGTTGTAGCGGTAGCGGATCAGCCGCCGCAGCCGGGCGTCGCGGTAGAACGAGTACCCGCCGGCGGTGTTGGAGATGAGCGCGAAGTAGTCCTCGCTGCCCAGGTAGTTGATCCACGGCAGCGGCGTGTCGGGACGGGTGATGACGTATTCCCGCTGCTCGTCGTCGAAGTGGCCGTAGCGCACCAGCTCCTCGTCCGGTGGACCTGTCGTCCGCCGCCGCTACTTGTCCACGCCGGTGACCACGACGCCGCGCATGAACGCGCGCTGGGCGAGGAAGAAGATGACGACCGGCACGGCCATCGCCAGCACCGCGGATGCCTGGATCAGCGTCGGCTGGCTCGCATACAGGGCGTTGTACTGCTGGATCCCGATCGACAGCGGCTGGAGTTCGGGCTTGTTGCCCAGGTACAGCAGCGGCACGAAGAAGTCGTTCCAGGCCCAGAAGAAGTGGAACAGGGTGACGGCCGTGATCGCCGGGATGGACTGCGGGACGATGATCGCTGCGCAGGATCCGGAACGGCCCGGCCCCGTCGATCATCGCCGACTCGTCGAGTTCGCGCGGGATCGTCATGAAGTACTGGCGCAGCAGGAACACGTTGAAGGCGTTGGCGAAGAAGTGCGGGACGATCAGCGGCAGCCAGGTCCCGTTCCAGCCGAGCCACGTGAAGATGACGTAGGTGGGCAGGAGCGTGACCTGGTTCGGCAGGATGATCGTCCCGAGCAGGATGAAGAAGAAGACGTTCCGGCCCGGGAACCGGAACCGGGCGAAGCCGTAGGCCACGAGGATCGACGACAGCACGGCGCCGATCGTGCTCAGGGCCGCGATCCCGAACGTGTTGGTCAGCAGCCGCGGGAAGTTCAGCTGGTTCCAGACCGTCGTGTAGTTCTCGATGAGCGGCGAGAATCGCCACGACTGCTCGAGGGTCCGCCAGCGGCCCTGCCACTCGATCCGGGTCGCGCTCGGGTCGGACGGGTCGACGAACGACGCTGGACTCCCGGCTCGGCTTCGATCAGCATCAGCTGGCGGGTCGCGCCGTCGATCGGGACCGTGTAGATGGGGTATTCCTTGCCCTCGAAGGTCCCGACGTTCGGCTACGGCGGGCCAGATCGGGGCACCCGGCGTCGCGATCTGGGACGGCTGCTGGAACGAGGTCGTGACCATGTACAGCAGCGGCGACAGGCAGCGCGCTGATGATGATCACGGCGAACATCACCAGGGACGCCTTGGCCAGGTACCGCCGGTAGCTGCGGGCGACCGGGCTGCGGTCGGAGAAGGACGAGCTCGGCTCGTCCGGGCCGACGCGCTCATCGGTCGCCGCCGGCGTAGTAGACGCGCTTGCGGGCGAAGGCGAACAGGGCCAGCGTCAGGAGCAGGACGATCGCGAACAGGAGCCAGGCGATCGCCGCGCCGTAGCCCATCCGGCTGAAGACGAACGCCTCGCGGAACAGCTCGAGGTTGATGAACAGCGTCGCGTTGTTCGGGTCACCCTGGCCGTTGGTCAGGGTGTAGGCCTGGGTGAAGTACTGGAACGTCGCGATGAGCACGATGACCAGGTTGTAGAGCAGGACCGGGGACATCAGCGGGATCGTGATCTTCCGAAGCTGGGTCCACCAGCCGGCGCCATCGATCCGGGCTGCCTCGTACAGCTCGGTCGGCACGGACTGCAGCCCGGCGATGTTGATGATCATGAAGTTGCCGATGGCCCACAGGCCCATCAGCGTCAGCGCCGGGTAGACCCAGACCTCGCTGTTGATCCAGTCCGGCCCGGTCCAGCCGAAGACCTCGAAGAACTTGTTCAGCCAGCCCGTCTCGGTGTTGAGGAAGCCCGTCCAGACCAGGGTGCTGGCGACGAGCGGGATCATGATCGGCATGTAGACGAGGGTGCGAAGGGCGCCCTTGGCGGGCAGGTGCGGGTGGTTCAGGAGCAGGGCGAAGCCCAGGCTGGCGAGCATCGTCACGGGGATGACGATCAGGGCGAACTTGAACGTCGAGACGAGTGACTTGGCGACGAGGGGGTCGGTGGTCATCCGGACGTAGTTGTCCAGGCCGATGAACCGGGTCTGGTCCACGTGGAGCAGGTCGAAGTTCGTGAACGACATCACGAGCGACGCGATGATCGGGCCGGCGGTGAACAGCGCGAGCCCGAGCAGCCACGGTCCGATGAAGACGTACCCCCAGAGCGCCTCACGAGTGGACGGTCGGAGCACCCACCTCGCGCGGCGGGGTGCAGGTGTCACGGGCAGCTCTTCGACGGTGTTGTAGGCATCAGCTGCCGACATGGTCCGGTACGGCTCCAGTGCAGACGGGGTGACGACAGGATATGGCAGCGTCCCGAGCGGGCGGGAGCTCCGCTCGGGACGCAGGGTGTGACTACCGGGGATTACGGGTTGGCGGCGTTGTACTGGTCGAAGATGCCCTGGAGGGTCGTCTTCAGCGTGGCGAGCTCGGCATCGATGTCGAGCCCGGCGGTGGTCCGGTACTTGCTGTACACGGCCTTGAGGGCATCCCTGGACTTCTGGTAGTCCGGCAGCCAGCCCTGGTGGCTTGGCTTGTCGGCGTAGCCGAGCATGTCCTTGATGACCTGGAAGTCGATCTTCGAGTCCGGGTAGTTCTTCTGGACGGAGTCCAGGAAGGCCTGCTGGAGGGCCGGATCGGCCGACAGGCCGCCGTAGTTGGTGAGCAGCTCGGGCGACGCAGCCAGGGCCGCGATGACGTCGAACGCCTCGGTCGGGTTCTTGGTCGAATTCGAGGACGCTGAACGTGTCGGCGTGCAGCTTCGCCGTCGTGACGCCGTTGTTCTCCGGAACGACGGCGGCGCCCCAACTGAAGCTGGGCTTCGCCGGCGCGGCCGGGTTGATGCAGCAGGTGTACCAGAGGTGGGTGCTGACCATGGCGATGTTGCCGGACTGGAAGGGGTTGCCCTTGGCCAGCAGGTCGCTGTTGATCTGCGGCCGATGTCGGGATGAAGTGGTCCTTCCAGACGCCGTCGTTGAACCACTTGAGGCCCTGCGTGAACTGGTCCGTGATCTGGGCGGTCTTGCCGTCCGGGGTCACCACGGAGCTGGATCCGAAGATGGTGGCCTCGGTGTCGGAGCGGTCGTCCGCCCACTGCATGTCGAAGCCCCACTGGACGATGTTCTCGGGGTCGAAGTCCGCGCTCGTGGCGTCGTTGCCGTTCTTGTCGACGGTGAGCTTCATGCCCAGCTCGCGAAGGGCGGCCATGTCCCACGGCTTGCCGTTGTACATCTCGCCGACCTTGGTCGGCGGGTACGGCAGCTTGGCCTCATCGAACAGCTTCGTGTTGTAGTAGATGAACGATGGGTAGGTGGCGTACGGCACGCCGATGGTGGCGCCGTCCTTGCCGATGTCGAAGAAGTCGACCAGCGCCGGGTCGAACTTGGTCATGTCGAAGTTCTGCGACGCGATCAAGGGCTTCAGGTCGAGCAGGTTGTCGCGGAAGATGTTGAGGCCTTCCACGCCGACCGGGCCGATGATGTCCGGCGGGTTGCCGGCCGCGATCTGGACCTGGAGCTGCTGCGCGGCGACCTGGTTGCTGTAGATCTCCGGTGCCAGGTAGACCTTGTCCTTGTTCGCCGGGTCGGCGTTGAAGGCAGTGGCGAACTCCTGCTCGGCCTCGATCTGCGCGGGCTGACCGCCGCCGCCGAGGCCGATGAACCAGCGGATGACCTTGCCGCCGTTGGGGCCGACGAGCCCGACCGGCTCAGGGGTGATGGCGACTTCTGGTGTCGGGGATGCGCTGGCGACGGCCTCCGATGGCGCGACGCTTGCGGCACTTGGAGCGGACGAAGTGGTGGATCCCCCACAGGCGGTCGCCAGGATGGCGACGACCCCGGCAGCGATGATCAAGGCGCGCGGGCCGGATCGGGAACTGTTCATCCTGGTTTCTCCTCCTTGGTGCGAGATCGATCGATCTTCGACTATCCGGGACTGCGATCGGATGGACGCCAGCCTCCCTGCCGCCATGCATCCGCTAGGTGTCGGTGGCCGGCCGACTCAGGGCGATGGCCCCCCGGCGCTCGACGCGCGCCGAATCAGTTCGGTGGCGAGGATCACGCGCCGGGGCACGGGATCCGGTGCGTCGACGGCCTCGACGAGCAGGCGGGCCATCTCATGGCCCATCTCCTCGACTGGTTGACGGACGCTGGTGAGATGTGGCGTGGTGGACGTGGCGATCGCGAAGTCGTCGAAGCCGACCACGGCGACATCGGCCGGGACCCGTCGCCCCGACGCAGCGAGGACGGACAGGGCGCTGGCCGCCATGAGATCCGACGCGGCGAAGACGGCATCGATGTCGGGATGGGTCGCCAGCAGGCGCTCCATCGCGGCGACACTGCCTTCCTGGGTGAAGGCGCCCAGCGCCTCCATCGTCGGGTCGTGCTTGAGGCCGCTTTCGGCGAGGGCATCGCGGTAGCCCAGCGCCCGGTCGAGACCTGGCGCCGTGTCAAGGGGCCCGGTGATCGTGGCGATGACCCGCCTTCCGCTGGCCAGGAGGTGCGCCACGGCCGTCTGCGCGCCCTGCCGGTTGTCGACGTCGACGAAGCTGGCCCGCGAACCCTTGGGTGGGCGACCGACCAGGACGATGGGCACACCCGCAGCAGACAACCGGGCAGGCAGGGCATCGTCCTCGTGCAGGCCGGCGAGGAGGGCGCCATCGACGTGGCCGGCGATCAGGTAGTCGCCGGCGCGACGCTCATCGGCAGGGGACTCCGGCATCAGCAGGATGAGCTGGCGATCGCGCGCGGTCAGGGCGGAACTGATCCCGCGCAACAGGCGCGCAAAGAACGGGTCAGAGAAGACCTGGCCGGGCGGCTGGGTGATGACCACGGCGATGGAATCGCTGCGCTTGGTGACGAGGCTTCGGGCGGCCAGGTTGGGCGTGTAGCCGAGTCGCTCGATCGCCGCCTGGACATCGAGGCGGACGTCCGGGCTCACCCGGGGCGAGCCGTTCACGACACGCGAAACGGTGGCCCGCGACACGCCGGCCATCAGGGCGACTTCTTCCAGGGTGGCGTTGTTGCGTCGGAGGCGACCGCCGGACTGGGACACGTTCCGCTCCGTCTCGGGATGAGAGCGCTCTCACGCTTACCGTCACCTTATAGCCCTACCGGTGGGCATTGTCAAGAGAGCGCTCTCATGTCCGAGCGTGGCCATGGGCCCGCGACTACGTTCTTGCGTCGCTGCCGTCTTTGGTGGAGCACCGGTCGATCTCGAGCAACTCGTCGGCGGAGAACGCAAGGTTGGCGAGGGCTGCCACGTTCTCGCGCACCTGGGCGCCGGAACTGGCGCCGATCAAGGTCGAGGTGACCCGGGGGTCGCGCAGGACCCACGCATAGGCCATCTGCGCCAGCGATTGGCCGCGTCGGCGGGCGATGGTGTCGAGTGCCCGGACACGTGCGAGGTTCGCCTCCGAGAGCATCTCCCTTGAGAACGAACTCCCGCCGGGGCGATTGATCCGCGCATCCGCCGGGATCCCGTTCAGGTACTTGTCGGTCAGCAGTCCCTGCTCGAGCGCCTTGAACGCGATCATCCCGACGCCGAGCTCGTCAAGGGCCGGGACCAGCTCCGGTTCCACCCATCGGTCCAGCAGGTTGTACGACGGCTGGTGGATCAGCAGCGGCATGCCCTCGGCCCGCAGGATGGCCGCCGCCTCCAACGTGCGTGCCGCAGGGTACTGCGAGATCCCGACGTAGAGCGCCTTGCCCTGTCGGACGGCGGCCGCGAGCGCACCCATCGTCTCCGCGAGCGGCGTGTCGGGGTCGAAGCGATGCGAGTAGAAGATGTCGACGTACTCGACACCCAGCCGGCCCAGGCTCTGGTCGAGGCTCGCGAGCATGTACTTGCGCGAGCCGCCGCCCTGGCCATAGGGACCGGGCCACATGTCCCAGCCGGCCTTGCTGGAGATGATCAGTTCATCGCGGTGCGCGGCGAGATCCTCGCGCAGGATGCGCCCGAAGTTGAGCTCGGCGCTGCCATAGGGCGGCCCGTAGTTGTTGGCAAGGTCGAAGTGGGTGATGCCGAGGTCGAACGCGGTGTGGACCATCTCGCGCTGTGTATCCATCGGCGTCGCATCGCCGAAGTTGTGCCACAGCCCCATGGACATGAGCGGCAGGCGGAGGCCGCTGTTGCCGCACGCTCGATAGGTCATGCCGTCGTATCGATCCGGGGCGGGAAGGTAGGTCACGGGGTTCCTCCGATGACGGCAGGACCCGCGTCCCGCGCAGGGCAAGAGAGCGCTCTCATATCGGGACCGATCGTATACCTCGGCGCCGGTCGCCGCGACGGCACCTCAGGGAGGGACGGTCCCGTGTGCGAAACTACCGCGATGGAGCCACGACCCGAACCGGACGCCGCCCGCCGATGACGATGGACGCCGTCCTGGACCGCTACGAGGCGGTCATCGGGATCGAGGTGCACTGCCAGCTGCGGACCGTGTCCAAGATGTTCTGCGGCTGCGGGACGGACTACGACGGGGCGCCGCCCAACACGCACGTCTGCCCGGTCTGCCTGGGTCTGCCCGGCGCGCTGCCGACGATCAACCGCCAGGCCGTGGAGCACGTCCTGACGACCGGCCTGGCGATCGAGGCGAGCGTGCCGGCCGCCACCCGCTGGGATCGCAAGAACTACTTCTATCCGGACCTGCCCAAGGGCTATCAGATCAGCCAGTACGATCTCCCCCTGGCGTCCCTCGGCCGGCTGACGTTCGATACGTCGGACGGGCCGTTCACGGTCGCGATCACGCGGGCGCACCTTGAGGAGGACACGGCCAAGCTTGTCCACGGGACGGACGAGACCGGGGGCAAGGTGAGCCTGGTGGACTTCAACCGCTCGGGCGCGCCGTTGATGGAGATCGTGACCGAACCCGACATCCGCACGGCCGAACAGGCTCGCCGGTACGCGGAGGAGCTGCAGCTGCTCATGCGCTCGATCGGTGCGTCGGATGCCGACATGGAGCGCGGCCAGATGCGCGTCGAGGCCAACGTCTCGCTCCGTCCGCGCGGCACGGAGCCGTTCGGGACCCGGGTCGAGGTCAAGAACATGAACTCGTTCCGGTCCGTGGAGCGGGCGATCACGTACGAGATCGAGCGCCAGGCCGCGATCCTGGACGCGGGTGGCGAGCTGATCCTCGAGACGCGCGGCTGGTCCGACGAGCGCGGCGAGACGTACCGGATGCGCGCGAAGGAGACG
This sequence comes from uncultured Chloroflexia bacterium, assembly GCA_963779315.1. GTDB lineage: Bacteria > Chloroflexota > Limnocylindria > Limnocylindrales > CSP1-4 > SPCO01. Next base: position 165,363 of record CAVZXQ010000002.1, on the reverse strand, counting down.
TCCGACGACTACCGCTACTTCCCGGAACCGGACCTGCCGCCGCTCCACCTCGATCCGGCCTGGCTGGCGTCGCTGGCGGACGCGCTCCCCGAGTTGCCGGCGGACCGGCGTGAGCGCTACCGCGAGACGCTGGGCTTGAGTCCCTACGACGCCGCGGTCCTCGTGGCCGATCCGGATGCCACGCGACTGTTCGAGGCGACCATGGCCGCGGACCCGGGCCTTGGGGCGAAACCCGTCGCGACGTGGGTCACCGGGGAGTACCTGAAGATCCGGAACGCCTCGTCCGGGTCGCCGGTAGCGGTGGACCCGGGCCAGCTTGCCGCGATCGTGCGGGCCGTGTCGGATGGGTCCGTCTCGCGCGCCAATGGCCGTGAAGTGCTCGAAGCGCACGTCGCCGGTCGGCGAATCGGCCGCGTCGATCATCGCCGCGCGTGGCTTCGCCCAGATCCACGACGCCGGGGCGCTGGACACCTTGATCGACGAGGTCTTCGCAGCCAACCCGGGGGCGCTCGCGGACTACCACGCCGGCAAGGCCCAGGCGGTCGGGTTCCTCGTCGGCCAGGTGATGAAGGCGTCTCGCGGTCAGGCGAATGCCGCCCTGGTGCAGTCGGCCGTCCGGGCTCGGCTGGACGGCGCCACGAAGGCCTAGCGTTCGATGGGCCCCCTGAACCTGCTGTTGTGGGGCGCCGGTATCGCCCTGATCGTGATCGGCTATCGGCGCGCACGGGGTCCGTGGAGCCGCTACCAGGCCCTCAAGGCCCAGGACGAGAATGTGGCGCGTTACGAGTCCTGGCGTGGCGGGACGCGGAGCGACGGCAAGACCGGCGCCTCGGTCGCGATGGAGCTACTGCGCCGGCAGGCCCGCATCGGCGGCGCCATGGCCATCGCCGGCTTCGGGCTCGTCTTCCTCGGCTTCCTCATCCGCTAGTCTTCTCCTCGGTCGCCGACAGCGTGCGACCCGTCATCAGCCGAGCAGCTGGAGTTCACGCCTTGAGCATCGTCGACAAGAGCAGCATCGGCCTCGGGGCCCGCCAGTTTCACATCGCGGTCGCTCCGGGTGAGGTCAGCACGGTCGCTCTGCTGCCCGGTGATCCGTTCCGGGTGCCGCTCGTCGCCGAATACCTGGAGGATGCGCGCGAGGTCGCCCACAATCGCGAGCACCGGACGATGGTCGGGACGTACCGAGGTCGTGAGATCACCGTGACCTCCACCGGGATGGGCTGTCCCTCCACGGCGATCGCGGTCGAGGAGCTGGCGCGTTGCGGGGTCACGTCGTTCATCCGGGTCGGCAGCACGGGCGCCCTGCAGCCGGACTTGAACCCCGGCGACCTGGTCATCAGCCAGGGCTCGTACCGGAATGACGGGACCACCGACGCATACGTCCCGAAGGGCTATCCGGCGGTGCCTGACTTCGAGATCACCCTCGAACTCGAGCGGGTGGCCCGCGAGCGCGCGCCCGCTCACGGTCTCGCAGTCCATGTCGGGATCAACGTGACCGACGACGCGTTCTACGCGGAGCCCCCGGCCTGGACCGAGCAGATGTCGGGGATGGGCCTTCTCAACGTCGAGATGGAGTCATCCGCGTTGTTCGTGGTGGCCCGCCAGCGCGGGCTGCGGGCAGCCATGATCTGTGCGGTGTCGAGCAACCTCGTATCGGGGACCAGCGTCTACGACGAGGAGGCGCACAAGCGCCTCGCCACCGGCTGGCGAGCGAGCATCGAGACCGCGCTCGAGGCGTCCCTCCGGCTGTCGCTCTGATCCCCCGATGGGACTGAACCTTCACACGCACCTGGAAGGATGGGTCCGGCCGGAGACCGCGGCGGACCTCGCCCGCGCGATGGGTGTGCCGGCACCTCCGGAGGGCTGGGAGGACGCCCTGCGGATGCGTGCCCGCGCCGACCTGACCGTGTTCCTCGCCCACGTCGCCGCGGCGTATCCGGTCCTCGGCAGCTACGAGGCGATGCGGCGCATCGCCCGAGAGGCCGTCGAGGATGCGGCGGCCGACGGGTGCGACTTCCTCGAGATCCGGTTCGGCCCGGCGACGCACGCTCGCGCGGGGTTCGACCTGGACGCGGTCATCGCGGCGACATGCGAGGGTCTCGACGACGGCCGGGCGGCGACGGGGCTCGCCTGCGGGCTCGTCGTCTGCCTGCTCCGCCACCTTGACCAGGAGACCAACATGGCCGTGGCGAAGGCGGCCGCGGATGCCGCCGGCCGTGGGGTCGTCGGGCTCGATGTCGCCGGCGACGAACTCGTCCATCGTTCGCTCACCCCGTACCGCGAGCCGTTCCAGGTCGCCGCCGCGGCCGGGCTCGGGCTGACCGCCCACGCCGCGGAGGCGGGCCCCGCATCCGCCGTCCGCGAAGCGGTCGAAGAGCTCGGGGTCCGTCGGATCGGGCATGGGTCACGTGCGGCCGACGACCCTGCGGTCCTCGCCTGGGCGGTCGACCATGGCGTCACGTTCGAGGTCTGCCCCAGCTCCAACGTGCTGACCGGCGCCGCGCCGTCGCTGCGCGAACACCCGATCCACACGTTCCTTGCCGCCGGCAGTGCCGTGGTCCTGGGCGACGACGACCCAGTGACGACCGGGCGCACGCTCGGCGAAGAAGAGCGGCTGCTGGTCGCCGAAGGGGGCCTCATGGCGGATGACATCCGCAACATCCAGCGGCACGCGGCCACCGTGGTGTTCGCAGACGAGTCGACCCGGGCCCAGCTTCATGCGCGGTACTCCGCGGGCGAGGCTCTCGCGGGGTCGTGACCGAGCGGTCGCACCCCTCAGCCGGGTCGCGCGATCCGCCGCCACTCGATCGCCGTGCAGCGGTCCATGACGACCTCCAGCCCCGCGTCGGCCGCGATCCGCGCGGCCTCCCAGTGACACCACGCCGATCTGCATCCACAGGCAGCGAGCGCCGGTCGCCACAGCCTCCTCGGCGTGCGGGACCATCAGCTCGGACCGACGGAAGACGTCCACGAGGTCGAACGCGCCAGTCTCGGCCACCGCGTCACCCAGATCGCGGAATGCCGGGATCCCCAGGACCGAGCGCTCGTTCGGATTGACGGGGACGCAATCGAACCCCTGCTCGACGAGGTAGCGGAACACGCCGAACGATGGGCGGGCCTGGATCGGACGACGCGCCGATCACGGCGATCCGCCGGGTGGACCGCAGCAGCGTCGCGATCCCGGCGTCGTCGAGGACGGGGACCGGCCCGCGGCCCTCCTGGAGGTCGAGCATCGCCCAGGCCCGGGCCTTCTCCTCGGCGGTCGAACGGTCGGCGGGCGTCAGGTCGGGCTCTCCTTGACGTAGGGCTTGCCGACCGCCGCGGGAGCGATGCTTCGGCCGACGACCCCCGCGAGGACGATCAACGTCAGGAGGTACGGCATCGCGGCGAACAGGTTGTTGTAGAGGCTCGGGAGGTCCGCCTGGATGCTGGACAGGGCCACGCCGAGGTCGCCGGGCGGCGGGTCGGAGCGGATCGCGATACCGAGCGCCTCGGAGAACATGAACAGCAGTGCCCCGCCGAAGGCGCCGATGGGTGTCCAGCGACCGAAGATGACCGCCGCAAGGGCGATGAACCCGCGGTTGGCGGTCATGCCGTTCTGGAACGAGGCATTGAACTCCAGGGTCAACCAGGCACCGGCCAGACCGGCAAAGATGCCGCCCAGGATGACGTTGCGATAGCGCAGCCTGATCACGTCGATGCCGACGGTGTCGGCTGCTCGTGGGTGTTCGCCGACGGCTCGCGTGCGCAGTCCCCAGCGCGACCGGAAGAGCCAGACCTGGAGCCCGATCACGAACACGATGACCGACATCGTGATCGGGCCCTGCGCCAGGAACATGTCGAAGATCCAGCCGACGAGCGGCAGGTCCAACAGGGCCTGCGGCGGCTGGAACGAATTGAACGTCCCGGCGCTGCCCTGGGGCTTGATCAGACGGTTCAGGTAGCCGGTCAGCCCGAGCGCGATGATGTTGATCACGGTCCCGCTGATGATCTGATCCGCTCGCAGCGAGACCGACAGCCAGGCGTGCAGGGCGGAGACCAGCATGCCGGCGAGGATGGCCGCTCCCACGCCGATGAGGAGCGCCGGAGTCGCACCGAAGAACGCCCCGGGCACCTCGTTCGGCATGGCGTCGTCCACGATCATGGCGACCATGAAGCCGACGAATGCCGCGGTCAGCATCATCCCCTCGATGCCGATGTTGACGACGCCGCTCCGCTCGTTCATCACGCCGCAGAGCGCTCCGAGCGCGATCGGGGTCGCGAGGGTGAGGGTCTGATTGGCCAGGGATGTCGTCAGGATCGCGTCGATGATGTAGGCGAAGAACGCGAGGATGAAGCCGAGGACCGGGATGTCGAACAGGGCCTCCATCAGAGCGCGCTCTCGCCGTAGCTCTTCGATACGGTACTGAGCTCAGCCGGCGTGACCCCCTCGCCGCGGATGCGGAAGAGCTTGCGGATGACCGACTTCCGCGGCCAGGAACAGCAGGATCAGCCCCAGGATGACGTCGATGATCTCGATCGGGATGTCAGCCGTGATCTGCATCGCCGGCGCACCAGCCCGCATGGCCCCGAGCAACAGGGCCGCCAGCAGGATGCCGATCGGGTGTCCACGTCCGAGCATGGCGACGGTGATGCCGCCGAACCCGATGGCCGTTCCGAACACGGCGGGGTAGTAGCCGAGGGTCAGGATCTCGATCGTGCCACCCAGGCCCGCGAACATCCCGCAGAGGCTCATCGTCAGGATGATCAGGCGCCGTGGGCTCATGCCGGCGTAGCGGGCACCGCTCGGGTTCGACGCCGACGGCCCGGATCTCGAAGCCCAGGGTGGTGCGGTAGATGAGCACGTAGGAGAAGGCCACCATCGCCAGTGCGATGAAGATCCCGATGGTGCCGTTACGCCCGAACAGGACGGGCAGCGCCGCATTGCCGACGTCGGCGGTTCGTGCGAACGTGGGGCCCTCGATCTTGAACACGTCGTTGACCAACCCCACGATCGCGAGCGCCGCGAGCGAGTTGAGCATGATCGTGGAGACGACCTCGTGCGCCCCGGTGAATGCCTTGAGCGCCCCGGGGATGAACCCGTAGATCGCTCCGCCGATGGCCCCCGCGAGGACCGCGATCGTGACCGCGACCGGAACCGGTGCGCCGGCGACGGAGGCGCCCACCATGGCGGCTGTGAACCCGCCCACGAGGACCTGGCCGGTCCCGCCGATGTTGAACAGGCCGGCCTTGAAGCCGACGCCCACGGCCAGCCCGGTGAGGATCAGGGGGGTCGCGGCGGCGATCGTGCTGGTCAGGGCCCGTGCGGCGCGCTCAGGATCGATCGAGAACGCGAGAGCGATGCTCCCGTCGGCGGCGACGTTGAGGAATGACAGTCCGGTCGCTCCCTCGAGGAGGGCCTCATAGGCGACGATGGGGAGCAGGAAATCGAGGCGGCCCACGGTCGCAAGTCCCGAGACGATGATCAGGATCGAGCCGCACAGCAGTGCCAGGAAGATCGATGCCAGGGGGATGGCGGCGAGCGACCAGAAGTGTCGCAGCGTCTTCATGCGTCCGACCCGTGGTCGTCATCCGATGGTCCAGTCGTGGTCGATCCTTCGTCAGTCGGCGCCGGGGCCTCAGCCTCGACTGGCGGGATGGATCGTCGACCACCGGCCATGAGGAGGCCGATCGCTTCGCGCTCCGCCGTGGGCCCGTCGACCAGCGCGACGATCTCGCCGCGGTACATGACGGCGACCCGATCGGACAGTTCCAGGACCTCGTCCAGCTCAGCCGAGACGAGCAGGATCGCGGCACCGGCATCGCGCTTCGCGATGACCTGACGGTGGATGAATTCGATACTGCCGACATCGAGGCCGCGGGTCGGTTGATCCAGGACGAGCACCGTGAGGTCGCGGCTGAACTCCCGTGCCACCACCGTCTTTTGCTGGTTGCCACCAGATAGCGTGGCCATCCCGACCGTCACGGACGGGGTCCGGATGTCGTACTGGGCGATCGCCTGCTCAGCCCATGCCTCGATGGCGCTGTCGTTGCGCCAGAGGCCGCGCGCGAAGGGCGCCTCGTCGTACTGGGTCAGGACCAGGTTGTCCTGCAGCGTGAAGGGAAGGATCAGGCCGAATCGGTGGCGATCGCCGGGGACGAACGACATCCCGGCCCGTTGCAGCGCACGCGGCCCGTGGCCGGTCACGTCGAGCCCGCCCAGCGTGACCCGGCCGGCAGTCGGCGGACGCAGCCCGGTGAGGGCCTCGACGAGCTCTTCCTGGCCGTTGCCGGCCACCCCGGCGATCCCGAAGATCTCTCCGGCCCGGACGTCGAATGTGACTCCCTTGACCGTTTCGTGACCGCGGTCGTCGCTGGCGCGCAGGTCCGATACCACGAAGGTCGCTTCGCCCGGATGCGACTCGCCGCGGTCCACGACGAGCTGGACGTTCCGCCCGACCATGAGCTCGGCAAGTTCGACCTCGTCGGTCTCGGCGGGCAGTCGCGTGCCGACCACGCGACCTCGGCGGATGACCGTGATGCGGTCGGCGATCTCCAGGACCTCGTACAGCTTGTGGCTGATGAAGATGATCGAGTGTCCCTCGGAGGCGAGGCGGCGCAGGACGGCGAAGATCTCCTGCGTCTCCTGGGGGGTCAGCACGGCTGTCGGCTCGTCGAGTACGAGGATCCGGGCTTCGCGATAGAGCGCCTTGAGGATCTCGACACGTTGCTGCCAGCCGATCGACAGCGCCCCGACCTTGGCGTCGGGATCGATGTCGAACCCGAACTGCTGGCCAAGGTCCACGATCCGGCGGCGCGCCTCGTTCCGATCGAGGAAGATCGGGTTGGCCATCGTCTCCTCGCCCAGGAGGATGTTGTCGGCGACGGATAGCACCGGCACGAGCATGAAGTGCTGGTGCACCATGCTGATCCCGCGGGCGATGGCGTCGGATGGACCGGAGATCTTGACCTCTATCCCGTCGAGATCGATCTCCCCCTCGTCCGGCGTGGCGAGGCCGTAGAGGATGTTCATCAACGTGGACTTGCCCGCTCCGTTCTCGCCGAGCAGGGCGTGGATCTCGCCGGGGCGGATCTCCAGGTCGATCTTGTCGTTGGCGACCACGCCCGGATAGCGCTTGGTGATTCCGCGCATCTCCAGGGCTGGGGCGTTGACGATCTGGGTCACGGCTGCCTCGAACTGAGGGGCGGCGGTCGTGGGTCGGTCGGGTGAAGGACGGGGTCGATCGAATGATAGACCCCGTCATGAACGCCTGAGAGGCGGTCTCGCGACCGCCTCTCAGGGCTAGCTAGTGCGTGGGGCGGGGAGTCGGCCTACTTGCCGGACACCGTGCACTTGATCGGCGCACATGGGTCGAGTGTCCCGGCGGCCATACCCTCGAACGCCGCATCGACCTTGGCCTGGATCTCAGGCGTGATCAGCGCGGCATTGTCGTGGTACGGGGCCAGCCCGACCGCCGGCGGGGTCGAGCCCGCGTTGTAGGCGACCGTGCCCGGGACGAACGTGCCCGAAGCGGTGCTCAACACGACCGCCTTGATCGTATCGACCAGCTTCTTCTCGGCACTCGTGACGATGCACGGTGCCAGGTTCGGCAGGGTCAGGGCCTGGTCGACGTCGACGCCGATGCCGTAGACCTTCGCGTCGCACGCGGCCTCGAGGACGCCCTGTCCGGTCAGACCGGCGATCTGGAACAGCACGTCAGCACCAACCGGCTCCTGGCCGATGAAATTCTCTGCGATGGAGCGACCCTTGGACTGGTCGTTGAAGCCCTTGGCCGGATCCGGATCCGTCTCCTGGTACAGGACCTTGATGTCCGGGTTGACGGACTTTGCGCCGTTCTCGTAGCCGCGCCAGTAGTTGACGACGGCCGGGACGTTCGTGCCACCGACGGCACCGATCACGCCTGTCTTGGAGATGCTGGCGGCGATGATGCCGGCCAGGTAGCCGGGCTGGGCCTCGGCGAAGACGATGCCCTGGTAGTTCGGCAGCAGGGTCGCCGCATCACCATTGCACGCGAAGGTCGGGTCCGGGTCGCCGCGTCTGCGTCGACGCAGATGCCCTGGTCGACGCCGATGAACTTGATGTCCGGGTGGGCCTTGGCCGCCTTCGCGGTATCGGTCCCGATGAGGAAGCCGACCGTCACGATGACGTCGAAGTCGTTGTCGATGAACGTCTGGATGTTGGCGCCGTAGTCCGCGATGCTCTGCGTGACGATGACGTCATGCGAGCCGCCGGACGCCTCCGCGGCCGCCTTGGAGGCCTCGTTGGACGACTGGTTGAATGACTTGTCCTCGAGCTGTCCGACGTCCGTGACGACACCGACCTTGATCGGGGTGAGGGCGGCCGACGGCTCGACCGACGGCGCCACCGACGCCGCCTCGGACGGAGCGACGGACGGAGCGACCGACGGCGCCTCAGCCGACGGGGCCGTGCTGGCCGTGCTGCCGCTACACGCGGCGACGAGGATGGCGAGACCCGCGAACAGGGCCAGGCCGGTGCGCTTCTGCATGTGTCCTCCTTCAAGCCTTCTCGCCGCGCACTTGGCGCGCAGGCGATCAAGGTGATCGAACCGACCTCTCCCAAGTCGGTGTCGATACTTGATGGTACAGCATGGTTTGCGCCGCATACTCGTGCGATGCGCTATGTGGCATTGGGCGACTCCTACACGATCGGCACGTCCGAGGGTGCGCCGGCTCGCTTCCCGGACCAGCTCGTCGCCGCTCTGGCCGCGTCCGGTCGGGCCGCGCTTGCGCCCGCGCCCGCGCCGTCCGCTCTCGCCCTCGTGGCCAACCTGGGCGTCGACGGGTACACCTCGAGGGATCTGATCCGTGACGAGTTGCCGGCCCTCGACGCCCTCGAGCCGGACTTCGTGACCGTCCTGATCGGCGTCAACGACGTCGTCAAGGGCATTCCGGTCGAGACCTATGAGACCAACGTCGTCACCATCCTGGACGCGCTCCTGTCGCGCCTGCCGGCCGTTCGGATCCTGACCGTGGCCATCCCGGACTACACGGTGACCCCCGCGGGAAGCGACTACGGCGACCCGCGGCAGCAGCACGACGGTATCGTCGCGAGCAATGCGGTCATGGAACGGCTGGCAGGGGCGCGCGGGATCGCGTTCGTCGACATCTTCGACATCTCGCTCGAGGCCGCGACGGATCGGTCGCTCGTGGCGAAGGATGGACTGCATCCGAGCGGTGCCCAGTATGCGCGGTGGGTGGAACGGATCGCGCCGGTCGTCGAGGGACTGCTCGTGCGTTGAGTGTTCGGTCGGCGCGGCCAGCCGAGCGACCAGCCGAGGTGTCGGGCGAGATCGGGTGCATCGTGGCGTCGAGTGGGGCTATGCGTCACTGTCAGGCGCGCTCCCGGAACGAGCGCCTCGTGGAGCGATGACCAGAAAGCAGGTTCTGCCTGATTCGCGCGATGGCCACGCTCGCTCGTGTCTGGACCGCATCTGACAGGCGCGAGCCACCCCAGCCTCGCGCCGGCCTCGCGTCGACTTCGCGCCGGCCTTGCCGGCCGATGTTGCTAGTGCGTCTCGCCGCGTGCCCCGACCTCGGCGGCGGCCAGCTCCCAGCTTCGGGGCCGGGGGAGGTCCACCCACTCGTCGCGGAGCATCGCCATCCTGACGTCGTCACTCCAGCGGCCGTCCTGGTAGAAGGAATGTCGCAGCACGCCCTCACGAACGAACCCGGCCTTCTTGTAGACCGCCTGGGCGCGCGTGTTGTGGGCGTCCGTGTCGAGCCACAGCCGCTCCAGCCGGAGTTGCCCGAACGCGAAGTCGACGACGGCATTGACCGCGTCCGTGCCGTACCCCCTGTCCCACATCGCCGGATCGCCGATCGTGATCCCGAACGCCGCCGAGCCGTGCTGGCGATCGATCTCGAACAGGTCGGTCCGGCCGACCGGATGGTCGTCCTCGAGCCGGCAGATCACGAACAGGAAGTGGCCCTCGCCTTCGGTGGCGATGCTCGACTCGTAGCGTTGCTGCCGCCGCGCCAGGCTGCGTGGCAGGTCTCCCATCAGCGTGGCGATCCGGGTGTCCGCGTACCAGCCGTGGACAAGCTCGGCATCGCCCGGCTCCAGGGGGCGCAGGTAGACGAGGGTGCCGCGGGTGCCGCGGACGGGCCGGGTGTCCGACGGATCGCTCACGGGGCACCTCGCTTGAGTTCGTGCAGTCGCTCATCGCTGATCCCGAAGTGATGGGCGATCTCGTGGTAGACGGTCTCGGTCACGCGTTCAGCGAGGTCCTCCGGGCTCCGTGATGCCCGCATGATCGGTCCCCGGAAGATGGTGATCTTGCTGGGGACCGGTGCGCCCTCCGCCGCCAGCTTCGTCCTGGGAACACCCTGGTACAGCCCGTACAGTCCATGGGCTCCGACCGATCGAAGCTGATCCGGGGTCGGCTCGTCTTCGACCACGATCGCGACGCTGCCGAGGCGCTCGCGGAACAGCTCGGGCAGGCCGTCCAGCGCGTCGACGACCATGCCCTCGATGTCCGGATCGGGGTCTCCGCGCAGCCACATGCGCTGACGATACCCGGTGTCGCGTGCGGACGGCGTCGGGCGACAGCCGAGCCATGGCTGCCGATTCGGCGGTTTTGCACCGAATGGCCCGCCGATTCACCCCTGATGGCCCGATGACGGCATTGGCGTCCCCGACGAACAGTAGGAGGAGCGAGCGACCGGCCGTGCGCTCAAGGAGGTACCGGACTGGTGGATGTGGACGCAGGGATCCTGATCCTGATCCTGGCGTGGATCGTGCTCCTCGCCGTGAGTATCTCGTGGGGGCATGCGACCAACCGGGGCACCAGCATCGTGACCTGGCTGGGGCTGACCTTCGTGACCTGGTGCGTCGAAGCGATCTTCGCCTTCTTCGCGATCAATGTGACGTACTTCGTATTCGGGCGTCCGGCGGCGATCGTCGCGGCCATCGCGACGCTGGTGATCATGTCGCTGACGCCCGTGGCCTGGGCGTATGGCCTGCGCCAGTGGGGCAAGTACCGCTCCGCTCACCCCTGACCCGCCGGGCGCCGATCGATGACCAGGAAGGACCAGCCGACGAAGGACGAGCCGGGACTGCCCCTGCCGGACCTCGCTGCGGGTGAGGAGGCGGAGGAAGCGACGTCGAGCCGATCGCGCGTCGACTGGTCGCGATCGGTGACCACTGGGATCAAGGTCGCGATCGTCGCGCTGGTCGCATCGGTCGCCCTGGGCTTCGCCGCCTTCGCGGCGGCGAGCTCCTACACGCAGTACGGCGCGGTCAAGAACGCGCCCAACACGCACGCCTGGAGCGGCCTGACGCCGCAGTTCGCCGGGCAGGCCATCTGCGCCTCCTGCCACGCTCCGGAGGCGCGATACCCAGGATGCCAGCATCCACGTCAACGTCTCCTGCGAGGGCTGCCACGGACCCCTCGCGGACCACGCCGCCAGCAACGCCGCGGCCGGTCAGCATCGAGCCCGCCAAGCCGCCAGCGACAGATCTGCGCCACCTGCCATGCCGCGGTCGCCGGGTCGCCCGGCGACGTTCCCGCAGATCGATCGAGGCCAGGCACTACAGCGGCGGTCACTGCCTCCGCTGCCACGACCCGCACTCGATCGTGGCGGTCCGGCCGCCGACCGTGAGCCACCCGCTCGCGAACCTGCCCGCGTGCACGGTCTGCCACGGCCCGGACGGCCTCAAGAAGATCCCGAGCGGTCACGAGCTCGTGGCCGACAGCGTCTGCCTGTCGTGCCACCGCCCGTCCACCAACCGGAGGCCCTGAGGACGCCATGACGGAACCCCTGGACCTCGAGCCGGTCGGCCCGCCGCGCCGGCGAGTCCGGCCCGCAGTCGATCCGCCGGCGACCCAGGTGGACCCGTCCGGCGCGCCCAGGTCTCGCGCCGCCAGGTCCTCGGACTCGGCGTCGTCGCGCTGCCGTGCCTCGCCGGTTCGGCCCTGCTGTTCGACTGGCTGACCAAGCTGACCGACACGGACATCGGTGCGACCGAGAACGCCGAGCCGATCGTCGGCCGGGTACGACCCGCCGCCCATCGCTGGGGCTTCGTCGTCGACACGAACACGCTGCATCGGCTGCGGCCTGTGCGTGGTCGCCTGCAAGGACGAGAACCACGTGCCCGAGGACGCCGAAGTACTCGCGGACCTGGGTCGAGCGCCACACGACCACGGCCGACGGGCACCGTCCATCGTCGACTCGCCCGAGGGCGGGATCAACGGCTTCGACCCCGCCGACGACCCCGGCGGTGGCCACCGTGGCAGCGGTCACGGACGTGCGCTTCGTGCCCCGCCTGTGCATGCAGTGCGAGAACCCGCCGTGCATCGGCCGTCTGCCCGGTCGGGGCCACGTACCACACGCCCGATGGCGTCGTCCTCGATCGACGAGGAGCGCTGCATCGGCTGCGGCTACTGCATCGTCGCCTGCCCGTACGGCGCGCGCTACATCGTGCCCGGCCGGCGGCGACATGCCGCGGGGCGTGCCGGGCGTCGCCGACAAGTGCACGTTCTGCTACCACCGGATCACGACCGGCCGGCAGCCGGCCTGCGTCGAGGCCTGCCCGGTCGGGGCGCGGACCTTCGGCGACCTCAACGACCCGGCGAGCCCGGTGAGCGTGGCCCTGCGCCGAGACGCCGACGCGGGTCCTCAAGGCAGGACTCGGCACGAAGCCGCGCGTCTTCTACGTCGGCCTCGAGGGCGAGGCGACGGCATGATGACGGTGCAGCGTCGCCGGCCGCGAAGTGGTCCTCAGCCCGCGCGTGGCCTACGCGGCCGCCCGGGCCGAGGTCGCGCGCACGCCGCGGGCCGCTCAAGGCCTGGTACTCGCTTCCTGCTCGCCCTGATGGCGTTCGGGGCCGTCGGAGCCGCTGCTCACGATCGCCGCCCGGCACGGAGGTCTTCGGCACGACCCCGTCGTTCGAGTGGGGCATCCTCATCAGCGCCTACGTCTTCTTCGCCATCACGACCAGCGGCCTCTGCCTCGGGTCGTCGCTGGGCACGGTGTTCGGCATCGACATGTTCCGGCCGCTCGAGAAGCGCCACGCGATCCTGGCCGTCCTGTCCCTGACGACGGCCTTCGGGATCATCGCGCTCGACCTCCACTACCCGGTCCGGATGGTCTTCGGCGCGGTCTTCAACCCGTCGCTGTCCTCGCCGATGTGGTGGATGGGCGTGTTCTACGGCGTCTACCTGGTGTTCCTGCTCGTCGAGGTCTGGAGCATGTTCACCGGCCGCGACAGCATCCACCGCTACGCCTGCCTGGCCTCGTCGTGCACCGCCGTCCTCGCCCCCTCGACGCTCGGCGCGGTGTTCGGGCGTCGTCTTCGCCCGACCGTACTGGTACGGCCTCTTCACGCCGATCGCGATGCTCGTGACGGCGCTGCTCGCCGGCATCGGCGCTGCTCGGGATCGTCTTCTACTTCGTCGTGCGCCTGCGAGCTGGCCGGGTTCGAGCGCGGCCGCCAGCTGGCCATCCCGGCGATCCGCATCCTGCTGGTCGTCGCGCTCGTCGGCTACGCTGGTCCTGCTCGGCCGCCAGGTCATCGCCGGCCTGCTGAGCGACGACGTCGGCCCTCCACGGCGCCACGCTGGCGCTCCTCACCGGCCCGCTGGCGCTCGCCGTTCTGGGTCCGGCTCGATCGGCGGCCTCCTCATCCCGCTCGCCCTGATCGCGCTGCCGTCGACCCGGACGGTCACCGGCACCGGCGTGGCTGCCGGCCTCGCCTTCGTCGGCGTCCTCGTCGATCGGCTGCGTCTTCGTGAGCGCCGGGCAGATCATCCCCACGACGGTCGTCGGCGGCGTGGCGTCCGAGACGTACGTCCCCTACACGCCGAGCCTGGTCGAGATCAGCATCGTCGTCGCGGCCTTCGCCTTCGTCGCCTTCGTCTACACGCTGGCCGAGCGCTATCTCGACCTGCGCGAGGCGCGATGTCCACGTCGGCTTCCACCTTCCGGGCGTTCATCGCCGACCGCGCGTGATCGCCTGGTCGCCGCGCCGGCCCGCGACGTGGAGCCGCTCGAGCCGGCCGACGCGATCGCGTGGGCGGCGACGCATGATCCGCCAGGCCGCGACGCGGCTACGGCTACTGGATCGCCGTCGGCGCCCTCGTCGATGGCCATCGTGCTCGATGGTCGGCTTCATGTTCGTCAACATCGCCGTCCCGGAGCTCGCAGCAGGCCGGGCGTGATCGCCGGGGCCGTGCAGCCGCCTCCCGAGCATCCCGCCCGACGCGCGTCGCCCGGACCATCAGCATGGGCGGCGCGATCCTCCCCGGCGACGCCGAGTGCGCCGGCTGCCACCAGACCAGCGGCGGGCACGATCGGCCTGCGCGACATCCCGGTCATGGGCCATCCGTCCGAGGGCTGGAGCAAGTGCACCGACTGCCATGCGACGGCCCGGCTCGTGGACACCGCCCCGGGCCATTCGGGCATCCACGCCACCGAGTGCACCGTCTGCCACAAGCCGGGCAACCTGCCCGCGCCACTGTCGCGGCCGCACCGCGAGAACCAGAACGAGGCCTGCCTGACGTGCCACGGCACCGCCACGGCGCCGCTGCCGGCGGACATGACCCACCGCAAGGAGGCGGTCTGCTGGCTCTGCCATCGGCTGCCGACCGTCGAGCCACCGGTGCCCGCGCACGAGACGGCCGTGGGCGAGACGGACTGCCTGACCTGCCACCGGGGCGGCGGCAGCGCCGGCAAGCTCCCGGCGGATCACCTGGAGCGACCGGCCGAGCCTGTGCCTGTCATGCCACGAGGTGACGCTCGGAGCGATGCCCGACGCGTCGCCTTCGATCGTGGTCTGGCCCGTCCGGTCCGCCTCGCCCGAGCCCCTGGCGACGCCCCTGGTGCCGCTCAGCCCATAGCCGGAACCTCGTCCGTGGCGCTCGCCGTTGGGTTCCTGCCACGCCATACTGCGAGGGCGTCACCCAGGCACTCGGGGACCGGCATCCCTGGTGTCTCGCCAGGAGCAGGAGGAGTCGATCGCCGTGCTGGATGGATCGTCCGCTGCCGTGGGGGAGACTGTGCCCGGCCACGACCTCCCGGCCCAGGCTCGCGTCGTCGTCATCGGCGGTGGCATCGTCGGCACGAGCGTCGCGTTCCACCTGACGGAGCGCGGCTGGAGCGACGTCGTCCTCCTCGAGCGAAAGCGGCTGACATCGGGCACCACGTGGCATGCCGCGGGGCTGGTCGGGCAGATCCGGGCCACCTACAACATGAGCATGCTGGCGAAGTACGCGCTCGAGCTGTTCGCCGAGGTCGAGCGGCGGACGAGCCTGGGGACGGGGTTCCGGCAGAACCGGGTCGATCCTGCTGGCCGCGACCGAGGGTCGCCTCGAGGAGGTCCGGCGCAACGTATCGATGGGGCGCCTGTGCGGCGTGGACGCCGAGATGATCGATGGCGGCCGGGCCGCCGAGTTGTTCCCGCTGCTCGACCCGGCCGAGGTACTCGGTGCCGCGTGGATCCCGGGTGACGGCGTCGCCAACCCGACCGACGTCACCCAGGCCCTCGCCAAGGCGGCCCGCATGGGCGGGGCCCGGATCTTCGAGCACACGAAGGTGACCGCGATCCACGAGCGCGACGGCCACGTCACGGGTGTCTCGACGGACCGCGGCGACATCGCCTGCGAGTACGTCGTCAACTGCACGGGCATGTGGGCCCGCGAGCTGGCCGGCCAGAACGGCGTGGTCATCCCGAACCATGCCGCCGAGCACTTCTACCTGATCACGGAGGAGATCCCGGGCCTCGATCCCGACCTGCCGGTCCTCCGCTCGCCGGACGACACCGCGTACATCCGCGTGGAGACGGGCAAGCTCATGGTCGGGTTCTTCGAGCCCGGCGCCAAGCCGTGGGCGACGCACGGCATCCCGGAGGATGCCGAGTTCGTCACCCTGCCCGAGGACTGGGACCACATCACGCCCTTCCTCGAGCGTGCCGCCCGGCGCGTCCCCGTCCTGGGCGAGGTCGGCTACCAGCTGCACTTCAACGGGCCCGAGAGCTTCACGCCCGATGACCGCTACGTCCTCGGCGAGGCGCCGGGCCACCGCGGCTACTTCGTGGCCGCCGGGTTCAACTCCGTCGGGTTCGCGGGCGGCGGTGGCGCCGGCCGGGCGGTCGCGGACTGGCTGGTGGACGATCGCGCGCCGATGGACCTCTGGGAGGTCGACATCCGGCGATTCATGCCGTTCCAGCGCAACCGTCGGTACCTCTACGGCCGCACCACCGAGACGCTGGGCCTGCTCTACGACATGCACTGGCCGTTCCGCCAGTACGAGACGTCGCGCGGCATCCGCCGTTCACCGCTCCACGACCGGCTCGCTGCGCGCAACGCCTGCTTCGGTGAGGTCGGCGGCTGGGAGCGGGCGAACTGGTACGCGCCCGACGGCGTCGAGCCGCGCTACGAGTACAGCTACGGCCGCCAGAACTGGTTCCCGTACAGCGCCGAGGAGCATCGCGCCGTCCGCGAGGGCGTGGCCGTGTTCGACCAGACGTCGTTCGGCAAGATCCTCGTCCAGGGCCGCGACGCCGAGCGCGTGCTGGGGCGGATCTGCACCGCCGACGTCGCCGTGGCGCCGGGACGCATCGTGTACACGCAGTGGCTGAACGACCGCGGCGGCGTGGAGGCGGACGTCACCGTCACCCGCCTGGCCGAGGATCGGTTCCTGGTCGTCACGACCGGCACCCAGACGGTCCGCGACCTCGACTGGCTGCGGCGCCAGATCCCGCCCGAGGCGCACGTCACGGTCGCCGACGTCACCTCGGGCGAGGCGGTCATCGCCGTCATGGGCCCGCGCTCGCGCGAGCTGCTGGACTCGATGACCGACGCGGACCTCTCCAACGAGGCCTTCCCGTTCGGGGCGGTGCGCGAGATCGACCTGGGTCTCGCCTACGTCCGAGCCGCCCGCACCACGTACGTGGGCGAGCTGGGCTGGGAGCTGTACGTCCCGACCGAGTTCGCGACCCACGTCTACGACGAGATCGTCGCCGCCGGCGAGGCGTTCGGCCTCCGCCACGCCGGCTATCACGCGCTCAACTCGCTGCGGATGGAGAAGGCGTACCGCCACTGGGGCCACGACATGAGCGACGAGGACACGGCCATCGAGGCCGGGCTCGGGTTCACGGTCGCCTGGGACAAGCCCGGCGGCTTCGTCGGCCGGGAGGCGCTCCTGCGCCAGCGCGAGACGGGCGTCAGCCGGCGCCTCGCGGTGCTGACGCTGGACGACCCCGAGCCGCTCATGTACCACAACGAGCCGATCTGGCGCGACGGCGAGCTGGTCGGCCGGATCACGTCGGCGATGTTCGGGCACACCGATCGGGCGCTCGATCGGGCTCGGCTATGTCCGGCGCTCGGATGGGCCTGTCACGCCGGACTGGCTCGCGGCCGGCCGGTACGAGGTGGAGGTCGCGACGGAGCGACGCGCGGCGACGGCATCGTTCCGGGCGCCGTACGACCCCACGAACGCCCGCATCCGGGCGTGAGGATGCCGGCCCTGGGCGCCCGGAGGAGACGACCGTGAGATCGACAGCCCGCGTCGTGATCGTGGGCGGCGGCGTCATGGGGATCAGCCTGCTCTACAGCCTGGCCGAGGAGGGCTGGACCGACACGATCCTGGTCGAGAAGGGCGAGCTGACGTCCGGGTCCACCTGGCATGCGGCCGGCCAGTGCCCCAGCTTCATCGCCAACTACAACCTGGCCAAGGTCCACGCGTTCAGCAACGGCCTGTACGCGAAGCTCGAGTCGATGACCGGCCAGCCCACCGGCTGGCACGCGACCGGCGGCATCCGCTTCGCCACCAACCAGCTGGAGCTCGACCACTTCAAGCGCGTCGAGGGCGTGGCCGCCAACATCGGGTTCCGGATGCAGATCATCAGCCCCGAGGAGATCCGGCGGATCAACCCGTTCGTGACCACCGAGGGCGTGCTGGCGGGCGCCTGGACGCTCGACGACGGGTACGTGGACCCGTCGAGCGCCTGCAACGCGCATGGCGACGGCCGCCAAGCGCCTCGGCGGCACCATCGTGCGCCACAACCGGGTCCTCGGGATCGAGCAGCTGCCGAGCGGCGAGTTCCGGGTCTCCACCGAGCAGGGCGACATCACCTGCGAGCACGTGGTCAACGCCGCGGGCTGCTACGCCGATCGCGTGAGCGCCTGGCTCGGCGTCCAGACCCGGTTCGCCAACATCAAGCACCAGTACGTGGTCACGGGACCGGTCCAGGAGTTCCTCGACCGCGACGGCGAGATCCCGGTGATGCGCGACCCGTACTGCTCCGCCTACTACCGGCAGGAGCAGAAGTCCGGCCTGATCGGGATCTACGAGGGGAGCGGCACCCAGGAGGCCTGGGCTGGAGCAGGGCGGTCCGGCCTGGGACTCCTCCAACGAGTTGTTCGAGGCGAACTACGAGCCGATCACGCCCGTACCTCGAGCGGGTCATGGAGCGGATGCCGATCTTCGCCGACGCGGGCATCAAGAAGGTCGTGAACGGCGCCATCTCGCACACCCCCGACAGCAACCCCCTCGTCGGGCCCGCCCCGGGCGTCCGCAACTTCTGGCTGGCCACGGGCTCCGGCATCGGCATCGCCCAGGGCCCGGGCTGCGGCAAGTACCTCGCGCAGTGGATGGTCCACGGCGACGCCGAGATCAACATGCTGGGCATGGATCCGCGCCGCTTCGGCTCGTTCGCCGACCAGGCGTACGCGTCCGCCAAGGCCCACCGCGAGTACTGGGACATGTACCGGCTGATCCCGCCCGGCGAGGAGCGCCCCGAGGGTCGTCCCGCCAAGACCACGCCGCTGTACGACACGCTCCTGGCCAAGGGCTGCGTGTTCACCGAGGGCTTCGGCTGGGAGCGCCCCAAGTGGTTCTCGCTCGACGGGCGCGAGGAGGACGGCACATTCCGCCGCAACAACGTCTTCGAGGTCGTCGCAGCCGAGTGCCGGGCCGTCCGCGAGCGGGTCGGCGTGATGGAGCTGCCGAGCTTCGCCAAGTTCGAGGTCTCGGGCCCGGACGCCGAGGCGTTCCTCGATCGGCTGTGCGCGAACCGCATGCCGCGCCGCGAGGGCGGCATCGTGCTCGCCCACGCCCTGGACGAGCGCGGCCGGTTCCTGACGGAGTTCACGATCACGCGTCTCGCGAGCGATCGCTTCCTCCTGCTCTCGGGGGCCGTGGCCTACCAGCGCGACCTGGACCTGCTGCGCTTCTCGCTCCGACCCGGCGAGCAGGTGTGCGATCGCCGATGTCACCGATGGCCTGGAGCACGCTGATCGTGGCCGGTCCGCGCTCGCGGGACCTGCTGGCCAGCTGACGTCGGCCGATCTCGGCAACGCCGCCTTCCCGTGGCTCACCGGCCGGGAGATCGAGGTCGCCGGGATCGGCGTCCGGGCCCTGCGCGTGAACTACGTCGGCGAGCTGGGCTGGGAGCTGCACGTGCCGATGGCCGACGTCGTCGCGTTGTACGACGCGGTCTGGGCGGCCGGCGAGGCCGTTCGGCATCGCGGACTTCGGGCTCTACGCCATGAACAGTCTCCGGATGGAGAAGGCCTACCCTGGCTGGGGCGCCGAGCTCACCAACGAGATCACGCCGGTCGAAGCCGGGACGCTCCGCTTCGTGAAGCTGGATCACGAGTTCGTGGGCCGCGAGGCCCTCGTGGCCGCGGCGGGAGCGGGGTGCGTCGACCCACCTCGTGTGCCTGCAGGTGGACGCCATCGACTTCGATGCCGCCGGTGGCGAGCCGGTATTCGGAGGTGGTCGGGCGATCGGCGTCACCACGTCGGGCGCCTTCGGGCACGCCACGGGCACGAGCCTGGCGTTCGCGTACGTGGACAGCGGCTTCGAGGCGGCCGGACAGGCCCTGGAGGTCGCGCTGCTCGGCGAGCGCCGTGCCGCCGTGGTTCTGGAGGCTGCCCTGTACGACCCGGAGAACCTGCGCCCGCGCTCATGACCCGGGTCGTTCGAGTCCGCAGTCGGGCGTCGTACAGAGCTCCAGCCCAAGTTGCGCCAGCCCTTCCGCGAGGGCGTGAAGCCGAGGTTGCCGCCGAAACTTCGACTGGTGACCCCCGCCGGGATCCCGCGCACCAGGACCGCGCCGCCCGAGTCCCCGGTCCCGACCTGGATGCGCGCCGCGATCATGCACGGGAAGTAGTCGCCGTCCTCCGGGTGGAGGTTCTCACCCTTCTCCGCCACGACGCCGCTGCGGTAGATGTTGCGGCCGTTCGATCTCGACCAGGTCGCCGACCGCGATATCGGCGCAGGCGAGCGGTCGCGTCCGAGCCGTGACAACGCGGTAGCCGGCGGTGCCCAGGTCCACGACGTTCAGGTGCCCCCACGGGATGCGATCCTCGGCCACCACCAGGTAGTTGATGTCGGACGACGCGCACTTGTGACCGGGGTACGGGCACGAGGCATCCCGGGCGGCCGGGCCGAAGACGCCGCGCACGGTGGTGCCGTCCGAGTCGTAGGCGACGGTGCCTTCGCTGGTGCAGTGTCCTGTGGAGGTGAGCACGATCGTGTCCCCGTGGCGGGCGTAGAACCCGCCGGCACAGGCGCCCCAGAGCTGCTGGCCGGCGAGCACCGGCGGGTCGTACACGGGGGTGGTGCGCCGCGGCTGGGCGATGACGCCCACGGCCACAGAAGACGCCGATCCCGAGCAGCAGACCCGCGAGCACGACGATGAGGAGACGAAGGGGGTTCGTCCGCGCTCGAGCCCGTGTTCTCGCCACCGCTGTCACTCGCCATCCTCGTTCCGGGCGCGGGTCGCGCATGCGGACCCGGCCACCAGATCATCGGCGGCGGCCACCACCGGTTAACCCTGACTGTCAGGCCTGGTCGATCGGTCCGGTGAGCACGTCCGCGACCGTCTGCGCCAGGCCCAACGGGTTCTGCAGGCCCATCGCGTGTCCCGTGGCCGGGACGACCTTCCAGCCGACACCGATCGCCGCGAGCTCGCGCTCAAGTCCTGAGTCGGGATCGCTGAGTTCGCCCTGGAGATACCAGCGCGGGCACGTGAGGCCACCCAGGAGCGAACGAAGGGAGGGGTCCGTTTCGACGGCCATCGAAACGGCCTCGCGATGGATCGCCCGAGGCTCGACCAGCCGAGTGATCCCGACATGGGCAGCGCGGAGGCCGCCGCGATGCGCCTCCGCTTCCGTTGACTGGCTTGCGAGCAGATCGGGGAACCCGTGCTCCACATACTGGTCTTCCGTCTGGCCGTCGAGTCCATCGTCACCATCGGGACCCAAGTCCCCTTCGGCCATGATCAGCAGCGACACGACTGCCGGCCGAGCGGCGGCAACGAGGATGGCGACCGCCCCGCCCATGCTGTGACCGACGAGGCCGCACTCGCCCAGTCCCAGTGCATCGATGAGCGCGACGATCGTCCTGGCGTGGTCCACGATCCCGTACCCGAAGTCGAGGGGCTTGTCACTGTAGCCGTGGCCGAGCAGGTCGATCAGGAGCGATCGGCGCCCGCGCAACGGTGGCTGGATCGCGGCCGGCAGCAGCTCGCCGGTCGATGAGCACTGCCAGCCGTGCAGCCAGAGCAGGGGTGGGTCCTCGCCTGGAACCTCGATGTAGCGAAGGAATGCCCGATCGATGGGCAGGTAGACCGGCTTCATGGGTCGTCTCCCTCGTCGGCACGACGCGCGCGAACTCGACGAGTATGGACCTCTCGCTGGCTGGCAAGGCCTCCCGCGTGCGCATCCATCAGCGAAACGCCGGGATGACCTCCCGGGCGAAGATGTCGAGTGAGCGTCGGTCGTGGAAGTAGAGCGTGACCAGCGTGACGCCGAGGTCGATCAAGGGTCGGAGAGCCCGGATCGCGTCGTCGGGTGTCGGGCCCATCACCCAGTCGAACTCCTCGGCGAAGCTGCCCGAGGGATCCTGGGCCGGGTCGCTGATGCTCTTCGTCGGCTCGGGGAAGTCGGCCGGATCGCGCGGGAAGTACACCTCCCCGGCCGTCGAGAGACGGACCTCCGACAGGTTGCGGCCGATGTCGCCACAGGCGGTGACCAGGAGGTCGTGCGGGATCCGGAATCGCTCGATCGGGCCATCCCATTGCCAGATGTCGGCCTTCGCTGCGGCGACCCGCATGAACTTCGGCCGGCGCCCACCGACGAGGATCGGGATCGGAGTCGCCGGTCGCGGTTCGCAATACGCATTCCGGACGTGATAATGCTGCCCCTCGTAGGTCGCGGGCGACTGGGTCCACATGGCCCTGAGCACGTCGATCGCTTCGCTCAGCTGTTCGATCCGCGTCCCGATACCTGGGTACGGGTAGTCGTAGGCGTGGTACTCGTCGGCCTGCCAGCCGGCGCCGATCCCGAGGATCAGGCGTCCCTCCGTCAGGTACTGGAGCGTGGCCGCCATCTTCGCGAGCAATGCGGGATTGCGGTAGCTCTGGCTCAGGACCGTGTTCCCGAAGGTGTAGCGGGGGAACTCGGCCGCGAGATACGCAAGGGTCGTCCAACCCTCGAGCATCGGCTGATCGTCGCTCATCAGGTGGTCGGAGACCCATGCAGAGGAGAAGGCGCCCTGTCCGCGACTCAGAAGGTCGCGGTAGTACGCATGCCGATCGGCCATCTCCTCGGCCCACGGTTCGGCTAGCTGGATCCCGAAATCGATCACGGCGTCAGACCTCCTGCGCGCTGCCTGCTCGGTCGGCCGCAGTATGGACTCGCATGGCGACCGCGACCCCGTCTCCTAGCGTGGAGCCACGCTCAGGCGCTTACCGATCGGATCCCATGAGGTCAGCCAGACACTGGCCGAACAGATCGACGTAGTGATCGACATCGGCCGCCGTGTGGGCGACTGAGACCGTCGGGCCGAGCCACCAGCCCGATTCCCAGACGCCACGGTTCGCCAGCCAGACGCGCATGAACGCCCGGAGCTGCGGGTCGTCGGCGGCGCGCGACTCAGCGCCGTTGCGCGGCGGCGTCTCCGTGAAGAAATAGGCGGCGTGGGCACCGAACTGGACGACCGTCCAGGGCAGTCCGGCGGCTTCGATCGCCGCCCGCAACCCGCTGGCCATGCGCCCGCCGAGCTCGGCCGATCGCTCGAAGGCATCCTCGGTCAGGACCTCCAGAAGGGCGGCGCGGCCTGCGGCCATCGACAGGGCATTCGCGAACAGGGTGCCGCCGGTCGAGACCTGATCGATCGCTTCGCCCGAGACGAGGTGGCCGCCAGGCGGCGGCGCGATGTGGGAGGCGATGTCCTCGGTCATGCCGTACGCGGCGAGCGGCACGCCGGCAGCGATCGACTTGCCGATCGTGAGCATGTCGGGATCCAGGCCGTACGCCCTGGTCAGTCCGCCGTAGGCGGTCACGAGCGAATGGGTCTCGTCGATCGCGAGCAGCGTGCCGGTATCGCGGGTCAGCCGCCGAAGTGCCTCGTGAAACCCGGTGTCCGGGAGGATGAACCCGGCGTTCGTCATCGCCGGCTCGGCGAGCACCACGGCGACATCCCGTGGCGCGAGGGCCGCTTCGAGGGCGTCGACATCGTTGAACCCGATGATCCGGGCCTGACCGGTGATCGAGCGAGGGAGCCCGTGCTCTTCGGGTCGGACCTTGCCGTCGTCCAGCACGACGAGGGTCGCGTCGCCATGGCCGTGGTACTTCCCATCGAACAGCAGCACGATCTCCCGACCGGTCGCGGCCCGAGCCAGTCGGATGACTTCCGTGTTCGCCTGCGTTGCCGAGAGCGTGAACTGCCACTTGGGCAACCCATATCGATCGACAAGGTGTTCGGCCACGACGATCGCGTCCTCGCCGGGCATCAGGAACTGGTTACCGAGGCCCATCCGTCGGTTCACGGCCTCCACGACGGCATCCGGCGCATGCCCACAGAACGCGCTCATGTCGGCGATATACATGTCGAGGTACGAGTGCCCGTCGACGTCGGTGATGGTGGCGCCGTGCCCGTACGCCACGAACACCGGCGGATGCTCATAGAGGTCGTCCATCCAGGTCATGGGCACGCCGCGTGGCATCGTGTGGCGGGATCGCTCGAGCAGCGCCATCGACTTCGGGCGTTCGGCCACGAAGCGCGCGTTCTCGCGAGCCTCGAGCGCATCGAGGTGGGCTTGGTCGATCACCGCGCGGGCGGCCATCGGCGAACAGTATCAGCCTGACTTCCCGCGGAACGGCTTGCCGTCGCACGGGCGCTGGTAACCGGCCAGCGTCACGGCTGGCGAGCCGACGTCCGCATCGTTCGCCGCGCCACTCTGGGTTGGCGGAGTGCATCGGTCCGGGGGGGGTGGACATGGATCAGCATCACCACCCAGTCGGCGTCCGTGCCGAAGGTCGCCACGAAGAGATGTGGCGAGACCGGGCCGGCCACGCCGAGATCCTCTTCGAGCGGATCGGTGCTCGGGATCGGCTCGAACCGTTCCACCCGGGGCTATCCTCAGCCTTCTAGGCCGTTCGATGCGAAGGTGAGGCGAGCCATCCACAGCGGACACTCGCTCCGGCAACGCCTTCAGGTCCTCGTGAAGCGGCTGGTTTCGATCGCCGACCTACCGGCGGATGATGATGACGCTCGTCTCCGGAAGCGCGTCGGCGTGGTTGCCGGCTACGCCACGATCGTTGCTCCACTGGCTCTGCCGCTCGAAGGAGGGCTCGTCGGCCTGGTGCTTGGCCTCGGGCTGTCACTGTTCAGCGTCGGCAATCTCGTGGTTCTGGCCCGAACGAAGCGCTTCGATCGGTACGTCGTCGCAATGCTCGCGACCGGGGCGGCGTTCGTCCTCGCCGCGAACGTCCTCGCCGGCGGAGTCACGTCGAACAGCGGCGGCCTCGTCTGGGCGTTCCTCGCGCCGACCTACGCTCTGCTCGCCCTCGGACCCCGCCGCGCGACGCCGTGGCTCGTCGTCTTCATCGCAGTCTTGCTCGTCGCGGTCGTCACGGACCCGCTCGTCCGCGGTCTGTTCGCACCCCCGCCGTACGTCATCCAGCTGATCTTCTACGCGCAGAACATCGGCGTCCCGCTGACGATCACATTCCTCCTACTGCTCTATACCGACCTTCGACGGCGGGCGGCCGAGGCACGCTCCGATGAGCTCCTGACGAACGCGATCCCGGCATCGATCGCGGCTCGCCTCAAACACGGTGAGGACCGCATCGCCGAGTCCTACCCGGCTACGACCGTGGTCTTCGCCGACATCGTCGGCTTCACGCCGTGGGCCCAGCGGACTGACCCGGGGCGCGTCGTGGCGCTGCTCGATGACTTGTTCAGCCGGTTCGATGCGCTCGCGGCCGAGCTTGGCATCGAAAAGATCAAGACCGTCGGCGACGCGTACATGGCCGCCGCGGGCGCCCCGGAGGCGCGCTCGGACCACGCCCAGGCCGCGGTCGCCTTCGGGCGGGCGATCCTCGCCGACGTGGCCGACTGGCGGTCGGCCAACGAGCTGGCGCTGGAGGTGCGGGTCGGTGTCGCCAGTGGCCCCGTCGTGGGTGGCGTCATCGGGCGCCACCGGATCGTGTTCGACCTCTGGGGCGGCACGGTGAACACGGCCGCGCGAATGGAGTCCTCGGGTGTCCCAGGGCGGATGCACCTCGCAGCCTCGACGCGGGAGCTCCTGGGTGGCGACGGGTTCGAGGAGCGACAGGTCGACGTCAAGGGCCTGGGAGTGTTGACGACGTACCTTCTGATCGATGAGTAGTCGTGGGCGGCGCCGGCCATCTTCGCAGGGGCGGGTGGTGCCCAGGTCGAGCCTGTCGGTCCAGGCGGTATCGTCATGGTCTGACTGGCTTCCTCCCTTGGCATCATCGCCATCGTCACCTGGTGGGAGCGCGCCGACCGGCCTCGCGGAGCCGGCCCAGTCCCCGCCGCGGGCTGTCCGGCTACCATTGACCTCCCGATGACCATCGCCCCGAACGACTTCTCGCAGGTCCACCTGTCAATAGGTGGGAGTTCACGCACGAACTGACAAGCGATGGTGGCATCGGATGTCCCCGCTCCGTCGAGTCGGCGCCGGGCGGGTAGGGGAGCGGCCCGGTCCGGCTGAGCGGGCGGCCGACGTGACAGAGGCCCAGCGCCGCTTTGCGGCAAGATAGACCCAACCATCGGGTGCGCCGGATCATCACTGGTTGCATGGACAGCCGCGACGATCCGCTCGCAGCCAGCCACCTGGCTCACCATGCCGGGTGGACCCGAGTGGCGGCGATCGGGGAGGTACTGCCCGTCTCGAGCCAGGCCGATCTCGTCCGCGGTGCCGCTCGGGGCGACGCGCTCGCCTTCGAGCGGCTCGTCGCAACCCGTGCCGACGGGGCGTTCCGCACCGCGCGGGCGATGCTAGGCGACGAGTCGGACGCGCGGGACGCCACCCAGGACGCGTTTGTCTCGGCCTGGCGCGAGCTGCCGCGCCTGCGAGACCCCGAGTCGTTCGATGCCTGGCTTCGGCGCATCCTCATCAACGCCTGCCGGGCACAGATGCGGGTCCGCAAGCGCGTGCGCGAGATCGCGCTAGACGCGACCGTCGAACCGGCGGCGCCCGGTCCCGGACTGCCTGAACAGCTCGGCGCGACAGACCTGCTCGCCCGCGCCTTCGATCGGCTCGACGGCGACAAGCGCGCGCTGCTCGTCCTGCACCACCTCGACCACGCCCCGGTCGCGCAGATCGCGACGTCGCTCGGGATCCCCACCGGAACGGTCAAGTGGCGCCTGCACGACGCCCGTGAGGCACTCCAGCGGGCGCTCGTCGCCGAAGGGGAGGACCGGCGATGACCGACCACTCGCACCTCCAGCTCACCGATGCTCTCATCGAGAAGATGCTCGCCCAGCGGGCGGGCCCCGGCGCCCCGGCCGACCTCATCCTCTCCATCGCCGACGCGATCGAGTCGACCGGCCAGCGGGCTCCCGGGCTGCGGGGCGCAGTGTCGGGACGCGGGGCCTCGCGAACACGCCGGGACCCGGGGACCCTCGCTTCGCGTCGGATCCTCCAGGTCGCGGCCCTCGGGATAGCAGTGGTCGTCGTGGCAGCCGGGGCCGGCCTGTTCCTCAGGCTCTCACCGGCGTTGATCGGGGGGCCGTCCAGTCCGCCGGCGATCTCGCCCGTGCCCTCATCCTCGGTCGCGCCGTCGCCGTCCCCGATCGCAACCCCACGGCCCGCCGCCGTGGTCGCCTACACGAAGTACGTGTTTCGGACCAACTCCTTGGCGGAGACCGGCCGGGTGTGGATCGTCGGCGCGGACGGAACCGGTGCCCACGAGCTGTTCCCGGGTGGCACGGGGGACCAGAGCAGCGTGGCCTGGTCGCCGGATGGCACCCGCCTGGTGTACACCGATGCCGGCCGGCTCTACCTGACCGATGCTCGCGGAACGGCTCCGCAGGTGGTCGACACCGGTTGTGCAGCTGCCTGCTCCGACGGGTCGGCCGCGTTTTCGACCGACGGCACCCGGCTCGTCTTTGTGCGAGGTGCTTCCGGGGTCATCGCAACGGTGGACCTCGCGAGCGGTCGAGTCGTGGAGCTGGGCACGACGGCCGCCACCGCCAACGAGCGACCCCGTTGGTCGCCCGACGGAACACAGATCGTCTTCTCCCGCCAGGACAAGTTCGGAGGCGGCTCCGCTGTCTTCGTCGTCGACGCGGGCGGCCAGAACCTCCGTCAGCTCAGCCATGCGACCCTCCCCGCCCATTTCGCAGACTGGTCGCCAGATGGCGCACGGATCGTCTTTACGTCCCTCGTCTCGAAGATCGTCCGCGTGTCAGGTACGGACACCCAACAGCTCTCGCAAGACGTTTACACGGTCCGCCCCGACGGGACCGACTTGCGCCGGTTGACGACCGACGGGAACTCGATCGGAGCGACGTGGACGCCGGACGGACGGATCCTGTTCAGCACAGGGTGCAGAGGGGACTGCGCCGCGTCGGGTGGTCTGTGGACGATGGAGGCGGATGGCAGCAACGCCGTGCTCCTCGTGCCCGGGGGGAGCGGCCTGGACGCCCCCCTTCGGGGGATCGACGCCGCCTGGCAGCCAACCCCGTGACTCGACGAACGGCGACCTGCCCAGGCAGCCGCCGGCGAACAGCCACTCGACGACCAGCCGTGGCGCCCAAGTCAGGCATGCACGAGACGAGGCACTGACGATGAACGAGAACGTATCGGCGAAGCGGCTGCTCTCGGGGCTGGCTGCCACCCTCCTGGTGGCCAGCTGTGCGACCAGCGCGGCCGGAACGCCCTCGCCGCTTGCCGCCACGTCCGCTGCGACCCCGGGGCCGACCGCCGTCCGGACGCCGGCACCGGCGACTGCCGCGCCACCTCCTTCACCCCGCGGCGCCGGCCATCTGACCGTCGGGCGCGGCTACCACGCGGCGGCCCTGCTCGCCGACGGCCGCGTCCTCATCCTCGGGGGCTACGCCGACGGTTCGCAAGCGCTCGCCTCGGCCGACCTCTTCGACCCGAAGACCGGGATCTTCAGCCCGACCGGCCCGATGGCGATCGGTCGGTCGAGGGGGCCGACAGCCACGCGGCTCGCCGATGACCGGATCCTCGTGACCGGTGGCTTCGATGGCATGGCCACGCTCGCTGCGGCGGAGCTCTTCGACCCTGCGATCGGCACCTTCACCCCGACGGGTCCAATGACCGGCGGTCGCATCTTCGCCACAGCCACCCGGCTCGCCGACGACCGCGTCCTCGTGACCGGGGGCGACGGTGACTCGGGTGGGCTCGCCTCCGCTGAGCTCTACGACCCCAGGAGCGGGACGTTCACCGCTGCCAGCCCGATGACGACCGCACGCACGGGCCACACCGCCACGCTCCTCGCGGACGGCCGCGTCCTGGTCGTCGGAGGCACACCGAACAAGAGCGGCGCAATCGAGGGCGCAGGCCCGTGCCTCGCTTCGGCCGAGATCTACGACCCGAAGACGGGCGCGTTCACCGCGGCCGGCCACATGGCCGACGCCCGCTGCGGCCACGCGGCCGCCCTCCTCGCCGACGGCGGCGTCCTGGTGACCGGGGGCGATGCGGTCTACGGGGATCCGACGTCCCTCTCCTCGGCAGAGATCTACGACCCGCGGACGGGCGAGTTCAGCCCGACCGGCGGGATGGCTGTCGCCCGCATCGGCCAGACCGCGACCCGGCTTGGCGACGGCCGCATCCTTGTCGCCGGAGGCAACGACGCCAAGTACCGCCCCCTCGCCTCGGCGGAGCTGTTCGACCCGAATACCGGCAAGTTCAAGCCCACCGGCGCCATACATGACGCTCGTACTTGGTACACGGCCACCCTGCTCGCCGACGGCCGCGTCCTCGTGGCGGGTGGCGACTCGGAGAACTGGGCGTACGACGGGCCGTTCAACGCCTCGGCGGAGATCTACGACCCGGCGAACGGCACGTTCGGCAGGCCCGCACCGGGGAGCTGATCACGCTGACGCGGCCCGGATAAGCGGCTCCGCGTCCAGATCCAACAGCCCGACGCGGGCTGCCGGGCTACCATTGACCTCCCGTGACGACCATCGCCCCGAACGACTTCTCGCACCTCCACGTCCACTCCGAATTCAGCCTGCTCGACGGCCTCGGCCGGATCACGGAGCTGGTGGATGCGGCGGCCCACGCCGGCATGGATTCGATGGCCATCACGGACCACGGCGCGCTGTACGGGGCGGTCGCGTTCTACCAGGCCGCGAAGAACAAGGGCATCAAGCCGATCATCGGCGTCGAGACGTACGTCGCGCCCCGATCGATGACGTCGAAGGAGGGCAAGGCGGACAGCCAGCCCTTCCACCTGATCCTGCTGGCGAAGGACTACAAGGGCTACCAGAACCTGTGCCGGCTGGTCACCGACGCGCACATCGACGGTTACTACTACAAGCCCCGGATCGACCACGAGCACCTCGCCAAGTACAGCGAGGGACTGATCGGCCTGTCGGCCTGCCTCGGTGGTGAGGTCGCCAAGGCGCTCGAGGTGGACGACTGGGAGCTGGCGCGCAAGGTGGCGGGCGAATACGGCGACATCTTCGGCAAGGATGGGTTCTTCCTTGAGCTCCAGGACCACGGTTTGGCCGAACAACGCCGGCTCAACGAGCAACTCCTGCGTCTGGGGCCGGAGACCGGTCTGCCGCTTGTCGTCACCAACGACCTGCACTATGTCCGCGAGGACCAGTCCGAGGCCCACGACGTCCTGCTCTGCGTCGGGACGGGTAACAACCTCGATACGCCCAATCGGTTGCGCTTCGAGACCCACGAGTTCTACGTCAAGTCCGCGGCCCAGATGGCATCGCTGTTCCCGGACACACCTCGACGCCATCCGCAATTCGCGCCGGATCGCCGAGATGACCGACATCGAGCTGCCGCTCGGTACCCTTCGCATCCCGCACTTCCCGGTCCCGGACGGCCACACCGTGGATAGTTGGCTGCGCGAGGAATGCCAGCGGGGCCTGGCGCGCCGCTACGGCACGGTCACGCCCGAACTCCAGCAGCGCCTCGACTACGAGCTCGGCGTGATCATCTCGATGGGCTACCCGGGGTACTTCCTCATCGTCGCGGACTTCATCCGGTTCGCGAGAGAGCAGGGGATCCAGACGACCTGCCGAGGGTCCGCGCCGGGTTCGGTCGTGACCTACACGCTGGGTATCACGCCGGTGGATCCGATCCTGTACCAGCTCCCGTTCGAGCGGTTCCTCAACCCGGACCGCGTGACGATGCCGGACATCGACGTGGACTTCGAGGACGGCCGGCGCGACGAGGTCATCGCCTACGTCGGGCGCAAGTACGGCCAGGACCACGTCGCCCAGATCATCACCTTCGGCACGATGCTGGCCCGGGCCGCCATCCGCGACGTGGGCCGCGTCCTGGGCCACAGCTACGGCGAGGTGGACCGCATCGCCAAGGCGATCCCCAACCAGCTCGGCATCAAGCTGGACGAGGCCCTGGAGATCGCACCGGCCCTGCGCGAGCAGGTGGACGCGGATCCCGCGGTCAAGCGGATCATCGATTTCGCCCGACACCTCGAGGGCGTCGCACGGAATGCCTCCACGCACGCGGCGGGCGTCGTCATCAGCCGCGAGCCGCTGACCGAGTTGATGCCGCTCCAGAAGGCGACCAACAGCGACTCGCTCATGACCCAGTACGAGATGCACGCCATCGAGGCGCTGGGCCTGCTCAAGTTCGACTTCCTCGGGCTGTCCAACCTGACGATCCTGCGCCAGGCCGTGGACCTGGTCCGCGCCGAGCGCCAGGTGGAGATCGATCTGGACGACATCCCGCTGGACGACGCGAAGACGTTCGAACTCCTCGCGTCCGGGGAGACGACCGGCATCTTCCAGCTGGAGTCCGCGGGGATGCGGCGCTACATCCGCGAGCTGCGCCCGACGTCCGTCTACGACCTGGCGGCCATGGTCGCGCTCTACCGGCCTGGCCCGATGGACAACATCCCGGCCTACATCCGCCGCAAGCACGGCCAGGAGCCGGTCACCTACCTGCACCCGCTCCTTGAGCCGTACCTGAACAAGACCTACGGGATCTTCGTGTACCAGGAAGACATCATGTCCGCGGCGATCGCCCTGGGCGGATTCACCGGG
The DNA here is from genome assembly GCA_963779315.1 of uncultured Chloroflexia bacterium. Taxonomy (GTDB): domain Bacteria; phylum Chloroflexota; class Limnocylindria; order Limnocylindrales; family CSP1-4; genus SPCO01. Next base: position 133,864 of record CAVZXQ010000002.1, on the reverse strand, counting down.
ACCGGAGGCGGACACCCTCGGCTACGCCATCCGCAAGAAGAAGTCGGCGGTCCTGCGCGCGCAGAAGGAGAAGTTCGTCACCCAGGCGGCCGAGAAGGGGGTCGCGGCGGACGTCATCGATGCGGTCTTCAAGGCGTTCGAGCCGTTCGAGCGCTACGGCTTCAACAAGGCCCACGCCACCTGCTACGGCCTGATCGCGTACCAGACCGCCTACCTGAAGGCGAACTACACGGTCGAGTACATGACCAGCGTCCTGACCGCGTTCCGCTCCAACGAGGAGAAGGTCGCAGCCGCCATCGCCGAATGTCGCCGCCTCGGCATCGACGTGCACCCGCCGGACGTCCACTCGAGCCAGCTCGAATTCACCGTGGAAGGCGAGGCCATCCGGTTCGGCCTGCTCGCGGTCAAGAACGTGGGCCAGAGTGCCATCGAGTCGATCATCGCGGCGCGCGACGAGGGTGGCCCGTTCACCTCGCTGACCGACTTCTGCACCCGGATCGACCTGCGCCTGTGCAATCGGAAGGTCCTCGAGGCGCTGGCCAAGGTGGGCGCCCTGCACGCGTTCGGGCACCCGCGCCAGATCCTCGACGGACTGGACGACGCGGTCCTCGCGGCGCAGGCGACGCAACGCGACCGGATCAGCGGGCAGACGTCGCTGTTCGACATGGGCGCCGCCGATGCCGCCTCGTTGACGCGACCGCTGCCGGACACCCCGGAGGCCCCGGTCCGTGAGCGTCTTCGCTGGGAGAAGGAGCTGTTGGGGCTCTACCTCTCGGAGCACCCGATGGGCGAGGTGGCGGCGCAGGTCGGGCAGTTCGTCAATGCCTACTCGGGCGACCTGAAGGACGAGTCGCTGGAAGGCCAGCGGATCGTCGTCGGCGGGATCGTGACGGGCATCCGAACGGTCATCACGAAGGCGAAGGCGTCGATGGCGATCGTGACGATGGAGGACCTGCAGGGCACGATCGAGGTGGTCGTCTTCCCGCGCCTGTACGAGCAGACCGGGCCCGTGTGGCGGGATGGGTCGATCCTCCTGGTCGCCGGTCGGGTGGACCACCGCGGCGAGGAGGTCTCCCTGCTGGCCGATCTCGTCGCCGACTGGGACGAAGCCGTCCTCAAGGGTCCCGAGGCATTCGCCCGTGAGGTGGCGGCCGGCGACCGTGGCGCCAGGCGGAGGGGCCTGCCAGGAAACGGCAACGGCCATCGCGGTGGTAGTGGCGGCAACGGGAGTGGGGTCGCGGGTGGCGTGGGGCCAGGACCGGCGCGGCCCATGGTCGCGGTAGGCCCGGGGATGGGCTCACCTTCGGACGGTGGTAGCGGTGTCGCGCCCCTGCCGGTGCCGGTCGTCTCTCCGTTGCGCGCCTCCGCGCCATCCTCCGGTGATGTCGCCCTCGCCCCATTCGCGCCGGCGGAGCCCATCCCGACCTATCTGGACGGCCCCGGGATCGCCGCCATGGCGCCCGACCGCGACCTCGACCCGGCCGTCCCGGACGAGGCCCGGGCACGGATCGTCGCGGACGCGACCGCGGATGCGCCGGTGGCTGCCGGTCCGTCAGCCGTCCTGCATGTCAGGTTCGGTGCCCACGCGCCATCAGACCGCGTCGTGGTCGCCATGGAGACCTTCAAGACGTTGCTCCGCGACCATCCCGGGTCCACCCGGGTCGTCATCCACGTGCCGACGCCCACAGGCGGCGGGGCGCTCCCGATGGAGTTGCGGCGCGGCGTCGCCTATGACTCCGAGCTCGTCGCGGAGGTGCGCCGGCGGCTCGGTGACGGCCTCGTCGATCTATCGCTGGTGAGTGCCTGAGCGTCAGCGGCGCATGACGTCGTTGATGGCCGGCTCGGCACCCTGCCAGCGCGAGATCTCTTCGGTGGCGAACCGGCCGTAGTAGTTCAGGAAGTGGCCGCCGTGCTCGCGCATGACCGCGGCGACGGCGGCCTTGCGGGTGTCGCCGCGGACCTTGACCATGACCGTGGCGCCGCCGGTGCGGATCGCTTCCTCATAGTGCGCGAAGTCCACCAGCTGGTCCATCAGCGTGAAATCCAGGGCCCGCCGAACCCTGGCGACCAGCCCATGCGCCGCTCCGGAGCCGTCCAGGCGATCGGCGCCATCCTGTCCGAGCAGGAGCGTCACGTCGCCGACCGGAGGATCGAGCGCCTGTATGGCGGCAACGGCGGCGCTCGCGTCGGCACCGTCGTGGAAGGCGCCAAGCATCCGGTCGACCGGATAGCCGATGAAGCGGCCCGTATGCGTCACTCGGCCCGGTCCACGCTTACGACGATCGCGGACCACGGACAGAACCGGTCGCCCTCGAACGTGCCGTCCTCGATCTCCTGCGGCGTGCCGTCACAGGTGCCGTCGGTGACGTCGACGAGAGTCGAAGTCGGCGGGATCGATCGACCACGACCAGCCGGTATTGACTCCGGTCTCCTCGATGAGTCGACCGTTCGGGATGGACGGGGCGTCCTTGCCCTCGGCCAGTTCGGCGATGATCTTCAGGTCTGCGGCGTCCGTGAGCAGGACCTTGAACTGCGAACCGTCGGCGACCTGGAAGGTCACTACGCTTGAGACCGGCGTGGCGACCTCTGCCTGGCAGGCGGCGAGAAAGCCCGCCGCAACCAGCGTCAGACCGGCGACTCGCAGGAACGTCCCTCGGCGCATCCGCTCAGCCGGCGCTGGTCATCCGACGCATCTCCTGGACCGCCGACATCTGGTCGGTGAATTCGGCACGAAGAGCGGCGAGGGTCGCCGTGTCGATGTCCAGTTCGGTGGCGATCTCGTTGGCGACGGCGCTCTCCTCGGCCGAGATGCTGCCACTGGCGGCCGCGATGGTGAAGCAGGCGCGGGCCATGTTCAGGCGCTGGTCCTCCGTCGCGAGGCCCTTGAACTCCCGCGTCACGACGTAGTCCTCGGTCCCGCCCACGGTCTTGGCCTGGAGCTTCGCCATCTCGACGACGAGGACCGCGGTGGCCTCATCGAGCGCCCCGCGCCGCTGGAGGGCCTCCTCCATGATCGCGGTCTCCTCGTCGCTGATGTCCAGGTCCGCGTTGGCGGCCCGGGCGAGGATGTACGCGGCGGACGCGACCAGTCGCGCCTGCTCCGGCGGCATCGCCTCGAGCTTGCCGACGATCCGGCGCACGGTCGCGGTATCCCCGGCCGGGTCGGCGACCGTGGGAGCCGGGCGCGGCTCGATATCGGTGTTGGCTGGCTCGGCCGGCGTGTCGCCCTTGCCGAAGAATCGGTCGAACATGAGTCTCCTTTGCGTCCTGGTCAGATCACAGCGAGTGGCCACGATACCTCGATTGCCCTCGACGATGCTGACGTGCGAGCGGGTTGACAAGGCCTATGCCCACTCCTACCGTCGGAGCCAGGGGGTGTGACGGGAGACGAGAGAGGAGCCATCGTGTCCGCAGAGGTCGCACCAAGGTGGCCCGTCGAGATCGAGATCAACGGTCTCAATGCGATCGACGAGGGTGAGCGCAAGGGCGAGCCCCGCGACCTGTTCTGGCCCTGGTTCGCGGCGAATGTCTCCGTGTTCGGCGTGGCCTATGGCGCGTTCCTGCTCGGATTCGGGATCTCCATCTGGCAGGCTGCTGTCGTCGGCCTGGTGGGTATCGTCGTGTCATTCCTGCTGTGCGGGTTCGTCTCGCTGGCGGGCAAACGCGGGAACGCTCCGACGATGACGCTCAGTCGTGCCGCGTTCGGCGTGAACGGCAATCGGCTGCCCTCCGCGATCTCGTGGGTGCTCACGGTCGGCTGGGAGACGGTCCTCTGCTCACTGGCCGTGCTCGCGACCGCAACGGTCTTCACCGAGCTTGGCTGGGAGGGCGGCGACGCGACCAAGGTCGTCGCACTCGTCGTGGTCGTCGCCCTCGTGATCGCCGCCGGTGTGATCGGTTTCGAGGCGATCATGACGGTGCAGCAGTGGATCACGATCGTCGCCGGCGGACTCACCGTCGTCTACATGTTCCTGGTGGCCGACCAGATCGACGTCGACACCATCGCGGCGATCCCCGCGGGGTCACCTCCTGCGGTCATCGGAGCCTTCGTCTTCATGATGACCGGCTTCGGTCTTGGCTGGGTGCAAGCCGCCGCCGACTACTCTCGCTATCTCCCGCGAACCGCATCCAGCCGGGGCGTCGTCGGCTGGACCACGTTCGGGGCTTCGCTCGGCCCAGTCATCCTCCTGGGATTCGGGCTGTTGCTCGCTGGGTCGTCAGCCGAACTGAGCGCCGCGATCGCGCTCGACCCGATCGGCGCCCTTACGACGATCCTGCCGACGTGGTTCCTGATCCCGTTCGCGGTCGTCGCGGTCCTGGGCCTGGTGGGCGGGGCCGTGCTCGACATCTACTCGTCCGGACTCGCGCTCCTGAGCGTCGGCGTCAAGGTGCCACGCGCTGCCGCAGCCGGGATCGACGGCGTACTGATGGTCCTTGGCGCGATCTATGTCGTGTTCTTCGCCGGAGACTTCCTGGGGCCATTCCAGGGATTCCTGATCACGCTGGGTGTCCCGATCGCCGCATGGTGCGGGATCTTCCTGGCCGACATGCTCCTGCGGCGCAAGGACTACGACGTCGTGGATCTCTTCCGGGCGGACGGGCGGTACGGCAACGTTCGCTGGCTCCCGATCGGGCTCATCGTCCTCGGCACGATCGTCGGCTGGGGTCTCGTGACCAACGGTTTCGCCGAGTGGCTCACCTGGCAGGGCTATCTCCTCGAGCCCTTGGGTCTCGGCGGGCGCGAGGGCGAATGGGCATACGCGAACCTCGGCGTCTTGTTCGCGCTCGTGATCGGGTTCCTCGGCATCGTGATCTTCGGACGGAAGGCGATCCGCGATCAGGATGCCCTGCCAGCGTCGTGATGCGTTCGAGGATGGCGACCGGGGGCGCCGCCGCCTGGCTGGTCGTCATCGATATGCAGCGTATCTTCGGTGAGCGTTCGAGCCCGTGGTTCACGCCGCGCTTCGCCGAAGCGTCCGCCGCGATCCAGCTGCTACGGCCCACGTTCGCTGAGCGCACCGCCTTTACGCGTTTCCTCGCCCCAGACCGACCCGTCGGTGCCTGGGTGCCGTATTACAGGACATGGTCCTTCGCGCTGGATCCAGCGAATGTCGGGCTCTACGAGCTCATGCCGGAGTTTCCGGTCGGCGACAGCCCGGTCATCGATCGGACGACCTTCGGAAAGTGGGACGGCGCGACGCAGGCGGCGATCGGCGGGAGTCGGGAGATCGTCCTGGCCGGTGTCTCGACGGACTGCTGTGTGCTCTCGACAGCGCTCGCGGCGGCTGATGCCGGTGTGCACGTGCGCGTCGTGGCCGACGGCTGCGCGGGCGTGAGCGACGACGATCACCAGCGCGCCCTGGACGCCATGGCGCTGTACGCACCCCTCATCGAGATCGTGACGGTCGAGGACGTGCTTGCTGCGTCGTCCGAAACCTGAGCGAAGGCCGCAGACCCGTGGACATGTCGGAGCGGGCCACGGCGGCCCTGTACGGTCTGGCGATCGGGGACGCGCTTGGCATGCCGACCCAGATGCTGTCGCGAGACCAGATCGAAGAGCGTTTTGGGCAGCTGCGTGGCTTCGAGTCGGCGACTGCCGACCATCCCGTCGCCGCCGGCATGCCCCCGGGATCGATCACCGATGACACGGAACAGGCGCTCCTGCTCGCGCAGCACCTCGTGCGCAACGGCGGGCGCGTCGATGCCGCCCGGTTCGCACGGGAACTCCTGGGATGGGAGGACGCGATGCGAGAGCGCGGCTCACTTGACCTGCTCGGTCCGTCGACGAGGAGCGCGATCGCTGCGCTGCTCGGTGGGGCGCCAGTCGACCAGGCGGGCCGGTTCGGCGCCACGAATGGCGCTGCGATGCGCGTGACGCCGGTCGGGATCGTCGTGGGCCCGGCCGACCTCGGTGCGCTCGTGGATCGTGTCGTCGAGGCGAGCATGGTGACGCACAACACCGGTGTCGCGATCGCCGGGGCAGCCGCCGTGGCGGCCGCCGTGAGCGCAGGACTGGATGGCGCGACCGTGTCGGGTTGCCTCCCGATCGCCCTCCGGGCTGCGTCGATCGGGCAGGATCGCGGCTATTGGCAAGCCGGAGGGGACGTGTCGCGGCGCATCGCATGGGCGATCGACCTTGTCGATCCGGACCAGGCCGAGCGATCGATCGAAGATGTCGTGGATCTCGTCGGCACGAGCCTTGCGACCCAGGAATCGGTCCCGGCGGCGTTCGCGATCCTCGCGCTCCACCCGGACGATCCCTGGCAGGCCGTCCTGACGGCGGCGTCCGTCGGCGGCGACACGGACACGATCGCGGCGATGGTCGGTGCGGTGGCCGGCGCATGCGGCGGGACCTTCCCGGTCGCGGCGATCGAGACGGTGCGGGCCGTGAACGGCCTCCACCTCGAAGGGATCGCGGCCGACCTGCTGGCGCTCCGATGACGATCCTCCGCCTCGTGAGCCTCGGCCGTGTCGTCATCGACATCGTCACCTGGCTCGATGGGCTGCCGGAGCGTGGTGCGGATGTGGTCGCCTCGGGATCGTCGATCACGCCGGGAGGTAGTGCCTTCAACACCCTGGTCGCTGCGAGCCGTCAGGGCCTTCGAACTGCCTACGGCGGCGTCCTCGGCACAGGTCCATTCGGCGACCTGGCTCGCGAGGGGCTCGAGCGCGAAGGCATCGAGGCGCGCCTCGATCGCGTCCACGAGGTGGATACCGGGTTCGTCGTGGCGCTGATCGACGCGGCCGGAGAGCGGACCTTCGTGACCGCCATCGGCGCGGAGGCACGACTGACGACGGAACGGCTCGCCCCGTTGCGGCTCGAAGGGGACGACGCGCTGCATATCTCCGGCTACGCGCTCCTGCAGCCTGCCGATCGTGCGGCGATCATCGGCAAGCTTGATGGCTTCGACGGCATGGTGCTGTTCGATCCGGGCCCCCTTGGTCATCAGGTTCCAGCCGACGATCTGGACCCGCTGCTGGCCAGGGCGGACTGGTGGAGCGGCAACCTGCGCGAAGCGCGACTCGCGACCGGTCTCGACGATCCCGGGGACGCCGCTTGCGCGATCGCTGCACGCTCAGGCGGCGGTGCCATCGTGCGGCTCGGACCGGACGGTTGCATCCTCGTCGAGGCAGGGCAGCGTCCGGAGCACCTCCAGGGCTACCTGACGCCCGTCCTCGATACGAATGGGGCCGGTGACGCACATGTCGGCGCGTTCATCGCTGCACTGGCGGCGGGAGCGAGTCCGAGCGCGGCGGCCGACTGGGCCGATGCGGCCGCTGCGATCACCGTCGCCCGTCGTGGCCCCGCTGCCTCACCGACCCGCGCGGAGACGGATGCCTTCCTGGCGGAGCGTCACCAGCGCTCGAAGGCGGGGTGACCGGGAGGGACGGCCACGAACGTGGCGTGACAGGTCGCGGTCACGATCCCTGCGCTCCGGAGTTCCGCCTCCACGACGACCTTCGAACCTTCGACACGGACAGGCCAGGCTCGCAACCGGACCGGCCCATGGACCGGCGTCGGGCGCCGGAAGCGGACGGTCATCTCAGCGGTCACACAACCTGGCGGCCCGGCTGCCCCGGTGTCGTGCATCAGCTGGATCGCCGCTGCCCAGTTCGAGTGACAGTCGAGGAGCGCCCCGATGATGCCGCCGTTCAGGACGTCGTCGAACGCAGCATGATGGGGGAGTGGCTGCCAGTCCGCGATCAGTTCGCCGGGGTGAGCGTCGGTGTCGCGCGAATCGGCCTCGGCGCTTGCGATCCGGAGGCCGTTCGCATTCGCCGGCCCGCACCCGAAGCACGTCGAGTCGGGGCTGTATCGCTGCTGAAGGCTCACGGACACGAGACGGCGAGTCTAGCCGACGCTACCCTGTTGGCGTGGCCACCGACGAGCACACCCGACATGTCGTGCTGCTGTCGTTCCGAGCCGATTCGCCCCAGGCACGGATCCGCGAGATCGAAGCGGCATTCGCCGCCCTCGAGCACCTGGTCCCCGGTATCGTCGACCTCGAATGGGGGACGAACGAGAGCCCGGAAGGCCTCGACCAGGGCTTCACGCACGGCTTCCTGGTCACCTTCGAGGACGCGGCGGCCCGCGACGCGTACCTGACGCATCCCGTGCACTTGGCGTTCGGCGAGTCGCTCCGTCCTGACCTCGACCGCATCCTGGTCGTCGACTACGTCCCGCGCGGCGGACGCGGACGATCATCGATCGTCGCACTACGAGGCGAGGATGGTGCCGGAGTCGGGACTTGAACCCGAACCCTCTTGCAAGGAACGGTGTTTGAGACCGTCGCGTCTGCCGATTCCGCCACTCCGGCCTGAGGGCGCTCGGCACGCATCGTAGCGCCTTCCGTCCCGCGACTCCGGTCATGCGGAACGCAGGTCGTGCCTCCCCCAACGCCAGGTCGCGCCTGACACGCTCCATGAACGGCGGGTCCCGTGACGCGCGCGCTCGTTCGTTCCAGGATCGCGCCTGGTCGTATCGCGCGGGGTCGGCGGTGGCAGCGACCCCGCGTGGGCGTGACGCCGGAGTCGGGTGTGGTCCGGAACCGGGCGCGTCCGCCGGGCGTCTCGCCGGGGACCGATGCTAGACTCGCCGCGCCTCACGCATCGCCATCCGGAGGGACCCCCAGACCATGGAGGGCCTTCGCTCGACGACGGTCTCCGATGACCCCGTCCAGCGCCGCGACCTCATCCTCATCGAGCAAGCCCGCGACGGCGACCTCGATGCGTTCAATGACCTCGTCCTGCTCTATCAGGACCAGCTGTTCGCGCTTGTCGTCCGAATGGTCCCGGACCGCGACCAGGCCGCCGATGCGGTCCAGGAAGCCTTCTTCTCCGCGTTCCGAAACCTGAAGTCGTTCCGTGGCGGCAGCGTCAAGTCGTGGCTCAGCCGGATCTGCGTCAACGCGGCCATGGACGCGCAGCGGGCGAAGAAGCGTCGGCCCGTCCAGCCCTACCCGGAACTCGACGATGACAGCTGGCAGCCGCCGACCGGCGCCGAGGCGGATCCCGAACGCACGGCCGTCCTCGGCTCGAGCGGACCCGAGCGCTGACGGCAGCCCTCGCGAACATCACCGACGACCAGCGCGTGGCGATCGTCCTGTTCGACGTCGAGGGCTACGACTACGCCGAGATCGCCGAGATGACGGGCGTCTCGCTCGGGACGGTCAAGTCCCGGATCCACCGCGGCCGGCTTGCCTTGCGGGAGCTGCTCGAAGGACCGCATGGAGCTGTTCCGTGGCTGACCGCGCATCCGCCACGACGCGCACGATCTCGAAGGTCGTCGCAGGCTTCGTCGACGACCCGGATCAGGTGACCGATGCGGTCCGACAGCAGGTCGCCGATTGTCGCGACTGCCACGCCCTGGCCGCCGACCTGGGTTGGCTGGCGGCCGCGACCACGACGCTCGCAGCGCCTGCGCGACCACGTGACTTCCGACTCACCCCGGCCGACGCCGCCCGGTTGACGGTCGGGCCGGGGAACCGGAGGCCGTCGCCGGTCGTCTCGGTGTCGAGATGACGACGCCCGCCACGGACCACGCCACGCACGACCTCGTGCTCATCGCCGCCGATCTGACGGGACGCTGGATGGCCGCGAGGCGACCCGGGCTCGCGATCAGCTCGCCGCGTGCACCGAGTGCGCCACGCTCCGGTCCGACCTGGCGGCCCTTGCCGTCGCCACGGCCACGCTTGCCACTCCGCCGCGACCGCGAGACTTCAGTCTCACCGAGGCGGACGCCCGACGCGCTCGAGGCTGGCGGCGCGTCCTCGCGGCATTCGGGACACGACGAGACACGGTCACCCGGCCACTCGCCCTCGGTCTGACCACCCTCGGCCTGGCCGGGCTCGTCATCGCGACCATCCCATCCGCCTCGCTCTTCGGGAGTGCCACGAGTTCGGGCGCGGCGCCGGGACCCCAGGTCGGAGATGTATGGCGCCGATGCGAGCGCGGCCGGAGCTCCGGAGCTCGCGCCGCTGCCGATCGGGGCCGGAGCCGCGACGGCCCCAGCCGATACCACCGGGCGTGCTTGCCCCGGCCGCGACGTGACGGAGACGGCAGCTCCGTCCGCGGGGCAGCCCAGACCGGCAGCGAGAGTGAGAAGGCGATGGCCGCGGACGTCGCGGTCGCGACCGATGGCCCGCCGTGGCTGGTGGTCGATCTCGGGCGTCCTCCTCCTCATGGGCATGACGCTGGCGCTCAGCCGATGGATCGCCTGCCGACTCGCCGACGGCTGATCCAGGCCGTCATCGCGGTCCGGTCCCTTCAGGGCGTCGATCGGCGGGCGTCGACCGCCGAACTCGCGACTGTGAGTCGCGCTGGTGGGACCCCGGTTACACTGCAGCCTCTCCCCGAGATCGCGTCTGCACCCGAGGCCTGCCGATGGAACGCCTGATGCTGCTCGACGGCAACGGGCTCATCTACCGCGGATACTTCGCGCTCCCGCCCCTCACGACGTCGAAGGGCGAGCTCGTCAACGCGGTCTTCGGCTTCTGCAGCATCGTCCTGCGCGGCATCGCGGACATCCAGCCGGACTACGTCGCGGTCGCCTTCGACCTCCAGGGCCCGACGTTCCGCCACGAGCAGTACGCCGAGTACAAGGCGACCCGCCAGCGGATGCCGGACGACCTGCGCGACCAGTTCCCCAAGGTCCGCGAGGTCGTCAAGGCGCTGCGCATCCCCGTCTACGAGCTGGCCGGCTACGAGGCGGACGACGTCATCGGCACGATCACCGTGGACGCCGAGCGCCGCGGCCTCGACACGACGATCGTGACCGGCGACCTGGACATGCTCCAGCTGGTCACCGACCACACCCGCCTGATGACGACGCGATCCGGCGTCGAGAACACGATCCTCTACGACCCGGCGAAGATCGACGAGCGGTTCGACCTGGTCGCCGGCCAGATGATCGACTACAAGGCGCTCAAGGGCGACCCGACCGACAACATCCCGGGCGTGCCCGGGGTGGGGGAGAAGACCGCGGCCAAGCTCATCCGCGAGTTCGGGACGCTCGACGCGCTGTACGAGCGGATCGACGAGGTCAAGCCGGACAAGCTGCGCGACAAGCTCGTCGAGCATCGCGAGCAGGTCTTCATGGGCCAGGACCTGTCGACGATCGTGCGCGACCTGCCGGTCGAGTTCGACCTCGAGGCGGCCCGGCTCGGCGACTACGACCGCGAGACGGTCATCCGGCTGTTCCGCGAGTACGAGTTCCGCTCGCTCATCGAGCGCCTGCCGGCGATGACCGGCGAGTCGGCCGGCGACGCGGCCGAGGCGCTGCGCGGCGTCGGCGACCGACGGTTCCGTGCCGGCGGCCCGGGTCGCCGGGTCCGCCCGGCCGTCCGGCTGGGGTTCGGCCCGACCGGCCCGGCCGCCGGCCGAGGGCGGCGGGCTCCAGCTCTCGCTCGACTTCGATGCCGTGGCGCGGCCGGCCGCGACGCCGCCAGGCTCGACGACCGCCACGACCGCGGACGCCGATGGACCGACGGTCCCGAGGCGGACGTCCGACGCCGAGCGGCCGACTCGCCCGAGGACCTGCCGACCGCGCTGGCCGCCGCCATCGCCGACCCGTCCCGGATCGAGGTCCACGCCGGCGACCGGATCGCCGCCCTCGAGCCGTGGCTGGCCGCGCAGCCGGCGGTCGGGCGCCGGGCTGCTCCTCGACGACCCGCGGCCGCGGCGCGGGACGCCCCTCGCGCTCGCCCTCGCCGGCACGGACGGCCGGACGGTCGCGGTCGAGGGAGCCGCCGACGTCGCCGCGCTCCGCCGCCTCCTCGCGAGCGTCGGGACCCCGGTCGTCGGCCACGAGGTCAAGCCGCTGCTCGTCCTGGGCATCGGCGACGACCCGGCTGCGCGGCCGACGCCGGTCGCCTTCGACACGCAGATCGCGGCCTACGTCCTCAACGCGTCGCTGCGCAGCCAGACCATCGCCGACGTCGTCGCCGAGCAGCTCGACCTCATCCTGCCGCCGGTCGCGGAGCTCGACGCCGCGGCGCGGGCCGGCCTGGAGGCGCTGTCCGCGATCGCCGTCCGCGAGCCGCTCGAGCGGCGCCTCGCCGAGGAGGGCCTCGACCGGCTGCTACGCCGAGATCGAGCTGCCGCTCATCGCGGTCCTCGCCCGGATGGAGGCGACCGGCGTCGCGCTCGACCTCGACGCGCTCGGGGTGCTCGCGGCGGAGTTCGGCGCCGAGATCTCGCGGCTCGAGGCGGAGATCTACGCCGACGTCGGGCACGAGTTCAACCTCGGCAGCCCCAAGCAGCTCGAGCAGATCCTGTTCTTCGAGCTGGACCTGCCGAAGGGCAAGCGGACGAAGACCGGCTACTCGACCGACGCGTCCGTGCTCGAGGACCTGCGGGCGGCCCACCCGATGATCGACAAGCTGCTCGAGTGGCGGATCTACACGAAGCTGCGCTCGACCTACGTCGAGGCGCTGCCGACGCTGATGGCCGACGACGGCCGCCTCCACACGACGTTCCACCAGGCCGTCGCCGCGACCGGCCGCCTGTCCTCGTCCGACCCGAACCTCCAGAACATCCCGATCCGGACGCCGCTCGGCCGGCGGATCCGGCGCGCGTTCGTGGCCGGCGCGCCGGACCTGACGCTCGTCGCCGCCGACTACAGCCAGATCGAGCTGCGGATCCTCGCCCACGTCTCGGGCGACGAGCACCTGCGCGACGCGTTCGCCCGCGGGGCCGACCTCCACCGCGAGACCGCCGCCCGCGTGCTCCACAAGGACCCGGCCGATGTCACCGCTCGGCGAGCGGTCGATGGCCAAGATGGTCAACTTCGGGATCGCCTACGGCCTGAGCGACTTCGGGCTGTCGAGCCGGGCGAACATCCCGCGCGCCGAGGCGCAGGCGTTCATCAACACCTACTTCGCGACGTACTCCGGGATCAGCTACTACATGCTCGCGATCAAGGAGCAGGCCCGGACCCAGGGCTACGTGACGACGCTGCTCGGGCGCAAGCGGCAGATCCCGGAGCTCGCCGCCCGCAACCCGACGCTGCGCGCGGCCGGCGAGCGGATGGCCATCAACATGCCGATCCAGGGGACCGCCGCGGACATCGTCAAGATCGCGATGATCCGGCTCGACGAGCGGCTGCGCGCCGGCGGCTTCCGGGCGCGGCCGCTCCTCCAGGTCCACGACGAGCTGCTGCTCGAGGTCCCGCGCGACGAGGTCGACCGGCTCGTCCCGCTCCTGCGCGAGACGATGGAGTCGGCGCTGCCGCTGGACGTGCCGCTGACCGTGGACATCAAGGTCGGCGACGACTGGGACTCGATGACGCCGCTGACCCGGGCCGACGCGATCGCCGCCGAGGCGGACGAGGCCCCCGACCTCGAGGCGCCCGGTCGCGTCCGGCGCGCTCGTGCGTAGGGTCCCGCCATGCCCGAACTTCCCGAGGTCGAGACCGTCGCGCGCGACCTGCGCCCGCGCATCGTCGGCGCGACGATCGTCGGCGCCCGCTGCTCGTGGGCGCGGACGCTGCGGACGCACACGCCGGAGGCGTTCGCGGAGGCCATCGCCGGCCGCCGCGTCGAGGCCGTCGGGCGGCGGGCGAAGCTGGTCGTCGTCGAGCTGTCCGGCGACGCCGCGCTGACGATCCACCTCAAGATGACCGGCCAGCTGTTCGTGGTCCCGGCCGACACGCCCGAGGATCCGTACGTCCGGCTCGTCCTGGAGCTGGCCGACGGCCGCGAGATCCGGTTCCGCGACATCCGCAAGTTCGGCAAGGTCGGGCCTGTACGGGCGCGATCCGGTCACCGGCGAGCTGGTCACCGAGGTCGGCGGCGCGGCGGTCTTCGCCGCGTTCGGGCCGGAGCCGCTCGATCCGGCGTTCACCGTGCGCGACTTCCGGCGGCGGCTGCGCCGCCGCAAGGGCCGGCTCAAGCCGCTCCTGCTCGACCAGTCGTTCCTGGCCGGCGTCGGCAACATCTACGCCGACGAGGCGCTGTGGACGGCGCGGCTCCATCCGCTTCGGACCGCCGCGACGCTCCGGCCGCCGGACGAGCGGCACCTGTACGAGGCGATCCGGTCGATCCTGGCCGAGGCGGTCGAGCGGCGCGGCAGCTCCATCGACGACTACACCGCGCCCGACGGCGACGGCTCGATGCAGGAGCGGCTGCAGGTCTACCAGCGGACCGGCGAGCCGTGCCCGCGCTGCGGCCGGCCGATCAAGCGGATCGTCATCGGGGCGCGCTCCACCCACTTCTGTTCGTGGTGCCAGCGGCTGTCGCCGGCGGATCGCGCGGGCGCGACGGCGATCCTGCGGACGAAGACCGGCGGCCACGTCCGGCGCGGCCGACGCTGGACCGAGCTGGCCGGGGAGGGGAGCCTCGGCCTGACGCCGCGAGGCTGAGGCGCGGCTGCGCGGGCCGCCGCCAGGAGCCGGACCGAGCGCACGAAGCGGGCCGCGGCCACCCGCCGCGCGGCGGCGCGCGCGTCAGCGTGCGGAGTCGAGCTCGATGAGCATCCTGCGACTGACCGGCGTGACCCGCGAGGTCGGCACGTTCGTCATCCTCGACAGCATCGACGCGTCCATCGCGCTCGGCGACCGGATCGGGCTGGTCGGGCCCAACGGCGCCGGCAAGACGACCCTCCTGCGCCTCGCCGCCGGCCGCGACGAGCCGGACCGCGGCGAGGTCCATCGCAAGCGCGGCCTGACCATCGGCCTGCTCGCCCAGGAGGCGCACTTCGACGAGGCGTTCATGGCCTCGCCGACCCTGCGGCTCGCGGTTCGGACCGGCGCGGCCCACCTCGACCGGATGGCCGAGCGAGCTGGCCGCGTTCGAGCGCGACGGGCGGGTCACCGAGCCCGCCTACGCGGACCTCCAGCACCAGTTCGAGGTCCTCGGCGGCTACACGCTGGACCAGCGCGTCGACTCGGCGCTGAGCGGGCTCGGCTTCACCCGCGACGAATGGGCCAAGCCGCCGTCGGCGCTGTCGGGCGGCGAGCAGACGCGCGCGTCGCTCGCCCGGCTGGTCATCGCCGACCCGGACCTGCTGCTGCTCGACGAACCCACCAACCACCTGGACCTCGACGCCCTCGAGTGGCTCGAGGAGCACCTTCGGCGGCGGTCGGGTTCGCTGCTGGTCGCGTCGCACGACCGGGCGTTCCTCGACGCGACGGTCACCCGCGTCTGGGAGCTGCGCGACCGCCGCTGACGGCGTTCCGCGGCGACTACAGCGCCTACCACCGCCAGCGCGAGGAGCGCGACGCCCGGACGGTCAAGGACGTCGAGACGCAGGCCGAGCAGATCGCGCGCGAACGCGAGCTCGTCCAGCGCTATCGGAGCCACCGCAAGTTCAGCAAGATGCACGAGCACGAGGCGCGACTCGAGCGGCTCCAGGCCGAGCGTCGCGAGGCCCCGAAGGCGAGCCGCAAGCTGGCCATCCCGGCGGCCGCCCTCGCCGGAGCCGGCCCGTCGCGGTCCGGCGAGATCGTCGTCCGGGTCGAGGGCCTCGCGGTCGGCTACCTGCCGGGCCGCGGCGCGATGGCGCCGGACGGGTCGCCGGCGACCGACGCCAGGATCGTGGCGCGTGCGCCGTTCCTCGCCGCCCAGCGCGGCGAGCGGATCGGGATCGTCGGCCCGAACGGGGCCGGCAAGACGACGCTGCTGCGGACGATCGCCGGCGACCTGCCGCCGCTCGACGGGACGCTGACCTTCGGGCACGCGGTCCAGCTCGGCTACCTGGCCCAGCTGCGCGAAGCGGCCATCGCGGGCACGACCGTCCTGGACGCGCTGACCGAGGCCTTCCCGGTGACCCAGGGCGAGGCGCGGGCGTACCTCGCCCGGTTCCTGTTCCGCGGCGACGACGCGTTCAAGGAGGTCCGGGCGCTGTCGGGCGGCGAGCGGTCCCGCCTCGAGCTGGCGCTGCTCGGGATCCAGCCGTCGAACCTGCTGCTGCTCGACGAACCGACGAACCACCTCGACATCCCGGCGCGCGAGGCGATCGAGGCGTTCATGGTCGGGTCGCCGGCCACGCTGCTGGTCGTCTCGCACGACCGGCGCCTGCTGGAGACGGTGTGCGAGAAGCTGTGGGTCGTCGACGACGGGTCGGCGGTCGCCTTCGATGGCGGGTATCGGGCCTGGCGGGCGGCGGTCGCCGGCGGCTGGACGGTCGCGGGTGCGCTGGAGGCGGAGGCGGCTCGCCTGCACGGCGGGGCCTGCACGTGGCGGGGGCGACGGTCACGACCGGCGAGGGCCGTCCGGGGCGATCGAAGGGCAAGGCCGCGGCCTCTGCCGCGCCGCCGACCGGGGTGCCGACGTCGGCAGCGGCGATGACAGCGTCCGTCGCTCGGCCGAAGCGTGGCCCGAAGCTGTCCAAGGACGCCTACCGGCGGCAGAGAGCCGCCGTGGATGCGGACCTGACCCGGCTGGGCCTGCGCAAGAGCCACCTGGAGCTGGCCCTCGGCGACCCGGCGGTCGCGGCGAACTTCGTCGAGATGCGGCGGGTGACGAGCGAGCTGGCCGACGTCGAGCGGGCGCTCGCGGCGGCCGAGGACGCCTGGCTGGACCTGGAGGAGCGGGCGCCATGACCGACGCCGACGCCCGCGTGCGAACCAGGGAGCGCGGCACCGGTCCCGTCCGGATCGGCCTGACCGGACCGATCGGCTGCGGCAAGTCCACCGTCGCCGCCTGGCCTGGCGAGCCGTGGCGCCGTCGTCATCGACGCCGACCGGCTCGCCCGCGAGGTCACCGAGCCCGGCGAGCCGGCGCTGCCGCGATCGCGGATCGGTTCGGGCGCGGACCTGCTCGGCGCCGACGGTCGCCTCGATCGGGCCGCGCTCGGGCGGATCGTGTTCGCCGACCCGGCCGCGCTCGCCGACCTCGAGGCGATCATCCATCCGGCCGTCCGGCCGCGGATCCTCGCCGCGCTCGAGGAGGCCGCGGCGACCGCGGCGACGGCCGTCGTCCTCGAGGCGATCCGGCTCGTCGAGGGCGGCTACGCGGACGACGTGGACGAGGTCTGGCTGGTCGACTGCTCGGCCGGCGCCCAGCGGGAGCGGCTCGCTGGCTCGTGGGGCCGATCCGGCGGACGCCGAACGCCGGATCGCCGCCCAGGCCGGACTCGTGGCGCGGGCGCGGGCCGTCGCTACCCGGGTCATCGTGACGGACGGTCCGCTCGACACGACCGCACGGGCCGTCGACGAGGCGCTCGAGGCGGCGCTGGCGGGCGCGGTACGGCGTCGAGCGGTCCCGCCTAAGGGGCTGCGTCAGTCGGTCAGCTTGAGGACGTACGAGCCCAGGTAGCGCGGGCAGGCGTTGGCGGCGCAGCTCGCGACCGTCAGGCGGGCGCTCTCGAACGAGCTCACGAAGTAGCCGTTGATGTGCTTGCTGCGAGCCGCCGCTGGCGCTGTTGACGTGGAACGTGGCCCAGCCCATGAAGTTGCCGCCGAGTCGACGACCGCGACCGGCAGGTCGAGCCCGCTCAGGTAGGTCGTTGACGTCATCGAAGAGCTCGGTGGTTGCCGTTGTTGTGCTGGCCGATGTACTCCCCGTACGCCAGCGTCTTGTCGATGACGGTGGTGCCATCGATGATGTCGGCCGACCTCGCTGCTGTTCACGTTGCCGGTCCCGAAGTTGGTCCAGGCGAAGTCGAGGTCGCGTGACCGGGATGTCGCCGTTCACTTCGCCGAAGTCCGTCGCGGTCTGGAACTTGGGCGTCCCGTCGTTGTCGAACGCGCTGATCGGGAAGATGAACGGCGAGGCGCCCGAGGCGCTGTCCGGGAAGCCGGCGAGCGACGTGGCGGTCGTGGTGACCGGCCAGCTCGCCATGCCCGACGATCGCCAGGAAGCTGTTCCGGTGCGGCTTGTCGATGGCGACCGTCACGGCGACGCCGTTCGACGTGTCCACGCCCACCGTCACGCTCGTGCCGTCGACGCCGGCCGTGAAGCCGTTCGAGGTGGCGATCGGCCTCGGCTCGGGCGATCGCGGCAGGCTCGTCGTTGTTGATGAGGTAGTCGTTGGCGCCGGCCAGGGCGGCGAGGTCTGCGGCGGTCTGCTGGTCGCGACGCTGCGAGAACGTCGATCCGCCGTCGAGCGCGAGGCCGGCCATGCTGATGAGGACGACGAGCGACAGGGCGAAGACGACCAGGATCTGGCCGCGCGACTCCGAGCGGGTCCGACGACGGGTTGGCGCATGACACGCGTCATTGGATCTCCGCGCTGCTGACCGACGTGACGGTGATCGGGCCGAGGGCGGCCAGGAGCGGCAGGACGGGCTGGAATGGCGCGGCGACGCTGACCCGGACCCAGTCGCCCGGCTTGCAGGTGCCGCTGACGGCGGCTCCGCCGAGGTCGACGCAGGCGTATGCCAGACACCGTCAGGCCGGGCACGATGGTCCGCTGGGTGGCGACCATCGCGACGGTCTCGGCGCTGTCGCCGAGTGCGCCGGAGCCGGATGGACGCTCGTCTCGCGGGTGATCTCGCGGGCCGCCTCGGAGACGCCGTTGAACAGGAAGACCCCGCGGGCCAGGTCGACGATCCCGACAGCAACGTCAGGAAGATCGATGATCCCGAAGGCGAACTCGACGAGGCCCTGGCCGCGCGAACCGGCTCGCGCCGCGCTTCACGGAGTCACCGTGACGGTGCGCGTGTCGCGTGTCCTGCCCGCCGGAGTTCGAGACCACCAGCGTGATCGTGTAGATGCCCTGCGACTGGTACTGGTGGACCGGGTTCTGCAGGGTGGACGTCGATGAGGCTCCGGCGCCATCACCGAAGTTCCAGGACCACGTCAGCGGGCACTCGGGCGTCGTCGTCGAGAGGTCCGTGAACTGGAAGTCCGTCCTCTTCTTCTTGCCGGTCGAGTGGCTGAACGTGAAGTCGGCGGTCGGCGGGAAGCACATCGGCGTCGGCGTCGGCGTCGGCGCCGGCGTCGGCGTCGGCGTCGGAGGAGCGCTCGGGTCGGGCGTCGGTGTCGGCGTCGGGGCTCGGGCGTCGGTGTCGGGCTCGGCGTCGGGCTCGGCGTCGGCGTCGAGGACAGGCCCGGTGTTCGGGCGGACGTTGATCTGCGCGGAGGCCGCGGCCGACAGCGTCAGGTCCTGACCGCCGAACAGGGCGGACAGGAGCGGCGTGATCAGGCTGAACTGGCTGGTGACGACCACGGAGACGCTCGTTCCCGAGGGCCTCCGAGCAGGGATCCGGCGTGCAGGTCAGGACGATGTCGGATGGGCGTCAGCGTCAGGAGCGATCCCTGCGTCTCGCGCTGGACGGCGCACACGACGCGGTTCGTCGAGACGTTGCAGGCCTGACCGGACTGGAACGAGGTGGGGTGGGCCGCGGCTTCCAGCGCGCCGGCGCGCGCGGCGCTCTCGATGGCGATGGTCGAGTGGAAGACGCGGGCGAGGTCCGCGGCTGCCACCAGCAGCAGCAGCAGGACGGGCAGGATCAGGACGAGCTCGACGGTGGCCTGACCGCGAGACCGATGTGAAGCCACCCTGGACCGCCCCCTGCGCACGCATCACCCGATCACGCCTCCTACGGGCTCGGTCGTCGGCGATGCCGACGGGTTCGGACGCTGACGACGGCGATGCCGACGGGGTCGGGGTGGCCACCGGCCCGACGCCGGCCGGGAACGTCTCCGGGATCGGCAGCCCGTACTTCTTGATGATCAGGTTGGTCGTCTCGCCGAGCGTCGTGGCATCGACCGGCCGGAGGTCCGTGTCGGGTCGAAGCACCATGCTGAACGTCGCCGAACCCACGGCCTGCAGGTGGGCGATCTCCTCGGCCACCGGGAGCGTGGCCCGGATGATGTAGAAGGAGCCCTCGCGGGCCAGGATCAGGACGTTCTGGTACGTGATCTTGGTCGACCGGTCCGTGTAGTACTTGCCTCGATCGGCCAGGTCGGTCGGCACATTGACGACGGTCGTGACGAAGACGTCGACCGTCTGGCCGGCCTTGAGCAGGCCGCCGACGGCGGGTCGTCGGACGCCGTGAGCGATACCGCCCGCCAGGCCTCGGAGTCCGGGCCGACGGTCTCGTCCGGCCCCAGGATCGAGAACTGACCGCCCTCGTCGGAGGAGGCGAGCATGTTCGTCGTCACCAGCTGGCCCTGCAGGATCGTGACGGCCGGGATGCGGCCGATGACCTGGCCGGACTTCCGTCGCCACACCTGCGGCATTGGTGTCGTCGAGCGGGACCTCGCGGATCGTGACGTCCTCGGCGACGATCGCCTGACGGGCCGGGATGGCGCGGATGCGCGACGACGGCTGTGACCTTCTGCAGGCCCGTCTGGGCGGCCTGCTGCTGGGCCTGGTTCATGAGGTAGAAGGCGGCGCCTCCGGCCACCAGGGCCAGGATCACGCCGACGGCGATGATCGCTCGCTGGCGGCGTCGGTTTTCACGGAATTCGGGGTCCATCCATCACCTTTTCGCGACACGGTGTTCAAGGCAGCTCGCCCGCCACTCGCGAACGAGTACAACTGCCATACCCCGGAGTCTCGTGCGACCGGCTTCCCGCGGACATGACCCATACGTCCCACGGGCCGTCAGCCTCAGGTCACCTCGCCCGAGCCCTGTGCGTGACTGGCGTGTCTCGCTAGAACGCCTGTGCTATTCGGTCGAGTCCGGTACCATGCGGGTGATGCCGGACTTCAAGCTCGTCGCCCCGTTCGAGCCGACCGGCGACCAGCCGGCGGCGATCGAGCGGCTCGTCGACGGGCTGCAGACGGGGCTGCACCACCAGGTCCTGCTCGGAGCCACCGGGCACGGGCAAGACGTTCTCGATCGTCGTCCGTCATCGAGCAGGTCAACCGGCCGACCCTGGTGCTCGCCCACAACAAGACGCTGGCCGCCCAGCTGTACGCCGAGTTCCGCGAGTTCTTCCCGGACAACGCGGTCGAGTACTTCGTCAGCTACTTCGACTACTACCAGCCCGAGGCCTACCTGCCCCGGTCGCGACACGTACATCGAGAAGGACTCGTCCCGCAACGACGAGATCGACCGGCTGCGCCACGCCGCCACCCACGCCCTGTTCGAGCGGCGCGACGTGATCATCGTGGCCTCCGTGTCGTGCATCTACGGCCTGGGCGCGCCGGTGGACTACGGCGCGACCGTGCTCCGGCTCCGGGTCGGCGGCCAGTACCGGCGCGACGCCGTCCTGCGCCACCTCGTCGACCTCCAGTACCAGCGCAACGACCAGGCCATGTCGCGCGCCCGGTTCCGGGTCCGCGGCGACACGCTGGAGCTCCAGCCGGCGTCGGAGGAGACGCTCATCCGGGTCGAGTTCTTCGGCGACGAGGTCGAGCGGATCACCGAGCTGGACCCGCTGACCGGCGAGCTGCTGGCCGAGCGCAAGGAGGTCAACGTCTACCCGGCGACCCACTACGTGACGCCCGGCGACAAGCTCAAGGAGGCCATCGTCGACATCGAGGCCGAGATGGAGGAGCGGGTCGGGCAGCTCGAGGCGGAGGGCCGGGCCCTCGAGGGCGCCCGGCTCCGCCAGCGCACCACCTTCGACCTCGAGATGATGCGCGAGCTCGGCTACTGCACCGGCGTCGAGAACTACTCGCGCCACCTGTCCCGGCGCGAGGCGGGCTCGCGGCCGTGGACGCTGCTCGACTACTTCCCGCCGGACTGGCTGCTGGTCGTCGACGAGTCGCACATGACCATCCCGCAGGTCGTCGGCATGTACAAGAACGACCGGACCCGCAAGGAGATCCTGGTCGACTTCGGGTTCCGCCTGCCGTCGGCGCTCGACAACCGGCCGCTGACGTTCGAGGAGTTCGAGGCGACCGTCCACCAGGCCGATCTACATGAGCGCGACGCCCGGGCCGTACGAGCTCGAGCGCAGCGAGCGGGTCGTCCAGCAGCTCATCCGCCCGACCGGCATCGTCGATCCGCACATCGAGGTCCGCCCGACCGAGGGCCAGATCGACGACCTGCTCGAGGAGATCCGCGGGCGGGTCGAGCGCGGCGAGCGGGCCCTGGTCACGACCCTGACCAAGAAGATGGCCGAGGACCTGACCGACTACCTCAAGGAGCTCGGCGTCAAGGTCCAGTACCTCCACAGCGAGGTCGACACCCTCGAGCGGGTCGCGATCCTGCGCGACCTGCGCCTCGGCGTCTTCGACGTCCTGGTCGGGCATCAACCTGCTGCGCGAGGGGATCGACCTGCCCGAGGTGACCCTGGTCGCGATCCTCGACGCCGACAAGGAGGGCTTCCTGCGGTCGGCCTGGTCGCTCATCCAGATGATCGGCCGGGCGGCCCGCAACACCGGCGGCGAGGTCGTCATGTACGCCGACCGGGTCACCGAGTCGATGCAGGTCGCGATCGACGAGACGGACCGCCGGCGGACCGATCCAGGAGGCCTACAACCTCGCGCGCGGGATCGAGCCGACGACGATCGTCAAGGAGATCCGCGACCTCAACGAGCGCCTGCGCGCGGTCGCCGAGTCGACGACCGTCGTACACGTCCGAGAAGGGCGGCGAGCTGACGTCACGCCGACCGGGCCAAGGTCGAGGCGCTCGTCGCCCGGATGGAGGCCGAGATGAAGGCGGCCGCCAAGGCGCTCGAGTTCGAGCGGGCGGCCGCGCTGCGCGACGAGGTCCAGCAGATCCGCCTGCGCGTCCTCGAGCAGGACGCCTCGATCACCGTGGGCCGGGCGGCCGAGCGGGCCGGTCGCGCGGGGCCGGCGACGGCGCGTGGACTCGACAACGCGGCGGCGAGCGCCGCGTGGCCGTCGGGGTGCCGCGGCCGCGGCGGCCGGGCCGGCCCTGGAGGTCACCAGCGTCACGGTCCTGCCGGCCGACGAGGAGCCGGCGCGACCTGGACGGCGAGCCCGGCATCGACGAGGGCACCGCCGCCGACTGGCTGCCCGGGCATCCGCGACGAGCACGACGACGAGGGCGGCTGGCAGGCCCGCTGGCTGGACCGGCCGACCTGGGACCGGACCGTCACCCCGAACATCCGGAAGCGGACGGGGCAACGGCCGGGACGGCGCCGCTGACGACGTCGCGGCCGGCCATCGATGTCGCGAGAACACCTGTTCGATATCGTCGCGATCGCCGTACACTCGCATCGTGCCCCAGGATCGACTCATCGTGCGCGGCGCGCGCGAGCACAACCTCAAGAACGTCACCGTCGCCTTCCCGCGCGACCGGCTCGTCGTCATCACCGGCCTGTCCGGCAGCGGCAAGTCGCAGCCTCGCCTTCGACACGATCTACGCCGAGGGCCAGCGCCGCTACGTCGAGAGCCTGAGCGCCTACGCCCGCCAGTTCCTCGGCCAGATGGAGAAGCCGGACGTCGACCAGATCGACGGGCTGTCGCCGGCCATCTCGATCGACCAGAAGGGCGCGTCGCGCAACCCGCGCTCCACGGTCGGCACGGTCACCGAGATCTACGACCACCTGCGGCTGCTGTTCGCCCGGATCGGCATCCCGCATTGCCCGAACGGCCACGCCATCGAGCGCCAGACCGTCCAGCAGATCGTCGACCAGGTCCTGGCCCTGCCCGAGGGGACGCGCCTGCTCGTCCTCGGGCCGCTCATCAAGGACCGCAAGACCGAGGGCGACCGGGTCTTCGACGGCGCCCGGCGGCAGGGCTTCGTCCGCGTCCGGGTCGACGGCGAGATGGTCGACATCGCCGACGCGCCGAAGCTCGACAAGTACAAGCGCCACTCGATCGAGGTCGTCGTCGACCGCTACGTCGTCCGCCACGCCGAGGCGCCCGAGGGCGCGGCGCGGGCCGCCGACGGCCGCCCGATCGACCCGGAGACGGGCGAGGTCATCCCGGACCCCGACGCCGGCCGGCTGGCCGATTCGGTCGAGACCGCGCTCCGCCTGGGCGAGGGCGTCGTCCTCGATCGCGCCGGCGCCGCGCGACGACGAGGCGCCGTCGTTCGAGGAGCGTCGCTACAGCGAGAAGTACAGCTGCCCGTACGACGGCTTCACGGTCGACGAGCTCGAGCCGCGCAGCTTCTCGTTCAACTCGCCGCACGGCGCCTGCCCGGGCTGCACCGGCCTCGGGCACGAAGCTCGAGATCGACCCGGACCTCGTCGTCCCGGACCGCGCCAAGAGCCTCGCGGCGGGCGCGCTCGTGCCCCTGGGCCCGGATGCCGACCGACGCGTCGTGGCGGCTCAAGATCCTCGAGGCCATCTGCGCCGTCGCACGGCTGGGACTTCGCGACGCCCGTTCCGCGACCTGCCGCCGGAGGCCGTCGAGTACGTCCTGCTACGCGAAGAAGACCGAGAAGGTCGTCGTCCGCTACCGGCACGAGCGCGGCGAGAACACGTACAAGGCCACCTTCGAGGGCGTCGTCACGAACCTCGAGCGGCGCTACCGCGAGACGGACTCGGACTACATCAAGGCCGAGCTCGAGAAGTTACATGGTCACCCGGCCGTGCCCGGACTGCGGCGGCAAGCGGCTCCGGCCGGAGGTCCTCGCGGTCACCATCGGCGACCGCAACGTCTGGGACATCTCCACGATGTCGATCACGGACGCGCTGCGCTGGGCCGACGACCCTGGGCCACGACCTGACCGAGCGCGAGCGGACGATCGCCTACCAGCTGCTCAAGGAGATCGTGGCGCGGCTCGGGTTCCTCGTCGACGTCGGGCTCGACTACCTGACCCTCGACCGGACCAGCGTGACCCTGTCCGGCGGCGAGGCCCAGCGGATCCGCCTGGCGACCCAGATCGGCACGACGCTGATGGGCGTCCTGTACATCCTCGACGAGCCGTCGATCGGGCTCCACCAGCGCGACAACGCCAAGCTCATCGCGACGCTGACGCGCCTGCGCGACCTCGGCAACACGGTCCTCGTCGTCGAGCACGACGAGGAGACGATCCGGACCGCGGACTGGGTCGTGGACATCGGGCCCGGGGCCGGCGAGCACGGCGGCGAGATCATCGCCAACGGGCCGCTCGAGGTGGTCCTCGCCGAGCCGCGCTCGATCACCGGCGCGTTCCTTCGCGGCGAGCGGGCGGTCCCGATCCCGGACCGAGCGGCGGCCCGGCAACGGCAAGTCGCTCGTCGTCCGGGGCGCGCGCGAGCACAACCTGCGGGCCGTGGACCTGCGCGTCCCGCTCGGGACGTTCGTGGCGGTGACCGGCGTGTCCGGCAGCGGCAAGAGCACGCTCGTCACGGAGGTCCTCTACCGGGCGCTCGCCCGCGAGCTGAACGGCTCGCGCGAGCCGGTCGGGGCGCACGACGCGCTCGAGGGCGCCGAGGCGATCGACAAGATCATCGAGATCGACCAGAGCCCGATCGGGCGGACGCCGCGCTCCAACCCGGCGACCTACGTCGGCCTGTTCACGCCGATCCGCGAGCTGTTCGCCGGCGTCCCGGAGTCGCGCCTGCGCGGCTACAAGCCGGGCCGCTTCAGCTTCAACGTCAAGGGCGGCCGCTGCGAGCACTGCAAGGGCGACGGCATCCTCAAGATCGAGATGCAGTTCCTGCCGGACGTCTACGTCCCGTGCGAGGTCTGCAAGGGCAAGCGCTACAACCGCGAGGCGCTCGAGATCCACTACAAGGGCAAGTCGATCGCGGACGTCCTGGAGATGACGATCGCCGAGGCGCTCGAGTTCTTCCACGCCGTGCCCAACGTCCGGACCAAGCTCCAGACCCTGTTCGACGTCGGGCTCGGCTACGTCCACCTCGGCCAGCCGGCGACGACGCTGTCCGGCGGCGAGGCGCAGCGGGTCAAGCTGTCCACGGAGCTGTCGCGGCGGGCGACCGGCCGGACGCTGTACGTCCTCGACGAGCCGACGACCGGCCTCCACTTCGCCGACGTCGAGAAGCTGCTCGAGGTCCTCCATCGGCTCGTCGACGGCGGCAACACGGTCCTCGTCATCGAGCACAACCTCGACGTCATCAAGACGGCCGACTGGATCGTCGACCTCGGTCCGGAGGGCGGCGACCGCGGCGGGCGGATCATCGCCGAGGGCACGCCGGAGACGGTGGCGGCCACGACGGGGTCGGCGACCGGGGAGTACCTGGCGCGCGTCCTGCGCGGCGAGCCGCTCGTCCCGCTGTCCGACGTCACGTTCGCCGAGGAGGCCGGCCGGGCGGTCCGGTCCAACGGCAACGGCAACGGGCCAGGGCCGACCCAGACGACGCCGATGCCGCGCAAGCGGGCCGCCGCCGCGCGGGCCGGCTGAGAGCGTTCGCCGAGGGCGTACCATCCGGGCATGCCCGACATCGACTTCGCCTTCCTCGCCGACGCCGCCGAGACCGTCCCCGGCCAGAAGTTCCACGTCCTGGGTGGCGGCATCGCCCGGATCGGCGGCCGGAAGTTCCCGCTGCGGCACCCGCACCTGGCCCTGGTCATCGGCCTGCAGGTGACGGCGCCCGAGACGGAGCGCGAGCACGAGATCCGGTTCGTCCTGCTCGATCCGGACGGCGCCGAGGTCGCCGGCGCGACCGGCAGCCTGGTCGCCCGCAGCCAGCGCGATGGCCGCGACGCCACGCTGACGTTCTCGATCGACCTGTGGAACCTGACCTTCCCGTCGCCCGGGCGACTACTCGTTCCGGATCCTCGTCAACGGCTCCGAGCGCAAGCGCCTGCCGCTGCTGCTGCTCCGCCCGCCCGCAGGCGGCGATGCGGAAGGACTGCGCCACGGGGACTCGCCCGTCGGATGACTGAGGCCCGGGTGGACCAGCGGGCGGCGCGACGCGCGGCGCGGCACGAGCACCCGGCGATCGACGAGGCCGGCCTCGTCGCCGCGCGATGCGCGGACCGGCTCCTGGCTGCCGCGCGCGACCTCGGAGTCGGCGCGGTGGATCGCCTACTTCGAGCCGCTGCCGGACCGGCTTGCGCGACGAGGAGCCGAGCGCGCTGCGGGCGACCGCGACGCGCTGCCGGGCGGCCTACGGCGTCAAGGATTCCGTCCGGGACGTGCTGCCGGCCGGCCGTGACCGAGCCGTTCCTCGACGCGATCGACCGCCTGGTCCGCGAGAGCTCAACCGATCCAGGGGATGAGCCGCCGCGTCCGTTCGCGATAGGCGGGGTAGCCCGGGAACCGTTCGGCGAGCCAGACCTCCTCGCGCCGCGACTTGAGCTCGAAGAAGCCCAGCAGGACGGCGGCCAGCGCGATGGCGACCGGGGATGCAGCCAGCAGGCCCCAGCCGAACGCCGCCAGGACGAGGCCGCCGTAGATGGGGTGGCGGACCCGAGCGTAGACGCCGGTCTCGACGAGGCCGGCTCCGTCGCGTGGGTAGGGGAGCGGGGTCAGGGCGTCGCTCGAGATCGCGCAGTCCCGCGGCCGCGAGGATGAGCCCGCCCGCGATGAGGACAGCGCCGACGACGGTTCGTCACGATCCGGGCCGGGCCCTCCCATGCCGGACCCAGGAGGCCGGCCACGGCGATCGCCGCGAGCAGGACGAACTGGATGGCGACCCAGCCTTCGCCGCGGGGACCCAGGCTCGGCAGTCGGCTCATCCGGTCATCGTAGCGTCCAGCCCGAGTTCGGCGGCCGTGAACGCCTCGAGCAGGAACGGGGAGGGGACGGCAGGGTCGTACAGCAGGGTCAGCGAGCGCCTGGCCCGGGTCCACGCGACGTACGCGAGCCGCCGTTCCTCTTCGTAGGCTCTCGTCGGGTCCTCGGCCTGCGAGACGGCTCTCGCGCTGGGGAACCGCCCGGCCTCCATCCCCACGACGATGACGTGATCGAATTCGAGCCCCTTCGTCGAGTGGGCGGTGGCGAGGGTCAGCGCCGCGTCGTCGCGTCGCAGGAAGGCAAGGCGATCGCGCGCCGCCGTGATCGCGACCCGGACCGCGGCCAGGTCCGGCAGGCCCGCCGACCAAGCGAGCAGGTCTGCGGCGAACGCGTCGCCGCCGTCCGTGGCATCGACCGACGCCTTCACGCGTGTTCGCCTCAGCCTCCTCCGCTCGGACGCGTCCAAGCGAGACCAGGAGCGGTTCGCCGGGCTCGGTGATCTCTGCGGCCCGATCGAGCAGCCGGTCCACGACCTCGGATTCGAGCGGCAGGTCGATCTTCGGTGCGCGGAACGGCAGGCCGAGCTCCAGCGCCACGGCGACGGCCGGCAGCAGTTCGCGGTTGGTCCTGGCCAGGATCGGCGCGCGACGAGTCGTCGTCCGGCCACGTCCGGACCGCCCGGGCCAAGCGGACCGTCTCGTCGGACGCATCGGGCGCAAGGACCAGCCGACCATCCGCCGCCGGTCCGGCCCGGATCCGCTTCGGGAACCGTTCGCCGTTGTGCTCGACCAGCCGGACGGCCCGCTCGACGACCGGCCCGAGGGCAGCGGTAGTTGACCTCGAGGTCCACCCGACGCAGACCCGGGAGCTGTCCCGCGAGCCCCAGGATCCGTCGCACGTCCGCAAGTCGCCAGCCGTAGATCGACTGGTCGTCGTCGCCGACGAGGAAGATGCGGTTCGCCGGCGCCGCCAGCAGCAACGCGAGTCCCAGTTGCGCGCGATCCACGTCCTGGACCTCGTCCACGAGCAGCTCCGTCGAGCGCGATCGCCACCGGGCGAGGAGCGTCGGGTCGCGTTCAAGCGCACCGATCGCGCGGAGGATGAGGTCGTCGAAGTCCAGGCCGCCACTCGCGAGCACGGCGGCCTCGTACGCGACGAACGCCCGCGCGGACGGGCCGGCCTCCGGGTCCGCCGCGACCTGCGTCGCCGTGACTCCGAGCTCGACCTTCAGCCGCGACACGACCGTGTCGAGTCGGAGACGCTCGGCGGCATCGGCCCACGGAGCGACGTCAGCGAGGATCGACTGACGATCGGCGAGCGGCTCGACCGCCTCCCCGGCGTCCGACAGGATCTCGCGACCAAGGGCGTGGAAGGTCCGGACGCGGACCGTGCCGGGTTCGACCCCCAGCGGCGCGACGGCCGCATCGAGTCGCTCGGTCATCTCTATGGCGGCTCGCTTGTTGAACGTGATCGCGCAGATCGAACCGGGTTCGACCCCTGTCGCGATGAGCCACGCGGCTCGGGCCACCAGCGTCGTCGTCTTGCCGATCCCGCCGGGGCGATACACAGGGAGGGGCCTGGTGGCGCGATCGCGGCCGCCCGCTGATCCGGCGCCAGCCGAGCCAGTCGCTCGACGACCGAGGCGGGCAGGGCGGGGTCGACGTCAGGGTCGTGGTCCATGTCGGGAGTGTCGCGGGCCTCGCTTCACCGCGGCTCATCAGGGAATCTTCCGGTGCGCCCAGGCACCGAGTCTCCCGAGCGTGCCTCGCCGCAGCTTGATCTGGTGCGCCTGCGTCGCACACGGGACGTCCGGAGCGGCGTATCGTGCCCGTCTGGACGCGAGGAGGGTGGTCCCGACGGCCCCGGATCGGGCGTCCCGACCCGTTCGTGCCCGATCATCGAGGAGGGTCCATATGCACCGCAGGTTCCCGAGTCGCCTGCTCGTCGCCGCCTCCGCCGGACTGATCATCGCCGCCACGACGGCCCCGATGGCCGGCGCCGCTCCGGCCAAGGCCGGCTTCAAGACCACCGCAGAGCGCCGATGCTGGTGCCCGGCGCCGGCGCGCCCGCCGGGACGACGACCGAGGCCCTGATGACGGTCGGGGACGTCGTCGACGGGTTCCCTTCGAGGCCATCCCGGACGGGATCTCCGTATCGCCCGACGGCAAAGGATCGCTGAGCGTCTTCGTCAACCACGAGACCTCGACGGTGCCCTTCGGGTACGGCGCTACTCCCGCGACCAACCCGCCGGTACCGACGACGAGCAACTCGCAGAACGACTTCGACAACTCGCAGGTCAGCGAGCTGAAGCTGCACCAGCATTCGGCGGGCGTCCTGAACGGCGCGTTCGTCATCCCGAGCAGCGCGAACTACCAGCGCTTCTGCTCGAACTTCCTCGCCACGTCGGCGCAGGGCTTCAGCCGCCCGATGCTCTTCAACAACGAGGAAGGCATCGACTGGGTCAAGCGAGACCGGCACCGCCTGGCCGGCGACGGTGGGTGCCGCCGGCGCCCGACAGATCGGCGCCGTCGTCGCGTACGACGTGAAGGCCGAAGCGTACAAGACGATCTGGGGCATGGGGCGCCTCAACCACGAGAACAACGTCGCGATCCCGGGCTACGGCAAGCCCGTCCTGCTGTCCGGCGACGACGCGTTCGTGACCAAGCCGCGGCGCAGTCGCAGGTCTACGCGTACATCGCCGACAACGCCGAACGCCGTCTGGAGCGATGAGGGCGATCTGTGGGCGTTCGTGCCCGAGCGACGCCGATGCCGCCGTCAACGACTACTTCGACTTCCCGGTCAACTCCACGGCGAGCATCAGCGGCCAGTTCATCCAGGTCCCGAAGAAGATCGCCACGGGCCAGAACGCGGACGGGACCGACATGATGGCCGCGGATGTACCCGCGGCTCTCGGCGGGCCTGACCCGCCACCGAACGACGGGACGTGGCAGCGTGGCCCGGGCGTGATACGCGCGACTCGCACGCAGCCAGGCATCGATGGGCCGCAGTGGGTCCTGGAGCACTGGAGCGACCTGAACAACGTCTTCCAGTTCATCCGCATCGAGGACATCGCCACGGACAAGCGCCCGGGCATGTCCAACGTCGTCTACATGGCCGACTCCGGCCGCGGTGCGACGAGCCCCGGGTCGCGAACGGTGTGCGTCGAGCATCAAGCGTTCACCTCGTCGAACGGCCGTGTCTGGAAGATGGTCATGGATCCGACGGATCCGACCAAGGTCACCTCGCTGTCGATCCTCATCGAGGGCGATGACAACCCGGTCAAGACCCTCAACGAGATCCACCAGCCGGACAACCTGGAGACCACGCTCAACGGCCTGTACATCACCGAGGATCCCGGCAGCAGCCAGCAGTTCAGCCTGGATCCCAGCAGCGGAGCGGATAACGCCACCACGGCGCGGCTGTGGCAGTACAAGTTCAGCGACGTCGCCCTCAACGCTGTCATCAAGGTCAGACCAGTCGGCGGACCAGGGCCCGACCGACGTCGATGGTCGCCAGTCCGCGGGCAACTGGGGCGCCTGGGAGTCCACCGGCCTGATCGACGTCTCGTCGATCTACGGACCGGGGAAGTTCCTGGTGAACGTCCAGGCCCACACGCTCTGGGTCGAGAAGGGCAATGGCCCGGACTCCTGGCCCCGACCGGCCCTGACTGGACGAACAAGCGCGAGGGCGGCCAGACTCCTGCTGGTCACGCATCCCCGGCGGCTGACGCCCGGTCCACACACCGCCATACGCCACGAAGCCGGCCTCCCACGGGCCCGGCTTCGAGATTCGCCGGCGCATCGCCCTGGCATCGGATCGGTGACGCCCGACACCCCGAGTCTCGCGGCGACCTCAAGAACCTGCCCGACCGCCCCGGCGTGTACCTGATGAAGGACGCGCGCGGCGACGTCCTGTACGTCGGCAAGGCCCAGAGCCTGCGCAGCCGGGTCCGGAGCTACTGGCAGAAGGAGTCGCCGGGCGGCGAGATCCACCGCATCCGAAGCGTCATCGACCGGGTCGCGGACCTCGAGTATCACCCTGACCGACTCGGTCTCGGAGGCCCTCCTCCTGGAGGCCAACCTGATCAAGCGGTACCGGCCGCGCTTCAACGTCCGGCTCAAGGACGACAAGAGCTATCCGTACATCAAGATCACCCACTCGGACGACTTCCCGCGGGTGGAGCGGACCCGCAAGCTGGTCAACGACGGCAGCCGCTACTTCGGCCCGTACGCGTCCGCATCCAGCGTGGACGAGTCGATGAACCTGGTCCGCCGGCTGTTCCCGTTCCGGACCTGCACGGTGGATATCAAGGACGGCGTGAAGGCGCTCCAGCGGCCGTGCCTCCTGTATCACATCAAGCGCTGCCAGGGCCCCTGCATCACCGCCATCTCGAAGGCGGACTACGCCGGGGATATCGCCCAGGTCGAGCTGTTCCTGGAGGGTCGCCAGGAGACGCTGGTCAAGGCGCTCGGCACCGAGATGGCCGCCGCCGCGGAGCGCACGGACTACGAGCGTGCGGCGACACTCCGCGACAAGATCCGGGCGATCGAACGGACGATGGAGAGCCAGAAGATGGCCGCCTTCGCCCGGACCGAGCTGGACCTGATCGGCATGGCCCGTCAGGACAACCAGGCGGCGATCCAGCTGTTCGTGCTCCGCGACGGCAAGCTGATCGGGCGCGATGTCTACCTGCTCGACGCGGTCAAGGACGCCCCGGACGAGGAGGTCCTGACCGGCTTCCTGGAGCAGTACTACGTCCGGGCGACCTCCATCCCGCGAGAGATCTACCTCCCGAGCGTGATCGGTGAGGCGGCCGATCTCGAGGCCTTCCTGGCCGATCGACGAGGCGGCCCGGTCCATCTGCGGCTTGCCCAGCGCGGTGAGAAGGCCAAGCTCGCCGCCCTCGCCAAGCGAAACGCAGCCGAGACGCTGGCGCGTGAACAGGCGCGCTGGCTGGCCGATCACGGCAAGACGCTCGCGGCCCTGGAGGAGCTGGCCTCGGCCCTGGGCCTGGCCGGTCCGCCGTTGCGCATCGAGTGCTACGACATCAGCAACTTCCAGGGCAGCGAGTCGGTCGGCAGCATGGTCGTCTTCGAGGACGGCAAGCCGCGGAGCGGCGAGTACCGACGCTTCAAGATCAGGACCGTCCAGGGTCCCAACGACTTCGCCAGCCACCAGGAAGTCCTGCGCCGCCGCTTCCGGCTCTCGAAGCACGGCGAGGAGGGGAGCGAGGAGGAGCGTCGCTGGGCGATGCCGGACCTCGTCATCGTGGACGGCGGCAAGGGCCAGGTCAGCGCGGCCAAGGAGGTCCTCGATGAGCTCGGCCTGCACGACCTGCCGCTCGCCGGCCTGGCCAAGGAGCGCGAGGAGTTGTTCCGGCCGGGTGAGTCCGAACCGGTGCTCCTGCCGGCGACGTCACCGGCGCTCTACCTGGTCCAGCGACTGCGCGACGAGGCGCACCGGTTCGCCATCACGTACCACCGGGACCTGCGGGCGAAGCGGAGCGTCCGGTCGGCCTTCGACGATCTGCCGGGCGTCGGGCCGAAGCGCAAGCGCGAGCTGCTGAAGGTGTTCGGCTCGATCAAGCGCGTGCGCGACGCGCCGGTCGAGCAGATCGCCGCGGTGCCGGGTATCGGGCGCGCGCTGGCCGAGCGGATCAAGGCGACGCTCGAGGCGTAGACCCTGTCGGCGGCGACCGAGCCGGGTTCCGTGTAACATCCCGACTCGATGCGTAAAGCCGGACCGATCCTCATCGCCGTCATCGGCGTGCTCGCCCTCATCATCAGTCTCGCTCCCAGTCTCGCGCTGCCCGACGCCACCAGCCCGAGCGGGTCGCGCCCGATCGAGACCAAGCTCGGCCTGGACCTGCAGGGTGGCCTGCGCGTCGAGTACCAGGCGGTCCCGGTGGACGGCAAGGCTCCGACGCAAGCCGACATGGGCGTCATGAAGGACATCGTCGAGCGCCGCGTGAACGCGACCGGCGTCACGGAGGCCGTCGTCCTGGTCCAGGGCGACGACCGGATCGTGGTCGAGCTCCCGGGCGTGACCGACACCGAGGCCGTCCGTCGGCTGGTGGGGCAGACCGGTCGCCTCGACTTCGTGCCGCTTGGCACGACCCAGGTCCAGGAGGGCCAGGAACTGGACCTCGAGACGTACCCGCCGTTGTTCAGCGGAGACCAGGTCGCATCCGCCAGCCTGGGCCAGAGCGACACGCAAGGCCTGACCGTCAACTTCGTCCTGAAGGATGAGGGCGCCAAGCTGTTCGGCGACTACACCGCCTCCCACGTGGGCGAGTACTTCGCGATCGTGCTTGACGGCACGGTCATCTCGGCGCCGGTCATCAACGAGGCCATCCCCGGCGGCCAGGTCCAGATCTCGGCGGGCGGGATCGGTGGGTTCAGCGCGGCGGATGCCAACGATCTCGTCACGATCCTCAAGTTCGGTTCGCTGCCATTCCCGATCCTTGAACTTTCCAGCTCGGAGATCAGCGCGACGCTCGGCGAGCAGTTCCTGACCCAGAGCCTCGTCGCCGGGTTCATCGGCATCGCCCTCGTCGTCACCTTCATGCTGGCGTACTACCGACTGCCGGGCCTTGTGGCGAGCTTCGCACTCATCTACTACACGATCGTCGTCTACGCCATCTTCCGGCTGATCCCGGTCACGCTGACCCTGGCCGGCATCGCCGGCTTCGTCCTGTCGATCGGCATGGCGGTCGACGCCAACATCCTCATCTTCGAGCGGATGAAGGAGGAGCTGCGCGTCGGCAAGTCGCTGCCGGCCGCGGTCGAGGCTGGGTTCAACCGCGCCTGGAACTCCATCCTCGACTCGAACGTGTCGTCGCTCATCACCGCCACGATCCTGTACTCGTTCGGATCGTCCGCGATCCGCGGCTTCGCACTGGTCCTGATCATCGGCGTCCTCGTCTCGATGTTCAGTGCCATCGTCGTGACCCGCACGATCATGCGCGGGGTCGTTCGCTTCGAATGGGCGCGCAAGCCGTGGATGTTCGGGATGCGCGAGGACGAGTTCGTCGCCCTCGGAGCCGTGCGGCCGTCGGCGCGACGGGGAGCCGCGACGCGTGTTTGACGTCATCGGGAAGCGGCGCTGGTTCTATGCCTTCTCGCTGGCGGTCACGATCCCGGGCCTGTTCTTCATCCTGCTGACCCCGTTCACGGGCGCAGGCCTCCAGTTCTCGATCGATTACACCGGCGGGACCGTCTGGGAGATCAAGTTCGAGGACCCCGCCGTGACGACCGACCAGGTCGAGGCCGTGTTCGTCGAGCAGGGGCTTGAAGCCGTCGCGATCACGACCAAGGACGGCTTCATCGAGATCAAGACCGAGCCGATCGGCCTGGCGCCGGTCCCGCAGGCAAGTCCCGCGCCGAGCCTGCCGACAGGCAGCGCAAGCCCCGGCGCGTCCGGATCTCCCGGCGCATCGGCCGCTCCAAGCCCATCCGCATCCGCCAGCCCCTCGGCATCGCCGTCCGGCTCGGCCGGCGCATCGCCTTCGCCATCGGCCTCGATCGCACCCGTGCGGGAACACGAACCTGCCGACGACCGGTCAGCTGGGCGAGGTCCGGGTCGCGCTCGAGAAGGAACTCGGGCCGATCGCCGAGCAGGCCAGCCTGACGACCATCGGCCCGGTCGTGAGCTCGGACCTGATCAGGCAAGCCCTGATCCTGATCGTGGTCGGCTCACTCGGGATCATGGCCTGGATCACGTACCGGTTCCGCGACGTGAAGTTCGGGGTCGCGGCGCTCATCGCGCTGCTGCACGACGTCCTGGTCGTCATCGGGGCGTTCGCGATCTTCGGCACGTTCTTCAACGTCGAGATCGATGCGCTGTTCGTGACCGCGATGCTGACGATCATCGGGTTCAGCGTGCACGACACGATCGTGGTGTTCGACCGTGTCCGCGAGAACAAGGCGCGCCACCTGGGCGAACCGTTCGACCAGATCGTCAATCACTCGATCCTGCAGACCTTCGGCCGATCGATCATGACCAGCCTGACGGTCGTCCTGACGTTGCTCGCGCTGCTGCTGTTCGGCGGGAGCGCGATCCAGGACTTCATCCTTGCCCTGCTCCTCGGCATCGTCTCCGGCACGTACTCGTCCATCTTCGTGGCCAGCCCGATCCTCGTGGACTGGCACCTGTGGGACGATCGCCGGCATGGTCGCCTCGCCACGACGCGTGCCCCGCGGGTGCGTCGCCCGGCGTCCTGAGCGCCGTGCCGCACCGGGCCGGTAAAGCCGCGGTGCAGCGCCCCGTGGCATCCTGACGTCGTGGTCGAACCTCGCTTCCGATGGATCTTTCCCGCCCCCGTCGAGCTGACGCCGGACCTTGCCCGGGCGGCGCGGTCGCGTGGGCTGTCGGACCGGATGGCCGAGCCTGCTGGCGCGGCGGGGTGTCGCCGACGAACGTGAACTGACCGCCTGGTTCGCCGAGCCGATGGACGGCCTGCACGATCCATCCCTCCTGCCCGACGCGGACCGGCTGCTCGAGCGCCTGACCCTCGCCCGGGACCGTGGTGAACGGGTCCTCGTGTTCGGTGACTTCGATGCCGACGGTCTGACCGGCCTGGCGATCATGACCCTGGCCCTGCGCCGGTTCGGTGTTGCCGTCGAGCCGTACGTGCCGAGCCGGCTGGACGAGGGCCACGGGTTGTCCCTTGGCCGCCATCGACGCGGCCGTCGCCGCAGGGGCGTCGGTCATCGTCACGGTGGACTGCGGGACCACCAGCCTGGCCGAGATCGCGGTCGCCCGGGAGCGCGGGCTTGACGTCATCGTGACCGATCACCACCGTGTGCCGCCGGTCCTGCCGAGCGCCGTCGCCGTCGTCAACCCGCACCGTCACGACTCCGTCTATCCGGACGCTCGGCTGGCCGGCAGCGGCGTCGCGTTCAAGGTGGCGCAACTACTGCTCCGCGACGAACCGGGCGGGCCGGCGGCGGCACTCGCCCTCGCGGACCTCGCGACGATCGGGACGGTCGCCGACGTGGCACCGGTGGTCGGCGAGAACCGGGCCATCGCCAGGCTCGGCCTGGAGCGTCTCCGGACGGCCCCACGCCCGGGCATCGCGGCCCTCCTGGAGCGGGCCCGGGTCGCCCCTGCCGCGGTGGACCTCGAGACCGTATCGTTCGCCCTGGCACCGCGCCTGAACGCGGCCGGACGCGTCGGGGAGGCGATGGAGGCCGCCCGGCTCCT
Source organism: uncultured Chloroflexia bacterium (assembly GCA_963779315.1). Taxonomy (GTDB): domain Bacteria; phylum Chloroflexota; class Limnocylindria; order Limnocylindrales; family CSP1-4; genus SPCO01. The sequence continues at coordinate 97,276 of CAVZXQ010000002.1, read as the reverse complement.
GCTGGCCGAGGACGCGGTCGCCGCGAGCACGCACGCTGACGCCCTGGAGCTCGCGAACGCCGAACGCCGGGACCTCATGAAAGCGGCGATCGCCGAGGCCCGAGCGCTGGTCGCGGATGCACCGGACGCACCGGCGACGCTCGTCCACGGGCCCTGGGGAGTCGGCATCGTCGGGTTGGTCGCCGCCCGCCTGGCCGAGGACCGGGGTCGTGCCGCGGTCGTCGGGGCCGAGATCGGCGACGTGATCCGGGCGTCCTGTCGCAGCGACGGCACGATGGACCTGGGAGCGACCCTTGAGCAGTGCGGTGACCTGTTCACCCGCTTCGGCGGGCATGCCGGTGCCGCCGGCTTCGAGTTGCCGGCCGATCGCTGGGACCTGTTCTGCGAGCGCTTCCTGGGCCTGGCGGCGGCCAGCGCCCCGTCGGATCCACGGGTCAGCCTGGCCATCGATCTCGCCCTGCCGGCCGGCGACGTGGATTACGGCCTGTATCGGGAATTCGCGGACCTCGCCCCGGCCGGCCCCGGCAACCCGGACCCGCTCGTCGCGGTGCTCGGCCTGACCGTCACGCGAGTCCGCGCGGCGACCGGTGGCCACACCCAGCTGACCCTTCGACGCGAACGCGACGTCCTCGACGGCATCGCGTTCGGCCGGGCGGACCTCGCCGAGACCGTGCGCGAGGGCGATCGGGTCGATGTCGTGGCACGTCTCGCCAGTCGGAGCTTCGGCGGCTACGAATCACTCCAGCTGGAGATCCGCGACGTCTGCCTGAGCGGACACCACGACGCCGACGCCGCGTTCCGCGACGCCCAGCGCGCCGAGGCGGCGCGGGCCGCGGTGCCGGCATGACTCGCCCGGTCCAGCCCAGGCGACGCGACGCCGGCGACCCGTTCGGGGCGATGCCCGTCAGGTCGTGGATCGCACCGGTCCTGTCCGCGGTCGGGCTGCTCGTCGTCCTCCTTGTCTCGCTGAGCCTGCTCGGGGTCAACCTGAACATCGGCACCGGGCGGGCAACGCGGGAACGGCGCGACCGACGGCACCGGAGGCGGGACGACGAACCGGACTCCGGCGCCCTCCGATGTGGTCCTCCCGGAGCCGGAGGCGGCGTTCCCGGGTTCCATCCTGTATGCCAAGGCCGGGAACATCTGGATCCAGACCGGCGACACGGTTCGCGAGCTGACGAATGCCGGGACCGATTCGATGCCATCGTGGTCGCCCGACGGCAAGACCGTGTACTTCATCCGCACGACCGACGAGCTCGGCCTGTGGCCCGCCCAGGGTAACGACCGGCGGTACCAGATGACGGTGCCGAACCTGATGAGCATCCCGGCCGACGGGAGCGGCAAGGCCAAGCGGCTTCGGTCGGGCAAGTTCAAGAAGAACGGCCGGACGTGGTTCTACTGGATGCGGCAGCCGGTCATGTCGCCCAACGGCAAGACCTTCGCCCTCGTGTCGGACGCCCCGGATCCCACGAAGTCGGACGTCATCCTCCAGTTCTGGAACCCTGCGACGGACAAGTCGAACATCCCGGACGTCACCGAGGTCCCGCCGCTCGGTCACCAGGACCCGGTCTGGCGGAAGGACGGCAAGATGCTGTTCTACGTGCGAAACGGGCGTGAGGGCGCCAAGGGCGCGCCGATCATCTACCGCTGGGACCTCGCCAAGAAGACGTCGTCGCCGGTCACCGGTCCGGGCTACCTGGAGCCCTCGTTCTCGCCCGATGGGAAGTACATCGCCGCGACCCGGATCAACGCGTTCGGCTCGGACGTCGTGATCCTGGATGCCAGCCGCGGCCGTGAGCTGCTGCGCGTCACCAACGACGGCGCCTCCTGGGCGCCGGTCTGGTCGCCGGCCGGCGACGCGGTCGCGTTCTTCCACATCGACGGTCAGATCGTCGATCTCCGGATGGCCGTCCTCGACGGCAAGGCGCCCAACTGGACGATCAAGGAGACCAAGGCCCTGACCAACGTGTCCGGCCTGGATGGCTCGTCGCGTCCCGGCTGGTTCATCCCGGCGGAGCAACTGCCCGCCACGCCGGTGCCCAGCATCCCGGCCTCGGTCGCCCCATCGTCCGCCGCCCCGTCATCTGCCCCGTGACCCTCGGCTATCTCGAGCGCCTCGCCGCCAGGTCGGCCTCGGTCGGTTCCGTCCTGTGCCTTGGCCTGGATCCGGACCCGGAGGCGCTGCCGGACGGGCTTCACCCGGGACCTCGCCGGGGTCGAGCGATTCGCCCGGTTGCTCGTCGAGGCCGCAGCGCCGTTCGCCGCCGCGATCAAGCCGAACCTGGCGTTCTTCGAGGCCTTCGGATCGAGCGGGATCGCGGCGCTGGAGCGCATCCGGCGCGTCGATCCCGAGCGACGTCCTGGTGGTGGCCGATGCCAAGCGCGGGGACATCGGCACGACCGCCGCCCGCCAGGCGGTCGCCCTGTTCGACGGCCTTGGTGCCGATGCGGTCACCGTCAACCCGTACCTCGGGTCGGAGGCGGTCGCGCCGCTCCTCGATCGCCTTGATCGGTTCGCCTACCTGCTCTGTCGTACCTCCAACCCGGGGCCGGCGAGTTGCAGGATCTCGACGTCGCGGCCGCTCCGCTCGCCGGGGCCCCGGCCGAACCGCTCTACGCCCGGGTCGCGCGACTCGCGACCGGCTGGGGTCCCGGTGGGACCGTGGGTCTCGTCGTCGGCGCGACCGCCCCCACCGAGCTGGCAGTCATCCGCGCGATCGCGCCCGGGCTGGCCTTCCTCGTGCCAGGCGTCGGCGCACAGGGTGGGGAGGCAGGTCCGGTCATGGCCGCCGGCCCCGCGAGCGCGGCGCCCGCCGGTGGACGACCCGGCGGCGGGCTGCTGGTCAACGTGTCGCGGGGGATCGCTTCAGCCGCCGGCCCAGCCGTCGGCCGGCGACGGACCGACGGACATCGGCGAGCGACTGGCGGCGGCGGCCCTCGACTGGTCCAGACGCCTCCCTGTGCTACCCTGACCCGCGGATCACGACCGTCCCGAACATGCTTCGGGCGCGCTGTTGACGGCGTCATCCCCTCACTGGAGCGACACCTGCCATGCCGAACATCGGGGCACCCGAACTCATCATCATCCTGGTGATCGCCCTGCTCATCCTCGGGCCGGGCAAGCTGCCAGAGGTGGGCGCATCGATCGGCAAGAGCCTGCGTGAATTCCGCAAGGCCTCGTCCGATGTCCAGGAGGCCACCAAGATCGACGTGTCCGTGGCACCGATCGCGCGCCCGCGGCCGCCCCGGCGCCCGCGCGGCGTCGCTCCGGCCACGGCTCCCGTCGCGGCGCCGGCCTCCCCGATGCCGATGCGGTCGCCGCCGCCCGCGCGACCCTGGCTGCCGCAGCCGAGGCTGCCGGCGTCACCGCCGCCGCCGCACCGGCGGCCGTGGCGGCGGAGTACCGAGCCGGCCGACGCGTTGCCGGCGAGCGAGTCGACCGCCGCATCGCACTGAGCGGCTGACTGACCACCGCGATGGCCGACGCCGACGCGCTTCTCGACCCGGTCGCGCCCGGGCTGCCCGTACGTCCCGCCTTCCCCGGCCGCGCCGGACGATGCCAGCGTCATGACGCTGGTGGATCACCTGGGCGAGCTGCGGACGCGCCTGTTCCGCGCCATCCTGGCCGTCGCCGTCGCCACCGCCATCGCGTGGATCTTCCTCACCCAGAACGTGCGGAACCATGCTCGTGGAGCTGATGCCGAGCACGACCGGCGCTCCGGTCTTCGTGCAGGTCCTCGGTCCCGGCGACGCGTTCGCGATCCAGCTGCGGATCTCGGTCGTGATCGGGATCATCCTGGCGATGCCGGTGCTGCTCTACCAGATCTGGGCCTTCGTCTCCCCGGGGTTGACCCCGGCCGAGCGGAAGACGGTCCGACCGTGGATCCCGCTCGCCCTGGTGTTCTTCGCGCTCGGTGTCACGGTCGCGTACCTCATCCTGCCGTTCGCCCTGACCTTCCTGATCTCGTTCACGGACGACGTCCTCGTCGCCCAGTTCGCCGCCGGCCCGTACTTCGACTTCGTGACCACGATGTTCCTGGTCTTTGGCCTGATCATGGAGTTCCCGATCCTGCTGGTCGGCCTGTCGCGGGTCGGCATCGTGACGTCGGCTCGCCTGCGCGAGTCGCGTCGGATGGTGATCCTGGGGATCGCCGTGTTCGCTGCCGTCGCGACTCCGGGTGGCGACCTCGTGAGCCCGCTGGCGCTGGGGGGGACCATGTACCTCCTGTTCGAGGGCACCGTGCTGTTCATCAGGCGCACCGGGCGGTGACCGACCGGGCCGGTTCCGACGGCGGACCTGCCACGCCCGGACCCGCCACGCCCCGTCCGCCGGGCCCGCGGCCCAGCCCGAGGCGGCGCTCGAGGCCGTGCCGGCCGTCATCATCCTGAGCGGGATGTCCGGCGGCGGGAAGACGGCTGCCTCGAAGCTCTTCGAGGACCTGGGCTACACGGTCGTGGACAACCTGCCCGGAGAGCTGCTGCCGGACCTTGCCGAACTCGTCTCGTCCGATCGCAAGCGATTTCGCGCAGGTTGCCATCGTGATGGACGTCCGGGCGGGCGACACCTTGCTGGCGCTGGCCGCGATGCGCGGCGCCCTGGAGGGCCGCGGCATCCGGCCTCGCGTCGTCTTCCTCGAGGCGCGCGACGAGGTCCTCATCCGGCGCTTCAGCGAGACCCGGCACAAGCATCCCCTCGGTGACCAGCGCGGGATCGCGAACTCGATCGCGGCGGAGCGGCGTCTGCTGGAGCCGATCCGGCTCGAGGCGGACATCGTGATCGACACGTCCGACCTGTCGCTCCGCGAGTTGCGCGAACGGCTGTTCACGCAACTCGGCACGATCTCCGATCCGGACCAGCTCGCCATCCAGCTCATCAGCTTCGGCTTCAAGTACGGACTGCCCCTGGAGGCGGACCTGGTCTTCGACGTCCGGTTCATGCAGAACCCCTACTACGTCCCCGAGCTGCGCCAGTCATCCGGTCTGACCGACATCGTGCGCTCGTTCGTCCTCGAGCAGCCCGCGGCTGGTCAGTTCCTGTCGTTCGTCCAGGAGTTCCTGGCCTTCGCATTACCGGCCTACATCGCCGAGGGCAAGAGCCGACTGACGATCGGGATCGGGTGCACCGGCGGCTACCACCGGTCCATCGTGATCGGCGAGGAACTGGCGGCCTGGCTTCGCGAGCAGGATTTCGGGCCGGTCGCCATGTTCCATCGCGAGCTGGACCGGGCATGAACCTGCGGCGCTGGTTGACCCCCGGGATCGGGGTCAAGCGCTGGCTGCTCGTGGTGTTCATCGGGCTGCTGCTGTTGGCCCTGGCCTTCGCGCACATGCTGCGCCAGGCCACCCGGGATCTTGCGCCCGGGGGTCTGACCGGAACGGTCATCGACACCCTCACGCTGCAGTTCCTGCCGTATCCGATCCGCGGCCTGATCGTGGCGGCGGTCGGCATCGGCATCGTCGTGCTCGGCGCCATCGGGCTGGGCCGGGCCCTGACGGGTCCGTACCGCTCGGGCGACGCCAACCAGCCCCTGGTGGAGCTGATCTACCAGAAGCGGTTCCTGGCCCGCGGCCCGCGGATCGTCGCGATCGGGGGCGGCACGGGCCTGTCCGCGCTCCTGCGCGGCCTCAAGGAGCACACCAGCAACCTGACCGCGGTCGTGACCGTGGCCGACGACGGTGGGTCGTCCGGCGTCCTGCGCACGAGTCTGGGGATCCCGCCCGTCGGCGACATCCGCAACTGCATCGCGGCCCTGGCGGACGCCGAACCGCTGATGAACGAGCTGCTCCAGTACCGCTTCCCGGAGGGCGTGGACGGGGACTCGAGCGGCCTCGCGGGTCACGCCGTGGGAAACCTGCTCCTGGCCGCGATGACCGCCGTCGAAGGCGGGGACTTCGAGGAAGGTGTCCGGCGCATCAACCGGATCCTCGCGGTCCGCGGCCAGGTCGTGCCGGTGACCGCGCAGCCACTCACGCTGCACGCCGACCTGCAGGACGGCCGGGTGATCGATGGCCAGTCGGCGATCATGACGTCGACCGGGATCGAGCGAGTCTGGCTGACGCCACGAGACGTCCGCGCCTCGGCAGACGCGCTGACGGCGATCGCCGAGGCGGATCTGATCGTCATCGGTCCGGGCAGCCTCTACACGAGCCTGCTGCCCAGCCTGTTGCTGCCCGATGTGCGGGACGCTCTCCTCGCCACGATGGCGCCGGTCTTCTACGTCTGCAACGTGGCCACACAGCCCGGTGAGACGACGGGTCTCGATCTGGCGTCTCATGTCGAGGCCCTCGTGGCCCACACGGCCCCGCGGCTCGTTGACGTGGTCCTGGCCAACAACCGGTTCGACGCCCGGACGCCGACAGGCTGGCGTGCCCAGCACGTCGACCTGCGCTGGCCGCCCGATGTCGATCCAGTCCCGCGCCTGGTGTTGGACGACGTCGTGGATCCGACGCACGCCCACCGTCACGATCCGGCGCTGCTGGCGGCTGCCGTCCTTCGCACGTGGGACCGCGAGCGCGGGATCCGCCGGCGGCTCTGAGTCACAGCGCGTGACGTGAGCCGGTCCGAGCGCGATCTCGTGGTGGCGTTGCGTGCCGAGCTGGCCGGGATCGACCCGGCCAGACCGTGCGATCGTGCCGCCGAGGCTGCCGGCCTGGGGACCGATGCCGTCGCCCGCGATGGCCCTGCTGCGCGCCTGGCCGTCCGCCTGCGGCGGACCACGACCGACGATCCCGCGATCGGCGGGTTCCACTGGGAGAGCGCCGCCGACCATTGCCGATGGTCCTGGCTGCGTGGTCGATTCCTCGCGCGGGGTTCGCTCAGCCTGGCCGGCGGCCGGACCCACCTCGAGTTCGTCGTGGCACCGGAGGAGGCACCGGTCCTCGCCGCGCGCCTCGGAGACCTCGGCCTGCCGGCGTCCTGGCGGCTGCGGCGCGGCCGCGGCGTCGTCACCTGGAAGAGCGCCGAGTCGGTCGGGACGTTCCTGCGCCGGATCGGCGCCGGCGGCGCCCTCCTCGAACTCGAGGCGCGCCAGGTCTCGCGAGCCCTCCGCGGTGAGCTCAATCGGGTCCTGAACGCGGAGTCGGCCAACCTCCAGCGAGCGGTCAGTGCCGCCGGGCGGCAACTGGACGCCATCGCCATCCTCCACGATGACGGCCGGCTTGCCGAGCAGTCCGACACGGTCCGCTCCGTGGCTGCCGCGCGACGGGAGACGCCCGGAGGCGACGCTGTCCGAACTCGCCGACCGCCTCGGCATCCACCGGTCGGCCGTCCAGCGTTCGCTCGAGCGAGTCGAGGCACTCGTGCTCCACGGCGACGACCGCACGAGCCCTCGCACCGCCCGGCGGCCCGCTCTGGCATGATTCAGGCCATGCGTGACGTGATCGTGGCCGCCAACTGGAAGATGCACACCACCCCGGCCGATGCCGGCGAACTGGCCCGGACGATCGCGTCACGGACGCGGGAACCGGACGTCATCAGGGTCATCTGCCCGCCGTACGTCTCCCTGGCGGTGGTCCGGGATGCCCTCGCCGCGTCGGACCCCGAGGTCGGGATCGGTGCCCAGAACGTCCACCATGAGGCGGTCGGCGCGTACACCGGTGAGATCTCCGCCCCGATGCTCGCCGGTCTCGCGAGTTGGGTCATCGTGGGCCACTCGGAACGCCGGCGCGACTTCGGCGAAACGGACGAGCGCATCGGCCAGAAGCTCGGCCGGGCGACGGATGCCGGCCTGCGGTCGATCCTGTGCGTCGGCGAGCGTGCCGAGGAGCGGGACGCCGGGGATGCCGAGGCGGTCGTCGAGGCGCAGCTCCGTGGCGCCCTGGCCGCCCATGATCCGGCGGTCCTCGCAGCGGCCGGCCTGGTCATCGCGTATGAGCCGGTGTGGGCCATCGGGACCGGGCGGAACGCACTCGGCTCGGATGCCGCACAGATGGCCGAGGCCATCCGTGCGACGCTGGTCCGGCTGGGGTGGGGGAGTCGCGCGGAGCACGTGCCCGTCCTCTACGGCGGGAGCGTGACCGCCGCCAACATCGCGGAGTTCCTGGCCGAGCCGACCATCGATGGCGCCCTCGTCGGCGGTGCGTCACTCAAGCCCGATGAGATGGCCGGGATCGTCGCCCGGGCCGGTCTCACGGCGCGAGCGCGCCTCGCGGTCTCGTGAGTCGTCCGCGACCCATCGTCCTGGTCGTCCTGGATGGCTTCGGGATCGGCGGCGATCCGGCCACGGACGCGATCGCCGCGTCGCCCATGCCGACATGGCGCAGCCTGCTCGCGCGATGGCCGCACGCCACGCTGCGCGCTTCAGAGGACGCGGTGGGGCTCCCGGCGGGCCAGATGGGCAACTCCGAGGTCGGGCACTTGAACCTCGGCGCCGGGCGCCCGGTCCTGCAGGACCTGCCTCGCATCGATGCCGCGATCGCCGACGGCAGCTTCTTCGAGCGCCCGGCCTTCATCGCAGCGTGCGCGCGCGCTCGAGAGACGACAGGGACGCTCCACCTGATCAGCCTCATCGGACCCGGCGGCGTCCACGCCAACGACCGCCACCTGGTGGCGCTGGTCGAACTCGCCGCCCGCGAGCGGGTCGCGTCGGTGCGCGTCCACGCCTTGCTCGACGGCCGCGACACGCCGCCGCGGTCCGCGCTCGGGTTCGTCGCGGACCTGGAGGAGCGGCTGGCCGTCGCTCATCCGGATGCCGCGATCGCCACGATCGGCGGTCGCTACTACGCGATGGATCGCGACACCCGCTGGGAACGAGTCGAGCGCGGGTACGACGCCATCGTCCATGGGGTGGGCGAGCGTGCGCCGGACGCCAGGGCGGCGATCGAGGCTGCGTACGCGAGGGGCGAGGACGATGAGTTCGTCGTGCCGACGGTCATCGGAGACTTCCGGGGGATCGAGGATCGCGAGCCGGTCATCCATGCCAACTTCCGGGCCGATCGCGCACGCCAGCTGTCCCACGCGCTCGTCCGATCCGGCGTTCGACGGGTTCGACCTGACTTCGTCAACGGGCCACGCAGCCCCGTCCGATCTGCTCGTCGTCACGATGACCTCGTACGAGGCAGGGCTCCCGGTCGAGGTCGCCTTCCCACCGGAGGAGGCTCGCTCGCTCGCCCAGGCGGTCTCGGAGGCCGGCTGGAGCCAGTTCCACGTCGCGGAGACCGAGAAGTACGCCCACGTCACGTACTTCTTCAATGGCGGGGTCGAGGCGCCCTACCCGGGCGAGGAGCGTCTCCTCATCCCGAGCCAGAAGGTCGCCACGTACGACCTGGCGCCGGAGATGAGCGCCGTCGGCGTGACGGACGCCCTGGTGGAGGCGATCGGCTCGGGTCGGTTCGACTTCATCGTGGCGAACTTCGCGAACGCCGACATGGTCGGCCACACCGGGTCATGGGATGCGACGCTGGAGGCGCTCGCGACGATCGACGCCTGCCTGGCCCGCGTCGTGGAGGCGATCCTGGCCGTTCACCCGGATGGCCCGGGCGCCCTGCTCGCCATCACCGCCGACCACGGCAACGCCGACTGCCTCCGCGACGAGGCCGGACACCCCGTCACGGCCCACTCGCTCAACCCGGTCCCCCTCGTGCTCATCGGACCTGCGGCCGAGGGACTTCGCCTCGATGACGGTGTCCTGGCGGACGTCGCCCCGACGCTGCTGGCCTTCGCCGACCTGCCGCCGTGGCCCGGGATGACCGGTCGTTCGCTCCGCCTGTGGTAGCATCCCGCCCGAACATAGTGGAGGTCGCTGACCCGTGAATCCGATCCTGGCCTTCGGCCAGATCCTGGTGAGCATCGCGCTCATCGCCGCCATCCTGCTGCAGGCCCGGGGAACCGGCCTGTCGAGCACGTTCGGCGGTGATTCAGCGGTGTATCGCAGTCGCCGCGGCGTCGAGCGACGCCTATGGCAGTTCACGATCGTGCTGCTCGTCCTGTTCGTCCTGTTCTCGCTGGCCTCCTACGTCTTCGCACCCGCCTGACGTCGGACCACCGCGGCGCCCACCGCGAGGAATCCTCCTCTTCGGAGTCCCATGACCCGCACCGATTCGTTCGTCGTGGGGACCCTCGTCGTGTTGCTCGCGCTGGTTGCGGGACTCGTGGGGGTCCCGGCCCTCAGCCCGACCGCCGCCCGCGCCACCGCGACCCCGTACGTCCCAGTCGCCGTCGTTCCGTATCGTGAGGGCGTGATCGGGCGACCCGTCTCGATCAGCCCATTGACGGCTCGCTCGCAGGCGGACCGCGACCTGGTCGCCCTCATCTTCAGCGGCCTCGTCCGCAACGGCCCGGGCGGGACGCTGGTGCCGGACCTCGCCGAGCGCTGGTCCGTGGATGCCGCGGGAAAGGTCTGGACATTCGTCTTGCGCGAGGACGCCACGTGGCACGACGGCGAGCCGGTCACCGCGGAGGATGTCGCGTTCACGATCCGGACCCTCCAGGACCCGGCCTACATGGGGCCATCGGCCGGCTCGTGGAGCGAGGTGCAGGTTCGCGCGATCGACGACCGCACCGTGTCCTTCACCCTCACCACGCCGCTCGGCGGGTTCCTCCAGGCGGCGACGCAGCCGATCGTGCCGGCCCACCTGCTTGAGAACGTCCCGGTCGACGCCCTCGCGGACCATCCATTCGGGACCCAGCCCGTGGGGTCCGGCGCCTTTGCCCTGGCCGAACTGACCGAGACGAGCGCGACCCTCGTCCCGGTGTCATCGGTGGCCGACACGAGCTCACCCGCGCCATCGGGCAGCTCGGTCGATTCGCTGGCCACGGTCGCCCCGACCTTGCGCCCGGACCGGCCCGTGCCGTACCTGCCCGGCATCGAGTTCAGGTACTTCGACGACGACGAGTCGCTCGCGCAGGCGTACCAGGCCGGGGACCTTGACGCGGCGTCCGGGCTGACCCCGGGCGATGCGACGAAGCTGGCCACCGAACCCGCCAGCCGATTGTTGCGCTACCCAAGCGCGACGCTGGCCGCGGTCCTGCTCAACCTTCGCCCGAAGCACCGCGAGTTCGCCAGCCCGGCCGTGCGGACGGCCCTGCTCGGCGCGATCGACCGGACGCGGATGGTCGACGAGGTCTTCGCCGGGGCGGCGGCCACGGCCACGGGTCCGATCGCACCGAGCTCTCCCTGGTTCGACCCCGCCGCGGATCCGGCCGTCGCCTACGACCGAGAGGCCTCTCGCAAGGCATTCCTGGCAGCCGGATGGACCCGCAAGGACGACGGGTGGCATCTGCCCAAGGCCGCCAAGCCGCTGGCGCTCGAAGTCCTGAGCGCGGACCGGAAGTCGAATCCACAGGCCTGGGCCGCGGCACAGCAGGTCGTCAGCGACTGGCATCGGATGGGCTTCGAGGTCACCCACGTCGGCTTGCCCGTCGCCGAATTCGTGGACCGCCTGACCAAGGGCGACTTCCAGGCGGCGGTCGCGGACGTCACCGTCGGGCTGGACCCGGATCTCTACCCGCTCCTGGCCTCCAGCCAGACCGTCACCGGTGGCTCCAACATGGCCGGCGTACAGGATCCGGCACTGGACACGGTCTTGACGGCGGCCCGCGCGCCCGGGACGCATGAGACTCGCCTGGCCGCCTACTCGAAGCTCCAGGCCCAGCTCGCGAAGGGCCGCTACCTGCTGCCGCTGGCCTTCCCGGACGAGGTCATGGTCGCCCGCGATACCCTCGAGGGCCCGGTCGTCCGGCAGGTCGCCGACGCGGCTGACCAATTCTGGGATGTGCTAACATGGCGCCTCGCCGAGGGCCGCTGATAACGGTCGCGCGCGGGTCCGTGCCGAGGTGGCGGAATGGTAGACGCGCTGGTTTCAGGTACCAGTGATCGCAAGGTCGTGTGGGTTCGAGTCCCTCCCTCGGTACCATCGCTTCGGACCTGAGTATCGGCGACACCTGTGCCCAGGTGGCGGAATTGGTATACGCGTACGTTTGAGGGGCGTATGAGGAAACTCATCCGGGTTCAAGTCCCGGCCTGGGCACCACTCCTCCCTCAGTCCCTCCCTGCCGCGGCCTGCGCCCTCGCACCGGGCGGTTAGCTCAGTCGGTCAGAGCGCCTCGTTTACACCGAGGATGTCGGGGGTTCGAGTCCCTCACCGCCCACCATATCCTGAGCACGAACAGCCTCTTCCGGCTGCCCATGAACCGGGCAACGCTGCCAGCGCCGTCGTGAGGTTCGATGCGTCCAGAACGAGCTACGGGCACGCATCCACGATCCAGCGCCCGGCCTGGGTCAGCCTGACGCGATGGAGCGGTCGTTCACCGCGAGCGACCATCCGCTGACTGCCCTGGATCGCCTGTGCCCGCTGCTTCGCTTCGCTCATGCCACGTCGCGCCATGCCGGCAGGGCAGAACAGACGACGTGACAGGTTGCGCGTCCGACACAACGAAGGGCCAACCCGAACCGAGTCGGTCGTTCGACCGATGGCATGCCCGGCCCCGCTAGGCATAATCGCCCCACTGAGAGAGGCAGGTGAGTTCGGGGCTCACCGCCAGCGCGGCTTTCTGAACGGTCGTCCCCGTCGTCGCTGGGCCAATGACGAGACCGACTCTCGGGCATGGGAACCCCATGCGACCGGGAGGTGCCTAAGGGATGCTGTCAGGCCATAACCTTGGACCGCGCGTCACGCGCGGCTTTCGAAGCGGGATCGTGCTGGGACTCGTGATCGCCGCACTCGGGATCGCCGTCGGCACCGCGACCGGCGCGACCACCCCATTCCAGCAGGTCATCGTCGTCAACCCGCCAGCCAGCCCCATCCCCGTCGTCGGGACGGTCAACGTCGGCAACACGCCGTCCAACCAGAACGTCACGGTCACCAACCTGCCAGCGACGCAGCCGGTGAGCGGAACGGTCTCGACCGTCGCCAATACGGTCACGAAGGCCTACTGGGACCTGGCCAATGTGGATGCCGGCGATAGCTTCAACTTCGTCGTCCCCGGCGGCGGCATGAACGTCACGTATTTGCGTGTGTCCGATAGCGCCGCCACGAGTGAAGCGGTCGATGTTTCTGTCCTTCTCAGCAGCGGTGACTCGACCAGCATCTACGACGGTGACACCCCCTACACCAACAACTTCACGTTCCCGGTGCCGATCACGAAGCTGATCGTCCAGTGCCGCAACATCGTTTCCAGCTGTTACGTTGACATCTACATGCTCGGCTACTAGTCCGCGCGGCCAAGCGAGCGAGTGAGCCCAAGGTCACCGACTCGCCGCCACGGGGATAAGCGCCGGATAGGCGACCGCCGCTACCGTCGAGCGACCCTGGCTCCGGTCCCGGACCTGCGATCCCGCCACGAGCGGCCAGCCTGTCCGGGGCGACCGGGGGCCACAATTGTGACCGAAGCCTCTGGCGCGGCCGGTCCTACGCAGCGCACCGTTGCCGGGTAGCTGAGGTGGGTGCGATGGGTCCCGCGATCCGGGCGATCGGTCGGTTGCTGCTGTGCTACTTCGCGTTCTTCGCCGCCGCCATCGCCGTTCTCGGCGGGATTTGGCTGGTGGCGTACCACGTGATCCCCTTCTTCTTCGGCGGTACGACGAGCCACGTGGTAAGCACCGTGGGCGAAGAGACAGCGAGACTCGGGCTCCTCGCGGTGGCCACGGCAATCATGGTCTGGGCTATCGTCTCGATTGGATTTGCCTACTGGCGCCGCCTCTATCTCGGGCCGAGCATCGGCAAGGAGTACGCGGAGGCCTTGGAGCTGAGTCGGTTCGAGAAGCTCGTGCGCCTGGTGGCGACCGTGGAGGGCTTGGCGATCCTTGTATTCGTACCTGGGGCCTTCGCTACGTTCGTGGAGGTCGGGAACTGGCTCCCGGAAGCAAGTACTCCAGGGGTAGTCGGGACCGCTGCCATCTTCACCCTCGTGGTTGGTACGACCATCTATCTCGCCGACCTGATGGATTTCTCATGGAGGTCTCGACCGGGGCACGACCTCGGGTGGCGTCACTCGTGAGAAGCGGGGGTCATTCGCCCGGCTCAGGGCTGTCGTCCGATCGCGCTTCGGTGTCCACCTTCGTCAGGCCGTCCGGGGGTCGTTGCTAACAGTTTGCTAACGGACTCCGTGGCACGGGCCGGTATCGGCCGGGTTGACTGCGCGGTGCCAGTGCCTTCGCCACACACGAAACGGGTCGCGCAGGCACCAACGAGGGCCGCGAGCCCGGTAGCCTCGTCGGGCCGTCCGGGGACGATGTTGGTGACCGAAGCCTCTGGCGGAGTCTGCCCGAGACGGGACATCGTTGCGGCGTACGAGGTAGCCCGATGTCGAGTTTCCCGGGCGATGCTTCAGGGGTCGTGGTCGGCCTGGTCGTCCTGGTGCTTGCCATCAAGGTCATCGACTACGTCGGGCGGGCCGTCTTTGGGGCCGCTGACGACGCCTGGCGCCGCCGGCACTGAAGACCTTCAGGAGGTGTGGCGGTGGCACACGTTCGAGTCTTCCTTGGGATCGGGCTGCTGGTCGCGGGTTGCGCAGTCAACCAGGGCGCGGCGACTCCGACGCCGACTTCGCCGGAACCGATCGCCCAGATGACCGCGGTGATCAGCTCCGTGCCGGCGACTCCGACGCCGACTTCGCCGGAACCGATCGCCCAGATGACCGCGGTGATCAGCTCCGTGCCGGCGACCGCGTCGCCGTCGAGCGCCCAGTCGACGAGCTCCGCACCGCCGTCAACGCCGAGACCATCCTGCTTGGCGTCGTCGGTCCTGACGGTCAGGGAGTTCGTTGAGGCGGACCGGGCTTGCCCGGGCGGGGTGGATGTATCGATCCGCGCATGGGCCGACACGCCGTTCGCGACGGGCTGGGAGGCGCCCTTCATCGAACCCGGCTGGCTCGCGTATCCGCCAGACGGGATGTCGATGCTATGGGGCGTCCCGCCGACCGGGGAGGAGCACTCCTGCTCCGTGGACGTCGACCCTGCCTGCAGCGCACTCTTCATCCATGTACGCCCTGGGAGCGGGCTGACGCTTGGGGACAAGCCCGGATGGGTCATCGTCACAGGCCATGTCGGTGACAGCGCGGCGGATACGTGCCACTACGTCGTCGGTCAGGACTGGCCTGGCGACCCGCCCGACGACGAGAGCGCACGCAACGACTGCCGTGGGAACTTCGTCCTGACCGGCGTGTCGCCAGCGCGCGGCTGAGAGCCGACTGCGATCAAGGTCATGGACTGCGGCGGCAAGAGGGTCTACGGGGCTGGCAGTTGGCGACGCTTGGAGTCGCCGCCGCACCGTGCGTCAAGCGATCGGCGGCGATGCAGTGCCGCCAGCCGGGAAGGTGGGTTCGATGCGTAAGATCACCCTCACCTTGGTCTTGATCGGCGCGGGCGCGATGCTCGCCGCGTGGGTCGCCTTCTGGGTGACCATGACCGACGGGAACCCGGTCGGCGCCATCTTCGGCGACGCGACCGCCCTGTTCGTCCCGGGGGTCGGGATCGCAGCGGGGGCCTTCGCCGCGACGATCGACCGGAGGCCGCGCGGACTCGCTGCGGTCGTGGCGGGGGCGTGCGGGACGGTCCTCGCGTTCACCGCCTGGCTGGGCCTCATCGGGGATCCGGATGGGGAGTGGATGACGCTTGCCGGGATCGGCATCGGGTACGCGATCGTCTTGCTCACGGTCGGCTTCGTCCCGATCGCGCTGATCGCATCCCTGGCCCACCATCCGCGGCAGCCAGCCCACTGAGTGCAGCGGGAGGGTCGCATGGAGCTCATGGACTTCTACGGGCTGTGGTGGATCTGTTGGTTCATGTTCTCGGTGCTGATCGGCTATGGCGCGAAGGCACGTGGCCGTGACGGACGCAACTGGTTCCTGATCGCGATCGTCCTCTCGCCACCCATCGCGCTGATCGCCTTGCTGGCTGTTCCTGACAAGCGGCGGGAAGCCGTGAGGAAGGAAGCACTGGACGACGTCCACCAGAAGCCGGTGCAGTCCGATCCGGCGACGCCACCAGCCGGCAGCGACGAGCGGCAGCCTTGATCCGGGGACATCGGTGATCGGCGATCCCGCAGTGAGTGTCCAGCGGTCCGGGCGGACAGGAAGCTATGCTCGATCGATGGAACGCGCCAGGGGATGTCTACGATGAGAGCGACAGCGACCCCAAAGCTCGATCGAACGCTCGAGCTAGCAGATGGTCGTACGCTCGCGTTCAGTGAGTGGGGCGAAATCGGTGGGCGGCCGGTGGTCCTGCTCCATGGGATGCCAGGCTCCCGGCTGATGTGCCCGGACCTCGACGCCACGGAGGCTGGCGGCGTGCGTCTGATCACGATCGACCGCCCCGGCTACGGGCGATCCGACCCGAAGATCGATCGGACCCTGTCCGAGTGGGTCGATGACTTCGTGGAGCTCGCTGACCATCTCGACCTACCGCCTTGCCCCGTCGTGGGATGGTCGTCAGGGGGCCTGTACGCACTCGCGTGCGCCTACCACCTGCCGGACCGTGTCTCCATGGTCGGACTGGCGGGCAGCCCGGGTCTGGCCCTGGAGGTTCCCGGCGCTCTGGATGAGTTCTCTCCGGAAGGTCGAGCCGCCGTCAAGCTCTTTCACCAGGATCGCGCCCAGGGGATCGCGGCGGTGACTCGACTGTGTCAACGATATGACGGGGAAGGCCTGTACATGCCACTGCGATTTCGTGCATCCCCGGCGACCAGTCGCAGCGGCCAGACCCGCTTCATGGTGAGCTCGAGGTGATGCGGACGACCGACTCCTCGCCCAGCCCGGTCTCTTCGACACCATCGGCGAGTGGCTGGCCGAGGGCGAACGCCAGGGAACCGCCGGCCTGATCGGGGATTGGATCGCGCGGATCGACGAGAGTGGGTTCTCGGTGGCGGAGATCCAGCAGGAGGTCGTCGTGATGATCGGTGGAGCCGATCGCCAGGTCCGACGGTTCCACGCTGACTACCTCGCTGCCACCATCCCGCGCGCCAGGTTGGTGTCCTACCCGGGCGAGGGGCACCTGTTCCTCTTCGACCACTGGGATGCGATGCTCACCGCGCTGACGTAAGCGATCCCGCCACGAGCGGCAAGCGGTCCGCACCGACCGGGTGCCTTCCGAGCCGCGCTGTCCGGGACGTAACCACCCCTCGATGAGATACCCGACGATCGCGCAGCTGGTTCCCGACGAAGGCCAGGACGGCGAGCGAGATCGGATGTGACGGCGTATTGGGAAGGCCGACGATGATCGGCCCCTCGCCAGCGCACCTGAACGTGATGTTCATGAAGTCGAAGCCGAAGTCGGAGGGTTGACATCCGGCAGGCGCCTCGTTGAGCGACCAGATGACGGCGATCGTGACACCTACCAGCAGGCCGATCACAGCGCCGATCCCGCCCTGGCGACCGGCGTTCACCGCGTTGATGGCGTCAAGCACTCGGGCGTACCTCCCGGACGAAGCGCGGTCGGCCGTTTGCCGTTCGCAGAAGGGTATGCCCTCGGTCAAGCGCGGGGGCGCTGCTATGCTCGATCGGCTGTTCCAGATCGCCACGGCAGGGGGCACTCCATGGCCAGTCGGCTACTCCCATTGGTTGCCGCGCTATCTCTCGGGCTCGCGGCGTGCAGTTCGGTCTCGGCTCCGACACCGTTCGTCGGAGTGTCGGCAGGAGCCGCATCGGCCGTCCCCGCGGCGAGCCTCACGCCGACAGCGTTCTGCGTCTCGTCCATCGAACCGGGCACTGTAGCGGTCACGATGCTCGACTTCCGGTTCTATCCGACGACCGTCTCGGCGAAGGTCGGCGACGTGATCGAATTCATCGACCGGGGCGGGAGCCACAACGCGACACTCGTGCAGGGCTCGTGCGCCACACCGACCCTGTCGCCAGGCGGACACGCGAGTCTGACGATCAGGCAGGTGGGAGCCTATCCGTACCGGTGCACGCTCCACATCGGGATGGAAGGATCGATCGTGGTCACCGAGTAGCGAGTCGGTCCGCCAGGCCCCTGGCACTACCCCGGGTCCGAGATGACCTGGACTACGGGCTGGATGATACTGGCGGTTCGAGCGAGCGGTGTCTACGATTCGAGGGCGGGCGCACCGGTCGAGCTGACGGTCACTGCGCCGTGGTCGGCCTGCCCAACGAGCCGGCGATAAGCCGAGCTCGCGCGTAGTCGATCGAGCTCGCCCCGTCGTGGCGCGGGGCCTTTCCGAGCCCATCCTGCCATCGGACCCGTGCCGGGCGTGACCTTCGGTACTGGTGATGGATGCGGCCGCGCACGATGCTCGATGGGTCCGCTGCGACCGTAGTGGCAAGGAGGTGTTCGATGGCAGCCCTGGAACCCGTGGCTGGGACCACCCCCTTCCCGCCCCTGCTTCGATGGTTGATCGAGCATGACGTCGAGCACGAGGTCCATGAGCACCACGTGACGGTCCGGGCGATGGAGACAGCCCGCGCAGAGGGCATCGACCCGCGGCGGTTCGCCAAGACCGTCGTCCTCATGGCCGACGGGCACGCGGCCCTTGTCGTGGTGGATGCGCTGGACAGGGTCGATCTCGAGAAGGCCGCCGCGTTCCTGGCGGCCGACTCGATCCGGCTCGCGACGGAGGCCGAACTCCTGGCCCTGGCGCCCGGCTGCGAGGTCGGCACGATCCCGCCGGTCGGCGAGCTGTTCGGGCTCGGCGTGACCGCGGACCACGCCATCCATGACGACCCGGAGATCTCGTTCCATGCCGGCAGCCATCGGTTCACGATGCATGTCGATCGGGAGGCGTGGCAGCGGGCCGCTCACGTCAAGTACGCCGACCTGGCGGATCCGGCCGACCGACCGGCGTGGTCGCCCGAATGACCCTGACGGCGGCCCTGGTACCGGTCGATCGCCTCACCGGAGGGCCGCTGATCATCGCATCGGATCGATGCAAGGGCTGCGAGTTGTGCGTGTCCGCCTGCCCGCCGCACGTCCTCGCCCTGGACCTCGATGCCGTGAATGCGCTCGGTCATCACCCGGTCCAGCTGCTCGACGCCGGACGGTGCACGAGTTGCGCCCTGTGCGCGAAGGTCTGCCCGGACGCGGTCTTCACGGTCATCGCCCACCCACACGAGAGCGTCCGATGACGACCATGCTCGCGCCGGAACGCGTCCTGCTCAAGGGCAATGAGGCGATCGCCGAGGCCGCCATCCAGGCCGGTTGCGACGCCTACTTCGGCTACCCGATCACCCCCCAGGCCGAGATCCTCGAATGGATGGCGCGCCGGATGCCCGAGGAAGGGCGCGCCTTCGTCCAGGCCGAGTCGGAGATCGGGGCGATCTCGATGGCCCTCGGGGCGGCCGCGACGGGCGCCCGGGTCATGGTCTCGACCTCCAGTCCCGGGTTCAGCCTGATGGCGGAGGGCATGAGCTACATGGCCGCCTCGGAGCTGCCTGTCGTCGTGGTGAACGTCATGCGCGGTGGGCCTGGGCTCGGCAGCATCGGCCCCGCGCAGGCGGACTACCTCCAGGCGGTCAAGGGCCATGGCCACGGCGACTACCGGGTCCCGGTGCTGGCCCCGTCATCCATCGCCGAGGCCGTCACGCTCGTCGCCGATGCCTTCGAGATCGCCGAGCGCTACCGGACGCCGGTCATCCTGCTGGCCGACGGGATCCTCGGCCAGGCGATGGAACCGGTCAGCCCTGTCTACCGCGACCCCGCCCGGCGTCCCCGCCGACTGGGCGGTCACCGGCGCCGACGGCCGGCCGCCGCGCGTCGTCAAGTCGCTCCATCTGCGCCAGGAGGACCTCGAGGCGCACAACGACGCGCTGCAGGCCAAGTTCCGAGCGATCACCGCAGGCCGAGGTCCGCTGGGCCGGCGAGGAGCTCGAGGACGCGGAACTGGTGATCGTCGCGTACGGGACGGCCGCCCGGGTCGCCCGGACGGCCCTGGCCCGGGCTCGCGAGCTGGGCCTGCGGGCGGGCCTCTTCCGGCCGATCAGCCTGTGGCCGTTCCCGTCGGACGCCCTCGCCGCGATCACCGCCAGCGCACGGGCGATCCTCGTCGTCGAGCTGTCCGCCGGGCAGATGGTGGAAGACGTCCGGCTGGCCGTCGAGGGCCGCACTCCCGTCCTCTTCCACGGTCGGACCGGCGGCATGGTGCCCACGCCAGACGGTGTCGTCGACGCCCTGCGCAGCGCCTGGGCACTGACCCCGGCGCGCGCCGGAGGTGCGCGATGACCATCGCGACCGATACCCGCGCGGACCGCATCGTGGCGGCTCGGCCGGCCCTCCTCGAGGACCGGGCCACGCACTACTGTCCGGGTTGCGGCCATGGCGTCGTCCATCGCCTGCTCGCCGAGGTCCTCGGGGAGCTTGGCCTCGGCCCGCGGACGATCGCGGTGGCGGCCGTCGGTTGCGCCGTGTTCGCCTACGACTACCTGCACATCGACTTCATCGAGGCCCAGCACGGCCGCGCCCCGGCCGTCGCGACCGGGGTCCGGCGGGTCCGGCCCGATGCCTTCGTCCTGACCTACCAGGGCGATGGGGACCTGGCGGCGATCGGAACGGCCGAGATCGTCCACGCGGCCGGACGCGGCGAGCGGATGACCGTGGTCTTCGTGAACAACGGCATCTACGGCATGACCGGCGGCCAGATGGCGCCGACGACCCTGCTCGGCCAGAAGACGACCTCCTCGCCGCTCGGGCGCGACGCGCGGACGGCCGGCTACCCGCTGCCGATCACCGAGATGCTCGCCATCCTGCCCGGGGTCGCCTATGCGGCGCGCGGATCGCTCGCCTCGCCCGGCGCGATCGGCAAGACCAAGGGCGATGCTCAAGCGAGCCTGCGAGGTCCAGGAGGAGAACGGCGGGTTCGGCATCGTCGAGGTCCTGTCCAATTGCCCGGTCGGGTGGGGGATGACGCCGGTCGAATCGATCGAGCATCTCGCCGAGGTCGCCGAGACATACCCGCTCGGCGTCCTGGTCGATCGGCCGCGTGACGAGGCCCGGACCTGATGGAACGCACGGTGATCCTCTCCGGGTTCGGCGGCCAGGGGATCCTCTTCGCCGGCACGGTCCTGGCGCGCGCGGCGATGGCGGAAGGCCTCGAGGTGCTCTGGATCCCGTCCTACGGACCGGAGATGCGCGGCGGTTCGGCGGCCTGCACGGTGATCATCGGAGATCGTCCGATCGGATCGCCCGTCGTGGCCCGCGCCGATGTCGTCATCGCCCTGTCCGGCCCGGCGCTGGTTCGGTATGGCGGCGCCGTCGCCGCCGGCGGGCTGCTGATCGCCGATGGAACGGCGGTCGAGCCGCCGCCAGTCGGACGACTTCGAGGTCATCGCACCGCCGTGCACAGCGCTGGCGCGGGCGGCCGGCGACGATCGCCTGGTCAGCGTGGTGGCCCTCGGTGCCCTCGTCGCCAGGCGGCCGTTCCTCCCCGAAGCGGCGCTGCGGATGGCGCTCGTCGCTGTCGTCGGCGCCAAGCATCCCGAAGCCCTGAACGCCGACCTCGAGGCGTTCGATGCGGGCATCGCCTGCTTCGATGCGGTGGCGCTTCCAGCCTGAGGGCCGCTCCATCCAGAGCCGTTGCCCGAACGCCGCTGCTATGCTCTTGCCCAGCCTGGGCATCGCCCCGGACCCATCGTCAGCGGAGGAGGGGCATGGAACTCCTGATCATCGGCGGGATCATCGTCATCGTGGCGGTCGTCCTGATCGCGCTGTACAACGGCCTGGTCCAGAAGCGCCTGCGCGTCGATGAGGCGTTCGCCCAGATCGAGGTCCAGCTGAAGCGCCGCCACGACCTCATCCCGAACCTCGTGAACGCGGTCAAGGGCTACATGGGCTTCGAGCAGAAGGTCCTGACCGACGTGACCAATGCCCGAGCGGCGGCCGTCTCCGCAGGAGCCCAGGGCCCCGCCCAGCAGGCTGCCGCGGAGAACGTCCTGACCTCGAGCCTGCGCTCGCTGTTCGCGGTCGTCGAGAACTATCCGGAGCTCAAGGCGAACGAGAACGTGCTGTCGCTCCAGGAGAGCCTGACCACGACCGAGAACCAGATCTCCTTCTCGCGCCAGCACTACAACGCGACGGTCCTCGACTACAACACCAACATCGCGACGTTTCCCGCGGTCCTGATCGCCGGGATCTTCGGCTTCATCAAGCGCGAGTTCTTCGACGCCGAACCGGAAGCTGCCACGGTTCCCAACGTCGATCTCAGCCTGAGCTGACCACAGGCCGACGGGAGGCCCCGTGGCCGCGAGAACGTTCTACCAGCAACAGGCGGCCAATCGGCGCAACTCGCTGCTGATGGCGGGATTCATCGTCGTCCTGCTCGCCCTGCTCGGGTTCAGCATCGGGTTCGCCATCTCCGGCACGACGGCGGGTGGCGTCGCGGCCACCCTGTTCGCCGTCGCCCTCGGGGCGATGGCCGGTGTCGGGACGTATTTCCAGGGCGACAAGCTCGTGCTGACGGTCAGTGGGGCCCGGCTCGTGGATCCGGCGAGCGCGCCGCAGCTCATGAACGTCGTCGGCGAACTGGCCATCGCGGCGAACATCCCGATACCAGCCGTCTACCTCATCGACGACACCGCCCCGAACGCCTTCGCGACCGGCCGGGATCCGGCGCACGCCTCGATCGCCATCACCACCGGCCTCCTCGAGAAGCTGGACCGCGAGGAGCTCCAGGGCGTCATCGGGCATGAGCTGTCACACGTGCGAAACCTGGATATCCGCTTCTCGCTGGTCGTCGCGGTGATGGTCGGGGCGATCGCCCTGCTGGCCGACTTCTTCCTGCGCTTCACGTTCTGGGGCGGGACGCGCCGGTCGCGGAGCGATAGCGGTGGGAGTGGGGGAGGCGCCCAGGCGGCCTTCGCCATCATCGCGATCGCGCTGGCGATCCTGGCCCCGATCGTCAGCCGGTTCATCCAGCTGTCGGTCAGTCGCCAACGTGAATACCTCGCGGATGCATCGTCCGTGGAACTGACCCGGAACCCCGTCGGGCTGGAACGGGCGCTCGCCAAGATCTCGTCGGACAAGGAAGTCCTGGAGGTCGCCAACCGCGGGACCCAGCACCTGTACTTCACCAACCCCATCAAGAAGTTCGAGGACCGATCGTCGTCGCTGATGTCCACCCACCCGCCCATCCTCGACCGGATCAATCGGCTCCGCGAACTGACCAGCCAGCCGCCGCTGAGCGCGGACGAGGCCGCCCACCTGGCGGACCTGGAGTAGGGATGGAGGGCCGCTCCATGGCAGCCTCCGCGCGGCCCGTGGTATCCTCGCAGCCGCCGACGGGCAGCCGACGGCTGGTTGACCATCGGGCCGAGATAGCTCAGTTGGTAGAGCACGCGACTGAAAATCGCGGTGTCGCCAGTTCGAATTTGGCTCTCGGCACCACCTACGGGTGGGCGAAGCGTTCCGGGCGGAAGTGGCTCAGTTGGTAGAGCATCACCTTGCCAAGGTGAGGGTCGCGGGTTCGAGTCCCGTCTTCCGCTCCATTCTTCGCATCGCGGACCGCTGCCCCTTCGTCTAGTGGTAGGACAGCGGACTTTGAATCCGTGAACCGAGGTTCGAACCCTCGAGGGGCAGCCATCCACCAGGACGGCCCGCGCGAAGTCCACGTGGCGACGTGGTGAAGTGGCTTAACACGGAGGTCTGCAAAACCTCTATTCAGCGGTTCGAATCCGCTCGTCGCCTCCACATCCATGACAGGAGAAGACCCGCTGGGTGACCCAGCGGGTCTTCGTTCGCTCGAGGATTCCGTGCGGGCCCCCGATCAACCCGGGGCGAGGATGGTGAACAACGCGCGGCCACTCCCCGGCTCCCGAGCCGTCCAGATCTTGACGTCGACGGTGTGGTCGCCGACAGGCTGGCTGGTCAGCGCGATCGAGTAACGAGCGGCCTTCCTACCCACCGCACCGGCCGTCCCACAATCGGTCGCTGGACCGCCGTCGATCCAGTAGGTGCACGACACGATCTGTTTTGGCGTGCGCTCGATGTCGACGATGATCGACACCGAATCACCGTTCACGGTCGCGACGACATCGATAGGGAAGCCCACGGACTTCACCGGCTGCGCCAGCGCGATGCCCGGCACCAACATCGCTAACAGCACCGCTCCTGCCGACCATGCGGCGATCCGCGAACCTGACGATCGGATCATGATCCTTCCTTCCGACTCTGAGGGTCACACCTTGGCCAGCCGACCTTCGGCGATTGCCCTGCGGGCGTCATCGGTCGAATGACCTACGAAGCCGCCCGTCTCAGTCCTACGGGCCGTTTCTTCATGTCTCTGGCTCGGCAGCGTGCGATCCACGCGCGAACAGACGCCGCCTGGTCGATGCAGCGGAAGTTGCGAGACCCCGAACCCGGGGTTCACATCAACACGAGTCCCCCGGCTCCGCGGACCAACAGGAAGAGCAACATGAGCCCGAGCGCGACGAGCGCGGCGCCCGCGAGCCTCCAAAGACATCGACCGCCCAAGAGGACAAGCATCGCGCCGGCCAACGCGCACGCGACGGCCGTGATGACGTACATCTCCAGGGTCATCGGACTGGTCGCCCCGCCATGCCGACACGGTAGCAGGGGCGGCCGGCGGTCCGGGGTCTACTCAGACAAACGGGGGAGGGACTCCGGCTCGGATGGCCGACCACGATCGGGCAGACGTTCGGGCACCTGCTCGAACACGAACCCAGGAGTTCGAGCGATGACGTTTCTCGAGGCCGCCCAAGCGCCCTTGCGCAAGTACTTCGTCTTCTCCGGTCGGTCCAGCCGGAAGGAGTTCTGGTCGTTCGCCCTGGCCCTGGCGATCGCTGAGTTCGGAGCCGTCCCTGGCGATGGTGATGCTGGCACCCGTCTTTGCGGTCCTGTTCCTCGTCCTGCTCCTCGGCGCGCTCATCCCGCAGCTGACGGTGACCGTGCGGCGGCTCCACGACACGAACCGCACGGGCTGGTGGTACCTCATCACGCTGATCCCGTACGTCGGCGCCTTCATCCTTCTCTACTTCATGGTGTTGGCGAGCGACCAAGGCGCCAACCAGTACGGCCCGAACCCATATGGCCATACCGGTGAACAGGCGTTCACGCCGGCCGCACCATCCGGGGACGGTTGGGTCACTCCAAGGGGCTAGACCTGAACGACTCCGCCATTCAACCGGGCTGGCACAGGCGCCCCTGCTCCCGGTGCGATCCCGCCGCCAGAGGATGGCGGGTCCTTCGGACCGCTTACGTCGGTCGACTCGTCACTCGACGGCAGATCCCTGTGACGGCACCCTTGGGCGCGAGGTGCAGGCTGATCGCGACGAGGATCGCGACCACCGCAGCGAACGGGCACCCGACTCTGTCCATGGCCCGCATCCTACGCCCCGCCGTGACGTGTCGCGTCTCCGCTCTGGTACAGGCAGAAGTGCGAGTCGGCATTCGATCCGGGCCGCACACCGTCCAGCAACAGAGCCGCGTGCAGGGCGCTTCACGATCGACTGGCTCAGCGGAGCTCGTCGAGGAGGAACGTCTCGAACGACCCGGTGCAGGCGTGCCCGGAGGCGATCGTCAGCGAGCGCCGGGCCGGCTCGGCGACCATGGCGAACAGGATCGTCGATCCCTCGTCGCCATCGGCGGGATCCGGATGGACGCAGATGCTCTGCGGCTCCGGCCTCGTGGTCCGCGAGGATCGCGATGACGCCCGCCATCGTCGGCTCCGCCGTCCCGACGAGGGAGGCCGCGCGCGCGTAGCGCCCCAGGCTGCCGGGCGACGGCGGGAAGGTCACCTCGGCGACTGAGGCATCGAGCGCGTGGTTCGTGTGGACGTTGGCCGCGAAGGCAGCATCGCGGGTCCCCGTCGTCTCCACGACCCGGGCCGCCTCATCGGGGAACGCCAGCTGGTAGGAGTAGCCGCCGGCGCGCCCCGGCCGCGTCGCGCGGGCCGTCGCGTCCGCGGCATCCCGGGCATCGAGCACGTCGCGGGCGACGAGCGCCCGCGGGATGCCGACGCGCTCGTCGCGCGCCGACAGCGACATCGCACCGACGGCGACCCCGTACTCGTTGATCCCGACCAGCGGGAGCGTGCCGGCCACGACGGGCGCGAGCACCGCCGGACCGTCGTCCGGGACGTCGATCACGATCCCGACGGCGCCCTGGTCGCCCGCGTACCACTGCTCGGTGTGGCCCAGCAGCGGCCCGTCAGCGCCGTCCACCACCACGTCGGTGCATCGCTCGAGCGGGGACGACGCTCCCGACGCCGAGCTCGACCTGCCCGTAGATCTCCTCGAACGCGTTGGCCGCCATGACCTTGGCGAACGGCTGGTCGGCGCCGTCGGCGATGCCGCGCAGCTGCTCGACCAGGTGTGGCAGGGCCGCCTCGGATGCCGCGACGTACGGCGCGAGGATCTGGTCGAGCGCGTCCGTGCCGATGCCGTGCGTCTCGAGGTAGCGGTCGACGAAGCCGAGCGACTCGTGGATCTGCCCACCGAGCCCTCGGCCGATGGCCCGCCCGCGCTCGAACGGCGTGCCCGTCGCCCGCACCACGATGAACCCCACGACGCCTCCGTTCGGCACTGCTACGATCGCTTTCGTATGGTCGCCATCATCGCCCACCGAGGCGCGCGGAGCCTCGCTCCGGAGAACACCCTCGCCTCGGCCCGAAAGGCGCACGCGGTCGGTGCCGACCTGTGGGAGACCGACGTCGCGGTGACCGCGGACGATCGACTCGTCCTGATGCACGACGATGCGATGACACGCACGACCGACGTCGCCGAGAAGTTCCCGGACCGCGTTCCCGCCCCGTTCTCGACGTACACCCTGGCCGAGATCCGATCACTCGACGCCGGGTCCTGGTTCGAACGCGACGATCCCTTCGGACAGGTCGCCGCCGGCGCCGTCGAGCGCAGCGATCTGTCCGCCTACATCGGCGAGCAGGTCCCGACGCTTCGGGAAGCCTTCGAACTGACGCTCGAGCTGGACTGGTTCCTCAACCTCGAGCTCAAGGCCCAGCCCAAGCCCAAGGATGCCTTCGATGTGGTCGGCGCCGTCCTCGCGTTGGCGGAGGAGGTGGGGATCGGGCCCGATCATCTGCTGTTCTCGTCCGCCCGGCACGCCTGGCTGAAGGCGGTCAAGCAACGCCGGCCCGACTTCGAGGTGCAGGCCATCCTGGGCCTCTTCCCGGAAGACCCCATCGACTTCAGCGACCCGTTCTTCGATACGTTCAATCCCCGGATCACGCGCCTCTCCATCGAGCAGATCGAGGAGCAGCTTGCCCTTGGGAACAGGCTCAACCCATACACTGTCAACGATCCCGAGACGGCCGCACGGCTCGTCGAGATCGGCATCACCGGTCTCATCACCGACTTCCCGCAGCGAAGGGCACGAAGTTGACGTCACCCACCACACTGGCGCCGCACCGGTTCTGCATCGTCAACTGCTATCCGGCGGCCAGCCGCGAGAACTTCGACCGGTCCGACGTGGGTCACCCCCACGATCTGTTCAAGGACGTCCTGCGAAGAGAAGCCCCCAACGCGACCACCGAGATCGTCTACATCGCCGACCCGGACTTCGCGCTGCCGCCGGGCACGTCCATCGGCGACTTCGCTGGGTTCATCTGGACAGGATCGGACCTGACCGTCTATCACACGGACGACCCGCGGGTCGCCGCGCAGATCTCCTTCGCGCGAGCGCTGATGCAGGCGGGAGCCGCCAGTTGGGGAAGTTGCTGGGGTCTCCAGCTTGCGTCACTGGTGGCCGGTGGCGACGTAGCCGTGAACCCTCGCGGTCGCGAGTGGGGCATCGCGCGCGACATCCAGCTGACCGATGCCGCGCGAACCTCGCCGATGCTGGCGGGAAAGCCCGCGGTGTTCGATGCGTTCATCATGCATCTGGACGAGGTCGCGCGCCTGCCTGAAGGCACGCCGCTGCTTGCCACCAACACCCACACGCCCATCCAGGCCGCCGTCATCGAAGATGGTGCCGGCTCGTTCTGGACCACCCAATACCATCCCGAGTACAACCTGCACGAGATGGCGCGCCTGATCGCGGCGAGAGCCAAGGCCCTGGTACGGGAAGGCTTCTTCCCCGATGAAGCCGCCGTCGCGACCTATGCGGCCAGGATGAAGGAGCTCGCCGCCAACCCGGAGTCGGCAGAGCTGCGATCCGAATTCGACGTGGGCGACGACATCATCGACCCGCAGATCCGCGAACTCGAGTTGCGCAACTGGCTGCGGTTCATCGACTCACGCGCGGGGTAGGGGGACGGGCTTCAGCCGACCCCTACCGCGCCCGGATGATGAACGACCGTGTGCCGGACGGTGGCGGCCGCCCAGAGCCCGATCGTGGCGATCACCAGGAGTGCGAGCGTTTGCTCGGTCGCCTGGGCGACGGTCAGCACGCCGCACGCCAGCGCAACCAGCCCGCCGAGCGACGCGAGTGCCAGATAGGACTTTGAACCCGAGAGGAGGGCAGCGAACCCCGGAACCACCGCCGAGGCAGATGCGATGAACCCGAGTACAAGCACGACCACCGCGACGGAACTCGCCGTGAGATCCCCGAGTGGGCCCATGAGCCAGAGTACATAGACGAGCGTGGCCGTCGCAACGAGTAGCGTCGCGATCCGGTCTCGCCACGGGAGCGACATCTCGACCTCCTGCAGGTGCGTGTGCACCCTGTTGCCGGCGTACGCGGCTGAGCCCCGGCCAGCCGGCGGATCTCCCGGTCAGACGCCTGTAGGCCCGTGCCCGCGCGGAGTGATCCGACTCCAGGCACCCCACAGGATCCCGATCCCGAGTGCGACGACGGCAAGCGGCCAGATCATGTCCCAATCCAGCTCTGCCAGCTGAAGACCGAACACGTTCACGAGCGTGTAATAGATCCCCACCCCGAGGATGATCAACCCGAGGAGGATCGCCCCGACATCGATGCTCCGCAGCCTGTCCATCGCGACGTGACCTCCTCTGCGACGGGTCGGTCTCGCCAGTGGCTCGGCGCGGTCCTGGCGGCCGGTGTACGGGCCGCGCGTCGGTGCCTCCCGGGTACGTGGCGAGTGTCGACCCTTCGACTACGGCTGCCAAGAGGCATTGGTCATGAAGTACCCGGGTTCCGGCTCCTGGCCGAGGCCCGAGCGCTCGGGTGGGGGACTGGAGCTGAGAGGTCGGCCGCGAATCCGCTATCCCCCGCAACCTCCCGTCGCGGGTGCCGGGGAGCTGATCTTCGGCTCTGGCGGTGGATCGGCGATCGACTTGGGCAGCGTCGCCCACCAGCGGCGCGCCCCGCCGCTTGTTGCATTCCCGATGCCAAGGACGTGGTCGTCTGCGGTCGCCAACGCGAGGATCGCCGCGTCCTTGATCGGCGGCAGCTGGTGCCACGCAAGGCCATCGGACGACGTCCAACTGAGGCCGACATACGGCATGCCCGAACCGCACGTATCCCCGGGGGCATCCCCCTCCGCTGCCACGGCGATGAAGCCACCCTCGAAGCCCGCAAGGTCAGTGATCCCCACATGGACCAGGCCTCTGGCACCTTCACCTGCGTCCACGTGGCACCGTCCGGCGATGTCCACGCCACCGGCTTGTCGGTTTCGAATCGCTTCCACCCGAACGCATACCAGCGGCCGTTCCCGTATACCGCCTGGTTCACTGTCATCCCGGCTGACCGTGGCAGTTCGCCGATCCGCTGCCACTCGGCTCGCCCTTCCGTCCGCCAGACCTCGACGTTGGTGGTGGGCCGCTGCTCGGTCGCGCCCACGCCGACGAAGGCGAGCAGGGCGCCGTCCCGCTCGGCCAGCGTGGTCACACCGCGGGCGACCGCAAGCCCGCTCTCGTTCGTCGCACGAATCCACGACGATCCGTCGGGCGAGGTCCAGATGGCGGGTTCATACGCGGATGTCCATCCGAATGCGACGATGCCCTGTCGAGTGCTGCCGACGAGCTCCATCTGCGCGTTCTTGAACCGCGGGTTAGCGATCTGCGGCCAGTGTCGGCCGTCGTCCGAGAGGAGGACGAGGGCGTCGCTCGCGGACGACCCGTCGGCGTTCGCGAACGTCTCCGCGCCGACCGCGACCATGCGGCTTCCGGACTGGGTCACGCCGGCGATCGACACGATGTGGATGTCCAGACCGCCGAGGTCGACCGACCCCCAGTTCCGGCTGTCAGGCGAGAACCACATGTTCGAGGTCCCCGGTGTGAGCAGCACGAACCCGGCCGGCACTCGAGTGAGCTTGGCCACGTCGACCCATAGGTCAGCGATACGGGATGGCTTGCCCCACTCGAGCTCGGCGGTCTCCGAGACCGTGGCACTGGGACGAGTCGTGGCAGCCGGTGTCGTCGCCCTGGCGCTGGGAGCTGGGCTCGCCGTTCGAGTGGGTGAGGAGGTGGCTGTGGGCGCCTCCATCGTCGTGACGCTCGGCGTGGCGAGCGGAAGCGACGGCGTGGAGGCCACCGAACAAGCGGCGACCGAGAATGCGATGAGAACCGAAGGGATCGAGTGCCTCACCGACATGTGGCTCCTTCAATCCGCAGGACGTCTGCTGTCAGGACGATCGCGGTGAGGATCGGGTGACGCAAGAGCGTCATGGCCCCGGTCGGTCCGGACCGATGGCCGCTCGCGGCGCGCGCTGAGCCTAAGGCCCGGTAACGATCTCCGGCGGCGTCAGTACGATCCGGTGCGTCGCATCCGTGACCCTTACGTTTGACCAGCCGGCCGACGCCCATGGCGCTTCGGCTTCGACAGGACAGGCTTCTGCAGGCGGCGTTGCGACGAGCTCGACCCGGAGCGTGACCGTACCGTCGCTCCTGGCCAATGCGCGTCCGGAGTCCTTGGCCGTCCCCTCGGTCGCGCCCAGGAAGGTGTGCCCCGGCTGCGAACCACAGAACCAGGCGTGTTCGTACTCCCCGGTCGCGACGATCGCCAGCGGCTCGCCTGGCGACAGGCCGGTAACTCTGACCGCGAGACTCAGTCGACCGCTTTCCATGGGCGCATAGATGTCGTCGTCGGTGCCGAACATCGCGACACCCGCCCGACTGGCGGAGGGCCAGCCCGCGATGAGCATGGGAGTGCCGGTGGGCGTGGATGCAGGCTCCGGTGCCCGAGTCGGCGGCGGACTGAGTCGGGCCGCCGACGGCTTGGCGGTTGGCATCGGGCTGACCGAGGTCGCTGCCGAGGTGATCGGTGTCGGGGTTGCGATCAGGCTCGTTGTCGGAGGCGACGAGCGTGTCCCGGGTATGGCACACGCGGCCGCCAGGGCCGCCGCGATGAGGACCAAGCCATACAGTCGCAATCGTCCGACGCCTCGTAGCGAAGGCGCACCGGTAGCCCAAGGAGGATGCTCTGCATCGGCGACCGATGGCTAGTGCCGACGGTCATCAAGGCGCGCCCCCGCTCGGCCCGGACCGCTAGCGCTGTTGATGGTGCCGGAGCCGAGATTCGAACTCGGAATCCCTTGCGGGCCGCGGGTTTTAAGTCCGCTGCGTATGCCAATTCCGCCACTCCGGCCTGCGACGAAGGGTAGCGGAGTGCCGCGCCGCTGATGGGAGGTGACGGTGCCGCCAGATGTCGCCCGAGGACGCCCTTGGGTGCATCCTGTGGCCTGATGGCCTGTCCGACGACCGGTTTCGATCTCTCGCCGAGCGTGGATCGAGCGCCAGATCGACGGATCGCCCGACGCGGTGGGTCGACGAGCGCGCCTAACGTCGACAGCGACCGACATCTGGCGGTTTGGCGGGCCGCGCCGATCGCGGGTCGCGCCGGTGGCTTGTCACGAGCTCCGACTCGGCCCGGCGCACGGCCCGCCTCCGATCGGACGCGGGTCAGCCCCTGCGACGCCCGAAGAGGCCACCCGACTTCTTGGCCGACGCGTGGGACCTGGTAGCCGTCCTCGCCGAACGCGCTTGCACTCAACTTGGCCAGTCGCTCCGCCGCCTGGGACTTCGGGGCGCCGATGACGACCGGGACGCCTTCGTTGATGGCCTTGAGGTAGATGAACGGGTCATAGGGCAGGTCGGCGGTGATCTTCTGGCCGAGCGCCGTCTCGATATCGCGCAGTTTCAGGATCTCTCGAGCGAACAGGTTGTTGAGGACGAACATCGACTTGGCGCTCACGGACCCGGTCTCGCTGAGGTAGTCGAGCAGGGCGTGCATCGACTTGAGCGCACCCATCTCCGGGCAGACCGGCATGACCACGGTCTCGGCGTGTTCGAAGACGGTCATGACGCGCTCATCGAGGTGCGATCCCGCGTCGATGATGACGAGGTCATAAGCATCCAGAGCGACGTTCAGCAACGCTTCGACGTGCGCCGTGCGTGACCAGGTCCGCCATCTCCGGCGTGGCGGGGGCCGGCAGCACGTGGAGACCGCTCGAGTGATGCGTCGCGTACGAGCGCAGCAGCTCGGGCTCGCGAAGGGCGGCGGGTTCCCGCGTGACCTCGGCGAGGGTCTGCTTTGGCGTCAGGTCCAGGTGTGTCGCGGCGCCGCCGAACTGGAGGTCCAGGTCGATCAGGACGACCTGCTCCGGTCGACGTGCCGCCGCCGTGACGGCGATGTTGACTGCGATGGTCGTCGTCCCGACGCCACCCTTCGGGCTGAAGCAGACGACCATCCGGCGGGCCCTGGCGAGCGTCAGGCCGTCGGCGGAGACGATGGGCGACAGGTCCTTGGAACGCTGGAACCGAAGGAGCAAGGCCTCGACGCGGGCCTCCAGCTCACGCGGATCGAACGGCTTGGCGATGACGTCGTCGGCGCCTGCCTCCAGGAAGCCGATCCGCTCCTCGACATCGTCGGATTGGCCGATGCACAGGACCGGGATCCCGGCCAGCGTGGGCGTGTTCCTGATCTCGCGGCACAACTCCGCTGCGGATCGCGCCCCGCCGACGACGTCGAGGATCACGAGGTGGTTGGCCGCCGTCAGCTTGAACGCCTCGTCGGCATCGGCGGTCGTCGTCACCGAGTAGCCGACTGCGGTCAGGACGGACGAGATGGACTCGGCGTACGTTGCGTCGGTATCGAGCAGAAGGACGGTACTGGCGGGCACGGGCGCTCCGAGGTGGCGTTGTCGATGGTTGAAGGGAACCGGTAGAGGATACATCGAGCCGCGCGCGGGCTGGATATCCGCGGCGGACGGTCTTCTGACGTGGAGGCCGGTCTTCCCGGGTTGCCGTGCTAGACTACCGCTCCGTTTCCTTTCCGCTCCGTGCCGGCCGTACCGTCGACGGGGCATCCCCATTGGAAGGAGTGCCTGCGCGTATGCGCCGTTACGAACTCATGCTCGTGCTCAGCCCGGACGTGCCGGATGACAAGAGCCAGGCTGTCATCGACAAGTCCACCCGCCAGATCGTGGCGGCAGGCGGCCAGATCATCAAGGTCGCGCCATGGGGCCGCCGACGGCTGGCCTATCCGATCGGTCACCACCGTGATGGTTCGTACCAGATCGTCCTGTTCGAGTCGCCCCCCGAAGCCCTCGTCGAGCTGGAACACAGCCTGCTCATCACCGAGGAAGTCATCCGCCACCTGGTCACCCGCGTGGATCGCCCCAACCGCGCCTCCGACGGGCGACGGCGACGATGCGGACATCGACGACCTCGAGGGTTCCCTCCTCCCGTCCGACGACGATCTCGAGGACGAGGACGACATCCCCGAGCCGATCGATGAATCCGAGAGCGAGGCGGCCCCGGCCGCCATCGACTGAGGGAGGCTCACGATGGCGTTCTGCAAGATCATGCTCATCGGCAACCTGGGCCGCGACCCGGAGATGCGCTACACCCCCAACGGCAAGCCGGTCACCCAGTTCAGCGTCGCCGTCAGCCACAGCAAGCCCGATGGCCAGGGCGGCTGGGTGGACGAGGGCACGGACTGGTACCGCGTCAGCGTCTTCGGCGATCGCGCCGAGCGTGCCGCCGAGCAGCTCCGCAAGGGCACCAAGGTCTTCGTCGAGGGTCGATTCAAGACCCGCGAGTTCGAAGGCAAGGATGGTGAGAAGCGGACCTCACTCGACGTGATCTCGGACAACGTCATCAGCCTCGCAGCCCGCGGGCGCGACGATGACGGCGGTGGCGGTGGCGGAGGCTTCACCGGCGCGCCGTATGCCGGTGGGGCACCTGCCGGTGGCTCGCGACCCCCGTCCGATGACACCGACCTCGACGACCTCCCCTTCTGATCCAGGAGACATACGATGCCCCCCCTTCGCTCCAAGAAGCGCGACGACTCCTACCGCGATCGCCGCCGGCGCAAGGTCTGCGCCTTCTGCGCCGACAAGACCGTCCAGATCGACTACAAGGAGGTCAACCGCCTCCGCCGCTACCTGTCTGAACGGGCGAAGATCGAGCCGCGGCGCAAGACCGGGACCTGCGCCGGTCATCAGCGTGAACTGTCCGTGGCGCTGAAGCGCGCCCGGCACGTCGCCCTGCTTCCGTACGCGCCGCAGCACCTTCGCCCCTGATCTGGTGCCGATCGGGCGGCGCTTCCTGACCCGCCCCTCGGACGGACCGCCGTGATCGTCGGCTTGCTGATGCTCGGCGGCGGGGCCGCAGCCGGCATGTTCGGCTCGCTGCTCGGCCTTGGGGGCGGCGTGCTCATCGTGCCACTGCTGACCCTTGGCTTCGGCCTGCCGCTGCGTGAAGCCGTGGGCGTGTCGCTCGTGAGCGTGATCATGACCAGCAGCGCCGCGGCCGGGGTCTACCTGGAGCGTCACGTCGCCAACCTGCGCCTCGGGATGACCCTGGAGCTGTTCACGGCGATGGGCGCCCTCGTTGGCGGCTCGGTCGCATTCCTGCTGGACGAACGCCTGCTGGCGTTCCTGTTCGCGGTCCTGCTCGCTTACATCGCCATCACGATGGTCCGTCGTCGCGGCGACGTCGGGACCACAACCGACCGGCGAGGAGGGCGCGCCCGACGGCTACGTCGTGCGCAACATGGGCAAGGGCGTCATCGGTGCGACCTTCGCGGGTGTGGTGTCCGCCTTGCTGGGGATCGGTGGCGGGATCATCAAGGTCCCGCTGATGAACCTGACGATGGGCGTGCCCCTGCGCGTGTCCACCGCCACCAGCAACCTCATGATCGGGATCACCGCGGCGGCGAGTGCCGTCATCTACCTCCTGCGCGGCGAGATCGACCCGTATGTCGCCGGCCCGACGGCGATCGGCGTCTTCCTGGGCGCCAGCCTCGGGTCGCGGGTCGCGCCACGGATCGACCTGCGCTACCTGCGTGCGCTGTTCGTCGTCGTGCTTGTCTACACCGCCAGCCAGATGCTGCTCAAGGCGATCGGATGAACACCCACCGCTTCGATTCGACCATCGGACGGTTGATGGTGGCCATGACCTACGTGGCCGTCGCGTTGCTCGTCGTGGGCGTGGGCCTGATGATCGTCGAACGGCATCTCGCCGCTCCGCGGCGGACCGGCGTTCGATCCGGCCCTGATCTGGGACGAGATCCGGGCGGGCGTCCCGGCCGGCTTCCTGTGGCTTGGCCTGGTGGTCGTCATCGCCACGCCGATCGTGCGGGTGGTGGTCTCCGCGATAGGATTCGCGCCGTGAAGGTTCGTGGCGCATGGTCGGCGTGGGTGTCGGCATCCTCCTGGTCATCGCGGTCGGCATCGTGACCGCCCTCGCGACGGACGGCTGACGCCCGCATGGAAGTCCTCCTCCTGGTCGCCGCCTTCCTGATCATCCTGCTGGGTGCCGAGCTGTTCACCAACAGCATCGAATGGTTCGGGCGCAAGCTCGACCTCGCCGAAGGGGCCGTCGGGTCCGTCCTCGCCGCGGTGGGGACGGCCTTGCCCGAGACGATGATCCCGCTGATCGCGATCCTGTTCGCCACCGGCGAGGCCTCGAACGACATCGGCATCGGCGCCATCCTGGGCGCGCCGTTCATGCTGGCCACGCTGGCGATGTTCGTGACCGGCGTGGCCGTCCTGATGGTCAAGCACCGCCGGCCGACCGACGACACGATGCTCGTGGATACGCGCGTCCTGAGCCATGACATGACCTACTTCGCGATCGCCTACGCCATCGCCATCGGGGCGGCCTTCCTGCCGCTGGAGCCCGTCTGGCTCAAGTGGATCGTCGCGGCGATCCTCCTGGGGATCTACGCCTGGTACGTCAAAGGCCACTTCGAGGCGGACGCGTCGGTGGACCTGGAGGACCTGGCACCGCTCCGCTTCCACCGGCTGGACCGGAGCGCACATCGCGAGGAGCCCACGGTGCCGCGACTGCGCGTGGTCAACCTGCAGGTCATCGCCGCGCTCGGCCTGATCATCCTGGGTGCCGTCGTGTTCGTGGATGCCGTCGAACACCTGGCGTCGCAGTTCGGCGTGGATGAGCTGCTGCTGGCCCTCGTCATCGCGCCGATCGCCACGGAGCTGCCCGAGAAGTTCAACTCGGTCCTGTGGGTCCGCCAGGGCAAGGACACCCTGGCCATGGGCAACATCACCGGGGCGATGGTCTTCCAGTCCACGATCCCGACGGTCATCGCGCTGGTCTTCGCCTCCAGCAGCTGGGTCATCGGTCCCGGCTCGTACATCGCGTTCGCGTCGGCGGGCATCGCCTTCCTGTCGTCCGCGTTCATCTTCCTGCCGATGGTCCGGTCCGGCCGATTGCGCGGTCGCGGGCTGCTGGTCGGCGGCGTGTTCTACCTGGCCTACCTCGGGCTGGTCGGCCTGGTCGTCAGCGGCACGATCGGCTGATCGACTGTCGGCTGAGCGTCAGGGGCCCGCTGATATACTCGCGTCCTTCGTCGCAGGAGCCGTCCGCATGATCACCCAGAAGCCCGCCGACACCGCCGCGCCGTCCACCCACCACGCCCCGGCTGCCGACGCCCTGGGCGACCTGATCTGCTACTTCGAGGGCGGATGGGTCCCGATGCGCGACGCCAAGGTCAGCATCATGACCCACGCGTTCATGTACGGGACCGCGACCTTCGAGGGGATCCGGGCCTACTGGAACGCGGACCAGGGCGTCCTGTACGGCCTCAAGATCCGCGAGCACGTGGAGCGCATCCTCCAGTCGTGCCGGATCCTGTTGATGGACGACGTCCCGACCGCCGACGAGTTGACCGGCCTCATCGTGGAGACGATCCGGCGGAACGGGTTCCGCGAGGACGCCTACATCCGGCCGTCGTTCTACAAGTCCAGCCGGGTCATCGGCGTCCGCCTGCACGGGCTCGAGAACGAGCTGTACATCGTCGCGCTGCCGTTCGGCAACTACCTGGACACCGATTCGGGCATCCGGGTGATGACCTCATCCTGGCGACGCAACGCCGATGAGGCGCTGCCCGGCTCGCGGCAAGATCGTCGGCGGCTACGTGAACATGGCCTTCCAGAAGTCCGAGGCGGAGCTCAACGGCTACGACGAGGCCCTCGTGCTCACCGCCGGTGGCCACGTCAACGAGGCGTCCGCGGCGAACGTGTTCATCGTCCGCGACGGCGTGGCCCTGACGCCGCCTGTCAGCGACGACCTGCTGGAGGGCGTGACGCGCAAGGCGATGATGGAGTTGCTGCGGGCCGAGGGCATCCCGGTCGAGACGCGATCCATCGATCGATCCGAGCTGTACATCGCGGACGAGGCGTTCCTGTGCGGGACCGGCGTCCAGATCTCCCCGATCATCGAGGTCGACCACCGACCGGTCGGGTCGGGCTCGATCGGGCCGATCTCGAAGCTCCTGCACGACCGCTACTTCGACGCCGTGCGGGGCAACCTGCCCGACTACATGCACTGGCTGACGCCCATCGTCTAGGACGCCCGTCGTCCACGGCGCCCCGTCCGTCCGGCTAGGGACCGACCGGCGCCGCCAATCGTGGGGTGCGTGACCCGATGGTGACGATCACGTCGGTGCGGATCGTCGGGTCGTCGGCCAGGCTGGCCTTCACGCCGAAGGTCTTCTCGAGGTAGGCGATCGTTTCCGGGATCGTGGCCTCGGCGCCGTTGAAGACGACGATCCTCGTGTTCGACGGGACCGCCCCCTCCGGCTTCTGGCGCGGCGCCGACGCGGCGACCCCGTGGTAGTCCAGGAAGCCCGCGAGGTCCGATCCACGTCCCGCGCTCGTTCGTCCCGTTGAGGACCCACACGCCGGCACCCTCGGTGGCCAGCGTCTCGCGCAGGGCCTCGTCCGCCGGATCGGCCGTGAAGGCGTCCTTGACGGCGGCCTTGATCCGCGCGATGTTCGGGATGACGACGCAGCCGCGCGCGTCCTGGCAGGTGTCCCGCGAGTAGAGCGGCGGCGCGAACACGTAGGAGCGGATGTTCTTGGTATCGACCTCCGAGGCCAGGCCGAGCAGCTCGTCCATCTGGTCGAGCGGGCACGTCCGTCCTGACCGTCTTCTTGAGGGCGGCGATCAGCTCGGGCAGCCGCGGGATGAGGTTCTGCGGGTCCGCCTGCTCGCGGAGCGAGAGCAGGACGCGCTGCTGTCGCTGACCGCGATCGAAGTCCGTCGAGGAGTGGCGGGAGCGGGCATACCGGAGCGCCTCGGCGCCGTCCATGTGCTGGATCCCGGTGGGGATGTAGACGCGGAGCAGCTTGCCCTTCGCGCCTGGGAAGCGGTCGTCCGAGACGGGGATCTGGACGTTGATCGTGACCCCACCGACCGAATCGACGACCTTCCTGAACCCGTCGAAGTTGACCTCCACGAAGTACTTGATGTCGAGGCCGTACAGCTCGCCGATCACGGACTTCAGGGCGTTGTAGCCGCGCGTGCGGTCGTTGCCCGGCCACAGGTCGGAGCGCTTCCGGTTGTTGGCGAAGAAGCTGTTGATCTTGCCCCCGTAGTCGCGGCCCCACACCTGGCGGGCCGGGCCCGGCGGGATCGGCACGTCCACGGTGTCGCGCGGCAGGCTGAACATCGCCACCTGCTTGGTGACCGGGTCGATCGAGACCGTGATGAGCGTGTCCGTGTTGTGGCCGCCGCCCTGCTCGTCCGCGCCGATGAGCAGGATGTTCAGGCGTTCCTTGCCATCCCACGGCGCGATCGACACGTTGGGAACGGGCGTCCCGATGATGCTCGGCTCCGGCGTGGGGTCTCCGTCGCCTCGGCGATCGGGTCCTCGGAGGCGTCCGCGGATCGGCGAGGCCGTCGGCTCGGCCGGGTCGACGCAGTCCTGGGCCGAGTCGGAACCGATGAAGATCCCGTCGCAGCCTCGATCCACCAGTTCCATCGCGTACATGTCGTACTTGCCGACGACGACGT
Source organism: uncultured Chloroflexia bacterium (assembly GCA_963779315.1). GTDB lineage: Bacteria > Chloroflexota > Limnocylindria > Limnocylindrales > CSP1-4 > SPCO01. Next base: position 58,260 of record CAVZXQ010000002.1, on the reverse strand, counting down.
GGCTCGTGGCCATGACCAGCAGGACCGCCAGCAGGCCGGCGATCGACGCCGGGTTCCGGCGGATCCGGGCGCGACCGGCGCGACCGTCGCCGGACGCCGCCTGGGCGTTCATGAACTCGGCGACGCGGTAGGCGTCCACGATGGCGACGACCCGGTAGATCAGGGCGACGACGTTCAGGACGAACACGCCGTTGAGGACGTTCGGGTCCAGGGCGAGTCCCAGCAGGGCGATTCGATCCATGCGCAGGCCCACGCCCAGCAGCAGGGCGATGAGCAGGATCGGAGCGGCAGCGAAGGCCAGGGCCCGCATCGTCGCGCCGGCGTACCACTGGCCGAGACCGGGGAACAGGAGCGACAGGAAGGCGGCGGCGAACGGGGATCGGGCGCGCGGTCGCGCCTCCTGCGTTTCGTGCATCGCGGGTAGGATACCCGGACCCGTCGAATTCAGTCCGCCGGCCACCCGAGCGGCCGCCGTCGCCCCGCCATGTCACTGGAGTCGGATGTTCAACGCCGTTCCCGCAAGGCCCGATCTCGTCAGCCAGGAGCACGACATCCTGGCGCTCTGGCGCGAGCGGGGGACGTTCGCACGGCTCCGCGCGCAGAACGCCGGCGGTCCGCGCTGGAGCTTCCTGGACGGACCCATCACGGCCAACAACCCGATGGGTGTCCATCACGCCTGGGGCCGCGCCTACAAGGATCTCTACCAGCGCTTCCACGCGATGCTCGGCGAGGACCAGCGCTACCAGAACGGCTTCGACTGCCAGGGGCTGTGGGTGGAGGTCAACGTCGAGCGCGATCTCGGCTTCACCTCCAAGCGCGACATCGAGGCGTACGGCATCGCCGAGTTCGTGACCCTCTGCAAGCAGCGCGTGCTGACGTACGCCGCGCGGCAGACCGAGCAGTCGATCCGGCTCGGCATGTGGATGGACTGGAACGACCCGGTCGAGCTGCGCCGCCTGCACGATCTGCTCGGGGCGGATCCCGTCGGCCGAGGCCACGATCCATGGTCCGGACGGCCCCGTCACCGACAGCGCGGAGATGCTGGTCGGACGGCTCGGGATGCCCGACGTCGGTGGGTCCTACTTCACGTTCAGCAACGAGAACAACGACCTGATCTGGGGCTTCCTCGCCGAGTGCCATCGCCGTGGCTGGCTGTACAAGGGCGACGACACGATGCCGTGGTGCACGCGCTGCGGCACCGGCCTGTCACAGACGGAGCTCAACGAGGGCTACCAGGATCGCGACGACCCGGGCCTGACGGTCCGGTTCCCGTTGCTCGACCGCCCCGGCGAGGCGCTGCTGGTCTGGACGACGACGCCCTGGACGCTGACCTCCAACGTGGCCGCGGCGGTCGGGGTGGACCTGCGCTACGTCCTGGTCCGCCAGGGCGACGACCGGTTCTGGCTGGCGCGCGGGACGCTCAAGCAGGCGCTCGTGGGTCCGTTCGAGATCCTCGAGGAGCGCCTGGGAGCCGAGCTGGTCGGCTGGCGCTACGAGGGGCCGTTCGACGAGCTACCGGCCGTTCGCAAGGCGTTCGCGGCCGGGACGCGCGACGCTCCCGGACCGCCCGTACGAGCACGTCGTCATCGCCTGGGATGAGGTCGGCGAGGAAGAGGGGACCGGCATCGTCCATATCGCGCCCGGCTGCGGTGCCGAGGACTACCACCTGGGCAAGTCGCTCGGTCTGCCGGTCATCGCGCCGCTGGATGAGTCGGGCGTGATCCTCGCCGGATTCGGGGCCCTGAGCGGACGCGATGTCCGCGACGTCGCCGAGCCGATCATCGAGCACCTCAAGCGCGAGGACCGCTTCCAGCGCCTCGAGACGATCACCCACCGCTACCCGCACTGCTGGCGCTGCGGGACCGCGCTCGTCTTCCGGCTGGTGGACGAGTGGTACATCAGCATGGGCCCGCTCTACGACCAGCCGCGCGAGACGCTGACCGCGGAGCAGGTCGACGCCAGCCTGCGCTACCAGATCATGGATGTGGTCGACCAGATCCGGTGGATCCCGGACTTCGGCCACGAGCGCGAGCTGGACTGGCTTCGCAACATGCACGACTGGATGATCAGCAAGAAGCGCTACTGGGGACTGGCGCTGCCCGATCTACGACTGCGCCGCGTGCGGGACGGTCACCGTCGTCGGCGGGCGCGACGGACCTCGAGGCACGCGCGGTCGCCGGCTGGGACGCGTTCGAGGGTCACACGCCGCATCGGCCGCACGTGGATGCCGTTCGCATCGCGTGCGACGGCTGCGGCGCCCCGGTCGAGCGGATCAAGGACGTCGGCAATCCGTGGCTCGATGCCGGCATCGTGCCGTTCTCCACGCTCCATCACCGCGAGGATCCGGACTACTGGGCGAAGTGGTTCCCGGCCGACTTCATCACCGAGAGCTTCCCCGGCCAGTTCCGCAACTGGTTCTACAGCATGCTCGCGATGTCGACGGTGCTGCGCCGTGAGCCGCCGTTCAAGACGATCTTCGGCTATGCCCTCGTGTTCGCCGAGGACGGTCGGCCGATGCACAAGAGCTGGGGCAACGCGATCGACTTCGACGAGGCCGCCGAGCGGATGGGCGTGGACGTCATGCGCTGGATGTTCGCCAAGGCGCGGCCCGAGGACAACATCGCGTTCGGCTGGCACGCCGCCGATGAAGCGCGCCGCGAGTTGCTGGTCCTGTGGAATGTCTACGCGTTCTTCGCCACGTACGCGCGGCTCGCAGGCGTGGGTGCCGGGCGACGCCGATACGCCCCGGGTCGCGGACCGGCCGGCGCTGGATCGCTGGATCCTGTCCCGGGCGGCCGGCACGGCTGCGACCGTCGAGGAGCGCCTGCGCGATGTCGACGCGGTGGGTGCGACGCGAGCGCTGAGCGAGTTCATGGACGGCCTCTCCACCTGGTACCTGCGCCTGTCGCGCCGCCGGTTCTCGCGCTCGGACGACGTCGTGGATCGCGCCGCGGCCTTCGCGACCCTGCATGAGGCGCTCGTCGCGTCGCCCGCATGCTCGCTCCGATGCTCCCGTTCGTGACCGACGCGATGTACCAGAACCTGGTCGTCGCCGTGGACGACGCCGCCCCGGACAGCGTCCACCTGACCCGGTTCCCGACCACGGACCTGGCGGACGCATCGCGATCCCGGGCTGGAGGCGGCGATGGCCGTCGCCCAGCGGGCCGTGGATCTCGCCCGGACCCTGCGCAGTTCCGCCCACCTCAAGACTCGCCAGCCGCTGGCCACCGCGTGGATCGCCTTGCCGGAGCGCGGCCTCGCAGTGGACCAGGAGTTGCTCGACATCGTCGCGACCGAGATCAATGTGAAGTCCGTCGAGGTCATCTCGGACCAGTCGGACCTCGTGGAGCGGCGGGTCAAGCCGCTGCTGCCCAGGATCGGCAAACGCCTTGGCGCGGCGATCCCGGCCATCATGGCGGCGGCCCGCGATGGAGCGGTCGTGTTCGAGGCCGATGGCTCGGTGACGCTTGGCGGGGTGACCCTCGCGCCGGACGAGGTCGAGATCCAGGCGACGCCGCGGCCGGGGACCGCGGTCGCCCACGATGAGGGCCTCGTCGTCGTCATCGACACGGAGCTGACCGACGACCTGCGCGCCGAGGGCGATGCCCGCGATCTCCAGCGGGCCATCCAGGACCTGCGCCGCGATGCCGGGCTGGACCTCGATGAACGGATCGACCTGTGGATCGACGGCGCCGACGCGGCGGTCGTTCCGTACCTCGCGGCCGTGGCCGCAGACACCCTGTCCGATCTGGCCGAAGGCGCGATCCCGGCCGATGCGACCGCACGGGCCACCGTGGAGGTCGGCGCGGGTGAGATCCGTTTCGCCCTGCGCCGCCGGACGAACGGGTAGGCTGTTGCCGATGGACGGCGTGGGCGAGCAGGATGGGACGGGCAGTCCGGCGACGACCCGCCCGGTCGCGAGGCGTGCCCGCTGGGGGGTCTTCCTCGCGCTGGCGGCACTCGTCGTCGTCGTCGACCAGCTCTCGAAGGCGTGGCTCCTTGCCAATGTGTCGCTCGGCGAGGTCATGTCGGTCGTCGGTGACTACGTGCGCTTCGTCCTGAGCCAGAACAGCGGCGCCCTGTTCGGCCTGTTCCGCGACCAGGCGATCCTGTTCGCCCTGGTCTCGGTCGGCGTCGTCGGCCTCATCGTGCTGTACCACGGGCGAGCCGGTCGGAGCCTGTATCTCTCGGTCGCTCTGGGCCTGCTGCTCGGCGGTGCCATCGGGAACATGATCGATCGGCTCCGCCTGGGCTACGTCGTCGATTGGGTGGATATCGGACTTGGCGACCTGCGTTTCTGGACCTTCAACGTGGCCGATTCCGCGATCAGCCTCGCGATCGTGATGCTGCTCGCGATGGCCATCTTCCCGGCGCTGACCGGCTCTTCGCACGGTGAGGCCGATGCCTGAGGGCGTGGCCCTCGCGGGTATCCGGTCCATCCGGGTCCCGGATGGGGGTCGCGGCCGCGTCGATCGGATCGTGGCCGATGCGACAGGTCTGTCGCGCAGCTACGTCCAGAAGCTCATCTCGGATGGCCGACTCACCGCCGACGGCGAGGCGATCAAGGCCAACACCGTCGTGGACGCCGGAGCGGACCTGCGGCTCGACGTGCCGGAGGTCGCGAGCCTGGACCTGGTCGCCGCCCCGGACATCCACGTCGAGGTCGTCTACGAGGATGACGATCTGCTCATCGTGGACAAGCCGGCGGGCCTCGTCGTCCATCCGGCTCCCGGCCATGCCGACGACACGCTCGTCAACGCGCTCCTGGGGCGGGCCGGCGGGGCGGAATACGGCGGCATCGCCGGCGTCGCCCGCCCGGGCATCGTCCACCGGCTCGATCGCGACACGAGCGGGCTCCTGATGGTCGCCAAGCACGACGGGGCACAGGCATCGCTGATGGCGCAGCTGAAGGCCCGGCGCGTCAAGAAGACCTACCTCGCGCTCGTGCAAGGGAGTGTCTCGGCAGCTGTCGGGCGGATCGAGGCACCCATCGGCCGGGATCCGAGGCACCGCACGCGGATGGCGGTCGTCCCGGCGGGCCGACCCTCGACGACCGGGTACCGGGTCCGCGAGCGCTTTCCGGCCTGGACCGAACTGGAGCTGGACCTCGTGACCGGACGGACCCATCAGATCAGGGTCCACCTCGACGCGATCGGCCACCCGATCGCGGGAGACTCGGTCTACGGCACCGGGACGTCTCGCAAGGGCCCGCCCGGGCTGGACCGGATGTTCCTCCACGCGTGGCGCCTGGAACTGGCGGCGCCGTCGGACGGGCACCTCATCCGGGCGACGGCCCGGCTGCCGGACACGCTGGAGGCCGTTCTCCAGGGCCTCCGGGACGAGGGGCTCCATTGAACGAGTCGGAGCAGGTGTCTCCGCTCGAGACGGCGGACGGAGGCGACCGGCGGGCGGACCCGGGGACGGACCGGCGGGCGATCCGGGACCCGGGGCCGCCGACGCCCTGCTCATCATCATCTCGGGGCCGAGTGGCGTCGGAAAGGACACGATCATCGAGGCGCTTCGCCGCCGCCCGCACGATCCCGACTACCACTACGTCGTGACCTGCACGACCCGCGCCCGGCGCCCCGGCGAGATCGACGGTGAGAGCTACCACTTCATGGACCGGGAGGCCTTCCTGGCGCTGCGCGACGCGGGTGGTCTGTTGGAGGCGAACGAGGTCCACGGCAACTGGTACGGCACGCCCCGTGCGCAGGTCCAGCGGGCGCTGGCGGACGGGCACGATGTCATCCTCAAGATCGACGTCCAGGGCGCGCAGCATGTCAAGGAGCGGATCGCCGACGCGCTCCTGATCTTTCTCGTGCCGCCGTCCATGGAGACGCTCTTCGCCAGGCTCAAGTCCCGTGCGACCGAGACGGTGGACGAACTGGAACTCCGCCAGCGCAACGCGGCCATCGAACTGGCACGGCAGGACGACTACGACTACGTGGTGACCAACGAGACGGGCCAGGTCGAGCGGACCGCGGCCCGGATCGACGAGATCATCGACGAGGTCCACGGCCTCCATCCGGCTCGGCGGATCAGCGTCTAGGCGCATCGAGTGACGCTGGGCCTGCTGACGGACCCGGACGAGGGATCGTCGCCGATCCGGCTCGTGGAGGTCGCCGTGGACGCCGCCGGTGCCGGCGGATCGCGGACCTATACCTACCGTGTGCCTGACCGCCTCGCCGACCTACTGGCCGGCGAGGCCGTACTCGTGGAGTTCGGGCGCCGCCAGGCGCTCGGGATCATCCTCGCCGAGACGAGTGTGGCGCCCGCCGCCGAGCCGAAAGCCATCGCCGACCGGGTGCGCGCCGACGGTCCGCTCCTGCCGGCCCTCACGCTGGGGCTGGCTCGTTCGATCGCGGACCACTACCTGGCGCCGCCCGCGCTCGTCCTGCGGGCGATGCTGCCGCCGGGTCTGCTTGAGCGACTCGAGCTCATGGCCGAGCTGGCCCCGGGCGGCAGCGTCGCCGGCCGGCGATCGCGACGACGTCGAGCTGGACCTCGTCGACCAGCTGTCGAACGGTCCGCGCCCCGTCCGGGAACTGGCGGCCCCGGATGGTCGGGCGGGCCTCCTGCGACGGCTCCGTCGCTGGCCTCGGAAGGCGTCATCGTGCTCGACTGGACGCTCAGCGGCGCCGCCGGTGGGCCGCGCTTCGAGCGCTGGCTGCGCCTGACCCCGCAAGGCCAGGTAGTGGCCGCGCAGGTCGATCGCGGCGATCGCGTTGCCGGGCGACCGCTGGGCCCGCGCCAGGTCGCCGCCCTGGCCGAGCTTGCCGCGGGGCCGACGGATGGGCTGCCCGGACCCAGCCTGGTCGTGAGCCACGGTGCGTCCGGCCTGACCGGCCTCATCCGCCGGGGCCTGGTCGAGGCGGAGATCCGCGAGCGCCCCAGGCGACCCCTGGCCGGGCGGCCGGCGGGTCTTCGTGGCGGACGGCCGCCAAGCACGCGACCTGTCGGCGGCGCAGGCCGCTGCGGTCGCGACGATCGTCACGGCCCTGGACGCCCGGGACGCCACGCCACTCCTGCTCGACGGCGTGACCGGCGGCGGCAAGACCGCGATCTACATCGAAGCGATCATCGCCAGCCTGGAGCGCGGCCGGCCGGTCCTCATCCTGGTACCGGAGATCGCGATGGCGCTGCCGCTGGTGGATCGGATCCGGGCGGACCTGGATGTGCGCCTCGCGCTCGTCCACTCGGCTCTCGGCGATGGCGAACGGGCCGATGAGTGGCGGCGCATTCGCGCCGGTGACGTCGACGTCATCGTGGGCACCCGGCTGGCCGTCGTGGCCCCGCTGGCCGATGTCGGCGTCGTGATCGTCGACGAGGAGCACGACGCCGCCTACAAGAGCGACCGGACGCCCCGGCTGCAGGCCCGCGACGTCGCGATGCGCCTGGCGGCCGCAGCGGGGGCCGCCTGTGTCCTGGGATCGGCGACGCCCGCCGTGGACACCGAGGGCCACGCCCGATCCGGCCGCTATCGGCGCGTCGAGCTGCGGGATCGGGCGTCAGGCGTCGCGCCGACGGTCGAGATCGTGGACCTGCGGGAGGAGCTGGCAGCGGGGGAGCGCGGCCTCATCTCACGCTCGCTCGCGGCGGGCCCTCGGGTCGCTCGACCCGGCTGCCGGCGACCAGGCGATCCTGGTCCTGAACCGGCGGGGGACCGCGTCGATCGTCCTGTGCCGCGACTGCGGGCACGTCCAGGCCTGCCCCGACTGCGAGCGACCGCTCGTCTACCACCAAGCCGGGACCACCCTGCGCTGCCACCACTGCGGTCGAGCCACGCCACTCGCGACCCGCTGCCCGGCCTGCGCGTCGCCGCGGATCCGCTACCTGGGCGGCGGCACCGAACGCGTCGAGCGGGAGGTGCGCGAGCGGTTCGCGGGTCTGCGCGTCGGGCGCCTCGATCGCGATGTCGTCGAACGGAAAGGCGCAGCGGAGCGCGTCATCGATGCCTTCATCGAGCGCCGGCTGGACGTCCTCGTCGGGACGAGCCTCGTGACCAAGGGCCTCGACGTGCCGAGCGTGACCGTGGTCGGCGTGGTGTCGTCCGATATCGCGCTGAACCTTCCCGACGAGCGGGCTGCCGAGCGGACGTACCAGCTTCTTGTCCAGGCGATCGGCCGGGCCGGGCGCGGCGATCGTCCGGGACGTGCCTACCTGCAGACCTATCAGCCCGATCACCCGGCGATCATCGCCGCCGCGTCCGGGCAGGCGAGTGCGTTCTACGACGCGGAGCTCGCCCTGCGCCGACGGTTCGGGTCGCCGCCCTTCGGACGCCTGGTCAAGCTGACGATCGGACGAACGGATCGGGACGAAGCCGAGCGCGACGCCACGGCGATGGCCGAGCGCCTGCGGGCGCTCGCCGTGGAGCGCGGATCGGCGGTCGCCGTCGTGGGTCCAGCCCCGGCCTTCATCCCCAGGCGGGCCGACCGCTGGCGCTGGAACGTCGTCCTGCGCGGTCGCGGACCCGGTCTCGCTGCTCGATGGCGATGTCCCGGCTCCTGGTCCGTGGACGTCGACCCCGAATTGCTCCTGTAGCGGACGTCTCGCGGATGACTGCCGATCCGATCCATGCGACCATAGGGCTTCGACTAGGAGGACTTCCCGATGACCGAACCCACCGGTTCCGCACCCACCGCCGACAAGCCCGCTGACGAGGACCTCCGGCGGCCGAGCGCTGCCGATCCGGTCGCCCGAGGTCCAACGCAGGACACCGTGACACCGTCCATCTTCGCGTCGCTGCGCGATGCCCTCGACGACCTTGCCGAGCGTGCGTCACCGACGGTCCGCGAGATCGGCGCCCGCGCCGCCGAGATGACCGCGATCGCCGCGGACAAGGCCGCCCCGGCGGTCAGGAAGGCCGGCGACATCGCGTCCGATGCCAGCGGCAAGCTCGCCGTCCGATCGCGCGACTGGGCCGCCGAGGTCCGCGCGTCCATCCCGGCCGACGAGGGCAAGGCACCCGACGTGGCCGGCGCCGCGCACGACGCGACCGACGCCGCCACGGACGCGCGCACGACGTGGCCGACGCGGCCGCCGATGCCGCCGGGGACGTCGCCGATGCCGCGGCCGAGGCCGTCGAGCACACCGCAGGCTGACCGTCTCGACATGAGTGTTCGCCCCATCGTCATGCTCGGTGATCCCCGGCTTCGCCTCAAGGGCAAGCCGGTGGACAGCTTCGGCAAGTACCTGCACGAATTGCTCGACGACCTCGCCCACACGATGCGCGATGCGCCCGGCGTGGGCCTGGCCGCGCCCCAGCTCGGCGAGGCGATGCAGGCCTGCGTGATCGAGGTGGAGAGCCAGCTCTACGAGCTGGTGAACCCGAAGATCATCCGCTCGACCGGTGACGACCGCGATCTCGAGGGATGCCTGTCGATCCCTGGCTACGTCGCGTACGTCACGCGCCGCGAGCGGGTCTGGGTCGTCGCCCAGGATCGCCAGGGTCGCAAGATCAAGGTGGCCGGTTCCGGGCTGCTCGGGCGCGCGCTCCAGCATGAGCTGGACCACCTGGATGGCAAGCTCTACATCGACTATCTCGATTCGATGGATGAGCTGCTGCCCGTCGGGGTCGGCGACGAGGACGACGCGGAGATCCGCGAGGCGACGAGCAGCCTGGCGTGACCGAGGCCGGGCCTGGCCCGCGTCCGGTGCGGACCGTCTTCCTGGGGAGTGGCGGGTTCGGAGTCGAGAGCCTGCGACGTCTTGCCAGTGCCCCTGAGGTCGATCTCGTCGGGGTCGTGACGGCGCCACCACGACCGGCCGGGCGACGCCACGTCCTCACGCCGACCCCGATCGATGACACCGCGCGCGAGCTGGCGGTCCCGACCGTCCTGACGCCCGGATCGCCTTCGCGCGGAGGAGTCCGTGGCGGCGGTCCTCGAGCTTCGACCGGAGCTGCTCGTCCTCGCCGACTACGGGCAGATCGTCCCGGCGGCGCTCCTCGAGTGCGCGCATGGCGCGCTCAACCTCCATCCGTCGCTGCTGCCGCGATATCGCGGAGCGACGCCGATCCCGGCCGCGATCCTGGCCGGCGACGCTGAGACGGGTGTCACGCTCATGCGCATGGACGCCGGCCTCGATACGGGCCCGATCGTGGCGCAGGCGCGCGTCGCGCTCGACGGCACCGAGACCGCGCCGGCGCTTGAGGCCGCGTCTATCGAGGCGATCGCCGCGGACCGCTGCTGGTGGCGACCCTCGGCCCGTGGTTGCGCGGCGAGATCGAGGCCGACGCCGCAGCCGACCGATGGCGCCAGCCTCGACCCGACCGCTCCGGCGCGAGGATGGCCGCCTGGACCCGACACGCGCGGCCGTCGAGCTCGAGCGCCAGGTTCGCGCCTATGTCCCGTGGCCGGGGACCTTCGTCGAGACGACCTCGCTCGGGCGGCTCATCGTCGACGATGCGTCCGTCGTGCCCTCAGGACCCGGCGACGTCGCCGGCCATCTCGTCGCCGACGGCGACGGTCTCGCGATCGCGACCTCGGACGGCCGCCTCCGCCTCGGCCGCGCTCCGGATCGCCGGTCGCAAGCCGATGACCGCCGCAGACCTGCGCCGAGGCGCGCCCGGCCTTGTCGGCAGCGTCGTGCGGTAGCATCGGCCCGATGACGCTCGACGTGCTGCAGGACCCCGGGTCGCGAGCCGCAACCGACCCACGCCCGGGGATCTCGGGTCTGGAGCCCGGAGGCTTGGCGCGCTGGTTCACCGAACGCGGCGAACCCGCGTATCGCGCCCGGCAGGTGAGCGACGCTGTCTGGTCCGGCACGACGACGTCGCTGGACGGCGGTCCTGACCCTGCCGTCGGTGCTTCGCGCAGCGCTCGCGGAGGCGATGCGCTTCGATACCGTCGCCGACAGCGAGGTCCAGGTGACCGACGGCGGCCAGACCGAGAAGGCGCTCCACCGCCTGTCCGACGGCGCCCTCGTCGAGTCCGTCCTGATGCACTATCCGGCCCGAGCTCGCTCGAGGGAGCGACACACGCTGTGCATCTCGAGCCAGGCCGGTTGCGCGGTCGGGCTGCCCGTTCTGTGCGACGGGGGAGCTGGGGTTCACCCGCGACCTCGAGACCGCGGAGATCGTGGACCAGGTCCGCCACGCCGCCCGCCGACTCGAGGCCGATGGCCGCCGGCTCACGAACATCGTGTTCATGGGGATGGGCGAGCCGCTCCTGAACCTGGACCGCGTCCTCGCGGCCATCGAGGCACTGAACGACCCGAAGCGGTTCGGGTTGGGAGCCCGCCACATCACCATCTCGACATCCGGGGTCGTGCCGGGCATCCGGCGGCTGACGGCGCTCGGTCCCCAGTTCACGCTGGCCGTGTCGCTCCACGCCGCGCGCGATCCATTGCGCGACGTGCTCGTACCGCTCAACCGGCGCTGGCCGATCGCCGAGGTCGTGGCGGCGGCCCGGGACCACGCCGCCGCCACGGGCCGGCGGATCAGCTACGAGGTCACCATGATCGGCGGCGTGAACGACACGCCCATCGATGCCGAGGCGATGGCGGACCTCCTGCGCGGCGACCACGCCCATGTCAACCTCATCCCGATGAATCCGGTGGCGCACACACCCTGGCAGGCCAGCCCGATGGCGGTCATCGATGCCTTCGCGGTGACGCTGCGCGAGGCGGGCATCGAGACGACCATCCGCCACAACCGCGGCCAGGAGATCGGTGCCGCCTGCGGCCAGCTGGCCGCCGAACGAGCCGGCGAACCGTCGGCACCGGCGGTCGCGCGGCGCCGGGAACGCCTGGAGGCGGCCAGCGCCGCCGCCCTCCGCGGCGAGCGCAGCGACGAGCCGTCCCGGTCGGGGTGGGGGAGTAGCGTGGCCCCCGGTCGAGCGCGCGTCGCGGCGAGCATCCTGGACGCCGACCTGTCCAATCTCGGTCATGCCGTGCGACGGGTCCAGGCCGCCGGGGCGGATCGGATCCACCTGGACATCATGGATGCCCACTTCGTCCCGAACCTGACGTTCGGGCCGCGCACGATCAAGGCGATCCGCCGTCGCACGGAACTGCCGCTCGATGCGCACCTGATGGTCAGCGAACCGGGCCGCTTCATCGATGGGTACCTCGACGCGGGCTGTGACTCGATCACGATCCACGTCGAGATCGACGAGCCCATCGAGCCGACCTTGAGGGCGATCCGGGCCGCCGGTCGCGCGGCCGGCCTGGCGTTGAAGCCGGCCACGCCGCTCTCCGCCCTGGAGCCGTACCAGCATCTGCTCGACATCGTCATGGTCATGACCGTGGAGCCAGGGTTCGGCGGCCAGTCGTTCATGAAGGACGTCGCGAAGGAGAAGGTGCTCGCCGCTCGCGACTACCTCGCCCACAAGGCGCACGGCGCCGAGGTCCACGTGGACGGTGGGGTCAATCGCGAGACGGCCGAGTTCGTGGGGGCGCTCGGTGTGGATGTCCTCGTGGTGGGTTCGGCGCTGTTCATCAAGGGTCACGACATGGGTCGTGAGATCCGCCTCATCCGGGCGCTGGCGGACGAGGGCTATCAGTTCGGGCTGAACGGCGGCGTGCCGCCGATCCCCCGCGACCGGATGGTCTGCTTCGTGTCCCTGCCCAGGCACCTGGCCACGCGCCTGGCCGACGAGATCGAGGCGGGCGGTGTGCCCGTGATCATGTTGCGCGGCGATGGTCAGGTGAACCCGGATGGGGTCCGCGACTACGACCTGCTCGTGCCGGCCACCACCGAGTCGCTCGTCGAGGAGCGCCACGCTGCCGCGCGCTCCGCGGCGCTGACGGCCGCCGAGGCGTGGCGGGCGACGTTCGACTCCGACGCCACGCCGAACGCCTGATGCGCGCCCTGTTGCAGCGGGTCTCGCACGCGGAGGTCAGGGTCGATGGGGCCGTCGTGGGCGCCGATCGAGGGCGGGCTGGTCATCCTGCTGGGTGTCGGACCGGCCGATACGCCCCTGATCGCGACGGACCTGGCTCGTCGCGTGACCGAGCTGCGCATCTTCCGGGATGACGAGGGCGGACGAACAGGAGCCTCGTCGATGTGGGCGGCGCCGTCCTGGCGGTGTCGCAGTTCACGCTCTACGCGGATACGCGGCGCGGGCGGCGTCCGGGGTTCACCGGCGCGGCGTCGCCTGACGTCGCCGAGGAGCTGTACGGACAGTTCGTCGCCGCACTGCGCGCGCTCGACATCGTCGTCGAGACCGGCCGGTTCGGCGCCGAGATGGCCGTGGAGCTCGTCAACGATGGCCCGTTCACGATCTGGCTCGATACGGACGACCGATCCAGGGGAACGAACCGCCCCGTCAGGCAGCTGTCCGGGACTGAAGATCGGAGCCGGCCCGTGGGCCGGCGGCGGCTACTTGGCCGACTTCAGCTGGGTGCGGCGGCAGCGCGTGCAGACGAGGGCCTTCACAGGCGCACCCTTCTGCTGGATGACGAGCGGCTGCAGGTTCGGTTGCATGCGGCGGTGCGCCCGGACACGGTTCATCCCCGAGGACTGGGGATTGAAGCCGCCCATCGATGCTTTGCCGCAGATCGCGCAGGAACGGGCCATGCGTGGTCCTTTACCGTGGATGGTGTGGGGTGTACGAGCCGGACAGGCTCGAACGGAGCGGTAGAATACCACAGGCCTCCGACGCACCGGCTTCGGACGCAGCCCGACCCCGCTCTCGCGTGGAGGACGTCGCCCGCTTGCCAACCGATCCGATCCCCGGCCACTCCCTGGTGACCCGCCGTGCGGTGGCGGACATCGTCCGGACAGCCGTGCTCGGCTCCTACGGGGTCACCGGCTTCGCGGGCGGCTGGCCGGCTCGTGTCCTGGCCCGACTCGGCCTGGCAACGCCCGGCCTGGTCGTTCGGCTCGGCGACGACGTCGCCGTGGACCTGGACCTGACGGTGGCCTACGGCGTCCCCATCGCCGAGGTCGGCCGCCAGGTGGAGTCGGCGGTCCGGTACGCACTGCGCCACGCGCTCGGACTCGAGCTCAGCCGGCTGGAGATCCACATCGATGGCCTGCGCTTCGCGCCATCCGGAGCGCCGCCCGCCGAGCATCCCGCGGATACGGGGGACGTCCGCGCCAGGGATCTGGCCGAAAGCGGCACGGACGTCGCCTGATGGCCCGCCGCGCCTGCGACGGCGAGGGACTGCTCGCCGCCTTCCGTGCGGCCGTGGCCAACCTGGAACTGCACGTCGAGGAGATCAACAACCTCAACGTCTATCCGGTCCCGGACGGCGACACCGGGTCGAACATGCTCGCGACCGTCAAGGCGGCGCTCGAGGAAGCGGAGGCGGCCGCGGGCCAGCCGGCCGACCGGATCGCGGCGGCGATCAGCTTCGGTGCGTTGATGGGCGCCCGGGGCAACTCCGGAGTCATCACCAGCCAGATCTTCCGGGGCATGGCCGAAGGTCTCGGCGGCAAGACGCGGTTCAACGGGCTGGATCTCGCCTATGCGCTGACCGAGGGCACGAAGACGGCCTACAGCGCCGTCGCCCGGCCCGTCGAGGGCACGATCCTGACCGTGATCCGTGAGTCGGCTGCGGCGGCGGTCGCGGCGGCCGAGCTTGACAACGATATCGAGGCCGTCCTCACGGCCACGCTCGACGGTGCCGAGAAGTCGGTGGCCACGGACGCCGAACCTGCTGGCGGTCCTGCGCGAGGCGGGCGTCGTGGACTCCGGGGGGTCAGGGGATCTATCGACTGTTCCAGGGAGCCCTGCTGCACCTTGTCGGGAAGGCCCCGGCTTCGGTCGCGCGCGGCCGGACCAAGGTCGGCGCCAAGCCGTCCACGCTGGTCGCCCATGCCGACGAGGGCTTCGGCTACGAGACGATGTTCCTGCTCCAGGCCACGGGACCCACGCCCCTCGACGTCGACGCGATCCGCGATCACCTCGGCTCCATCGGCGAATCCGTCCTGGTGGCCGGCGACTCCCGGGCCTTGAAGGTCCACGTCCACAACGAACGGCCGGACCTGATCATCGGCTACGGCCTGACCCAGGGGTCCATGAGTCGCATCAGCGTCGAGAACCTCGACAACCAGGCGCACGATGTCCGTGAATCCCGGGCCGCCGCGTTCACGACCGAAGGTGCGACGGCGGAGGCCGACGAGGCCGGGCCGGACCTTGCCGGGGACGGTACGACCGGGATCCCGGCCGAGGCGCCCTCCCTCGCCGTCGTGGCGGTCGTCGCCGGCGATGGGCTCGCCGCCATCTTCCGTGAGTTCGGCGTGGCGGCGGTGGTCCAGGGCGGCCAGTCCGCCAACCCGAGCACCGGCGAGCTGCTCGAGGCCATCAGCCATGTCGATGCGCGCGAGATCCTGCTGCTCCCCAACAACCCGAACGTCATCCTGGCCGCTCGCCAGGTCGCCCAGATGACGGAGCGCCCGATCGTCGTGGTGCCGACCCGGAATGCGGCCGAGGGGTTCGCCTCGCTGCTCGTCGCTCGACCCCGGCCTTGGCGCGTCCGACAACGCCGCATCCATGACCGAGGCCGCGCGATCGATCCAGACACTCGTCGTGACCGAGGCCGTGCGCGATGCGACGATCGGTGGCAAGAAGGTGAAGCACGGCCAGACGATCGCCCTGGATCCCGATGACGGCCTCGTGGCCGTGTCCGGCGATCGAGCCAAGTGCGTCCTGGCGGCCGTGACCTCGCTGACCCCCGGGTTCGAGCTGCTGACCCTGTTCTACGGCGACGGGGCGGACCTGGCCGAGGCCGAGGCGATGGCCCGCAAGATCGGCACCGTCGCGGCCGGTGTGGAAGTGGAGGTCCGGCACGGTGGCCAGCCGTACTACCGCTACCTGATCGCCGCCGAGTAGCGGGTGGCCAAGGCACAGGTTCCGGCCCCACCCCCGACCGATCCGGTCGAGTTGCTGTCCACACCGCTGGCCCGGTCCGGTCTGACGGCCGGTGCCACCCTTCGTCGCGCCGGCATCCGTCTTGGCCTCTACGACGTTCGCGACCTGCTGTTCCACCTGCCCCGTCGCTACGACGACCTGCGCGAGATGCGCAAGCTCGGGGACCTGATGTTCGTCGCCGACGGGGACGTGATCTCGGCCCAGGCGACCGTCGGCGATGTCCGCGTCGAACCTGGCTTTCGCGGCCGCATCCAACGGACGATCGCGCGGCTCGAGGACGACACCGGCGCGATCGATGCGACGTGGTTCGGTCGCCGGTTCATCGAGCGGCGGCTACAGGTCGGAGCCCAGGTCGTGGTGTCCGGCAAGCTCAAGCACTTCGGACGACGGCTGACGATCGACAACCCCGAGTTCCAGGTGCTCGCGGGCGAGCTGGGCGAGACGGAGCTGCTGCACGCGGGCCGGATCGTGCCGGTCTATCCGCTGACCGCAGGGCTGACGGCGATCCGCCTCCGCGCCGCCATCCGCGAGGCGCTCGACAAGGCCGGCTATGCCTACCCGGAGTACCTACCCGATGAGATCGCCCGTGACGAGGACCTCGTCCCGATCGCCCGAGCCATCGAGGAGGCGCACTTCCCGGCCTCGTTCCCCGGTCGGGACGCCGCGTTGCGACGGCTGGCCTTCGACGAACTCCTCGCACTCCAGCTCGGCATGGTCGAGCGACGACGGCAGCGCGTCCGCGACGCCGCGCCGGAGATCCGTGTCGTTGCGGAGGCCGATGCGGCTGTCCGGTCGGCGATCGTCGGGGCGATCGGGGCTCGCGTCGGTGAGGCGATCGACCTGACTGTGGACCAGGTCGTGGCCATGGATGCCCTCCGCGACGACCTCGCGCGGCCGACCCCGATGCTTCGCCTCCTCCAGGGCGACGTCGGCTCGGGCAAGACGGCCGTGGCAGCCTATGCGCTCGCGGCGACGGCGCGGATGGGTCTCCAGGGTGCGCTCCTGGCCCCGACCGACCTGCTGGCCCGCCAGCATCTCGAGACGGTCAGCGCGCTGCTCGAGGGCGTCGGCATCGGCGTCACGTTGCTGACCGGCTCGCTCAAGGCGGACGTCAAGGCCCGGTCGCTCGAAGCGATCGCGTCGGGGCAGGCGCTGGTGGTCGTCGGGACGCATGCGCTGCTCCAGGACGCCGTGTCGTTCGCGGATCTCGGCCTCGTCGTCATCGACGAGCAGCATCGGTTCGGGGTCGACCAGCGTGGAGCGCTCGAGGCGAAGGCCGGAGGTCGGTCGCCACACGTGCTGTTGATGACCGCGACGCCGATCCCGCGGACACTCGGCCAGGTCCTCTATGCGGACCTCGACGTGTCGGACCTGCGGACGCCGCCTGCGGGCCGGGTGAAGATCCGCACCGGCGTCAAGCGGCCGCACGATCTCGACGGGACCTGGCAGAAGGTCCGTGAGGAAGCCGCCCTCGGTCACCGGACGTTCGTGGTCGTGCCGCTCATCGAGGAGGGCGCCGATGAGGGAGACGGTGCGGTCGCCGCCGAGAGTGAGGCGGTCCGGCTGGCCGCCCTCCTCGATCCGCTGCGCGTCGGGATGGTCCACGGCAGGCTCAAGCCCGCCGAACGTGACGCCGAGATGGGCCGGTTCCGCGACGGCGACCTCGACGTCCTCGTCGGGACCACCGTGGTCGAGGTCGGGGTCGACGTACCGGCGGCGACGATGATGGTCATCGAGGGGGCCGACCGGTTCGGGCTCGCGCAGCTCCACCAACTTCGCGGGCGGGTCGGGCGCGGCAGCATCGAATCGTTCTGCGTCCTCGTGACCGAGTCCACCGACGAGACCGCGATCGCGCGCCTGCGTGCGGTGGTCGACTCGAACGACGGGTTCGCGCTGGCCGAGAAGGACTTCGAACTGCGCAAGGAAGGCGATGTGCTCGGGCTCGCCCAGAGCGGCTTCCCGCGCCTCCGGATCGCGTCCCTCCAGGTCGCCGAGCATCGGGACCTGGCGGTCAAGGCGCGGCAGCACGCGGAGGCCCTCCTGGACGACGCCGGGCGCCTGGATCCGCGCCACGCGACGCTCGCCGCGGAACTCACGCACCGGCTGGCTGCAGGCGGGTCGCGGCCGCGGAACCGGCGAGTGGAGCGTGACGCGTGCCTGACGCCGGTCGGGTCATCGCGGGAACCGCCCGCGGCCTGCGCCTCGAGGCGCCGGGACCCGGCACGCGACCGATCGGCGATCGCGTCAAGCAGACGCTGTTCGCGATCCTCGAGCCGGACCTGCCCGGCGCACGGGTCCTGGACCTGTTCGCGGGCAGTGGCGCAGCCGGCATCGAAGCCCTGTCACGTGGAGCGTCAGTGGCCGTCTTCGTCGAGCGTGACGCCCGGGCGTGTGCGGTCATCACGGCCAATCTCGCCCGCACGAGGCTCGCCGGTCCCGCGGCACGCGTGGTCAGGGCGGAGGCCGTCACGTGGCTGTGCCGGCGCGACGGCACCAGGGACAGGCCCGTTCGACATCGTCATCGCCGACCCGCCCTACGGCGAGCCATCGCTCCTGATCGGCGCGCTGGCGGGTCTCGACGCGCACCTCGCGCCCGGGCGCCCGCGTGGTCGCCAAGCACTTCTGGCGTGACCCGCCGCCCGCCGACCGTGGGCCTGCTAGCATCCGAGCGGGAGCGCCGCTTCGGCGAGACGACGCTCACCTTCTACCGTCGCCAGGAGGCACCATGACGACCGCGGTCTACCCCGGCTCGTTCGATCCCATCACGAACGGGCATCTCGACATCGTCAGCCGTGCGACGGCGGTCTTCGAGCGCGTGATCGTCGGCGTCCTGGCCAACCCGCGCAAGACGCCGCTGCTCTCGGTGGAGGCGCGCATCGCGATGATCGAGGCATCCCTGATGGACGACGGTGCGGCGATGGAGCGCCTCGAGGTCGTCGCGTTCGACGGCCTGACCGTGGACTTCTGTCGGGCCCGTGGCGCGACCGCCATCGTCCGCGGCCTGCGGGCGATCAGTGACTTCGAGACCGAGATGCAGCTCGCCCATAACAACCGCGTCCTGGCGCCGCAGGTGGACACCGTGTTCTTCATGACCGCGGTCACCAACGGGTACGTCTCGTCGAGCCTGGTCAAGGAGATCGCGTCCCTCGGCGGGGAGGTGTCCGGGATGGTCCCGGAGGCGGTCCTTGGCGGATTGCGTGAGGCGCTGGCGCGCGGCTGACGACCGCGTCTGCGTGCGATACTGGGCGTCACATCCAGGCGAACCGACCGCCGCAGCCGCTGGAGGGCATTCCGATCGACATCATCTTCCTCGTCGAGCGTCTCGAGTCGCTCATCGCCAACGGCAAGAAACTCCCGCTCACGACCAATGTCGTGGTCGACCAGAACGCCGCACTCGGCCTGATCGATGAGCTCCGTGTCGCCGTCCCTGAAGAAGTCCGTGCCGCCAAGCGCATCAACTCCGAGGGCGAGCGGATCATGGAGAAGGCCCAGGACGAGGCCGAGCGCATCGTCGCCAAGGCCCAGGAACAGGCCGCCTTCCTCATCGATGAGCGCGGCCTCATGAACGTCGCCGACCAGGAGAGTCGTCGGATCATCGGCAACGCCCACGAGGACGCCGACGAGATCCGGCGCGGCGCCGACGAGTACGCCGTCAGCGTGCTGATCGGGCTCGAAGCGGATGTCGTCAAGACCCTGCAAAGCATCAAGAAGGGGATCGCGTTGCTCGACGAGCGTCGAGCCGAGCTCCTCGCGGACGTCGACTCGGCCGAAGGCGCTCCGCGGGACGATGGCTTCGAGGACGACGTGCAGGAGCCGCCGCCGCCCGCCCGCCGATGAGCGACCGTCCCCAGGACGGGCCGCTGACCTGGAACGTCGCCGGGCTGCTCACCGATGTGAGTGGCGCAAGCCGCAGCTACCCGATCGCCGGTGTCGTGCTGGACCTTGGCGAGGACCTCGTGCTGGCCAGGCCGATCGATGGCCACGTTCGGCTGACCCGCGCCGACCGGCTGATCCTCGCCGACGCCGAGCTCGAGACGGCGCTGCAGGCGCTGTGCAGCCGCTGTGTCCGGGAGATCACCGTGCCGATCCGGCTGGACCTGCACGAGGAATACGTCCCCTCGCTGGATCTTGCGACGGGCAAGCCGCTGCCGATCGACGACGAGCCGGATGCGCTGCGCCTCAACGGGCATCACGAACTCGAGTTGGACGTCCCCGTCCGCGAGGCGATCTGGCTGGCGGAACCGATCGCCCCGCTCTGCCGGCCCGACTGCCCGGGCCTGTGCATCGTCTGCGGGGAGCCGCTCGAGTCGGGTGATCACGACCATCCGGACACCGGGATCGACCCGCGACTCGAGGCCCTCCGGGCGTTTCGCGCGACCGAGGGGTGACGCACGGCTGACCGGTGCCTGACGGCGAGGGCCGTCTTGCGGTAGACTCGGCCGTCGGCGCGACGCCTCGCGTACCCGCGGACCGGATCCCGTCCGCCCCTCACACCGAGACCCACACAAGGAGCCCACGACCCCATGGGTGTACCCAAGCGACGCGTCTCGCACGCGCGCCAGGGCGAGCGTCGCTCGCACCTTGCGATCGACCTGCCGCACCTCGAGGAGTGCTCGCACTGCCACGAGACGAAGCGTCAGCATCATGTCTGTCCGAACTGCGGCTACTACAACGGCCGCCTCGCGATCGAGCTCAAGCCGGCCGGCGGCGGCGACGCCGCACGCTGATCCGGTGACCGCCCCGGAGCCCCCGCCGGGTGCGCCCGATGCCGCCTCGGTGCGCGTCGCCGTCGACGCGATGGGCGGCGACCATGGTCCCGCGGAGGTCGTCCCGGGCACCGTGGCCTACGCGCTGGCACACCCGAACGATCGCCTGATCCTCGTCGGCGACGAGGCGACCATCCGGGGCCTCGCCCCGACCCTTCCCGCCAACGTGTCGATCGTGGCGGCTTCGCAGGTCATCGGCATGGACGAGCATCCGGCCCTCGCGCTGCGTGAGAAGAAGGACTCCTCGATCGTGGTGGCGATGGACCTCGTCCGGAACGGCCAGGCGGACGCGGTCGTGACCGCCGGCCACACCGGCGCCGGGATGGCGGCGGCGGTCCTGCGGCTTGGTCGACTTCCCGGCGTGGATCGCCCCGCCCTCGCCGTCCAGATGATCACCGATGCGGGCACGCTGGTCCTGCTCGACATCGGCGCGAACCCGGATTCCACTCCGGAGAATCTCGTCCAGTACGCCCAGATGGGCGCCATCTTCGCCGAGCGCGTACTGGGGGTCGCGGATCCGCGGGTCGCGCTGCTCTCGATCGGCGAGGAGAAGGGCAAGGGCGACGCCCGGATCCAGCGGGCGACCGAGCTGCTGGACGCCACGTCGCTCCGCTTCGAGGGCAACGTGGAGGGCAAGGACCTGACGAGGCATCTCGCCGACGTCGTGGTCTGCGACGCCGTGCTGGGCAACGTCGTCATCAAGTTCTTCGAAGGCCTCTCGACGTTCATCTTCGATCAGTGGCGGGCCGAGTTCCGTGGCTCCCTGCGCGGCAAGCTCGCCGGCGCGCTGATGAAGCCGGGCATCGATCGGATCCGCGGTACGTTCGACTATGAGCGGGTCGGCGGTTCGCCGTTGCTGGGGGTGAAGGGGACTGTCATCATCACCCACGGACGGGCGAAGCGGCGCATGATCGGATTCGCCTGCGAGGTGGCGGCGACGACGGCGCGGACCGGCGTGCCGGCCCTCATCGCCCAGGCACTGGCGGAGGATCCCGGATGAGTCAGGATGGTCGTGGACACGCACTGACGGTCGGGCGGGGTGTCATCGCCGAGCTGGTCGGGCTGGCCGCCCTGGAAGTCCCGGGCGTCCTTCGCGTGGGTCGCGGTGGTCCGGCCTGGCGCCGGCTGCTGGGCGGTCGGTCGGTCGCGGTCCGGTTCGACGATGGGCGCGTGCGGGTCCGCCTGTGGATCGTGGCTCGCCCCGGCCAGGAGATCCGTCCGCTGACCGAGCAGGTCGGGACGACCGTAGCGGCGACCGTGGAACGCCTGCTCGGGCTGGGTTTGGCCGAGGTCACCGTGCTGGTCGATGGCGTCGGGAGCTGACCGCGTTCGCGGTCGCCGGACCGGTCGCCGGATCGCCCTGTCCACGGTCTTCGAAGCGGACTTCGGCGCGCATACGATGCAGGCCATCCTGGAGCGCCATCTCGCCGAGGAAGAACGCGACGAGCATGCCGTGGCGCTCGCCCGTGAGCTGGTCGACGGCGTCGGGCTGTATCGCGACAGCATCGATGCCGAGATCGGACGCCGCGCGCCGCAGTACCCCGTGACGGGCCTCGCCCGGATGGACCGCGCGCTGCTCCGTACGGCGATATGCGAGGTGCTACACTCGGCGACGCCGGCCCGGGTGGCCATCGCCGAATGGGTCGAGTTGGCACGCACATACAGTGGGGACCCGATGCGCCGCCTCATGAATGGGGTGCTCGGGACCATCGCAGCCGAGTCCAACGGCGATCGGCCGTCGGCCTAACCACCATCTCCGAGGAGGGAGTCAGTGGCAACAACGTACGAGCGCCTCAAGAAGATCGTCGTCGAGCAGCTCGGCGCCGATGAGGCCGAGGTCACGCCGGAAGCGTCGTTCGTGGACGACCTCAACGCAGACTCGCTGGACCTCGTGGAGCTCATCATGAGCCTCGAGGAGGAGTTCGGGACGGAGATCTCGGACGAGGACGCGGAGAAGATCCGCACCGTCCAGGATGCCGTCGAGTACATCGACGAGCGATCCTCCTAGGCTTCCTCCAGGGTGGGATCGGCCCAGGCGTTCGCGCGACGACTGGGCTTCAGCGTCCGGGATGAACGCCTGCTCCAGCAGGCCCTGGTGCACTCGACCTGGTTGCACGAGCATCCAGACGAGGTGCGTGGCCACAACGAGCGACTCGAGCACCTGGGTGACGCTGTCGTGAACCTGGCGATCTCGCAGGCGCTCTACCAACGCCACCCGGCCGACGACGAGGGGGATCTCTCAGCGCGCCGGGCTGCCATCGTCTCCACGACGGGTCTCGCCCGTCTCGCGACTCGCATCGGACTGGGCGACGTCCTGCTCCTGGGTGAGGGCGAGTCACAGGGAGGCGGGCGCCTTCGGGCGTCGCTGCTGGCGTCGGCCTTCGAAGCGCTCGCCGGCGCGCTCTTCCTCGATGTCGGTTTCGAGCCGGTCCGCGACTGGCTGGTGACGCTGGCTGCACCGGAACTCGAAGCCGAGTCCTCGATCGGTGCGCTCAAGAGCCCCAAGAGCCGCCTCCAGGAGCACACCCAGCGCAGCACGGGCGAACGACCCGTCTATCACGTGCTGGACGCGACCGGTCCGGACCATGAGCGCTCGTTCCGGATCGAGGTGACCGTCGGCGGCGAGGTCCTCGGCGTCGGCGAGGGCCCGTCGCGCCGAGTCGCCGAGACCGCCGCTGCCGCCCAGGCGATGGATCGGATCCAGACCGCAGGCGAACACGAGGCCATCGGCGCGTGACCGTGGACCGGACGCCCACCCCGCCGCGACTGCTCGGCCTGCGCCTGCAGGGCTTCAAGTCGTTCGCAGAGCGCACCGTCGTCGAGTTCGGGAGCGGCATCAGTGCCGTCGTCGGGCCGAACGGGTCGGGCAAGAGCAACCTCGCCGACGCCCTGCGCTGGGCGCTCGGGGAACAGGGCCGCGCCCTGCGGTCACGCAAGGCGGAGGACGTCATCTGGGCCGGTTCGGAGAAGCGCGCGGCCCAGGGGATGGCGGATGTCACGCTCGTCGTGGACAACGCGGACGGCCTGTTGCCAGTGGACTTCCAGGTCCTCGAACTTGGTCGCCGGCTGTACCGGTCCGGCGAGAACGACTACCTGTTGAACAAGCAGCGCATCCGGCTGCGCGATCTCGTGGACCTGCTCGACGCCGCGCACCTGGCCGACAACGCCTTCCTGTTCATCGGGCAGGGGATGGTCGATCAGGCGCTCGCGCTTCGACCCGAGGAGCGACGTCCGCTGTTCGAGGAGGTCGCCGGGGTCAGGCGCCACGAGCGACGTCGGCGCAAGGCCGAGGAGCAGCTGGCCGAATCGGAGATGAACCTCACGCGTGTGGAGGATGTCCTGGCCGAGTTGCGACCACAGGTCCGGCGCCTTGCCGCGCAGGCCGAGCAGCAGGCGAGCCGGTCGACCATCGGCGAGGAGCTGACCGCCGCCCTGCTTGCCAACGCCCATGCGCGCTGGTTCGAGGTCTCGACGCGTGCCGCAGAAGCGACGTCCCGGGGCGAGCGCGCCCGGGCCGATGTCGATGCCGCGATGGCGGATCTCACTGCGGCCGAGGGCGCCGCTTCGGCCGTTGCGGAGGCGCTCTCGGCGCGGGCCCGGGTCGAAGCGGAACGACGCGAGGGTCACGAGCTGGCGCGGGCGGCGCTGACGACCCTGCAACTGACGGACGGCCGCCTGACATCCGAGCTCGATGGGCTGGGGCGCGACCGGACACGCCTGGCCGGCGAGCGCGAAGCAGCGGAGGCGGATGCTGTGCGCCAGCGCCGCGCCCTGGCGGCTCCCATCCCGTCGCGTGACCCGGACCTGGAGAGGGCGGTCGCCGACGCAGAGCGGGCCCTCGGCGAAGCCCTTGCCGAACTCGGGACATTGCGGGCGGCGACGCGGGCGAAGGGCGAGGAACTCGCCGCTGTCCGTCGTGCCGAGGCGGCCCGTACCGCCGAGCTGGAGACGGCCAGGCGGCGATCTGCGGAGTCCGAGCGACAGTACGGCGAGGAAGTCGGCCGAGCGGCTGCCTCGGTGGAACGCCGAGTCGACCTGGAAGCCACCCTCGCCGCGGCACGCGAGGGGCTCTCGGCGGCGATCGAGGCCGAACGGGAGGCGGTCGCCGCCAGGGAGCGGGCGCGTGAGGCGGTGGAGTCGGCGGAAGCCCTGCGGGCCGGGGCGACGGATCGATCGGCCCAGGTGAACGCCGTCCTTGCGGCAGCCCGCGGCCGGCGATCGTCGCTGGAGTCCAGGCTGGCCGAGGACGAGACGCGAGGGATCGCTCGGGCCGCGCGCCGTCACGGCGGCCGCCGCGTGGATGACGACCTCGTCGTGGACCCGGGTCTTCGTGCGGCGGTCGAAGCGGCCCTCGCTGGCTCGGCGCGCGCCTACGTCGTCGGTGCCGCATCGGTGGCGGATCTCCAGGCGCAGCGCGGCATGATCGTGGTAGGGGAGCGGGCCGGCACGGCGCCGGCCGCCGCCGATGCCAGGGAACGACGGTTCCGTGACGCGCTGGCGTCCGCCGGTGGAGGGATGCTCGCCGATGCCGTCGGCCGGGACGGTGCGGGTGCCGCGCGACGGCTCCTTGCCCACGCGGCCTGGTTGCCAGACCTCGCGGCCTGCCTCGCCATCCAGGCCGACCTGCCGGTCGGCTGGATCGTCGTGCCACGCGATGGCTCCGCAGTCGTCGGGGATATCACGGTCGCACTCGGGGCGGCGGACCCCGTCCTGGAACGTCGATCGGAGTCCGCTGCCGTGGCGGCGGAGGTCCAGCGGCTCGAGGCCGAGGCGCAGGCGGCCGCTGCCGAGAGCGAGACGGTCGCGCGCGCTTCGATCGAGGCCCGCGCGGTACTCGACGGAGCCCGGGCCGCCGAGTCGTCCGCCACGACCGATCGGCGTCGCGCGGAGGAAGCGGAGCGCACGGCGGCACGCGACCTCGAGGCGGTCGCCCGCGAGGCAGCCTGGCATGCAGCGCAGGTGGAGCGCTTGGCCGGCGAACTGACCCGGAACCGTGATGCGCTGGCGGCCCGGGAAGCGGCCGATGTCGACGCCGCCTCGAAGCAGTCGGCCGGCATCGAACCTATCGACGGGGCGGCGCTGGCGACCTGGGAAGCCAGGGCCACGGAACTGCGCGCGACACGGGATCGGCTCGCGGCGGACCTCGCTGTCGTCGACGCGACCCGACGTGACGCGGAGAACCAACGGGCGCGAACCGAGGCAGGTGTCGCCATGGGCGAAGAACGTGCCCGGCGGGCGAGCACGGACCTCGCGGCGCTCGACGAGCGCGAGGCCGGACTGCGCCAGGAGCGCGACCGGGTCCGGGCCGAGCTGGCATTCGCCGCGGATGCCGAGGCTACGGCTCGTGAGGCGATCCGGGCACTCCAGTCGGCCGACCTGGAGGATCGCGATCGCCTTGGCGCGGCCGAGCGTGAGGCGAGTACGGCGCGTGAGCGACTGCGCGCGGCGGACGAACGGTCACGCGCCGCGGAGCGCGCCGAATTGGAGACGCGCCTGGGCGCCGATGCCCTGCGCGAGCAGGTGCTGGTCGAACTCGCCGGGATCGGCGACGTGGGTCTGCGCGGGCTGGCGGCGGTCTCCGGCATGACGGTGCCGACCGGCTCGGCAGTCGACGCGGCCGACCCGCTCGAGGCGGACGACGACGACGGTTCCGACGTGGCCGCTTCCACCGCGAGCTCCGAGGAGACCGCCGCGCTGCAGGCGGCCCTGGATGGTGCGATCGCGACCTGGGCCGCTGCGGCACCGACGAGCACGCCTCCGGGGCCCGGTCGCCTCGCCCAGCTTCGTCGTCGCTTCCACGAGCTGGGAGCCGCCGACCCGAACGCCCTGGAGGATCACGCGACGCTGAGCGCCAGGCTCGGGACGCTCGAGGCGCAGCAGACCGATCTCCGTACGGCGATCGCCAGGACGCGGGACCTCATCAACGAACTCGACACGCTCATCGCGGACCAGTTCCGGACGACGTTCGCCGCGCTGGAGACCGCATTCGAGTCGCGCTTCGAGCAGCTCTTCGGCGGCGGCTACGCGAAGCTGTCGCTGACGGATCCGTCCGACCTCGGTTCCACCGGCGTGGAGATCGTCGCCCGGCCGCCCGGCAAGAAGCCCCAGGCGCTTGCGATGCTGTCCGGCGGCGAGCGCGCGCTGACCGCCGTCGCGCTGCTCTTCGCGATGCTCGAGGTCCGGCCGGTCCCGTTCTGCGTGCTTGACGAAGTGGATGCCGCTCTTGACGAGGCCAACATCGGCCGGTTCGCGGATGCGCTGCGGAGCCTGGCGCACCAGACCCAGTTCATCGTCATCACCCACAACCGAGGCACGATCGAGGCCGCCGACGCACTGTACGGCGTCACGGTCGGTGACGACTCGGTGAGCCGCGTCATCAGCCTGCGGCTCGACGAGGCCCAGGCGTTGGCCGAGCGAGACCGGGGCGACCTCGCCTCGGTGGGCTAGGCGACGCATGCCCTTCTGGCGGCGGAACCGCGACCAGACCGACGAACCGGCACCACCCGAGGTCATCGAGCCGGAGACGACCGACCCGGAGGCGGTCGAACCCGGCTGGGAGCCCGACCCCGCCGACTTCGACGACCCGGTCCCGACCCCCACCGTCGAGCCCGATCCGCTCCACGAACCCGAACCCGAACCGGCGCCGGAAGCTGCGCCCGAACCTGATCCTGAGCCGATCGTGGTGCCCGTGCCCGAACCTCCGCCGCCCGACGCACCATCGCGCGAAGCCGAGCCCGAGCCATCGCCCAGCGTGATCATCGAACCTGCGGCACCGCCCGCGTTCGATCCGACGGCCTTCCTCGCCGTCGCCAAGCCGGGCTCCATCGACGCCGGACTCGAACGCTCCCGAGGCGGCTTCATGTCGCAATTGCGTGGCTATCTCGGGGGCGCGGACGGCCCTGCCTGGGACGAAGTCGAGGAGACGCTCATCGCCGGTGACGTGGGTGCATCACTGGCCATCGAGGTCGTCGAGCGTGCGCGAACGCGCCGCGATCCGGAGGGACCCGAGGCGGCCGTCCGCGCCGAGCTCGCCGCCTTGCTCGTGCGACGCGACCTGGACTGGGAACCTCGATCGGCGGTCGCCGGCGGCCCAGCCGTCCTGCTCATCGTCGGCGTGAACGGCACCGGCAAGACGACGACGATCGGCAAGCTTGCCACTCGCTACGCGGCCGAAGGACGCTCGATCATCCTGGCCGCCGCCGACACGTTCCGCGCCGCCGCCATCGACCAGCTCCGGATCTGGGCCGACCGTGCCGGCGTCCCGGTCGTGGCCCACGCTCCGGGCGCCGATCCCGGGGCCGTCGTCTACGACGCGCTCGATGCCGCTGTCGCCCGTCGCGCGGACCTGGTCATCGCCGACACGGCCGGCCGCCTGCACACGAAGTCCAACCTCATGGACGAGCTGACCAAGATCCGGCGGATCGTGGACAAGCGGCTGCCCGGCGCGGAGCCCGAGACCCTGTTCATCCTCGATGCCACGACCGGCCAGAACGGCCTGGCCCAGGCGATCGCCTTCCACAAGGCGGTCGGCCTGACCGGGATCGTCCTGACCAAGCTCGATTCGACCGCCAAGGGCGGGATCGTCTTCGCCATCGAGCACGCACTCGACGTCCCGGTCCGGTTCGTCGGGGTAGGGGAGCAGGCCGGCGACCTGATCGTGTTCGATCCGGACGCGTTCGTCGAGGCGCTCTTCGCTTGACCGGCGGCCTACAGTCAAACCTGTAGTGGAGGTCACGAGGATGGTCCTGTCCAACGAGCTCCTGACGGCGCTCCTCTTCGGTGTCACCAGCGTGGGGCTCTTCATCGGCATGACCGGCGTTCGCAGGATCCCGTGGCGTCACGCCGCGCTCATGGGTGTCGGGTACGTGTTCGTCTTTGGCGCACTCTGGTTCGCGATATTCCGCGCCCTCGACCCGATCCTCGTGCTGATCGGCGCGCTTGGCGGCGTCCTGGTGCAGCGTGGCTTCGATGAGGGCATGCAGGAGCGCCGACGGATCTCCGAAGAGATCACGTCGGGGGGGTCGGCGCCGCCAGTCTGATCGACGTCGCAGCGCGAGCCAGCGGGTCCGGCGTCAGCCGCCGACCGGCTGATCCCGTTCGACCTCGACGACGATCTCCGCCAGCGATGACCCGACCGCGGTTGGCAGCACGTGCAGCGTGCGTACCGGCGACCACCACAGGATCGCGGCTCCGATCAGCCCGCCGATCGGGGCCAGCCACGCGGTCGCCCGGAGCCCGATGACCTCTGCGAGCAGGCCGGCTGCCAGCGTCGCGACCAGTTGCGCCACGACCGCCGCGACGTGGAACGAGGACGTGACCCGACCGAGCGCCCGGTCGTGGACCAGGGTCTGGCGGACGGACACCTCGGTCACGTCGTAGACGGTCACGGCGGAATCCGCGACGAGTTGCTGCATGACCAGGCAGGCGATGGCGACGATCGGTAGACCCGCTGGCGCGAGCGGGATGAAGGCGTTGCCGACAGCGGCCATGAGCATCGCGACGATGGCGACCCGTCCGATCCCCCAGCGCTTCGTCGCGCGGGTCGCGATGACGGCGCCGATGAACGACGAGAACCCGCCGACGCCCGCGACCAGGCCAAGGACGACCGGACTGAGCGTCAGTTCATCGAGGACGAACAGGAAGAACGTGGCCCCGAACACGCCCCACAGCGCCGCGAGCGCCATCTGCGCCCCGGCAAATGCCCGAAGGACGGGATCGTGGATGACCAGCCGCAAGCCTTCCCGGATCTCATCGAGGACCGGTTCGCGATCTTCCCGCGGGGGTGGAGGCGCCTCCTTGGTTCGGATCGAACCGAGCAGGACCGCCGACGCCAGGAAGCTCAGGGCGTCGACGAGGATCGCGATCGGCGCGGTCAGCGCCTGCACCAGGAAGCCGCTGATCCCGAAGGCCATGAACTCAGCCGCGGAGCCGCTCGCGGCGAGGGCCGAATTGGCTTCGACGAGTCGGTCGCGCTCCACGATCGATGGGAGGTAGGCGTTGTCGGCCGAGTCGAAGAACGTCGTCAGGATCGCGGCCAGCCCGGACACGATCAGGAGTTGCCAGAACGTCAGGACGCCCAGCGCGAACGCCAGCGGGATCGAGCCGAGGAGGGCCGCCCGCCCGAGATCCGCCCAGATGAGCACTGGTCGCCGGCGCAGCCGATCGACCCACGCTCCGGCGACCAGCCCGAACAGCAGCGTGGCGACCAGGTCGAGGCTACGCAACACCGCGATCTCGAGCGCACCCGAACCCAGGACCAGGATCGCGGCGAGCGGCAGCGCGATCCGGGTGACCAGTGACCCGAAGATGGACACGGTCGCCGCTGTCCAGACACGGACGAACGCCGGGTTGCGCCAGAGCGGGGAGGCGAAGGGGTTGCGCACGAGGCCGAGCGTACATTGGCGCGAGGTGCACCACATGACCATTTGCGCCAAGCAGGGACGCTCCGTTGTCCTTGTGGTGCGTCCCGTGACCCAAGCGCCAGGCAGACGCCCGGTGTTGATCAGGCAGTGCACCAGTGCACCGTCGGACACGGACACGCGGTTCCTTGTTCGATATGGTCATGTCATGCACGCGCGACCACGCGTGCCCCTGCGCACGCCCACCCGCGTCCCTACAGGCCCATGACCATCGTTCGGGGCATCTCGAACGACCCTGCGGTACACTCGGCCGCCTTAGGCGCGTCAGAATCCGCGCGCCACCCGCTCGGCCGTGAGCGATCACGCTGCCGGAACCGGTCAGACCACCTGACGGAGTCCCTACCCGGACCATGTTCGACACCCTGAGCGAGCGGCTTCGCAAGACGCTCGGCAACCTGACCGGCCGGGGTCGGATCAGCGAGGCCGACGTCGATGCCGCCATGCGCGAGGTCCGCCTCGCGCTGCTGGAGGCGGACGTCAACTTCAAGGTGGTCAAGGACTTCGTCGCCCGAGTCCGGGAGCGCGCCGTAGGCGAGGACATCCTCGAGAGCCTGAGCGCGGGCCAGCAGATCGTGAAGATCGTCAACGACGAGCTCGTCGCGCTCCTGTCCGCCGGCGACCGCACGTTCCACCTGAGTGGCAACCCGGCGGTCATCGCGATGGTCGGACTCCAGGGCTCCGGCAAGACGACCTCGACGGCAAAACTGGCCCGCCACGTCGTCAAGCTCGGCCGTCGGCCACTCCTGGTCGCCGCGGACCCATACCGGCCCGCAGCGGCGGATCAGCTCGAGACGCTGGGCAAGAGCCTTGGTATCCCGGTCTATCGCGCCCCGGTCGGCACGCCCGTGGTGGACATCGCTCGCCAGGGCGTGGAGGCCGCCAAGCGCCAGGTACGGGACGTCGTGATCATCGACACCGCCGGCCGGCTGAGCGTGGACGAAGCGCTGATGGCGGAGATCGCCGCGGTCAACGCCGCCGTCAAGCCGATCGAGACGCTGCTGGTCGTGGACGCGATGACCGGCCAGGAGGCCGTGGCCGTCGCGCAGGCCTTCGTCGCCGCCGTACCGGTGTCCGGCCTGATCCTCACGAAGATCGACGGCGACGCCCGGGGCGGGGCGGCGCTGTCGATCAGCTCCGTCACGGGCGTTCCCGTCAAGTTCATGGGGACCGGCGAGAAGACCGATGCCCTCGAGGTGTTCTACCCGGATCGATTGGCTGGCCGGATCCTGGGGATGGGCGACATCCTCACGCTCGTCGAACGCGCCCAGGAGGTCGTTGACGCGAAGGACGCGGCCAAGATGGAGGAGAAGCTCCGAAAGGCGAGTTTCACCCTTGAGGATATGCTGGACTCGATGCAGCAGATGCAGAAGATGGGTCCACTCGGCAGCCTCGTCTCCATGATCCCCGGGATGGGCAACCTGGCCGGCGAGGCGCAGGCTGCCGTCGATCGGGGCGATCTCAAGCGCACCGAGGCGATCATCCGCGCGATGACGCCTCGTGAACGACGTGACCCCACCATCCTCAACGGCTCGCGCCGCCGGCGGATCGCCGCCGGGTCCGGTACGACCCTTCCAGATGTCAACCGACTCGTGAAGCAGTTCAGCGAGATGCAGAAACTCATGAAGCAGCTCTCCGGAGGCGGCAAGCGGGCCGCTCTCGGGGCGCTGTCAGGGCGCCGCTAGGCGCGACAGGAGATCCGTCCCATGACAGACCAGAACGTTCCGATCCCGGATCCCAGCGCTGAGGCGCCGACGCAGGCGTGGTCACCCCCGACGCCCCCGACAGCCCCGGCGCTCGCCGAGGCGGCCGCGCCCGTCGTCCCGCAGCCTGTCCAGGCAGCGCCGGCGTCGAAGCCCGTCAAGGGTGGCCGGCTGCGCTGGGCCGCCGCGCTGGCGGTCGTTGCCGTCGTGCTCGGGGCCACGGTGGCCATCGCCGCCCTCCTGACCGGCGCCACGTCACAGGCGAGCGTTCTTCGCTATGTCCCACAGGACACCATCGTCTACGGCGAACTGCGTCTCGACCTGCCGGGCGACCAGCGCCAGGCCGCCGGCGAATTCCTGTCGAAGTTCCCGGGCTTCGCCGACCAGGCTGCCCTCGACACCAAGCTGGATGAAGCCCTCGACCAGCTGATCGGTAACCAGACCGATGGCAAGCAGTCCTTCACCAAGGACATCAAGCCGTGGTTCGACGGCGAGTTCGCCTTCGCGGTCGGGCCGCTGCCGAAGGAGGCACTGTCCGGCAACGGCTCCGCCGCCGATGCCCGGGCGCTGATCCTGTTGTCGGTCAAGGACCAGGCCGCCGCATCCGCCTGGTTCGCGGACGTCCTGTCCGAGAGCGGGGCGACCTCCACGACGCAGGACTACAAGGGCGTCACGCTGACGATCGTCACCCCGACCGGGGACACGGCGATGGCCGCCGCATTCGCGATCCTGGGCGGCAACGTGGCCGTGGCCGGCGACGTCGCCTCGGTCAAGGCCGCCGTGGACACCGACGGCTCATCGTCGCTGGCCTCGGACCCGAACTTCAAGGCGGCCTCCGGGGCGCCCAAGGACGACTACTTCGGCTTCGCCTACGTGGATGCCCAGGCGCTGGCCGGCAGCGCTCTGGACGCCTCGGGCGCGAACACCTCGAACATCGAGGTGTTCGGCAAGTCGCTCACAGACCTCGTCCCCGACTGGATCGCCTTCGACCTGCGCATCGAGCCCGATGCGCTGGTCGGCACCGCGAACACCCCGCACGTCGATCGCCCCTTCGGCCCGACCACCGGGCCGGTCGACAAGGTCGTGGACCACGTTCCGTCCAGCGCCATCGCGCTGATCGCCGGCAATGACGTCGGATCCACCCTGGAGGGTGCCTTCGCCGAGCTGGGCAAGGATCCGACCACCAAGGACATGGTCGATGGCATCGACGGGATCGCCGGTGTCTTCGGTGGCGTCCCGGACGCTGTCGGCTGGATCGGCGATGCCGGTCTTGTCATCGACCAGGCCGGATCCGAGCTGGAGGGTGGCCTGGTCATCGTTCCGACCGATCCCGCCAAGGCCACCAAGTTCTTCACGACCCTCAAGAGCTTCATCGCATTGGGCGGCTCGACCGCCGGCCTGACGGTTCGCGACGAGGCCTACGGCGACGCCACGATCACGATCGTCAGCGTGGACCTGGATTCGGTCGGGGCGATGGCCGGCGCCATGACCGGCGGCGCGCCCGGCGGCGCGACCGACGGGATGTCCCTGCCGACAGGTACGCTCGAACTCGCCTACTCCGTCACCGACGACGTCGTCGTGATCGGCAGCAGCCCTGCCTTCGTCAAGCGTGTCCTCGACACCGAGGCCGGCACCTCGCTGGCTTCGAACCCGACCTTCACCGACGCCGTCGGGAGGGTCGGCACGGACGCGACCGGCCTGACCTACCTGGACATCGCTTCGATGCGAGCCCTGGCCGAGGGCCAGATGTCCGGCGAGGAGCTCGCCAAGTACAAGTCCGATGTCCAGCCCTTCCTGGAGCCGTTCGAGGCGTTTGCCGCAACCAGCACGGTCGGCGGCGACCTCGACACCATGACCAGCGTCATCACCGTCAAGTAAGCGCGGGGGCGCCCAGACCCCCGCCGTAGAGGAGGAACCGAACCAGACATGGCAGTCCGCATCCGGCTCACGCGCGTCGGCGCGAAGAAGCAGCCGACCTACCGCGTCGTCGTCGCCGACGGCCGTAACGCCCGCGATGGGCGATCCATCGAAACGCTCGGCCACTACAACCCACGGAGCGAACCGGTCGAGTTCGTCGTCGATGAGGCCAAGGCCAAGGCCTGGCTCGCCAACGGCGCCCAGCCATCCGAGACGGTGGCGCGTCTCTTCCGCGCGTCGGGCATCTTGCCCGCCGCCAAGTAGGGGACGCGACCATGGCAGCCAAGGAACTGGTGGAATACGTCGCGAAGTCCCTCGTGGACGATCCTGATGCCGTCAAGGTGGAGGTCGTCGTCGAGGAAGGCGGTACCGTCATCGAGCTGCACGTCGCCGAGGACGACATGGGCAAGGTCATCGGGCGCAACGGCAGCGTCGCCAAGGCGCTCCGGACACTGCTCAAGGTCACGGCCGCTCGCGATGGCGAGTCGGTCCAGCTCGAGATCCTCTGAGCGTCGACGAACGCCTCGTGGTCGCCCTCGTCCGGGGCGTCCACGGGCTCGACGGCACGGTCCGGGTGGAGGTCCTGACCGATCACCCGGAACGCCGCTTCGTGCCCGGCGCGGTCCTCCATCGCGAAGCCGATGGCGCGCCCTTGACGATCGCGTCCGCCGAGGCCGTCGTGGACGGTCCCGGTTGGCGCATGCGGTTCCGCGAGGTCCGGTCGCGCGACGTCGCCGACACGCTCCGCGGTGTCTACCTGGAAGCCGGCGTCCCGCCTGACGACGGACTGAGCCGCGGGGAGTTCTACTGGCACGAGGTCATCGGGACGACCGTGCGTGGCATCGATGGCGCCGAGCTCGGGACCGTCCAGGACATCTATCGCATCGGCGAGACCGAGGTCTTCGAAGTCGGCGGCGGTCCGATGGCGCCATTCGACCTGCCTGCGGTCCGTGCCTTCATCCGGATCTTCGCCCCACGCCGCGGCGAGATCGTCGTGGACGCCGAGTCGCTGGATCTACGGCCGGCGAAGTCGCGGGTACCGGACCCATCGAAGCCGAAGGCGCCGAGACGCCGGACGCGCAAGCCCGCTGCGACCATGTCGTCAGCCGAACCGACGAACCGGGGGCCCGCTCCCGAGGTCGTGGACGATCCCGAGGCATCCGCGGCCGAGTCATGACCCTGCGGATCGACGTCCTGACCCTCTTCCCGGCGATGATCGCCGGGCCGCTTGCGGAAAGCATCCCCGGCCGGATCCTCGACGGGAACCTGGCCAGCCTGCACGTGCACGACCTGCGCGAATGGGGTCTCGGTCGCCACCGCTCCGTCGACGACACCCCGTACGGTGGGGGAGCGGGGATGATCCTGCGGCCTGAGCCCGTGGCGGCCGCCCTGGACCAGCTGCGCGAGCCGGAGGCCCTGGTCATCCTGCTGGACCCGGCCGGGGAGGTCTTTCGCCAGGCCCGCGCTGCGGAGCTCGCGACGCGATCGCACCTGATCTTCGTCTGCCCGCGCTACGAGGGGATCGATGAGCGGATCCGGTCCCTCGTCGATCTCGAACTTTCGATCGGCGACTACGTGGTGACCGGGGGCGAACTCCCGGCACTCGTCGTCATCGATGCCGTCATCCGCCTGCTGCCCGGGGCCATCGATGCTGCGTCCATCGCCGAGGAGTCGTTCGAGCACGGGTTGCTGGAGTATCCGCAATACACCCGGCCGCCGGCCTTCCGCGGGATCGACGTGCCGGCCATCCTGACCTCCGGCGACCATGGTGCCGTGGCCCGCTGGCGGCACGAGCAGGCGATCGAGCGAACGCGGGCCCGCAGGCCTGACCTGCTCGACGACGCCGGACCCGGGGACTGACGAACCTCGAGGCCGTGCTATACTCCGCCGCCGACGCACCCGTCCGCGTCGCTCCCGGATAGCACCCCGCAGCCATGGCTGCCCAGATGAGTCAGGAACCGCCGCGTGAACGTGCTCGACGAGATCGTCCAGGATCAGCTCCGTACGGATCTGCCGGAACTAGCCTCAGGTGACACCGTCAAGGTGTCGGCCAAGGTCATCGAGGGCACCCGCGAGCGCATCCAGGTCTTCGAAGGGACGATCATGCGCCTCCGTGGTGGTGGCATCACCCGCTCCATCACGGTCAGGCGCATCGCGTCCGGTGTCGGTGTCGAGCGAACGTTCAAGATCAACAGCCCGCGCATCGAGAAGATCGAGGTCGTGCGCCACGGAGTCGCGCGTCGCGCCCAGCTGTACTTCCTGCGCGACCGAGTCGGCAAGGCCGCGACGCTCCGCGAGCGACGCACCAAGGGCTGATCACCGGCGTCCTCACCGCCATCGATCCTGCCTCCGACCCCGCCGTGACCGGCGGGGTCTTCGATTCCGGTAGGCTAGATACCGATGCCGCCGACCGTTCCCACCCTTCGCTACGAGCGCTCGCTGTGGCGTGACGGCTTCGAGCGGGTCGTGGGTGTCGATGAAGTCGGCGTCGCACCGACGTGTGGAGCGGTCGTGGCGGCGGCCGTGATCATGCGGCCGAACTGCCACCGGATCCCCGGCGTCCGCGACTCGAAGACACTCTCGGCGGCGCAACGGGAGCGCCTGGCGCCGCTCATCCGGTCGCGTGCCGTCGCAGTCGGGGTCGGGGCGGCGTCCGTCACCGAGATCGACCGACTCAACATCTACCACGCCACCCATCTCGCCATGCGCCGGGCGATCGCGAGGGTGGGCGACCACGAGCACGTGCTGGTCGATGGCAACCGGATCGCCGGTTTCGAGGCGAAGGTCGGCCCGTACAGCGCGATCGTCAAGGGCGACTCGAAGGTCTACTCGATCGCCTGTGCGTCTGTCGTGGCGAAGGTCGTGCGCGATCGGATGATGACGTTGCTCGCGGCGCGCTACCCCGGCTATGGCTGGGAGCGCAACCAGGGGTATGCGACGCTGGAGCACCGGATGGCGATCCGTGAACTGGGGCTTACCCCGTTCCACCGTCGTTCGTTCCTGGCCCTCCAGCGCACGCTTGCCGGCGACCAGCTCGACCTGTTCACCGATCTCGACGAGCTGACCGAGGACCTGGTCCCGGTCATGGATCCATTCCTGGCCCTGAACGAGCCGGCGGATGGCGACCTCGTGGGACTCACCCCGGGCTGATCAGAACGCGGCCCGATGATGCCGTATCCGTGGGCCCCCGCCGCCCCGCGCCGGCTCCACGACCACCAGGTCGAAGCGCAGCGGGAGGCGGGGGACACGGTCACCGTTCCCGAACGTGCCACGATCCAGCAGGCCGTAGGCGGCCGTCCGGACGCGGACCCGCTTTCGGTGGTCGACGGTCTCCTCGGGGAGGCCGAAGTCCCGGCTGATCCGCCAACGGACCTCGGCCACCACGAGCGCCGCGGGCGGACCCGGATCGATCGCCACGAGGTCAAGCTCGTGGCGACCGACATGGACGTTCCGGGCCAGGATGGTCCAACCGATCGAGCCAAGGTGGGTTGCGACGAGCTGCTCGGCGGCGTCACCCGCGCGTTGCGCCGCGGTCCGTGCCGGATCGACGGGAGGATCGTCCATACGACGCATCCTGACGCCGCGGCCTTATCGGCCACGTATCCAGCCTGACCACCGACGGGCAACGAGCCCCGTTGCTGGCGGGACCCGTGCTATGCTGCGCCCGCTTCGAGATTCGAAGCCTGCCTGCGCCACCACGGCGTGGAGCTCACACGCGGATCATCCCGCTCGGGGTGGTGCCGATGGCCAAGGCCACGGTCCCCGACGACGAGGCCCGCGGAGGAACGAACCGAACAGGAGGTCGCTCACCGTGCCGTCCATCTCGATGCGGCAGCTGTTGGAAGCCGGAGTCCACTTCGGCCACCAGACGCGCCGCTGGAACCCCAAGATGCGCCCGTTCATCTTCGCGGAGCGCAACGGGATCCACATCATCGATCTCGCCCAGACCGTCCAGCGTCTGGATGTCGCCTTGGAGTTCGTCCGCGAGACCGCTGCCCGTGGCGACCAGATCCTCTTCGTCGGCACCAAGAAGCAGGCGCACGAGCCCATCCGCGAAGAGGCCATGCGGGCCAACCAGCCGTTCGTCAACAAGCGCTGGCTTGGCGGCATGCTGACCAACTTCACGACCATCAAGAAGCGCATCGCCCTGCTTGAGCAGCTCGAGGCACGTCAGCAGGCCGGCGACTTCGAGCGGATGACCAAGAAGGAAGCCGCCAAGCTGACCGAGGAGATGAACAAGCTCGAGGCGACGCTGGGCGGCATGCGCAAGATGAAGCGCGTCCCGGCCGCCATCTTCATCATCGACCCGCATCGAGAGCGGATCGCGGTGACCGAGGCGAACAAGCTGGAGATCCCGGTCGTCGGGACGGGTGACACGAACGTCGACCCGGACGAGCTGGACTACATCATCCCGGCCAACGACGACGCCATCCGGGCCATCCGCCTCCTGTGCGCCGCCGTCGCCGATGCCGCCATCGAAGGCGCCCGGGAGCGTTCCGCGCGGGCGGCCTCGGAGCCGGAAGTCATGGAGCCCATGGCCCTGCCGGAGTCCGACGATGAGGAGCCTGGCGCATCCGATGAGCTGGTCGCCGCCCTCGCCGGCGGTGCCGCGCTCTCGTTCGAACCGGACGTCGACGATGACGACCTCCTGCCTGGCGATCGCGCCGCGCGCCTCGAGCCGGTCGTCGCAGAGGTCACCGCCGCCGAAGCCAGCCCGGAGGACATCGCGGCCGAACTGGCCCGCGAGGCGGCCGAGAAGGCGGACGACGCCGGCTGACCGTGGCACACGCCCAGGATGGGGCCGGACGACACGTCGGCCGCTCCTCTCGGACGCGTCACGCACCACGAACCATCAGGCGGCAGGCCATGACGGGCCGCCGCGATCACAGGGAGAGCAACGCACATGGCGGACATCGCAGCAGAGCTGGTCAAGGAACTGCGTGAGCGGACCGGGGCCGGATTCATGGATTGCAAGAAGGCGCTGACGGAGACAGACGGCGACCTGGACAAGGCGGTCGAACTTCTCCGCGAACGCGGCGTGGCGCAGGCCGCCAAGAAGGCCGGCCGCGATGCGCGCGAAGGCATCATCGGGACCTACATCCACACGGGAGGCCGCTTCGGAGCCTTGATCGAGGTCAACTGCGAGACGGACTTCGTGGCCCGCACCGAGCAGTTCCAGCAGCTGGTCAAGGACCTCGCGATCCAGGTCGTCGCGCTCAAGCCGCTCTACCCGACGATCGAGTCCATCCCGCCGGATGTCCTCGAGGCGAAGCGGGCCGAACTGATCGGCGACGAGTCCGTCCAGAAGAAGCCCGAGAACATCCGCGCCCAGATCGTGGACGGTCAGCTGAAGAAGTGGTACCAGCAGGTGGTGCTGAGCGAGCAGCCCTATCGCGACACGGACCAGACGATCGGTGAACTCATCACGGCGGCTATCGCCACCATCGGTGAGAACATCAAGGTTCGTCGATTCGTCCGCTTCGAGGTCGGTGAGGGACTGTGAGCGGGGCCGGGAACACCCGGATGGGCGGCACGACGGCGCCACTTCGCTATAGCCGTATCCTCCTCAAGTTGTCCGGCGAGGCGCTCCTCGGCGACCGCCAGTACGGGGTGGACCCGGCGTTCTGCGCCTTCATCGCCGGCCAGGTCGCGACCGTCCACAAGCTGGGCGTCCAGGTCGGCATCGTGGTCGGCGGCGGAAACATCTTCCGTGGCCTTGCCGCCTCCGCGCGGGGGATGGACCGGGCGACCGGCGACTACATCGGGATGCTCGCAACGGTCATGAACGGCCTGGCGCTCCAGGACGCGCTCGAGAAGGCCGGCGTGCCGACGCGGGTCATGACCGCGATCGCCATGAATGAGATCGCCGAGCCGTACATCCGGCGCCGCGCGATCCGCCACCTCGAGAAGGGCCGCGTCACGATGTTCGTGGCCGGGACCGGCAATCCCTACTTCACCACCGATACGGCCGCTGCCCTGCGCGCCGTCGAGATCAACGCTGACGTCCTGCTGAAGGCGACGAAGGTCGACGGCGTATACGACAGGGACCCTATGGTGGACCCGGAGGCCCAGCGCTACGCTTCCCTTGCGTACGGCGATCTGCTCCGCGACCAGCTCAAGGTCCTGGATGCGACGGCCGTCAGCCTGTGCATGGAAAACGACATGCCCATCGTGGTCTTCGATCTGAATCGACCGGACAACATCACCCGGGTCGCAACCGGCGAAGCTGTCGGGACGCTGATCTCCGGCGCATCGGCCTCTGGAGGTGTGAACGCATGAGTAACGAGATACTCGCGGACGCCGATCACAAGATGGGCCGGGCCGTCGAGGCCATGGAGCGAGACCTGCAGGGCATGCGCACCGGCCGCGCTTCCACGTCCCTGGTCGAGCGACTGCACGTCGAGTACTACGGCACGTCCACGCCGCTCAATCAGCTGGCCGGCATCAGCGTCCCTGAGCCGCACCAGATCGTGATCCAGCCGTGGGACCGCGGTGTCCTGGGAGCCATCGAGAAGGCCATCCTCAAGAGCGATATCGGCCTGATGCCCAACGTCGATGGCACGGTCGTCCGCCTCAATATCCCGGCGTTGACCGAGGAACGTCGCAAGGACATGGTCAAGGTCGTCCACAAGCGCATGGAAGAGGCTCGCGTGGAGGTCCGGAACCTTCGCCGCGACGCCGCCGACCATATCAAGCGCGAGGAGCGGGACGGCACCGTCGGGACCGACGAATCGCACCGCCAGCTGGAGTCGCTGCAGAAGACCACGGATCGGCACATCGCCGACGTGGATCGGCTGGGCCTCGTGAAGGAACAGGAGATCATGGAGGTCTAGTGCCACGCGCACCACTGGCCAGACCCACTGACGCGCCGCCCGCGGCGCACGACGTGCCGTTCGACGACGCAGGCGCACCCCACGATGCGACCACGGGCGTCGCAGGCGGTGAGACGCCGGACGAACTCCCGCGCCATGTGGCGATCATCATGGACGGCAACCGGCGATGGGCTCGCGCTCGTGATCTGCCGGAGCTCGAGGGCCACGCGGCGGGTGTCGAGGCGATCCGTGGGCTGCTCAAGCACGCCGTCCGACGCGGGATCCCCACCCTGACGCTGTACGCCTTCAGTCGCGAGAACTGGGCTCGATCGGACGATGAGGTCAACGGACTGTTCGGGTTGCTCGAGGGCGCGATCCGAAGCGAGACCGACGAGTTGCGTGCCCAGGGTGTGCGCGTCCAGCTGCTGGGACGCCTCGACGAGCTCCCGATCGAGACACGTCGGTCGATCGACGACGCGCTCGCGGCGACCGAAGGCGGCGATCGACTCCTGCTGAATATCGCCTTCAACTACGCCGGGCGCACGGAGCTGGTGGACGCGGTCCGGCGTCTCGTGGACCAGGGCCTCGCCCCCGACGAGATCGACGAGGCGGCGATCAGTGGCGCGCTCTACACCGCCGGCCTGCCGGACCCGGACCTGGTCGTGCGGACCGGAGGCGAGCAGCGTTTGTCGAACTTCCTGATCTGGCAGTCCGCATATGCCGAGTTCTACACCTGCGAGACGCTCTGGCCCGATTTCGGACCGGAGGCGTTCGACGCCGCCATCGCCGAGTTCGCCCGCCGGCATCGACGGTTCGGGCGCTAACCCAGCTCATCGGAGGTCCCGTGCGTCAGCGAGCGATCAGCGCCGCCCTGTTCGTCCCGATCCTGCTCATCGTCCTGGTGATCGCCGGCCCGGTGCTGGCGCTCTTCATCACTCTGGTCGCCGGCCTCGCGGCCGTCGAGGTCTATCGCCTGTTGCGGTCCGCCGGGTATCAGGTGCTGGCAGCCCTTGGGACCGCGCTGGCCGTCGTCATCGTCCTGGACGCTGCGGTTCCGGAGGCGCTGGAGGGGAGTGGCACCCTGCTGATCGCAGTGGGTGTCATCCTCGTCGCGGTCGCGGCATTCACCAGGATCGAGCCTCGCGACGGCCTCAACGTGTGGGTCGCCACGGTCTTCGGGGCCCTCTACGTGTCGATGATCGGGTTCATCCTGCGGCTCGGGCAGGCTGCGCCGCCGGTCGATGGCGCGCCACTGGCCGCCCTCGGTCCGGAACGCGGCTGGATCATCCTGCTGATCTTCGCGGTCTGGTCGTACGACACCGGCGCCTATCTCGTCGGCAAGCAGTTCGGGCGTGAGAAGTTCCTGACCCACATCTCGCCGTCCAAGACGTATGCCGGACTGATCGGCGGTGTCATCGCCACCACGGTGGTCACTGCCGTGATGTTCTGGGGCCTTGGGCAGAGTCCACTCCACGCGCTGGCCCTCGGTCCGCTGGCGGCGCTGGCGGCGCAGGCCGGCGATCTGGCCGAGTCGGTCATCAAGCGGGCGGCCGGGCAGAAGGACTCGGGGACGCTGATCCCGGGTCACGGCGGCATCCTCGACCGCGTGGACTCGTTCCTGTTCGCTGCCCCGATCGTCACGTTGTATGTCGTCGTCCTCTTCCGGTAGGGTCGGCGCCGGCGGAGCGGGGAAGACACGCGGCGTCGCCCTCCTCGGTTCGACCGGCTCGATCGGCCGTCAGGCCATCGACGTCCTGGCTGGACATCCCGAGGCGTTCCGTGTCGTGGCGTTGGCGGCCGGTTCCGATGGACCGCGTGTTGGCCGAGCAGGCGCGCCGCCTCCGACCGGCCGCCGTCGCCCTCGCGGCCGACCCCACACTGGCCGGGCTCGACCTGCCCGCCCGGCACGGACCGCATCGGAGGTCGCGATGCGTTGGTCGAACTGGCGACGCGCGACGACGTGGATCTCGTCGTCATCGGGACCGGTGGCGTCATCAGCCTGCGGCCGGTCCTGGCCGCCCTCGAGGCGGGCAAGATCGTGGCGACGGCCAACAAGGAGACGCTGGTCGCCGGTGGCCACCTGGTCATGCCCAGGGCCCGCGCTCTCGCCGCCGCTGTTGCCGCTGCAAGGCCGACGGACCCGTTCGCCAGTCCGCTGGCATGGCTGCGCCCGATCGACTCGGAGCACTCTGCGATCTGGCAGTGTCTCGTCGGTGAGTCGATGGCGGGTGTCGCGGCCCTGATCCTGACGGCATCCGGCGGCCCGTTCCTGGACCTGCCCCCGGCCGACATGGCGGCTGTCACGTCCGCGCAGGCATTGCGGCACCCGACCTGGACGATGGGCGCCAAGATCACCATCGACTCGGCGACGCTCGCGAACAAGGGCCTGGAGGTCATCGAGGCGCACTGGCTGTACGATGTCGGCTACGACGCCATCGAGGTGGTCATCCACCCGCAGAGCGTCGTCCACTCGGCCGTCCGCTTCGTCGACGGTTCGATCAAGGCCCAGCTGGGCACCCCTGACATGAGGCTTCCCATCCAGTACGCACTGACCTACCCGGATCGACGCTCGTCGCCGGCCGGCGCTCCGGATCTCGTGGCGATCTCGCGCCTGGACTTCCGTGCGCCGGACGAGGAGCGGTTTCCAGCACTCCGGATCGCTCGCGAGGCCGGTCGCCTCGGTGCGCGCGCATCGGCTGCCCTGATCGCGGCGGACGACGTCGCGGTCGCGCGGTTCCTGGCCGGAACCCTTGACTTCCCCGGGATCCCACGATTGCTGGCGGCGGCTGTGGACCGCGCGACGAGCGGACCGGCCGC
Organism: uncultured Chloroflexia bacterium; assembly: GCA_963779315.1. Lineage (GTDB taxonomy): Bacteria > Chloroflexota > Limnocylindria > Limnocylindrales > CSP1-4 > SPCO01. The sequence goes on along the minus strand of CAVZXQ010000002.1, from coordinate 15,011 downwards.
CGGCCCGACCGAACCCGATCTCGACGGACTCGTGGCCCTGGACGACGACATCAGGTCGGCGTTCGCGACCGGATCCATGGGAGGCGACGCGTGACCGGCTTTGCGCAGTCGATCGATCACGCATCCTCCTGTTCATCCTCATCCTCGGCGCCCTGGTGGTCATCCACGAGCTCGGCCACTTCGTGACCGCACGTGCGTTCAAGGTTCGCGTCCTGGAGTTCGGCGTCGGGCTTCCCGCCGCGCGCGAGAGTCCTTCGCAACAAGGGCGAGACGGTCTACACGCTCAACTGGTTGCCCATCGGCGGCTTCGTCAAGCTCGAAGGGGAAGATGGCGACGAGGCGAACGACCCGCGATCATTCTCGGCACAGAGCCTGCCGAGGCGTCTGCTGATCCTCGTCGCGGGCGTCGCCATGAACGTCCTCCTTGCGTTTGCCATCTTCACGGGCATCGCCCTGCTCGGCGACCCGACGATCGGCATCAAGATCGGGGCCGTGCAGCCGGACTCGCCGGCCTCGGCCGCCGGGATCGTCGCGGGCGACGTCGTCGCGAGCGTGGACGGCCAGTACTACGGCGCGTTCTCCGGGACGTCGGCGCTGGCGGACCTGAAGGCCAATGCCGGCCAGACCGTCGTCATCGGCCTCGAGACGGCGGACGGAGGTACGAAGACCGTCACGACGACGCTACGGACGCCGGCGGAAGTCCTTGCGAACAAGGGAGCCCTCGGCGTCTCGGACCTGGCCGCCACCACGACCTCCGTGACCATCCACTACAGCTTCACGGACGCCGTCCGGATCGGCGCGCAGCGTACGGTCGATGCCCTTGGGCTGATCGTCGGGGGCCTTGCCACCCTCGTGGACGCGATCGTCAACCGGCCGACGGAGCCGCCGCCCGTCTCCGGTCCGGTCGGGATCGCCACGCAGCTCGGCGACGTCTTCTGGCAGCTCGGGCCGATCATGACGCTCTACGTGGCCGGCGTCCTGTCGGCCAACCTCGCCGTCGTCAACATCCTGCCGTTCCCGCCGCTCGACGGGGGCCGGATGCTGATGATCACGCTCAAGCGGTTCTTCGGCGAGCGGATCAGCCTGCGGGCCGAACGGCTCACCTACATGGTCGGCTTCGTGTTCCTGTTCGCCTTCCTCATCTGGGTCACCGGCTACGACATCATCCGAAGCCTGGGTGGCGGCGGGACGTGACATCGCCGGACCAGCTTCGTCCGCGCCGTCGGGCGACGGTCAGCGTGGACGTGGGCGGCGTCCTCATCGGGAGCAGCCACCCGGTGGTCGTCCAGTCGATGACCAACACCGACACCGCGGACCCGGACGGGACCGCCATCCAGGTCGCGCGCCTGGCCCACGCCGGGTCGCAGCTCGTGCGCGTCACGGTCAACACGGACGAAGCCGCGGCAGCCGTCCCGGAGATGGTCCGCAAGGTCCGTGGGCTCGGCGTGGACGTCCCGATCGTCGGCGACTTCCATTACAACGGGCACAAGCTCCTCGTCGACCATCCGGAGATGGCCTCGTCGCTCGCGAAGTACCGGATCAACCCCGGCAACGTCGGGCGCCAAGCGGCATGACGAGCACTTCGCGACGATCGTCCGGGTCGCGGTGGACCACGACAAGCCGGTTCGCATCGGGGTCAACTGGGGATCGCTGGACCAGGCCATCCTGACCGAGCTGATGGACGCCAACGCGGCGACCGCAGCGCCACGTGACACCCGCGACGTGATGATCGACGCGATGCTGGAGTCCGCCCTGCGCTCCGCGGAACTGGCCGAGCAGACGGGGATGCGCCACGACCGGATCATCATCTCGGCCAAGGTCTCCGGCGTCCGCGATCTCGTCGACGTCTATCGGCTGCTCGCGGCGCGGTGTGACTACCCGCTCCACCTGGGGCTGACCGAGGCCGGGATGGGGGACAAGGGGATCATCGCGTCCACCGCCGGCCTGGCGATCCTGCTCAACGAGGGGATCGGCGACACCATCCGGGTCTCGCTCACACCGGAGCCCGGCGCGCCCCGCGAACGGGAGGTCGAGGTCGCCCAGCAGGTCCTCCAGTCGATGGGCCTCCGCTCGTTCCTGCCGCAGGTCAGCGCATGCCCGGGCTGCGGCCGGACGACCTCCACGTTCTTCCAGGAGATGGCCCAGCAGATCCAGGCGTACGTGAAGGAGCAGATGCCGGTCTGGCGAGAGACCCATCCGGGGGCCGAGGAGCTTCGCGTCGCCGTCATGGGCTGCGTCGTCAACGGCCCCGGCGAGTCGAAGCACGCCGACATCGGGATCAGCCTGCCAGGCACCTTCGAGGAGCCCGTCGCCCCGGTCTTCATCGACGGTCAGCTCGACCGGACGCTCCGCGGCGATGGCCTGGTGGCCGAGTTCATCGGCATCCTCGACGACTACGTCGCGACGCGCTACCCGACGCCCGTGACGGGTTGACAGCCCGCCGCCGTTGAGGCGTCATATGCGGTGATGTCGTCGTCGCGCAGGCTCACCATCACCATCCTCACGAGCGCCCTGGCACTCGCGGCCTGCGGCGCTGCTCCTGAGACGCACAGCCCCTTCGCTCCCTGCATCCGCGCCGGCGGCTGCCAGCACGCCGCCGACATCGACGCCAGCGACGAGTCCGTCAGCGACCCCATCGCCCGTCTCCTACGGCGAGTGGCGCTCGTCTGCTTCGATGCTCCACGGTCGGACCGGGTTCGATGCGGTCGTACTTGGCGACGGGACCGTCCTCGCCGTCGGCGACGACCAGGCCTGCCTGCCGGGCCCGGCTGCGCCGGGCAGCGAGCGAGCGGAGCGCTACGACCCCGCCGCCGACACCTGGGTCGAGGTACCGAGCCTCAACAAGCCGCGCAAGGAGCCGGCCACCGTGGCCATGTGGGACGGCTCGGCGATGGTGCTCGGTGGCCTCAACGACATCGAGCAGCCCTTCTCCAGCACAAAGGTGTTCGAGACCGAGACCGGCGCGTGGACGGACGGTCCATTGATGGGGCTTGGGCGCGCGAACCCGCTCGCCGTGACCCTGCCGGATGGGCGGGTGTTCGTCGTCAGCAACACCAGTTCGAGCGAGGACGCGTTGACCAGCGAGCTCCTGGACCCAGCGACCGGGTCGTGGATCGCGACCGCCGCCCTCCCGCGACTGACCTGGATCGACGACATGGTCGCCCTTGCCGGCGGCACCGTCCTGGCGACCGGGACCTTCTCAGGCGACTCGGACTCAACGCCCGTCGCCTACCTCTACGATCCAGTCGGGGACACATGGGCCGGCGTCCAGGGCCTGGTGGGTCACGGGTTCCGGCTTGTCGCGCTACCTGACGGTCGCGCGCTCGGGCTCGGCGGGAGCGACGGTGGCGAGCTGTCGGGTGGCACAGGCGGCCTGACGACGGCCGTCCATCGGTTCGAACCCGGCCGCGGGGTCTGGGAGACGGTGGCGCCGATGTCGACCGGGCGCGATGCGCCCCAGGTCGTCGTCCTGGCCGATGGGTCGGTGCTCGTAGCCGGGGGCGCGGCGGACGCCGACCCCGCCGGCGGACGGGGGTTGGTCTCGACCGAGCGCTACGATCCCGTGCAAGACCGCTGGCAGCGCGGGCCCGATCTCCTGGCGCCCCGGTATGGCGGCCACGCCGTGGCACTCTCGGACGGCTCCATCCTCATCCTGGGCGGTGCCAACGACTTCAACACCGAGGGTGACACGCCGTGGTGCCCGACCCCGCTCGTCACCACGGAGCGCCTCGACATTCGTCCGTAGCCTCGGATCAAGCGGCGTTGGGTTCGACCGCTGCCTCCGGCAACGCTCCGACGCCGTGTTCGTCGCAGGCGACCAGCTCCGGCGGGACTGCCGAATCGATCGCTTCGATGATCGCCGCGCCATCCTTCCAGTAGGAGGCATCGATCGGGATCCGGAACCCGTCCCGACCGAAGAGCTCCCGTTGGGTCGCCGTACCATGGGCGACGGCGACGCAGTCCCGGTATCGGACGGTGATGAGTTCGGTCGGCGCGCCCCGCAGGGTGATGCCGTCCTGTCCCACGATCAGACGTTCCCTGGGCTTGCGGCCCGGGAAGAAGAACCCGGCCGGACCGTGCTCACGACCCTGGACTTCATCGCTGGACCAGGCGGGGTACGGTGCCGCGCGGGCCGCGGGTAGCGGCTCCCCGCCGGCGACGACGAGCAGGGACTCGAGGCCGTCGCGCAGGATGTCGGCGGCGTCGGAGGGCGTGATCGCCTGACGCGCCTCGTACATCCGCTGTGCGGTGCGCGGTTCCTCGCCGAACAGGATGTCCATCACCGACGCATCCAGGAACCCGAGCGTCGCGTCCCGATCGTCGAACTGGCGCACGAACCCATTGACTTCGCCGTCGAGTTCCTCCTGCGTCGGCCCATCCGCCGCGAGTTCGTCGAGGACGGCCAGCAGGGCGTCGCGGACGGCCCCGAGTTGCTCGGGCGGACAGTCCGCTCCCAGCGTCACGTGGGCTGTCTGGCCGTCGAGCGGCTCGTAGTCGATGGCCACGTCGTAGATCAGGCCCTTGTCGTAGCGGAGCCGTTGCCGGGCGCGCCGGTGCGCGATGTTCACGACCATGTTGGCCGCCGGCTGGCGCTTGATGAGGAATGTCAGCGTCGCACCGGGCCCCGTCCACAGGTTGTGCGCCGGAAAGCGGATGTAGTCGATCGGGGCGATGGCTGGCGGGCCGTGCCGAGGTCCCTCGGCCAGCACGGCGCGCATCCCGGCCGGTGGCGGCCCACTCATCCAGATCGCTGCGTTCGGCCGGGTGAACCGGTCCGCGATCCACCCGGCGACAGGCTCCGGACCGAGCCAGCCAAGTCCGAGTTCGTCCTCTCCGACCAGGCCGTGGCCGGCGAAGCCGAACCGGAACTGGCGCACGGCACCCCCGATGCTTGGCCCACCCTGCTGATCGTGTTCGGTGCGCAGGATCCGGCGCTCCATCTGGAGCCGGCCGAGGGGCGGATCCGACAGACCGAGGGACACCGCGGCGAAGAACTCGATGGCTTCATCAGGCGTACCGACGCTGTGAAACACGGTCCGCGTCGAATCGACGAACCCGTTGTGGTCGTACTCCTGGACGCCCAACCTCGCGAGGGCCAGATGCTCCACGATATGGGAGATGCCCGCCTGCGGCAGTCGCTCGTCGGCCCGGCCGACGCGAAAGGACAGGGCCGCGGTGAACGGCCCATCCGACGTGGCGGTCCAGACGACCGGGATGCCGTCGATCTCGGTGCGCTCGAGGGTGGGGAGGGTGCGGGCAGCCATCGCGACCTCTGACGTCATCCCGGACGTCAGCCGGGTCAGTCGTAGGCTAGCACCGCGTTTGAGCGTCCACCCATCCGGGTGTATACTCCCGCCCAACCGAATGGCCGCTCCGCGACGTGGGTGACCCCCACGTTTCTTTTTGAGCGGCTGTTCTTCGACCATGCAGATTCGGAATGGAGGCACACTCGTGAGTCGTGACTTCGTTGGTGCCCTCCTTCAGCTCAACGCAGAGAAGCAGATCTCGCGCGAGCACCTCATCGGTGCGGTCGAGGACGGGATCCAGTCGGCCTACCGACGCGTCGCCGGCGACGAGGACATCCAGGTGCGCATCGATGTCGAGACCGGCAAGATCCGCGTCTTTCGCGCACGCCTGGTGGTCGAGCAGATCGAAGACGAGCTGACCCAGATCACCGTCGAGGACGCCAAGGCGTTCGATCCGAACGCCGTCCCGGGCGATGTCGTGGAGACCGAGCAGCTGGACGGCGACGTCTTCGGCCGGATCGGCGCCCAGACCGCCAAGCAGATCGTCCTGCAACGTATCCGCGAAGTCGAACGCGACCAGGTCTTCGACCAGTTCGCGAGTCGCGAAGGCGAGCTGATGAATGGCACCGTGAACCGGGTCGAGCCACGGGCGATCATCCTCGACGTCGGGAAGAACGTGGAAGCGATCCTCGCCACGACGGAGCAGTCCGCGCTCGAGCACTACCGCATCGGCCAGAACGTCAAGGCGTTCGTGCTGGAAGTCCGCCGCACGCCGCGCGGCCCACAGATCTTCGTCAGCCGCTCGCACAAGGGTTTCCTGAAGCGCCTGTTCGAGCTCGAAGTCCCGGAGATCCACAGCGGGACGGTGGAGATCAAGGCCATCGCGCGGGAAGCCGGCAGCCGCTCCAAGGTCGCCGTGGCGTCTCGCCAGGAGGGCCTCGACCCGGTCGGTGCCACTGTCGGCCAGCGCGGCGCTCGAGTGCAGGCCGTGGTCGCGGAATTGTCCGGCGAGAAGATCGATGTCATCCCATGGAGCGACGACGCCAGCGCCTTCGTCGCGAACGCCCTGAGCCCGGCCCAGGTCATCTCGGTCGACATCGATGAGGACAACCGCATCGCCAACGTGACCGTGCCGGAACGGATGCTCTCGCTCGCCATCGGCCGCGAGGGCCAGAACGCCAGGCTCGCCGCTCGTCTGACCGGGTGGCGCATCGACATCCGAAGCGATGTCTCCGTGGCCGAGGCGAAGGCCGTCGCCGCCGAGGCGCAGACCGAGGCCGAGACCGCTGCCGTCGCTGCGATCGAAGCGCAGCCGGCCGCCGTCGAAGCCGCCGCCCCCGCCAAGCCGAAGCGCGCCACCAAGAAGGCCGCACCGACAGTAGAAGCCGACGCGGCCCCTGCCGAGGCGCTCGCTGAAGCCCCGGCAAAGCCGAAGCGGGTCGCCAAGAAGGCCGCCGCCGTGGCTCCAGCCGAAACCGAGGCTGCCACAGACGTCGACGCTGCCTTCGTGTCCGAGGAGTCCGACCTCGTCGAAGCCCCGGCCAAGCCGAAGCGAGCGACGAAGAAGGCCGCCAAGACCGCGACGTCCTCGACCGAGGAGGTGGCGTCGTAGCTGCCCAGGCCTCGCCCAGGAGCGTCCCAACCCGGTCGTGCGTCGCTTGTCGGACCGCACGGCCCAAACGCGAGCTGCAGCGGATCGTTCGGACACCGGACGGCTCGGTCGTGGTGGACGACAGCGGCCGGTTGGCCGGTCGCGGCGCATACGTCTGTCGCACCGACGAGTGTCTCGCTCGAGCGCTCGACAAGGGCGCCCTCGGCCGCGCCCTCAAGACGACACTCCCTGCCGATGCGCGAGCCGCGCTGCTGGCGGGCATCACCCATGACATGACCATCCAAGGAGGAGCCCGTGGCCAGGAGTAGGAGCGGTACCCGCGGCCGTCGCGGACCCCGCAAGCCGCCGCGTCGCGACGGCACGTTCACGCCCGGAGGGGTGCAGGTCGCGGATCCGCGCGAGCGCGGCGCGATCGAACTGCCGGGCACGATCACCGTCAAGGAACTCGCCGATGTCCTGTCGGTCAACCCGGCGGACGTCATCCGCGAGCTGATCAAGAGCGGCATCTTCGCGACGATCAACCAGCTCATCGACCGTGATACCGCGTCCCTGGTCGCCGGCGAGCTCGGGTTCGAAGTCGCGGAGACCGATCGCCGTCGGCGCCGGTGGCGTCGAGGGTGAAGGCGAGGGCCCTGTCGCCGAGGCGACCAAGGAGATCCTGTACGAGGAGGACGACCCGGCCCTCCTGGAGCCACGCGCCCCGATCGTGACCGTGATGGGTCACGTCGACCACGGCAAGACCAGCCTGCTGGATGCCATCCGGACGACCGAGGTCGCATCTGGCGAGCGCGGTGGTATCACCCAGCACATCGGTGCCAGCGAGGTCACCCGCGACGGCAAGCGAGTCGTCTTCCTCGATACCCCGGGACACGAGGCCTTCACGGCCATGCGAGCGCGCGGCGCCAGGGTCACGGACATCGCCGTGGTCGTGGTGGCGGCGGACGACGGCGTCATGCCCCAGACGCTCGAGGCGATCAGCCACGCCAAGGCGGCCAAGGTGCCGATCATCATCGCGATGAACAAGATCGACAAGGCGGACGCCAATGCGGACCGCGTCAAGACGGAGCTGACCGAGGCCGGCATCGTCGTCGAGGAGTACGGCGGCGATACGCCGCTCGTCGCGGTCTCGGCCAAGACCCGGGTCGGCCTCGACGAACTGATCGAGATGATCCTGCTCGTGGCCGATCTCCAGGAGCTCAAGGCGAACCCGAAGCGCAGCGCGATCGGCACGATCGTCGAGGCGCAGATGGACAAGCATCGCGGCCCGATCGCGACCGTCCTGGTCCAGACCGGCACCCTCAACGTCGGCGACATCATCGTCGTCGGCGAGACCTTCGGGCGTGTCCGCGCGCTCGAGAACGACCAGGGCAAGCGAGTCAAGAAGGCCGGGCCGTCGACCGCGGTGGTCGTCCTGGGCCTCGGCGAGGTCCCGGCCGCAGGTGACATCCTGCGCGAGGCCAGCGACGAGAAGGAAGCCCGCTCCCTGGTCGAGGCGCGCAAGATCGAGGCCGCGAACAAGAGCGGTGACGGGAGTGGCCGCGCGACCCTGGAGGACCTCTACCGTCAGATCCAGGCCGGCCAGGCCAAGGAGCTGCGGATCATCCTCAAGGCGGACGTGTCCGGCTCGCTCGGCGCCATCACCCATGCCCTGGAGCAGCTCGACCAGGACGAGGTTCGGCTCAACGTGCTCCTCGAGGGCGCCGGCGACATCACCGACAACGACATCATGCTGGCCGCCGCGTCGAACGCCGTGGTCGTCGGCTTCAACACCAACGTGACCGACACCGCACGTCGTTCCGCCGAGGCGGAAGGCGTGGACATCCGGCTGTACGACATCATCTACAAGCTCACGGACGATCTCGGAGCGGCACTCAAGGGCCTCCTCGAGCCGGTCGTGGTGGAGGTCGTGGAGGGTCGCGCGGAGGTCCGCCAGATCTTCCGTGTCGGCAAGAGCACCGTGATCGCGGGCTCGTTCGTCACCGACGGACGGATGGTCCGTGGTGGTGCCCGGGTGTGGCGAGGCGGCAAGGTGGTTGCGACCGACAAGATCGAGTCGCTTCGCCGGTTCCGCGACGACGTCCGGGAAGTGGCGACCAACTACGAGTGCGGTATCGGTCTCGCCAACTACCACGACCTGGAGGAGGGCGACATCATCGAATGCTTCACCTCCCAGACCGTCAGTCGCGCGATCAGCGGCTGAGCAGGGTGCGCCCGGTCCCGGGTGCAGCAGGCGGACGATGAGCCAGCGAACGGAACGGGTGGACGAACTCCTGCGCCAGGAGATCGGCAGCATCGTCGCGCGCGATGTCGCCGACCCGAGGGTGGGCTTCGCCACGATCACCAAGGTCGAGACGGACCGGGACCTGCGCCATGCGAAGGTGTGGGTCAGCGTCATCGGCCAGCCCGCGGAACGACTCGAGACCATCTCGGCGCTCAGCCGGGCCATGCCGTTCGTCCGCCACGAGCTGGGTGAGCGGCTCCGGATCAAGCGGATCCCGATGCTCCACGTCCAGCTCGATGACACCGCCGAGCGTGGCACGCGCATCCTGCAGCTGCTCGATGAGCTGGAGCGGGCCGGATCCCGGACGCCGATCCGATCACCGGTGAGTCCCTGCCGACACCGGTCGCGCGGTTGCGCCACGAGGGTGACCTCGCCGAGGAGCCGCCGCCCGCGGTCATCCCGCCGAAGCCCCGTCGACGGCGGACCGGCCCGCGGGACTCCGCGACGCGGGGCAGACGATGACCATGTTCCTTCGGCCCTACCTGGACGGTGTCCCGGACGTCGTCGTGGAGCGCATCCGCGGGGCACGCCGCGTCCTGGCGGTCAGCCACGAGAACCCGGACGCCGATACGCTCGGGGCGACGCTCGCGATCGCCCGGATCGTCGAGGCACTGGGTGGTACGGCCGACGCGGTGTGCACGGACGAACCGCCGCCGCTCTACGCGTTCATGCCTGGGATCGAGCGCTTCCGCACGGATCCGGATCCGACCGCCGAGTACGACCTGCTGGTCATCTCCGATTGTGGGGCGCTCTCCCGGGTGGGCGAGGTCGGGGTCCGGCATGCCGACCTGTTCGCCTCGCTCCCGCGGGTCATCGTGGATCACCACGCGTCCAACGACGCGGCCGAGGCCGGCGACTGGATCGAGCCAGGCGTCCGCGGCCACCTGCGAGATGGTGACCCTGCTGGCGACGCGTCTGGGCGTGCCGCTGACCGTCGATGACGGCGCGCTCGCCGCGAACCTGATGGCCGGTATCGTGATGGACACGGCGACATTCGCGCATCCGAATGCCACGCCGCGCACGCTGGCTGTCGCAGCTGCGCTGGTCGAGGCTGGGGCGCCGCTTTCGGACATCTCTCGGCAGCTGTACCGCTCGAAGCCCGAGTCCCAGTTGCGGCTGTTCGGGCGCATCCTCGGCCGACTCGAGAGCACCTCGGAGGGTCGCATCGTGTGGTCCACGCTCACCGACGCCGACGTCGCCGCGACGGGCGCTGTGCGGGCCCACTCCGAGGGCATCATCGATCTGCTCTCGCAGTCGGACGCCGCCGAGGTCGCGATCCTGTTCAAGGAGGCCGGCGCCGCCACGCGCATCAGCGTGCGCACGAAGCCCGGTGGCGTGGATGCGACCGTGCTGACGGGCACCTTCGGTGGGGGAGGGCACGCCCGGGCCTCCGGCGCGAGCTTCGATGGGTCGGTGGACGCCGCCCGTGACGCCGTCCTGGCCGAGGCCCGCCGGCTCGTCGCCGGCGTGCGGCGCTAGGCCGCAGGCACGTCGTGGCGCACTCATCTCTCGGTCCCGGACTGGACGGGATCCTCGTCATCGACAAGCCGGCCGGGCCGACATCGCACGACGTCGTGGCACTCGTCCGCCGGCTGGCGGCAACCAGGCGTGTCGGCCACGGCGGCACGCTCGACCCGTTCGCCGGTGGCGTCCTGCCGGTCTTCCTCGGACACGCGACCCGCGTCGTCGAGTACCACCTCGGCGACACGAAGCGTATCGGGCGACGGTCTGCTTCGGTGGCTCCTCCACGACGGACGACCTCGAGGGTGAGATCACGCCGTCCAAGGGGGCCGCGCCGTCCCGCGAGACGGTGGAAGTCGCGCTCGCCGCGATGGTGGGCGTCGTGTCGCAGCGGCCGCCGGCCTACAGCGCGATCAAGGTCGGCGGGCGTCGGGCGTATGCGATGGCCCGGGCCGGTGAGACCGTCGTCCTCGCCGAGCGCGAGGTCACGCTGCACGAGCTCACGATGACCGACTGGGATGGCACGGACCCGGAGCGCCCCATCGCGATCGTGGACGTGCGGTGCTCCGCCGGCACGTACGTGCGGGCCTTGGCGCGCGACCTGGGCGAGGCCGTCGGGAGTGCGGCGTACCTCGGCGCGCTGACCCGGACGGCCTCCGGGCCGTTCGAGCTGGCGAGCGCTGTCCCGCTCGACGACATCCGTGCGGCAGCCGCCGAAGGTCCGGCCGGCCTGACGGCGATGCTGCGCCCGATCGATGATGGCCTCGACGCCTTCCCGAGCATCGAGCTGACCGAGACCGAGCTGACGGCCGTGGCCCGGGGCCAGTACGTCCGCCCGGTGGCCGGGATCCCGTCGCCGGCCGCGCACTACCGGCTTCGAAGCCCCGATGGCCGGCTGGCCGCCATCGCGACCGCGGACGGCACGCGTCTCGCTCCGGACAAGGTATTCGTGAGTCCTGCGGTCCCGGGTTCGACAGCTGCCGCGTCCGACCCCGCCACCGTTCCCGTGGACTGAGCACGATGGAAGTCGTCCAGGGCGTCGAGCATCTGACGCCCGGTCTCGGTCCCGCCTTCGTCGTCGTCGGCGTCTTCGATGGGTTGCACCTTGGACATGCCTACCTGCTCCGTCACCTTGCTGATGAGGCGGCGCGTCGTGACGCTGCGCCCACGGTCATCACATTTGACCATCACCCGGACGAGGTCCTGATCGGGAACGCGCCGCCGCTGCTCATGGACCCGGACGAGCGACTGGAACGACTGGCCGCGGCCGGCGTCGCCGTGACGGTCGTGCAGCACTTCGACGACGAACTCCGGCGGACGCCGTACGACACCTTCGTCGAGCGGATCAGGGCCAAGGTGGAGCTGCGCGGCTTCCTGATGACACCGGATGCCGCCTTCGGCTTCGAGCGCCAGGGCACGCCGGCCGCGCTGGCGACGATGGGAGAGCGCGATGGATTCGGCGTCGTCGTCGTCCCCCCGTTCGATCTCGATGGACGACCCGTCCGCAGTTCGGAGATCCGCGACCTGATCCGATCGGGCGACCTCGGTGGCGCTGCAGCCCTCCTCGGACGGCCGGTCACGCTCACCGGGACGCTGACGGACGGTCACCTCGACTTCGAGCTCCCGATGGCGGTCCCGCCGAACGGTCGCTACGCCGTCACGATCGACGGTTCGACATCGGTGGCGGAGGTGTCGGGCGGTGGGATCGTCCTCGTCGCGGGCGCGTCGGACGGCCGGACGTCCGTGGAGTTCGCCTAGCCTCGCGATCGCCCCTTGACGAGTCGGCTCGGATAGGTAAGAGTGAACCACATGGTTCAGTATCACGCCGAGCAGGTCGACACCGCCTTCGCGGCACTGTCCGATGCGACACGGCGTGGCGTACTCGAACGGCTCGCCCGGGAAGACGCCTCGATCAGCCAGCTCGCCGACACATTCCAGATGACCCTGACCGGCATGAAGAAGCACGTCCGCGTGCTGGAGCATGCGGGGCTCGTGGTGACCGAGAAGGTCGGGCGGGTGCGGACCTGCCGGCTGGGTGTCGGCCAGCTCGAACAAGAGTCCGCGTGGATCGAGCGCTACCGGCAGCTCTGGGCCACCCGGTTCGACGAGTTGGACAAGGTCGTCGAGGAACTCAAGCAGAAGGAGAGGGCCGATGGACGCAACACGTGAAGCGGTCGCCGCAGGGAACGACACCAAGGTCGATCGGACATCCGATCGCGAGCTCGTCGTCACGAGAGTCTTCGACGGGCCAGCCCGCATCGTGTTCCAGGCCTGGACCACGCCCGAGCTGCTGATGCGCTGGTGGTCGCCGAAGTCCTTCGGCATCACCTTCCTGTCCTGCGAGGCGGACGTCCGGCCCGGCGGCACCTACAAGTTCGTCTTCGCTCACCCTGAGTCCGAGGAGCCGATGGCGTTCGTCGGGCGGTACGTCGAAGTGGAGCCCCCCTCCCGGCTGGTGTGGACGAACGATGAGAGCGGCGAGGGGTTCCTCACGACCCTCACCTTCGAGGAACGGGACGGCCAGACGCATCTCAGGCTGCACGATCTCTATCCGTCCAAGGAAGCGCTCGACGAGGCGGAGGCCTCCGGTAGCATCAGCGGGTACCCCGAACAGTTCGACGAGCTCGAGGCCTTGCTCAAGAGCCTCGACTAGGGGGCGAACGCCCGGCGGAGCCTCAGGGTTCCGCCGCGCGAGCCTCCCTGAGCCGCTCGGCCGTCCTGTACAGTCCGGCCGTGACTGCCGAACCGACCAGGTACCAGCTCGCGCAGGTGAACATCGGCCGCCTCCTGGCGCCCGCCGAGTCGCCGCTGATTGCCGACTTCATGGCGGCGCTGGATCCCATCAACGCGCTGGCCGACACGAGTCCCGGCTTCGTGTGGCGGTTGCAGACGGCCGAAGGGAACGCCACGTCGATCCACTCGTTCGATGACGCGTTGATCATCTCGAACATGTCGGTCTGGGAGTCGATCGAGGCGCTGCGCGCGTTCACCTACACGTCCGCCCATACCGGCGTGATGCGCCGCCGCCGCGAGTGGTTCGAGGCCTACGAGTCCGCCTACATGGCTTTGTGGTGGGTGCCCGCCGGCCATCGCCCCACGATCGAGGAGGCCAAGGAGCGGCTGGCCGCCCTGGACCGCGACGGCCCGACCCCATTCGCGTTCACGTTCCGAGCGCCGTTCGAGTCGCCAGCATGAGAGACCGCCTCACAGCGATCGCACGACGGCTGGGACCTAGCGTCTCGTCGACGGGATCAGGGTCCTTGCCGATGGCGGACCTGGTGCCGGCCCTCGATGCTTGGGAGTCCATACCGTACCCAAGCGCTGATTATCCGCCCGGTTCGGACGAAGGTGAGGTGGAGGGTCAGGACCTGGCGCTCCTCGACGGTGACATCGGAGCCGTCCTCGGCTGCGCGATCCTGGGTGGCTGGGATCGACTTGGCGAAGGCGACGCGATCCTCGAGCATTCGATCCCTGCACTGGCTAGCGTACTGCCTCACCTATCCCCGGCTGGTCGAGCCTACTTCGAGCCCGCGATGGCCCTCTTGATCGAAGTCCGACGACGACGCGCTGTGATGCTTGCGACGGAAGTCCGAGGGAATGCGAGTCAGGCGATCGGCCAGCCATGGTTCCTCGTCGTTGGTCGACCGTTCCCGAGCATGGACCCGGGCTATCGGGGGCCCGACCGGCGTCAGCCGAGCATCGACGAGTCGCTCGGACTGTCGCATCCGGCGAACCGGGCACTGCTGGAGGCTATCGACGACCCACAAGGTGAATACATCCGTAGCGAAGCAGCAGCGCGCAGGATCGCCCGCCTGTCCTCCCGGGTGGCGGACTCGGAGCCTCTTGAGGTCATCTGGGTCGGCGACCCCGAGGCGGAGTCGGATCACGAGCTGCTCGGATTCGATGTCCTGATAGTCGACGGGGACACTTCACTGCTCGCGGCACTCCTCCTGCAGTCGGACTCGTTGTCATGGAGGCGCACGGATGAGGAGCTCCGACTTCGCTCGATGTCGCTCGACCGCCTGAATGAGGACCGTCTCTTCGGCAAGGTCGAGGATGCACGCGCCTTCCTGGATGCTGCGACCGCCTCAGGGCCGTGGGAGGGTCCGGAGATCTCGTGGTGGGTCCGAGGGATCTGGTTTGTGGATGCGTACCCGACCGTGAGCGGAGATGAGGATCACCCAAATGCCCCGGGGAACGCACTGACTCGGGTTTCGGCCTAGGGGAAGGTGGCCAGTCCGAGATCCACGCTCAGGGGAGACCTCGAACGCGGTCTGAAGCCCCCCGGATCGTGTTAGTGCACCGTCCAGAGGCAGATGGGAAGATCGGCCGCGGATTGGCTGCCGGCGAGCCACGGGCCGGCCGCCACGAACGCCCGTTCACCCTCGAGCGTGCATGTTCGCGCTTGGCC
>CAVZXQ010000001.1:147500-203851 GCA_963779315.1 uncultured Chloroflexia bacterium | reverse complement strand
CCGTCCGGCGTCGCGATGACGGTCCGGGCGCCCTTCAGCACGACGACCTGTCGCCAATCCATCGCGGCCTCGCGAGCCGCCGCCACCCGGCAGCCTCGTCGTCCGCGGCCAGGTCCCCATCCGCGTCCGGATCGCGGCCGCTCCCTGCGCGCAGCCGCGCGAACTCCCCGGCGTGCCGGGTGAGCACGGCCGGCCGTCGATCACCGTCCCACCAGTCGTCCATCGTGCGATCCAGCGAAGGGCCTCCGCATCGAGCAGGATCGGAGCCGGATCGGTTCGCCTGCCACGATGAGCCGCGCGGACCAGTTCCGCCGTCGCGAGGCCGGGCCGCAGGCCGGCCCGATGACGATGGCGTCGTGCTCATGGTCCAGGACCCGGGCGAACGCCGGCTCCGGGTCGAGCTCCTCGACGTCGTCCTCCGGCAGCGCCATCGTGGTCGCTTCGACGACCTTCGCGGCGAACAGCGGCTGGAGCGATTCCGGGACCGCCAGGGTCACCAGCCCGGCGCCGGTCCGTCCGGCAGCCCGGGCGACGAGCAGCGCCGCGCCGGCGTAGTCGAGCGACCCTGCGATGACCAGCAGCTTGCCGAACGTACCCTTGTGCCCCCGGATCGGCCGCTCGGGCAGCAGGGCCGCCGCGATGGCGTCATCCAGCACGGTCGCACCGTCGGGAAAGGGCGCCGGGCTTCGGGGCGGACCCGATGTCTCCGCCTCACGTCGACCGAACCCGACCGGACCCGGCCCGGACATCAGCTGCCCGGGGCCGGGCGGGCGGCCTGCGCCGCAGCCTGCAGGCGCTCGAGGCGGGCCAGGATCTTGCGCTCGCGGTCGTCGATCCGGGCATCGATGTCGAGCGGGAAGACGTATCGCCCGCCCGCCGACCGCACCCCGAAGGCGATCGCCACCGCGTACTCCGACTCGTGGGTGATCGACACCGCGATCCGGCCCATCCCCAGTTGCGTCGCACGCTCGGCGGCCCGACCATGCAGCCTGACCGCGGGTTGCCCGGTCGGCATCCGTTCGATCTCGATGTCCTTCCAGCCGATCCCCCGGACGCCCAGACCGAGGACCTTGCTGACCGCCTCCTTGGCGGCCCATCGACCGGCGAAGGTCTCGGGCCGGTCGCGGACGTAGCGGCGCTCGGCCGGGGTCAGGACGCGATCGGAGAAGCGCGACCCGAAGCGTTCGATCGACTTGCGGATCCGGTCCACCTTGATGATGTCGATGCCGAGCTCGGTCGTGCCGGGCGGGACGAGGCCGGGCGGCAGGCCGGTTCGCCGGGGGCGTTCGGGTCCGCCATCCCTACTCGACCGTGACCGACTTGGCCAGGTTGCGCGGCTGGTCCACGTCGGTGCCACGGGCGACCGCCATGTGGTACGCGAACAGCTGGAGCGGGATGATCGCCAGGACCGGCGAGAGCGCCTCGTGCGTATCCGGGACCCACACGACGTCATCGGCGAACCGCTCGATCTGGGGATCGCCTTCGGTCGCCACGGCGATGACCCGGGCGTCCCGGGCACGACCCTCCATGACGTTGCTGATGAGCTTGTCGTAGACGGACGATCGGGTCGCCACCGCCACCAGGGGGCACTCCGCGTCGAGCAGCGAGATGGGTCCGTGCTTCAACTCGCCGGCGGCATAGCCCTCGGCGTGGACGTAGCTGACTTCCTTGAGCTTGAGCGCCCCCTCGAGGGCGGCCGGGTAGCTGGACCCGCGTCCGATGAACATGAAGCCGCGCGAGCCGACGTAGCGTCGGGCGAGGGCCTCGGACCCGCCGGCGGCGTGCTCCAGGGCCCGGGCCGCGGCGGCCGGCAGGGCGCGCAACGCCGCGCCCAGCTCCATCTCGCTCGCTTCCGACATCGAGCCGCGGATCTTGGCGATCGCGGCCGCCAGGATGACCAGCGTCGTGACCTGGGTGACGAACGTCTTGGAGGCGGCGACGGCGATCTCGGGCCCGGCCTGCAGGAACAGCACCGCGTTCGCCTCGCGGGTGATCGCCGAGCCGACGGTGTTGGTGACCGCGATGACGGGGCAACCGCGCTGGCGGGCGAGTCGGACCGGAGCGATCGTGTCGGCCGTCTCGCCGGACTGGGTGACGGCGATGACCAGCGTCCGGGCATCCAGCGGCGGCGGCGAGTAGCGGAACTCCGAACCCACGTTGGCGCGGGCCGGGAGACCGGTCCAGTCCTGGATGGCCGAGGCGCCGATGAGCGACGCGTAGTGGGCGCTGCCGCAGGCCACCAGCTCCACCCGGTCACATCGCGCAGGATCTCCTCCAGACCCACCAGCTCCTCGACGTTGATCAGGTCGCCGCGGGTCACCCGTCCG
This sequence comes from uncultured Chloroflexia bacterium, assembly GCA_963779315.1. Taxonomy (GTDB): domain Bacteria; phylum Chloroflexota; class Limnocylindria; order Limnocylindrales; family CSP1-4; genus SPCO01. The sequence goes on along the minus strand of CAVZXQ010000001.1, from coordinate 201,524 downwards.
GTGATGGCCTGCCGCGAGCGATTCGGGCTGCTCGTGGATCTCCTTGAGCATGAAGTGCTCGTAGCCGCCCTTCTCGGCCGCCTCGGGCGACCAGTCGATCGTCGTGACCGGCCGATCCAGCGGGCGCCCGTCGACGTCGGTGATCGTGACGCCCGACGGGTGCAGGTCGGCCACGTCGCCTTCCTCCAGGAAGATGATCTGGTCCGTGTGCGCCAGGATCGCGGCGACGTCGCAGGCGAGGAAGCCCTCGCCATCCGCGAGCCCGACCACGAGCGGGACGTTGTGGCGGGCCCCGACGAGGCGATCGCCTTCGCGCCGATGCATGGCGACGATGGCGTAGGCGCCCTCGGTCTGGCGCAGGGCGTGACGAACGGCGTCGGCCAGGTCGCCCTCGTAGGCCTCCTCGATGAGGTGCGCGATGGCCTCCGTGTCCGTCTCGGAGCGTCAGCGTGTGGCCACGTTCCTCCAGCCCGTCGCGGAGCTCGCGGAAGTTCTCGATGATCCCGTTGTGGATGACGGTGATGTCGCCGGTGCAGTCCTGGTGGGGGTGGGCGTTGAGGTCGTTCGGTCGTCCGTGGGTCGCCCAGCGGGTATGGGCCAGGCCGATCGCGGCATGCGGTGTCCGCTCGGCGATCGCGGTCTCGAGGTTGGCCAGCTTGCCGGCCCGCTTCTCGACGAACAGGTCGCCCCTGTCGTCGACCAGGGCGATCCCCGCCGAATCGTAGCCGCGGTACTCCAGGCGCCGGAGGCCCTCGATCAGGATCGGCCCCGCCTCGCGGGGTCCCGTATAGCCGACGATGCCGCACATGGGGTCACACCCTCCGCTCGTGCCGGCCGGCTCGTGCCGGCCGGTCGTGGTGACTCCGCTTGATGGGCACCGAGCCTAGTCTAGACGCTCCCCGGCGAGAGCCGCGAGCGAGTCGGCCAACTCGAGCGACCAGGGCCGCGTCCGCGCCCTCGACCATGACCCGCAGGGCCGGCTCGGTCCCGGATGGGCGAACGAGGATCCGACCCTCCGCGCCGAGGCGCGCCGTCGCCCGTGCGATGGCCCGCCCGAGGACGCGGATCCCCCTCCCACTGATCCTTGTGCCGCGCCTTCACGGCGCGCTGTTGCTGGGGCAGCATCGGGATGGCCGCCGCCAGCTCGGCCAGTGGCTCGCCGCGGGCGCACATGACCCGGAGGACCTCGAGGGCCGTCACGATCCCGTCGCCGGACGTCGTGTGTTCCAGGACGATCACGTGCCCGCTCTTCTCGCCACCGAGGGTCGCCCCCGACACCTGCATCCCTTCGAGGATGTACTTGTCGCCGACCGGCGTTCGCACGATCTGCCCGCCGGCCGCCTCGACGGCACGCCTGGAGTCCGCCGTTCGACAGCACCGACACCACGAGTCCGCCGCCCGGCAGGGCGCCGCGGGCGAGGCGGTCGAGGGCGAGGATCCCGAGGACCTGATCGCCGTCGACGACTTGCCCGGCCGCATCGATCGCGATCAGCCGATCGGCATCGCCGTCGAGGGCGAAGCCGACGTCGGCCCCGGCCCGCACGACCGCCTCGGCCAGGGATGCCGGGTCCGTCGCCCCGCAACGGACGTTGATGTTGATCCCGTCCGGATCCGTATGGATGACCTCGACGTCGGCGCCCGTTGCCGCCAGGATCTCCGGGCCGAGCGCTGAGCCGGATCCGTTCGCCCCGTCGAGGACGACGCGCAGGCGGCCGCGCCGGGATGCCCCTCGCAAGACCGATCCGGTGCGCCCGATATTCGCTCCACCCGTGCGCGGGCATCGACGACCCGTCCGAGGCCGGCATTGCCCACCCCGACCAGCTCGTCCGCCTGCCAGATCAGCTGCTCGAGCTCATCCTCGACGGCGTCATCGAGCTTGAGCCCGCGGCCGTCGAGGACCTTGAGCCCGTTGTCCTCGGCCGGGTTGTGCGAGGCGGAGACCATGATCCCGCCGGCGAACGAGCCGCGCCCGGCCAGGAAGGCGAGCGCAGGGGTCGGCACGACGCCCACCTGGTGGACGTCGACCCCAAGGCTCGTCGCCCCGGCCGCGATCGCGGCGACGAACATGTCCCCGGACCGGCGGGTGTCCTGCCCGACGACGATCGAGCCACCACCGGCTCGCCAGCTGCTGGGCGGTCGCCCGCCCGAGGGCGTAGGCGAGCGGCGGTTTCAGGTCGACGTTGGCGATCCCGCGGATCCCGTCGGTACCGAAGAGTCGGGGCACTGGTTCAGCCTCCGCTGGGAGCCGGCGACGGTCCGGGCGCGGCCGGCTCGCCGACCACGACCGTCACGCTCGGCGGACTGGATGTGACAAGGGTCAGGCCGGTCGGGAGCGCGACCGTCACCGGGACCTCCGTGCCCACCGGCAGGCCCGAGACATCCAGGTCGGCCACGATCGTCGCCCCGCTCAGGCGATCGAGATCGGCGGTCGAGCCGCCGATCGTCAGCAACACGCGATCCGTGGACGGCGTATAGGTCAGGTTCGGGGCGGGTCCGATCAGCCGAAGGCCCGCGCTGTATGTGCGGGTCGACGTGACCGGTCGCAGCGTGACGGTCACCCGGACCCGTCCGCGCTGAGCGGGACCACCCCAGTCGGCAGGTCCAATGCGACCGTGGCCACGATGTCGGACGAGGCCCCGGCCACGGAGACCGGCTGCGTGTCCAGCTTGCTCAGCTGGGCGAGCTGGTCCGCATCTCCCTCGACCGTGACCACGGCCGGGTCCACCGCGATCGCGGCGATCTCGAATCCCGCGGCCGGCGTCCCCGTCACGACCGGCGCGACCGGGAGCGACCGGCTCTGGCGATCGGTGAAGACAGGGATCGACACCCGGGCCGATGCCGGCGTCACGTCGATCGGCCGGACGGCGTTGCCCACTCCGTCCACCGGGATGAGCGGCACGTCGGTGTCGAAGTCGAGCCCGCCCGGGTCGATGACCACGTCGGCTCGAACGGAGGCCACCTGGTCGACGGCCGATTCGGGGCCGGACACGAGGCACGCTGGATGGCTCGACCGTCGTCTCACCGAGATCCAGACCGGACGCCAGTGGGCCGAGCGCGACCTTGACCGGGACGGTCTTGGACGTGAGGCGCTCCAGCCGGACGACTGACGTAGGCGGGCTCGCTGCCCAGCACGCTGATGCGTGGATCGACCGAGCGGACCGTCACCGCGACGCTGGTCGTGCCGGCCTGGGGGTCCACCCCGGACAGGTCCACCGTGGCGACGAACGTGCCGGTCACCGGGTTGATGTCGGGCGGCGCGAAGTAGCGCACGAGGGTGACCGGCGGGATGGGCGACAGGAGGACGGTCCCCGCCGGCTTGCCGACCGGTATCCACCTTGATCGCGCCCGAATACGTCTGGGTGTTCTGGGACAGGACGACGCCCCCGTAGAGCAGCACGGCGAGTCCCGTCGCGGCGAGCTTGAGCGGCCAGTTGTGGAGGACGACCTCGACGATCCGGCTCAAGGGACGGCCTGGGCCGCCGACGTCGCGGACTGGTCATCATCGACGGCCGAGCTGGCTCCGCCGTCGGCACCGTCATCCGGCGGGCGCGCAGCTTCGGCGGGCAGCAGCGACCTCTCCCCGCCGGCCCAGGTCGCGCAGGCGGGGCGACCGGCCGGACGTCCCGGCCGTATCGCCGCCCGGCGCCAGACGAAGGCGGATCGTCGCCCCTGGCCGGGATCCAGCAGCGTCCGGATGGCGCGTGCGAGTTGCGGCTCGTTGAGATTGCGCAGGATCCGCGTCCGCTCCACGAGGCTGACCTGGCCGTTCTCCTCGGAGACGACGATCACGATGGCGTCGGTCTGCTCGGCGATCCCGAGAGCGGCGCGGTGGCGAGTCCCGAAGCGCTCCGTATGGACGGTCGTGTCGGCCAGGGGCAACGTGGCGCCGGCCGCCACGATCATCTCGCCACGGATGACGACGGCGCCATCGTGGAGCGCGGTCCTCGGCGAGAAGATCGTCCGCAACAGATCGGCCGAGACATCGCCGTGGATCATCACGCCCGTTTCCGCGACCTCCTCGAGTCCGGTCTCGCGCTCGAGCACGATCAACGCGCCGTGGCCGTCGGCGGACAGGCCGGCGGCAGCCTTGGCGACTTCGGCGGCGACATGTCCACCGCCCGCGATTCGGCGGGCGACAGCAGCCACCCGAACGAGCCGACCCGCCCGATCCGCTCCAGGGCGCGACGGAGCTCCGGCTGGAACACGACGACGAGGGCGAACAGGCCCACGACCGCCCCGGCCTGCAGGATCCGGACCAGGAGGCGCAGGTCAAGCGCGACCGCCAGCGCGTACACGATGAACAGGACGCTCACGCCGATGACCAGACGGACGGCACGCGTGCCCCGGATCAGGCTGAACAGCCAGTAGATCAGGAGGGCGGTGAGCCCGATATCGAGGACCGTGGTCAGGCGGACCTGTTCGAGGATCGATCCTAGGAGCTCCGGCATCGCAGCCGAGTGTAGCATCGCACCCGAGCCGCACCGCCTCGCCCGCGGGTCCGGCGATCGAGGTCAGCCGTACCGGGTCGCCAGGCGCGGCTCGTCCGGCAGGCGCTCGGCGACCAGCGTCACCAGCCGGTCGTGCGTCGCCTCGTCATCGGTCAGATCGGCCAGCCGGCCGAGCAGGATGATCTTGTCGATGGCCGATGCTCGCCAGCCCCGGTCGAGGTAGAGGCCCGCGAGGGCGAGGTGGATGCCCGGGTCGGCCGGGACGGCCCCGAGCGCCAGGTAACAGGTGTCGAGAGCGGCCTCGAGCAGACCCTCGTCGCGCTGGGCCGCAGACGCCGCGATGGCGCGCGTACGCAGCGCCGCGACGTCGCCGTCGTCCAGCGCCGCCTCGGCGGCGGCCAGGAGAGTCCACGCCATCGGGCTGCGTGGCCGGCGGCCGGGTCCCGGCGCCGACCGGACCCGCCGACGCGCCGTCGCCAGTCGCGGACGCGGCAGATGGCGCAGCCGGCATCCTCCACGATCTCGAGCGCGCGATCCAGGGCTGCCACCGATGCCGGGTCGCGACCCTCGGCGCGAAGTCGCTTCACGAAGGCCTTCAGGCCGTTTCGTCGATCCCTCGACTCGGCCAGCGCCAATGCGCGAAGCGCAACATCGGTGGCATCGGCCAGCCGGCCCTGCCGGTCGAGGATCCCGGACAGCCGGTCCAGCGCCTCGGCCGCTTCGATGCGACGGCCCGCGGCGATCAGCGCATCCGCTCGTCCTCGCCACGCCCCTTCGTCCTGCGGTCCGCGCTCCACGGCACGATCGAACGCGACGAGGGCCTCGTCCGATCGCCCGAGCCGGGCGAGGACGCCGCCGAGGCCGACATAGGGAAGCGCCCGTTCCGGAGCGATGTCGATGGCCTCGCGATAGGCGATGAGCGCCTCCTCGGGACGGCCGCGCTGGGCGGCGACGTGGCCGCGACGGAGGGCGTCCTTGTAGCGTTCGAAGAGGACGTCGCTCACGCTCATCACCCTACCGGGTCCCGAGCAGCTCGACGAGCAGCGCCTTCTGGACGTGCAGCCGGTTCTCCGACTGGTCGAGGATCAGGCTGCGGGCCCGTCCATGACCTCCGACGTGATCTCCTCGCCACGATGTGCCGGCAGGCAATGCATGGCCATGGCGCCCGGCCCGGCCGCATCGAGCAGGGCGTCGTCCACTCGGTAACCGGCGAACGCATCCCGTCGTTCTTCAGCCTCGGCTTCCTGGCCCATGGACGTCCACGCATCCGTGTACACGATGTCCGCACCGCGCACGACCGCGTATGGATCCGAACCGAACACGAGCCGCCCGCCGGCCTCCGCTGCCAGTGCCTCCGCCCTGGCCACGATCCGTTCGTTCGGGCCGTAGCCTGGGGGTGCGCCAGGCGCACCTCCATCCCCATCGCCACGCCGAGCAGGGCCAGCGAGTGATAGACGTTGTTGCCGTCGCCGACGAACGCCACCTTGACACCGGCCAGGCGGCCGAGGTGCTCCCCGATCGTGAAGACGTCGGCGAGGGCCTGGCACGGGTGCTCACGCAGCGTCAGCCCGTTGATGACCGGGATGCTCGCGTGGGCGGCCAGCTCCGTGACCACCTCGTGCGGGCCGGTGCGCGCGACGATCGCGTCGACGAACCGCTCCAGGTTGCGGGCGACGTCGCGGACGCTCTCGCGCGCTCCGAGCACCACGTCGTTGGTCAGGTAGATCGCGCTACCGCCCAGCTGGGCCATCCCGGCCTCGAACGTCACGCGCGTGCGCAGGCTCGGCTTCTGGAACAGCATCGCGAGCGTCCGGCCCGACCAGCGGCGGCTCGAGCGTGCCGCCGCTCGGCTCGGATACTCCGCCTTGAGCGTCGTCGCCGTCGCGAAGACCTGCCCGACCTCATCGGCCGACAGATCCGCCACGCTCAGCAGATCCCGCCCGACCAGCGACCCCGCCAGCGCTCATGGCGAAGCTACCGTACGTCGCGTGGTGGAGTCTTGCGAAGCGGCGGCCCGGGCCGGTCAGGCGAAGGCGCCGGCAAGCGAGCGAGCGAGCGCACCCCAAGGTGCGTGAGCGACCGAGCGCAGCCGAGCAACGCACGCATGGCCGGCCCGGGCCGCCGCCGAGTTAGCGCTTGGTGTACTGGGGGGCTTTGCGGGCCCGCTTCAAGCCGTACTTCTTGCGTTCCTTCATCCGCGGGTCGCGGGTCAGGAACCCAGCCTGGCGAAGCGGCAGCCGATTGGCCTCCGGGTCCACCTCGAGCAGCGCGCGGGCGATGCCGTGGCGGATCGCGCCGGCCTGGCCGGTGACACCACCGCCTTCGACCTTGATCATGGCGTTGAAGCGGCCTTCGGTCCCGGTGACGCGAAACGGCATCCGCAGCTCGGTCTCGCTCACGGCATTGCCGAAGTGCTCATCCAGGCTGCGACCGTTGACCACGATCTCGCCCTCGCCCGGAAGGAGCCGGACGCGGGCGATGGCCGTCTTGCGACGACCGGTGCCGGAGTAGAAGGCGGTGGTTGGCATGGTGTCGTTGCTCCTCGTCAGGCGAGCGGTTCAGGCTGCTGGGCCTGATGCGGATGATCGGAGCCCGGGTAGACCTTCAGCTTGCGCAGCTGCTGGGTCCCGAGGCGATTGTGCGGGAGCATCCCCTTGACGGCTCGCCGGATGACCTCTTCGGGCCGACGTGCCAGCAGGTGGCCAAGGGTCTCCTGCTTGAAGCCCGCCGGATACCCGCTGTGACGCGAGTAGAGCTTCGACTCCAGCTTGTCGCGGGTGACCGCGATCTTCGATGCGTTGAGCACGATGACGTGATCGCCCGAATCGAGGTTCGGCTGGTACAGCGGCTTGTGCTTGCCCTCGAGGACAGGCGCGATGCGCGAGGCAAGGCGACCGAGCGTCTCGTCCGTCGCGTCGACGACGTACCAGCGTCGCTCGATCTCGCTCTCACGGACCGAATAGGTCTTCGCGTTCATCGTTCCTCGTGTTCTCCGTTCGTTCGTTCCGGTCGTCGCCCGAGGGCCACGTGCCGGAGGCAGAGCCCCTTGGCCGGGGCGGTCGCCCCGTCGAGGGCCGGTCCGTCCCCGGCAATCGCCGAGCGGACCGTTTCGATATCGATCTGACCGAGGCCGACCTGCAGCAGGGCGGCCACGATGCGCCGGACCATCCCCCGAAGGAACGAGTCGGCCCGGACGTCGATCGTCACGAGCCTGCCATGCCTCCTGACCCGGACCGCGATGACGGTCCGGACCGGCGAGCGGTCCGTTGCCCCGAAGGCACGGAAGTCATGTCGGCCGATGAAGACCGATCCAGCCCGTTCCATCGCGGCGATGTCAAGTGGGGCTCGCACGCCGAGCGCGGTGCGCTCGATGAGCGGGCTTCGCGACCCGTTCCAGACGGTGTAGCGGTACTCCCGGTACCGCGCCGCATAGCGGGGCTTCCAGTCCGGCCCGACCGTCCGCAGATCCCGGATCGCGATGTCCCTGGGAAGGAGCGCGTCGAACGCCCGTCCAAGTTCCTCCACGTCCAGGCGCCCGTCCCAGGAGAAGGCGATGACCTGTCCCGTGGCGTGCACTCCGGCGTCCGTTCGGCCGGCCCCGTCGACCCTCGATGTCGCCCCGTTGCCGAGGCTGACGAGCGTGGTCTCCAGGATCCCCTGGACCGTCCGGCGGCCAGGTTGGACCTGGAAGCCGGCGAAGTCCGTGCCGTCATATTCCACCCTTGCGCGATAGCGCACGGGTCCTCCCGCCTCGGTCGCCCTCTGTCGGCTCATCCGTCGTTGGGACCTCCCGCTCTCGTCTCGCACCCTCGGGTGCGCTCGCTCGATGCTCGGTCCCGCCTTCGCCTGAGCTCGCCATCGGCGATTCGCAGTCTCTCTCAGACGAGCTCGATCTGGACGATCTCCGCCGCGTCTCCGCGGCGCTGACCGAGCTTGACGATCCGGGTGTACCCGGACGTCCGGTCGGCGTACTTGGGTGCGATCTCATCGAACAGCTTGCTCACGACGAGCGGCTCGTTCGGGAATTGCGACACGACCGACCGACGTGCGGCGAGATCGCCGCGCTTGGCCAGGGTGATCATCTTCTCGACCCGGCTGCTGATCTCCTTGGCCTTCGCCTCGGTGGTCTTGACCCGCTCGTAGCGCAGGATCGAAACGGTCAGGTTCTTGTACAGCGCCAGCCGGGGTCCCTGCTTGCGACTGAGCTTGCGGCCGCCGATCCGGTGGGATGACACGGTTCAGCCCTCCGCCTCGTCGTCGAACGGAGCGTCTTCCTCGACGTCGTCCAGCCCATCGAGGTCCGTGTCCGGGATGATGAAGCCGCGCATGCGCAGGCGTTCCTTCATCTCGTCGAGCGACTTCTTGCCGAAGTTGCGCATGCGCAGCAGGTCGTCGTCCTTCAGCTGGAGCAGCTGGCCGACCTTGACGATGTTGTTGCGCTTGAGCGAGTTGTAGGCACGCATCGGGAGATCGAGCTCCTCGATGGGCATGTCCAGCATGTTCGCCGGGATCGCGGGCGTACCCGCCACGGCTGTCGTGGAGACGGCCGCCATCCCGATGGTGACGAACGGGCGGAACTGGTTGACCAGGATCTCCGCCGAGCGGCTGAGCGCTTCCTCGGGGCTGATCGTCCCGTCCGTCTCGATCTCGATCGTGAGCTTGTCGAAGTTGGTCATCTGACCGACTCGCATGCTCTCGACCTGGTAGTTGACCTTGCGGACCGGGGTGAAGATGGCGTCCACCGCGATGACGCCGATCGGGAGTGCCTCGGCACGCTCGGCGCCCAGGTAGCCCACGCCGCGCTCGACGGTCAGGTCCATCTCGATGGTCACGTCATCGGTGTCGAGGGTCATCAGGACCAGTTCCGGATTGACGATCTCGACGTCGGCCGACTCGGCGATGTCGGCGGCGGTCACCGCGCCGGCGCCGCTCTTGATGAGCCGAAGCGGGACGGGATGGCCGGCGTAGCTCTTGAGCCGCAGCTTCTTGACGTTCAGGACGATCTGCGTGACGTCTTCCTTGACGCCCGGGATCGTCGAGAACTCCTGGTAGATGTCACGGATCTGGATGCTGGTCACCGCCGCGCCCTCAAGCGAGGAGAGCAGGACCCGGCGGAGGGCGTTGCCCAGGGTCACGCCATAGCCGGCCTGGAGAGGTCCGGCCTCGTACTTGGCGTACGTGCCGACTTCCTCGACGGGCTCGATCTGGGCGGTCTCGAGTTCGATCATGTGGGCGGGTTACCTCGAGTAGTACTCGACCACGAGCTGCTCGTTGAGATCGAGCGGCATCTGGTCGCGGCTGGGCGGGGTGACCACGGAACCGGCGAGGTTCGCGGCATCGATGGTGAGCCACTCCGGCGCCTGATGGTTGCGGAGGGTCTCCTTGGCGATCTTGAACGGCTCGCGGACGCGATGCGTCTCGCGAACCTCGATCCGATCGCCGGGACGAGTCTGGAACGACGACACGTTGGTCGGTCGCCCATTGACCGAGAAGTGGCCGTGATTGACCAGCTGGCGCGCCTGGGCGCGTGACGTGGCGAGGCCCATCCGGTAGACCACGTTGTCCAGCCGGAGCTCGAGCGAACGCAGCAGGTTCTCGCCGGTCACGCCGGGACGGTTCTCGGCATCGACGAAGTAGTTGCGGAACTGACGCTCCAGGACGCCGTACGTCCGGCGGACCTTCTGCTTCTCACGCAGCTGCATGCCGTACTCGCCGACCTTGCGTCGGCGCACGCCGTGCTGGCCGGGAGGCGTCGGTCGACGTTCGAACGAGCACTTCTTGGTATAGCAGCGCGTGCCCTTCAGGAAGAGCTTGGCGCCCTCCCGCCGGCACAGGCGGCAGACGGATTCGGTGTAACGGGCCATGGGTCCTCTGGGTCTCTAGACGCGGCGTCGCTTGGGAGGGCGACAGCCGTTATGCGGGATCGGGGTGACGTCGGTGATGGCGCTGACCTCGAGGCCGGCCGTCTGGAGCGACCGGATGGCCTGCTCGCGTCCGGCGCCGGGGCCCTTCACGTAGACCTCGACCTGGCGCATGCCGTGCTCCATGGCCCGCTTGGCGGCGCCATCGGCCGACAGCGCGGCGGCATACGGGGTGCTCTTGCGGGAGCCCTTGAACCCGGCCGTGCCGGCAGAGCCCCAGCTGATGACCGCCCCGTTGAGGTCCGTGATCGTGATGATCGTGTTGTTGAACGTCGCCTGGATGTGAACGTGGCCCTGGGGGACGTTCTTCTTCTCACGCCGACGCTGCTTGACGACCTTCTTGCGTTCCGCCATGCCTGGTCAGTCCCTCATCACTTCTTGCGCCGCACGCCGACCGTCTTCTTCGGTCCGCGCCGCTGGCGAGCGTTGGTCTTCGTCCGCTGACCACGGACCGGCAGGTTGCGTCGATGGCGCAGGCCGCGGTACGAGCCGATCTCGGTGAGACGCTTGATGTTGAGGGCGACCTCACGACGCAGGTCGCCTTCGACCTTGTAGCGCCGGTCGATCAGCTCGCGGAGCCGATTGACCTGCTCTTCGGTCAGGTCGCGCACCCGGGTGTCCGGGTTGATGTTGGTCTGGGCGAGGATCTTCTGGCTGGTGGGCAGACCGATCCCGAAGACGTAGGTGAGCGCGATCTCGACGCGCTTCTCGCGCGGGATGTCGACGCCTGCAATTCGTGCCATCGGTTACCCCTGCCGCTGCTTGTGCTTGGGATTGGTGCAGATGACCATCACGGTGCCGTGGCGACGGATGACCTTGCAGTTGTCGCAGCGCGCCTTGACGGAGGCTCTGACTTTCAACGGATCCTCGATCGTGTGTTCGTGTGGCCGTGGTCGGCTACTTGAGGCGGTAGGTGATTCGTCCGCGTGTCAGGTCGTACGGCGACAGTTCCACGCGGACGCGGTCGCCGGGCAGGATCCGGATGAAATTCATCCGCAGCTTGCCGCTGATGTGGGCGAGTACCCGATGGCCGTTCTCCAGTTCGACCGCGAACATGGTGTTCGGGAGCGGCTCGATGACCGTTCCTTCGACTTCGATCGCGTCCTTCTTGGCCACAGGTGTTCGTGCTTCCCTTTCTCACGCGCAGTGCCGGCCCGCACGGGCCGACACACGAACGCGTAGCGTATCAAAGTCGGGCCATCCCGGCAACCGTGGACTGGTCACAGCGCCGTCAGGATCTGCGGGCCGGACTCGGTGATCGCGATGGTGTGCTCGAAGTGGGCGGCCAGCGAGCCGTCGCGGGTGACGACCGTCCAGTCGTCCGGGGCGAGGAACGCCTCGTGACGCCCGAGGGTGAACATCGGCTCGATCGCCAGGCAGAGCCCGGGCTCCAGCTTGCGACCGGGCCGGCCGGTCCGGTAGTTGGGCACCTGCGGCTCCTCGTGCATCGAGGTACCGATGCCGTGGCCCACGAACTGCCGGATGACGCCGAACCCGAACGGGAGCGCGACGTCCTCGACCGCGGCCGAGATGTCCTCGATGTGGTTGCCCGGGATCGCGGCCGCGATACCGGCGAGCATCGCGGCCTCGGTGGCCGTCGATGAGGTCACGGACCGCGGGCGGCGGCTCACCGACGAAGAAGGTCCGGGCGCCATCGCCGTGCCAGCCGTCCAGGATCGCTCCGGCGTCCACGGACACGATCTGTCCCTCGCGGATGGTTCGATCGCCGGGGATCCCGTGGACGATCTCCTGGTCCAGGGAGATGCAGACGCTGGCCGGGAAGGGCCGCCTGGGATTGGCACCGGGGTAGCCCTTGAATGACGGGATGGCACCGGCTCGACGGATGTGCGCCTCGGCCAGGGCGTCCAGGTGACCCGTGGAGACCCCCGGCGCGAGCTCGGCTTCGATCAGGTCCAGCACCTCGGCGACGATCCTGCCGGCCCGGCGCATGCGCTCGATCTCGGAGCGCGACTTACGGGTGACCATCGGGTCAGGCCTCCCGCTCGTGGAGCTCCGCCAGGTGGCTCGTCAGGCTGGCCGTGACGGAATCGATCGGCTGAAGGCCGTCGATCGTCCGCAGCACGCCCGTCTCGCGGTAGTAGTCGACGACGTGGCCGAGACTGTCGAGCTGACCGGCAAGCCTGGCCCGGATGGTGTCCGGCCGATCGTCGGCCCGCTGGATCAGGACCGACCCGTCGAGGTCGCACTGCCCGGCGACGCGCGGCGGGTTCGATTGCTCGTGATAGACATGGCCGGCGTCCTGGCAGATCCAGCGGCCCGACAACCGCCGCACCAGCACATCGAGCGGGACCTCGATCTGCAGGGCGAGATCGACCCCGCTGGAGCGCGCGGCCAGGGCGGCGTCGAGGGCCTCCGCCTGGGCCCGGTTCCTCGGAAAGCCATCGAGGATCGCCCCGTCCACCGAATCGGGCGCCTCGAGGCGCGTCAACAGCATGCCGATGGTGATCTCGTCGGGGACCAGCTGGCCGCGTTCCATGTAGCGACGCGCCTCGAGCCCGATCGGGGACCCATCGCGGACCGCCGCCCGGAACAGGTCGCCCGTGGCGACATGGGGGATCCCGAGTCGCTCGGTCAGGAGGGCCGCCTGTGTCCCCTTGCCGGCTCCCGGAGCCCCAAGCAGGACGACGACGGTCATCTGTCGGGCGAAGCGTCGAGTCTGGCGGTCAGGCTCAGCGCCCTCATCGGATGAAACCTTCGTAGTTGCGCATCATCAGCTGCGCCTCGATCTGCTTCATCGTCTCGACGACCACGGACACGACGATCAGGAGGCTCGTCCCACCGAGCGCCAGCGACCCAAGGTCGGGGAGCGAGGATGCGACATGATCGATGGCGAGGTGGCGACGATCGCCAGGAACAACGCGCCGGCGAAGGTGATCCGGGTGACGACGCGGGCGAGATAGTCCTGGGTGGGCCGGCCCGGCCGGATGCCCGGGATGAACCCGCCGTTCTTGCGGAGCTGCTCGGCCGTCTCATCGGGCTTGAACGTGAACGCGGTGTAGAAGTAGGTGAAGCCCATGGTCAGGATGAACAGCATCGCCGAGTAGAACAGCGAATTCGGATTGAAGATCGTGACGATCCCGGAGGCGATGCTGGCCACGATCGGGATCTCCGACGTCGTGAAGTACGACGCCATCTGCTGCGGGAAGAGCAGGATGCTGACGGCGAAGATGATCGGGATCACGCCGGCCTGGTTGACCCGCAGCGGCAGGAACGTCTGACCGCCCGAGTACATCCGCCGACCACGGACGCGGCTGGCGTACTGGATCGGGATCCGGCGCTGGCCTTCCTGGATGTAGATGATGACGCCGACCGCGGCGACCGCGACCACGGCGAACGCGATGAACGTGGCGATGTTCGGGCTGACGATGAACGCCTGCACGGCGCTCGGGGCGCGGCTCACGATGCCGGCGAAGATGATGAAGCTGATGCCGTTGCCGATCCCCCGCTCGGTGATCAGTTCGCCGATCCACATCAGGGCGATGGCGCCGGCCGTCAGGGTCGCGATCTGCGTGAGCGTCGTGAAGCTCGCGAGGTCGAACCCACCGGTCAGGACGCCCTGCGAGTTGAGCAGGGCGAGGAAGCCGTACGCCTGGAGGATCGCGAGGGGGACGGTCAGATAGCGCGTGTACTGGGTGATCTTGTTGCGGCCGTACTCCCCTTCCCGGCTCAGCGCCTGGAGGCTGGGGACGACGCCCGACATCAGCTGCATGATGATCGAGGCGTTGATGTACGGGTTCATCCCGAGCGCCACCACCGAGAACGCCGCGAGGCCGCCTCCCGAGAACAGGTCCAGCAACCCGAAGATCGGATTGCCTTCCAGGAACCGCTTGAGTTGCTCGGTGTCGATCCCGGGCACCGGCACGGCGGCCAGCAGCCGGAAGACGATCAGCAGCCCCAGGACATAGAGGACCCGGCGCCGGATGTCGGGCGCACGAAAGGCGTTCAGCAGCGAGTCGAACACGGGATCAGGCGTTCAGGTCGGCAGATGGTTCCGTGGTCTCGGACTCGGACTCGGCCGACGTCGCCGCCTCGTCGTCCGTCGACGCCACGACCTCCGCGACATCGGCAACGGGGCTCGCTTCGGCCGATGCCTTGGCCTTGCGGGCCTTGGCCGGCTTCGGCTCGGCGGCCGGCTTCGGCTCCTCGGCGCCCGGGAGCTCGACGCCCAGCGCCGCGAGCGGCTCGGTCGGCATCTCCAGGACGTTGACGACGCCTCCGGCGGCCTCGATCTTCGCCCGCGCCGAGGCGGTGAAGGCATCGGCCACGACGAACAGCGGGACGGTCAGCTCACCGGCCCCGAGGATCTTGAGTGGCTTGTTCAGCGTCCGGACCAGGCCGACGGCGCGCAGGATGTCCTGGTTGACCGTGATCTGGCCGGAGCCGGTGGACTTGGCGCCCTTCTTGGCGGGCGCCTCGGACTCGAACGCGCCGCGCGCGACGAGCGCTTCGATGGCGCCGACGTTCACGACCTCGTACTCGACCCGGAACCGGTTCTTGAAGCCGCGCAACTTCGGGATGCGCATGTGCAGTGGCGTCTGGCCACCTTCGAACCAGGGCGGGATCGAGCCGCCGGCTCGCGCCTTCTGGCCCTTGGTCCCGCGCCCGGCGGTCTTGCCCTTGCCGGCCGCGATGCCGCGTCCGACCCGGATGCGCGCCTTGCGCGAGCCCTCGGCGGGCTGGAGATCGTGGAGCTTCATGCCTTCTCCCCGGAGTCGCCGTCGGCGATCTCCTCGACCGTCACGAGGAAGCGGACCTGGCGGACCATCCCGCGCGTGGCCGGGTTGTCCGTGATGGTGCTCGTGCTGCCGATGCCGTTCAGGCCCAGCGCGCGGACGGTCGCCCGGTTGCGCGCGATGTGGCTGATGGTGCTCTTGACCTGGGTGACCTTCAGCTTAGCGGCCATCGGTCACCTCCGTCCCCGGCGCGGGCTGACCCGAGATCCGGCTGTAGAGCTTGACCCCGCGACGAGCGCTCAGCTCCTCGGCCGAGTGCAACTCGGACAGGGCCTGGATGGTCGCCTTGGTCACGTTGACCGGGTTGGTCGATCCGTACGTCTTGGACAGGATGTCGCGGATGCCGGCGGCCTCGAGGACGGCCCGGACGGACCCACCGGCGATGACGCCGGTGCCCTGGGAGGCCGGCTTGAGCAGGACGCGGCTGGCGCTGAATTCGGTCCGGACCTCGTGGGGGATCGTCGTCCCGACCATCGGGATCTTGATCAGGTTCTTCTTCGCGTCCTCGACACCCTTGCGGATGGATTCCGGGACCTCACCGGCCTTGCCGAGACCGACCCCGACGTGGCCCGCGCCGTCACCGACGACGATGACCGCGCTGAAGCTGAAGCGCCGGCCGCCCTTGACGACCTTCGCGACGCGATTGATCTGGACGACGCGCTCCTCGAGCGCAAGCTTGTTCGGGTCGATCCGTGCCACAGTGGCTCCTTCTGATCAGAACTCGAGGCCGGCTTCGCGGGCGGCATCGGCGAGCGACTTGATCCGCCCGTGGTACCGGAATCCGGCTCGATCGAAGACCACGCGCTCGACGCCGGCAGCTTTCGCCCGCTCGGCAACGAGTCGACCGACGACAGCCGCTTCTTCCGTCTTGGTCGACTTGGAGCCGCGAAGCTCCTTCTCGGCCGTGGAAGCTGCGGCGAGCGTCACGCCGGCCGCATCGTCGATGACTTGCGCGTAGATATGGTTGAGGCTCCGGAAGACCGCGAGACGCGGTCGCGCCTCGGTGCCGGCCAGATGCAGGCGGATGGAGTGGTGGCGCTTCTGCCGCGCGGCACTGCGCGATGCGACGTGCGTCATGCGATGGTTCCTTGTGTGGGTCGGCGGATCACTTCTTGCCGCCGATCTTGCCGGCCTTGCCGGCCTTGCGACGGATGACCTCGCCGGAGTAGCGAACGCCCTTGCCCTTGTAGGGCTCCGGCTTGCGCATGGAACGGACCTTGGCGGCGTACTCGCCGACGAGCTCCTTGTCGATGCCGACGACCGCCAGGCGGGTCGGCGTCTCGACTTCGAAGGTGATGCCCGCGGGGGGATCGATCTCGATCGGGTGGCTGTAGCCCAGGTTGAGCTGGAGCTTGCTGCCGTTGAGGGCGGCCCGGTAGCCGACGCCGGTGATCTCGAGACCCTTGCGATAGCCGTCGGTCACGCCGACGACCATGTTGTTGACCAGGGTTCGGGTGAGCCCGTGGAGTTGCTTGTGGGTCTTCTGTTCGGTCGGCCGGCTCACGATGAGCTGGTCGTCCTCGCGGCTGAGGATCATGTCCGGATGGAGCGCCCGGGTCAGGACGCCCTTGGGGCCTTTGACCGTGAGCGTCCGTCCGTCGATGGTCACGTCGACCGTGGCGGGGACGGTGATGGGGAGGCGTCCGATACGTGACATGGTCTCGTCTACCAGACGAACGCGAGGACTTCGCCGCCCAGCTGCGCCTTACGCGCCTGCTGGCCGGTCATGATCCCTGCGCTCGTGCTGACGATGACGATGCCGAGGCCGCCGAGGACCCGCGGGATGTCCGTCTTGCGCGCATAGACGCGCAGGCCGGGCTTGCTGATCCGCTTGAGGCCGGACACGACCGGCACCTTGCCATCGACGTACTTGAGGGTGATCCGGAGGACGGGCATGGACCCGTCCTGCTCCTCCTGGACGTCGGCGATGAAGCCCTCGTCCTTGAGGATCCGGGCGATCTCCCGCTTGGTGCGGGAGGCCGGCACGATGACCTCGGAGTGGCGCGCCCGCGATGCGTTCCGCACGCGGGTGAGCATGTCCGCGATCGGGTCGGAGATGTTCATCTGTGTCCTACCAGCTCGACTTCGTGACGCCCGGCAGTTCGCCCCGGAGCGCACGCTCGCGGAAGCAGATCCTGCACAGGGAGAACCGTCGCATGTACGCGCGCGGCCGACCGCACACGAAGCAGCGGTGATATCCGCTGACCTTGTGCTTGGGGGTCCGCTTCGCCTTGGCGATCATCGACTTCTTGGCCATATTCGTTCCCTCCCCGCCTACGAAGCGAAGGGCATGCCGAGGAGTTCAAGGAGCTTCCTTGATTCCTCGTCGGTCTTCGCCGTCGTCACGATGCTGATCTCCAGCCCGCGGAGACGGTCCACCTTGTCGTAATCGATCTCGGGGAACGCGAGTTGCTCGCGCAGCCCGAGGGTGTAATTGCCTCGCCCATCGAAGGAGCGACCGGGCACGCCCCGGAAGTCACGGATGCGAGGCAGGGCCAGCATCGTCGTGCGCTCCAGGAAGTCCCACATCCGCTCGCCCCGCAGGGTGACCTTGGCGCCGATCGAGTTGCCCGTCCGCACGCGGAATTGGGCGATCGACCGCTTGGCCTTGGTCACGATCGGCTTCTGGCCGGTGATCAGGGTCAGGTCTCCCAGCGCGGCATCCAGCGACTTCGCGTTGGTGAGCGCCTCGCCCAGGCCGATGTTGACGACGATCTTGGAGACCTTCGGCACCTGGTTCGGGTTGCCGTACTCGAACTGCTTCTGCAGCGCGGGGACGACCTCGGTGCGGTACTTCTCGTGCAACTGGCTGGTCACGACTTGACCTCCTGCTGCTCGCCGCAGTGCCGGCACACGCGCACCCGCCGGCCTGTCTCCAGGGTGGCGTGGGCGATCCGCGTCGGCTTGGAGCAGCTCGAGCAGACGAGCATGACGCGCCCGATCGGGATCGGCTGGGCGAGTTCCAGGATGCCGCCCTGCTGGATCTTCGGCATCCGGTCGGCCTGGCCCTGCGACTGACGCGGCTTCGTGTGGCGCTTGGCGATGTTGAGCCCCT
This sequence comes from uncultured Chloroflexia bacterium, assembly GCA_963779315.1. Taxonomy (GTDB): domain Bacteria; phylum Chloroflexota; class Limnocylindria; order Limnocylindrales; family CSP1-4; genus SPCO01. The sequence goes on along the minus strand of CAVZXQ010000001.1, from coordinate 183,346 downwards.
CGACGACGACCTTGACGCCGCCGGCTGCGGAGGTGCGACGGTAGACGCTCTTGCCGCCCGTCGGCGATGGCAGGCGACGGATGACCCGCTCGACCTTGCCCCGCTTGCCGGCGTCCTTGCCGGCGAGCACGACGACCGTGTCGCCCTTGCGGATCTCGGGCACCTTGGTGACGCGCCCGACGGCTGCGGCCATCAGAGCACCTCCGGTGCGAGCGAGACGATCTTCATGTAGTTGCGATCGCGCAGTTCGCGGGCGACCGGCCCGAAGATGCGCGTGCCACGGGGATTGCCCTGGTTGTTGATGAGCACGGCTGCGTTCTCATCGAAGCGGATGTAGCTCCCGTCCGGGCGCCCGTACTCCTTGGCGGTGCGCACGATGACCGCGCGGACCACGTCGCCCTTCTTGACCGCGGCGTTCGGGATCGCCTGCTTGACGCTGGCGATGATCACATCGCCGACGCCGGCCTCGGTCTTGAGCGAGCGTCCGATCACGCGGATGCACTGGATCGTGCGCGCGCCCGTATTGTCGGCGACCTTGAGGCGCGTCTGGACCTGGATCACGAGCCGGCCTCCTCGGCTGCATCGGCCGGGGCGGGCTCGGCGACATCGGCCTCCGCGGCACGGACCCGACCCGGGTGAGCGGCTGCGTGGATGGCCTCGGTGGTGGCGGCCTCGTCGGCGGCGACGACCTCGCCGGGCAGCCCATGATCGCCGGTCCGCGCCACGACGCTGACGAGTCGCCAACGCTTGGTCGCGGACAGCGGCCGGGACTCCTCGATCAGCACGGTATCGCCGATGCGAGCCTCATTGGCCTCATCGTGGGCCTTGAACTTGGTGCTCAAGCGGATGACCCGCTTGTACAGCCGGTGGCGCGCCAGGCGTTCGACGGAGACGACGATCGTCTTGTCCATCTTGTCGCTGACCACGCGGCCGACCTTGGTCTTCCGCTTGCCTTGCACTGGTGTGTTCGCTCCTGTCATCGCGTGATCTCCCTCACGCCGTCTTGCCGAGCTTGCGCTCGCGCTGGACGGTCAGGATCCGCGCGATCGTTCGCCGCGTCTGCGGGATCGTGCTGTAGTCCTTCAGTTGCCGGGTCGAAAGCGCGAAGCGCGCCCCCCATAGGTCCTGCTTGGCGTCGCGCAGGGCGTTGTCGAGTTCAGCGTCGGACAGCGCGCGAACCTTGTCGATATCCATCGTCACGCCTCCTTCGCACCCTCACGGACGACCACACGCGTGGCCACCGGGAGCTTGTGGCTGGCGAGACGCATGGCCTCGATGGCCGAGTCGTGATCGACGCCGGCCATCTCGAACAGGATCCGGCCGGGCTTGACGACGGCGACCCAGTGATCCGGGCCGCCCTTGCCGGAACCCATCCGGGTCTCGGCGGGCTTCTTGGTCACGGGCTTGTCCGGGAAGATGCGGATCCAGATCTTGCCGCCACGCTTGACCGAGCGGGTCATCGCGCGGCGAGCCGCCTCGATCTGGCGGCTGGTGATCCAGGCCGGTTCCTGCGTGGCGAGGCCGTACTCACCGAAGGCGACCGTGTGGCCACCCTTGGCGACGCCGGACATGCGGCCACGCATGACCTTGCGATGCTTGACGCGCTTGGGCATCAACATGGCTCAGCCTCCCGAGCCCGGCCTGGGCCGGGAGCGCGGCATCGCGCTGGGGCGCACGCTCCGGGGTGATGTCACCCCGGTAGATCCAGACCTTCACGCCGATGCGGCCGTAGGTGGTGTGCGCGTGGACCTGTCCGTAGCTGATGTCGGCTCGAAGCGTGCCCAGCGGGATGCGACCTTCACGGTCCCATTCGCGGCGACCCATCTCCGAGCCGCCGAGGCGACCGGCGACGGCGATCTTGACGCCCTTGGCGCCAGCCTTCATCGATCGCTGGATGGCCTGCTTCATCGCCTTCTTGAAGGCGATGCGGCGGCTCAGCTGACCGGCGATGTTCATGGCGACGAGATACGCGTCGAGCTCGGGCTGACGGATCTCCTTGATCTCGAGCTTGACCTTGCGCGTGGTGAGGGCCCCGACCTGCTGGCGCAGGATCTCCACGTTCGCGCCGCCCTTGCCGATGACGATGCCCGGCTTGGCGGTATGGATCGTGACCGTCACGTGGTTGATGCCACGCTCGACTTCGACACCGCTCACGCTGGCGTTCGCCAGTCGGCGATCGATCAGCTGGCGGATGAGGATGTCCTCCTTGAGGGAGGCTGTGTACTCCTTGCGGTCGGCGTACCACTTCGCGGTCCAGGTGCGCGAGACACCCAGACGGAAGCCGTACGGATGGACCTTGTGTCCCAACTCAGGCCTCCTGGTCCGCGACGACGATGGTGATGTGGGTCATCGGCTTGTGGATCGGGAACGCCCGACCCTGGGCTCGTGGGCGGAAGCGCTTGATCGTCGGGCCCTCGTCGGCGACGGCCTCGAGGACGATCAGGTCCTCCGCGGACAGGTTGTGGTTGTTCTCGGCATTGGCCGTCGCGCTCTGGAGCACGCGGGCGATGTCCTTGGCGGCGTACTGCGGCATGAACCGCAGGACGGCGGCGGCCTCTTCCACCGGCATGCCCTTGATCGCCTTGGTGACGAGACGGGCCTTGCGGGTGGAACCGCGCAGGAACTTGGCAGTGGCTTTGACGCGCATCTTCGTCGTCCTACTTCAGCGACGTCGATCGGTCGGTGTGCTTCCCGTGCCCGCGGTAGTTGCGGGTCGGGCTGAACTCACCAAGGCGATGGCCGACCATGTTCTCGGTCACGTAGACCGGGACATGCTTCTTGCCGTTGTAGACCGCGATCGTGTGACCGATGAAGGTCGGGAAGATGACGGACGCACGGGACCAGGTCTTGACGACCTTCTTCTCGTTGCGCTTGTTCATCTCCTCGACTCGGCCGAGGAGGCGGGCCTCGACGAAGGGGCCCTTCTTGATCGAACGGGACATCGACTCCTACCTCCCCGCTACTTGCGGTGCCGTGACCGGACGATGAGACGTCCGGTCGTCTTGGACCGCCGGGTGCGGTAGCCCATGGCGGGCTTGCCCCACGGTGTCTTGGGCGGCATCCCCGTGGGGGACTTGCCCTCGCCACCGCCGTGCGGATGGTCGCGTGGATTCATGACGACGCCGCGGACCTCGGGCCGCTGGCCCATGTGGCGGGCCCGGCCGGCCTTGCCGAGGTTCTCGTTGTCGTGGTCGAGGTTGCTGACCTGGCCGACGGTGGCCATGCAGCGCATCGGGACGCGTCGCATCTCGCCCGACGGGAGTCGGACGGTGGCGTAGTCGCCCTCCTTGGCCAGCAGCTGGGCCGCCGTGCCGGCGGACCGGACGATCTGGCCGCCCTTGCCGGGAACCAGCTCGATGTTGTGGATCGTGGTGCCCAGCGGGATGTTGGCCAGTGGCAGGGCGTTGCCGACGCGCGCCTCGGCGTCCGGGCCGGCGACGACGACGTCCCCGACCTTGAGGCCGTGCGGCAGCAGCATGTAGCGCTTCTCGCCGTCGCGGTAGTGGAGCAGGCCGATCCGGGCAGAGCGGTTGGGATCGTATTCGATCGTGGCCAGACGAGCGGGCACGCTCAGCTTGTCGCGCTTGAAATCGATGATCCGGTAGTGGCGCTTCTCGCCACCGCCGCGGTGACGCACGGTCAGGCGGCCGGCGTTGTTGCGCCCGGACCCACGGGTCTGCGGCTCAAGCAGCGGCTTGTACGGCTCCTTGGTCGTGATCTCCTCGAAGGTCGAGCGAGTCATCTGACGGAGCCCGGGCGAGGTGGCCTTGTATGAGCGAAGCGGCATGTCAGACCCCCTCGAAGAATTCGATCTTCTGGCCGGGGGCCAGGGTCACGATGGCCTTGCGCCAGGGGGTCGTGTACCCCACGAAGCGCCCGCGGCGCTTCTCCTTGGGCTGGGTCGTGAGGACGTTGACCGAGATGACGGTCACGTTCTCCTTCTTGTACAGCTCTTCCACGGCAGCCTTGATCTGGATCTTGTTGGCCTTGTCGTGGACGGCGAAGGTGTACTTGCCGCGCTGCGACTCGTCGATCGACTTCTCGCTGATCACGGGTCGCAGGATGATCTCGGGGGCCGTCAGCGCACTCACGCGTACACCTCCTGCATCCGCGCCAGGGCCGGCTGCTCGATGAGGACGACGTCCGCCTTGAGCAGGTCGACGACGTTGAGCGAGTCGGCCAGGATGATCTCGACCGTCGGCAGGTTCCGCGCTGACAGCTCGAGCTTCTCGTCGCGCGCCGGGGCGACGACGAGGACGCGGCCGGTCGCGTGCAGGGCGCTCAGGACGCCGACGAGCTCCTTGGTCCGGATCGCATCGAGCCCGAAGGTGTCGATGACCATGATCGCCTCATCTCCGAACTTGGCAGTGAGCGCACCGCGCAGGGCGAGGCGCTTCATCTTGCGCGGGAGCCGCTGCTCGTACGAGCGCGGATGCGGGCCGAACACGACACCGCCGCCGCGGTAGTGCGGGGCGGTGACCGTGCCCTGGCGGGCGCGTCCGGTGCCCTTCTGGCGGTACGGCTTGCGACCGCCGCCGCGGATCTCGCCACGGGTCTTGGTATCGGCGGTGCCGGTCCGACGACCGGCCAACTGGGCGATCACGACCTGGTGGAGGACGGCGGTGTTGATCGGCGCGTCGAACAGCTCGTCGCTGAGCTCGACGCTGCCGACATCCTTGCCGGTCCGATCGTAGAGGGTGGTCTGCGGCATGGCGTCAGGCCTTCTTCACGAGGATCAACGAGCCGCGGGCGCCGGGCAGGCTCCCATTGACCAGCAGCAGGTTGCGATCCGTATCGGTGCGCACGACACGCACCTTCTTGATGGTCACGCGCTCATCGCCCATGTGGCCGGACATCTTCAGGCCGCGATAGACGCGACCTGGCGTGGTGCCCGGCCCGATGGAGCCCGGCGCACGGTGATGGTCCGAACCGTGGGTCTTGGGCCCGCGGTGGAAGTTGTGTCGCTTGATGACGCCGGCGAAGCCCTTGCCCTTGGAGATCCCGGTCACGTCGACCAGGTCCCCTTCGGCGAAGACGTCGGCGATGGCGAGCACCTGGCCGACCGAGTAGTCATCCACGCTGTCCACGCGGAACTCGCGGATGGACGACACCTTGGGCAGGTCCTTGAGTTGACCGGCCTCGGGCTTGGTCAGCTTCTTGACCACGTCCGTCCCGATCTGGACGGCCGTGTAGCCGTCGCGCTCGGTCGTGCGCAGGCGAGTCACGGTGTTGGGCTCGATGGCCACCACGGAGACGGCGACCATGGTGCCGTCCTCCGCGAAGACCTGGGTCATCCCGACCTTGCGGCCGATGAGCCCGACGTTGGAGGTCGTCATCACATCTTGATCTCGATGTCGACGCCCGCAGCCAGCGAGAGTCGCATCAGGGCGTCGACCGTCTTCGACGAGGGGTCCAGGATGTCCACGAGCCGCTTGTGCGTGCGGATCTCGAACTGCTCCCGGCTGTCCTTGTCGATGAACGGTGAACGCAGGACCGTGAACTTCTCGATCCGGGTAGGCAGCGGCACGGGGCCGACGACATCCGCACCGGTCCGCTGGGCGGTTTCCACGATCTGGGCTGCGGACTGATCCAGCAGCCGGTGATCGTAGGCCTTGAGGCGGATCCTGATCCGCTGCTTCGCCATCTCGTCCCTACTCGACGATGCTGACGATGGCGCCGGCGCCGACGGTCCGGCCACCCTCGCGGATGGCGAAGCGCTGGCCGATCTCGATGGCGATCGGGGTGATGAGCTCGACGCTCATCTCGACGTTGTCGCCGGGCATGATCATCTCGGCGCCGTCGGGCAGGCCGATGGCCCCGGTCACGTCGGTCGTGCGCAGGTAGAACTGCGGGCGATAGCCGTTGTAGAAGGGGGTATGGCGGCCACCCTCCTCCTTGGTCAGGACGTAGACCTGGGCGGTGAACTTGGTGTGGGGCTTGACCGAGCCGCTCTTGGCGAGGACCTGGCCGCGCTCGATCTCCTCGCGCTCGATGCCGCGGATGAGGCAGCCGACGTTGTCGCCGGCCTGGCCCTGGTCGAGCAGCTTCTTGAACATCTCGACGCCGGTCACGACGATCTTGCGGGTGGCCTTGACACCGACCAGCTCGACCTCGTCGCCGACCTTGACGATGCCGCGCTCGATGCGGCCGGTGGCGACGGTGCCGCGGCCCTTGATGCCGAAGACATCCTCGACCGGCATGAGGAACGGCTTGTCGATGGCCCGCTCGGGGGTCGGGATGTAGGAGTCGACCGCGTCCATCAGCTCCTGGATGCAGGCGTAGGCGGGATCGGTCTTGTCGTCGGGCGCCTCGAGCGCCTTGAGCGCGGAGCCGCGGACGACCGGGATGTCGTCACCCGGGAAGTTGTACTTGCTGAGCAGCTCGCGGACCTCGAGCTCGACGAGGTCGAGCAGTTCGGGATCGTCGACCATGTCGACCTTGTTGAGGAAGACGACGATGAACGGCACCTCGACCTGGCGGGCCAGCAGGATGTGCTCGCGGGTCTGGGGCATCGGGCCATCGGTCGCGGCGACGACGAGGATGGCGCCGTCCATCTGGGCGGCCCCGGTGATCATGTTCTTGATGTAGTCGGCGTGCCCCGGGCAGTCGACGTGGGCGTAGTGGCGCGCGTCCGTCTCGTACTCGACGTGGGCGATGGCGATGGTGATGCCGCGCTCGCGCTCTTCGGGGGCGTTGTCGATCGAATCGAAGGCGCGGTACTCCGCGTCGCCCTTGAGGGCGAGGTACTTCGTGATCGCGGCGGTCAGGCTCGTCTTGCCGTGATCGATGTGGCCGATCGTGCCGATGTTCACGTGCGGCTTGGTACGCTCGAACTTCTTCTTGGCCATCTGACTGCTCCCGTTCCTAGACCTTGGACTTCTGGACGAGTTCCGATGCCAGGTTGCCCGGCACCTCGGCGTAGTGACTGAATTCCATGGACGACGTGGCGCGACCCTGGGACATGCTCCGCAGGTCCGTCACGTATCCGAACATCTGGGCGAGCGGCACGAAGGCCCGGACGACCTGCGTCGTCCCGCGCGACTCCATCCCCTCCATGTGGCCTCGCCGACTGTTGAGATCGCCGATGACGTCGCCCATGAACTCCTCCGGCATGAGGACTTCCACCTTCATGATCGGCTCGAGGATGGCCGGGTCGGCCTTGCTGAACGCATCCTTGACGGCCATCGAACCGGCGATCTTGAACGCCATCTCCGACGAGTCCACGTCATGGAACGACCCGTCGAACAGGGTGACCTTGACATCGACCACCGGGAACCCGGCGTAGATCCCGGTCTGGAGCGCCTCGCGGATCCCCTGGTCCACCGGCTTGATGTATTCGCGCGGGATCGTCCCGCCGACGATCTTGTCGATGAACTCGTAGCCGGCGCCCTTCTCGGACGGCTCCAGCTTGATGATCGCGTGGCCGTACTGGCCCTTGCCACCGGTCTGGCGGATGAACCGGCCATTGCCCTCTGCCGCGCGACGGATCGTCTCGCGGTAGGACACCTGGGGCTTGCCGATGTTGGCGGCGACGTGGAACTCGCGGACCATCCGGTCGACCAGGACGTCCAGGTGGAGTTCGCCCATGCCGGCGATCAGGGTCTCCGACGTCTCGGGGTCGGTCTTGACCCGGAACGTCGGGTCCTCCTCGGACAACCGCTGCAGGGCGATCGCGAGCTTGTCCTGGTCCGCCTTGGTCTTCGGCTCGATCTTGACCTCGATGACCGGGTCCGGGAAGGTCATCGACTCGAGCACGACGAGGTGGTCCGGGTCCGTCAGCGTGTCGCCGGTGTAGGTGTCCTTGAGGCCGACCGCGGCGGCGATGTCGCCGGCATAGACCTCGTCGATCTCCTCGCGATGGTTGGCGTGCATCTGGAGCAGCCGGCCGATGCGCTCGCGCTTGCCCTTGACCGGGTTCATCACGTACGAGCCGGCCTTGAGCGTGCCGGAATACACCCGGAAGAACGCCAGCTTGCCGACGAAGGGGTCCGCCGCGATCTTGAAGGCCAGGGCGCTGAACGGCTCGGAGTCGCTCGGCGTCCGGATGATCTCGTGCCCGGTCTTGGGGTCCAGGCCGATCATGGGCGGGACGTCCAGCGGCGACGGCAGATAGTCGATGACGGCATCCAGCATCTTCTGGACGCCCTTGTTCTTGAGGGCGGACCCGGTCAGGACCGGGATGATCCGCGTCGTGAGCGTCCCCAGGCGCAGTCCGCGCTTGATCTCCGGGATCGTCAGCTCTTCGCCTTCGAGGTACTTGTGGGTCAGCTCGTCGTCCATCTCGGCGACGGCCTCGATCATCGTGTGGCGATGCTTGACCGCTTCGTCGAGCAGCTCCGGCGGGATGTCCACGACGTCGATCTGGTTGCCGAGGTCATCCCGGTAGTAGATGGCCTTCATCTCGACCAGGTCGATCACGCCCTTGAACTGGTCCTCACGGCCGATCGGGATCTGGATCGGGATCGCATTCGCACCGAGCCGATCCTTGATCGACTCGACCCCGCGCCAGAAGTCGGCACCGGTGCGGTCGAGCTTGTTGATGAAGCAGAAACGCGGCACGCCGTACCGGTCGGCCTGGCGCCAGACGGTCTCGGACTGCGGCTCCACGCCGGCCACGCCGTCGAAGACGACGACGGCACCATCGAGGACGCGGAGGCTCCGTTCGACCTCGACCGTGAAGTCCACGTGCCCGGGCGTATCGATGATGTTGATACGATGGTCGCCCCAGAACGCGGTCGTTGCCGCGGCCGTGATGGTGATACCCCGTTCCTGCTCCTGGGGCATCCAGTCCATCGTGGCCGCACCTTCGTGGACCTCACCGATCTTGTAGATCTTCTTCGTATAGAAAAGGATCCGCTCGGTGACAGTGGTCTTGCCGGCGTCGATATGCGCGATGATCCCGATGTTCCGCGTCTTGGCGAGCGGAACCAGTCGTGCCACGGTTTCCCTACGCTCCCGGCTCTACCACTTGAAATGGCTGAAGGCCTTGTTGGCCTCCGCCATCTTGTGCGTGTCTTCGCGGCGCTTGACTGCCGCTCCCAGCCCGTTCATCGCGTCCACGAACTCGGCTGCGAGCTTCTCGCTCATGCTCTTGCCGTTGCGCTTGCGGGCCGCCTGGACGAGCCAGCGGACACCGAGCGACATGCGTCGGTCGCCCCGGATCTCGACCGGGACCTGATAGGTGGCACCGCCGACTCGACGGGGCTTGACCTCGATGATGGGTGTCGCGTTGCGCATCGCCGCCTCGAGGATCTCGAGGCCGGGCCGGTTGGCCTGCGCCTCGGCGCGGGCGAGGGCCTGGCGCAAGATCCGCTCGGCCAGGTTCTGCTTGCCGCCCTTCATGAGCTTGGCGGAGAAGCGAGCCGTGGTCCGGTTGGCCGGGATCGTCTCGTACTTGGACTTGCGCGGGATGCTGGTACGACGGGGCATGCTACTTGGCTCCCGGCTTCGCGCTGGCCTTCGCGCCGTACTTGCTGCGACCCTGCTTGCGGTCGCGAACGCCGGCCGCGTCGAGCGTGCCGCGGATGATGTGGTACTTGACCGACGGAAGGTCCTTCACGCGGCCGCCGCGGACGAGGACGACCGAGTGTTCCTGCAGGTTGTGACCGATGCCCGGGATGTAGGCCGTCACTTCCATCTGGTTCGTCAGACGCACGCGGGCGATCTTGCGCAGGGCGGAGTTCGGCTTCTTGGGCGTCATGGTCCGGACCTGCAGGCAGACCCCCCGCTTCTGGGGGGCACCCGGGATGGAGACCTGGCGCTGCCGCAGGCTGTTCCAGTTCTTGCGCATGGCCGGCGCCTTGATCTTCGAGATCTTGCGCTTGCGACCGTGACGCACGAGCTGGCTGATCGTCGGCACGAAGACGCTACTCCCTTCAGAGGATCTGGTGTGTCGGTCGTTGCCGACCGGTCGGTCCGGTGTGGTCGCCACCCGGTTCGGGGTGGTCGACGGGGACCGGGGTGTGATCGAGATGGCCGTCGGCGAACGCGCCGACCACGGACCCCTCCCGAGGCCACGAAGGCGGAGTCTAGCAGCGGCTCGCTGAGCGTGTCAAACGCCCGGCGAGCTCGCCGCCATCGATCCGGGGGTCGTTCGGCTCAGACCTCCGCGGAGGCTTCTTCGGCCTCCGCGTCGGCGTCGGCGAACGGGTTGTCGGTGACGTCCTCCCCTGCCCCGACGGGGACCGCCAGGAACGGGTTGGCGAGGTCGGCGTCATCGTCCGATGCGCCCGCGATAGTGGCAGCCAGGGCCAGCCCGGCGGCGTCGTCGTCGGCGCCTCGGGTACTCCCATCTTCGAGGAACGGGTTGTACTCGGAGCCGGAGTCCGCGAGGGCCTCGCCGGCGAGTGCCTCGAGGGCAGCTCGTCGGTCGCGCTCCTTGCGGGCCGCGACGTTCGCCGGCGCACCCGTCCCTGCCGGGATGAGCTTGCCGATGATGACGTTCTCCTTGAGCCCGATCAGGTGGTCCTTGGCGCCGTTGATGGCTGCCTCGGTGAGCACCCGGGTGGTCTCCTGGAACGACGCTGCGGCGAGGAAGCTCGACGTATTCAGCGATGCCTTGGTCACGCCGAGCAGGACGGTCTGGGCCGTAGCGGGCTCGCCCCCCTCTGCCAGGACGCGGTTGTTGTGTTCCTCGAACTCGAGTCGGTCGACCAGCTCCGTCGGGAGCAGGTCCACGTCACCGGGCTGGTCGATGCGGACCTTTCGGAGCATCTGTCGCACGATGATCTCGATGTGCTTGTCGTTGATCGTGACGCCCTGGCTCTTGTAGACCTTCTGGACTTCCTTGACCAGATAGCGCTGGACAGCGTCCTTGCCTCGCGTGTCGAGGTACTCCTGCGGGTTGATCGGGCCATCCGTGATGGCGTCACCCGCACGGATCTCCGAGCTGTTCTCGACGAGCAGCTTGGCATTGTGCGGGATGAGGTATTCGCGCTCGACGACATCCTCTGCGCGGACCACGAGGCCCGTGTCGCCCTTCACCAGGAAGCCGCGGACGGGGGCCGCGACGTCGACCGTCTCGCCCTCCTTGCCGGATCGCGCGAGGACCTGGCCGGCCTCGACGAGATCGCCCGGGGCGGCCAGCATCTCGGCGCCCTTGGGGATCGCCAGCGAGGTGTCGTAGACCTCCGTCGACACGACCTTGACTTTCGTCGGGCCGTCGCCTCGGATGATCTCCACGATCCCGTCGATATGGCTGATCTCCGCCTTGCCCTTGGGGATCCGGGCTTCGAAGAGCTCTTCGACTCGGGGCAGGCCGGCGGTGATGTCCAGACCGGCGACGCCGCCGGTATGGAATGTCCGCATCGTCAACTGGGTCCCGGGCTCCCCGATCGACTGGGCGGCGATGATGCCGACCGCCTCGCCCGAGCCGACCATCTCGCCGGTGGCGAGATTACGGCCGTAGCACGCCCGGCAGACGCCGTAGCGGGCCTCGCAGGTCAGGGGCGAACGCACGAGCACTTCGTCGATCCCTGCATCGTCGATGCGGGCGGCGAGCTCCTCGCTGATCATCTCGAGTCGTTCGACGAGGAGCGGGGCGGTCTCGCCCTTCTTGAGCTTGACCCGCGGGTCCGACAGGGACGCGGCGGCGAGCCGGCCGACCAGTCGGCGCTGGAACGCGATGGCCTCGTCGCTGGACTCGGACCGGATGATCCAGCTGCCCTCCTCGGTGCCGCAGTCGTCCTCACGGGTGATGACGTCCTGGGCGACGTCCACGAGCCGTCGGGTGAGATACCCGGAGTCCGCGGTGCGCAGGGCGGTGTCGGCCAGACCCTTGCGGGCGCCGTGGGTGGAGATGAAGTACTCGAGGACGGTCATGCCTTCGCGGAAGTTGCTCCGCACCGGCACGTCGATGATCCGGCCCGACGGGTCGGCCATCAGGCCACGCATGGCGCCCAGCTGGCCGATGTTGCCCTTGTTCCCTCGGGCGCCGGACGCGGTCATCATCGTCACCGGACCGGTCGGGTCCAGCGACTTCATCATCTCGTCGGACATCTTGCCGGTCGTGTCCTGCCAGATGCCGACGACCTGCTCGTAGCGCTCGTCCTCGGTGATGAGGCCACGCTGGAACTGCTTGTCGATGGCGGCGACCGAGTCGTCCGCGGCGTCGAGCCTAGCCTGCTTGTCCTTCGGGATCTCGATGTCGAACAGGCCGATGGTCATCCCGCCACGGGTCGCGAACTCGAAGCCGACGTCCTTGATGCCGTCGACGAGGTGGGCCGTCTCCTCCCCGCCGAGCTGCCGATAGCAGGTGTCGACGAGCGCCTTGAGGTCCACCCGGCGCATGACCTTGTCGTGGAACCGGAGGGCGTCCGGCAGGACCTGGTTGAAGATGACCCGGCCGATCGTGGTCCGGCGGCGCTCGAGGCGAAGCGTCTGGGACTCATCGTCCCAGGCCTTGACTTCGACGTCGATCACCTCGTGGAGATGCGCCTTGGTCTTCTCACGCAGCTGATAGGCCAGGATGGCCTCGTCCTCCGAGGCGAAGACCCGGAAGACCTTCTGCTTGGCACCGGTGGTATCCATCGTGAGGTAGTAGCAGCCAAGGACCATGTCCTGGGTCGGCGCCACGACCGGGCTCCCATCGGCAGGCGACAGGAGGTTGGCGGTGGACAGCAGCATCGTCCGCGCCTCTTCCTGGGCGGCCGTGGACAGCGGCACGTGGACCGCCATCTGGTCGCCGTCGAAGTCCGCGTTGAAGGCGGTGCACACGAGCGGGTGGATCTGGATGGCCGAACCCTCGACGAGGACCGGCATGAACGCCTGGATCCCCAGACGGTGGAGCGTGGGCGCTCGGTTCAGCAGGACGGGGTGATCCTTGATGACCTCCTCGAGGACATCCCAGACCTCCGGCCGGACGCGCTCGACGATGCGCTTGGCGCTCTTGATGTTGTGGGCGAAGCCCTTCTCGACGAGCTGGCGCATGACGAACGGCTTGAACAGCTCCAGCGCCATCTTCTTCGGCAGGCCGCACTGGTGAAGCTTGAGCTCCGGACCGACGACGATGACCGAACGGCCGGAATAGTCGACGCGCTTGCCGAGGAGGTTCTGGCGGAACCGTCCCTGCTTGCCCTTGAGCATGTCGGACAGGGACTTCAGCCGGTGGTTGCCGGTGCCGGCGATCGCGCGGCCACGACGGCCGTTGTCGATGAGCGCATCGCACGCTTCCTGGAGCATCCGCTTCTCGTTGCGGATGATGATCTCCGGTGCACCCAGCTCCAGCAGTCGCTTGAGCCGGTTGTTGCGGTTGATGACGCGTCGATAGAGGTCGTTCAGGTCGGACGTCGCGAAGCGACCGCCGTCCAGCTGGACCATGGGGCGAAGGTCCGGCGGGATGACCGGCAGGACCGACAGGATCATCCAGTCGGGGCGCGTCCCGGACCGGCGGAACGCCTCGATCAGGCGAAGGCGCTTGATCGCCTTCTTGCGGCGCATGCCGGAACTGGTCCGGACTTCGACGTGAAGTGAGCGGGCCAGGTCCTCGAGGCCCATCCGGCTGATGATCTCGCGGACGGCCTCGGCGCCCATGCCCGCGCTGAACACGCGCCCACCCTTGGCGCCCGAGCCGTAGCGCTCGTCGAGCGCCCGGTACTCGTTCTCGCCGAGGGTCTGCATCGGCTTGAGCGATTCGAGCTCGTCGCGGACCTTCTTCAGCTCCTCCTTGAGGCCCTGCGCCTGCTCCGCAAGCTGGTTCCGCTCGTTCTGGAGCGTGTCCTCCATGGCGGCACGCAGGTCCGCCACCTTCTGGTCGACCGCGCGCGCCTCGTCGGCCCCGCGCTGCTGCAGATCGGAGTTCACCTGCTCGGTATAGTCGCCGACGATCTTGCGCAGGCGAGCCGTGGCGTCCTTGCCGCCCTTGTCGCCCGCAGCGACCACGACTTCGCCGGTCGGGGCGAACGCGATGGTCTCCTCGGCGACGCCGGTCTTGAGCTCGGCGAGCCTGTCGGCGAGGCCCTTGGCCTCGGCGGCGATCTCCTCGGTCCGGGCGGATCGCTGGGTCTCGAGGTCCGCCCTGGTGCGGGCCAACTCGGCGTCGAGCTCGTCCTTGTGCTTGTTCAGCTCAGCCTGCAGCTCGTCCTCGAGCTCCGCCAGGCGCTGGCCACCCTTGCCGCCACGACCCTCGGCCTCGTCCTCGATGGCGGCGAGGGCCCGCTTGCGCGCGTCCTCATCCACGTGGGTGACGATGTACAGGGCGAAGTAGAGGATCCGCTCCAGGTTGCGCGGGCTGATGTCGAGGAGGATCCCGAGCCGACTGGGCGTCCCCTTGAAGTACCAGATGTGGCTGACCGGGCTGGCCAGCTGGATGTGGCCCATCCGCTCACGGCGGACCTTGGACCTCGTCACCTCGACCCCGCACTTGTCGCAGATGATGCCCTTGTAGCGGATCCGCTTGTACTTGCCGCAGTAGCACTCCCAGTCCTTGGTCGGACCGAAGATGCGCTCGTCGAACAGTCCGTCCTTCTCAGGCTTGAGCGTCCGGTAGTTGATCGTCTCGGGCTTGGTCACCTCGCCTTTGGACCACTCCCGGATCTGGTCCGGGCTGGCGAGCGAGATGCGGATCGCGTTGAAGTTATTAACTTCGAGCATGGTTCTCCTCCGCGCTGCCGCGCTGGTTCGGCGACGCGATGCGGACCGTGAGCGAGCGGAGCCGTGCTGGCCGGGACGCGGCTTCGCGAGTGGGTGCTGGTGAGCTGGTTCGAGTACAGGGCGATCAGTCCTCGAACCCGGCGAGGTTGATCCCGCCGAGATCGGGGAGCAGATAGCCGGACGAGTCGTCCTCGCCGAGCGGGATCTCCTCGTCGTTGGGGTCCAGGATCTCCGCGTTCAGCCCGAGGCTGCGCAGCTCCTTGATGAGGACCTTGAACGACTCGGGGACTCGCGGCGGCTGGATCTCCTCGCCCTTGACGATGGCTTCGTAGGTCTGGACCCGCCCGAGGACATCGTCCGACTTGACCGTGAGCAGTTCCTGGAGGATGTTCGCGGCCCCATAGGCCTCGAGTGCCCAGACCTCCATCTCGCCGAAGCGCTGGCCGCCGAACTGTGCCTTGCCGCCCAGCGGCTGCTGGGTGATCAGGCTGTATGGGCCGGTGGACCGGGCGTGGATCTTGTCCTCCACCAGGTGGTGGAGCTTGAGCATGTAGATATACCCGACGGTGATCGGCCGATCGAATGTCTCGCCGGTCCGGCCGTCGCGAAGCTCGATCTTGCCGCTCTCCGGCAGGCCCGCCTCGCGCAGTTCCTGCTGGATCTCCTGCTCGGTCGCGCCGTCGAAGACCGCGGTGGCGGCCTTGAGGCCCTTCTCGTGGAGCGCCCATCCAAGGTGGGTCTCCAGGATCTGGCCGATGTTCATCCGGCTCGGCACGCCGAGCGGGTTGAGGACGATGTCGACGGGCGTCCCGTCCGGCAGGTAGGGCATGTCCTCCGCGGGGAGGATCTTGGCGATGACGCCCTTGTTGCCGTGCCGTCCGGCCATCTTGTCGCCGACGCTGATCTTGCGCTTCTGGGCGACGGACACCCTGACCAGCCGGTTGACGCCAGGCTGCAGGTCATCGTTGAGTTCGCGGCGGAACTCGCGGACTTCCACGACCTTGCCGCGCTCGCCATGCGGCAGGCGCAGGGAGCTGTCCTTCACTTCGCGAGCCTTCTCGCCGAAGATGGCGCGCAGCAGTCGCTCCTCGGCGGTCAGCTCCGTCTCGCCCTTCGGGGTGATCTTGCCGACCAGGATGTCGCCCGGTCGGAGCTCCGCCCCGATGTAGACGATGCCTTCCTCGTCGAGGTCCTTGAGGGATTCCTCGCCGACGTTCGGGATGTCGCGGGTGATCTCCTCGGGGCCGAGTTTCGTGTCGCGCGACTCGATCTCGTGCTTCTCGATGTGGATGCTGGTGAACAGGTCATCGCGCACGAGGCGATCGCTGATGACGATGGCATCCTCGTAGTTGCCACCCTCCCAGCTCATGAACGCGACGAGGATGTTCCGGCCGAGTGCGAGCTCGCCCGCCTGGGTCGAACTGGAGTCCGCCAGCGGCTGGCCATCCGCGATCCGCTCGCCGACATCGACGATGGGTCGCTGGTTGATGCACGTGCCCTGGTTGCTGCGCACGAACTTGAGGAGCTTGTACTCGTCCAGCTCGCCGGCGTCGGTCTCGACGAGGATCCGCTCGGCGGTGACGCTGGTGATCAGGCCACCACGGCGGGCGACCAGGACCTGCCCGGAGTCCCGCGCCGCGCGTCCCTCCATGCCGGTGCCGACGATCGGGGACTCCGGCTCGAGCAGTGGCACCGCCTGGCGCTGCATGTTCGAACCCATGAGCGCGCGGTTGGCGTCGTCGTGCTCCAGGAACGGGATGAGCGCCGTGGCGACGGACACGACCTGCTTTGGCGAGACGTCCATGTATTCGATCTGGCCGGCACGGGCCTCGGGGAACGTGTCTCGGTAGCGCGACGGGATCCGCTCCGCGGTGAAGTGACCCTCGGCATCGAGGGGGGCGTTGGCCTGCGCGACGACGTGTTCCTCTTCCTCGTCGGCCGGCATGTAGTGGATCTCGTCGGTCACGATCGGACGGATCGGGAAGGCGCGGGCCTTCTGCTTCTTGAGCTCCGCGACGGCGGCGGCCGTGAACGGCTGCCCCGACTTCAGCACGACCTCGCCGCTCTTCGCGACCAGGTCGGCGCCCGCCTCGTACCCGTCGAGGCCGGCCTCGTCGTAGCCCACGGTCCGCTTGACCTTGCGATAGGGGGTTTCGATGAAGCCGTAGCTATTGATCCGGCCATAGGTCGCGAGCGAACCGATCAGGCCGATGTTCGGGCCTTCCGGCGTCTCGATGGGGCAGATCCGGCCATAGTGGCTGTGGTGGACGTCCCGGACGTCGAAGCCGGCTCGTTCGCGCGACAGGCCACCCGGCCCGAGTGCGGACAGACGTCGCTTGCTCGTGAGCTCGGCGAGCGGGTTGGTCTGGTCCATGAACTGGCTGAGCTGGCTGCCACCGAAGAACTCCTTCATCGCGGCCACGACCGGCCGGATGTTGATGAGGGCGTTCGGGGTCGCCTTGTCGATCTCCTGGATCGTCATCCGCTCTCGAACGACGCGCTCCATGCGCAGGAGGCCGATCCGGAAGGCGTTCTGGATCAGCTCGCCGTTGGCGCGGATGCGCCGGTTGCCGAGGTGATCGATGTCGTCCTTGGGATGGAGGCCGCGGTTGCACTCGATCAGGTTGGCGACGATGGCGGCGATGTCCTCGCGGGTGATCGTACGACCCTCACGTGGCAGCTCGATCCCCATGCGGGCCGACACCGCGTCCAGCTTCTTGTTGAACTTGTAGCGGCCGACGCGACCAAGGTCGTAGCGCCGGAAGTTGAAGAACAGGCTCTCGACGAGCTGCTTGGCGTTGTCGCCGGTGGGCGGATCGCCCGGGCGCAGCTTCTTGTAGACCTCGATGAGCGCCTCGCCCTGGGTCTTCGTCAGGTCCTTGTCCAGCGTCGCCGCGATGAACGGGTGCTCAGGATCGCTGTCGATCGAGCTGAACAGCGCGCTGATCTCGTCGTTCTGCTCGTAGCCGACGGCCCGCAGCAGGGTGGTCGCCGCGATCTTGCGCTTGCGATCCACCTTGACCCACAGCTGGTCCTTGTTGTTGGTCTCGAACTCCAGCCAGGCGCCGCGATTCGGGATGACCTTGGCGCTGAACAGCATCCGGCCGGATGCCGGATCCTCGACCTCGCTGTAGTACACGCCGGGCGAGCGGACAAGCTGACTGACGACGACACGCTCTGCGCCGTTGATCACGAACGTGCCCTGGTCCGTCATCCAGGGGTAGTCGCCCATGTACACGCGCTGGCGCTGGATCTCGCCGGTCTCCTTGATCAGGAGCTCGACATTGACGTACAGCGGCTTGCTGAACGTGAGGTCCTTGGTCCGGCACTCCTCCTCGGAGTACTTGGACTCGCCGAACTCGTAGTCGAGGAACTGGAGCTCCATCACCTTGCCGGTGAAGTCCTTGATCGGGCTGATCTCGTCGAACAGCTCTCGCAGCCCCTTGGTCACGAACCACTCGAACGAATCGAGCTGGAGTTCGATCAGGTTCGGGATCTCGAATTTCTCATAGCTGATGCCGTCGACCTTCCGATCGATGCGGGCGTACGAGATGCGACCCGAGGGGGTCACGGCGCGAGTCGATGACTCAGCAGACAGCATGAAATACCGCTCCTTGACGGAGGAGAGAAGGGGGAGGAGGGGCCGCGCTCACAGAAGGAGTAGGATATCGCGATTCTCCGGATTGTCAAACGCCCCCGAAAGTGGTAATGGGGCCATTTCGGGCTGGAGGGCGGTCAGCCAGGACCTCCGTCGGTCGAACGGAGACTCCGGCGGGTGGGGTGCTCGGATCCGACCGGCGCTCGGACGGTCCTGCCGAAGGCGCCGAGCGAGCAAGTGAGCGACGCGCACCCGAAGGTGCGAGAGCGATCGCGCGACAGCCGGCAATGCCCGCCAGCCGGCCGTTCCCAGCGACGGGGCTACTTGATCTCGACCTTGGCCCCTTGCTCCTCGAGCGCGGCCTTGATCTTCTCGGCCTCGTCCTTGGTCACGCCTTCCTTGACGGCCTTCGGGAAGGCGTCAACGAGGTCCTTGGCCTCCTTGAGCCCGAGCCCGGTGAGCTCGCGCACGACCTTGATGACCGGGATCTTGTTGGGCCCGATCTCGGTCAGGGTGGCGGTGAACTCGGTCTGCTCCTCGGGGGCGGCAGCCTCGCCGCCACCGGCCGCGCCGGCGGCCGGTGCCGCGGCGACCGCAGCCGGTGCCGCGGCGGTCACGCCGTAGCGATCCTCGAAGCGCTTGATGAATTCGGACAGCTCGAGGACGGTCATCTTGTCGATCGCTTCGAGCAGGTCGTCCTGGGTCAGTGCAGCCATGGGTCTCTCCTTGGATTCGTGGTCGGGGTGATGGTCGGGTGAAGGGGTCTAGGCGCCGTCGGCACGGGCCTTCTGCTCCGCGACCTGCGACAGGGCATAGCCCAGGTTGCGCAGGGGCGCGGCGAACAGGCCCGCCAGGGTCCCGACCGGCGCCTGCATCCCGCCGGCCAGCTTGGCCAGCAGGACTTCGCGCGACGGCAGGGCGGCGAGCCGGGTCACGTCATCGGCACCGATCGCCCTGTCGCCAAGGACACCGCCGGTGATCCGCACGACTTTGGCGTACGGTCGGGTGGCATCCAGGACGGCCTTGGCGGTCCCGGCCTCGTCGTTGCCGAACGCGATGGCGGTCGGACCGGTGAGGAGCGGGCTGAGCGCCTCGGCCACCGAGTCGGTGGCGGCGATGCGCAGCAGGCGGTTCTTGACGACGCGATAGGTGACGTCCTGCTTGCGCAGGGCACGCCGGATCTCGGCGATCTCCTTCACCTTGAGGCCTCGGTATTCGGACACGATCATCGTCCGGCTGTTGGCGAGTTCCTCGCGCAGCTGGGCGACCGTCTCTCGCTTGGCCTCGGTGGGCATATGCGCCCTCCTCTACTTCGGCATGCGACCGGCATGCGGCGGTGGGGTTCGATCCGCTGACCGAACGGCCCCTGCGACGGTCCCATGGCTGACTCCCTCGGAGTCCGGCCCAGTTCGCAGAGGCACTGCCCACCTCGAAGGTGGAGCGGCACCGATCTGCCTCGGCGTGCTCGCCGTCGTCCCCGATCGCGAAGCGACCGGTCCGGTCCGGCGGATCAAGCCCCGGCCGTCGGCGACCCGGGTGGGTCTGCGGCGGCCCGCAGGCGCAGGCTGTCTGTGGCGATCCGTCGATATGGACAGATGACGTGCCTCTCGACCGTCATCACAAGTGGTGGCCGGCATGCAGCCGGCCGGGATGGCTAGGCGGCAGCCGCCGCGAGAACGCCGGGCACATCGACCCGGATGCCCGGGCCCATGGTGCTGGCGATCGTCAGGGACTTCAGGTACTGACCTTTGGCCCCGGTGGGCTTGGCCCGGTTGATGGCGTCGACGAGGGCCGCCAGGTTGTCGACCAGGGCGGCCGCCTCGAAGCTGCCCTTGCCGACGGCGACGTGGACGATGCCGGCCTTGTCCGCCTTGAATTCGACCCGGCCCGCCTTGACTTCCTTGACCGCACGATCGATATCGAAGGTGATGGTGCCCGCCTTGGGGTTCGGCATCAGGCCGCGGCGACCCAGGATCTTGCCGAGCTTGCCGACCAGGCCCATCGTATCCGGCGTCGCAAGTGCGACGTCGAACTCGAGCCAGCCGGCCTCGATCTTCTTGACGAGATCATCACCGCCCGCCTCGTCGGCACCGGCGCGCAGCGCCTCCTGGGCCTTTTCGCCGGTCGCGAACACGACGACCCGGACGACCTTGCCGGTGCCGTGGGGCAGCACGACCGTGCCGCGGACCATCTGGTCGGCGTGGCGGGGATCGACGCCCAGGCGGAGGTGGACCTCGACGGACGGGTCGAAGGCGACCGTGCTGGTCTGCCTGATGAGTTCGGCCGCCTCGAGCGGCTGGTAGAGGACGGAGCGGTCGACGAGCTTCGCCGCTTCGTTGTACTTCTTGCCGTGTGCCATCTGGTGTGGTCCTTCCTGTCGGTCGAGACGGTCTCGACCTCCCCCTTCTCGCGGGGTGGGCGTTCCGGCGGTTCGAGCGCGGCCGGTCGCGCAGCCTTGGCTAGTCGGCGATCTCGATGCCCATGCTCCGGGCAGTGCCTTCGATCTGGCGCATCGCGCCGTCGACGTCATTGGCGTTGAGGTCGGCCATCTTGATGGCGGCGATCTCGCGGACCTGGTCGCGGGTGACCCGGCCGACCGTCTCCGCGCTTCGCCGTGCCGGCACCCTTCTCGACCCCGGCTGCCTTGCGCAGGAGGTCTGCCGCGGGCGGGGTCTTGAGGATGAAGCTGAACGACCGGTCCTCGAAGATCGTGATCTGGGCCGGGATGATCTGGCCGGCCTTGTCCGCGGTCTTCTCGTTGTAGGACTTGGTGAATTCCACGATGTTGATGCCGTGCGGGCCCAGCGCGGTGCCGACCGGCGGTGCCGGGGTGGCTTTGCCGGCCGGGAGCTGCAGTGTCAGGACGATCCGGATCTTCTTGGCCACGGGTGTGTGGATCCCTTTCTAGGAGGTGCTCGACGCTCTAGAGTTTTTCGACTTGGAGGAAGTCGAGCTCGACCGGTGTCTCGCGGCCGAAGATGCTCACGAGGACCTTGACCTTGTTGCGTTCCGGGTTGATCTCCTCGACCGTGCCGATGAACTCGGCGAACGGCCCATCGGTGACCCGGACGCTCTGGCCCTTGGTGAAGGCGACGCGGAACTTGGGCGTCTCGACGCCCATGTGACGCAGGATCTGCTTGACCTCGTTCTCGTCAAGCGGGATGGGTTCGCTTCGGACGCCGGGGATGTTGGCCCCGCCGACGAAGCTGGTCACGCCCGGCGTGTTGCGGACGACGAACCAGCTGTCCGGGTCCAGGATCATCTCGACCAGGACGTAGCCCGGGTAGACCTTCTTCTGGACGGTGTGACGCTGGCCCTGGCGGATCTCGATCTCATCCTCCATCGGCACGAGGACCTGGAAGATCTTGTCGTCCATGCCCATCGACTCGATGCGGTGCTCGAGATTCGCCTTGACCTTGTTCTCGTACCCGGAGTAGGTGTGGATGACGTACCAGCGCTTCTCCGGCGCTCGCGTCTCGATGGTCATCTCGGTCATGGTTTCGTTCCTAGACCCCCGTCGGAAGCTGGGCGATCAGGCCACGGAAGATCGTGTCCAGGACCGTGATGTACAGGCCGACGACCAGGCTGATCGCGAACACGAGCACGGTCAGATTGCGGACATGCTCGCGCGTCGGCCAGGAGACCTTGCGGAGCTCCGACCAGACTTCGTCGAAATAGCGGCGGATGCGAGTCACGTCTGTCGTTCTTCTCTCGGGCTACGGAAGTGAAGTGGCAGGGGCGATAGGACTCGAACCTACAACCGCTGGTTTTGGAGACCAGTGCTCTGCCAATTGAGCTACACCCCTGCGGTGCCTACTTCGCCTCGCGGTGCAGTGTATGCCGTCGGCAGCGGGGACAGTATTTCTGGAGTTCGATCCGGTTCGGATCGTTGCGCTTGTTCTTGCGCGTGGTGTACGTCCGCTCCTTGCACTCGGTGCAGGCGAGCTGGATCGTGGGACGCGCTTCGACCTTCGCCATCTCGTCCCTACTCGACGATGCTGACGATGGCGCCGGCGCCGACGGTCCGGCCACCCTCGCGGATGGCGAAGCGCTGGCCGATCTCGATGGCGATCGGGGTGATGAGCTCGACGCTCATCTCGACGTTGTCGCCGGGCATGATCATCTCGGCGCCGTCGGGCAGGCCGATGGCCCCGGTCACGTCGGTCGTGCGCAGGTAGAACTGCGGGCGATAGCCGTTGTAGAAGGGGGTATGGCGGCCACCCTCCTCCTTGGTCAGGACGTAGACCTGGGCGGTGAACTTGGTGTGGGGCTTGACCGAGCCACTCTTGGCGAGGACCTGGCCGCGCTCGATCTCCTCGCGCTCGATGCCGCGGATGAGGCAGCCGACGTTGTCGCCGGCCTGGCCCTGGTCGAGCAGCTTCTTGAACATCTCGACGCCGGTCACGACGATCTTGCGGGTGGCCTTGACGCCGACCAGCTCGACCTCGTCGCCGACCTTGACGATGCCGCGCTCGATGCGGCCGGTGGCGACGGTGCCGCGGCCCTTGATGCCGAAGACATCCTCGACCGGCATGAGGAACGGCTTGTCGATGGCCCGCTCGGGGGTCGGGATGTAGGAGTCGACCGCGTCCATCAGCTCCTGGATGCAGGCGTAGGCGGGGTCGGTCTTGTCGTCGGGCGCCTCGAGCGCCTTGAGCGCGGAGCCGCGGACGACCGGGATGTCGTCACCCGGGAAGTTGTACTTGCTGAGCAGCTCGCGGACCTCGAGCTCGACGAGGTCGAGCAGTTCGGGATCGTCGACCATGTCGACCTTGTTGAGGAAGACGACGATGAACGGCACCTCGACCTGGCGGGCCAGCAGGATGTGCTCGCGGGTCTGGGGCATCGGGCCATCGGTCGCGGCGACGACGAGGATGGCGCCGTCCATCTGGGCGGCCCCGGTGATCATGTTCTTGATGTAGTCGGCGTGCCCGGGGCAGTCGACGTGGGCGTAGTGGCGCGCGTCCGTCTCGTACTCGACGTGGGCGATGGCGATGGTGATGCCGCGCTCGCGCTCTTCGGGGGCGTTGTCGATCGAATCGAAGGCGCGGTACTCCGCGTCGCCCTTGAGGGCGAGGTACTTCGTGATCGCGGCGGTCAGGCTCGTCTTGCCGTGATCGATGTGGCCGATCGTGCCGATGTTCACGTGCGGCTTGGTACGCTCGAACTTCTTCTTGGCCACGAGACCGCTTACTCCTTGATCTGGCGCGGGGCATTCCCGCTGTGACGACATGGCGCGGCAGGTGGGCGACCTGGGGATGGAGCCCACAATCGGACTCGAACCGATGACCTCTTCCTTACCAAGGAAGTGCTCTGCCAGCTGAGCTATGTGGGCCGGGAGGCCGCTGCGAGTGGAGTTCCGGGAGTGGTGGGCCGGGAGGGATTCGAACCCCCATGCCTTTCGGACCTGGTCTACAGCCAGGCGAGCCGCCGTTGCTCAACCGACCCGCTGTGACGATGCCGGGTCGAGACCTGCGGACTCGTGGTTGACCCGGTACCGGATTTGTTCGCGCTGGAGCCGATGACGGGACTCGAACCCGGAACCTGCGGTTTACAAAACCGCTGCTCTACCAATTGAGCTACATCGGCGCGACGGGCAGGGCCATACCGCAGATGGACCTATCGGCGCCGGGAGATGATAGGGCCGGGCGCCATGATGGGTCAAGCGCAGGCAGTACACGGGTGCGCATCCCAACGCCAGTGCTGGCCACGGGGATCCCCGGCCGGACGCGTCTGTCAGGAACGTTCCCGAGACAGCCGAGCGTGGTCGAACCCGGGAACCGACCGAACCTGCACGAACTCGTGATCAGCCGTGCTTGGATGTTCCGGATGTGCGTCTACCGGTAACGCGGCGATGGCCAGGCCCGGGCGAGGGCGGTCACGGCAGCAGGTCGTCGTCGCCATCGTCGACCCCGGCACCGGGGGTCTTCGCCTTGGCCTTGGACTTGGACTTGGGCGTGGGGTCGCCCGTGGGCTTGGGCTCCGCGACGCCCTTCACCTTCGGCTTGGGCTCGGCGGTGGCCCTGATCTTGGCCTTCGACTCTGGCTTGGGTCCCTCGTCGGCCGTTGCCTTGGACTTCCGCTCCGGTTCCGCGCTGGTCGTGATCGCAGGTCGAGCCTTGGACTTTGACTTCGCCTTCGTCTTCGTCTTCGCGGTCGGCTTGGCCCGGACCGCTGCGGGGACCGGCGGTTCGACCTCCGACTGAGGGCTCGGCGGCTCCGGCTCGGCTGCGGGCGACGGCGCTGACCGGGCACCCCGAGGTGGTCGTGCCGTCCTTCCCTTGGATGGCGAAGCGGGACGTGGCTCGGCAGCGGGTGCCGGGACTGCCACTTCGGCGATCTCGACCTCCTGCGGCGATCCGAACCGCTCGGCCATCGACTCGACCGGGGCGACCACGACATTCCGGGCAGCCGGCCGTGTGGCCGTGCCGTCGGGATCTCGCTGGGCGGCCACCTCGAACAGGAGCACGGAACCCGCGACCGCGGCGTTGAGCGAGCCGATCGCGCCCTTCAACGGGATCCGCACGAACAGGTCGCAGCGCTTCCGGACCGCCGGGCCGAGACCCTGGCCCTCGCTGCCGACGACGATGGCGATGGGTCCTCGAAGGTCGGTCTGACGTGCGGTCAGGGGCGCTTCCGAATCGGCTCCGGCTACCCACACGCCGTGGCTGTGGAGGTCGACCAGCGCCGAGGCGAGATCGTCCACGGGACAGAGCAGCAGATGCTCCACGGCGCCGGCGGACGCCTTGATGGCGGACGGCGTGAGTGGCGCCTGGCGACGGACCGGGAAGAGCACGCCGTGAACGCCGGCGCCTTCCGCGCTTCGCAGGAGCGATCCGACATTGTGCGGGTCCTCCAGCGAGTCGAGGACCAGGATCAAGGGCGGCTCACCTCGTTCGGCGGCCCGTGCGAGGACGTCGTCGATGGTCGCGAACTTCCGAGGCTCCACGACGAGCGCGACCCCCTGGTGCCCATCGAAGCCGGCGAGTGCGGTGAGCGACCCACCCTCGACCTCGACGATCGGGATACGCAGGTTGGTCGCATGCAGCACGATCCGCTCGAGCGCCTGGCGTCGCTGGGGCACGACGAGGAGCCGTCGCGCCCCGCGTCGCGCGACGAACGCCTCCTCGACCGGTCGACGGCCCGCCACGAGTTCCTCGTCCGGCCGGAGGGCATCGGGCGGGGGCAGCCCCGGTCGGACGGGACCCGGGCGCGCAGCGTGACCGAACGACGGCACGAGGTCCGGCCGGAACGACGGTCGAGGGCCGGACCCGCGTCGGGTCGGCGGCCCCGCGTCCGGCCCGTACGGTGGCCGCGGTGTGTACGGCGGACGCGACGGCATCGGCGGGCGGTCTTGGCCGGGCGGTCGGTTTCCGCCGGCCGGTCGCCGCCCCCGCCGGTCGCTGCCCGCCGCCTTGTCGCGACATCCCTCGTTCCTGCCAGGGACCCGGCGGACCGTCATCCGCAGGGCCCCACCGATCGGGCTGATCCGACCGCTGCTCGCCACGGACGCTCGGGTGGGCGGTCGGGCCGGCCCTGCGGAGGCCCCCCCGGGCCCGCGCGACGATATGACGGACGGTCCCCAGGCCCGCGATCCGGACCGTATCCGCTGCTCGGGCGCGGGGCATCGGAGCCAGGCCACGGGCCGGCGGGCGGGCGACCGGGGGGGCGACCACCGGGCGGGCGACCGGGGGGTCGACCACCCTGGGGACGACCGCCCGCAGGTCGGCCATGTGGAGCGGAGCCCTGGCCGTGGCTCCTGGAACGGTCGCGATCCCGATCGCGGGGGGGACGGTCAGCCACGGTCGACCTCTGCTGTGCGGCGCCATCGCTGGCCATCGCGTGAATCCTCGACCACGATGCCGAGCGTCAACAGTTCGTCGCGGAGTCGATCGGAGGCCGCCCACTCGCGGGCGGTGCGGGCGGCCGCTCGTGCGGCCAGCAGCGCCTCGACCTCCGGCGATAGCGGGGCCTCGTCGTCCGGCAGCACCCCCAGGACTCGATCGAGATCGCGCAATGCGGCGAGGGCTGCCGCCGCGTCATCGGTCGAGAGGGTGCGCATCTCGATCCTTCGGTTCAGGTCCCGAACCAGGTCGAAGACGACCGCCAGTCCCGCGGAGATGTTCAGATCGTCATCGAGCGCGTCGCCGAAGGCCGCCTTCGCGGCGTCGAGAACGGCCGGCAGGCCCGGATCGGCCGGCACATCCTCGCGGTAGGCTGTCAGCGCCGCCACGGCCGCATCGAGCCGCTCGATCGCCGCCGCGGAAGCGACGAGCGAGTCGTCCGAGTAGTTCAGGCTCGCACGGTAGTGGACCGCGATCAGGGTGTAGCGCAGCGCACGGACCGAAACACCCCCCGCCAGCAGGTCCCCCACCCGGGCGATGTTGCCGGTGGACTTGGCCATCTTGCTGCCACTCATCTGCAGATGGGCGCAGTGGAGCCAGGTCCCGACGAACGGCGCCCCGGTGGCCGCCTCGCTCTGGGCGATCTCGTCCTCGTGGTGCGGGAAGATCAGGTCGATGCCGCCGGTGTGGATGTCGAAAGACGGGCCGAGCGCTTTCATGCTCATCGCGGAACACTCGATGTGCCAGCCGGGCCGGCCCTCGCCGATGCTCGTGGACCACGACGGCTCGCCGGGCTTGGGCCCCTTCCACAGGGCGAAGTCGCGGACGTCGTCCTTCTCGTACTCGTCGGACTCGACGCGCTCCCCCACTCGCAACTGGTCCGGGTCCAGCCGGGCGAGGCGACCGTAGGCAGGCCATGACGCGATCCGGAAGAAGATGGATCCGTCATCGGTCCGGTAGGCGTGCCCGCGTTCGAGGAGCGTCTCGATGAGGGCCACGATGTCGTCGATGTGATGGGTGGCCCGCGGCATGGCGTCCGGCATCGTCATCCGAAGGGCCACGCTATCGGCCACGAAGGCGGCGAGGTAGCGATCCGCGAGCGCATCGATGCCGAGCCCCGCGGCCGCGGCCCCACGGATGATCTTGTCGTCGATGTCCGTGACGTTCATGACCCACGTCACCGGCAGTCCTCGCCAGCGCAGATGTCGAACGAGCAGGTCGGCGAACAGGAACGACCGGAAGTTCCCGATGTGCGCCGGACCGTAGACCGTCGGACCGCACGAGTAGATACGCACTCCGTCCTCGTGCAGCGGCACGAGCGGACGGGTCTCGCCGGTCAGGGTGTCATGCAGGCGGACGGTCATGACGCACGCCCCAGGGACGCCACGGCGAGAGCGCTGATCGAGCGACCGCCTCCCTCAGGCCCGTCCAGGTTGCCCGTGGATGCCTTGACGCTGACCGCCTCGATCGCCGAGGTCCAGGCGAGTCGGCGATGGCTGCCCGCATCGAGTCCGAGATATGCGCCAAGCCTCGGACGGGCACCGACGATCGTGACGTCCAGCCCGGTCACGCGCCAGCCCGCCTGCTCGACCCGGGCCCGGACCTCGTCGAGCATCGCCGTACTGGCGATCCCCGCCGGCGTCTCCGGGCCGGCCGGAAAGACACGGCCCAGGTCGCCCAACCCGGCGGCCCCGAGGAGCGCATCGCAGATGGCGTGCAGGACCACGTCCCCGTCCGAGTGGCCATGCAATCTCGGGGCCGCCGCGATGACGATCCCGCCGAGGGCGAGTCCGGAGCCAGGCCCGAACGGATGCGAATCGTGCCCGATGCCGGTACGCGCCGGGATCCGACCAGCCAGCACGGCCTCGACACGGGCGAGATCCACGGGCAGTGTCACCTTGAGATTGTCCGGATCACCAGCAACGACATGGACCGGGATAGTACAGGCCTCGAGCAGTGACGCCTCATCGGTCCAGATCTCGGGCCCGTCTGGCGAGAACCTGGCATACGCCGCGCGTAACAGGCCGGCACGCACGCCTTGGGGCGTCTGGGCCGCGGCGAGATCGGCGCGATCCACCGTGCCCAGCACGACCCCACCCTCGATCCGCTTGAGGGTCTCGGCCACCGGCAGGACCGGGATGGCCGCTCCATGCTCCTGGGTCGCGCGCACGATGGCGCCGATCGTCCGGACCGTCACGAGGGGCCGGGCGCCGTCGTGGACCAGCAGGACCCGATCGTCGCCGACGTCCGACAGCGCCGACACTCCGGCTGCCACCGACGCCTGCCGCCGGTCGCCGCCGGCCACCACGACGACCACCTTGGTCGGCAGCCATGGCGCTTCGGCGAGCGCTGCGACGCGGTCGGCCGCCGTGGCGATCACGATGCGCTCGACGTCCGGCGAAGCCTGCAGTGCGTCGAGGGTCCAGGCGAGGAGCGGACGTCCCGCGACGGTCGCGGCAAGCTTGTCCGTGCCTCCCATCCGCGCGGAACTCCCGGCCGCCACCACGATGGCGTCCGCCGCAGGCCCGGCGCTCAATCGAGTCGAGGCTGGGCGAAGATCATCCGGCCGGCGACCGTCTGGAGGACGCGAGTCACCGACACGTCGACGTCGTTGTCGATGAAGCGCGACCCACCCTCCACCACGATCATCGTGCCGTCATCGAGGAACCCGACGCCCTGGCCCGGCTCCTTGCCCTCCTGGATGACCCGGACGCGCAGCTCCTCGCCTGGCAGGACCGCGGGCTTGACGGCGTTCGCGAGCGAATTGATGTTCATCACCCGGACACCTTGCAGCTCGGCGACCCGGTTGAGGTTGAAGTCGTTGGTCAGGATGACGCGGCTTCGGGCCTTGGCCAACGCCACCAGCTTGGCGTCCACCTCCTTGATGTCCGGGATGTCATCCTCGACGACCTCGACCGGCGTGCCCGGCTCCTTCTGCATCCGGGCAAGGATCTCGAGGCCGCGCCGGCCCCGGTTCCGGCGCATGGTGTCCGAGCTGTCGGCGATGTGCTGGAGTTCATCGAGCACGAAGCGCGGGATCAC
Source organism: uncultured Chloroflexia bacterium (assembly GCA_963779315.1). Classification (GTDB taxonomy): domain Bacteria; phylum Chloroflexota; class Limnocylindria; order Limnocylindrales; family CSP1-4; genus SPCO01. The sequence continues at coordinate 154,273 of CAVZXQ010000001.1, read as the reverse complement.
GAGTGTCCCGAAGATGAACCCCGACTCGACGACCTCGGCGATCCGTCCATCGATGATCGCACTGGTATCCACGACGATCCGCGGTTCGCCCGCGGCCGCGCCACTCCCTTCGGCTGCAGGCCTCCGGATCAGCCCGACCGCTTCGGCGGCGACGAGCAGATCGGCCCGCTTGGCGACGGTCAACCCAAGCATCCCAAGGCCGAGGAACAGCGACATCCCGAGCGGCAGCCAGATCCCCCAGGGCGCCGGGAGCCCCGACAACGGGAGTCCCAGGAGGAGGCCCATCAGCAGCCCGATCAGGAGCCCGGCGATCGCGGTCACGAATTCCGCGGTGGAGAGCTCCTCGACCCGACGGACCAGCCACGTCGCCGGCACGACGGTGAGGTACGGCAACAAGGCGAAGCCGAGCACGATCCACGCCACGACCCACGCGGCCAGGAACGCGCCCGCATAGGCGGTGGTGCGGAACAGGCCTTCACCGGCGGTCGCCAGCGCGAGGCCGACCAACCCACCGAGGGCGGCGCCAAGGACACGGATGTAGCGGATCAACGACTCCCTTGGCCTCCGGCCGGCGTCCCCGGACCGCGGACCGGTCCCGCGCGGGTGGTCAGCCTAGCATCGCCGGCACAGCATCGCTGCGCCCGGCGGCCTCGGACAGGGCCTGCTCCACGGCCTCGCGGAGCGTTGCCGCAACGACGATCCGGACGCCGGGGATGTCCGGCGTCGACCGATCTCGACCAGCACGGGGCACGATCGCCCGGTCGAACCCCAGGCGGGCGGCCTCCCGCAACCGTCGTTCGAGTCCGGTCACGCCGCGGAGCTCGCCGAGCAATCCGACTTCCCCGATGACGACCGTGCCGGCGGCGATCGGACGATCCCGCAGCGACGACGCCAGGGCGAGGGCGATTGGCAGGTCAAGACCCGGCTCGCTCACGGCGAGGCCGCCCGCGAGGTTCGCAAAGACGTCGTGGCTCCCGAGCGAGATGCCGGCTCGCCGGCCCAGGACAGCGGTCAGCAGGTTGAGGCGGTTCTGATCGAGCCCGCTCGCTCGGCGCACCGGGTTCCCGTACGTGGCCGGGGTCACCAGCGCCTGGACCTCGACGAGGAGTGGTCGGCTCCCCTCCAGCGTCGGAGCGACCACGCTCCCGGCGGCAGGCACGACGTGTTCCACCAGGAAGGCCCGCGCCGGATCGGCGACCTCGACGAGCCCACGCTCGGCCATCTCGAAGACGCCGACCTCCTCCGTCGACCCGAATCGGTTCTTGGACGCCCGCAGGATCCGAAGCGCGGCGAATCGCTCGCCTTCGAGGTTGATGACCGCATCGACAAGGTGCTCGAGCGTCTTGGGCCCGGCGATCGACCCATCCTTGGTGACGTGCCCGGACAGGATGACCGCGACACCTTCGCTCTTGGCGTAGTCCATGAGGCGGACCGTCGACTCGCGAACCTGACCGACACTGCCCGCCGGGCCATCGAGGTCGTCCGTTGTCGCGGTCTGGACGGAATCCACGATGAGCACCACCGGGGCTGCCGCGCGAGCCTCCTCGATGACCCGTCCGACGTCATGTTCCGCGAGGATGCTGATCCGCGCCGCCGCCGGCCCGTCGAGCAACCCGAGACGACCCGCCCGCAGCCGGACCTGCGCCGCCGATTCCTCACCGGTGGCATACAGGACGCGGGTCGCCGGTCCGGATCCGCGGACGAGGCCGGCGGCGGCCTGGAGGAGGAGCGTCGACTTGCCGATCCCGGGCTCGCCGCCGAGGAGGATGAGCGAGCCTGGTACGAGGCCACCACCGAGCACTCGATCCAGCTCGCCGATCCCGATCGTCAGGCGGGGGACGTCCGTCTCACCGATGTCGCTGAGGGCCTGGGCGCCGGCACCCGCGTTCGCGGCACGCCGGGAAGCGACGCGAGACGATCGCGACGGCTCGCGCACGACGGTCTCGACGAGGCTGTTCCAGGCGCCGCATGCACGGCACTGACCCTCCCAGCGAAGGACCGCATCGCCACACGCCTGGCAGACGTAGCGGCTCTGTGGCCGCGCCACCGGAGGCTAGCTCACCTCGACGGGCGTTCGGGGCTCCGCAGCGTGGATCTCCAGGCCGGCATCCGGATCCCGGTCGACGACGATCGTCGTACCGGGCTCGTACTTGCCGAGGAGAAGATGCTCGGCCAGTACGTCCTCGACCATGTTCTGGATGACCCGGCGCAGCGGGCGGGCACCGTAGGCCACGTCGTAACCGAGCTTGATGATGTGCTCCTTGGCGGCCTGCGTGACCTCCAGGCTCATCTGCTGGGCGCGCAGCTGGACGCGGACGCGTTCCAGCATGAGGTCGACGATCTCGGTGATCTCCTCGACCGTGAGCGAACGGAAGACGACGGTCGCGTCGATCCGGTTGAGGAACTCCGGGCGGAAGTTCTGCTTGAGCTCGGCGGCGACCTTGTCCTTCATCAGCTCGTGGGAACTCTCGGCCCGGGCGATGTCCGTGTCGCCCTGTGCCCGGAAGCCCAGGCTCGAGTTGGTCTGGAGCGACTTGGCGCCCAGGTTCGAGGTCATGATCAGGATCGCGTTGCGGAAGTCCACGCGCCGTCCCTTGGCATCCGTGAGCTGCCCGTCCTCGAGGATCTGGAGGAGGATGTTGAAGACCTCCGGGTGCGCCTTCTCCACCTCGTCGAGGAGGATGACGCAGTAGTTCTTGCGGCGCACCGCCTCAGTGAGCTGGCCGCCCTCGTCGAAGCCGACGTAGCCGGGGGGCGCCCCGACCAGACGGCTGACGTTATGGCGCTCCATGAACTCGCTCATGTCGATCTTGATCAGGGCGTCCTCGCTGCCGAACATGAACTCGGCGAGCGCCTTGGCCAACTCCGTCTTGCCCACGCCGGTCGGACCGAGGAAGATGAACGACCCGATCGGGCGCTTGGGATCCTTGAGCCCAGCCCGTGCTCGTCGGACCGCCTTGGATACGATCCCGATCGCCTCTTCCTGGCCGATGACCCGGCCGTGAAGGGCCTCCTCCATGTGAAGGAGGCGCTCGGACTCCTCCTGGGCGATGCGGGTCACCGGGATACCGGTCCACATCGCCACGACCTGGGCGATCTCCTCCTCGTCGACGACCGGCTGCTCGCCGGACATCTGGGCCTGCCACTCGCTGCGCAGCCCATCGGCCGTCTCACGGGCGGTCGCCTCGGCCTCGCGCAGGGCGGCCGCCTGCTCGTACTCCTGGTTGTTGATGGCCGCGTCCTTCTCCTTCGAGATGCGATCCAGATCCTTCTGGGCCTCGCGCAGGGCGGGCGGTGCGGACGAGTGGCGCAGACGAACCCGGGAGGCCGCCTCATCGATGAGGTCGATGGCCTTGTCCGGCAGATGGCGATCGGTGATGTAGCGGGTGGACAGATCCGCCGCGGCCTGGATGGCCTCGTCGCTGATCGTCACCTTGTGATGCTGCTCGTAGCGCTCGCGGATCCCCATCAGGATGGCGATGGTCTGCTCGAGGGTGGGCTCCTCCACCATGACCGGCTGGAACCGGCGCTCGAGGGCAGCGTCGCGCTCGATGTACTTGCGGTACTCGTCCAGCGTGGTGGCGCCGATGCACTGGAGTTCCCCGCGCGACAGGGGCGGCTTGAGGATGTTCGCGGCATCGATCGCGCCTTCCGCGGCGCCGGCGCCCGACGAGCGTATGGAGTTCATCGATGAAGAGCACCGCATCGTTGGTGTTGCGAAGCTCCTCGATGATCTTCTTGAGTCGCTCCTCGAATTCGCCGCGGTACTTCGTACCGGCAACGAGCGAACCGATATCGAGCGTCAGGACCCGCTTGTTGAGCAGGATGTCCGGTACGTCGCCGGCGACGATCCGGTGGGCGAGCCCCTCGGCGATGGCGGTCTTGCCGACCCCCGGCTCGCCGATCAGGGCGGGGTTGTTCTTCGTCTTGCGACCGAGGATCTGGATGACGCGCTCGATCTCCTTCTCGCGGCCGATGACTGGATCGAGCTTGCCTGCCCGCGCGGCGTCGGTCAGGTTGATCCCGAGCTGGTCGACCGTGGGCGTCTTGCTGGCGCGCTTCGTCTCCTGCGCGGTGGGACCGGCCGATGAGCTCTGGGACAGGACCCGGATGACCTCGTGGCGGACCTTGTCCAGGTTGACCCCGAGCGACTCGAGTACGCCGGCGGCGATGCCCTCGCCCTCCCGGACGAGGCCGAGGAGCAGGTGCTCGGTGCCGATGTAGTTGTGGCCGAGTCGGCGCGCCTCGTCGATGGCCAGCTCGATGACGCGCTTCGCGCGCGGGGTCAAGCCCACCTCGCCGACGACCGGCCGATCGCCGCGACCGATGATGAACTCGACCGCCGTCCGAACCTTGGGCAGTTCGACGTTCATGTTCTCGAGCACGCGTGCCGCGACACCCTCGCCCTCGCGGACCAGGCCGAGGAGCAGGTGCTCGGTGCCGATGTAGTTGTGGTTGAACCGTTGCGCTTCGTCCTGAGCGAGTGTCAGGACCTTGCGGGCCCGGTCCGTGAACTTGTCGAAGCGATCCATCAGGTCGAACGCCCGTTCCTTTACCGTTCGCCGCAGGTGCGACGACCCGGCCATGCTAGCACGGGACCCCGCGCCGGGAGACGACCGTCCAAATGACGGCTCGTCACCTGTCCCATCGTTTCCCGGACTCCATCGGATGTCGGGCGAACCGTAACGAATCGAAACGACCCGCCGGGTGCCGGCGGGTCGTCAGGGTGTGGCGATGCGAAGGTCAGGCGCCCTTCGTCTCCGCCTCCGCGGTCTCCTCGACGATCTCGACGATGGAGTCGGCGGCGATCGCCTCTTCGGCGGCCTCGATCTCGGCGACGTCCTCGACGATCGTCGCGACCTCGTCGGCTGCGACGGCTTCCTCGACGTACTCCTCGGCGGCGACGTCGTCGGCGATCGACTCGATCTCCTCGGCTGCAGCTTCCTCTTCGACGGCTTCGAGGACGGCGACGTCCTCCACGATCGTCGCGATCTCCTCGGCCGCGGCCTCCTCTTCGAGGGCCTCGACCAGGGCGACCTCCTCGACCACCTCGACGATGGCCTCTGCGGCCGGGGCCTCGTTGGCCTCGTTCGCATCGGCAGCATCGGCGAGCTGTTCGATCTCCGCGGCGGCGGCGGTCTCGATGACGAACTCCTCGGCGGCGACGTCGTCGACGATCGTCTCGATCGCAACGGCGGCCGCAGCCTCGAGCTCGGCTTCGTCGGATACGACCGTTTCGACGATCTCGACCGCCTCGGCGGCCAGCCTCGGTCTCGAGCGCGGCCTCATCCCCGGCGACCGTTTCGACGATCTCGACGATGTCGTCCGCGGCCGTCGTCTCGAGCGTCGCCTCATCCTCGGCGACAGCCTCCACGATCTCGGCGATATCCTCGGCCGCTGCCGCCTCGAGGGCGACGTCGTCCGCGGCTGCTTCCGTGACGCGGCCCCTCGTCCGCACCCTCGGCCTCGGCCAGCTGCTGGCGAACCTGGGCGAACGCGGATGCGAGCGTGTTGTCGATGCCGCCCTCGGGCTCCTGCACGGCATCCGTCGGCGAGTAGCTCCGCTCCGGTCGCGGGCGGCGCTCGGCGCGCGGCGCGGACGGCTCCGGGGCCGGACGGGCCGGCGGCTCCTCGGCCTGCTTCAGGCTCAGGCCAAGGCGATGCCGCTCGGAGTCGAGCGAGATGATCTTGAGCTTGAGCGCCTGGCCCTCGTGGACGACATCGCCCGGGTGGGCGACGCGCTGGTGGGACAGCTCGCTGATGTGGATGAGGCCCTCGAGGCCGTCGCGCACTCGCACGAAGGCGCCGAAGTTGACGAGCTTGGTGACCGTCCCGTCGATGATGTCGCCGACGTTGAAGTCCGCGACCGTGGAGTGCCACGGGTCCGGCTGCAGGCGACGGATCGACAGGCTGATCCGGCCCCGCTCGTGGTTGATGTCGATGACCTCGGCCTCGACCTCCTCGCCGACCTGGTAGCCGGCTTCGGGGTTGTTGACCTTGTTCCAGCTGAGCTCGCTCTTGTGGACGAGGCCGTCGATGCCACCGAGGTCGATGAACACGCCGAACGGCGCGATCGACCGAACCGTGCCGGTGACCTTCTGGCCGACCAGCAGGGAGCTGAACAGCTCGTCCCGCTTCTCGCGGCGCTCCTCGTACAGCGCGACCTTCTCCGAGAGGATCAGGCGGTTGGCCTTGCGGTTGACCTCCAGGATCTTGAGCCGGAGCTTGCGGCCGACGAACGGCATCAGCTTCTCGGCGATCTCCTGGGCTGCGTCGCGCGGCTGGTCGTTCTGTGGCCGGCGCGGGAAGTCGACGATCTGGCTGATCGGAACGAACCCGCGGATGCCGCAGTCGACGATGAGGCCACCCTTGTTGTGGTCGATGACCGGGGCCTCGATGATGACGCCCGCCTCGAACTGCTCCTGCATCGAGCGCCACTTGCGCTCGAGTCCGGCGCGGCGAAGCGACAGGACGACGTGGCCCTCCGGCGACTCCGGCTGGAGGACGTAGACGAGCACGGTGTCGCCGATGGCGAGTTCGGGCTGGCCCTCGCCATGACGACCGAACAGCTCCCGGTTGCTGACGACGCCCTCGCTCTTGGCACCGATGTCGACGAGGATCTCGTCCTTGTCGATGCGCACGACCTGGCCTTCCACGACATCGCCGTGCTTGAAGCTCTTGATGTCCGAGTCCTGCTCGGCGAGGAGCTCCTCCATGGTCGTCGGCTCGGGGCCGAGTACGCGCGCGGGCGCAGGCTCGTCCTCCTCGTCGCT
>CAVZXQ010000001.1:0-142500 GCA_963779315.1 uncultured Chloroflexia bacterium | reverse complement strand
CATGGATAGGTCACTCGGTTTCGGGTCTACTACGTGCGACTCATGCCCTATTCAGACTCGCTTTCGCTCCGGCTCCGTCCTTCGCAGACTTAACCTCGCCACACGCAAGTAACTCGTCGGCTCATTCTTCAAAAGGCACGCCATCAGGCTACCGGCGAACCGGCAACACCCTTTGACTGCTTGTAGGCACGTGGTTTCAGATACTATTTCACTCCCCTTCCGGGGTACTTTTCACCTTTCCCTCACGGTACTCGTTCACTATCGGTCGCCAAGAGTATTTAGCCTTGGACGGTGGTCCGCCCAGTTTCCCACATGAGAGACCTTCCACGTGGTACTCAGGTGGCTGATCACGGAGGTCGGTCGCTTTCGCCTACGGGGCTCTCACCCTCTATGGCCTGCCGTTCCAGGGCAGTTCGACTAACGATCGACTTGGTAACTCCGCCGGGACCTTGCCGGGTCCCGAAGATCGGCTCCTACAACCCCCACTCAGAAACGGCGGCAACCTATCGCGCTGAGTGAGTTTGGGCTCTTCCCTTTTCGCTCGCCACTACTCAGGGAATTGTCTCTTTTCCTCCAGCTACTGAGATGTTTCAGTTCGCTGGCTTACCTCTTCCTGGCCTATTTGATTCAACCAGGAGTGACTGGGCATTACCCCAGCCGGGTTTCCCCATTCGGACATCTCCGGATCACTGTCTGCTCGCGACTCCCCGAAGCTTTACGCAGCCTGCCACGTCCTTCATCGGCTCTTGGCGCCAAGGCATCCACCCCGTGCCCTTTGTAGCTTGACCCCCTCCAGCCTCTGACCAGGTGGTCAGTCGCGGACGGGATCGATCGGGATCATGTTTCTTGACTACTCGGCGAAATCGAAGATCTCGATCTGCCGAACCATATCCAGTTGTTAAGGTGCCAGGCCTCGCCGAGGCGAGTACCCACGACGTCACGGCCGAGGCCGATCCGTCGCCCAGCGTTCCGCTGGTCGGTGACCTCCAGGGATGGAGGGCACGGATCAGGGGCTCGATGAGAGATCGTGGATCCGCGGGCCGGATGATCGGCCTGCGTGATCGAGATGGAGTGCGTTCTTCGAGTTGCGTCGTCCGGCGAAGGGAGATGGTTGGTGGAGACGAGGAGACTCGAACTCCTGACCCTCTCCTTGCAAAGGAGATGCTCTGCCAACTGAGCTACGTCCCCCGCGCCGGTGGGTGATGGTGGGCGATTCTGGACTCGAACCAGAGACCTCTGCCTTATCAGGGCAGCGCTCTAACCAGCTGAGCTAATCGCCCGCCGCGGAAACAGCGATGCCGTTCGACGACACGAGGTCGTCGCGGGCGGCTGCACCTTGACCCTTGAAGAGTGACAGGAACTCCGGAGATCGGATGCTGAGTGGGTTCGGTGTTCTTTCCAGGTCGCTTGCGGCCTCCGACATCACCCTTGCGGATGGCGCCGGCGAGCCCCCACCTGGCGGGGAGACTCGAACGACCGTGCGATCAACCCTAGGAGCCATCAACGCCTCGATCCCACCAAAAGATCGAGACTCGGATCTCCCTAGAAAGGAGGTGATCCAGCCGCACCTTCCGGTACGGCTACCTTGTTACGACTTCGTCCCAATCACCAACCCCACCTTCGACGGCTGCCTCCTTGCGGTTGGCCCACCGGCTTCGGGTGTTGCCAGCTTTCATGACGTGACGGGCGGTGTGTACAAGGCCCGGGAACATATTCACCGCCGTATGCTGACCGGCGGTTACTAGCAACTCCGGCTTCATGTAGGCGAGTTGCAGCCTACAATCCGAACTGAGACCGGCTTTAAGGGATTAGCTCCACCTCGCGGTTTCGCAGCCCGTTGTACCGGCCATTGTAGCGTGGGTGTAGCCCAGGACGTAAGGGCCATGCTGACTTGACGTCATCCCCACCTTCCTCCGAGTTTCTCTCGGCAGTCCCGTGTGAGTGATACAACACACAGTAGGGGTTGCGCTCGTTGCGGGACTTAACCCAACATCTCACGACACGAGCTGACGACAGCCATGCAACACCTGTGGCCAGGCCCCTTGCGGGGAACCGACGTTTCCGCCGGGATCCTGGTCATGTCAAGCCCTGGTAAGGTTCTTCGCGTTGCGTCGAATTAAACCCCACGCTCCGCTGCTTGTGCGGGCCCCCGTCAATTCCTTTGAGTTTTAGCCTTGCGGCCGTACTCCCCAGGCGGGACACTTAATGCGTTAGCTTCGGCACTGGCGGGGTTGATACCACCAACACCTAGTGTCCATCGTTTACGGCTAGGACTACCGGGGTATCTAATCCCGTTTGCTCCCCTAGCTTTCGCGCCTCAGCGTCAAGAACAGGCCAGGTAGTCGCCTTCGCCACTGGTGTTCCTCCCGATATCTACGCATTTCACCACTACACCGGGAATTCCACTACCCTCTCCTGCCTTCGAGTCGATCAGTATCGAATGACCCTCCCCAGTTGAGCCGGGGGCTTTCACACTCGACTTGATCGACCGCCTGCGCGCTCTTTACGCCCAGTAAATCCGGACAACGCTTGTCACCTACGTATTACCGCGGCTGCTGGCACGTAGTTAGCCGTGACTTATTCATCAGGTACCGTCATTATCGTCCCTGATAAAAGAGGTTTACAACCCGAAGGCCGTCATCCCTCACGCGGCGTTGCTGCGTCAGACTTTCGTCCATTGCGCAAAATTCCCGACTGCTGCCTCCCGTAGGAGTCTGGGCCGTGTCTCAGTCCCAGTCTGGGTGATCGTCCTCTCAGACCACCTACCGATCGTCGCCTTGGTGAGCCGTTACCCCACCAACGAGCTAATCGGACGCAGGCCCCTCCCGAAGCGCCTTGCGGCTTTACTGGTGCGAATGAACGCACCACCACATGCGGTATTAGCCACCCTTTCGGGCAGTTATTCCCCACTTCGGGGCAGGTCACCTACGCGTTACTCAGCCGTCCGCCACTAACGATCGGAGCAAGCCCCGATCGTCCGTTCGACTTGCATGTCTCATGCACGCCGCCAGCGTTTATCCTGAGCCAGGATCAAACTCTCCGAATAGTTGCGCTGCCTTGCGGCAACGACTTCTATCCGAGGGTTCGACCACTCGCACATCCTTATCACGGATTTCCTGTCACTCTTCAGTTGTTAAGGTGCAGCGTCCGAGGCACGACAGCCCGCGGCGCAGACCGTGAATGATGGGGCTTGACGGCGTTGGTGTCAAACCAGCGACGGGCGGGCCGTTCGGACGTTCCGACGACCCTTGCCGACCCCGTTCGGGGCGGCACGACGGCGAATGGTATGGAGCCTCATCGGAGCCTGTCAAACGCCCATGGCCCGAGCGGCCCGGCTCCAGATAGCCGCCCGTCCGACGGACTCAGATCGGGCTCGTCTCCACGAGCAGGATGAAGGCGGCGCCGCTGAGCCAGCACAGCAGCGCGAGCTCGGCCGACCCGACCGACGCCGAACGGTCCGACGAGGATCAAGTAGAGGATGACGCCGAGGACGAGGGCGACGCCGGCCTTGGCCAGGCGCAGCAGGATCTCGAAGACGAGGTTGCTCATCCGGCCCCTTCGACCGCCCGCCGGCCCTGGAGCGCCCGGATCAGGGTGACCTCGTCGGCGTACTCGAGGTCGCCGCCGACCGGCAGGCCGCGGGCGATGCGGCTGACGACGCCGACGACCGGCTCGAGGCGCTCGGCGAGGTACATGGCGGTGGCCTCGCCCTCGAGCGTCGGGTTCGTCGCGATGATCACCTCGGCGAACGGACCGCCATCGCGCTGCGGCATCGTCGGCCCGGGCGAGCAGCTCGCGGATCTTCAGGCGCTCTGGGCCGATCCCATCGATCGGCGAGATCGCCCCGTGGAGGACGTGGTAGACGCCCTTGAACTCGCCGGTCCGCTCGAGGGCCAGGACGTCGAGTGGCTCCTCGACGACGCACAGCCGGACCTGATCGCGGCCCGGGTCGCGACAGATCGGGCACAGCGGCGCGTCGCTGATGTTGAAGCAGCGATCGCAGAAGACGACCTTGTCGCGCACGTCGATGAGGGCGGCCGCCAGCGCCCGGGCCTCCGCGTCCGGCGCTCGCAGCAGGTGGTAGGTCAGTCGCTGGGCGGTCTTGGGCCCGATGCCTGGCAGGCGCGCGAACGACTCGATGAGTCGCGCGACCGGTTCGATGAGCGGGGTGGCCACGTCGTTGAGGCTTACAGGCCGGGGATCTTCAGGCCGCCGGTGACGGCGGCCATCTTCTCCGCTTCGGCAGCTGGCGCGATGCGCGGAGGGCGTCGTTGACGGCCGCGACCACGAGGTCCTGGAGCATCTCGACGTCGGCCGGGTCGACCGCCGACGGGTCGATCGTGACGCTGACGAGCTCCTGCTTGCCGGTCACCGTGGCGGTCACGACGCCGCCGCCGGCCGAGCCGTCCACGATGGTGGCTTCGAGCTCGGCCTGGACACGCAGCATCTCCTGCTGCATCTGCTGGGCCATCCGCTGCAGATTGGCCATCCCCATGCTGGGCTCCTCGTACGAGTGGGTCGTCCGGTCAGTCTGCCCGATGCGGTCCGGACGTGCAGGCAGGTCCAGCGCCCGGCGGTCGCTCAATGACCTCGCCGACGTCGACCAGGTCGTCGGCGAAGATCCGGCGCGCCTCGGCCAGGACGTAGGCCGCATCCGCCTGGGCGGACGCGGGCTCGACGAGCTCGACATTGGCGACGACGCAGCGGACCCCGACGTCGTGACCCGAGGACGGCGGCGATGCCCGCTTCGATGTCGGCCTTGCGGCGCTCGGCGGCATCCTTGAGGAACGCCTGCTCCTCCGGGAAGCCGAGGGTCACGATGCTGCCGTCGACCGCCACCGGCCGGCACTTGGTGATGAGCGGCTTGGTCGGCGGGTTCTCGCTGAGCTGCGCGACGATGGCCGGCCAGGCGGCCAGCAGCTCGGCGAGGGCGGGATCGGTGGCCGGTGCCGACGACGGACGACGGCTGCGACCGGACGGACGGCTCCCGAGCGGGCTGGGCCAGCTCCGGCACGGACTCGTCCGGGGCGGCCGGAGGCTGTGCGGGCACGGCATCCACCTCCGTCGCCTCAGGCCCGGCAGGGACCGGCATGGCGGGCACGGGCGCAGGCGCGGACCCCCTTGGATCGGGCGTCGGGGCGCTCGCCGGTGCCCGGACGGGCTCGGTCTGGGCCGGCGGTCCGGCTGGCGGCTTGGCGGCGATCGCCGACGGGGCCGAGACCTGCCCCGCCGGTCGGGCGGGGCCGACTTGCGCCGTCAGGTGCGAACAGCGCGAGTTCGAGCTGCAGCCGGAGGCCGCCGATGCCGGCGCGCGTCGGGATCGATCGCCGCCAGCCGGCGGGCGGCGTCCGCGACAGCGGTCAGGTCCACGCTCATCGGGCGCGGCCAGCCCGGCGACCAGGCGAGTCCGCAGCAGGTCGACGGCCTGGTCGAGCAGGGTCCGCGGGTCGCGGCCGCGCTCCTCGAGGGCATCGAGCAGCGCGATGCCGGTCGCGGCGTCGTCGCGCGATCAGGGCCGTCGACGAACGCGTCGACGGCCTCCGCATCGGCCAGGCCGAGCAGGTCGCGGACGTCCGCTTCGGTGATCGACTCCGGAGCCGCCGACAGGAGCTGGTCCAGCATCGACTCCGCGTCGCGCATCCCGCCCGCGGCCAGTCGGGCGATGAGGTGGACCGCCGCGGGCTCGGCGTTCCGGCCGTCGGCCTCGAGGATCCGGGTCAGCTTGCCCTCGATCTCGGCGACGGTCAGCCGACGGACGTCGTAGCGCTGGAGGCGCGACAGGATCGCCGCCGGGAAGCCGGACGGCTCGGTCGAGGCGAACATGAAGATGACGAACGGCGGGCGGCTCCTCGATCGACTTGAGGAGCGCGTTCCAGGCGTCCTTGGTGATCTGGTGCGCCTCGTCGAGGATGTAGACCTTGCGTCGCAGCTGGCCGGGCGGGTACGGCAGGCGCTCGCGCAGCTCGCGGACGGCGTCGATGCCGCGGTTGCTCGCGGCGTCGATCTCGACCAGGTCCAGGGTCGTGCCCTCGCGGATCGAGACGCACGCATCGCACGCGGTCGCAGGCGTCGCCGTCCTGCAGGTCCGTGCAGTTGAGCGCCTTGGCCAGGATCCGGGCGAGCGACGTCTTGCCGGTCCCGCGCGGTCCGACGAACAGGACGGCGTGGCTGACCCGGTCCGCCCGGACGCGCGTTGCGCAGCGTCTCGACGACCGCATCCTGGCCGACGATCTGGGCGAAGGTCTGGGCTCGCCAGCGGCGATACAGCGCCTGGTGCGGGACCGCGTCCGTCACCACCACCTCCCGTCCATGGCAAGCAAGGTCGAAGTGCCGTGCACCCTCCGTCGACCTGGACGCCCCCGTGCCCACCATGACGGGCGGCTCGGACCAGGCCGTTCCGCGGCACCCGGCGATGATCGCTTAGTGCTGCTTCCTTCCGGACCTGACACGGTTCGCGGTTCGCCGCTGCGCGGGACCCGGTCCTCAACGTCGCACCGTCGGGCAGCGTTCGGAAGCGGAGACCTCGGGAGGGGATTCAGCCCTGCTGGAGCGGATTGCAGGTACAGGGCACCGCTAGTTCCCCGCCTAGCACGGCTCGGGAAGGATAACAGGGAGCGACGCCGAGGATGGCGAACGACGCCTGCATCGGCCACGCTGCGCGGTGCGCAGCGTGGCGGAGAGGGCGGGATTCGAACCCGCGATGGGTTGCCCCAAACCGCATTTCCAGTGCGGCGCCATAGTCCACTAGGCGACCTCTCCCCGAAGGGCGCATCGCTCCACGGTCGCAGTGTGCCCGACCGTCGGTCGGGCGGTCGAGGCCAAGGCGGCGAGGAGCACGAGAACGAGCGCACCCGAAGGTGCGTGAGCGAGCGCGCGGACGCGCCAACGCCGGCATCGGCCGAGCCGGGCGAACGGTTGGTGGCGGAGAGGGCGGGATTCGAACCCGCGGTGCTTTCGCACACCGCTTTTCGAGAGCGGCACCATCAACCACTCGGACACCTCTCCGCGGGAGAGGATACCAAACACGCGCCGTCGGACCCGTGGGCCCGGCGCGTCAGCGCGCCGGCGACCGTCTCGAACAGGGCCGCGGCCTCGTCGCGGCGGATGCCGCTGACGACCTTGATCCGGCGCGGCAAGCGCGGCGTGCTGGGCGAGCTGGATGACCGGCCCGGCCGCGCCGTCGCGGTCGTTCGGCAACGCGAACACGAGGGCCTCGACGTCGCTCTGCGAGCAGCGCCCCGACGCACATCGCGCAGGGCTCCTGGGTGGCGAAGATCGTCGCGTCGGCCAGTCGCATCCGCGCCCAGCTTGCGGGCCGCCTCGCGCAGGGCGACGACGACGGCGTGGGCGGTCGGGTCGTTCGTCTCCTGGACGCGGTCGTGGGCCCGGGCGACCATCGCCTCGTCGACGACGGCCACGGCGGCGATCGGGTCGCTCGCCCTGCTCGAGCGCGAGCTGCGCCTCGGCGAGCGCCTCGCCCATGAACAGCTCGTAGTTCATGGCTCGATGCTAGCAGACGGGCCATCGCGCCGCCGTTCAGGCTCGCCGATACCGGTCCGCAACCGTCCGAGTCGACGCGGTGTCGCAGTAGCATTCACACGACATGACTGCCACCAAACGAATCGCGATCCTGACCGGCGGCGGCGACGTCCCGGGCCTCAACGCCGTCATCAAGAGCGTCGTCTATCGGGCGACCGAGCGCGGGCTACGACGTCCTCGGGCATCCGCCGCGGCTGGGAGGGCCTGACCCACGTCCAGCCCGGCGCCGACGCTCGACCCGGACTACCTGCGACCGCTCGACCGGACGAACACCCGGACGATCGACCGGACCGGCGGCACGATCCTGCACACGTCGCGGACGAACCCGCGCAAGATGCGGGCGGCCGGGCTGCCGCCGCTGGCTGAGCGAGGCCGAGCGAGCCCGGTACGCGAGCGGCGAGGACCTGTACGACCTGACCCCGCTCGTCCTCGACCACCTGGCCGCGCTGGGCGTCGACCTGCTCGTCACGATCGGCGGCGACGACACGCTGTCCTACTCGCAGGTCCTGGTGAACGCCGGCGTGCCGCTCATGGCCATCCCCAAGACGATGGACAACGACGTCCAGGGGACCGAGTACTGCATCGGCTTCTCGACGGCGATCACGCGCGCCAAGGAGGCGATCAACCGGCAGCGGACGACGCTCGGCAGCCACGAGCGGATCGGCGTCTTCCGGATCTTCGGGCGGGACGCCGGGTTCTCGGCGCTGTACACCGCCTACGTCACGTCCGCGCGGTGCGTCATCCCCGAGGCGCCGTACGACCTCGATGCGCTGGCCGCCCTGCTGGCCGCGGACCACCGCGCCAACCCGAGCCACTACGCCTTCGTCATCACCGCCGAGGGCGCGATCTGGCAGGGCGCGCAGATGAGCGACGTCGGCGAGGCGGACGCGTTCGGGCATCGCCACAAGGCCAACGTCGGCGAGGCGCTGGCGGCGGAGCTCCGGGAACGGACCGGCATCGAGACGCTCGCTTCCGAGCTGACCTACGACCTGCGCAGCGGCGAACCCGACTCGATCGACTCGATGGTGGCGACGACCTTCGCCAACGTGGCGATGGACCTCGTCGAGGACGGCGTGACGGGCCGGATGGTCGCGATCCAGGACGGCAAGTACGCCCACGCTCCCCTGCCCGACCCGGCGCCTGGGGCCGCGCAAGGTCGACGTCCCGGTCATGTACAACGCCGAGCGGTTCCGCCCGCGCTACGACGGCAAGCTGGGCGACCCGATGCTGCTGGTCGGCCTCGACTGACGTCGGCGTCGGCGCAGCCCGGTGGCTCGCGCCAGCGGCGGCCGCTCGGACTCGCTAGTCGTCGAGGCCGGACAGGCCGCGGATCGCCCGGGCGAGCGCGGACATGTCGTCGTCGCCGTGCCCGCGAGCGATCAATCCTGACTCCAGCTGCGCCGCAAGGGCGCTCACCGGCAGCGCCGCGCCGAGCTGGTTGGCGAGCTCCAGGGCGATCCCGAGGTCCTTGCGATGGAGGGCCACCTTGAACCCGAGCGGGTAGTCGTTGTCGATCATCCGGCCGCTCCGGTTCTCCAGGACCCAGCTCTGGGCCGCTCCCCCGCCGAGCGCCGCGACGACCTGCTCGACGTCCAGACCGGCCCTGATCGCCAGTACGATCCCCTCGGCCACGCCCAGGTAGGCGCCGGCGAGGATGACCTGGTTGACCGCCTTGACCGCCTGGCCGGCGCCGATCGGCCCGACGTGGGTGATCGTCCGGCCCATCGCGGCCAGGATCGGCCGGCCACGTTCGACGTCCGCGGCGTCCCCGCCGACGAAGATCGTCAGGGTCGCCTTCTGGGCGCCCTCGCTCCCGCCCGACACGGGCGCATCGATCATCGCGATGCCACGTTCGCGCAGACGAGCGGCGAAGTCCCAGCTGCCGGACGGCGCGATGGTCGAGCAATCGATGACGAGCGTCCCCGCTCGAGCGCCGGCAACGACACCGTCGCGGCCGAACAGGACGGCCTCGACGTCCGGCGTGTCCGAGACGCAGATGACGACGATGTCCACCTCGGCGACGGCCTGCGCGGGGGTTGGTGCCATCTCGACACCCAGGTCCGACAGCTCGGGGGCGCGCCCCCGTGTCCGGTTCCAGCCGACGACAGGAAATCCCGCTCGCGCCAGATTGGCCGCCATCGCCGCGCCCATCGTCCCGAGCCCGAGGAAGGCGATCCGGGGGACACGTGCCGTACTCGGATCCGACGCGGGCTGCGGGTCGGCAGTTGGTTCGGTCATGTCAGATCACTCCCAGTCCATCGAGCGCCTTGATCAGGAACCACGTGCCGAACACGAGGCCCAGCCCGATCATCAACGGGCGGTTGTAGGTGGCGAGGAGCGCCACGAGGCGGTCCAGGATGGCTGCCGATCGGCTCGGCAGGGCATACGCCACGATGATCAGCGCAAGAAGGATCGGATTCCGCCGCCGCGACGAACACCACGAAGGCGACGATGGACGCAGGCCGATCCATGCCGGCATCGCCGATGACGGCGATCGCGCCGAGGGTGAAGACCCAGAACTTGGCACTGATGAGGATGACCCCGGCGCCCAGGGCAAGGGCCTTGCCGGGTGTGACACCGTCGATGACGGCCATCCACCTGGGCGGTGGGGCATCGTCATCGGGGTGGTTCAGGATCTGCTTCAGCGCCGAGACGTAGAACAGGATCGCGAGCACGAGGAGCAGCAGGGACACCGCGCTCCCCGGTCCATCGGACATATCTTCGGTCGAGGCGTTCGACCCGAGGATCAGCCCGAACAGCAGGCCCTGGCCTAACCGGACCGCGGTCATCCCCGCGACGAAGGCCAGCGCGGTCACCTTGCCGGACGCGGACCGAAGCAGCAGCGTCGTGATCACGATCTGGATCGGCACCAGGGCGCTGCCGACGATCAACGGGATCAGCGAGCTCCACACGTCGATCAGGGTTCCTTTCGTCTCGTCCAGGCAAGGGCTCTACCCTGGACCCGTCGCGGTCGTCGACAGGATGGACCGGTCAGGAGCCGACGGTGGGCGGCTCCTGCGGTTCGATCGGGGTGGCCGCCTCGGCCGGATCGAGGGGCGGCGCAGGCGCCTCGGTCGGGTCAACCTGCGGCGCGGCCGCGTCCGACTGCGAGGCATCGGGCGAGGTCGGCGGCTCGTCGTCCTTGGACCGAGCTAGCAGGAACGCTCCGAGCAGGATCAACAGGCCGATGACGATCAACGGCAGCAGGAGTGATCCCCCGTCGAGGCGCGAGCCGGACTCGGGTGCGGGCGAGGGCGCCGGCGTCGGGGATGCGGAGGGGGTCGGAGTTGGCGTCGGTTGGGCCACTTCGGCAACCACCACCTGGACTCCAGACAGCGGATTGCCGTTGGTGATGACCGGGACTCCGGCGGCGTTCGCCCAGGTCTGGTCAGCGCTGGTGAGTTCGGCCTGGACGACATACGCCGCGCCTTCGCGGACATCGCTGATGGCGAACGGGATGGCGAACGGCGCCGGCAGGCTCGTCGGTCGGGTGAGATCCACGCCCAGTGAGAGCCCCGTGTCGACATCGACGATCACGGCGACCGACGCGGCATCCGGCTGCAGCGTGATGCCGACACCGGTCACGCTTCCGGTGACTTCTCCCTTGGCGACGTCCGGGCGATACGACAGCGTGATCGCCACATCCGACTGGACGCCGTTGGTGATCACGGGCGTCGCCTTGGACGTGACCCAGGCCTGATCGCCGTCGAAGACGCCGGCCTGGAGCGTGTAGACGCCATCCGGGTCGATGCTACTGGGGTCGTACGTGACCTTGAACGCGATGGGGGCCTGGCCGGCCGGATCGATGATCTGCGTCGCGACGATGGGGCTCTCGGTCGCCTTGCCCTTTCCCTTGACCAGGGCGACCACGGCCGTGGCGTCGGCGGAGAGCTGATACGACTCGGGGTAGTCGAGCGTCCCGGTCAGGACGCCGGTCGGGGTGATCGGGGAAGCCGATGCGGCAGGAGTCGGGCTCGGGCTCGCGGTCGGGCTTGGGGTGGGTGTCGGCGTCGCGCTCGGCGTCGGTGTCGCGCTCGGCTCCGGGGTCGGCGTGGCAGTCGGAGCAGCCGTCGGTTCGGCGGTCGGAGCCGGGGTGTCCGTCGGCGAGGCACTCTCGGTCGGCGCCGCAGTCGGCTTGGCAGTCGGAGGCGCGGTCGGCTTGGCAGTCGGCACCGGGGTGGCGACCGGGATGTCTGCCGTCGTGAGGATCAAGGCCACGGTAAGGCCAGTGGACACATCGCCACCCGTGATGGCGGGAACCCCCGCCTGGTTCTCCCACACCTTCGCGCCCGTCACCACCGCGGCCTTGACCACGTAGGTGGCGGCCGGGTCGATGAGCGACGAGTCGAACGAGATCGAGAACGCCGGCGCCACGCCAGTGACCGTCGTCTGGACCTGGCGGCTCACGAGCGTGCCGGTGTCCTGCTTGATGAGTGCTGCGATGGCGACCGAGCCCGGGCCGGCCGTCGTCCCCTTGGGCAGCAGCAGGCTACCTGCGACGGTGGCATTGCCGGCGACCATCGGCGGGATCGGGACCTTCACGCCCTCGACCGGCCCGCCGGTGATGACCGGGACGCCGGTCGGGTTCTGCCAGGTCGAGCTGCCGTCCACGACCGTCGCGAACAGCGCGTAGGCATGGGTCTTGTCGATCGTGTCGGCCTCGAACGCAACGGCGAAGGCGACCGGGGTCGCCCCGATCCCGTCGATCCGCTGCTGCCCGATGATGTTGCCCGAGTCGGAGGTGTTGGTCGCATCGATGAGGGTGACCACGGCCACCGCAGCGGCTGTCGGTGCGGGCGCGCCAGCCGGAAGCACGAGCGTGCCGGTGACACTCGCGGTCTTGGCCGCGACCGGGGCGATCGCCACGCCCAGAAGGATGACGGCGGTCAGGCCGACCAGCATGGTGCGCGCTGACTTGTGGGACACGTGATCGAGCCTCCTGGGGCGACGGGATGTCAGGGTGGAGCTTAGCCGAAGCGTCGGCCACACCACTCCGGGGCGCTTGACAGATTGAATTTAGTGCTAAATACTTCGGTCATCAAGCCAACCACCCACCGCTCCACGTGCGGATGGGCACACCCAAGAGGAAGTCAACCGATGAAGCGCCTTCTGATCACGTCCATGGCCGCCCTGACCTTCGTGGTGGCTGCCTGTTCGACCGCCGCGTCGCCGAGCCCGTCACCCGCCCCGAGCCAGGAGGCCGCGATGGGTGACATCGTCGCCACGGCGGACGCCGCGGGCTCGTTCAAGACCCTGCTCGCCGCGGCAAAGGCTGCCGGCCTGGTCGAGACCCTCCAGGGTGAGGGTCCCTTCACCGTGTTCGCCCCGACCGACGAGGCATTCGCCGCCCTTCCTGACGGCACGCTCGACAGCCTGCTGGCCGATCCCGAAGCGCTCAAGCAGATCCTGCTCTACCACGTCGTCAAGGGAGCCGTGACCGCCGACCAGGTCGTGGGCCTGTCCTCTGCCGACTCGGTCGAGGGTTCGCCGATCGCGATCGCCGTCAAGGACGGCACGGTCTACCTCAACGACGCCGCCCAGGTCACCGCGACCGACATCAAGGCCGCAAACGGGGTGATCCACGTCATCGACCAGGTCATCCTCCCGCCGACCAACTAGCCGTCGTCACCCCGCCATACTTCGAATGGGACCCGGTACCCCGGGTCCCGTTCACGAGTCCGAGGACAACCGATGGACACCACCAGTTCTCTCCCGCATCCCGCCGCCGATCCGATGCCCGCGGCACGAGCCACTTCGCTTCGGCGATGGAACCTTGGCATCGGCCTGGTCCACGCCCTCCAGGGGGTCGCGGTCGTGGCCCTGGCGACGGCCTTCGTCCTGCCGGTCACCGCCACCTTCATGGAGGGCCCTCCAGGCTCGCCGGCCGGCGCGCCGACCACCCTGTTCGATGTCTCGGTCGCCTGGGGCGTCGCCCTCTTCCTGTTCCTGTCGGCCGGCTTCCACTGGCTCGTGAGCTCGCCCGG
Organism: uncultured Chloroflexia bacterium; assembly: GCA_963779315.1. Lineage (GTDB taxonomy): Bacteria > Chloroflexota > Limnocylindria > Limnocylindrales > CSP1-4 > SPCO01. Next base: position 128,977 of record CAVZXQ010000001.1, on the reverse strand, counting down.
CGTCTTCCGACGATACATCTCCGGTCTTGATGCCAGCCACAACTTCTACCGGTGGGCGGAGTACTCCCTGTCGTCGTCGGTGATGATCGTGCTCATCGCCATGATCACCGGGATCAGCGACATCGCGGCCCTGATCGCCATCTTCGCCGCCAACGCCGCGATGATCTTCTTCGGGGCGGTCCAGGAGAAGTACGAGGGACCGGGCGGATCCCTGTGGCCGTTCTGGATGGGCTGCGTCGTGGGCATCGCGCCATGGCTGGCCGTTGGCGTCTACCTGTGGTCGCCGGGCAGCGCGGCGGAACCGCCGGCGTTCGTCTACGCGATCTTCGTCTCGCTGTTCATCTTCTTCAACATCTTCGCCCTCAACATGTGGCTCCAGTACCGTCGGGTGGGCAAGTGGCGCAGCTACCTCTTCGGGGAGAAGACCTACATCATCCTGAGCCTCGTCGCCAAGTCGCTGCTCGCGTGGCAGGTCTTCGCCGGCACCCTGGCCGGCTCCTGAGCACGGAGCCAACGTCTGGGCAGGCAGGTGAACGTGGCCTGATGGCGTCAGGACCGCCGGGATACCTCTCGCTGCACGAAGCCGCCGAACGCCTTGGCGTGCACTACATGACGGTCTACCGCTACGTCCGTCTGGGTATGCTCCCGGCGACCAAGGTCGGCGGCTCGTGGCGCATCGATCCTGGCGATCTGGCCATGCTTCGGGCACCGTCCGAGGTGACCGGGCGGCATCCGGCGCCGTGGTCCTCCCGGATCCGGCTGCGGATGCTCGCGGGCGACGTCGAGGGAAGCTGGCAGGTCGTCGAAGCGGCGATGGCATCGGGCGTCTCGCCCGCTGACGTGTACGTCGACATCCTCGGCCCCGCGCTCCATGAGGTCGGGGCCGCGTGGCGACTGGGCGCACTTGGCATCGAGCAGGAGCATCTTGCGAGCGGCGTCGCGAGCTCGATCGTGGGCCGCCTGGGTCCCAGGTTCCGTCGCCGAGGCCGCCACCGCGGCAGCATCCTCGTGGCCATGCCCGTCGGCGAGCGGCACGGCCTGGGTGCCGCGATGCTCGCCGACATCCTGCGTGGCGAAGGGTATGCCGTCCTGAACCTGGGTCCCGATACGCCTCCCGCTTCGCTCGTGGCGGCGATGCGCGACGCGGACGGACTGATCGCTGTCGTCGTCAGCATCGTCGACAAGTCACGACTCCCGGCGGGGAGCCGCCTGATCGCCGCTGCGCGCAAGCAGGGACCGCGCGTCGTCATCGTGGCCGGTGGGTTCGCCGTCCCGGGCGAGGACGCCGCCCGGTCACTCGGGGCCGATGGCTGGACCGCCGATCCACGGCAGCTCGGCCACCTGATCGAGGATCTCGCGGCCAGGCGGTAGGCCCGGAAGGACGAGGCGGGGACGGAGGCTGGCCATCGGCGGGCCGCTCGGCCCGGTTGCCCGCGCCTGCGGTGATGGGTAGGGTTGGCGGGACCGCGGACGAGCGACAAGGGGGACAGCCCATGGACGACACCGGACGGCAGGCGGCCCAGCGACACATCGACGCCCTGGCGGAGCCGCGACGTTCCCAGATGCAGCATCTCCACGACCTGATCATGGCGACGGAGCCGGACATGGATGTCCGCGTCCTGGACTACTCGGGCGGCATGATCGGCTACGGCTGGTACGCCTACAGCAACAGCAAGGGTCCAGCCGGCGACTGGTTCTCGGTCGGCCTGGCCAGCCGCAAGTCGTACATCTCCCTCTACGCGATGGCCTCAGCCGACGGTGGCTACCTGGTCGAGGCGATGCGCGACCGCTTTCCCGGCACCAAGTCAGGCAGGAGCTGCCTCAACATCACGAAGCCCGAGCAGATCGACGACGACGCCGTACGTGAACTGGTCCGTGCGAGCTGGGCGCAGTACAAGGACGGGTTCCACCGGCCGCAGCGGTAGGCCCGTGCAGTCGCCGCCGAGTCTCGTAGGCTGTGACGCATGAGCGACGCGCTTCGGGTGCTCCTCGAGGTCGGCACCAAGGGACGGCGCGTGGTGGCGGCCGCGACGGACTGGCCCGGGATCGATCGCTGGGGCACGACCGACGACGACGCCGTGGCAAAGCTGACGTCATACCTCCCGCGCTACACGGCGGTCGCCGAGCGAGCCGACCTGACAGACGAGTTCGAGCGTCAGCGCACCATCGAGGTCATCGAGCGGTACCAGGGATCGAGTTCGACGGACTTCTGGGGCATCGCCCACGTGCCGTCCGAGACCGAACGGGCGGTGCTGTCGGCGGCGGATCTCGAGCGGCGACTCGATCTGCTGCGCGCCTGCTGGAGCTACTTCGACGACGTCGCGGCGCGCGTATCCGCGGAGCTCCGTCCGGGGCCACGTGGACGGGGGTGGTCCCGTGACGAGATCAGCCGCCACGTGATCGTCAACGAACCCGGACAGTTCTCGCGAAAGGTCGAGGTCCGGACGCCGCGCGAGGTCGTGCTCACGCCGGACGGGCTCAGGACGCATCGCCTGGCGTACCTCGACGCCATCCGCGCCTACAACGCGGAGGGCAAGCCGGCACGGACCTGGCCGATCCAGTTCCTCGTGCGCCGCACGGCGCACCACGTCATGGATCACGCGTGGGAGCTGGAGGACCGGGACCTCAGCGCCTGAGGCCGGTCTAGCCTCGCTCGGTCGGCGGACTTGCGTCATCGGTGTCGAACGACGCGAGCACGAAGAGGAACGCGACCATCGGGCGCGCCAGGAACAGGATGAGCATCACCTGGAGCCAGGCCATCGAACCCGAGGCGATCGTCGCGATCACCGCGATGACGATCAGGAGATCGAGCGCGCCAGCGATGCGGACCCATGACGTCATGGCGATGTCGGCGTGTCGCAGCCGTCTGAACAGGACCACCGAGATGGCCAGGAGATAGGCCGCCGCGGCGGCCGCGATGATCCTGACGGTGGCCTCCAGGTTGCCGGTCAGGGTCGCAACGGGAATGATCGACAGAGCGAGCAGCGCGTTGGCGAAGGCGAACTCGACGATCTCACGGAGTCGGAAGCGGTCGATCGCCCGGATCTCGTTGCTTCGCCGCAGACCAGCGACGAGACCGGCCAGTCCAGCCAGGCTGAGACTCAGGGCCGCGATCGACAGCACGAAGGGCAGTTCGGGGACCACGGCCCCAAGATGCCACGGCCGTCAACCCCACCGAGACCCACGGGCTGCGACAGTTCGTCCTGGAATGGCGCGCCCGGCGGGACTCGAACCCACGACCTTTAGGTCCGCAACCTAACGCTCTATCCGCTGAGCTACGGGCGCACGCGATGTTCCGGATGCATGGCGGAGAGGGAGGGATTCGAACCCTCGATGCAGGTTACCCCACATGGCGGTTTAGCAAACCGCTGCACTAGGCCACTATGCGACCTCTCCGAGGCCCCGGCGGCCGACATGCTACCACGAGGGTCGCGGCCGACCGGTTGCGGTACCCTGCGGGGCGGTCGAGTCGAGCGCCGGGAGGAACGATGTCCGAGGCCACGCCCAGCGGGGAGTCGCCGATCAGCGACGAGGACCTGCAGGCCGTCACGGTCGGCGAGCTGGTCGTCCACGGCACGACCATCCATCTCGCCGCGTACGACCCGACCTGGCCCGAGTTGTTCGAGCGCGAGGCGGTCCGGATCCGGGCGACGCTCGACGATCGCGTCCGGCTCCTGGAACACGTCGGGTCGACGTCCGTGCCGGGCCTGTCGGCCAAGCCGGTCATCGACATCGTGCTGGCCGTCCCGGACTCCTCGGACGAACCCGGGTACGTCCCGGACATGGAGGCGGCGGGCTATCTCCTCCGGATCCGTGAGCCCGACTGGTACGAGCATCGCCTCTTCAAGGGCCCGGACACGAACGTCAACCTGCACACGTTCACCGAAGGCTGTCCGGAGATCGACCGGATGATCCGCTTCCGCGACTGGCTGCGGACCCATGACGACGACCGCGAGCTCTACGAACGCACCAAGCAGGACCTGGCCGCACGGGAGTGGCGGTTCGTCCAGCACTATGCCGACGCCAAGTCCCAGGTCGTCGAGGGGATCAACGCGCGAGCCAGCGCCGGTCCTGACGTAGGATGACCCTCACGGACCACGAACCGCGCGGACAGGGAGGATCGATGCTCAGCAAGGACCTGCACAAGCTCCTCATCGCCCAGGTCGGCAACGAGCTTGGGGCGCACCAGCTCTACATGGCGATCTCGCTCTACTTCAAGCGCGAGAGCCTCGACGGCTGGGGCAAGCTCTTCAGGGACCAGGCGGTCGAGGAAGCCCAGCACGCCCAGAAGATCATGGACTTCCTGACCGACAACGAGGTCACCTTCGACCTTCCGGCTCTCAAGGCCACGTCCACCCGCTTCACGTCCGCGTCCGCGGCAGCCAAGCGAGCGCTGGAGTCCGAGCGGACGGTCGCGGCCCAGTTCGACAAGATGGCCGCCGTCGCGAGCGCGAACGACGATCACCGCGGCCACCAGTTCCTCCAGTGGTTCATCGAGGAGCAGGTCGAGGAGGAGGCGAAGCTGCAGAAGATCGTCGACCTCATCGACAGCGGCATCAACCTGTTCCAGGCGGAGGCGTTGCTCGGGTCGTTCGAGTGATCCGCCGCACGGCCGCGGGTGGCCGGCACATTGACTCGAGCGTGCCCGTTGAGTACCGTCAACGGACACACATGAGCGACGTCTTCTACTTTCGATGCCCGGCATGAGCGTTCCCCGTCCCTAGGACCGGGAGCACGGGTCGTGCCGGGCGAACGAAGCAGAGGCCAGACCTCTGCTTTTTTGTTTGGCCCGGGCGACCGACGAGGAGATCCCTGACCGATGTTCGTCGTGATGGCCGACGGTGCCAGCGAAGCCGAGATCCTTGGCGTGAAGGGCCAGATCCTGGCTGAGGGTCTGACGCCGTTCGACCATGCCGGGAGCACTCACGTCGCGATCGCGGTGGTCGGCGAGATCGGGTCGCGGCGCGCGATGCTCCTGGACCGCCTGGCGGCCCTCCCGGGCGTCGCGCGGGTCACCCCGATCAACCGCCCGTTCAAGTTGACCTCGCGCGAGTTCCACCCGGAGGACACGGTCATCCGGGTCCTCGATGCGGTGATCGGCGACGGATCGCTGACGGTGATGGCCGGCCCGTGCTCCGTGGAGAGCCGCGACCAGCTGTTCGAGACCGCCGATGCGGTCAAGGCCGCGGGTGCCACCATCCTGCGCGGTGGCGCCTTCAAGCCGCGGACCAGCCCGTACGCCTTCCAGGGCCTGGGCATCGAGGCCCTGCGCTACCTCGCCGAGGTACGCGACCGGACCGGGCTGCCGGTCATCACCGAGGTGATGGAGCCGAGCCAGGTCGACATCGTCGCCGAGTACGCCGACATCCTCCAGATCGGCACCCGGAACATGCAGAACTACTCGCTCCTGCGCGATGTCGGGCGGGTCGCCCGCCCGGTCATGCTCAAGCGCGGTTACGGCGCGACCGTCGAGGAGTGGCTGATGGCGGCCGAGTACATCGTCAGCTCCGGCAATCCCAACGTCATCCTGTGCGAGCGCGGGATCCGGACGTTCGAGACGTACACCCGCAACACGATGGACCTGGCGGCGGTGCCACTCGCCCACCAGCTGACCCACCTGCCGGTCATCGTGGATCCGTCGCATGCGACCGGGAAGCGATGGCTGGTCAAGCCGCTGGCCATCGGTGGCGTGGCGGTGGGTGCGGATGGCGTCATGGTCGAGGTCCATCCACGCCCGGACGAGGCCCTGTCCGACGCCGAGCAGCAACTTGACCTGGACCAGTTCCGGGACCTGATGGCGGCCCTCATCCCGCTCCACGAGCAGGTCGGCTCGTTCTACGACGGACCGCGGGTCGTGGAGACGGCATCCGGTGGCGGCGGGCTGGCCAAGCATTGAGTCACTCGATCGCTCCCACTCCCCTGCCCCACGTCGCCAACGTGCGACCGGCCACCCGCCTGCGCGGCGAGTTGCGACTGCCCGGCGACAAGTCGGTGAGCCACCGGGCCTTGATCCTGGCCGGTCTCGCGGTCGGCGAGAGCCGCATCACCGGTGCCGGCGACGGGGCGGACGTCCGCTCGACGGCGGGCATCGTGCGCGCCCTCGGCGCGACCGTGGAGCGCATCGAACGGGATAGTCGGACCGCGGACTACCGAGTCTGGTCACCTGGCGCGGACGACCTCCGTGCCCCGATCGAGCCCCTGGATTGTGGCAATTCCGGGACCAGCCTGCGGCTGATGGCCGGGGCGCTGGCCGGCCTTCCGCTCACCGCGATCCTCGATGGCGACGCGTCGTTGCGACGCCGCCCGGTGGCTCGTATCATCGAGCCGTTGCGAGCGATGGGTGCCTCCCTCCACGCACGCGAGTCGGACACCCTGCCTCCCCTGACCGTGAACGGTCGCAGCCCGCTCATGGGGATCGACTACTCGACGCCCGTGCCCAGCGCGCAGGTCAAGTCGGCGATCCTGCTGGCGGGGCTGCGGGCAGACGGAACGACGACGGTTCGCGAGTCGGTGGCGACCCGCGACCATACGGAGCGGATGCTTCGAGCTCGCGGCGTCGCGGTCTCTAGCGAGCGGGTGTCCGGCGGTGGCGCAACGGTGACGATCGGTGGAGGGCTGGCGGTGCAGGCGATCGACGAGCGGGTCCCCGGCGATGTCTCGGCTGCGGCGTTCTGGCTGGTCGCGGCGGCGATCCACCCAGACGCCCAGCTCACCCTGCGTGGCGTCGGCGTCAACCCGACGCGGCGGGCCGTCCTCGATCTCCTGGCGCGGATGGGCGCCGATCTCGACGAACGCCCGCTCGATGGGGAGGATGACGGCATCGGCGAGCCGATGGCGGACCTGACCGTGCGCTCGTCGCGACTCCGCGGCATCGACATCTCACCGAGCGAGGTGGCCGCCGCGATCGACGAGATCCCGATCCTGTGCCTCGCGGCGACCCGGGCCACCGGCACCACGACCATCCGCGGCGCCGGCGAGCTGCGCCATAAGGAGTCGGACCGGATCAACGGGATCGCCGCCGGACTCCAGGCGCTCGGCGCACGCGTCGACGTCGATGGCGACGACATCCGGATCCACGGCGACACGGCGCTCGTCGGCGCCGCCACGGACAGCCTCGACGACCACCGACTGGCGATGACCTTCGCCATCGCGGGCTTGGTCGCCTCCGGTTCGACCACGATCGAGCGGCCCGGTTCCGCGGCGATCTCCTATCCCGGTTTCTTCGACGACCTCGAAAGGGTGCGAGCATGACGAAGCGCGTGGTCCTGATCGGCCACCCGGTGGCCCATTCGCTGTCCGGCGCGATGCAGCAGGCGGCATTCGATTCCCTGGGCATCGACGCCGCGTACGAACTGTGGGACCGCCCGCCGATGGAGCTGGCGGACGCCATCGGCGAGCTGCGTGGCGACGACTTCCTTGGCGCCAATCTGACGATCCCGCACAAGGAGCGGGTCGTGCCACTGATGGACCGGATCACGGAGAACGCCCACGCCACCGGCGCCGTCAACACGATCACCCGCGAGGGAAAGCGCCTGGTCGGCCACAACACGGACGTTCCCGGGTTCAAGATCGCGCTCGACAAGCTGGTCGGCAAGCAGAAGATGCCTCGACACGCCGTCCTGCTTGGCGCCGGCGGCGGGGCCCGGGCGGTGGTCCACGGGCTCATCACCGAGGGCTTCCAGCGGATCGTCGTGTTCAACCGGCATCTCCACCGGGCGGAGGGCCTGGTCAAGCACTTCGGGCGGAGCGCGGCCCACATGGAGCTGCGTGCGATGCCCTGGCACGAATCGATCATCGAGGCCGAGCTGGCCAAGACCAAGGTCCTCATCAACGCGACGTCGATCGGCCTGACCAACGACGTGAGTCCGATCCCGGCCGAGATCCTCCACGGCGACCTGTTGGTGCTGGACCTGATCTACGCCCAGACCCGACTGCTGCGCGACGCCAAGGCCGCGGGCGCATCCGTGTCCGACGGCGAGGTCATGCTCCTCAACCAGGGCGCGGCCGCTTTCACCCTGTGGACCGGGCAGGCGGCGCCGCTGGACGTGATGGGGGCCGCCCTGGCGGCGGCACGCGCCGGCGGCCTGCGCTCGGCCGAGGGCGAACCGACCGGGGCACCCGAGCCCGTCGAGGCATCCGCCCCGACGGCCGCGGGCAGCCCGGACTGACCGCTGCGCTGCCCGCCTGACCGGACGGACCACCACGCATGGCTGCCTTCCGCTTCCTGACCGCCGGCGAATCGCACGGGCCGACCCTCGGCGTGACCGTCGAGGGTGTCCCGGCCGGCCTCGCCCTGTCCGCAGACGGACTGGCCGTCGACCTCGTGCGACGCCAGCGCGGCTATGGCCGCGGCGCTCGCCAGACGATCGAGCAGGACCGGGCGGAGATCGTCGCCGGGGTGCGGCACGGCCTGACCCTGGGCTCGCCGATCCTGCTGCTGGTCCGAAACCGGGACTGGGAGAACTGGACCCAGGTCATGTCGGTGGCACCGCTTGGGGCGGACGAGGCGGCGGCGCTTCGCACGGCATCCGAGGAGGGCAACAAGCGAGCGACGCCGGTCACCCGGGTCCGCCCCGGTCACGCCGACCTTGCCGGCGCCCTCAAGTACGGCTTCAACGACGTCCGCAACGTCCTCGAGCGCGCGTCGGCGCGCGAGACGGCGGCCCGAGTCGCGGCCGGCGGGGTGGCACGGGCGTTCCTGGCGGGACTCGGGATCGAGGCCTGGTCGTTCACGGCCGAGGTAGGCGGCGTCGCGCTGGACCCCGCCCACGCCACACGGTCGCGCGAGGAGGCCGACGCCTCACCGCTGCGCTGTCCGGATCCCGACGCGGAGATCCGGATGATCGCCCGGATCGACGAAGCCCGGTCCGCGGGCGACACGGTCGGCGGTGTGTTCGAGGTCGTGGTCCATGGACTGCCGATCGGGCTCGGCTCGTACGTCCACTGGGACCGACGGCTGGACGCCGCACTGGCCGCGGCGGTCATGAGCATCAACATCGTCAAGGGGGTCGAGTTCGGGCTCGGCTTCGAGCAGACACGGCGCTTCGGCTCGGCCGTGCATGACGTCATCGACGGTCGCGACGACGCCGGTCGCTGGATCCATCGCACGAACAACGCCGGCGGCCTGACAGGTGGCGTGACCAACGGCGAGCCGCTCGTCGTCCGCGGCGCGGTCAAGCCGATCTCGACGCTCGCCCGTCCGCTGGCGTCCGCAGACCTCGTCACCGGCGAGTCCGTCGACAAGGCGCATTACGAGCGGAGCGACATCAGCGTCGTGCCGGCGGCTGGCGTCGTCGCCGAGGCCATGGTGATGCTCACCCTGGCCGCCTTCGTCATGGAGAAGTTCGGTGGCGACACGATGGAGGACGTCCAGGCGAGCCTCGCGGCGTACCGAGCCCGCCTGGCTCGACCGATCGAGCCGCCGGTGCCGGGTCATCCGCACGGCCTGAGCGGCTCGGACGAGGCCGGTTCCGGCGGGGACGACTGAGCCGCGATGGACATCGTCCTCGTCGGGTTGCCCGGCAGCGGCAAGAGCGCCGTCGGCCGGCGTCTGTCCCACCGCCACGACGCCACGTTCATCGACCTCGACGAACGCATCGAGACCGGCACCGGGCAGACCATCCCGGAGATCTTCGCCGAGCAAGGGTGAGGCCGCCTTTCGCGCGATCGAACGCCGTGCGGTCGCCGACCTTGGCCCCGCGGACCCCGAGGCGGCGGTCCGGCGTGTCATCGCGTCCGGTGGCGGGGCGGTCGTCGATCCGCGCAACCGCTGGAGCCTCTACCGCGGACGGACCGTCGTCTGGCTGGACGGACGTCCGGAAGTCCTCGCCCAGCGACTTCGCCGATCGCCGCGCGTGCGACCCCTCGTGGTCGGACGCGATCCGATCGGGGCCGTCCGCGATCTCGCCGCGAAGCGCGAGCGCTTCTATGCAGCAGCGGACATCCGCATCGCCGGGGTCGCCGAGGTCCCGGACGTCATCAAGGCGATCGAGGCGCGCCTCGCGGAGGACCGCTCCCGCGACGGGACGACGCTGCTGCGGGCCGAGACCGCGATCGGGCGAGTCGTCATCGGCGACGGGATCGCCGCCGCCGAGATCGCCGGTGCCCTTCGGCGGCTCGGCGCCCGCCGCGCGATCCTCGTCTCCGAGCCCGGAGCGTGGGAAGCCGTCGGCGTGGCGGTCGCGACGACGCTTCGTGTGGCCGGCTGGACCGTCGAGACGATCCTCCTGCCCCAGGGAGAGGACGCGAAGCGCCTGGCGGTGGTGGAAGGCGCGGCGCGCGACCTGGTCCGACTGCGAGCCGACCGAGCGGAGCCCCTCGTCGCGATCGGCGGCGGCGCGCTCGGGGACGCCGCCGGGTTCCTGGCCGCCACGTATCTCCGCGGCGTGCCACTCATCCACGTTCCCACCACGCTCGTCGCGCAGATCGATTCCTCGATCGGCGGGAAGACCGGCGTCGACCTTCCGGAAGGCAAGAACCTGGTCGGGGCATTCCACCTGCCAGAGACGACGATCGTGGATGTGGCGGTACTGCGCTCCCTCCCCGAGCGCCATCGGCGGGCGGCACTGGGCGAGGCGGTCAAGATGGCCGCGCTTGGCGACGAGCGCCTGTTCGAGTTGCTCGAGTCCCGCGGGCCGGCGATCGCCGTGGGGGCAGATGACCCCGACGCCCTGGGCGTCGTCGCCGAGCTCGTCGAGCGATGCGCCTGGGCGAAGGTCGAGGTCGTGCTCGCCGACGAGCGAGAACACGACCCGACCGGTGGACGGATCACCCTGAACCTTGGGCATTCGGTCGGCCATGCGCTGGAGGCGACCGCCGGGTATAGCCGGCTGCTGCACGGGGAGGCCGTCGCCTACGGCCTTCGCGCCGCGTGCTCGATCGGCCGGGCCCTCGAGGTCACACCGGCCGACCGGGCGGATCGGATCGCCGCGCTGCTCGACCGGCTGGAGCTTGGGACAGCACCGCTCGACTACCCGCTGGAGACCGTGATGGCGCATCTCGCGACCGACAAGAAGCACGCCGCCGGCACGCTCCGCTGGGTCCTCCCGACAGCGGAAGGCGTGGTCGTCCAGACCGGGGTGGAGGCGGCGGTCGTGGAGGGGGCGGTGACGGCCCTGCTGGCCGTGGCGACGCCCCGATGACGACCGTCCTGGTCCTCGAAGGGCCGAACCTGGACCTGGTCGGCACGCGCGAGCCCGAGATCTACGGGCACGAGACGCTCGCGGAGATCCACGCCGGGATCGCGAGCCGGGCATCCGACCTCGGCCTGACCGTCGACTTCTTCCAGTCGAACCACGAGGGTGCGCTCATCGATCGACTGCACCAGCGCGACTTCGATGTCGCCATCGTGAACGCAGGCGGCCTGACCCACACCAGCGTCTCGCTGCGAGACGCGCTGCTCGCCGTGCAGCGCCCGTTCTACGAGGTCCACCTGTCCGACCCAGCCACCCGCGAGCCGTTCCGTCAGGTCAACTTCCTGCACGACATCGCGGTCGCATCGATCGTCGGCCAGGGAGCGCGCGGCTACCACGTGGCACTCGAGGCGATCGCCGAGCGGTTCGGAGGCGACCATGCCTGACCGGCTCGAGGAGACCGCGGAGCTGCGCCGGCTGCGCAAGCGGATCGATGCGCTGGACCGCAGGCTCGTGGCGCTCTTGAACGAGCGCGCCGAACTGGCCCGTGAGGCAGGCCGGGCCAAGACGGCCGCAGGTCGCCGGACGATCCGCGATGCGGAGCGCGAGCGGGAGGTGTTGCTGCGCGTGTCCATGGCCAACACCGGTCCCCTCCCCCAGGCCGACCTGGTCGCGCTCTATCGGCGATTGTTCGTGGCGACACGGGCCCTCGAGTCGCGCGACCGTGCCTCTGGAAGGGATCCCCGCGGGGACGTGGATGGCGGCTGACCCACCGTCCCTGCATCGGCTGGGCACGATCCTGCGGACTCCGGGCACGCGCCGGATCATCCTGATCCGCGGGATCCTGGAGTTCGGGGCGGGTTCGCTCGCGGTCATCCAGCCGGACCTCGCCGAGATCGCGATCGGGATCGCGCTCGTGGCCATCAGCCTGCTCGAACTCGTCGGCGTGCGGCCCGCACCCGGGGCCGGGAGGATCGACTACCGGCGGATCCGCGGCGTCATCGGACTGCTCGGCGGCGGCGCCCTCATCCTGGCGCAGCTGGATGTCGGCAGCGCCACGGACCGCGTCGTCGTGATCGCCATCGCCCTGCTTGGCGTGGTCGACATGGTTGCCGGGTTGCGCAGCCGGGATCGGGCCAGGCGTGTCGCCCGCCTCTCACGCGGTGCCCTCTTCGTCGCGCTCGCGGTGGTGCTGTTCATCATCCCGACCGTCGCCTGGAACACGCTGCTGCTCGTGGGGGGCCTGGCACTTCTCGCAGGCGGACTGCTCACGATCGGGGCGGCCTTCCGAGCGCCCGCTGCCGACGACGGTGGCGACACATCGGAGATCGGCCTCCTGGGGTCCGTTGGGACGTGGCTGCGCCAGCGGGATATCGGCGAGGAGCGGCGCGTCGAGATCCTCGACGCCTACACCTACGATCCGCCGGTCGCCGACAAACTGACCCGCTTCACGATCCTGCTGGGGCTGGCCGGCACGATCGCCGCGGTGGGGCTTATCGCCGATTCGGTCGCGACGATCATCGGCGCCATGATCATCGCCCCACTGATGGTGCCGATCGTCGGGATCGCCCTCGGGATCGTGACAGGGACGCCGCAACGTGCGATGCGGTCCCTCCTCGTGACCATCTTCGGGATCGTCTTCACGATCCTGCTGGCCGTGGCGATCGGGTCGTGGCTGGCGACGCCCACGTTGACGATGACCCCGCAGATCGTGGCCCGTACCGCCCCGACGATCCTCGACCTGGTCATCGCCCTGGCATCCGGAGCCGCCGGTGCCTACGGCGTGTCGAACCGCAAGGTGTCCGATGCGCTCGCGGGGGTCGCGATCTCCATCTCGCTCGTCCCGCCGCTCTCGACCGTGGGACTGCTGCTTGGCCAGGGCGACCTGGACGGCGCATCCGGCGCGATGCTGCTGTTCATGACGAACTTCGTCTCGATCGTGCTCGCCGCGACCGTCGTGTTCATCCTGGTCGGGATCGCGCCGATCAACCGACTCGTGGGTCGGGATTCGCAGACGCGGGCGTGGCTGCTGACGTTCGCAGCCGGGGCGCTCATCCTGCTGGTCCCGTTGGCCCTCGCGTTCCAGACCACCTACACGCAGTCGAGTGACGAGATCGCCGCGGGGAAGGCCGTGGAGGCCTGGCTGCCGCCCGGACAGGGGTACCAGATCGTCAGCGTGCGGGTCGATGGCGACACGGTCGACGTGGAGCTCTCGGGTCCGTTGGATCCACCGGATCTCAGATCGCTCGATTCGGACGTGGATGCGGCCCTCGGGCGGAACGTGGACACGGAGGTCCGCGTGTTCGCGGCGATCACCTACCCGGCCAGCGCCGCCCCGTGACGCTCACCCGGTTCGCGCCAGCGCCGACCGGCTACCTGCACCTTGGCCACGTCGCCAACGCCGTCTGGGTGTGGGGACTGGCGGCGAAGGACGGGGGGCAGGTGCTGCTCCGGATCGAGGATCACGACCGGTCGCGCTGCCGGCCCGAATACGACGCGGCCCTCCTCGAGGACCTCGAGTGGCTGGGGTTCCGTGCGGATCTAGGAGCCGCTCCGACAGAGCGACTCGGACGAACCGTACACTGGCCGCGCTGGACCGACTGCGGGCGGACGGCCTCGTCTACGGCTGCGATTGCACGCGGACGACCTTCAGCCGATGGGCCGCGGAGCATGGACGGCCGTGGCAGGGGCCGGGCTGCGCGGGTGGGTGCCGGGAGCGAGACGCCGAAGCGACAACGTTGCGGGTCGCCCTCGGCAGTGGGTCCGAGGCGTGGGAGGACCGGCTCGCCGGGCCGTGTATCGGTGAGGTTTCGATGGCCGGCGATCCGCTCATCCGCGACCGCCACGGCCAGTGGACGTACGGGTTCTCCGTCGTCGTGGACGACCTCCGGCACGGCATCGACCTGGTCGTTCGCGGTCGTGATCTGCTCGACGCCACGCCGGACCAGATCCGGCTGGGGCGACTGCTCGGACGGGACGTCGCCGCCGGGGTTCGCGCACCACCCACTCATCCTGCGGCCGGACGGCTCGAAGCTCTCCAAGGCGGACGGGGCGACGTCGCTGCGCGAGCTCCGCGCGGCCGGGCGGGCGGCCGAGGACCTGATCCGTGAGGCGGCCGTGGCCGTCGGCTGGCCACCGTCGGATTGATCTCAGGCCGGGTCCGTTCGGTCCTCGATCTCCCAGGCGTGGTCCAGGACGTGCCAGGCGATCCGGCGAGCGGCGTAGCGTCGCGTCCACTTGCGACCGGCGATGGGTGAACCGTCCGACGGCTCCCGCAGGACGGCCGCTATCGCGGACCGCAGCATAGCCACCGAAGCGGGGTCCGCCGGGTTCGGCACCGGGAGCTTGAGGCCCAGGTTTCGCGCGTACGCGTGTTCGGCCATCAGGACGTGCTCGACCATCTTGTCGCGGTCGCGACCACCACCGCGCGGACCCTTGCGCAACGTGACTGGCGCCGCGGCGACGACGTCGTCCAGGACGTTCCAGGCAGCCTCGACAAGGCCAGCCAGCCGATCCGCCTCCGGGGCGTCGGTGGGCCGCTCGTCGGCCGGCGTGATCCGCTCCGGCGCGCCGAAGTCCGTCGTGGCACCGCCTTCGACCGAATCGATGATCGCGAGGTCACCGGGTGCGACCAGCTTGGGGAATCCGAGCCCGGCGGTGGCGACCGCGTAGCGCGGCGCGGCGAGGACGAGCGCCTCGACAGCCAGATCAACGGTCTTGCCACTGCGACACCAGCCCGGCCAGTCCACGCCCCAGGCGAAGGCCCGCTTCGCGACGTGCTCTTCGGCGATCTCGATACGCATCGGCCAAGGATACGGGCGTCGGTCAGTCGAGAGTGGCCACCATCCAGCGCGACATGAGGTCCATGGTCTCGTCCCAACGGACGACAAGGTCGTCGCCCGCGGCGAAGCTGACGACCCCGCGATCACGGACGATCCACCGGATGCGGCCGGACGGGTCCTCGAAAGCGAAGTCGGCGACGTCCTCGCGGCGCCTCGTCCCTCGATGCAAGATCAGATCGAGACGATCACCGGGCTGCAGGCTGAACGTGATGCGGTCGTCGTCGGACGCGTTGCGGAAGCTCGGGGCGTTCCACTTGACGTGTTCGGTGATCGACGGGTCGCACGCCAGGATGCCCCGACGAAGCCGTTCGATCTCGTCCTTGCGCGGATGGTCCAGGCGAGCCATGAAGGCGTCGACGGTCTCGATCTGCTTGGGCGCCATCCGCTTCCTCCGTTCACGCCCGCCGTGTGGCGGCCCGCAGTTCACCGACAAGCCTCGACGATCCGGCCACATCCCGGCCATCTGGCCCCAGCGCGTCCACCAGTGCCGACGCGACGATGACGCCGTCCGCGCCGGCCTTCACGATCGCCCGAACATGGGCGGGCCTGCTGACGCCGAACCCGACCGCGACCGGGACCGGCGAGGCGGCCTTCACGTCGCGGACGAGCTTGCCGACGGACGACGGGAGTGATGCCCGGGCGCCGGTCACGCCGACCAGGGACACGCAGTAGAGGAAGCCGCCGCTGCGGCTCGCGATCCAGGCCCGGCGGGCCGGCGAGGTGGTCGGGGCGACGAGATAGACGACCGCCAGACCGGCCGCCCGTCGCGACCGCCTCGAATGGAGCGCCCTCGTCCGGCGTGAGGTCCGCGACGATCAGGCCTGCCGCGCCGGCTGCAGTCAGGCGCTTCGCGACGGCCTCGCCATCGCCGCCACCGATGACCTGGTTGGCGTAGCCCATCGGAACGAGCGGCAGATGCGGCCGAGCCGCGCCGATCCGCTCGAGCAGCCGGAGCGACGACTCCAATGTGGCGCCTGCGGCGAGAGCCACTCCGGACGCACGCTGGAGCGTAGCCCCATCGGCCAGCGGGTCCGAATACGGCAGGCCGACTTCAAGCAGGTCGGCGCCGGCATCGGCCGCGGCTAGGGCCACCGCGAAACTCGTGTCAGCGTCGGGGTATCCGGCGACGACGTACGGGATCAGCGCGATCCGACCCTCTGCGCGAGCGTGCGAGAAGGCAGCCGCGATCCGCCGGGCGCCCGCGGTCTCGTTCGTACCCGCTTCCATCGGCCGACCTACCGTGCCGGTCATCCCGCCGCCTGCGCCCAGGCCTCGACGTCCGCGAAGCGCTCCAGTGCGGAGAGGTCCTTGTCGCCACGACCCGAGAACCCGAGCAAGACCAGCACATCATCCGGCCAGCCGCCGCCGACCCCATCGCCCCCGGCCAACAACGCAGGGAGCGCGGCGATCGCATGGGCGGTCTCGAGCGCCGGCAGGATGCCCTCGGTCCGCGTCGCCGTTCGCATCGCGGCGATCGCCTCGCGATCCGTGGCCGCCGCGACCTCGATCCGACCGCCCTCCGCCAGCGCGGCGAGCTGGGGCCCGATGCCCGGATAGTCAAGGCCGGCGGAGGCCGAATGCGCTTCGGTGACCTGACCGTCAGCGTCCTGGAGCATCAGGGATCGCGAGCCGTGGAGGATGCCCGGGGTCCCGCCCAGGATCGCGGCGGCGTGGCGCCCGGTCGCCAGCCCGTCCCCGGCTGCTTCGACGACCGCGAGCCGGATCGAGGGTTCGCCGATGAACCGTGCAAGCAACCCGATCGCGTTCGAACCACCGCCGACACACGCAAGTGCGAGATCCGGAAGCCGGCCTTCCACCTCCATCAGTTGCGCCGCGGCTTCATCGCCGATGCGGCGCTGGAGGTCGCGGACGATCGTCGGGTACGGATGCGGTCCCATGGCGGACCCGAGCACGTAGTGGGTGGTCTCGACGTTGGTGACCCAGTCGCGCATCGCCTCGTTGACCGCGTCCTTGAGGGTCGCCGTGCCGGACGTGACGGACCGGACTTCGGCGCCCAGGGAGCGCATCCGAAGGACGTTGGGCTGCTGGCGTTCGATGTCCTCGGCGCCCATGTAGACGACGCAGGGCAGGTCCAGCAGCGCACAGGCCGTCGCCGTTGCGACGCCATGCTGGCCGGCGCCGGTCTCGGCGATGACCCGCGACTTGCCGAGGCGTCGAGTCAGCAGCGATTGACCCAGCGCGTTGTTGATCTTGTGGGCCCCAGTGTGGGCCAGGTCCTCACGCTTGAGGTAGAGGCGCAGGTTCGGGATCGGGTTCGCGGGGCGGCGGGAGGCCGAATGGGATCCGGCGCGACGGGCGGCCTCGGTGCGCACGGCCTCGGCGAGGCGGTCGGCTCGATAGATGGGTGTCGGCCGGCCGGCGAAGGTCGCCAGCAGCTCGCGAAGCTCGGCCCAGAAGACCGGGTCGTGGCGAAGCGCCTCGTACGCCGTCTCGAGCTGCTCGAGCGCCGCCATCAGCGTCTCGGGGACATAGCGCCCTCCGAAGTCCCGCTCCATCCCCCATCGACCGGCGGCATCCGCTTCGAGCAAGCCGGCGTGGACGGGTGTCGGGCCGAACGCCACGTCCGGACGGTCGTCACGGGCTGCCCGAGCCCGCTTGGCGAACAGGGCGACGCGGAACGCGTCCTTGGTCGGCCGCTGTCCGGCGATCCGAGGTGCTTCCACGCCGGACGCGACATCCACGCCTCGGGCCGGGATGGATCGGAGCGCGCCCGCGACATTGGAGGGATCGAGGCCACCGGCGAGCGTCACCGGGATCTCGCGCGCGACCTGGGCGGCGAGGCTCGCCGACGCTCGAGTGCCGGTCCCGCCCGGATGCGGGCCCCCGGCGGTGTCGAGCAGGATCCGCGTGGCGCCGGCGGCCAGGAACGCGCGGCCGCGCGACACGACGTCGCCGACCACGAGGGACGCGTCGGCGGGCTCGTCGGCCGGGAGGTGGAGGACTTTCCAGGCCTCGCGCCCGAGTCCGGCGACGCGCGAGACCGGCTCGTCGCCGTTGAGCTGGACCGCATCCGGGTCCAGTGCCGCCACGATCGATCCGAGCTCCGCCGCACTCGCGTCCACGGTGATGGCCACGATCCGGGGCCGGGCGTCCGGCGGCGCTGCTGCACGGATCAGGCGAGCCAGCTCCGCGGCCTCGGGGAGTGGACAACGCCCTGGGCGTCCCGGGCACGAGGTTCAGTCCGACGGCATCGGCACCCGCTCGCACAGCGGCCAACACCCCATCCATGTTCGTGACCCCGCAGATCTTCACGAACGGTCGTGTGGCGACGTTCGACGGATCGCTCGGCTGGCGGCCGGCTGCCACGAACGCGCGCGCGGCCGAGGCGGGATCGGCGGCCCTGACCAGGGCTTCTCCGACCAGCGCCGCATCGAACCCCTGCGCTCGCCAGCGAACGATCTGCGCCGTGTCGCGCACACCCGACTCGGCCACGACGAGACGGTCGTCCGGCACGAGTTCGCGCAGCCGGGACGCCTGCTCCGGATCGACGACGAGCGTCCGCAGATCGCGGTTGTTCAACCCGATGATCCGTGCCCCACTGGCGAGCGACCACTCGAGCTCGCGCTCATCGTGGGCCTCCACCAGCGGCTCCAGGCCCATCTCGAGGGCACGTTCGACGAGGCGACGCAGGGCCTCGGCCGGATGGAGACTGGCGAGCAGCAGGACCAGGTCCGCGCCGGCGGCCCGCAGCATCGGCAGCTGGATCTCCTCGACCACGAACTCCTTGGCCAGGACCGGGATGGACACGGCCGAGCGGACCGCGCGCAGGTCCGCCACGGACCCGCCGAACCAGTGCGGCTCGCACAGGACCGAGATGGCAGTCGCGCCACCGGCCTCGTAGGCGCGGGCACGGGCGACGATGTCGTCGCCCGCCGCGGCGATCGCGCCAGCCGACGGCGACGATCGCTTGATCTCGGCGATGAGGTGCAAGCCCGGCCTCGCGAGGGCCTCCACGACAGGACGCGGTCGCGGCGAGGCCAGCGCGGCGTCCAGCTGGTCGGCCAGGCTGGTTGCGGCGACCTCGGCGAGGATGTCGGCACGGCGGCGCTCGGCGATCTCGTGCACGACGGATCGGCTCGGCGATGCGGCGCGGCGGCTGACGATGGTCACGAGGCGGCGCCCTCGCCGGTCGCGGCCGTGGCGATCGACTCGGCCTCTCGCCGCTCGGCCCGAAGGGCCTCGAGCAGTTCGACGGCCAGCCCGGCATCGATGGTCAGCGCCGCCTGGTCCACGCCAGCTTCCAGCGACTCGACCCGGCCGGCGACGAGGAACGCCGCGGCGGCGTTCAGGACGGTCACGTCGCGCCGGACCCCCGGTTCGCCGCGAAGGACGGCCTCGACCATCCGGGCATTCTCCTCGGGTCCCGCTCCGGCCAGCCGGGCCGTCGGCGCCGAGCGAAGGCCCAGCCGTTCGGGCACGACGGTCTGCGTCTCGATGCCGGCCTGGGTGACATCATGGATGACGCCGCTGCCGTCTAGCGGAAGCTCATCCACGCCGGCGCCATGGATGACGAACGTCCGCTCCGTGCCGAGCCGCCGCGCGACCTCGGCCACCTTCGCCGCCACCTCGGGCGCTCCCACCCCGATCACGCCACGACTCGTGCCGGCCGGGTTCGTCAAGGGGCCGAGCAGGTTGAACGCCGTCCGGACCCCGATCTCCCGACGGGTCGGTCCAGCATGGCGCATCGCCGGATGGAAGTTCGGGGCGAACAGGAAGGCGAACCCCAGGGAGCGCAGCGCAGCGCCTGCGGACGCCGCGTCGTGGTCGATCCGGACGCCGAGCGCATCGAGGACGTCCGCCGCTCCGGACCGCGAGGTGATCGCCCGGTTGCCGTGCTTCGCGACCGGGATCCCGGCGGCCGCCGCCACGAGCGCAGCCGTCGTGGAGATGTTGAACGTGCCGCTGCCGTCGCCACCCGTGCCCACGACGTCGATGGCGCCAGCGGGCGCGTCCACGTGAACGACCCGGTCGCGCATGGCGGCCGCGAAACCGGCCAGCTCGTCGACGGTCTCGCCGCGCATCCGCAGGCCCATCAGGAGGGCCGACAGCTGGGCCGGTGTCGCCTCGCCATCCATCACGTCACCCATCGCCGCGCGGGCCTCGGCCATGGACAGGGTCCCGCCGTCCACGATCGACACCAGGGCGGCCCTGACCAGGTCGCTCACGGATTCGCCGCGCCTTCGGTCAGGCCGGCCGTGGCGAATGTCCCGCTCGCCGCGTCCAGCAGGGACGCCTCCCCTTCCCCGGCCTGGCGCAGGAAGTTGGCGAGCAGGTGCGGGCCTTCGGGCGTGAGGACGCTCTCTGGGTGGAACTGGACCCCCTCGAGCGGTAGCGAGACGTGGCGGATGCCCATGATCACGCGATCCGACTCGCTCATCGCGGTCACGCGCAGCTCCTGGGGCAATGTCGCCGGATCGATCGCGAGCGAGTGATAGCGCGCTGCCATGAACGAGGGCGGCATCCCTTCGAGCAGGCCGGCGCCGTCGTGCGTGATCTCGGACGCTTCGCCGTGCACGAGCGTCGGCGCCCGGACGATCGTCGCCCCGAACGCCTGCGCCATCGACTGCATCCCGAGGCACACGCCGAGGAGCGGGATGCCGCGGTCCGCCGCGATGAGGATCGTGTCCATCGACACCCCGGCCTCGTCCGGATCGCCCGGTCCGGGCGAGATGACGATCCCGCGCAGGTGCGCCTCGGGATCGTCCGCCATCGCCTCCACACCACCGCGATCGATGGCGTCGTTGCGGATGACCCGAACGTCCGCCCCGGCGGCCTGGAGCGCCTGGACCAGGTTGAAGGTGAAGCTGTCGTAGTTGTCGACGACCAGGATCACGGGACCTGCCCAGCCGCCAGTTCGATGGCGCGTCGCAGGGCGGCCGCCTTGTGCTCGGTCTCCTCGAATTCGAGCTCCGGCACGGAGCCGGCCACGATCCCGGCGCCGGTGTGGACGTGCGCCTGGCCCTCGCGGAGGACCGCGCTGCGGATCGTGATCGCCGTGTCCAGGTTGCCGTCGTAGCCCAGATAGCCCACGGCGCCGCCGTACAGGCCGCGGCGCTCGCCTTCGGCAGCGGCGATGAGCTGCATCGCCCGGACCTTGGGGGCCCCGGACAGCGTGCCGGCCGGGAAGACCGATCGCAGGGCATCCAGCGCGTCCAGCTCCGGCCGCAACCTGGCCTCCACGTGCGAGACCAGGTGCAGGACGTGGCTGTAGCGCTCGACCTCCATGTACTTGCTGACCGTCACCGTGCCGGCGCGGGCGACACGACCCAGGTCGTTGCGGCCGAGATCGACCAGCATCACGTGCTCAGCACGCTCCTTTGGATCGCGCTGCAGCTGCTCGGACAGCAGCGCATCCTCGGTCGCGTCGGCGCCGCGTGGTCGCGTACCGGCGATCGGGTGGGTCGTGAGCCTGTCGCCTTCGACCTGGAGCAGCAGTTCCGGCGACGCGCCGACGACCTCGAACGACGGCGTCCGGACGAAGAACAGGTACGGGCTCGGGTTCACCCGGCGCAGGGCCCGGTACAGGGTGATCCCGTCGAGCGTGGTACCTGTGGCCGCGACGGTCGGCAGGTCGAACGACTGCCTCCGGGCGAGCACGACCTGGATGGCCTCGCCGGCCGCGATCGCGTCCTTGGCGGCGACCACGGCGCGGATGTACTGGTCACGTCCCAGGCTGGTGTCGACCGGGGCCTCCACCGCCGCAGCGGGGCCGGTCGAACGCCCCATCGACCCGGCCAGCTCGGCCGCGGACGGGCGTTGCGTGCGCTCGAGCGCTCCGAAGATGGCCTCCTCGGCGATCCGGTAGCGCCCTTCGAAGTCGGGCCTGTCGGTGTGCAGCGAGGCGATCGCGGACAGGGTGTGGGTCAGGTGGTCGAAGACGATGACGAGGTCCGTCTCGATGAAGGCGGCCATCGGCACGCCGACCGGATCGCGGTCCGGCAGCGGGACGGTCGGTTCGAAGGTCGAGTATCGCGTCGTAGGCGAGCGCGCCGACCGCCCCACCGGTGAAGCGCGGCATACCCTCGACGGGCAGGACCTTGCGGCGCGGCACGAACGAACGGATGGCGGCCAACGGATCCGCGGCGGGGGTCGTCTCGATCGGCAGGCCGGCGTCGTAGGTCGGGACGGACACCGGGCGAGTCTGGACGTGGGCGTTGCCGTCACGGACCTCGAGCAGCCGGCGCGGACCGATCCCCAGGAAGGAGTAGCGGCCGAGGCGCTCGCCACCCTCGACCGACTCGAGGAGGTAGGCGGGGCCGCCGTCATCCAGGCGCAGCAGGGCCCCGATCGGCGTCTCGAGGTCCGCGGAGCGGGTCGCGCGCAGGAGGATCGTGTCGGCGGAGCTCGCCAGGCGTTGGGCCTGGGTCAGGCTGAGCGGATCGGCTGAGGTCATCGGGTGAGGCCCCTGAGAATCAAGAACGGCCAGTCGTCTCAGGGACGAAAGGCCGAACCTTCCGCGGTGCCACCCTCATTCGGCGTGTGCCGCACTCAAGATCTTCGGGGCTCCCGGGTCCATTCCCTCGTCGTCGTCGTCCCGGCTCGCACCGACCGCCGGGTCTCTGGTTCGACGCCACGACGGGTACTCGTCCCGATCACAGCCTGTGCTTCGCGATGTGGCCGGGAGTATGGCCGGGAGGCCGGTGGGCCGTCAAGCCGGGTCAAGGCTCCGCCAGCGCGTTGTGTCCGGTCGTTCCACTCAAGCGGAACTACCTACGCTCCCCGGAGTTCGATCGGCCGCCGCGACGGCGCCGCGTGGATCCGGCGACTGGCGGAGAGGGTGGGATTCGAACCCACGGAATCTCGCGATCCAACGCTTTTCAAGAGCGCCGCCTTCAACCGCTCGGCCACCTCTCCATGGGCCTGAGGATACCAGCGGCCCGGGCGAACGCGACGCGACGGGTCGCCACCGGGCCGCGGCCAATCGCAGCCGGGCCGACCGTCAGGCCTTGATGACGACCGTGCCGGCGATGAGATCGAACCAACCGCGCTGCCGCTTGTCGATGAAGATCCAGATGAACCCCAGGTAGAGCACCACACTGGACACCCAGTAGCCGATCAGGCGCAGGATCGCCTGGCCCATCGAGATCGGGCCGCCGTCTGCGTCACGGACGACCTTGATGCTCATGATCTTCATCCCCGGGGTCTGGCCATCCTTCGCCCAGAAGTACGGGAAGTACCCGAACTGGACGATGACGAATGACAACGCGATCCCGATCGCCCCGATGGCCGGGACGAGGGTCCCCACGACGACGAAGATCAGGAACAAGACGAAGATCGCGGCGAACGTGATCACTAGGTCGATGATGTAGCCGACCAGGCGGGCGCCAGGCCCACCGAATTCCATCCCGGGGCCGGGGCCCGGCACGACCTCTGGCGCGACCCATGACGCGGGTGGTTGCGGATCACTCATGGTTCATCTCCCTCTTGTCCTACCGGATCGGGCGCCCCGATCGTATCGCGCCCGAGGTAGGGGCGCAGCACCTCCGGGACGGTCACCGACCCATCCGGACGCTGGTAGGTCTCAAGGATGGCGGCGACGACACGCGGCAGGGCCAGGCCGGAGCCGTTCAGGGTGTGCACGAGTTCCGGCTTCGCGCCGGCCTCCGGCCGGTAGCGGATGGCCATGCGCCGAGCCTGGAAGTCGCGGAAGTTGGAGCACGAACTGACCTCCAGCCAGCGCTCCACCCCGGGCGACCAGACCTCCAGGTCGTACTTGCGGGCCTGGGCGAAGCCCAGCTCGCGCGTGCTCATCAGCAGCACCCGATACGCGAGGCCGAGCCGCTGCAGGAGGATCTCGGCCCGCCCGGTCATCCACTCCAGGGCGGCCGGGCTGTCCTCGGGGCGCTCGAAGAGCACCATCTCGACCTTGTCGAACTGGTGGACGCGCAGGATCCCGCGCGTGTCCTTGCCGGCCGCGCCGGCCTCACGCCGGAAGCACGGCGAGTAGGCGGCATACCGGATCGGCAGCGCCGCCGCCTCGAAGATCTCGTCGCGGTGCAGGTTGGTGACCGGGACCTCGGCCGTGGGAACCAGGTAGAGCTCGTCACGCGTGACGACGTACATCTGGTCTTCCTTGTCCGGGATCTGGCCGGTGCCTCGCGCGGACTCCGTGTTCACGACGGCCGGTGGCCAGACTTCGGTGAACCCGTTCTCGCGCGTGTGGACGTCCAGGAACCAGTTGATGAGGCCGCGCTGGAGCGCCGATCCGGCGCCCTTGTAGACCGGGAATCCGGAACCGGCGATCTTGGCGCCGCGCGCGTTGTCCAGGATGTCCAGCGACTCGCCGAGCTCCCAGTGCGGCCTTCGCTCGCCGCGGGCCAGGATCTCGCCCCAGGTCCGGATGGTGACATTCGCCTCCTCCCCGCCAACGGGGATGTCGAGGTCCGGCGGATTCGGGATCCGCAACAGCTGATCGTCCAGGTCCGCCTGGACCTCGGCGAGAGTCGCGTCGAGGGCCGCGATCCGCGTACCGGCCGCGGTGCTGGCGGCGCGCAGGCCGGCTACCTCGGGTCCGTTCGGGGCGGCACCGGCCTTGATCGCCTCGCCGATCTGCTTCGACGTGGCGTTGCGTTCCGCCTTCAACGCCTCGGTCTCGCCGAGCAATCGGCGGCGCTCCGCATCCGACTCGAGGGCGCGGTCTATGACGGCTGGGTCCTCGCCCTTGCGGATCGCGCCATCGCGGATCAGGTCCGGCTCGTCGCGCAGCCGCTGCAGGCCGACACTCATGCCGCCGGCCGTCCGCAGGCGTTCGAGCACGAAGGTCCGGTCCTCGTCCTGGAGCATCCAGCCCGCCCGAGGACCGTTCGTGCGATCGAGGAAGGCGGCGTAGATGGCCGCGAACGCCATCCGGCTTGTCAGCCCCGTGGATGTGGCGATCTCGAAGATCAGGTTCTGCCAGGCGTCACCGGAGCTCGGCGATCGCTGCTCTGCCGCGTCAGCAAGGTGGGCGAGGTAGCGACGCTGGTCCGGGTCGAGCCCGAGCACCAGCTCCGGCGATCGGTCGCGGACGACTTCGAACCGGGCGGAATCTGGCGCGTACGTGTCAAGCCAGGCCGAGGCGGCGTCCAGCCGCTCGTGGAGGAGGACGACCTCCCGATCGGACAGGTCGCCTCCCTTCTCCGCCGCCGCCCGGGCGACCGGGTCGACCCGGCGACTCTGGGCGAACATCACGGCGCGATTGAAGGCGAGCCGGAACGCCGAGGCTTCGGCGGCCACGTCCGCCTCGGGGTCGAACAGCGAGTAGCGGAACGTGGCTTCGTACCCGGGCGCCAGCTCGCCTTTGACCTCGCGGCCCGCGGTGGCCGCCGCGAACTTGTCGAACTCGTCGAACAGGCGTGGGATCTGGTCCGTGCCCTCGGGATCGAAGTCGATGGCGTGGTTCGGTCGTGGACGCAGGAACAGGAATCGGAGCTGCTCGGGCGGGACGACCTCCACGATCCGATGTGCCGCGGCTCCTCGCCCCTTCGAGGTGGACATCTTCTTGCCACCGATGTTGAGGAATTCGTAGGGGACGTTGAGCGGTGGTTCGCGCTCGAAGACCTCGCGCGCGATCGCGTCGCTGCGATCGCGCGAGCCGCCCGCGGTCGAGAGGTCCTTGCCGTTCGGTTCGATGGTCACGCCGAACAGCGACCATTGGGCAGCCCATTCCAGGTTCCACGGCAACTTGGCGGCGCCTCCGAAGGGGCTGATCCAGCCCGACGCACCGCAGCCGGTCGCCCACTCGACGTGCCGCACGCGGCACTCGAAGTGGACCAGCTCACCGTCCCACTCGGTCACGATCGTGGTGCCGACCTTGCCGCAGGTCGGGCAGATGACGCCGATCGGGTGCCACGCATCGGGGTGCTGGACGTTGGCGACGCGCCGATAGATCTCGCGGACCAGGGCAGCCCTGTCCAGGGCCGTCCGGATGAATGGGTCCATCTGCCCGGTCGGATAGATGTCGCTCATCCAGTAGTAGCGATCCGGGTGGATCCCAAGGCCGGCGAACGTATCGATGAACGTCTGCGCGTGGTGGCGCGCGTACGACGCGTGACAGTCGCCGGTCTGGTCCGGCACGTGAGCCAGTGGCCGACCCATCTCGTGGTCGATCGCGTCCGGCGTCAGAAGGGCCTGGGCATCCATCGGGTCCAGGTCGTCCACGCCGTAGAGCAGCGTCGTCGGGATCGCGTTGGCGCGGAGGGCTCGGACGATGGTGTCCAGGATGACCGGCCCGCGCAGGCTCCCGACATGGACCGTACCGGAGGGTGTCTTGGAGTCGTTGACGACCTGGGGACCGCTGACCGATGCCGCTAGTTCGTCCGCCCAGTCCATGGCAGCTCCGGGATCAGGTGATGGCCGTGATCTTGTAGGTGAAGTCGCCGGCCGGGACCTTCACGAGGATCTTCTCGCCCTTCTTCTTGCCGAGCAGGGCGCGCCCGACCGGGCTCTCGTTCGAGATCCGACCTTCTGCGGGCTTTGCCTCGGTGGAGCCGACGATCGTGAACGTCTCCTTGCCGTCCGGACTCTCGACCGCCACGGTGGAGCCGATCTGGACGTGGTCCGTGGAGTGATGCTCATCGATGATCGTGGCGTTCTTGATGAGCGCCTCCAGCGTCTGGATCCGGCCCTCGACGAACGCCTGCTCGTTCTTGGCGTCCTCGTACTCGGCGTTTTCCGAGAGGTCGCCGTGTTCCTTGGCGTCGTGGATCCGGTTGGCGACCTCGGGCCGCTTGACGGTGGTCATCTCGTGCAGCTCGGCCCGAAGCTTGTCGAGGCCATCCTGGGACAGATAGGTCGGTTTGTTGTTCACGGTCTGGCGCCCCCGCGTTGCAGGTGGTCTGATGTGTGGGCAGACCGATCCGAGCGGTCTTCGATAAGGAAAGAACTCCAGGCGAGGCGCAGTCCGTTGCCGCGCACCTGAAGTTCCAGCCGGGCACGAATGGTAGTCGTGCGACGGGTGGGTGTCAAAGCGGCGGGCCTGCGGTCAGCAGCCGCTTCAGGCGCCGCCCGCGAGGCTGATGAGACGGCCCTTGATGCGTCGCAGACGACACCCGATCGCGCAGGGCGACGAACACCGTGTCGTCACCCGCGATCGACCCGGCGACTTCCGCCCAGCGCGCCCGGTCAATGGCGGCGGCGATGGCATGGGCCGAGCCGGGCAGGGTTCGCAGCACGAGCAGCAGGCCAGCTTCCTCGACTTCGAGTGGGAGGTCCGCCAGGAGCTTGCGCAAGCGGTCCTCGCCGGACGTCTCGGCCTCCACCAGACGAGGCGGCAACGCGTACGCGATCATCCCGTCGCGCGACACCTTGATCAGGCCGAGTTCGGCGACGTCCCTGGAGATGGTTGCCTGCGTCGTGCGGAACCCGCGGTCGCGCAGTGCGCCCGCCAGCTCCTGCTGCGTCCGGATGAGGCGCTGCCCGACGAGATCGCGGATCGCGCGCTGGCGCGCCTGCTTCATGACCTCCATGCCCCGACCCTACCTCGTCGCCATGAACACGAGGACGACAGCGGCGAGCGCGAAGCGATAGACCACGAAGATCGTGAGCGAATGCGTACGGATGTAGCGCAGCAGGATGCTGATGGCGAACACGCCGGCCACGAACGACGACAGCATCCCGACCAGCAGCGGCACGACCTCGGCCTGCACCCCGGCCTCGCCGGTCGCCAGGCGACGGACCTCGAAGAGGATCGCGCCGAGGGTGATCGGCGTGGCCATCAGGAAGCTGAACCGCGCCGCGGCATCGCGATCCAGCCCGGCGAATCGACCGGCGGAGATCGAGATGCCGGACCGGCTGATACCCGGGATCAGGGCCAGCGCCTGGGCGGCACCGATCCCGATCGCGACCGGGAACGTGACATCGTCGAGGTGGCGGTCCATCCGGCCGTAGTGGTCCGCGACCCACAGGATCACGCCACCGAGCACGAGCGTGAGCGCGACCAGGCCGACCTCCCTGATCGCCGTCTCGATGACGTCGCTGAAGAGCGTGCCGACGATGGCAGCCGGGAGCGTCGCGGCGGCCAGGAGCCAGGCCATCCGGCGATCCGGGTCACCGGCGAATGAACGGTCGCGGATGGCCGCGAACCCGGCCGGGACGATCCGGACCCAATCGGCGCGGAAGTAGGCCAGCAGCGCGGCGAGCGTGCCGATGTGCAGCATCACGCTGAAGGCAAGCGACGTGATGAAGGCATCATCCCAGCCGAACAGGTACGGGACGATGATCAGGTGCCCGGACGAGGAGATCGGCAGGAACTCGGTGAGTCCCTGGACGATCCCCATGATCAGGGCCTGGATCGCGGTGTTGTCCACAGGATGCACCGGAGCGAGTGGCGGGCCAGCCCGCCCCGGTCCTCTCTACGGTCTAGCGGAGGAACAGGGGGGCGAGCACGAGCGAGATCGTGGCGAGCAGCTTCACGAGGACGTGGAGCGACGGGCCTGCGGTGTCCTTGAAGGGATCCCCGACCGTGTCGCCGACGACGGCCGCGGCATGGGCGTCGGAGCCCTTGCCGAGGATGTTCCCCTCGTCGTCCTTGAGGTTGCCCGACTCGATGTACTTCTTGGCGTTGTCCCATGCGCCGCCGCCGTTGTTCAGGACGGTCGCGAGCAGGACGCCCGCGATGGTCCCGACCATCAGCATGCCGGCGACGGCCTCGGCTCCGAGCAGGACCCCGATCGCGATGGGCGTGGCGACCGCGACCATGCCGGGCGCGATCATCTGCTTGAGGGCGGCCTTGGTGGTGATGTCCACGACCCGGGCGTAGTCCGGCCGCTGGGTGTAGTCCATGATCCCGGGCATCTCGCGGAACTGGCGACGGACCTCGACGATGATCGACTGGGCGGTCGTGCCGACGGCGCGGATCGCGAGGGAGCTGAAGAAGTACACCAGCGTCGCCGCGATCATCGCCGCGATGAACACGTTGACGTTGGCCAGGTTGACCGAGTTGAGCAGCTCGACACCGGGCACGCCCGGCCTCGATCTGCCGGCCCTTGATGAGGTTGATCTTGTCGATGTAGGCGCTGAACAGCAGGAAGGCCGCCAGCGAGGCCGACGCGATCGCGTAACCCTTGGTCAGGGCCTTGGTGGTGTTGCCGACGGCATCGAGGCGGTCCGTGATCTCACGGGCGCCCTTCTCGAGCCGGCTGAACTCGGCGATCCCACCGGCGTTGTCGGTGATGGGTCCGAACGTGTCCATCGCCAGGATGTAGGCGGTCGTCATGAGCATGCCCATCGTCGCGACGGCGGTCCCGAAGATGCCACCCACGTTCCGCCCGTCGGCCGACATGAGGTTGGCCTGATCGCCCAGCCAGTGGCTGACGAAGAGCGCGATGCTGATGGTGATGGCTGTGACGGCGGTGGTCTCGAAGCCGATCGCGGTGCCGGCGATGATGTTCGTGGCCGGGCCGGTCTTCGACGCCTCGGCGATCTCCCGCACGGGGCGGAAGCTACCCGCGGTGTAGTACTGGGTGATGTACACGAACGCGACGCTTGTCGCGAGGCCGACGATGCCGGCGGCGAAGAAGTAGACCCACGTCGGGAAGCCGCCCGCGCCGGTCCCACCGTTCGTGTCCATCATCACGTACGTCGTGATCGCCAGCCCCACCACGGACAACAGGGTCGTGACCCAGTAGCCGCGGTTGAGCATGTTCATCGGGTTCTCGTCTTCCTTGCCGCGCACGAAGAAGATGGCCACGATGGTGGCGAGGAGCCCGAAGGCCCGGACGACGAGCGGGAAGAAGATCCAGGCCTGCGGGTTCGGCCAGCCGGCCGTCACGGCGATCGCGTACACCCCGACGCCCAGGATCATCGCGCCGATGTTCTCGGCCGCCGTGGATTCGAACAGGTCCGCACCACGACCGGCGCAGTCGCCGACGTTGTCGCCGACGAGATCGGCGATGACCCCGGCGTTGCGGGGGTCGTCCTCAGGGATGCCCTTCTCGACCTTGCCGACGAGGTCCGAGCCGACGTCCGCCGCCTTGGTGTAGATGCCGCCACCGAGCTGGGCGAAGAGGGCGACGAACGAGGCCCCGAAGCCGAACCCGACGATCAGGAAGGGCGCCTCGGCGACAGTGACCTCGCCGACGAACGTCGGTAGAACATGAAGATGCCCCACACGCCCAGGAGCGACAGGGCGACGACCAGGAAGCCCGAGACGGCCCCACCGCGCATGGCGACCTGGACGGCCTCGACGAGGCTCCGTCGCGCCGCCGCGGCCGTCCGGACGTTGGCCTTGACGCTGATGAACATGCCGATGATCCCGGAGGCCATCGAACACAGCGCGCCGACGATGAACGCGAAGGCGGTCATGATCGCCGATCGGCGAGCCGGCCAGCGACGGGACGTCGGCGACCTCGGGGGTCTCGATGAGCGTGATGAGGATCCCGATCAACACCATGCCGACGAGGGCGAGGACGAAGATCGTCGTGTACTGGCGGCGGATGAACGCCACGGCGCCTTCGTAGATCGTGCCGGCCACGGCTTCCATCTCCGGCGTACCGGTGTCGCGCGCGAGGACGTCGCGGGCCAGGTAGATCGCGAAGGCGATGGCGATGAGGCCCGCCGGCAGGATGATCAGCTGGAGTGAACTGGCATCCATCTGGTCTGTGGAGTCCTCCGTGATGATGCTGGATGGCCCGGCGGTCCGGCTGGCGCGGCGCACGCGGCGCACGGCGAGACGGCCTGGGGGCTTGGGTCGGCATCGTCCCGGGCGGTATCCACCGAGGGCCGGGACCTTGCTGCTGAGACGCGGAGTGTAGCAAGGCGCGAATGAGCGGGTCAATCTCGCCACACGGCCGCTGGTACAGGCCGCATCGGCCGACGCCGTGGGGCGGCCACCGGGGTCACCACCTATACTCCCGCCTTGTGACCAAACGACCCGCCTTCGGCTGTCTCCTGGAGATCGTCGAGACCCTCTGTCCTGACCCTCGTCATCTTCCTCGTCATCCAGAACTTCGTCGCTCAGCCGTACAAGGTCCAGCAGCAATCGATGGAGCGGACCCTGGAGCCCGAGCAATATGTCCTGGTCGACAAGGTGACCCCGCGGGTCGACCCGTACGCGCGCGGCGACATCGTCGTCTTCAACCCGCCGACGTCGTGGGCCCAGGAGAACGGCACGCCCTTCATCAAGCGGGTGATCGGCGAAGGTGGCGACACGGTCACCATCGCGGACGGCAAGGTCATGATCAACGACATCGTGATCAGCGAGCCATATGTCTATGCCGACGTCCCGGGCGGTCCGCCCCAGGAGACGTTCGCGGCACCGGACCAGGACAGCTGGGTCATCCCGGAGGGTGAGCTCTTCCTGATGGGCGACCATCGCTCCAACTCGGCCGATTCGCGCGTGTTCGGACCGGTCGCCGTCGACCAGGTGATCGGACGCGCGTGGCTGCGCTACTGGCCACTCGATACCTTCGGCATCCTGCCGACGCCCACCTACCCGGAGCTCGAACCAGCCTCGCCATGAACCCAGCGATCGCGGCCATCGCCTTCGCGGTCCTGGCCGCAGCGGTCGCCGCGGTCTTCGTGCGGGACG
Source organism: uncultured Chloroflexia bacterium (assembly GCA_963779315.1). Taxonomy (GTDB): domain Bacteria; phylum Chloroflexota; class Limnocylindria; order Limnocylindrales; family CSP1-4; genus SPCO01. The sequence continues at coordinate 97,475 of CAVZXQ010000001.1, read as the reverse complement.
CCCGGGTGGCTGTCCTGTCGCTCGCCGTGGTCCTGCTGACGGCGCCGTTCCTGGCCGATCCGATCGCGCCCGCCAGCGGCCTTGCGGCCCGCGTCGTCGGGGCCGTCCTGGCGACCTACCTCCTCTGGATCGTCGTCCGGGACGGCGCCTTCGGGACCGGCGGTTCGCGGCTCGGCTGGCCGGCGGACAGCCTCGTGGCGGCCGCGGCGGCCGTCGTGGGTCTCGTCGCCCATGGGCTCGGCGCACCGGCGGGCGGACCCGATCTGGCCTCGGCCGCAGGGTTCGGCCTCGCTGCCCTCGCGATCGCGCCGCTCCTGACCGGACGGGACGTCCTGCGGGTCGGGATCGGCCTCAGCCTCCTGCTGCAGGGCGCACTGCTGGTGCGCGTCGGGCTCGGCGGCACGCCATCCACGCTCGAGGAGCTGGTCACCGCCGGCGCCATCGCCGCACTGGGTGGCGCGATCGCGGTCCTGGCGATGGCCGCCAGGAAGGACGGGACGGCGGGCTTCACCCTGGCCGATGAGTTGCCGCCGCGGCGGCGACGCCAGACCGACGCTGCGACCAGAAGCGCGACCCGCTGACGCCCCCGGACGTTCGCTCGTGAGCCTGGCCGCCTTCCTGGTCGTCGCCTTCGCCGGCACGACCCTGGCCCTGCTGGCCCGGCGGTGGCAACGGATCGCCCTCTGGATCGGCGTCGGCGGACTCGGCGCGGCCTTCGTCGCCGCGCTCGCCATCGATCCGACGACACGCCTCGAGGTCGGTGGCTCGGTCCTCGCGTCATCGGCCTATCTCCGCCTGTTCCTGATCCTCGGGACGTTCACCGGCCTCGTCCTGTCGCTGATCGGGATCGCCGTCGGTTCCCGGCGCGACGGGCCGGCCGTGACGCTCGGGACGCTCGGCGCCGCCGCCCTGGCCCTCGCCCTGCCGGATCCGCGCATCGCGGTCCTGGCGATCACCGCCGGCGGGATGCTGGGCGTCCTCCTGACCATCCCGTCGACCGGCAGCCGGGTCGGCGCCGGCGTCGGGCGTGCGTGACCTTCGAGCCGTCGTGGTGGCCGGCGCCATGGCCATCGCCGCGACCGCCTGGATCGGCCGGGACCTGGGCGAACTCGTCGCACAACCGGTCGTCTTCGGACTCGCCTACCTGGCGTTCGCCCTCGCCGTCGCGATCCGGTTCGGCGCCATCCCGTTCCACATCCTGGTCGGCCGGCTGACCGATGCGGTGCCGGAGACCGGCCTGCCCGATCCTCATCGCGTGGGGCCCGGCATCACTGGCGATCGTCGGCCTGGCCTGGGTGGATTCCTCCATCGCGCCGCTGCCGGTGGACGTCGGCTCGGTGCGCGCGGTCGTGGTCGCCATCGCGGTCGCCTCGATCGTCCTGGCGACGTTCGCGGCCTGGATCCAGGACGATCTCGAACATGTCGTCGGCTACTCGATCGTCGGCGACGCCGGCGTCGTGATGCTGGCGTTCGCGGCCCTCGATCCCGCGGCCTGGACGCCCGGTCGCACGTGGATCCTGGCATTCGTGGTGACCCGCAGCGCCTTCGCCGGCTGGGCCGCCGTGGTTCGCGATTTGTTCGGGACGGCCGGTCTGGCGGACCTGCGCGGCTGGGCCATCCGCTCGCCGATCCTCGCGGTCGGGCTGGTCGCGATCATCGTGGCCTCGATCGGGCTGCCCGGCTTCGCCGCGTTCGAGGCCCGCTCCGAGCTGGTGGACCTGGCCCTCGATGGCCCGCTCCAGGTGTTCGTGCTGGTGGCAACCCTCGCGCCGATCCTCTACTACGCCGGCTGCTCGCGCATCGGCGGCCGGCGACTCGACGCCACCTCGGCGCCGGCGGTCGACTGGCGGCCGCACTGGATCGCGCCGGACATGACCGACATCGGCGGGTCCGTATCGCGCCTGGCCGGCGCGAACCGGTCGTTCGCCATGGCCCTCGCGACGGTGCGTCCTCGCGCTCGTGGCGCTGCTGACGTCGATCGGGGCGTTCGGCGGCCCGCAGGCGGCGGCCGGCCTCCCGCCCGTCCAGACCGATCCCCGGCGAGGCAGGTCCCCTGAGCGCGAGCCGGCCTACTCCGCCGGGCGGCAGGACCCAGGTGTCCACCGAGCGGTCGTAGTCGAACAGCTCGGCCGGCGTGAACCACAGCGCGAGCTCGGTGACGGCCGCGTCCGGGCCATCCGACGCATGGACGATGTTCTGCGCGGTCTCGAGCGCGAAATCGCCGCGGATCGTGCCCGGGGCGGCCTCGTGCGGCCGCGTCGCCCCGTTGATCGCGCGAACGACCGCGATCGCGTTCGGGCCCTCGAGCGCGAGCGCGACCAGCGGTGACGAGGTGATGAACTCCACCAGGCTGCCGAAGAACGGACGCTCGCGGTGCGCGGCGTAGTGGCGCTCGGCCAGGTCGCGTGACGTCATCACCAGCTTCAGGCCGACGACCTTCAGGCCGCGCTCCTCGAAGCGCGCGAGGATCCGCCCGATGAGCTGGCGCTGGACGCCATCGGGCTTGATGAGGACGAGGGTTCGTTCCGTTGGCTGGCATGGCTACCTACTGCGGGGCGTCATCGGTGAGGCCGGATTGTAGCGCGGCATCCGCCTCCAAGGCGTGCAGGGCGTCCGTGGCGTCCTGGGCGTCCGGGGCCGAATGGCCGCGCAGCGCGTCGGCCGAGGCCGCGTACGCCGCGGCGGCTTCCGTCCCGTGACCGACGGCGCGGAAGGCATCGCCGCGAACCAGCAGGATGTCGGGCTGGGTCGCGTCGATCGTGCCGTCGAGGATGGCCGGGGCGAGGTGAGGACCCGATCCGGACCGCCAACCCCAGGAGCGCGGCGGCGCGACTCGGATCGCCGGCCGCGAGAGCGGCCAGGCCCTCGTCCATCAGGACCGCCGGATCGAGGACCGCGGGTACGACGGCGAGGCCCCGCGTCCGCGTCCCAGAGGCCGGGTCCGTCGGCATCGGTCGGCGACGGCTGCAGCGGCGCCACCGGACCGCCGGCGTCGCGGCGACGACGCTCGACGTTCTCCTGGGCCGTGCCGGACGGTTCGACGCCGTCATCGCCGAAGAGCGTCGCGGCGACCGGGACCGGGCCGGCCGGGTCCGTCGGCCAGACGGCGGACCGGGGCATCCCGGCAAACAGCGCATCGAGCGTCCCGCCGGCGGCGGTCATCGCCCGGGTCGCGAGCCGGCGCGCCTCGCCGGGCCGTCCCAGCGCTGAGGCCGCCTCTGCCGCGATCATGAGCGCGAGCGGCGCCTCGACGCCGTGCTCGATGACGGTCACCGCAGCCTCGCCCGCCAGCCCGATCTCACCCGTGCGCCAGCGTGCCTCCGCCAGGTCGACGAGCGCACCGTCATCGAGCGGCCCTCGGCCGGCAAGCGTCTCGAGGTCCGCTCGCGCGTGGACGATCGAGCCGGTGCGGAGATGGAGCCTGGCCAGCACCAGGTCCGCCGACCTGCGCTCCGGGTCGAGGACATCCGTCGGTGGTCATCGCCCCGTCACCCGGGCAACCGCAGGTGCGACTCCAGGCCGCGCAGGTGGCGGGCGGGAGCCACGGCGGCCAGGCGAAGCGCATCGTCGTGGAAGAGGCTCGCGGCCACGCGCTGGATCGCCGCGGCATCCACGGACTCCACGGCTGCCAGCGCCTCGTCGAGGTCCAGGACGCGGTCGTGGAGGGCTTCCTGGCCGCCGATCCACGAAGCGACGTGGCGGGTATCGTCCATCCGCAGTTCCATGCCGCCGGCCAGGTAGCGCTTGGCCTTGTCCAGCTCGGCATCCGGGACCAGCTCATCGCGCATGCGGGCCAGCTCCGCCAGGATCGCGTCGAGGGCCGGGCCCAACTCGGCTGGATCCACGCCGGCGGAGACCTCGAGGGCGCCGGCATCCGCATAGTCGATCAGGCCCGGACGAGACGTCATAGGCGAGTCCGCGCGCCTCACGGACGCTCAGGAACAGCCGGCTGCTCATGCCGTCGCCGAGGACGGCGTTCAGGACGGCCAGGGTCCAGGCATCCGGGTGATCGCGACGGAGGGCCGGAACGCCGACGCTCAGCTGGGCCTGGCTGGTCGAACGCTTGCCCAGCTTCGACCGGGGACCGGCCGGGAGGTCCGGCGCCGGCGCGTGGCCGGGGATGGGGCCGTTGCCGGTCCCGAACGACGCGGCCGCCAGCTCGACCAGGTCGGCGTGGGGCAGGTCGCCGGCGACCGCGACGACGGTGTTCGCCCGGCTTGTACATGGTCCCCCAGAAGTCGCGGATGCGTGGCCGTCGGCAGGGCCCGGATCCCGGCTTCGTCGCCGCAGATCTCGCGACCGAGCGGCCCATCCCCGAACATCGCGCCCTGGAACAGGATCTGGCAGTACTCGGCCGGATCGTCGAGATAGGAACGGATCTCCTCGATGATGATCGTCCGCTCGTTGTCGATGTCGCGATCGGCGAGGACGGGCCTGACGATCAGCTCTCCGACCACGTCCATCGCCCGGATCGCCTCGCGATGTGGCACGCGGACCCAGTAGACCGTCGATTCGCGGTCGGTCGCGGCATTGAACGACCCGCCGACGCCCTCGATCGCCTCGCTGATGGCGCGGGTGGACGGGAATGCCGCCGTCCCCTTGAACGTGATGTGCTCCATGAAGTGCGCCGCCCCGGCATCGGCCTCGGTCTCCAGGCGCGATCCGGCCAGGACGTAGGCGGCGATGGAGACGGAACGCGCTCCGGGCATCCGGGCGGTGATGACACGCGGTCCGGCCGGCAGCACGGTTCGTTCGAACACGCGGGGATGGTAGCCCATCGTGGCGCACAGGGCCGTCCGCGCGCCACGCATTAGGACTATCCTCTTCGCCAAGCGACTCACGGACCGGAACCCGCGTGGTCGGCATCGCCAAGGCGCGCCTGGGAGGGCGCCGATGCCGCATCGTTCGAGGGTCCCCTTCGAACGAACTGAAGAGGAGACACGCATGGCCGCCACTCGTCTCAGGTCGCTGTCGCTGCTCGCGGCAGGCGTCCTCATCTTCGGGGCCTGTAGCAGCTCGGGCGGCGCGAGCCCCGCCGCCAGCGGAGCCTCCGCCGACTGCGCGGGAACCGGCACCAGCGGCGCGGCCGGCGCACCGCAGATCCCCGACGTCGTCGAGGGCAAGTTCAACGTCGCGATGGTCCTCATCGGGCCGCACGACGATGGCGGCTGGAGCCAGGCCCACTACGAGGGCCTCCAGTACCTCTGCGAGAACGTGCCAGACGCGCATACCGCCTACATCGAGCTGGTGCCCGAGGGCGCCGACTCCGAGCAGGTCTTCCGGAGCCTGTCGCGCAAGGGCTTCGACTTCATCGTCGGCACGTCCTTCGGCTACATGGACCCGATGGCCACGGTCGCCGAGGAGTTCCCGGACATCACCTACCTCCACCTGACCGGCTACAAGTCCAACTTCAAGAACTTCGGCAACTTCTTCGGCGCGATCGAGGACTTCAAGTACCTCGCCGGCATGCTGGCCGGGTCGCGCGCGGTCAAGGACGGCAACGAGAAGATCGGCTACATGGCCACCTTCCCGATCCCGGAGGAACTCCGCCTCGGCAACGCGATCATGCGCGGCGTCAAGGTGACCTGCCCGAACTGCACGATGGACATCCGGTTCATCAACACCTGGCACGATCCCCAGCTGGAGCGCGAGGCCGCCGCCTCCCTGTTCGACGACGGGGCGGATGTCGTCTTCACCGGCGCCGACACGCCGGCCGTGACGGACGTCGCCAAGGAGAAGGGCAAGTGGGCGGTCACCTACGACCACCCGTCGTCCTGCAAGAACGATGCGTGCCTGACCGCGCCGTACTGGATCTGGGGTCCCGAGTACACCCGCATCGCCGAGGCAGGTCAAGGCCAAGACCTACAAGGCCGGCTACGAGTACTTCGACGCCGACTCCAAGGCCATGGGCCTGTTCGGCTTCATGGACGGCCAGGACGCTCACCAAGGGCGTCGCGGACCTGCCCGAGGCCGACGTGACAAGGTCAAGGACCTGCTGGCCAAGATGCTGGCCGGTGAGTTCGGGCGCTTCGATGTCTTTGCCGGTCCCATCGTGGACAACACCGGCAAGGAACTCCTGCGCGGCCGGCAGCAAGCTGGAGCAGTCGGACCTCGACCAGTTCCCGCCCGGCGCCCCCGGCTCCGAGTGCAAGACCTGCATGTACTGGTGGAACGAGGGCATCACGAGCCGCGTTGCCGCCGGTCTCGAACTAGCCCGTCCAGGGGCCCACGGTCGCCGACCGTGGGCCTCGTCCTCCCCTTGCACGGGACCGACCGCATGACGTCGCCCGCGTCCGGCCGCCGTGCCCCCGCGCTGGAAGCGCGGGGCATCGTCAAGACCTTCCCCGGCATCGTCGCCAACGACGACGTCGACTTCGATGTGCGCGTCGGCGAGATCCACGCCCTGCTCGGCGAGAACGGGGCGGGCAAGAGCACGCTCGTGAACATCCTGTCCGGGCTGTACCGGCCGGATGCCGGGCCAGGTCCTGCTGGACGGTGCGCCCGTCACCTTCGGGTCGCCGCGCGAGGCGATCGCCGCGGGCATCGGGATGGTCCACCAGCACTTCACCCTGGTCCCGTCCCAGACCGTCACCGAGAACGTCCTGCTGGGGTTGAAGACGCCGCGCTTCCTGCTCCGTCCCAAGCGCTCGGAGGCGGAGATCGGCGCGCTGGCCGAGCAGTTCGGGCTGCGGGTGGATCCGCGCGCGAAGATCTGGCAGCTGTCGGTGGGCGAACAGCAGCGGGTCGAGATCCTCAAGATGCTCTACCGCGGCGCCCGCATCCTCATCCTCGACGAACCCACGGCGGTCCTGGCGCCGCAGGAGGTGGACGAGCTGGTCAGCGCACGCTGCGGTCGATGACCGCTGGCCGGGCGCAGCATCGTCTTCATCAGCCACAAGCTGGTCGAGGTGCTGGCCGATCGCGGACCGGATCACCGTCATGCGACGCGGCAAGGTCACCGCCGCGGGCATCCCCGCGGCCGGGACCACCAACGCGGACCTGGCCAGCCGGATGGTCGGGCGGACGGTCATCGAGACGCTGGAGCGCACGCCATTCCAGCCCGGCCCGGTGGTCCTCTCGGTCAAGGATGTCCACGCCGATGGCGATCGCGGCCTGCCGGCCCTGCGCGGAGTGACCCTGGACGTCCGGGCCGGCGAGATCGTCGGGATCGCTGCGGTCGCCGGCAACGGCCAGACCGAACTCGCCCAGGTCATCACGGGGATGCGCGCCGTGCCGCGGCAGCGTGACCATCGGCGGGGTCGAGGTCGCCAACCGCTCGGCCGGCCACGCCATCCGCCCAGGGCGTCGCCCACGTCCCGGAGGATCGGACCGGCGTCGGCAGCTCGCCCAACCTGTCGGTCACCGACAACCTGATCATGAAGCGCTACAAGGCGGCGCCGGTCGCCCATGGCTGGTTCATGGACGACACGGCGGCCCGGACGATCGCCGAAGGACCTCCGGACCTCCTTCGACATCGCCACGCCGTCGATCGATACCCAGGCCCGGCTCCTGTCGGGCGGCAACCTGCAGCGGCTCATCCTGGCCCGCGAGATCGACGCCGGGCCGAAGGTCATGGTCGCCGCCCAGCCGACCCGCGGCCTGGACGTCGGGCGCCATCGAGGCGATCCACCGGATCCTGCTCCAGCGTCGCGCGGAGGGGACGGCGATCCTGCTCATCAGCGAGGACCTCGACGAGATCCTCGCCGTCGCCGATCGCGTCGACGTCATGTACGAAGGCTGGATCGCCGGGTCGTTCGATCCGGCGACGGCGGACATCCACAAGATCGGCCTGCTCATGATCGGGCGGCGGATGAACCTCCGCCTGGAGCCCCGGGTGGATGCCCCGCGCTGGTTCTCGCCGGCGATGACCCTCGCCGCCGTCGCCTTCGCGCTGGTCGTCAGCGGGATCATCCTGTGGTTCGTGGGCGGCGATCCGGTCCGGGCGTTCCTGCACATCGCGGAGGTGGCGTTCGGGAGCGTCGGCGCGCTGTCGGACACGCTGGTCAAGGCGACGCCGCTGATCCTGACCGGACTGGCCTGTTCGCTCGCGTTCCGGATGCGCCTGTGGAACATCGGGGCCGAAGGTCAGTTCCTGCTCGGCGCGTGGGGCGCCAGCGCCGTCGTGCTGTTCCCGATCCTGCCGGCGGGGACCCCGGCCATCGTCGTCATCCCGGCGATGATGCTCGGCGGGGCGCTGGCCGGCGGGGCGTGGGGCTTCATCCCGGGCATCCTGCGAGCGCGGCTCGGGGTCAACGAGATCATCACCAGCCTGATGCTCAACTACGTGGCCCTGTCGCTGGATCCAGTACTGGGTCTTCGGGCCGTGGAGCGAGGGCGGCTTCCAGCAGACCGAGCCGTTCCCGCCCGAGGCCTGGCTGCCGCGCCTGACCGACTTCGCCGAGCAGTTCCCGATCCTGGGCGGGCTGACCGTCCACCTCGGGCTGATCTTCGGGATCGTCCTGGCGGCGATCATGTGGGTCGCCCTGGAGCGGACCCGCTGGGGCTACGAGATCAAGCTCATCGGCGACAACCCGCGAGCCGCCCGCTACGCCGGCATCGACATCGCCAAGAAGATCCTCATCGTCTTCGTCATCAGCGGCGCGCTGGCCGGCCTCGGCGGGATGAGCGAGGTGACCGGCGTCGTCCACCGCCTCCAGGACCGCATCTCGCCCGGCTACGGCTTCACCGCGATCATCATCGCCTACCTCGCCCGGTTCGGGCCGTTCCGGGTCATCCTCGCATCGATCCTGTTCGGCGGGCTGATCCTTGCCGGTCGCGAGATCCAGCCATCCGGCGTCCCGGCGATGGTCCAGGGGATCGTCCTCTTCTCGCTCATCGGCGTCCGACGTCCTCGTCCGCTACCGGATCCGCTTCGAGCGCCCGATGGTGACGACCTGATGGACTGGACGACGATCCTGGCCGCCGGCGTCACCAGCGGCACGATCCTGCTGTTCGCGGCGATCGGCGAGATCTTCGCCGAGCGGTCCGGCGTCCTGAACCTGGGCGTCGAGGGCATGATGCTGATCGGTGCCGTGGCCGGCTTCGCCGATGGCGGCTTCGACCGGGAACCCGTGGCTGGGCGTGGTCGTGGCGATGCTCGCCGGCGGGGCCCTGAGCCTGCTCCACGGGGTGATGACGATCCACCTGCGGGCGGACCAGGTCGTGTCCGGCCTGGCCCTGACGTTCCTTGGGACGGGCCTGGCGCGGGTCCTCGGTGAGGGGCTCTCGTCGACGGGCTCGATCACGACGCTGCCGGTCTGGACGATCCCGGGCCTGTCGGACGTGCCGGTCCTGGGGCAGATCTTCTTCACCCGCCAGAGCGTCCTCGCGTATGTCGCCTACCTGCTGGTCCCGCTGGCCTGGTTCTGGATCGACCGGACCCGGCCGGGCCTGCACCTGCGCGCCGTCGGCGAGTACCCGGCCGCGGCAGATGCCCAGGGCATCGGCGTCTACCTGACGCGCTACGGCGTACGTCTTCGTCGGCGGGCTGCTGGCCGGGCTGGCCGGCGCGGCGATCACGCTGGCCGTGTCGCCTGGCTGGTTCGGCGACCAGACCGTGAACGGTCGAGGCTGGATCGCCATCGGGCTGGTGATCTTCGCCCAGTGGAGCCCGTTCCGCGCCGCCTTCGGGGCGCTCCTGTTCGGGGCGATCTTCCGGCTGATCCTCGACATCCAGGGCCTGGACACGCTCCTCTGGTTCGAGAACCCGTTCACGGCCGGGCGATCCGCGACGTTCTTCCTGGGGATGCTGCCCTACCTGATGGTCATCTTCGTGGTCGTCCTCGGTTCGCGCTCGGCCGCGCGCAAGCGCCTCGGGGCGCCGGCGGCACTTGGACGACCGTATGTCCGCGGCGAGCGCGGCGTCTGACATCGGCCGAGATGGCGTGGGCGGCGTCCTGGGAGCCGCGGGCCAGGACCCGAGCCGCATCACTCTTCCTCGCGCGACTCCATGCCGAGCAACTCCATCTGGACGAAGTCGCTGGTGTCGAACTCGAGCTGGCGCGGCGCGAACGGCGAGTGGTCCTCGCCGACCGGCCCGATCGGGGCGAACTCGACGATGACCCGCTCGTCACCCTGGACCAGGGTGTAGACGAGGAGCTGGTCCGGGCGCGTCTCGAACTCGAGATGCTCGAACGAGTCGATGTTCAGGGTGATCGCCAGTGGCGTGAAGTACGTGGAGATGTCGTCGGCGTCGACGACGATCCGTTCCACCCAGCCGGTCCCGTGCGAGATGACCTCGCGGCCGCGCAGGTAGCGATACGTCACGGTCTGCTTGAGCAGCGGCCGGAGCAGGTGGAGCATGTCCGCTCGGCTTGAGACGACGCCCTGGTTCACGAAGAACTTCGCCGCGGGGGTCGACATCGGGGTCTCCTGGGGCGAGGACCGGGGACGGGACGCATCGGATGGTACCGCACGGCACGGCCGCGATGCGACGGGTATCATCGCGTCCATGCTGCTCGCCCTCGACATCGGCAACACGAACCTCACGGCCGGCTCGTTCCGGGCCGGGGCGCTGGTCGCCGCGCGTCGTGCCGCGACGAACGCGCGAGCGTCCGCGGACGAGGTCGAACTGCTGCTCGACGGCCTGCTGCGGCTCGACGACGCCAGCCTCGCCGATGTCAGCGCGATCGCCCTGGCGAGCGTGGTCCCGGCCATGACCGCCGCCGTGGAGGCGGTCGCGGCGCGGCGCGGACAGCCGCTGCTCGTCGCGAGTGCGGGCACGGTCCCGCTGGCCGTGCGCACGGACCGGCCCGCCGACGTCGGCGCGGATCGCCTCGTCAACGCCCTCGCCGCCCAGCGCCTGTACGGGACGCCGGCCGTCGTCGTGGACTTCGGGACGGCGACCACGTTCGACTGCGTCGCGACCGACGGCGCCTATGTCGGCGGCGCCATCGCGCCCGGCCTGGAACTCGGTCTCGAGGCGCTCGCCGCACGGACCGCCAAGCTGCCACGGATCGAGCTGCGAGCGCCGGATCGGGCGATCGGGCGCGACACCGTGAGCGCGATGCAGTCCGGCACGATCTTCGGCTACCAGGCGCTCGCCGACCGGCCTCCTCGACCGGATCCGCCGCGAGCTTGCCGAGACCTGCGACGTGGCGCCGGCCGACGTCCACGCGATCCTCACCGGCGGGCTGTCCGGCGCGCCGTGGGCCCGAGCGCTCGAGGGCGTCGACCACATCGATCCCGACCTGACCCTCAAGGGCCTCGCCATCCTGCACGCCGAGGTCGCCGGCGGCGAGCCGCTCCAGCTGGGGCTGTCGTGAGCGAAGGCCGCCTCGCGGGTCGCCTCATCGGGCTGGGCGTGACCGGCTCGATCGCCGCCTACAAGGCCGTCGAGCTGCTCCGGGCGCTGCGGGCCGAGGGCGCCGACGTGTCGGTCATGCTGACCCCGTCCGCCGCGCGCTTCGTCGGCCCGCTGACGTTCGCCGCGCTGTCGCGCCACCCGTCGAGACCGACCTGCTCGACCTGCTGCCGGACGGCCGGATCGGGCACATCGTGGTGGCCGACACCGCCGACGCCATCGTCGTCGCGCCGGCCACGGCGCACTGGCTCGGCGCGATGGCCAACGGGCTGGCCGGCGACGTCGTGACCGCCACCTGCCTGGCGACGTCGGCACCGGTCGTCGTCGCGCCGGCGATGGACGGCGACATGTGGACGCACCCGGCCACGCGCGCCAACGTCGCGCGGCTGCGCGAGCCTTCGGCTACGCGATCGTGCCGCCGGACGACGGGCCGCTCGCGTCCGGCCAGTCCGGCGTCGGCCGGCTGGCCGAGACCGCCGGCGATCGTGGATGCCGTCGTGGCGGCCGTGGCCGGATCGCCCGGTCCGGGCCGCCGATCCCGGCGGCTCGACCGCCGCTCGTCCGGTCCGGCGCGCGACGCGGACCTCGAGGGCCGCCACGTCGTCGTCACGGCCGGCGGGACCCGCGAGGCGATCGACCCGGTCCGGTTCATCGGCAATCGCTCGACCGGGAAGATGGGCGTCGCCATCGCCGAGGCCGCCCTCGACCGCGGCGCCCGGGTGACGCTCGTCGCCGCGAACGTCGAGGTCGCAGCCACCCGCCGGGGCGACGGTCGTCCGGGTCGAGTCGACGGCCGACCTGCGCGCCGCGCTCCTGCGGCTCACCCACGCCCCGACGGCGCCGCCGGGTTCGACGCGCTGGTCATGGCCGCCGCGGTCGCCGACTTCCGGCCGGCCGCGCACGCCGGATCGCAAGCTCGAGCGCGGCGCCGGCATGACCCTGGAGCTCGAGCCCACGCCGGACCTGCTCGCCGAGATCGGCCGGATCGTGCGCGGCCTCGACAGCGAGGGCGCCGCGACCCGCGACCCGCTCCAGCCGCGCCCGGTCCTCGTCGGGTTCGCCGCCGAGACCGGCTCGCTCGAGCGGGCCGCCGAGAAGCTCCAGCGCAAGGGCGTGGACCTGCTGGTCGCCAACGACGTCGCCGAAGCCGGGCTCCGGGTTCGGGACCGACACGAACCGGGTCGCGATCCTCGCCGCCGACGGTCCGCGCGAGGAGCTGCCGCTCCTGTCCAAGCGCGACGTCGCCGACCGGCTCCTGGATCGGGTCGCCGCCGGCGCTGGACGCGCGCGACGCGGCCGCGCAGACTTCCGACAGCCCAGCCCACAGCCTGGAGCCAGCATGAGCGCAACCGCCGACACGCCCCGCCGCCTGACCGTCGTCGACATCGCCAAGCTGTACGCCGACGGCAGCGCGCATCCCGATGCTGACCGCGTACGACTTCCCGACCGCCCGGATCCTCGATGAGGCCGGGATCCCGATGCTGCTCGTCGGCGACTCGCGTCGGCCAGGTCATGCTCGGCTACGAGACCACGGTCCGGGTCACGATGGCCGAGATGGTCCATCACACCAAGGCCGTCGTCCGCGGCACGGCGCGCGCCCTGGTCGTCGCCGACATGCCGTTCCTGTCCTACGCGACGCCGGACGAGGCGATCGAGAACGCCGGGATCTTCCTGCGCGAGGCGGGCGCCCAGGCCGTCAAGGTCGAGGGCGGCGTCCGCACGCGCGCGGGTCATCGAGACGCTCGTCCGGGCCGGCATCCCGGTCATGGGCCACATCGGGCTGACGCCGCAGGCGATCAACGCGGTCGGCAAGGTCCGGGTCCAGGGCAAGACCCGCGACCAGGCCCGGGCGCTCATCGCCGACGCGCTCGCCGTCCAGGAGGCCGGCGCCTTCGCGATGGTCCTGGAGCTCGTCCCGGAGCAGCTCGCCGCGGCCGATCACGGAGCGCCTCCGCATCCCGACGATCGGCATCGGCGCCGGGCGCCGGCTGCAGCGGCCAGGTCCAGATCATCACCGACCTGATCGGCCTCGGCGACTTCATCCCGACGCACGCCCGGCCGTACGCGCACGTCGCGCGAGCCGATCCGCGACGCCGCCGCCGCCTATGCCGCCGACGTCGTCGGCCGGGCACCTTCCCGGGCCGAGGCGAGACCGTCCGGATGGACGACGCCGTCCTCGACGAGGTCCTCGGCCGCGGGCCTCCGGACCGGGCGACGCGGCTCGATCCCGGTCGGCGGCATCCCGCTCGACCGCGACCTCTGATCCCGTCGCCGACCCGGCCTTGACCCGAGGTCGTCCGAACCCGCGCCGAGCTTCGCGCCGCCCTGGCCGACGCCGCGCGCCCGGTCGGCCTCGTCCCGACGATGGGCTGGCTGCACGACGGCCATCGCGCGCTGATGCGCCAGGCCCGGGCCGCCGACGCGACGACCGTCGTGTCGATCTTCGTCAACCCGCGCCAGTTCAACGTCGCGGCCGACTTCACGCAGTACCCGCGCAACGAGGCGCGCGACCTCGCCATCTGCGAGGCGGAGGGCGTCGACCTCGTCTTCGCCCCGGCGGTCGAGGAGATCTACCCGCCGGGCTTCGACACGGTCGTCTCGGTCGGGGCGGTCGCGCGGCCGCTCGAGGGCGCCGCGCGGCCGGGTCACTTCGATGGCGTCGCGACCGTCGTCGCGATCCTGTTCGACCTCGTCGGCGCCGAGCGCGCCTACTTCGGCCAGAAGGACGCCCAGCAGGTCATGGTCATCCGCCAGATGGCGCGCGACCTGGCGCATCGCGACCGAGGTCGATCGCCTGCCCGACGGTCCGCGAACCGGACGGCCTCGCGCTGTCGTCGCGCAACGTCCACCTCTCCCCGGCAGAGCGCGCCGCGGCGCCGGTCCTGCACCGCGCCCTGCTGGCCGCCCGGCGCCGCTGGGAGGCGGCGAACGTCGGCCGACGCCCTCCGCGCGACGATGCGGCGACGAGCTCGCCGGCGAGCCGCTGGCCGACGTGGACTACGTCTCGGTGCGCGGACGGCGCGACCCTGGCCGAGCTCGACCGCGTCGAGCGGCCCGGCGCTGCTGTCGCTCGCCGTCCGGTTCGGCACCGACCCGCCTCATCGACAACGAGCCGCTGGACGCCGCCGACCCGCGCGTCGGCCTGATCGCTGAGGCATGTGGCCGCCGGCGCCGGATCCTGCTCGCCTACCTCGTCTACTACGCGGCGCTCGGGGCGGCCTTCCCGTATCCTGCCGGTCTTCTACCGCGACCTCGGCCTCGCCTCGACGAGATCGGGCTCCTGACCGCGATCCAGGCCGGCGATCCAGCTGGCCTGTCGGCCGGTCTGGGGCGGCCTCGCGGATCGCTTCCCGCGGACGCGCCTGACGCTGCCGCTGGCCGCGGCGGTGGCGACGATCGGGCGCGATCGATCCTGTTCCTGGCGCCGACTTCACGACCGTCCTGGTCGGTCGCTGGTCCTGTTCGGCGGCATCGCCGGGATCGGGCCGACGCTCGACGCCCGGACGCTCGAGACGCTCGGCCGGCGCGCGCAATCGATTCGGCGAGGTTCGGGCGTTCGGCTCGCTCGCGTTCGTCCTCGCGACCCTCGTCGTCGGCTTCCTGCTCGACCGTCAGGGCGCGCGATCGCTGTTCTGGGTCTACCTGCCGTTCCTCATCGGCACGGTCGTCGTGACCGCCACGATCCCGCGGCGCGGCACGACCCGCTCGGTCAACCTCCGCGCGGGCGGGCGAGCTCCTGGCGGCGCCGCAGGCGTCGCCCTGTTCCTGGTCGGGTTCACCGTGGTCTGGGCCGCCCTCGCCGGCGTCAACGCTTCTATTCGATCCAGATCGTCGCGCTCGGCGGGAGCGCCGGGCTGGTCGGCATCGCCTGGGCGTTCGGGGCGTGCATCGAGGTCCCGCTCATGTATGCCTTCCCGCGGATCGCCGCGCGGTTCGGGCCGAGCGACTGGCTGGTCTTCGGCGCGCTCGCGTTCGCCGCTCGCGGGCCTGCTTGGCCGCGCTGGCCGCCGACCCGATCGCGCTCGTCGCTGATCGCCCCGCTCGAGGGGCTCGGGTTCGCCTGCGTGTTCGTCGGTGGCGTGACCGTCGTCGCCGGCCGCGCGCCGGCCGGCCTGCAGGGCACCGCCCAGGGCCTGTTTCCGGCGAGCGCCGGGCTGGCCACGATCATCGGGTCGGCGTCGGTGGCGTCATCGCCGGCGCCCTCGGCATCCCGGGCCTGTTCGCCATCTGCGCGGTCGGTGTCGGTCGTCGGGGCGGCGATCATCGTGGCCGTCGCCATCGTCGCGCCAGCCGCCGGGCCACGCCGGTCAGCGCCGGCGAGCTGACCTCCTCGGCGACCTCGAGGACCCGATCGATGAACAGGTACTCCCAGACCAGCGCCTTGATCTCGGCGATCTTGCCGGCGTCGGCCGGGTGGGTCTTGACCAGCAGGTCGTGGACCTCCGAGGCGACCTGGTAGGTGTCCTCGGGGACGAGCGTCGCGAACAGGTCCGCGCCGCGGATCGCGTCGAGATGGCCGGCGCTCGGGCCGGTAGCCGCCGGTCAGGACGAGCCCGAGCGCGCCATCCCCGCCGTCCGGCCCGTCGCGGTCGGGCGCCGACGATCGCCCCGATGACGTCCTCCCGGTCGCCCGGCACGATGACCAGGCTGCGCGGGCCGATCCGCTCGAGCATGTGCTCCGGCTCCATCGCCCCGATCGCGACGCCGCCGATGACCTGGTCGAGGTCCGGGCCGGGGTGGATCGTCTCGCCGTGGACGCCCTCGAGGACCATCGCCAGGGTCGGGTTGGACAGGATCGGCCGGTACGGCAGGACGCCGAGCAGCGGGATGCCGTGGCGGGCGAGGCCGCGCTCGAGGGTCCGGGCCAGCCCGGGCTTGGCGTCGAGGTCGACCTTGTTGACGATCGCGCCGGCGACCTTGACGCCGTGGCGCTCGAACAGCGCGGCGTTGAGGACGATCTCGTCGATCGGCCGGCCCGACGCCGCCCTCGGAGACGATGACCGCCGGCGCCCCGAGCATCGCCGCGACGGCCGCGTTCGACAGCCCGATGACCGCGCCGACCCCGGCGTGGCCGGTCCCCTCGATGAGCAGGATGTCGCGGTCCGCGGCGAACGCCGCGTGGGCGGCGCGGATCCGGCGCCGGCAGGTCCTCCACGACCTCGCCCTCGATGTACGCCTGGGTGAAGCCGCGCGGGATGTGGACCGGGCTCATCTGGCCGAGCGGCTCGGGCAGGCCGAAGACCTGCTTCATGAGGACCGCGTCCTCGTCGGCCGGGACGCCGTCCTCGATGATCGTCCGCTGGCCGACCGGCTTCAGGAAGCCGGTCGACAGGCCGCGCCGCTGGAACCCGTCGAGGACGCCGAGGCTGACCGTGGTCTTGCCGCGGTTCTGCCCGGTCGCGGCGAGGTAGACCTGGCGCATCAGGCCGGCGCGCCGGGCTCAGCCGTCGCGGCTGGCGGTCTTGCGCTCGATGAGCGCGATCGCGTCGCGCAGCCGGGACGAGCGTCTCGGCCTCCACCGCGTCCGGCTCGAGGTACGGCCCGAGGCGCTCCATGATGTCGGCGACGAGGCCCAGGAAGACGCTCGCGTCGGCCACGAAGAACTGCGGCTCGTTGTTGTAGCGGACGAGCGTCAGGCGGCCCTGCAGGACGCGCCGGTCCTCGACGTGGGCGATCTGGGTCGCGAAGTTGTGGCCCTGGATGCCGTCCGGGTTGTTGAGGAAGTTCAGGGCGTTGTCGATGGCCAGGCCGAAGCGGGCCCGCCAGGCGACGAGCCGCTCGTGGACCTCGGACGGGATGCGGACCTCGGCGACCTCGTCGAAGACCTCCGGCGCCACGGTCAGCAGCCCGACCAGCGTCGTCCCGGCGCGCGGCCCGAGCATCACCTGGAGGCTGCGCTCGAGGGTGAACACCTCGGAATCGAAGCGCGGGCTGGTGATGACGTCGGTCAGCAGGTCCTCGACGTTGTCGAGGACGCCCGGCTCCGCGACCGCGTTCGAGAGGTGGAGGATCTCCTCCTTGAACAGGAACTTCTCTTCGTGGTCGAGCATGGCCGCGATGGTAGCACCGGCCCGGGCGGCGGTGGCGTCGCTCGGCGGCGCGCGCCACTGGCGAGGCGTCGGCGGACCGCGACGTGGCGACCGGTCGCGCACGTGGCACGCATGACGATGCGAGGCGGTGCTCGGCCGTTCGACGATCGGTGCATCGGGTGCAGCGGACGGTCGAGCGACATGGCGCCGCCAGTCTGGCCCGCCGGCGCATGCGGGTGCACCGTACGCCGTGCGCAGCGGACCGACCGTGTCCGACATGGTCACCGAGCATGCCAATCGGGCTCCGGACGCTCGCTGGACGCCGGCGCGCTCTCGGACGAGGCCAGTCGTCGAGCTGGACCGACCGTGACGTCGGACGCACGACCCGCGGATCTCGACATGGTGACCGAGTGCGTCACGCTCGCCTTCGGCGACGATCCGATCTGGTCGTCTGCGCTGGCCGAGCAGACGGCGACACGGCGCACCTGGCGTCGTACTGGCGCCTGCTTCGTCGAGCGGTGCGATGCGATGCGGACACTGTCCATCGCCGATGACGGGGCAGCCGTCTTCGGTCTGACTCCCGCCGCGCGAGCTCCGAACTCGCGGCGGCGCCAGCGCGAAGCGCTCGAGGCGCTGCTCGAGCGAGTCCGCTGGACGACCCGGCCATCGCGGCGCTCGCACGAGCTCTACGACCGGTTCGCGGCGAGCCGAGCGGCGTAGCCGACCGCGCACTGCTACCTGAGCCTGCTGCGCGACGCACCCGGATCATCGCGGTCGCGGTGTCGGGCCAGGCGCTGCTCGCCGACGACCTGGCCGTGGGACGCAGCGGCGTCCCGTCGTACCTCGAGTCGACCAACCCGGCGAACGCCACCGGGATGAGCGACCTCGGCTGCCGGATCGGTGTCTTCGATGCCGTCCTGGACGCTGCGCACGGTCACGGCGATGTGGCGCCCGATCGGAGGACGGAGACGACTGAGCCCGGCATCGAACGACGAAGCCCCGGCCGGCGGACCGGCGTGGCTTCCGCGATCAGGCGGCGCGGTCGGCTCTACGGGTAGAGGCCGCGCATCGCCATGGCGTCGGCGACGCGCTTGACGGCGAGCAGGTAGGCCGCGGTCCGCATGTTGCACTGCTCGCGCCGAGCGATGGCGAGGGTCTCGCGCGAACGCCTTGACCATGATCTCCTTGAGCTTGTCGTTGACGACCGCCTCGCTCCAGTGGTCGCGGTTGAGGTCCTGGACCCACTCGAAGTAGCTGACCGTGACGCCGCCGGCGTTGCACAGGATGTCCGGGATCATGAACATCGCCGTTCTTGAACAGGATCTCGTCCGCCTCGGGCGTCGTCGGGCCGTTGGCCGCCTCGGCGATGAGCCTGGCCTTGATGTTGCCGGCGTTGCGCTCGGTGATCTGGTTCTCGAGGGCGGCCGGGATGAGGATGTCGCAGTCGACCTCGAGGACCTCGGCGTTGCGTGATGTCGGTGGCGCCCGGGAAGCCCTGGACCGTGCCGTGCTCCTCCTTCCAGGCGATGACCCTGGCGATGTCGAGGCCGGCCGGGTTGTGGATGCCGCCGGTCGAGTCGGAGACCGCGACGACCGTCGCGCCCTCGTCGCCGATCAGGCGGGCCGCGATCGAGCCGGCGTTGCCGAAGCCCTGGACGGCGACCCGTGGCCTTCGTCAGGTCCATGCCGAGGTGGCGGGCGGCCTCGACGATGCAGTAGACGCAGCCGCGGGCGGTCGCCTCGTTGCGACCCTCCGAGCCGCCGAGGCTGATCGGCTTGCCGGTGACGACGCCCGGGACGGTGTAGCCGGCGTGCATCGAGTAGGTGTCCATCATCCAGGCCATGATCTGGGCGTTGGTGTTGACGTCCGGGGCCGGGATGTCCTTCTCGGGGCCGACGAGGACCTCGATCTCGGTGAAGAAGCGGCGGGTCAGCCCCTCGAGCTCCTTCATGGCTGAGCTTCTTGGGGTCGACGATGACGCCGCCCTTGCCGCCGCCGTACGGGATGCCGACGACCGCGCACTTCCAGGTCATCCACATCGCGAGGGCCTTGACCTCGTCGAGGGAGACGTCCTGGTGGTAGCGGATGCCGCCCTTGGCCGGGCCGCGGCCGAGGTTGTGCTGGACGCGGTAGCCGGTGAAGACCTGGACGGACCCGTCGTCCATGTGGACCGGGAAGTGGACGGTCAGCTCGCGGCGCGGCTCGCGCAGGACGCGGCGCATGCCCGGGTCGAGGTCCGAGGCGCTCGGCGGCGAGATCGAACTGTCTGCTGCGCGACCTCCCAGGCGTTGATCGGCGCAGCGACGTGCTCGGTGGTCATGGAGATGGAGTTCCTCCGGTGTCGGGCGGTCATCGGGGCCGCCTCGTCGGTGTGGGTCGTCTCCCGGACGACCCCACGGGGCGCGTCGCCGGTCCGGATGCGACCGATGCGGACGCGACGCGCGACTCATGCGCGCCGAGTATAGCCCGGGACGGGCCTCCGCGCCTGCCCGATGGTACCGGTCGGCAACCGTCCGCGCAACCTTGTCGCAACCGTACGGCACGGTCAGCGCGGCCGGTGGCCGCGAGGCGACCCGGCGCTACGCCCGATACAGGATCGCCGCGCCGACGCAGCCCGGGCCGAGGTGCGGCCCGACCGACGGCGCCGACCAGGTCGATCGTCACGTCCGCCGGATCGAGGCCGCCGGGCCGCGCGGCGAGGACCTCGTCGCGGAACGCCTCGACGTCGGGGCTGATCGTGTGGAGGATCGACGAGCCGCTCGATCGGGCGCTCGCAGATGAGCTCGATCAGCCGCTCGCGCGCCTTGGCCCGGGTCCGGACCTGGTCGACGGTCTCGACCACGCCGTGCTCGACCGGATGATCGGCTTGACCGAGAGCAGCGTCCCGATCGCCGCCTGGGCGCCGCTGATCCGGCCGCCCTTCTTGAGGTACTCGAGGGTGTCGAGGGCGACGTACATCGCGCATGTCCGGCGCGCGCGCCTCGAGGATCTCGGCGATCTCGGCGGCCGGCCGGCCCTCGGCGGCCAGCTCCACGCCCATCCGGGCCAGGATCCCCTCGCCCATCGAGGCGCCCAGCGAGTCGACGATGTGGATCTCGCGGTCGGGCAGCATGTCGCGGGCGATCTGGGCGCTCTTGATCGTGCCCGACAGCGTGCCGGCGACGTGGACCGAGACGATCGCCTCGGCGCCGGCCGCGAAGGCCGCCTCGTAGGCCTCCTTGAAGTCGCCGGGCGACGAGGCGGCGGTCGTCGGGAACGGCGCGTCCGGCGCGACCATCCGCTCCCAGAACGCCTCGGTCGAGAGGTCCGACCCCGGCCCTGAACGTCTCGTCGCCGAAGTTGACGAGGAGCGGGACGATCGCGATGCCCTCGGCGGCGGCCATCGGCCGGGTCGAGGTCGGACGCGGAGTCGGTGAAGATCGCGACGCGGCTCAAGGCGGCTCCTCCTCGCGTCGGTGGCCCGGACGTTGCGGGCATGATACGGGCCGGGTCCAGCCCGCGCCGAGGTCGCGACGGACGCGGCGGAGCCGCTACGCTTCGCCGCGATGGAACGATCGCTGCGGGCCGTGCTGGTCGGCACGTTCACGCTCCGCTTCAGCACCGGCCTGACCGGGGCGATGCTCGGGCTCTACCTCGCCAAGCCTGCCGGACCACGGCGGCCCGGAGGTCGACGCCACGATCGTCGGGCTGTTCGCGGCGATGTTCTACCTCGCCGAGCTCGTCCTGTCGCCGATCTTCGGCATCCTGTCCGACCGGCTCGGCCACCACCGGGTGATGCTCTACGGCCCGGTCTTCGGCGGCGTCGCGGTCGTCCTCACCGGGCTGACGACGAACCTCCTGCGTCCTCGGCGGCACGCGCTTCCTGGAGGGCGCCTCGACGGCGGCCAGCGTGCCCTCGATCCTCGGGCTTCATCGCGCTCGCGACGGCCGGCAACGAGGTCCTGCGCGGGCAAGGCGGCCGCCCGCTTCGAGGGCGCGACGCTGGCCGGGCTCGGCGCCGGGTTCATCGTGGCGCCGAAGCTGTTCGAGGCGCTCGGCCCGACCGCCTTCTTCCTCAACGCCGTCGTTCTACGGCGTCTCGTTCCTGATCTACCGGCTTCGGCGTCAAGGACCCGGCCGGCGAGCGCGAGGCGGTCGCGGCCGACGCCACGTCGGGTTCCGCCGCTACCTGGCGCTCGTCCGGTCCTCGCACGTCTGGCTCCTGGCGCCGACCTGGATCGCGGTCAACGCCGTCGATCGGCCTGTGGTTCAGCCAGTCGCTCTTCCAGTTCGCGAAGGCGAACCCGGACTTCCCGGACCAGGTCCTGATGGGCGGCTTCACCGCGAACGCAGATCACGGTCGGCGCGATCGTCATCGCGCGTCGTCTTCGGGGCGGGCCTGCTGTACTGGGGCAACCGGTTCAAGACCATGCGCCGGACGACGATCATCCTGCTACGGGATCATCGGCGGCGGCGTCCTGGTGGCCGCCGGCCTCGTCGTCAACCACGCCGGCGGCCTCCCGCTGGTCGTCGCCCATCGCGCGGCCTCGTCGTCGCGGCCGGGTCGGCCTGTTCGTGCTGGCCGGCGCCACGCCGCCGCGCTCGGCCTGCTCGCCGACATCTCCGAGCGCTTCCCCGCCGACCGCGGCGCGATCATGGGCCTCTACTCGGTCTTCCTCGCCATCGGCCAGATCACCGGCGCGCTCATCGGCGGGTTCGCCGCGGACTGGCGCGGGATCGACGGCATGCTCATCGCGACCGCCGGGCTGCTGGTCGTCGCGCTCATCCCGCTGGCGCGGCTGCGCAGCCAGGAGCACCAGCTCGATGCCGGCGGGATCGGACCGGTCGCTGGCGGCACCACCTCGACGGCGAGCGACGACATGACGAACGGGCGGCCGTGGGCGCCGGTCCCGCTGGCGCGCGGCACGCCACGGGGCGGTCGTCGCGCCGCACCACCTCGCGACCGCGGCCGGGCCTGTCCGTCCTGCGCGCCGGCGGCAGCGCCGTGGACGCGGCGATCGCCACGAACGCGGTCCTCGGCGTCGTCATGCCCAGCGGCTGCGGGATCGGCGGCGACGCGTTCTGGCTGATCTGGGACGCAGCCGGCGCGGCACGCAGTCGGCCCTCAACGGCTCGGGCCGCGCGCCGGCCGCCGCGGACGCCGGCGCGCTCCGGGCGCCGCGGCCTGACCGCGCTGCCCCTCGGCGCGGCCCGCTGACGATCACCGTCCCGGGCGCGGTCCGCTCGTGGGGCGACGCCCACCGCGGTTCGGCCGGCTGTCGCGCGGACGCGATCCTGGCGCCGGCGATCGAGCTGGCGCGCGGCGGCTTCCCGGCCTGGGACGGCTTCATCGACGCCGGTCGAGGGCACGGCCGGGCGTCGTCGCGGCGCGACCTCGGGCCGGATGCCGGGTTCTTCGAGGTCTACCGCCCGCACGGCCGGCCGTGGCGGCCCGGCGAGCGCGTCCGGCTGCCGGCCCTGGCGGCGACGCTCGAGACGCCTCGCGCTGCGACGGCTTCGACGCCTTCTACGACGGCGACCTCGGCGAGCGGCAGGCGCGCGGCCTGGCCGCGGCCGGCGGCCCGATCACCGCGGCCGACCTCCGCGCCCACACCTCGACACCTGGGCCGAGCCGATCGCGACCGACTACCGCGGCGTCCGGGTGACGACGCCACCCACCGAACAGCTCCGGGCTCGTCGCGCTCGAGCTCCTGGCGATCCTCGGCCCGGTTCGAGCCGCCGCCGACGTCGGCGCGTTCGGGCCGGACGGCGTGACCGACCCGGCCTGGATCCACCTCGGCATCGAGGCCGCGAAGCTCGCCATGGCCGACCGCGACGCCCACCTGACCGACCCGGCGTTCCGCGACGTCCCGGTCGAGCGGCTGCTCGACCCGGCGCTACGCCGCCGACCTGGCCGCGCGGATCGACCCGCGCCGGGCCGCCCGGCCCGCGGCCCCGCACGAACCCGCGCGGCGGCGGCACGATCTACCTCGCGACGGTCGACGCGCGAGGGCAACGCGGTCAGCCTGATCGAGTCGAACTACCTCGGGCTTCGGCTCGGGCGTGGTCGATCCGGCGACCGGCATCCACTACCAGAACCGGGGCAGCTACTTCAGCCTCGACCCGGACCACCCCAACGTCCTGGAGCCGGGCAAGCGGACGCTCCACACGCTGCTGCCCGGGATGCTGTTCCGGGACCGGTCGAGCCGCGACCCGTGGGTCGTCGCCGGGTCGATGGGCGGCGATGCCCAGCCGCAGATCCACGCCCAGTTCGTGTCGGCCGCTCGTGGACGGCGGCGTCGACGTCGCGACCGCGGTCGCGCGCGCCGCGCTGGTTCGTCGAGCCGGACGGCCACTTCGCGCCGCCGGTCGACGTCCGCCTCGAGCCGCGCCACGCGCCGGGCGTCGCCGAGGCGCTCGCGGCGCTCGGCCACCCGGTCACGCTCGTCGAGCCGTTCGACAGCGGACCTCGGCCATGAGCACGCGATCGAACTGGTCGAGGGCGGCCCGGCGCGCCGGCGGCTCCCTGGCGGCCGCGACGGACCCGCGCAGCGCGGGGCTGCCGGCCGTCTGGTGAGTCGTCCGACCGGCGTCGCGTGCGCGAGCGGACTCCTGTGCGATACTCCGGCCGGCCGGTGGCAGGCTGCGCTCACACGACGCCGCCACCGGCCCGACCGCCCGATGCGCCAGCCAGGAGGGACCCGTGACCTCGAACGTCAGCCAGAACTACCCGTACACCAGCGAGACCGAGGCAGAGCGCGCGGCGACCGTCGCGCGCCTCGTCGCGGAGCGCGACGGACCTGGCCGGCACGCTCGCCGCGGAGGCCACGCCGCTCGACGACAACGAGCGCTGGTGGGTCTGGAAGTGCCCGACGACGGGCTGCCCGGGCCTCCTCCACGCGGCCGGCTACGCGCTCGAGAAGCACGCCGTCTTCGTCGTCTGCGACGGGACCTGCGCCAAGACCTTCCTGCGCTGAGCGCGCCTCCGGCGGCCGGCTCGCCGAGCCACGGACGGTCGCCGGCCGAGCCGATCGGCGTGCCTCGTCACCGACGCGGTCGGCATCGCCGTCTCGGCGATCGGCTTCGGGTTCGTCTTCGGGCTGGCCGCCCGGGAGGCCGGCTTCTCGCTCGATCGAGGCGCTCGCGATGAGCGTCGATCGTCGTTCGCCGGGGCCGCCCAGTTCGCGGCCGTCGGCTACGTCGCGGGCGGCTGCCGTGGGCCGGGATCATCCTGCTGACGGCGCTGCTCAACGCCCGCCACCTGCTCTACTCGGCGGCGCTCGCGCCGTGGCTGCGCGACGTGCCGGTCGACGCGTCGAGCGCTCATGGCCCACCTGCTGACCGACGAGGCCTTCGCGCTCGCCATCGCCCACTTCCGCCGGATCGGCCGGACGGACGAGCGGGGCTACTGGATCGCGGCGATCGCTGTCGACGTTCATCCCGTGGAACCTGGCGACGCTGGCCGGGGTCGTCCTCGGCGGGCAGATCCCGGATCCGACCCGGTTCGGCGATCGACGTCATCTTCCCGGCCGCGATGGTCGGGCTGGCCGTCGGCGCTCATCACCGGGCCGCCGCGAGCTCGTCGCGGCGATCGTCGGCGGCGCCATCGGCGTCGCGGTCGCGCTGGCTGATCGAGTCCGGCGGTCGGGATCGTCGCCGGCGGCTCTTGGCGGACCGGCGGTCGGGCTGCTCGTGCCCGCCGCGGTCGCCCACGAGACGGCGCCCCTCGGCAGCCCGGCCTCCGCCGAGCACTACGCGATGCCCGGGGCACCACACGGTGACGCCAGCGTCGCGGCCGAGCCGAGCCGACTCCGACGCCGACGCCGACGACCGGTCACGCGTCATGAGCACGAGCCTCGTCGTCCTGGCGATCCTGATGTTCGCCGTCACCTACCCGTCGCGCGCGCTCGGGCTCCTGGCGCCCGGCTTCGACCGGCTGCCCGCGCATCGCCACTCGACTACCTGCAGCTCGTCGGCCCGGCCGTCCTCGCGGCGCTCGCCGCCGTCGCCGTGATGGTCGTCGACGAACGACGATGGCGTCCCGTCCTTCCACGTCGGGATCGAGTGGGTCGCGGTGTTCGTGTGCCTCGCGATCGTGGCGCGCAAGGGCAACCTGCTGCTCGGGCTCGTCGCCGCGGTCGGCGATCGTCGCGGCGGCCAGGTTCGTCGGGCTCGCCGAGCTGCCCGGCTGATCGCGCCGCCGTCCTAGCCTGCCCGGCGGGCCTCGGCCTCGATCTCGACGAGCAGGCTCGGGTCGATCAGGGCGTCGACGACGACCAGCGTCGCCGCCGGTCGGATCGTCGCCGAAGACCTCGCCGTGGACCGCCAGCGACCGCGGCGGCGCAGCGAGAGTCGGTGACGAACATCCGCGTTCGGACGACGTCCGCGAGGCCGAAGCCCGCCTCGGCGAGCGCGCGCCTCGATGATGCGCGAGCGTCGCCCGGGCCTGCGCCGCCGACGTCGCCGGGGTGCGCCGACACGCCGTCCGGGCCCGGCGTCGGTCGTCCCGGCCACCCAGCACGAGTCGCCGACGACGACGCCCGGCTGTAGCCGCAGCGACCGCCTCCCACGGGCCGCCCGACGAGATCCGCCTGCGCGCATCGGCCGCTCACGCGCGGGTCCGCGTCCCGCCACGCCAGGACCTCCGGGTCGCGCGCGACGGCCAGCAGCAGGCCGGCCAGCAGCGCCGTCCGGGGCACGATCGAGTCCACGTCGAGGTACTCGGCCGGGGCGTGGTCGTTGCCGCCGATCGGCCCCAGGCCGTCGAGGCGACGGGACGCCCATGCCGGACGTCGTGTTCGCGTCGGAGGCGCCGCCGGTCGACGTGTCGTCGACCGTCGAAGCCGAGCCGCGCCGGCGACGGCCTGCGCGTGCTCGACGAGCCGCCCGCTCCGGGCCAGCTTCTCCATCGGCCGCCAGCCGGCCATGGTCTCGAGCTCGACGGTCGTGTCCGGGACCTCGGTCGCGGCCGCGATCGCCCGGATCGCCGCCTCGGCCGTCTCGAGGCCTCGCGCGTCGACGGACGCGGACGTCGACCTCCAGGTGGCAGCGCTCCGCGACGACGTTCGGCCGCGTGCCGCCGGCGATGACGCCGACGTTGACCGTCACGCCCGGCCAGCGGCCGTTGAGGGCGTGCAGCTCGCGGACGATCCGGGCCGCCTCGAGGATCGCGCTGCGGCCCTTCTCCGGCTCGACGCCGGCGTGGGCGGCCCGGCCGTGGACCGTGATCCGGGTGTCGAGGATCCCCTTGCGCGCCGACACGATGTCGCCGTTCGCCCGGGCGCACTCGAGGACGAGGCACGCGTCGGCGTCGGCGCGCGAGCGCGCGGATGTGGGCGTCGAGGTGGGCGACCCGATCTCCTCGTCCGGGTTGGCGATGAACACGAGCCGCTCGAACGGCAGCCCGCCGAGCTCGCCGACGACGGCCTTGAGCGCATACAGCCCGGCGAGCAGGCCGGACTTCATGTCGGTCACGCCCGGGCCGTAGGCGACGCCGTCCTCGATGCGGAACGGGCGCGCGGCCGCGGTCCCGGGATCGAACACCGTGTCCATGTGGCCGATGAGCAGGACGCGCGGCGCCCCGGCGCGGCCGTCGAACGTGGCGACGACCGTGTCGCCGAGCCGGCCGTCCGGGTCGGGCCGGCGTTCGACGCTGGCGCCCAGCTCGCAGGAACGCCGCGGTCCAGCGCGCCCACCTCGTCGACGCCGCGCGGCGTGTAGCTCCCGCAATCGATGTTGACGAGGTGCTCGAGGTCCGCCAGGTAGGCCGGCAGGTCGGCGGCGATCGACGGCGCGCAGGGCACCGAGTTCGCGGGTCGCTGGCGATGGTGGTCACATGCTCCTCCATGGCGGCCAGTCTATCGCCGTGGCTGTCTAGCCGCGCTGCCGGCTTGCTATCCTGCCCGGACCGTGCGACTGGTCGAGACGCGTCTGCTCGAGGGCCCGAATGTCTACCGGCTGGAGCCGGTGGTCAAGCTCGAGGTCGCCATCGGCCGGCGCCGCACGTGGTACGGCCAGCGCGATCCCGGGCGTCACGCCCTGGTCCACCTGGGTGCCGACATCCCCGCCCGCGAGTGGCCGAACGACGTGGCGGCGGTCGTCGGCTGGATCCGCCGGCTTCGCGTCGGAGCACGGCGAGGGCCGGCGCGGGCTGGCGGTCCATCGCTCGTCGGATCCAGGCCACTGGATCATCACCTACCCATGGACCGGGCTGGAGCGGTCCATGACCTTGACCGAGGCCGCGCTCGCCCTGGCCGAGCGTGACGTCTCGCCCGTCGCCGACCGCCCACCTGACCGGCGCGCAGGAACGCCTCGTCGCGCGCTGGACGGCGCGGATCGCGGATGCCGGCGTGACGCTCGCCGTCGTGGATCCGGGACGCCGACCGGCACGTCCCGATCGTGTCGATCTCGGGCACGAACGGCAAGAGCACCGTGACCCGTCTCATCTCGCACATCCTGCTGCTCGCCGGCCGGCGGGTCGGGACCACCACCTCGGACGGCGTGCTCGTCGACGAACGGATGGTGGAGCCGGGCGACTGGACGGGGCCGGGCGGCGCGCAGCAGATCCTCGCCAGGAGCGACCTCGACGTCGCGGTCCTCGAGACGGCGCGAGGCGGGATGGTCCTGCGCGGCGTCGGCTACGAGTCGAACGAGGCCAGCGTCCTGACCAACGTGTCCTCGGATCACCTCGACCTCCAGGGCATCCACACGCTGCCCGAGCTGGCCGAGGTGAAGTCCACGGTCTGCCGGATCACCAAGGCCGACGGCTGGGTCGTCCTCAACGGCGACGACCCGTACGTGTCGGCGATCGCGCGCCGCGTCCGGGCACGCGTCGCCTACTTCTCGCTGCTGCCGGACGGCGGCTCGCCGCTGGTCCAGCGCCACGTCGCGCGTGGCGGCCGCGCCTACCTGGTCCGCGGCGGCTGGCTGGTCGAGGCCGAGGGCGCGAGCGAGACCAGGATCGCCGAGATCCGTCGGATCCCGGTCACGATCGGCGGTCTCGCCCGGCACAACGTGGCGAACGCCCTGGCGGCGGCCGGCGGTGCGCGCGGCGTGGGCGCCAGCATCGAGGAGGTCAGCCAGGGCCTGGTCGACTTCCGCCCGGATGCCGCCAAGTCGCCGGGCCGGCTGAACCTGTTCCGGCTGGGCGCCAAGGTCGTCATCGTGGACTTCGCCCACAACGAGGCCGGCATCTCGGCCGTCCTGGACGTCGCCGAGGGGATCGCCGGGGGTGCGGCCGGCCGGGCGGCACCGATCACCGTGATCATCGGCACCGCCGGCGACCGGCCGGACGACACGCTCCGCGGCATCGGCCGGATCGCCGCCGAGCGCGCGCAGCGGGTCGCCATCAAGGAGACCCTGAGCTACCTGCGCGGCCGGACGCCCGAATCGGTCATCGGCGAGTTGCTGGCCGGGGTGACGGCCGGCGGCGGCGATGCGGCGGCGGTGCCCATCTACGAGTCCGAGACGGCCGCCCTGCGGGCCGAACTCAACGGCGGCGACCGATGGCGGCGCGGGCGGAGTTCGGCCCGATGCCGCCCGGGTCATCGTCCTGATGTGCCACTCCGAGCGCGAGCAGGTGTTCGACCTGCTCGACGACGCTCGGCGCCCGCCCGGTCGACATCAGCCTCCGAGCTGACCGAGCTGGTCCCGCGCCTCCAGGAGCGCCCCCGCCGAGGCTGAGCGCAGACGGCCTGCCAGCGGGCGGATCCTCCGCTCGCGACGCCGCCGACGCCTGCTCAGAGCCCGAGAATCCTGCAGTGGCGATCCGGTCGATGTCGCTCTTCGCGCTCACAGCCCGCACCGGAACGCCGATCGGCCCGGATCGTGTCTCAGCGTCTGGCTGACAGCCCGGGCCACGACGGATCCTGGCGCCGCGAACCGCTGGATATGCCGGAATCCTCGGGCTGTGAGCAGAACCGGGGTCGACCGGGCAAGCGGGCCGACCGGGCTGGAGGCGCCGATTGGATGGTCGACCGGGGTGGCGGGCTGACCGGGCTGGAGAGCCGACCGAGTTGGACGGCCGACCGGGCCGGCGGGCCCGTGGTCGGCATGGCCAGGGGCGCAGCCGAGCGCCGAGATCGCTCTAACCGGCGCCGAGTCGCCGAGCCTGAGATCGCGCTCGCCGAACGTGAACTGGCTCCCCTACCCCTCGGGGGCCTCCAGCTCGCCCGGATCCGCGAAGGCCGAACCGCCGCGCGACGTGCCGGCGGCGGCCATCGCCTCGCGATAGACCGCGATCGCGTCGTCCACGCAGCAGACCACGAGGTCGCCCGGGACCGCGCGACGCAGTGCCGCCCTGACCGCGGGCATCTCCTCGAGGATCCGCTCCGAGCGTGTCGCCCGGGACGTGCCCGGCGGCCTTCGCCGCCTTCGACCCCCTCGAGGACGTTCGCCGCCGTCTCGCCCGGCGCTCGGCCGCGGAGGTTCTTGTCCTCCCGGACGATGATCTCGTCGAACGCGCCGGCCGCGATCGCGCCGTAGTCGCGCTGGTCCTGGTCCCGGCGGTCGCCCGGGATCCCCAGGACGCCGATCGCCCGGCCGGTACGGGTCGCGCCGCGCGGCGGCCCGATCCTGCCGGCCTTGGTCTGTGGATCGACCATCATCCGGTTCACGAAGTCGGCCAGCTGGCGCATCCCGTCCACGTTGTGGCAGTAGTCGATGACGACGCGGACGCCGCCGGCGTCGACGAGGTTGAGCCGGCCGGGCGCCTGGAAGAACGACGTCGAGAACGTGCGCAGGCCCTGGCGGATGTCGTGCAGGTGGGCGCCGGCGGCCCAGGCCCCGGCGGCCGCGGCCAGCGCGTTCGCGACGTTCATCCGGGCCCGCCCGCCGAACGTCGCCGGGATGAGGTGCGTGTACAGCACGGGCATCGTCCGCGGCCCGAGCTTCAGGACGATCAGCTCGCCCTCGTTGGTCATCTCGAGGCGGAACGCGGCGCCGCCGCGCCCGGTGTGCCCGTCGACCCGATCGAAGCCGTCCTCGCCCTTCGTCATCGACATGCTGAACAGGACGACCCGCCCGGCGCAGTGCCGGCCCATCCGGTAGACGTGGCTGTCGTCCGCGTTGAGGACCGCCGTCCCGGAGCGCGGCACGGCGTCCACCACGACGCCCTTGACGTTGGCCAGCTGGCCGAGCGAATCGATGCCGCCGAGGCCGAGGTGATCGCCGGTGACGTTGGTCACGACCGCGACGTCGTTGCGATCGTAGCCCAGGCCCTCACGCAGGACGCCGCCGCGGGCGACCTCGAACACGGCCGTGTCGACCGTCGGGTTCTGGAGGACCATCTGGGCCGACTTCGGCCCGGACATGTCGCCCTTCTTGATGAGCCGGCCATCGACCACGATCCCGTCCGTGCTGGTCATGCCGACCCGACGGCCCATCAGCTTCATGATGTGGGCGAGCATCCGGACGGTCGTGGTCTTGCCGTTCGTCCCGGTCACCGCCACGATCGGGATGCGCGAGGACGACCCTGGCGGGAAGAGCGAATCGATGACCGGCCGGGCGACGTACTGCGGCTCGCCCTCCGTCGGATGGGTGTGCATCCGGAAGCCGGGCGCGGCGTTGACCTCCACGATCGCCCCGCCCGTCTCGCGCACCGGGTGACGCGATGTCGGGACAGACGAAGTCGATGCCGGCGACGTCGAGGCCCACGATCCGCGCGGCCGTCTCGGCGATCTCGACGTTGTCCGGGTGCGCCTCCATCGTCCGGTCGATGGACGTGCCGCCGGTCGACATGTTGCCGGTCAGGGCGAGCTTCACCCGCACGCCATCGGGCGGGACGTCGTCCATGCCGAAGCCCTGGTCCCGGACCAGCTCCTCGGCTGCGTCGTCCACCTTGATCCGGGTCAGCACCTTCTCGTGGCCGATGCCGCGCCGCGGGTCGGCGTTGGCGATGTCGACCAGCTCGCGGACCGTGCGCGCGCCGTCACCGACCACGCTGGCCGGAACGCGCTCCGCGATGGCCGCGACCTTGCCGCCGATGACCAGGCAGCGGTAGTCGCTGCCGGCCACGTACGACTCGACGACGACGTCGCCGCCGCGGCTCTGGGAGAGCGCGCCGTGGAACGCGGCGCGGACGTCTGCCTCGGTCCGCAGGTCCAGGTGCACGCCGCGACCGTGGTTGCCGTCCAGCGGCTTGACCACGCACGGGAACCCGATGCGCTTCGCCGCCGACGACCGCGCCGTCTTCCGTGTCGACCAGGTCGGCCCGCGGGACCGGCAGGCCGGCCGAGTCCAGCAGCCGGTTGGTCAGGCTCTTGTCCGAGGCGATGTCCACGCCGATCGCCGACGTCTGCGACGTCATCGTGGCCCGGATCCGCTGCTGGTGGACGCCGTGCCCGAACTGGACGAGCGAGTGGCGATCGAGCCGGATGAACGGGATGTCGCGGCTGACCGCCTCATCGATGAGGGCCTGGGTGGACGGCCCGAACGCCTGGCGCTCGGCCAGCCGGATGAGCCGCTCCAGCTCGGGCGCGAGCTCGAACGCGAACGCCGGGTCGTCCGGCGCGACGAGGTGATTGACGAGCGCGACCGCCATCCGGCCCGCTTCGAGGCCGACCGCCTCCTCGCGATACTCGAAGATGCAGTTGTACTGGCCGTACTTGCCCGCGGCCCGGGTCTTGCCGTGGCGGACGTCCGTGCCGGCGAGGTTCTGGAGCTCGAGCGCGACATGCTCGGTGATGTGGCCGACCCACGTCCCCTCTCGAAGCCGGCTGATGAACCCGCCGCGCCGACCGAGCGAGCAGGCGTGATCCTCGAGGCGTCGGCATCAGCTCCGACGAGCGTGTCGGTGAAGCCCGGGAGCAGGTTGGACGGGTACTCCTCCAGGACGCCCAGGTCCACCAGCTGGCGGATGACCGGCTCGCGGGCCCAGTAGTTGGGGCCACGCAGGACGCGCGTCTCGAGGACGCGCAGGGTCGGCGCAGGCCCGGCACCCGCGGTGGCACCGGCAGCTGGCGGCCGCGGCGGCCACGCGCGCCGCGCGAGACGGCTTCGGATCCCGCTCGGTGGCGGTTCGCTTCGGTCCGTTCGCTGACGAGCTCTGGGCCACGGGATCCCTCCTACGTCGGCGGCCGCGCCGCCCATCGAGAACGCTGATCAGCTGGAGGCAGCCTCGCCGCCCGGCAACGCGTGGAGCACCGGGGTCACGACCCGACGACGGCGACGCAGATCGAACCGATAGCCCGCCGGCAGGGAGTGCAGGACGACGCCGCTGATCATCAGGGGACGGTGTCCGTGGACCTCCCAGGCGTCCGTCTCCGACGCCGATCCGTCCACGACCGTGATCGAGCCGCGGCCGATGACCTCCATGACATGGTCCGGGCCGACGACGCCGGCCGTGTCCTCGTCCACGCCGAGGCCGAGCAGTGACGGGTTCTGGGCGATGAGGCTGAGCAGGCGGCCGAGCCGGTTCCGCTGCTGGAAGTGCTGGTCCACGATGACGCCGGGCAGGACGCCGAGGCCGGCCGCGATCTGGGCCATCCGGTGCTTGGGAGTGGCGCCCGACGCCCCGAACGCGATCATGTGGCTGGACATCGCGGATGCCCCGGCGGACGTCCCCGCCACCACCGCGCCGTCCCGAAACCGATCCATGATCGCGTCCGCCAGCAGCGTCCCGCCGATCGTGGAACTGAGCCTGAGCTGGTTGCCGCCGGTCATGAAGATCCCGGTCGCGTCGCGGACGGCCGCGGCATTCGCCTCGTCGTTGGCCTCGGGCCGGGTCACCGCGTGGAGCGGGCGGATCCGGGGCGCGCCCAAGCTCGCCGAAGACCTGGCGATAGCGCTCCCCTGCCTCGGTCCCCATGGACGAAGCCGTCGAGATGACGGCGATCGTCGCGTTCTCGCCACCGGCGAGGGAGACGAAGCGGCTGAGGATGACCCGGTCGCGGACCTTGTCCTCGGCGCCTCCGATGATGATGACGGTTCCGTCAGACAACGACTGGACACCCTGATCGTGCGGCGATGATCGGCGAAGGATACCAAGGTGGCGGGGCCGACGGTCGGATCGGGACCTGCGGTCGGATCGGGCGCGACGACGTAGCGCGTGGCGCCCCGTGGGAGAATGCCGGCGCGATGAGCGAGATCCCACCCGAGCCGCCGGTCCTGCTCCCGGTCCCAGGCACCGCGACTGGACGCGGTCGGATCGTCGTGGAGCTGGGCGACCTGGTGGACCGCCCGACACGGCGACGGGCCGGCGTGTTCCGGCGGGCGCTCCGCCGCCAGGTGTCGCACCTGCACGATCCCCGGCGGATCGCCGCGATCCTCCTGATGAGCCTGACCTTCGCCCTGCTGGTCGCGGGCCTCATCGCCCGCGGTGAGGCGGCCGGCGCGGATGCCCGAGCCTACTGGGCCGGCGTTCGGTTGTGGCTCAACGGAGCGGATCCGTACCACCCGACCGGCCCGTTCCTGCCCTACGTCTACGCCCCGTGGATGCTGCCGCTGTTCGTGCCCTGGGCGACCCTGCCGTGGGACGTGGCCTGGTTCGTCTGGCGCGGCGCGACGATCCTGCTGCTCCTGTGGACCATCCACTGGGCGTACAGCCGCCGGCCGCTGACGACCGCCGTCATCTTCGCGGTCCTGGCCTTCCCGTTCGGGGCCAACCTGGACACCGGCAACATCAACCTGCAACTCACCCTGATGCTGTGGGCGGCCCAGTTCAGCGGACCACGGCTGGCCGGACTGCTGTGGGCGCTCGCGACCTGGATGAAGTGGCTGCCCGTCGTGTTCTGGCCGATCCTGGCCCGTGACGCCCGACGCTGGGGACTGGTCTGGCTCGCGGTCTCGGTCGGGCTCAGCCTCCTGACCCTGCCGCTCACGATCATCCAGCTCCAGACGCTGTTCGGGTTCGGGGCGCGACCGGTCCGCCTCGACTACCTCGTCTACCTGTGGGCGTTCGTGCCGTGGCTCTACCGGCGCCCGGATCCGTTCGACTTCCTGCGCCCGGCGACATGGCGCCGCTGGTTCGCCGACGCGCGCGCCAAGCTCGAGTGGGCTCAGCGGCCCCTCGCGACCGGCCTGAACGGCCGGTCAGGCGAGACCGACGCGCCCGCCGGCGCCGCGACCAGCGGCGAGGGTCGTCATCGCGCCGACGTTCGTCGACCGGACGCAGCAGCCACGCGCCGATGACGAACCAGACCGACGGCCAGGAGGAACACGACCCGCGGGCTCGAGGCGCGCTCGTGCGCCGGCCGACGATCGACGAGATCCAGCACGATCCCGCCGATGGCGATGGCGAGCGGCGCCGGCCGACGCCGTGGCAACGTTGCTCATGCCCATGTACCGCCCGGCGGACGCCCTCGGGATGATGTCGGTCATCAGCGCCCAGTCCACCGCCAGGAAGCTGCCGTTCGCCGCGCCGAACAGGCCGCGCCGACGAACGCGATCGGGATGGACGGGGTCAGCGCGATGATCGCCGCTCCCGGCGGCGCCGCCGGCGCAGGCGGCGAAGATCAGCGGCTTGCGCCCGATCGCGGTCGGACAGCCGCGAGGCCGGCAGGATCGCCACCACGTTCGCGCACACGACGACGATCCAGGATGGCGACGATACATCGACGGTTCGCCTCGTCCTTCGACATGCCGTAGCGCGCGCGCGAGGTAGATCACGACGAAGTTCACGAGGAGCGAGCCGCCGACCAGGAACAGCAGCCGGGACACGAGCAGCCAGACGTAGGATCCGCTCCCGCAGGATGTCCGTGCGCCCAGGCCTCGCGCGGCGATCGTGCGCCACGACTTGCCGCGGCGCGGCTTCGGCGGCATGCCCTTCCCGACCCTGAGGACCACGCTGGCCATCGTCACCAGCTCGACGAGCGCCACGGCCACGAGCGAGAGCTCGCATGACGCCGAGGCCGACCGACAGCGCCACCGAGCAGGAACCCGGTCACGTTCCCGACCACCTGCATGAGGCC
This sequence comes from uncultured Chloroflexia bacterium, assembly GCA_963779315.1. GTDB lineage: Bacteria > Chloroflexota > Limnocylindria > Limnocylindrales > CSP1-4 > SPCO01. Next base: position 62,258 of record CAVZXQ010000001.1, on the reverse strand, counting down.
CGACCATCCCGCTCGCCAGCCCGACCTGCGGCTCCGCGACGAGGTCCGGGACGTAGCCCTGGAACGGTCCGCGGGCGATGTTGGAGCTGAACTGGAGCAGCAGCGACGAAGGCCGCGAGCACGAGGACGGAGTTCCCCGTGGCGATCCCCATCAGGAACACGACGTCCAGCAGCGACCCGAAGACGATGTAGGGCTTGCGCCGGCCCCAGCGCGACGATCGTGTAGTCGCTGATCGTAGCCGACGGTGGGCTGGATGATTATCGCCGATGATCGCGCCGACCGATGCGCGATCATGAACAGCGACTGTCCCGACGTCGTCCTCCGGGACGAGGACCGTCGAACTCGCGCTCCGTGCATGAACAGCCCGATCCCCGGCGATCGATCGCCGACAGGCCCAGCCAGTAGACGAGATCAGCCGGATGAGCTGGCGCAGTAGGAAGCAGCCGCGGTCGGGTCGCCAGCGGCGGCGAAGCCGGGGTGGCCTGGACTCGCACTGCCGGGTCTTGGCGCGCTCATCCGTTCGTCCTCGTGCTGGCGGGCTATCGCAGAACCGACGCACGACGCTTGCTTCTGTTACGGCCGCCGAACGCGGTCACGGCCGCCGATCGCGGTCACGTCGCCGAGCCCATCCTACGCTTCCGCGGTCGGTATCCCGTGCTGGTCCACGCGCACCGTCGAGTGCAGCGGTACCAGCCGTCGGTCCGTGGCCGTCGGTGCCACGAAACGGAAGAGCGAGCGATCGAGCGAGTAGATCCCGGTCGCCGCCAGTCCGATCCGTCCGAGGCGGAACGAGAAGACCGGGTTCTCGCCGTTGCCTGCGTAGTGGTACGGCGTGCCGTCGGCAGCGAGGAGCGCGAGGTTGGCCTGGCCACCGAACCGATCGTGGAGGGCCGCGAGCAGGTGCGCGACGGGCTCGCCGTCGTGCCAGGCATCCTCGAGCCAGCGCGCGCCGACCTCGGAGTCCGCCCGGCCGTGGATGCGGCCCTGCGCCCGGAACGAGGCCCGGAGCGTGCGGTAGTCCCGCAGGTCGCCGTTGTGACTGAGGGCGTAGCGGCCGGCCGGGTCGTCGAACGGCTGCGTGTCGGGGTCGCCGAGGGTCGAGAGCCGGGACGGGCGCCGCAGGTGGATGAGCACCGCGGTGGTCTCGGTCGAGCCGATGGCGTCGCGGCCCGGATCGTCCCTGAAGGCACGCACATCGCGATACGAACCGATGCGTCCGTCGGCACCGATCCAGGCCGCGCCCCAGCCGAACCCGGCGATGCCGTAGCGCTCCAGCTTCTCGGCGAACGGCCACAGTTCGTCCAGGCGGAACGGCTCGCCGGCTCGGGCGATGAAGTGCTCACACATCGGGCGAGATGATACGCGGGCCGGGTTGGCACGTCGGGCACCAGAACGTGAGGCGCGGCAGCTCCATGCCCTGCCTGGTGCGCGCGATCGGCGTCCGGCAGCGGCGGCACGGCCGGCCGGCACGGCCGTAGGCGTACAGCGGGCCGGGGGCGCCACGATCACCGGCCGTCGTCGTGCGTTCCGGACCGTGGGTGGGGACCGCGTTCGCGAGAAGCAGCCGCCGCGCGGTCCCGATGAGTCGCTCGAGGGTCTCGTCGTCGAGGTCTGCCACACGGGCGAACGGCGACACCCGCTCGATCCACAGGATCTCGCTCTTGTAGACGTTGCCGATGCCGGCCTGCGCCCGCTGATCGAGGAGTGCTTCGGCGATGGTCATCCCGGTTCGAGCGGGGTCACGCAGCCGGCGGACGGCCTCGCCCGTATCGAACGTCGGTGACAGCAGGTCGGGGCCGAGTCCGGCGAGCGTAGGGTGGAGCGCCTCTGCACGCTGCTCGAGCAGCTCCACGACCGGGGCATCGAAGCAGACCGCGACCGCACCGGGAACCTCGATGACGAGGCGGGCACGCGCCGGCGGCCGGCGCCACCGCTCGCCCGGCCGGTAGCGATGCCAGGACCCGTTCATGCGCAGGTGCGTCCGGATCTCCAGCCCACCCTCGAATCGGATCAGGAGGTTCTTGCCCAGCGCTTCGACCGCGGTGATCCGGCGACCCACGACCCGCTGGATCTGCGGCACGGGCCCCGGGCCGCTCGCGCGGGCGGCCGTGACGACGCGCCCGACCAGGTGGGGACGCAGGCCGGCGGCGGTCCGGAAGAGCGTGTCGCCCTCAGGCACTCAGCTGTCGACCGGGTAGACCATCAGCCCCGCTGCGGCAGCCGCCACCCGAAGTCGTGTGTCCCAGACGACCACGATGACCTCGTCCCGCGGATCAAGCTCCAGCGCCGAGGCGAGTTGGATCGCGTCGCCCGCTCGCAGACCGTATGCCTCGGCGACAGCTCCCGCACGCGCACTGATCCCTTCCGAAAGATCGACGACCCCGTAGCCAGCCCATGCGCTGGCGAAGGAGGCAACGGCGTGTTCGTGCGCGACGACGTCCAAGCGATTCGACCGACGGGCGGCCGCGAGGCCAGCGCGAACCTCCACGAAGGTGAGCCGGGACGTGGCGACAAGTTCCGACTCCGTTGCGATGTCATGGATCGCGGCCAGGCGAGGCTCGTCCAGCAGATAGTGCTTGAGGATCGCCGAGCTATCCAGATAGGCGATCAATCGCCGCGAACCTCGTCGATCAGGTCCTGGACGGACCCGTCATACCGCACATGCGGGATGTCCTCCCAGCGCGGGAGCGGCTTCGTGGGCAGCGTCAGCGTACCGTCTGCCACCAGCTTGAGCATATGCGGTGACAGCGGCTCATCGCGAACGAGTCTGGCGACGGGTCGCCCGTGTTCGGTGATGGTGATGGTCTCGCCATCCTTCACCCGCTCGAGGTAGGCGGACAGGTGATCGCGCAGCTCGCGCACGCCGACAGACGCTCGTCCGGGTCGTTGGTATGTGGCGCTTTTTGCCTCGGATACTCGCTTCATATGGACATACTAGCACGCGGCCCTTATCCCCCGATCATCTCGCAGCCCGAAGGACCAGTCCGCGGTAGCCGGGAGCGAAGCCGGCGGACAGCAATGCCTCGCGCCACGGCGAATCCGCTACTGGCAGTCCGTCCACCTTCCGGATGACCAGCTCGCGCAAACGCCCGTCGGCCACGAGCGAACCGAGCGTGCGCAGCGCGACGGTGGCCACTGCCGCGTCGTCGGCCGGGGCGAGCGTCTGGAGCGTGGATCCGCCTCGCTCCAGGTACAGCGCGGCTTCCCCGTCCACGATGACCACGTAGGCGCCGGCGGCCCGCTGCAAGGGCCGGCGATCGGCCTCGCCACGCCGGGGCCACGGCATCGCCGCGCCGTACGGGTTGGCTGGATCCGTCGCGGCCAGCAGGTAGACACGGCCTCGGCCTGGGTCGTCGGCCGAGTCGCGCGCCGCCCGGAGACGGTCCAGCGCCCCGGCCAGCGCGAACTGGGCTGCGCCGAGGCCATCGACGAAGTAGCCGCGGCGGATCCGACCGGCCTCCTCCATCGCCCGAAGGACCGGGTAGACGGCGCTGAAGCCACCATCGATGCCCTCGGACGCCACTGCCTCGCGGGTCAGGACGCCATGCCGCTCCAGCAACACCAGGCTCTGGGCGTGAAGTCGGGCCGTCGGCGTGGCGGCCGCCGGCTCCACGAGCGACCAGCGACCGGCCGCCTCGGGCGGGCCAAGGGCGGTCAACCGGCCGGCCCGCGGGCGCCGGGCTGCCCCACCCGGGGTCCGCTTCCAGCGCAGGGCACGCAACGGCGCGAACGTGTCGTTGGTGACTTCGCCGGCCCAGACCAGGTCCCACAGGGCGTCCAGCACCTCGCGGTCGGCGCCACCACCCGCGGCAGCGAACAGCTCCCGATAGAACGAGGCGCCGCGCCGGGCGAGGTGCTCGCGGATCGCGTCGTGGCGCGGCCCGCCGGGTGCCGCCCCCCCGTCAGCGGGGCCGATCGGTCGGATGACCTCCCGGCCCGGCCGCACCAGGGCGATCCGGCCGTCGTCTCGACCGAGCGATCCGTGGCCGACCCAGGCCACCTCCCCGAGTGCCCCGAGCTCATCGAGGAGGCGCGGCTGATACCCCGCGATCCGGGCCGGCAGGATGTCGCGCTCCAGCACCGAGGCGGGCATCGGCAGGCCGGCCAGTTGCTCCACGACCTCGGCAAGCCGCTCCAGGGCCGCGGAGCCATGGAACGGCGGGGGCGACTCCCCGACCGCCGCGATCCCGTGCCAGGTCGGCAGGAACCGGGCGAGCGCGGCGGGATCCACCGGCTCGACCTCGTGGCGCAGACGGGCCAGGGACCGGCGCCGCAGCAGGCGCAGGACGTCGGGATCGCACCACTCGCGTTCTGCGCCGCCCGGTCGGAACTCGCCACGCAACAGGGACCCGGCGGCGACCGCTCGTTCCAGGGCATCCTCGACGATGCCGACCGGCAGGCCCCAACGGCGCGCGGGATCTGGCGAGAGAAACGGCCCGTGGGTGCGGGCCCAACGGGCCAGCAACGACCCGAGGGCATCCTGGGTCGCCTCGAGGAACGCGCCGGGGATCCCGACCGGGACCGACACCCCGATCGCATCGCGATACCGGGCGACGTCCTCCACCGCGATCCACCGATCCACGCCGGCGATCCGCACCACGACCGCGCGCCGGCTCGCGGCGAGGTCCTGCAGCCAGGCGGTGGCGACGAGCGAATGACCGGCCGTCCGGGCGCCGATCTCCCCTTCCCCGAGGTCGCCCAGGCGCCGGAGCAGGTCGTGCACCTGGTCGAGGGTCGTCGCCCGACGATCGTCGGTCAGGGCCTGCAGGCTCAGTTCCAGGTCGGCCAGTGCCTCGGGATCGAGCAGCTCGCGCAGCTCCTCCTGGCCCAGCAGTTCGCGCAAGAGGTCGCGGTCGAGGGTCAGGGCGCCGGCTCGTCGTTCGGCCAGGGGCGCATCGCCGTCGTACATGTAGGCGGCGACGTAGTCGAACAGAAGGCTGCTCGCGAACGGCGACGACCGACTCGTTTCGACGCTATGGATCGCGATGTCCCGCCGGGCGACCCCGGCGAGGATCTCGCGCAGGGCCGGCAGGTCGAACACGTCGCTCAGGCACTCGCGGTACGTCTCGACCAGGATCGGGAAGCTGCCGTAGCGGCTGGCCACGGCCAGCAGGCCCGCGGCACGCTGGCGTTGCTGCCAGAGCGGGGTCCTTGTGCCGGGGCGGCGGCGGGGCAGGAGGAGCGCCCGCGCCGCGTTCTCGCGGAAGCGGCTGGCGAACAGGGCCGATGTCGCCAGTTGCCCGACGACGAGGTCCTCCACCTCGTCCGGATCGGGGAAGAGCAGCGCCTCGATCCCATCGAGGGGTGCGTCCCCCTCAGGCAAGCGGATGGCGATCCCATCGTCCGACCAGATCGTCTGCACGGCGAGGCCCAGGCGCTCCTCAAGCCTCGACTCGATGGCCAGGGCCCACGGCGCGTGGACCCGGCCGCCGAACGGGGTCAGGACGCACAGCCGCCAGTCGCCCAGCTCGTCGCGGAAGCGCTCCACCACGACGCGTCGATCCGTGGGGAGCGAGCCGGTGGCCTCCTGCTCGTCCTCGAGATAGGCGAGCAGGTTCGCGGCAGCCCGGTCATCGAGGTCATGCGTCTCCTGGAGGCGGGCGGTGGCGGTCGCCCGGCCCGGTGCCCCGCGCGCCAGGTCCACCTCCGTCTCGCGGATGAACGCGCCGATCGCCTGGCCGAGCTCGATCGGTCGCCCGGCGGCGTCGCCGTGCCAGAACGGGAGCTTGCCCGGGACGCCCGGCGCCGGGCTGACCGTGACCCGGTCGTGGCCGATCTCCTCGATGCGCCAGCTGCTGGCGCCGAGCGTGATGATCTCGCCGACCCGGCTCTCGTAGACCATCTCCTCGTCGAGTTCGCCGACCCGCCGGCCGGGCGTGCCGGCCTCGCCGACCATGAACACGCCGTACAGCCCGCGATCCGGGATCGTCCCGCCGCTGGTGATCGCGACGACCCGGGCGTCACGGCGGCCCTGGATCACGTCGGTGACGCGGTCCCACACCACTCGTGGCTTGAGTTCGGCGAACTCGTCGGACGGGTAGGCGCCCGCGAGCATGCCCAGCACGCCTTCGAGGACTTCGCGGCTGAGCGTCTCGTACGGAGCGGCGCGGGTCACCGCCGTCAACAGGTCGTCCACCGACCAGGGGTCCATGACCGTCATCGCGACCAGCTGCTGGGCGAGGACGTCCAGCGGGTTGCGAGGGATCAGGGTCGTCTCGATGGCGCCCTCGTGCATCCGCCGGGTGACGACCGCAGCCTCCAGCAGGTCGCCGCGGTACTTCGGGAAGATGACGCCCTTGCTCGGCGAGCCGACCTGGTGACCGGCGCGCCCGACCCGCTGCAGGCCACGAGCTACGCTGGTGGGGCTCTCGACCTGGATGACCAGGTCCACGGCGCCCATGTCGATGCCGAGCTCCAGCGAGCTGGTCGCGACGAGCGCGGGCAGTCGACCTGCCTTGAGCTCTTCCTCGATCGCGAGGCGCTGCTCCCGGGCGATGCTGCCGTGGTGAGCCTTCACCAGCTCCTCCCCGGCCAGTTCGTTGAGGCGCTGGGCGAGCCGCTCGGCCAGCCGTCGGCTGTTCACGAAGACGATCGTGCTGCGGTGCTCGCGGATCAGCGCGAGGATGGCCGGGTGGATGGCCGGCCAGATGCTGGATCGGGCCTCCGGGTTGGTGGCCGGGCCGCCGGGCTGCTGGTCGGGTGGCAGGATCTCGCCGATGGCAGCCATGTCCTCGACGGGGACCACGACCTGGAGTTCGAGTGGCTTGCGCGCGCCGGCGTCCACGATCGCGACCTCGCGGCCGGGCCCGACGCCGGCCATGAATCCGGCGATCGCCGACAGCGGACGTTGCGTGGCGGACAGCCCGATCCGCTGCGGCGGGCTCGCGTCGGGCGCACGCAGGGCTTCGAGGCGTTCCAGCGACAGGGCGAGGTGGGCGCCGCGTTTCGTGCCGGCGATCGCGTGGACCTCGTCGATGATCACGTGCTCCACGTGCCGCAACGTCTCGCGAGCGGCGCTGGTGAGCATCAGGTACAGCGATTCCGGCGTGGTGATGAGGATGTCCGGCGGGCGTCGCGCGATCTGGCGGCGATCTTCCGCCGGGGTATCGCCGGTGCGCGAGGCGACCGAGATGTGCGGCGGCGCGGTCCCCAGGCGCTGGGCGGCCAGTCCGATCCCGGCCAGGGGAGCCCGCAGGTTCCGCTCGATGTCGTAGGTCAGGGCCTTGAGTGGCGAGATGTACAGCACCCGGACATGGCCGGGATCCGCACTGGTGGGCGCCGGGCTCGGATGCGTTGCGAGCCGGTCAAGGCACCACAGGAACGCGGCGAGCGTCTTGCCGCTCCCCGTGGGGGCGTGGATGAGCGTATGCCGCCCGGCCGCGATGGCCGCCCACCCGCGCGCCTGCGCATCCGTCGGGGCTTCGAAGCTCGACTCGAACCATGCGCGGACCGCCGGTGAGAACGGCCCGAGCGGATCGACTGGCGGTTGTGCCTCGGCGGGCACCACGATCGCGACCACGGGACGGTGAGTATAGGTCGTTGCGCCTGTTTAGACCGGCCGTTCTGTTTGTGGGTTCGCGCGCCGCCGCTGTTCTGCTCAGAGCCCGAGTCACTGCGCCGGAGTCGCTGGCATCTGCTGAGAGCCCGAGGAATCGACATTCGCGGCCAGTCGCCCCAGCCGAACCCGCTCGCGTCCCCACTGTGAGCACGAACTGAAGCGTGTTGGATCCCTCCAGCGGCCCCGACTCGGGCTCGCAGCAGATCCCTGATCACTTCGAACGTCCAGGATCGGACCCGATGCTGGATTCCCGGGCTCTGAGCAGCTGTCGGCCCCGGAGGCGCCCGTGATGGATTCGTCCCGTCGAGGCCGCCGCAGAGATGGGCACCGCCCGACAACTGCCAGATACGTGCCACCTGTTTCAATGCCGACATGGCCACCGGCAAACCGAGCCGACCGCGACGAACGACACGGACGTCGGTCGGGCGACGTGCGCGCGACCTGCGGATCCGGGTCGGGTCGGAGATCCGCCGCATGCGCGAAGATGCCGGCTTGTCGCGGTGTCGACTGTCGGCCGCAGCAGACATCGATGACGGGTACCTCGGTCAGGTCGAACGCGGCGAGCGTGAACCAAGCCTCACGGTCCTCGTCGCCATCGCGACCGCACTCGGCGGCGACGCGCATGTCCGCGTGTACCCGGGTACCGGGCCCAGGCTTCGCGACCCCATCCAGGCTCGCATCGTCGAAGCCCTCATTCGCGTCGCACATCCGCGCTGGATCCGACACGTGGAGGTGCCCGTCTATCGCCCGGCTCGGGGTGTCATCGATATCGTTCTCCAGGATCGGGAAACGCCGACGGTGATCGCGATCGAGGTGCACTCGGAGTTGCGTCGGCTGGAGCAGCAGCTCCGCTGGGCGAACGAGAAGTCGGCGGCCCTGCCGTCCGCCGCGTTCTGGCCGACGGGCGTGCGACGCTCACCCGACATCCATCGGCTCCTCGTCCTCCGCTCGACCCGCACGAACAGATCTCTCGCGAACCAGGTCGCCCAGACCCTGGCGATCGCCTACCCGGCCGACGCGAGCGACGCCTGCCGAGCACTGACCGGTTCGGGACATGCCTGGCCGGGCTCGGCGATGTTGTGGGCGATGATCGACGGCGACACGACCAGGATCCTGGACGGCGACGGGACTCGCCGCCACGCCTGATATCGCAGGACGAACGAAAGGACGAGCCCCCGAAGGGAGCTCGTCCTCCTTGCGTCAGCGGCGACCTGCGTCGCCGTGGTGGGCCTGGATCAGGCGATCGTCCCGGCAACGACTTCGTCGCCGGAGAGGAACCACCGACGCAGCGTCGGGCCGACCTTGCTCGAGAGCATCGCGTCGAGGCCGAAGTAGTTGCCGGCTCCGATGTAGCCGATGAACGCGGTCACGACCGCGTAGGTCAGGTGCTGGTTGACGACGCCGTACTGGAAGTCCCAGGCGGCGACGAAGAACATCAGCATCATCAGCGTGCCCATCGCCGCGGAGAACCGCGTGAGCAGGCCGAGGATCAGCCCGATGCCGATCGCGAGCTGGCCGTACGGGACCAGGAGGTCGATCGCCGACATCGCGGATGCGTTGTCGGCAAGGCCTGTCCAGAACGCCTGCGTCGGGTTGTAGATGGTTCCCTCGACGGGTACCGCGAGGATCGGGCTGCCGCCAGTCGCGAACTTCAGGAACCCGGCCGCTGTGAACTTCTCGGCGGCCAGAAAGAGCTTCTCGATCCCGGCCGAGAGGAACACGATGCCCACGACGATGCGCAGGATGGCCACGCCGAGCTGGTGACCCTTGTCAACGATCTGCATTGCGATGATCCCTTCCTCTTGGCGATTCCGGCGCCCGGATACGGGTCCGCTCGTCGCCACCAAGCAGCATAACCATCACATCGAGGGATTCCTCAAGGGTTGGGCCGTTCGGACCGATGCTCGGGGGCCATTCGGGACTGCGTTCGGGCCAGTTGGCATCGAGTAAGCGTGACCAAGCGCACGCCGGGGGCGGCGCGAGTCGTCAGCGATCAGCGGCTGCCGTCGAACCGATCGCCGCCCAGGGCTCGCGTCGCCTCGTCGGCGGCGCTTCGTTCGTCGTCGGTCATGAGGTGCCGACGATCCTGGCTCGAATGGTGTGCGTAGCGTTCGAGCCGCTCGCTGAGGTCCTCGAATCGCGCCAGCTGGGCGCGGGCGACCGGCTCGAACGTCGGCTCCGTGCCGGCGCTCGACCAGAGCCCGAGGAAGTGGTCCAGGCAGAACGGTGAGCTGGCGAGGGCGGCGGCCCAGGCGGTATCGCGTGACCGCTCGGCCAACCGGACGAGGGCGGTCTCGACCGCCGTGGCCCCGTGCGAGCAGACGATGCAGGGTGGGCGCCGTCGCGCGTCCTTGAGGCGGCCCCGGACCTGGCGCCCGCGCGACCCGACGGTCGCCCCGAGGTCGGCGATCCGCCGGTCGATGACGGCGCTCAGGAGCAGCGATGAGCCCAGGATCCCGCCGGTCTCGCGCCGGTCCGTCGGCACGAGTCCCGCCACGTGACGCCGGCAGAAACCCAGCGTGCGCTCGAGTTCGGCGCGGAACCCGAGATCCAGGACGCGCTCGTTGATGATCGTGTCGAGGGTCCCCTGTTCCGATCGGGCTCGCACGGCACAGACGGGACAGCCGGTCGGATCGCATCGCCTCGAGCAGGCGCATGTCGACGATGTCACGGGCGGCGGGGACGGCCGGCGCGGCCGCGTCCGGGTCTGGCTGGGGAGCGGCATCGGGCCGTGTCAACTGGCGCCTCCGTCGGACGTGCGTGCCGCCACGATGGCCGCAGGATCCACCCCCCGGACCGGGGCCTCGGCCGGCGAGACACTGAACCCGCACGACGCGAACAGCCGACGCGCGATCGACGCGCGCTCCCGGTGCGGCACCGGATCGACCGGGTCCCGCTCGGCGACGGTCACTTCCGCAGCCTGGGCGGCGGACACGCGCAGCAAGGCCGTCGCCAGGCCCTCCCGGCGCCACGCCGGCGCCACCCCCAGCGCCAGGAGGACTCCGTCCCGGTCCACGAGCGCGAGTCCCACGACGACCGAACCGACGATCCCGGCACTCACCGTCGCGCCGTCGAGCAACGCCGCCGCCACGATGGCGTGGCCGGTTCCCGCGTCGAACGGCGCGATGACGCGGTGAGCGAGCCCCAGGCGCGCCCAGGTCGCCGCATCCACCGATGCCTCGATCGTCGGGGCGACGGCATCCACGGGACGCACAGCCACCACGGCCGGGTCGACGACCACGGACCGGCCCCCGACAGGCCCGAACGGGTCCCACCAGCCTCGGTCGCGCGCCTCGCGCAGCAGTCGAGGCACGAGCGCCCGCCGGACCGATGCGCGTCACCGCTCGCGACGCCGCCTCCGCCTGGACCTGCGTCTCGTCCACGGTCACGCCGGCATTCGGCGCGTCGAGGAACGTCTCCGGCAACGGGGCCTGGCGATACCGGGCCGCGTCGGGCGCCCAGCGGTCTCGCCAGGCGTCGGGCGTCCGTTCGGGAACGTCGAGATGGGAGCCGGCGAGCCACACGAGACTCCACATCCGCGGGACCACGCGGTAGGCGTCGTAGCCGCCACCGCCGGTCGCCAGCCACCGGCCCCCGGCGAACCGATGCGCCACCGCGTCCACGATCCGCGCCGCCTCATCCATCGCGGTCGTCGTGACGCGCAGATGTGCCAGCGGATCCCAGGCGTGCGAGTCGGCGCCATGCTGCGACACGATGAGGTCCGGACCGAAGGCCGCCGCCAGCTCCGGCACCAGCGCACGAATGGCCTCGAGCCACGGGCCCGCCCCGCTGAACGGCTCGAGGGGCACGTTCACTGACGTCCCCGCCGCCGCTTCCTGACCGATCTCGCCCGGATCGCCAGTGCCCGGGAACAGGTACCGGCCGGACTCGTGGACGGACAGCGTCAGGACGCCCGGATCCGCCCAGTGGATCGACTGGACGCCGTCGCCGTGGTGGACGTCGATGTCCAGGTAGAGCACGCGCAGCCCCTCGCGCCGTGCCCGCGCGATGGCGAGCGCCGGATCGTCGTAGATGCAGAACCCGGACGCCCGGTCCGGCATCGCGTGATGGAGACCACCGCCCGGATGGAAGGCGTGCTCGTGGTCCCCGCGGAGGACAGCCTCGATGGCACGCAGCGAGCCTCCGGCGACCGCAGCGGCGGCCTCGTGCATCCCGGCGAACGCCGGGTCGTCCCCGCCCTCGCCGATCCCGGCCGCACCCGGGCCGAACGGCGTCGAGCGAGAAGCGTCGCACCGTATCGATGTAGGCCTGCCGATGGCACCACAGGAGTTCCTCGTCCGGAGCCGGCTCGGGCGCCAGACCCGGGACCGCACCGACTGCGCGCAGCAGGTCGATCGACGGACCGAACCGGCGCGGCGTCAGCGGATGGTCCTCGCCGAAGTCGTAGTCCGTCGAACGTGGCCCGTAGACGAGCAGCATGGGTGGCACGATAACGGCTCGAACCGTATGCCGACGGACCGGAGTGGGCTACCATCCGCGCATGCCGACCGACCTGATCATCATCCTGATCGTCATCCTCATCGTGGTCCTCGTGTGGCGCGGGCCGAAGACCCTGCCCAAGCTGGGTGAGGCGCTCGGCCGCGGCGTGAAGGAGGCCAAGTCCGAGGCCTCCAAGGCACAGGACGAGATCCAGTCGCGAACCACCACGCCGACCGACGAGACGGACCCTCCGGCCTGATCCGGTCATGACCCAGGACGAGCTGGATGCGCTGACGCATCGACCCGGACCCGGCCCGCATCGAACGACGATCGAGCTGGACGGCGTCTCGATGGAGACCCTCGCGGACCTGCCTCCCCTGCGCGATCGATTGCTGTTCGTGGGCCTCAACCCGTCACCCGTGAGCGTCGAAGCCGGCCACTACCACCAGGGCCGGCTCGGGCGGACGTTCTGGCGTCGCCTGATGCTGGCCGGGATCCTCCCGCCGGCGACCCCGGTCGAGACGGCGGACGACGCGCTCATGGCAGCGGGGCACGGGATCACGGATCTCATCAAGTCCGTTTCGGCCCGCGACGAAGCGACCGATGCCGCCCTGACAGCCGGCGTCGGCCCGCTCTGGCAGAAGATCGCGCTGTGGCGGCCGGCGGCCACCGTGTTCATCTACAAGCGCGGCGCGTCGATCGCCGCCGGCCGCGCGCTGCCCGAGCCGTGGGGGCACCTGGAAGGGGTGGCCCTGGCCGGACGACCCTGTTTCCTCATGCCGGGGCCGTACGCACCCACCGAGCAGGTGGACGAGGGCCTCAACTTCCTGCGCAACCTGGCATCGGCCCTGCCGGTCGACCGAACCTAGGCAGCCGTCTCCTCGTCGTCGGCGTCATCGTCGTCTTCGTCTTCGTCTTCGTCCGAGTCTTCACCGGCGCCGTCGTCGCCCTCGAGCTCCTCGGTGTCCGGCTCGTCATCGTCAAGGTCCGGCGGTTCGAGCGACGGCATCCCGAGGAGGAACCCTCCCAGCAGCCCGAGGTAGCCGACGGAATAGGTGATCGTGCTGAGCCAGAAGATCGCGGACTGCAAGGAAGCGTCCCGGGTCTGGACGATGCCGGCCCAGGCACCGATGGCGTACGTCAGCAGGATCAGGCATGTCCCGGCGGCCGCCACGAGCCAGCCGGCCGGCGGCTCCTCGCCGGAGATCGACGATCGTGTCACGGTCATGGCCAGGTAGGCCCAGGCCAGGATCGTGAGGATCGCCAACGTGACCGACGACGCGATCCACAGCGCCAGCGCGGGCGTCATCTCCGTCTCACTCAGGTCCACCTGGCTGTACTGGTAGACCGTCGCGGCGGCCGTGGCCACAGCCACGGCCAGGACGATGAACCCGCCGATGCGCGCCCCGCCCGTATACGCCCAACGGCGCGCCCGGGAAAGCCCGAGCGCGACGTACAGGACGCCGAAGATCACGAGCACAGACTGGAACTCGTTGTAGATGATCGACAGCGGGGCCAGGCCCAGGTCATCCGATGGTGGCGTGAGACCGTCGAAGAAGACCTGCAGGGCGTCTTCGATCGCTCTGAAGAACGGCACGACCGCGAACAACAGGGTGCCGAACAGCAGGGTTCGCGCCCGGGTGGTCGCATCCGGATGCCGCAGGAGCAGCGCCCCGGGCAACAGGACCGAGCAGACAGCCGGCGCCACGCCGAGGACGAAGGCCGCCAGGGACTCGGGCGTCCAGACGGTCGGTGCCCATCTCCTGGTACGACCACCAGGCCGTGGCAGCGGCGAGCAGGACGAAGACCAACACCGGCCACCGGTCCGGCAGGTGCGGCCCACGAGCCTCCTCCATCGGGCTGTCCAGATCGGTCAAGTCTGTCGGCTCGGGCGGCTCGGGCGGGTCCGTCGGGTCGGGCGGCTCTGGCGTGTCCTTCGAGGGGTCGTCGTCCATGCCCGGACTGTCGCGGTCGTCAGGCGTCACGTCAAGCTGGCTCGGCCTCGGGATGGGCGGGTAGCCAGGTCGCCTCGGGGATGAGCTCGGCCAGGAGGGCTCGCGAGCGGTCCCTGGCGGCGACGTCCGCGGCCGCGGCGATCGAGCGAGCGCCGACCCGCCCGTCCAGGTCGCCGGCGATGACGAGGCCGTCTCCGACCGCGAACGCCAGGTGCTCCGGTACGGGGCCGGGCGTATGGATGACCCGTAGGGGCACGTCGCCGAACGGCACGATCTTGATGGACCCGGGGCCCCGGACCGCCGCCAGCTCGAGTACCTCGAACGGCAGCACGCGCCCGCCGCCGGGCCCGGCGAGGATCGGGATCCCGAGGATCTCCGCGAGGCCCTCGGCACCGCCTGCATGGTCCGGCGCGACCTGGGTCAGCGCGATCGCTTCGATGGCGCCCCCACGCTCGGCGGCGATCGCCATCGCCAGCTCGAGGCCGGGCCCGGTCGGGTCGCCGGGATCGACGAGGACGAACCGAGCTCGACCCACGAGATACGCGGCGATCGGCTGGCCGGCGACCCCGCCACCCGCCGGCATCACGATCGCGGGTCACCTCGGGCGAGATGACCTCGGCGAACGGTTCGACCAGACGACCGGGAGCCAGGCGATCCCGGATCTCCTCGATCGATCCGGCTCGTGTGAGTTGCTGAAGCGTGCCGCTCGTCGGGATCCACATCGCAAGCCGGTCGTCCGACATCGCAGTCGAGGGCGGCGGCCGGCGTCATCCAGGCATGGCCAGCGACCTCGTCGCCCTCGAACGTGACTCGAGCGCCGGTCGGCAGCGCGGCCGCGAAGAAGCGCGCGTCGAAGCGGCGCGGCAGGATCGGTGGGGTGACCCATCTCGACAGCGGTACCAGCAGGTCGGTGCGGAGCGTCAGGTCCAGCTCCGCTGCGATCGTCGCCAGGTCCGCGTCGCCTCCCACGAGCGCCGATCGCGCCATCGAGATCGCCCGCGCGTCCTTGCCTCTCGCATGCGTCGTCGCGGTGTCCGCCAGTAGCACGCCGGACTCCTCGAAGACCTCCCGGATCGCGGCGATGTAGGTGGCGATCGCGACGTCCGGCGGCAGATCACCGCCCAGTCCTGCCGCCGCATCCGATGGCGACAGCACCGATCGCGCCACGAGCCTCGGGTCGCCGTCCGCAGCGTCCACGCGACCGCCGGGAAAGACATGCATGTCGGGTGCGAACGCCATCGATGTCGGGCGGCGGGTCAGCAGCACTTCCAGGCCGGTGCGACCCGGACGCAGCAGGACGACGGTGGCGGCAAGCGCCGGCGTGACCCCCGCGTGCGTCAAGACGACAGCTCCGCCCGAAGCGCCAGCCGGGTCGGTCACGGGCAGCCGGCACACGAACTCCGCGACAGACGTAGGCCGTCGGCGCGCCGTCGATGGCGACGCGATCGCGCAGGAGCGGGACCGGGCTCGCAGCCGGGTCCGCGGAGACACGCCAGCACCTGGTTCGGGCGGAAGCCGTCGCTCGCCGCCTCGACCAGCGCCCGAGTGCCATCGACTTCCGGTGCCCCGACGATCGCGATCTCCACGACCGGCGCCAGGGCGAAGTCCATCGCCGACAGCCACTGCGCGAAACCCGTCGGATAGCGGGCGACGAACCCGGTCACCGTTCGCATCGCCCGCTCGGCCGCATCGCGGTACCGGCCGTCCCCGGTCAGCGCCGCGAGGCGCAGCAGCACGGTCGTGGCCATGGCGTTGCCAGACGGGACGGCGTTGTCCTGGACGTCCTTGGGCCGGGTGACCAGCCGCTCGTGGTCGTCCGCGGTGTCGAAGAACCCGCCGACCGGATCCGCGAAACGCTCCAGGATGTGGTCCGCCAGCGCCGCGGCCGTCGTGAACCAGCGGTCGTCGAAGGTGGCCTCGTACAGCGAGAGAAGGCCTTCCGCCAGGTCCGCGTAGTCCTCGAGGACGCCGTTGCCGCTGGCCCGTCCGTCCTTCCACGACCGGCCCAGCACGCCGTCCGGCCCGAGCAGTCCCGCCACGATCGCTTCGGCAGCTCGCGTGGCCGCCGCGATGTACGCCGGCGCACCGAACGTCCGGCCCGCCTCTGCGAGGGCCGCGATCGCCAGCCCGTTCCAGGCGGCGAGCGCCTTGTCGTCGCGGGCCGGCTGGGCGCGCACGCTTCGACGCGCGAGCAGCTGCGCATGCGCGGCGGCCAGCCGCGACGCCACCTCGGATGTCGTGAGGCCGTATGCCTCGGCGAGCGCCTCGTCCCCGCGGACGCGCGACAGGATCGTGACGCCTTCCCAGTTGCCCTCGTCCGTGACGCCGTAGGCCGTCGCGAACAACGCTGCATCGTCACCGAGGACCTCGCGGATCTCGGTGGCCCGCCAGGTGAACGTGAGCCCCTCGACGTGGTCCGTATCGGCATCCTGGCTGGCGGCGAAGGCGCCGTCCACGGTGGTCAGCTCGCGGATCATGTAGTCCAGCGTCCCGGTCGCGACCGCGCGATCGCGCGCGTCACCGGTCAGTGCCCAGGCGTGGGTGTAGACCCGCGCGAGCTGCGCGTTGTCGTAGAGCATCTGCTCGAAGTGCGGCACCAGCCAGCGCGCGTCCGTCGAGTAGCGATGGAAGCCGCCGCCGAGCTGATCGCGGACGCCGCCATCGGCCATCGCGTCGAGTGCGCGCCGGGCGATCGCCAGGATGCGGTCGTCGCCGGTCGCCAGGTGGCGCCGCAGCAGGAACTCGATGGTCATCGGCTGCGGGAACTTGGGCGCGCCGCCCCAACCGCCATCCTGCGGCATCGAACGAGGCGGCGATCGCGGCGGTGGCGGCCTCGAGCAGCTCAGGCGTGGGCCCCTGATCGGCAGGCGCGGCTTCCAGTCGCTGCTGCTTCGACGAGCCCGTCCACCAGCCTGGTGCCGGCCTCCTCCACCTGGTCGCGCTGCTCGCGCCACGCCCGATCCACGCCGTCGAGGACCTGGCGGAACGACGGCATCCCGTGGCGCGGCTCGTCCGGGAAGTACGTCCCGCCGTAGAACGGGCGGCCGTCCGGCGTCAGGAAGACGCTCATCGGCCAGCCGCCGCTGCCGGTCATGGACTGGACCGCCGCCATGTAGACCTGGTCAAGGTCCGGCCGCTCCTCGCGGTCCACCTTGATCGCGATGAACCGCTCGTTCAGGTACGCCGCGGTGCGCACGTCCTCGAACGACTCCCGCTCCATGACGTGGCACCAGTGACAGGCCGCATACCCGATCGACAGGAAGATCGGGCGATCGAGGAGCTTCGCGCGGGCCAGCGCGTCCGGGCCCCACGGGAACCAGTCGACCGGGTTGTTCGCGTGCTGGAGCAGGTAGGGACTGGTCTCCTGAGCCAGGCGGTTGGGCATGCCCCGGATGGTACCCGCCCGGCGCGCGGGCGCACCGGAATCGTTCGCGATAACGGTCCGATACGTGCCCATGACTTATGGTTCGAGCTCTACCCGCAGGGTGTACGATCGGTCGGTCCACGGAGGGAGTGCCCCGGTATCGTGAGACGGGTGTTTGGAACGCGACGCCGATCAGGGCTGACCGCCGCGGCGGTGGCGGTCGCGTTCAGCGTGTCCGCCACCCTTGGATCGTTCGCGGCGGCCCCGCTCCGACGGCAGCTGCCTCCCCGATCCCCAGGGTCGTCATCGTCGTCGGCCCAGCCGGCGCGGCGACGGATCGGTATCGCGCCCAGGCCCGTGACGCGGCGGCGGTCGCCAGACGCTACACGGCCGATGTCACGGAGCTGTACTCCCCGCACGCGACCTGGCCGGCCGTGCGGGCCGCGCTCCAGGGCGCCAGCGTCGTCATCTACATGGGCCACGGGAACGGCTGGCCGAGCCCGTACCGGGACTCGCTCTATCCGCCCACCCAGAACGGCTTCGGGCTCAACCCGAGCGCCGACGGCAACGATTACGACCACCAGTACTTCGGCGAAGCCGCCATCGCGTCGCAGGTCAAGCTCGCCCGCGATGCCGTCGTCCTGCTCAACCACCTGTGCTATGCCAGCGGCAACTCGGAACCCGGCGTCGCCGAAGGCAGCCTGGACACCGCGAAGCAGCGGGTCGACAACTTCGCGGCGGGCTTCATCAAGGCCGGAGCCTCGGCCGTCCTCGCCGATGCGTATGCCAGCCCGACGGCCTACCTCGCGTCGATCCTGGGCGGGCGCAAGTCGCTGGACTCGATCTGGCGTCGAGCGGCGGACGCCAATGGCAACGCGTTCGCCTTCGAGAGCCGCCGCAGCCCGGGGTTCGTCGCCCAGATGGACCCCGAGCGCGAGACGTCCGGGTTCACGCGCTCCATCGTCCTGCGGGCCGGCCTGACGCCGGCCGACGTCCGCGCCGGCGCCCGCGGCAGCCCCCGTTCCGGCGGGTCCGGCGGGTCCGGGGCGGTCGCGACCACGCCCAGCCTGATCTCGAGCGGCATCCGCTTCTCGTCCCCGGACATCGCCGCGATCCCGGCCGCCGGCAGCGCCGCCAGGCTGGATGTCGCGTTCAAGATCCGCGACCGGGCCGCCCTTCCGAAGGGCATCCAGGCCAGCGTTCGCTGGGACCCCATCGAATTGATGGCACCGCCCGCGACCTCGCGCCAGCCCGGACGCCAGCCCGGACGCCAGCCCATCGCCGGACGTCGACAGCACCCGAAACGCCGGACTGGCTGGCCGCGCTGCCCCTCACGCCGCTCCCGCCGCCCACCCAGGCGGATCTCGTCGTTGCCGAACGGCCCGGCGATGTCGTCGCGCCAGGAGCGCTCAAGATCACCAAGGCGAAGTTCACGCTCCAGGTCAAGGTGCCGCAGACGGCTGGCCGCTATCGGCTGACCGTGACGCTGCATGACGAGGACGGCGTCGCCTTCGATGCCGCCACGCAGGCCATGCTGCCGGCCCTCTCGGTCCGCGTGACCGGCGACCTCGATGGCGCGATCCTCGCCGCCCCGGCGATGACCCTCACGGCCGGCAGCTCGGTGGTGCTCCCCGTCCGAGTCGCCAACCTGGGCAAGGGCGCCTGGGGCCGGCGCCGAGCTCACGGACCCGGCGGGCGGCACCATCGAAGGAACGAGCGCCACGATCGTCGGCTGGTGGCTGCCGTCCGGTGAGGCCGTGACCGAGACGACGCTCCCACAAGGACTCGCACCGGGAACGACCGTCGACACGGCGGTCGCTCTCTCCGTCCCGGAAACACCAGGCGTGCACGTGCTGGTCCTCGACATCGTGACCCCGGAGGCGGGCTCGCTCATGGCCGCCGGCTTCGACCCGACCCTCGTCAGGATCACGGTCGTCGCACCCCGCTAGAGCTGCTGGCGCCGGCGCGGCGCGGCGCGAGCGTGAGTCGTGGCCAGGCGGGCCGCGGATCGTCAGCGGGCACCTGATCCTGGCCCGACGTGCCTCCGATCCTGGCCCGATGTGCACCCGGTGACCATTTGGACCAAGCAGCGCCCCAGTTGGCTCGAACGGTGCACTCGGTGACCAGGATGACCAAGCTCGAGGGTCAGGTTGTCCGAAGGGTGCATCCCATGCACCGCCGGGCGACGCAGAAGGGCCTGCGTGTCCCAAATGGTCACCTCATGCACACGGCGGCCCGGGACACGACCCACGGCACGACCCACGGCATGACGCGGCTGCAGGGCGCGGCACATCCCGGCACCCGCGCGGGACCCCTCAGCTCTGGCGGGTCGCCTCCGCGCGCAGGGACGCCAGGTAGGCCGAGGCGTGCTTGTAGTCGGGCCACGTCACGTCGTGCTCGTATGGCACTCGTGCCTCCGACAGTCGATGGCCTGGGCGGTAGCCTTCGATCTCGATAGCGCGCGGACCCGCAGCCCGCGCCAGTTCTCGGTCCAGCGTGGCCAGGTCACACGCTAGTGTCTCCGCGAGCACGAGGTACTGGGCGTCGTACGCCGTGATCCGGAAGCGCTCCACGGCACCGATCGCGAGCAGAAGCTGGCCGCGATCGAGGTCTCGCGTTTCGATCCGAAACGTCTCCAGCGTGTGGACAGCCTCGAGGACCTGATCACCGGACTGCCGATGTCGGATCGACAAGGTGTTGACCACCTCCCACCAGAACATCCGGGGCACGACGAGCCGCGCTCCCTCGCTCGACCACTCCCTGAACCGATCGATGATCCCGGGTCTGCTCCTCGACACGGAGTCGCGCGACCGCCACCGACGCGTCCAGCACGATGAGCGGCACCCTAGGCATCGTCGTCTTCCTCGTTGCGCGGGTCATCGCGGTGGTCGCGATCCCAGCGGATCCACTCAGTCGACGTCTTGTCGCCCGGCTCGGACGGATGCTCGATCGCCATCCGTCGAGCGAAGTCGTCCATCCGCTCGAGCGCTGCGAGCCGCCGAGTACGTAGCGCCTCCGGCGACTCACCCAGGCGGTCGCCTTCCTCCACCGACACCAGGTAGGCCAGCGGCCGGTGGTCGCGTTCGATGAGGATCCGCTCGCCGGCCGACGCTGCATCGAGGATCTCGCCGAGACGCTTGCGCATGTCCATCGCCGTCACGGTTCTCATAGTCGGTCATGATAGTCATGTATATGAACCAGTCAAGGGGTACGCTTCCCCACGATGGTCACGTCGAACGCGGTCCCGGGCTTCCTGCCGAGCACCGCACGGGCTGCACTTCGCCAATCGATTCCCACCCGGGCCGACGGTGCGGCTCGGCCCGCTCGATCCGCGCTGGATCGGCATCGGTGACGCGTCGGCCGGGCTGTGTGGCGGCATGAGCTGGTTCGTCCGCGAGCGCTTCGAAGCCGGCCTCCCGGTCCCGACAGCCACGGAGCCACCGGCCAACCGCACGCCCCTCTTCCGGGCGCTCGTGAGGCGCCAGGTGCTGTCACTCGACTGGCTTCGCACGCCCCTCGCGTTCTGGTGGATGGGCGCGATCGACGCCGAGCGAGCGCGGCGGCGCACCCGCGAGATCGAATGGCCGAAGATCCGCGCCGACATCGATGCCGGGCGACTGTCGATGGTCGGCCTCGTCCGCCACGGTGGCCTCAGCCCGTGGCGCCTGACCCAGAGCCACCAGGTCCTCGCCTACGCCTACGAGCTCGACGGCGACGCGATCACCCTCCGCATCTACGACCCCAACCTGCCGGGGCGCGATGACGTGACCGTTACTGAAGCGCGCTACTTCCGCCTGCCGTAGGGCTCGCCCCGGCCGATGTCTCGGCCCGCAGCCGGGCGAGATACGCGGACGCGTGCTTGTAGTTCGGCCATGTCACGTCGTGTTCGTAGACGGCCGGGGTCTCGTGCAGCCGACGCCCGTCACCGAACGTGATCGCTCGCGAACCCGCCGCGGTGGCCAGCGTCGGATCCAGGGTCGCGAGCTGGCCGTCCACGGTCTCGGCAAGCGCCAGGTACATCGCGTCGTACGGCGTGAGGCCGTGACGCTCGACGCGATCGATGACCTGGATGAGCATCGGACGGGACGAGTCCACGGTCTGGATGCCGAACGAATCGAGCCGATGGACGGTCTCAAGCATCCGTTCGCCGTTCGTCCCGGGCACTCGCCGGATCCGGTTGATGATCTCCAGCCAGAAGTGGGCGGGGACAAGCAGGGTCCGTCCTGAGCTGCGCCATTGCACTAGCGCCGCCCCGATCTCGGACGCTTCGGCGCTCGTCCAGGATCCGGGCGAGCAGCACCGATGCGTCGATGACGACCGGTGGACCTGCCGTCACTTGTCGTCGTCCCGATGATCGCGGTCATATCGGACCCACTCGGCGGCACGCATCTCGCCGGACGTGTCACCCCGTTCGCGATGCCATTCCTTGGCGAACTCGGACAGTTCCTCCAGCGCACGCAGGTGACGGGCGATCTCCTCCTCTTCGTCCTTGCCGCTGGTCACCCGAACCCCGTCCTCGTACGACACGACGAACGCGAGGGGCTTGTGGTCCCGCTCGATCAGGATCGACTCGCCCGCCGACGCGGCATCCAGGATCTCCCCCAGCTTCTGCCGAAGCTCGGTCGCGGTGATGGTCCTCATGGCTGACCATCATAGTCAGCCAGCATGGTTAGTCAAGCACCCCGGGCAAGTCCGAAACTACGAGACCAGTGTCTCCGGTCCCCGGAAGACCAGACGCTGGTGGTAGCGAACCTGCTCGATGCTCGGCCAGTTCGACGGATCACTCGGCAGCAGGAGTGGCATGCCAGTGTCGAGCCGGATCGTCGTGCCACGTTCCGGCGACGCAATCATCTGTGGCTCGAGGTGAGGCGACTTCAGGAGTTCCAGCCGACGCTCTGACCACCGAACGGTTACGAGGCCCTCGTCGAACAGGCGATGCACCGTCGGCGTCAAGGCGATGCCGTTCGTTATCGAGTCGGGCCCCCTGTCGCCGACCGGTCGAATGTGAGCTGCGTCCAGAAGCTGTGTCGCTCGGCCTCGCGGGAGCGTTCCGATCTCGAGGCCAGTGATCGCACACTTGAACTCATACGCTGCCATGACCTTGCGACGGAATCGGGCATCGCGCTCCACGGCATCCACGACGCGCCTGGTCCGCTCGGCGACAAGAAGCTCGCCATCGACATCGTCGGCGACCTGATAGTCGCCGAAACCCCGAGTTGACCGGCATGGCCGAGCTCCAGAATTAGTCGGCCCTCGTCTTCCTCGAGCCATCGCACTGAGGCGCCAGAGGAAAGCACGTTGCGGTTCTCGACCGCCATGTCGCGAAGCCAGCGCTCCAGCGGCTCGCCGAGATAGTCGCGATGGATCGGGTTGGGAAATTCCTGGACGCGATCGACGTAGTGAACCTCCCACAAGGGTCGTCCGCTCTCCGTGAGCCGCGGGCTCCGCACCGGCGCACCGTGAAGGGCGGCCCACCCCACATAGGACATCCGGCCGGATCCCCCAGACCGAGGCTCGTAGATGATCGCGATCATCGGCTCACCAGCCTGGAGCGGCTCAAAGAACCTCTGGTATCGGGATGGGTACTCGTACTTCGAAGACGTGTCGTCATACGGGCTGTCTCGCTTCGAAGTCAGCAGGACGAACCGCATCTACTCGGGTCCGAAGAATCCTGGATCGACTCGCACGAGGCGGTATGTCGCTTCAGTCACGACACCGACCTCATTGTCGATGAGCAACTCTGCCAGCTGTGCTCCGTCAATCAGGACGATGCGCTTGCCAATCGTCCTCGAGAACTCGCGAGCATCAGCCGTGAAGGACGAAGTCGTGATCAGGACCCCTTTGGTCGCCTTCTGCCCATCGAGACTCCCTGCGAACATCTGGACCACGGGCCTTCCGACCGAGCCCTCCCATCGCTTCGCTTGAATGTAAACCGCATCAAGCCCGAGACGGTCTTCCTTTATGACCCCGTCGATTCCGCCGTCACCCGATCGGCCCACGGCCGCACCGGCATCGCGACGGCTGCCGCCGTAACCCATTTGCAGGAGTAGATCGATGACAAGTCGCTCAAAGAAGTCTGGCGGTGCTGCCTTGATCCGTTCCAGGAGTTCTGCTCCGACGGCCTGCCGAATCGTAGCGATGGCGGCCTCGATAGCCTCCGCTGGGGTGACGCCATCAAGCGCCCGATCGGACGACGTTTCGATCTGTCCGCGGCCCCCGGTTCTGGACTCCTGGAACTCCGGGAACCTACGCAACGCGGCGACGGTAATCAATTCGCTCGATGCGAGGAGGTCCCGTCCGCGTGGTGTGATCCGATATCGGCCGCGCCCAACGCGATTGATGGCACCGGCCTTGTTCAGGTAGCTTGCCGCCCAAGCAACACGGTTCGTGAACTTGGCTTGAAAACCGGAGGGCAGCATCTCGGCGCGTTCGTCGTCTGTCAGCCCGAATTCTTCGGCCAGCGTCGCGATTACGTCTTGAAGCGCGTGCTCCTGATCGTCGGCGGCTAATTCGAGCCACGGCCGCATGATCGCCTGGAAATCTGGAATGGGCACAGCAACTCCTTGAGTTGCCATGATCCACGATCGCGACCTACCCGATCAAGACTTCTCGTCGAGAAGAATTGCTACCTCGTGGACTCCTACCAGGCCAAGCCGAGGCTCGGATATCGCTCCGCGAGTTCGTCGAGGGTGAACGACGCGACGCCGAGGCGGGCTTCGGTGCCGTCGAGGTCCGTGATGACGGCGTCCGCCAAGAGCTCGGAGTCGCCGGGGCGCAGTTCGATGCGGTCGAGCACGAGCCTGACGATCTTCGGGAGCCCATCGAGTACCTCGGCTCGAAGTTCGTGCGCCGTACGCGTGAATGACGACGTTGAGTGCCCAGCGGCGGCTTGGTGATCCCATGTCACGACCGTACCGGGATCGGAGGCGATCGTCGATCGTGCAGATCGCACAGATCATGCCCAGCGAATGTGGTCGGCGTGGTCGCGGCCGAAGGCTCGCCGACACGGGCACCAGCCGGACGACGTGAACCTGCCACAGCCGGTCGCATCGCGCCCGTGGAACTCGACCAGATGGTCGCAGCGACTGCAGACGTCGTTCGGATGCGGGTCGACGGTCGCGTGGCATCGACGGCAGAACGTCTCGTCGACCGGCAGACCGTCAGGGTCGTCAGTCAGGACGACGGGAACGTCACATCGCCAGGCGCCTCGAATCACGAAGCCAGCGTGCCCGGATCGGGCGAGATCGTCGAGCTAGAACGGGGTGGAGTTCCAGGGCTTGACGGCCGTGGCGAACAGCGCGTCGGCCGCCGCGATGCCGCCCGGTCGCAGCTCCGTGACCCGGCCGGCCCGGGATAGTTCCGCGAAACTGAAACTACCGAGATACAGGGTGCTGAGGGCGGAGACATCCAGCGCGAGATCCGCCACGGAGCGCGCCGCACCCGCTTCGGCCGGAACGACGGTCGCGGCCGCTCCCCCACCCGGAACGGTGAGGCGCCACGGACCAGTGTTCCATGGGCAGAAATCGT
The DNA here is from genome assembly GCA_963779315.1 of uncultured Chloroflexia bacterium. Classification (GTDB taxonomy): domain Bacteria; phylum Chloroflexota; class Limnocylindria; order Limnocylindrales; family CSP1-4; genus SPCO01. The sequence goes on along the minus strand of CAVZXQ010000001.1, from coordinate 37,413 downwards.
CGCTGAGGTCGAACGTCAACGACCCGGCCCCCAGGTACGACCGCGCTTCCAGCGCCGCCCCCACGTCCAGGATGCGCAGCCACATCCCGTCGTTCATGGTGACGCCAAGGCGGCGTGGCTCGGTGAGCTGGAGCTGGAGCGGGTGCGGCACGGGACCGCGATACGTCTTGACCGTGGCGATGAGATCGATCCGCATGATCCATTGCCACATCGCCTGCTCGGATGCCGCGTCCTGCCCGATCACCTCGAGGACGGACAGGATGTGGCGCGGCCCGCGGGCGTCCCAGTCCGCCTTGATCCGGTAGATGGCGTAGGCGCGCGGCTCGCCGTCAACCTCCAGGAGCGCGATCGATTTCGGCCCGTTGTCCCTGCGCATGAACTCGGCGTCGTGGGCCATGCCCCAGCGCCAGAAGGTGTCGGTTCGACTCAAGGCACCCGGCGTTCGGCGACGCATCGAGTCGTAGATCGCGGGGAACAGCCGGGTCGCCTCATCCGAGTCCACGTAGCGGACCGTTCCGGGCATCTCGACCGGCCTGAGGAAGGTCGCGCGGACCGTCTCGAGATCGAACTGCGACTGGAGGGTCGCCATCCCGTAGCCGAAGCGCTGGTAGATCGCCGCCTCCGAGGCCCCCAGGACCGCCACCGGCTCACCCCGCTCGCGGGCCTGGGCGACCAGCCACGTCATCATCCGGCGCAGGACCCCGCGCCTGGTATGGGTCGGGACGACCCCGACAGCCGTGACCCCGGCGGCACCCACCTCACCGCCCGGCACGGTCAGCCGGAAGGAGTACGCACCCGCCGTGCCGACCTGCTGGTCGCCATCGAAGGCACCGACGACTCGATCCCACTCGAGGCCCTTCGCCTCCAGCTCCAGCTCCTCGGCGGGCAGCTGCTCGCTGAACGCGAGACCGAGGGGCTGGAGGTAGTCGATCACCTGGTCTTCTGAGGGCGATCGCAGCGTGATGGGGTCGGGTTCTCGTGGCGTGGCGTCTGTCATGCGGCCATCGTGCCACGGTTGAGCGTCCGATAAGCACCGTGTGCTGTACTCGGGCCGGTGGCGGGTTGGCTTCAGGGATCGGACGCTGTATGTTATACACCATGCTTCGAACACAGATCTACCTGTCCGAAACGGACATCGAACGGCTGGACCGGGAAGCCGCACGAACCGGTCGCACCCGTTCGCGGCTCATCCGCGATGCCATCGACCGCGCCTACGGCCACCAGGCAGACATCGAGGAGTTCGAGCGGGTCCTCCGAGCCAACGCCGGTGTCTGGAAGGACCGGCCGTTCACCGGTCAGGAGTATGTGGACGCGCTGCGCGGCCGGACCCCTGGAGGCCTGGCGGCACTGTGGCCGGAGGGCTACGGGCCTGATGCCGATCCTGATCGATAGCACGGTCCTGATCGACGTCCTGCGTGGCCATGGACCCGCGATCGAGTTCGTCGCGGCGGCCCGCCGGCACGACTCCGTCCTCGAGCATCACGCCGGTCCGCACCGAGGTGCTGGGCGGGGTCCGGGACGGCGAAGTTCGCGGCGTCTTCGCGATCCTGCGGCTCATCCATTGGCTGGACGTGACGGTCGAACTGGCAGACGTCGCGGCCGCCCTGACGCGGCGCCATCGAGCCGCGCACGGCGGGATCGACATCGTCGATTACCTGCTCGCGGCGGCCGCCCTTGAGGTGGGTGCGTCCGTGGCAACGTCCAACGTCCGCGATTTCCCGATGTTCCCCGGGCTGCAGCCGCCGTACTGACCACTCAGACGGCGGGGAGCTCCTGGGCGTCCGTCTGGGCCGACGCGAACAGGTCCCCGACCTCCGCCGACCCGTTCCACGATGGTGCGGACGGTCCAGCGGTCGGGACGCAGGTCGGGGTCGTCCAGCTCGTCCCAGGCGATCGGGGCCGAGACGGGCGCGCCACGGGCCGGGCGCACGGCATACGGCGCGACGAGCGTCTTGATGCTCGCGTTCTGCGTGTAGTCGAGGCGCGCCCGGCCCTTTCGAGCCTCCTTGGCCCACTCCCAGCTGACGAGCTCCGGGACGGTCGCCCCGACGGCCCGCGACACGCGTTCCACCCAGCCGCTGGTCTCCTCGAACGAGTACTTCGGGACGATCGGGATCCAGACCTGGATGCCGCGCTTGCCGGTCGTCTTGGGGTAGCCGCGAACACCAAGGTGGGACAGGGCGGTCCGATAGAGCCGCGCGAGCACGAGCGTCTCGTCCCAGGTCGTCTTCTCGCCGGGATCGATGTCGATCAGCGCGAAGGTCGGGCTCCATGCCTGCGGCAACCGACCGGTCCAGGCGTGGATCTCGAAGCTCGCCTGGTTGCCGAGCCAGCACAGCGCCGCCACGCCATCGGCGATGAGGTGCTCGTTGGCGCTCCGGTCCGTGCGGCCGTCGACGCCGGTCTCGCGCCAGCGGGTGAGCCACTTCGGCGCGGTTTCGGGGATGTCCTTCTGCCAGAAGCCGGGGGCCTCGGCGCCGTTCGGGAAGCGCTGGAGGTTCAGGGGCCTGTTCGCGAGGTGCGGCAGCATCACCGGCGCGATCCTCGCGAAGTAGCGGATCAGATCGCGTTTCGTGATGGGCGTGTCGGCGGGATCGTCAGTGGCGGCACGGAAGAGCGGCTTGTCCAGGTTGGTGAGCTTCAGTTCCTGGCCACCCACCTGCCAGACGCCTTCCTTGCCGAGGGCGTCGAGGGCCGCGAGTTCCGCGTCTGTCGCGCCGGGGAGGTGCAGGGACGGACGTCTTCGTGGAATTCGGCTTCGTGGTCGTTGGTCTCGGCTTCGGAGTCGTCATGGCCGGGGTCTCATCTTCGGCCTTCTTGACCGCCGATGCTGTCTCCACCGCCACCTCGCGGGTGACCTCGCGCGGATCCCGGCCTGGTTCCACTCCCTTGAACGCCGCCTGGCGGACCATCCCGTCGCGCGACCAGCCGGCCGATTCGACGCGGATGACCAGTTCGGGCCGGACCCAGACCACGGACTTCAGCTCGCCACCCCAACGCCCGCGATGGTCGCGTGATGGCGCAGGGTCGAACGGTGGATCGTCTGGTCCGAGCTCGAGTTCGTCCAGGCGCTCGCGCAGCATACGGCGCGTCTTCGCATCGAAGCCGGATCCGACCTTGCCGGCGAACTTGAGGGCGTTGCCGTCGTAGACGCCGACCACGACCGCCCCCAGATCGCGGGCGTTTCCCTCCCCCGGCGTCCAGCCACCGACGACGAACTCCTGCTCCGGCCGGACCTTCAGCTTCAACCAGGCCGATGAGCGCTTGCCCGGCTCGTAGCGCGAGTTGCGAAGTTTGGCGACGACGCCTTCGAGGCCCTGGCTCGCCGCAGCGGCATGGAACGCCAGTCCTTCGCCTTCGACATGGGCGGCATACCGGACTCGCGGATGCTCCTTGAGGACGCTCTTGAGCAGGCGCTTGCGGTCCTCGAGGGGCACGTCGAGCAGCGATCGACCATCGAGGTAGAGCAGGTCGAACGCCTGGTAGACGAGCCCGGCGGCGCCCTTCTGGCCGAGCCGCTCCTGGAGGAGACCGAAGTCGGGCCGGCCCGCGTCGTCCAGGGCGACGACCTCGCCATCCACGATCGCCTCGGACGCGGCGATCCAGGTCGGTGGGGAGAGCAGCCTCGGGAAGTACGTCTCCGCGTCGTGCATGTTCCGGGTCAGGATCTTGACTGCCTTGTCCTTGACGACGGCCTGCACTCGGTAGCCGTCCCACTTGATCTCGAACAGCCAGCGCGGATCGCTGAATGGCTTGGACGCGAGCGTCGCGAGCATCGGGTCGATGCGGGCGGGCATCGGGGCCTGCTTGGCCTTGCTCAGGTCGATCTCGGCCGCGGCGGCCGGCGCCTCGCTGAGCCAGATCGCGTCTCGGGCCGCCTTCACGTCATCGTTGGTTCGGCCGGTCTTGACGCTCTGCGGGTGCTCCTCGGCGTCCCAGCCCTTGACCGCGGACTCGTCTCGCTTGTGGATGAGCAGCCAGGCCTCGGCCTCGTCGTCCTCGAAGGCTCGAGCGGCCGGATCGTCCGCCTTGTGCGTTCGACCGCTCGTGCGAACGATCGTGAAGCGGCCGTGGAGCTTCTCGCCGTCGAGGCGGAACTTGAGCTCGCCAGCCGGGATGGCCGTGATGGCGTCCGTCGTCGGCGCCTCCGCCTCCCAGGTCCCCCAGTCCCACACGATGACGTCGCCCGCGCCGTACTGCTTGGCCGGGATGACGCCCTCGAAGTCGAAGTACTCGATCGGGTGGTCCTCGACGTGCATCGCCATCCGACGCTGGTCCGGATCCAGAGTCGGCCCGCGCGGCACGGCCCAGCTCACGAGGACGCCGGCCACCTCGAGGCGGAAGTCGTAGTGGAGGCGAGAGGCTCGATGGCGCTGGACGACGTAGCGGCCGCCGCGCACTGGGGCACGCGCCCGGGCGGCGGCCGGGTCCACAGCCGGGTCACCTGAGCGGGTACCCGCCGGTTCCGGCGTCTTCGTGAAGTCACGTTTGCGGTGGTAGTCGTCGAGCGGCATCGGGTGCAGTGTGCCGTGCGATGTGGCGAGCCGCTACATCCTCCAAGCCCGAGTTCTGCTCAGAGCCCGAGGAATCCGCACCGAAGCCGCTGAAATGGCTCGTGGCTCTGCTGTGAGCGCGACAAGGAGCAGTCCGGGGCGCGAGTCGGTCAACGCGCGGGCTCAGAGCGGGAGGCGGAGCGACCGGAACGCGCCGATCGCAGGTTTCTCGGGCTCTGAGCAGACACTGCGAGGCGACATCCGTTGATCCGATGGCGCCGGTCACGTCGGGGCGTGGTCGCCGCGGGGCCTGTGCCCCTGTCCGTGCTGGAGCCGCTGCCAGACCCACGCGCTGGTGAGGAGCAACAGGCCGAGCGCGATGAGTGAGATGACCCGATACGCGACATCGAGTGCCGCCAGGTCGAACAGGAAGACCTTGGCCGTGGCAAGTGCCAGGAGGGCGAGTCCGCCGTGGCGGAGGTCGGGGTTCTCCAGTCGCAGTCCCGCCACGAAGGCCGCCAGTCCGAGGACGGCCCAGAGCACGCTCAGGGCGACCTGGCCCTGCGTCTGCAGTTCTTCGGTGCCGATCGCGCCGCCGACCTGCGTCGCGACCACGCCGACCACCGCGATCGACAGGAGGTAGACCGACGCCAGGCCCGCCGCCGCCCAGGCCCAGCGTGCCCACTCGCCGAGCCCGCGGGTCCGGGCGATCGCGACGGTCCCGACGACGACCGCCCCAAGCGCCGCGATCGCCTGAAGCAGCACGAGGGGCGTGCGTGCCGTGGACCCGACGACCAGCCACGTCGGCGGCGCGACGATGGCCACCGCGACGACCGCCGACGCGGCTACCATCCCGGCGGCCGCGAGGAGGAACGGGAGGCGGGCAGCGCTGTCCACGCGGATGTAGGTCAGCGCGAGGAGGCCCAGGCCGACCCACAGCACGGAGACAGCCCACGCGTAGACCTCGAACGGGATGGTGTAGGCGACGATGCCTCCGGCGATGAGGATCGAGACCCGCCTGGCCAGGGCGCCACCGATCAGCACGCCGGTCGCCAGGGTCGCCACGACCATGATCAGCGCGGCGGCTGCGCCTGCGTCCGTGAACGGGACCTCAGGCGGCGTGACCTCGCCGAACTGGCTCAGGGGCAACTCGACCAGGAGGACGTGGATGGTCGCGAACGAGCCGACGATGAGCGCTGCGAGCGGAAGGACGAGGTCCGACGTCCAGCTGGGTCGGCGTCGGGATCATGACCGTCCGCGCCTCGTCGGGAAGAGCCCTCAACCCTCGCCACATCGCGAACCCGAGGACCATCAGCGCGGCCCACGCGGCGATGAGCGCGACGTCGTCGAATTCGGTGATGCAGGCCCACGCCGTCACGAGCAGCCCGAGCGCCGCCAGGGGCTCGCGCAGCACGCTCCGGCCGCTGATCCACGCGGCGGCCCCGATGCCGAGCAGGTAGACCGCCAGGGTCGCACCCGCCTGGTCGGCGAACGGGACTCCGGAGGCCACGTCCGAGACAGTGGGGAGGTAGACCCGGATGACGAGCCACACGGTCGCGACCAACCCCATCACGATGGTTGCGATCGGCAGCGATGCCTCGCACGGAGGACGCCAGTCGCCGACATGTTGGAGTGCCCGTGGGATGAGACCGTCCGTGAGCCAGACGATCGGGGCATCCGGCAGGATCGGAAGGACGCGCCAGACCACGCTCCCGATGACCATCAGGACGGTCGCGGCGACGACGGACCACAGCGGGTCCAGCACCTGCAGCGCCCCGAACAGGACGACGACGAGGCCGAAGGCCGCCAGGGCCGAGCGGAGGCTTCGGTCCCGCGCCAGCCAGACCCCGGCGACGATGCCGGCGGCGAAGAAGCCGAGCGCCGCACCCTCGCCGTTCGCGAAGGCGACGCCCGTGGATGGCGGCACGAGGTCGCGGTAGATCCACCAGATGCACGCACCCGCCATCGCGTAGAGCAGACCGGACACGGCGGCGCTGTACGGGTGGCCACGCCTGGCAGCGAGCCACGCCAGCGCCACGGCCTCCGCCGTCCAGGCGATCGGGACGGCTGGGGCTCCAAGTTGGATCGGGGCTGCCATCGTCAACGCCGCGATGCCGGTCCCGATAGCGAGCAGCCCGAACAGGTTCCGCTCACCATCACGGATTACGAAGTAGCCGCCGATGCCGAGATGCGCCAGGGCGACGAGCACGAGGAAGAGGCCTCGATACGTGGCCAGGTCCCCGTCGAGCAAGGTGAACCCCGCCCAGATCAGGAAGGCGACGTTGGCCAGCAGGAGGGTGGCCGACGACGGGCTCAGATCGTCCCGCCGTCGTCGGAAGGCTTCTCCCCCGGCCGCGATGATGTTGAGCAGCCAGAACAGGGCGATGCCGACGAGGCCGAACACCGTCTCCGGTCCGCCGGAGATCCACGATGCCGCCTGCGGCGCTGACAGGATGAAGGCCAGCGGCGGCAGCCACGACCACGATCGCCACAGGGCCACGCCGGTGGTGCCGACGAGGACGACCGCGATGAACAGCAACGTCGTCATGTCGGGCGTGGCGCCCATGATCGGCGGCGCGATGAGGACCGCGATGAGACCGAACGCGGCCACGGTCTGCGAGTTCGCCCTGACGGCGATGACGGCGGCGGCGATAGCGCTCACGAGGGCCCCGAAGAGACCGACCTGGACCGGGACGAGTCCATAGAGGCTGGTCGCGGCGACCAGGCTGATCGAGATGATCGCGAGTCCGACCGGTGTGATGACGTGCCCGAGCAGTCGGTTCCCGCGCTCCATGAACGCAGCACCGCCGGCGAGGGCAGCCGATCCGGCCACCAACCCGATGACGACCCGGAGTTCCTCTCCGATCCATCCACGGCTAAACGCCAGGCTGAGGAAGAAGATCGCACCCAGGACCAGCGCCACGCCACCGACCAGGGCAAGGGCTCGACCGGCCAGGCGCTCCTCGATGTCGCTGAAGGAGCCGCTGAGGTCCGGCATCGGGATCCGCAACGAGGCGGGCAGCCGGAACGTGGGCTCTGACGTGACCCACGCTGATGCTGGCGGACCAGCGGCCGGCGCCGGGACGTGGGCGGTCGGCGTTGCCGCGGATGGCGAGCTGGCGGCCATCACGCTGGCGGGTGTGACCTGTGGGGGACGATCCGGCACGATCCAGCCCGGACCCGAAACGACCGCATCCTTCGCGGCGGCCCGGCGGGCAGGCGGGACGGCCATCCGGGACCGGACGGCGGCCGGCGGGACGATCGGCTCCCGGTAGACCGCACCCTCGAGGCGATGCAATCGCGACTCCAGGCGTGCGATGCGTTCTTCCAGTCCTCGTTCGCGCTCGGACCCGTCGGCGTCCAACACTCACGCTCCCGTGCAGACGTAACCAGCGTATCTGCGCTGCCGGCGTCCGCCAGTGCTATTGGTCATGACCTGCAGACGCGCTCGCGACCCGCTTGTTACCTGAACGTCAGCGGGGAGTCGCCGGCGTCAGGGCGTGGACGGCCCAGGAGTGCACGGCCCAGGACGATGTCCCCCAGAAGGCCGTGTCGCGGTCGTTTCGACCAAGCGGAACGATCTGGCGCTCACGAGCCTGCCCGAGCCGGCGGCCCGGGCCTCGTGCGCGCCCGGCCGTGAAGTGGTTCCGTTTGCTTGGAACGACCGCGCTTGGGGCGCGCAGCGGACCACGACTCCCCGGGATCGAGCGCGAAGCTGGGCGCAGGGTCCGGTCGGCAACGGGATCGATCGGGCCGCGGATCGATCAGGCGGGATCGATCGATCAGGCGGTCTTGCGGCGGCGGGCGGGCTTGGCGACGGCCTCGTCCTCGGCGTCGGCGTCAGCGGCCTTGGTCGCGGCGGTTGCCTTGGCGGGTGTCTTGGCCTTGGCGGCCGACGACTTCGACGATGCCCGGGCAGCAGATGCCTTGGCGGCCGATGCCGCCTCCACGTCCCGTGCCTCGCGAACCTCGGCCACCGACACGGGCTCGCCGCCGGCAGCCTCGATCCGTGCCGCGGTCGCGGACTTGACCGAGGCCTCGAGGGCGGCCATCAGGTCGATGAGCTTGCCGGACTCCTCGGGCGCATCGACGGACACCGTCTCCTTGCCCTCGACCTTGGCCTGGATGACGGCCTCGAGGGCCGCTCGATATTCGTCCTTGTACTGCGCCGGATCGAAATCGCCGGTCATCGCCTCCACGAGCTGCTTCGCCATCAGGAGCTCTGCGGGCTTGAACTCGAATGACTCGTCGCCGAGGTCCAGCTCGGCCGTGGAGCGGATCTCGTCGGGCCAGTGGAGGGTGGTCATCAGCATCGTGTCGCCGAACGGGTCGATGGCCGCGAGTGCCTCCCGATCCTTGATGACGACTTTGCAGATCGCCGTCAGCCCTTCATCCGCCAGCACGGATCGAAGCAGGTAGAACGCCTTGCGGCCGATCTTGTCCGGCTCCAGGTAGTAGGCGCTCTTGACGAATTGGACGTTCGCGTCGTCGCGCTCGGCCTTGGTGAACTGCTCGATCTCGATCGAGCGGACGGTCTTGAGCGGGACGTTATCGAGATCCTCGTCCGTGATCACGACGTACTCGCCGGGCGAGTACTCGTAGCCCTTGACCGTGTCCGAGCGCGAGATGACCTCGTCCTCTACCGGGCAGACGATCTTCATCTGGATCCGGGACAGGTCTTCCTTGTGGAGCATGTTGAAGGCGATGCCCTTGGTTTCGGTCGCCAGATAGAGCTTCACCGGGATGGTGACAAGCCCGAACTGGATGGCCCCCTTCCACATCGCTCGCGCCACGGCAGATCTCCGATATCCATCCCGATCGTGCCCGGGTTCACCGATCCGGGCCGTCGGGAAGGGAACCTTACCGGCGTGCGGCCTACCTGTCGACCACGAATGCGTCCAGCTCGACGAGTGGGTACGTGTTCCCACTGCGGACGCGCAGCTGGATCGTGTGGGTGCCGACGCTGCCCCAGGCCTTCGCGAAGACCAGCTGGCGAGAGGCCGACGGACTCGTTCGCAGGATCACGGTCTTCACGAACGCGCCGTCGACATACACGTCGATGCTCCCGCGGTAGGCGCTGCGTGGCGCGATCAAGGCGACGCCCCGACCGGTGAATGTCATCGTGGCTCGCGATCCAGGCACGGTCGTCCGTGTCAGCGTCTTGTTGGCGGCGTACGCGTACGTGGTCCTCGCCCAGCTGCCGCTGTAGGCGATCGATGAGCTGCGGTCATCCACGACGTACAGCCGCATCGGCTGCGCAGCCTCGGACCAGGCACTCCAGTTGCCGGCGCTGTCCTGGGCGCGAACGCGGAAGCGGTAGCTGGTGCCGCCCAGCAGTGCCGACTTCGTGACCTCGCGAACCTTCGCGGATGTGCCGATGGTGGATCCCCACGCGCCGCCATCGACCGATGTCTGCAGTTCGTAGGAGGCGATGGTGCTGGACGGATCGGTGGCCGCGGGCCACGTGACCCGGATGTCCATGGCGGACGAGCCCAGCCTCGCGCCGTACTTGTAGGCGGCGACCGGCGGCTTCGCCGTCGGGTTGTCATAGGTGACCTGGATCGGCACGTCCACAGTGTCCGTTCGTCCCTGGTTCGTCGCGACGATGCGCAGGTCGTATCGACCGTGCGGCGTCCTCGGCGGGATCGTGACCCGCATCGTGGTCGCGTTGGCCGTCCAGCCCAGGAGGCTGGTGGACGTGAGCGGAGCACTCCAGCCGGTCGGCAGATTCGTGACGCTGAGCCGGACCCGTTCGAAGAACGTCGAACTGCGGGACAGCGTGATCGGGACGTTCATCACCCCACCGGACTCGCCGGTCACGCCGACCGGCCCGTGCCCGACCGTGAACGTGCCCAGGTTCCCGAGTCGTGTCACGTCCAGGAGCTTCTCATGGACACTGTCCGGGTCCGTGGTCGTGCGCCAGTTCAGGTTGCCCAGGTACTGGAGCGCCTCCCTGACCTCGGCCGGCGTGGCTCGGGGCCGGCTTGCCTTGTACAGCGCGACCGCGCCGGTCACGGCGGGCGCCGCCATCGAGGTCCCCGACGAGTACGCGTAGGTGGACCCTGGCTTGGTGGACCAGATGCACTTGCCGGGGGCGATGAGGTCGACGTCGCCGCCGTAGTTGCTGAAGTCGGCGAAGGTGTCGTCCTTGTCGTAGCCGCCCCACGACCAGCACGAACTGCCACCGAGACCGCCGGACTTGCCATCGGTGTCGGCAAGGGCGGAGATCGTGATGACCTCGTTGTAGCTGGCCGGGACTCGCAGGCTGGCGTAGCTCGAGTCGTTCGCCGCGGCGGCCACGACCGTGATCCCGCCGGCGACGACCCGACAGATGGCGGCGTGCAACGGGTCGGCGTTGGACTTGCCGCAGTTGCCGTCGTCGCGCCCGGACTTCGTGACGCTCATGTTGACGGCCTCGAAGAGGGCCGAGCTGCTGTCGGATGGGTCCCGTTGGGCGAGGATCCAGTCGAGGCCGCAGACGTACCAGGACAGCAGACCGTAGCCATCGTTGTTGAGGATCTTGACGGCCCAGAGCCGCGCCCCGGGCGCGACGCCGACGACACCGATGGCGTTGTCCAAGGCGCCGACGGTCCCGGCCACGTGGGTGCCGTGACCTTCGACGTCTCGCCACGCGGTCCGGTCGCTCGTGGAGCAGTTGTACCCGCCCGCGACGTTCAGGTCCGGGTGGTAGGCGATGCCGGTGTCGACGATCGCCACATCGGCGTCGACTCGAGTGTCGGTACCGTTGATCGCGGCGATCGTGTTCGACCGCCCGCCGATCCGCGAGACGCCGGTCGGGATCGACTGCGCGGTGAGTTCGATGACCTCGTCGGGAACGACCGCCAGTGACGCTCGGATCGGCCTCCAGCGCCCGTCGCTGCGAACCCGTCAGGTGAGCGGTGAAGCCGCGCAGGGCCTTCGCGAAGCGGCGATCCGCCTTGATGCCGTCGCGTGCTGCATGTCGCGCGACGACGCGCTCCGGGTCTGCGCCGGAAGCGAGCATGACGATGTAGCGGCCGGCAGGGTCCGGGCGGCCGCTCGTGTCCGTGGCCCGCACGGGTGTGTCGGTCGTCGGCGCCGGTGTGGGCTCCGCCGCGGGTGCCGGCTCGAGCGTGGGTTCGGTCGTGGGCTCGGGTGTCGGCTCGGCTGTCGGCTCGGTGGGCTCAGCCGTGGGCTGGGTCGACGGTTCGGTCGAGGGCTCGGCGGTGGGCTCGGTCGTGGGGTCGGGTGTCGGCTCGGGCGCAACGCTCGGGACCGGCTCGGATGGTGACGTTCCGCTGCCGAGATCGGCGCGCTGAACGGCAGGCCGACGAGCAGGGCAAGGAGCAGCGATGTGAGCGAGCGGCGCATTGGGATCCTCCCGGTTCCCTGGGAGTATCCCGGCTGATACCGTCTTCGCCTACTGACCCGTAGGTCCCGGTACCCGGCAGCCGACCGTTCCGAACCACACCAGACCGCACCGTCAGGCGATCTCCACCGCCCTGATCTCCGCCTCGGCGTCCGCCACCCGGGCCAGGATGTTGGAGCGCATCGTGTCCAACCCGGTCCACACCGCCTTGGTGGCATTGGAGATGGAGGTGAGCTGCGACTTGAGCGTCCGCACGAGTTCCAGTTGCTCGCGGACCGCGGTCAGGGCCGCCGCGATCGCCGCCGCGTCCACCTCGACCTCGTGTTCGCTGAGCGACGCGAGGGCCAGCAGGCGCGCCAGCTTGATGGCCGCCTCAAGCGTGGCCGGCTCCGGCGCGTCCGGGTCCACGACGCAGTAGACGTCGTCGCCGAAGACCGCGAACGGCGCGACGCCGGCCGGCGCATGGGTCGGCGTGAAGACGATGAGCCCGACCGCCGCGCCCCGGTTCTCCTTCGCCTCGCGAAGTTCATCGCGGATCGCTCGCATGGACAACGGCCGGTCCTTGGCCTCGATGACGACTCGCACATCGCAGCCGCGCGCGACCCGCGCGTCCAGGGTCAGGACGAAGTCACCCTTCTTGGACTTCATGACCGCACCGGTCTCCGTGCCGGTCCGGTCCAGCAGGTCGCCGGCGCCACGGGCGATGTCCCCGAGCATCGCCTCGAGGAGGTCCTCGAAGTCCACGCCCTTGGCGGCGGATCGAGCGCGTTCGGCACCACGCGCGGCGGCAGCCGCTTCGATGGCGACCAGGCGCTCCTCGATGGCCTTGAAGCCGGCACCCATCTCCTGGCGGAACTGGTGCATCGGCGAGTTGAGCCGGGTGGGATCCAGCAGGACGGCCAGCTTGGAGGCGTCACCATCGAAGTAGCGCTCCAGCATCCTGCCGATCCGGCCGATCGCGCTGTCGCGCTTCGTCTCATCGAACAGCTCGTCCACCATCGAGCGCAGGGCGCCGCGGTCCCCGAGGAACTGCTCCAGGGTGCGCGGCAGGCGGCCGTCGCCGTCCGCGAAGTTCAGCCGAAGGGTCTGCTCGAGCGTCTGGGCCGCCTTCTCGTTGACCGATTCGGTCTGGCGCACGAGCTTCTCGAACTCGGCCCGGACGACGTCCACGTTGACGGTGACGCCGGCATCCTGCAGGGCGATCAGGCCGATGCGCAGCGCGCGCTCGACGATGCTGTCCCGATCCTCGGCGGCGCGCTCGGCCAGGAACGCGGCGAGCGTCGGATCGTGCAGGACGAGCCGGTCCACCACGATGCGGTCACCTTCGAGCCTGACCCGGGAGGCGGGCCCCTTGTCGGCGATCGGGGACGGGAGCGGGATCAACGTGCGGGCTTCCATAGCCCGAACGGTGCATGGCCGGTGTGACACCTAGGTTGTCGCGATCTGAGGAGCACCGGGTACGATGCGCGGATGCCGACCCACCGTGCCACGTTCCTTCGCCGCGTCGCCGTGCTTGCCGGTGTTGTCGCCCTGAGCGCCACGACCGTCGTGACGGTCTCGGCCGCGAACCCGGCCGCGCTCAAGCCGCGCGATGCCGGTGACGCCTGGGACAAGGGGCCGGCCCCCGCCGCCGACGGCGTCATCGTGACGTTCAAGCCGGGCACGTCGGCGTCGGCGAAGGCCAGGGTCGCGGAGCGGGCCGGGCTGACGAAGGTGCGCAACCTGCACGGCGTCCGCGATGCCGGGGTCTACCGGTCGAGCGCCTCGGCCGCGGCGATCCGTCGGACGACGGCCTCGCTCGACGACGTCGTGTCGGTCACCCCGGACCTCAAGCTCCAGCGCTACGACGATCCGAGTGGCGAGCAGTACTGGAACCTCCTCTGGGGGATGCACAACACCGGCCAGACGATCCTTGGCCGCACCGGTTCGCCGAACGTGGACATCGATGGCCTGCAGGCCGAGGGGGTGACCGGGGGCGACCCGGCGGTGACCGTGGCGGTCATCGACGACGGCGTGGACTTCAGCCACCCGGACCTGGCGGACCGTGCCTGGACGAACCCCGGCGAATCGGGCAGCGGCAAGGAGACCAACGGCATCGATGACGACGGCAATGGGTACATCGATGACGTCAATGGCTGGGACTTCTGCAACAACGACAACACCGTCCACGACTTCGACCAGGACTTCCACGGCACGCACGTCTCAGGGACGATCGCAGCCTCGCTGAACGGGGTGGGTGTGGTCGGCGTGGCGCCCAACGTCAAGATCATGGCCCTCAAGTTCCTCGATGACGGGCCCGCCTGTGGCGACACATCCATGGCCCTCGAGGCGATCGCCTACGCCAAGTCCTTCGGCGTGGTCATCTCGAACAACTCATGGGGTGGCCGCGGGCCGCTCGCCGATTTCCAGCCGCTGTATGACGCGATCCGCGATTCGGGGATGCTGTTCATCATCTCAGCGGGCAACAACGGCATCGACAACGACACGGACCCGTCGCCCGCGTATCCGGCCACGTTCGACCTGCCCAACATCGTGTCCGTGGCCGCAGCCGACCGCAACGGCGGGCTGGCCGACTTCTCGAACTTCGGACGGACCACCGTCGACATCGCCGCGCCCGGCGTGGACATCGCGAGCACCTACCCGGCCGAGACCGGCTTCCCGGTGGGCTGGGCCTACATGGACGGGACATCCATGGCCTCGCCACACGTGACCGGCGTGGCCGCCCTGATCGCCTCGCAGGATCCATCCCTCCGCACGACAGCCGGGATCCCCGCGCTCCGGGCACGACTCCTCGCGACCGGCAAGTCGCTACCGCTGACCGCCAACGACACGGTCACGGGCCGGATCGTGGACGCCCGGTTCGCGCTCGACTGGCAGCCCCCGGTCGCGGCGGCCCCCAACAGCTACTCGTTCCTGGTGGGTTCGACCCTGGGCTCGACGTCGATCAGCAGCACGGTCGGCTGGCCGGCGGCCACCGATGACGCGGCCGGCGTTCGCAACTATCAGTTGGACCACCAGGTCGGCGGCAGCGGCGGCTGGACCACGGTCGCCCTCGCGACGACCACACGCACCGCGAGTCGCGCGCTGTCGCTGAGTTCACCGAACCGACTCCGCGTCCTCGCCCGGGACTTCGCCGGGAACATCGGCACGTTCGCGACCGGTCCGACGGTCACCCCCACGCTGTACCAGGAGACCACGTCACTCGCCACCTACGGCGGGACCTGGTCCACGTCGACGAGTTCGAGCTACTCGGGTGGCCGGTCGCGCTATGCCACGAAGGCCGGCGCCTGGGCCAGCCTGCGGTTCACCGGCCGGGCCGTCGCCCTCGTCGCGCCGAAGGGCGTGACGCGGGGCAGCGCCAAGGTCTACGTCGACGGCACCTACGTCGGGACGGTGAGCCTGTATCGCTCGACGACGGCGAGCCGGAACATCGTGTTCGCTCGCAGCTGGACCAGCAGCGGGTCGCACACCCTGAAGGTCGTCCTTTCGGGCACCTCGGGCCACCCTCGTTTCGACGTCGACGGGTTCGTCGTCCTGCGCTGATCCGAGGGACGCGGGCGTTCTGGCGGTCAGCTGCCCCGGTAGGTGGTCATCCCGTACGACGACAGCAGCAGCGGCACGTGATAGCTGCGACCGACGTCCGTGATCCGCAGGTCCACCGCCAGACGTCGGAAGAAGGCGCCGTCGCCACCGTCCGTGGCCAACGTGTCACCGGCGACGACCGGGGCCAGTGAGAACTCGAGGCGATAGTCTCCGGCGACGAGGGGCCGCTCGAGCAGGTCTCGGACACGCCCATCGCCATCGGTGAGCGCCTGGGTCATGCGGACCGGCTGCTTGTCCGGGGCGATCCGGAAGAGCGTCACGTGGACGCCCACCGCCGGGACCCCGCGCTCCGTGTCGAGCACGTGCGTGGAGATGGTCGAACGGGGCTGTTCTGGCTCGGTGGCCACGCTATCCTCCGCGGATGACGACATTGCGGATCGAAGTCGGCGACCTCCACTTTAGCGCCCGCTGGGAGGCGGCCGCTCCCCGGACGATCGAGGTCATCCGGCGGATGCTGCCGATCGAGACGAAGCTCATCCACTGTCGATGGACCGGCGAGTCGACGTGGATCCCGTACGGCGACTTCCGGCCCGAGCTGGACTACGAGAACCACACGTCACATCCGGCGCCAGGCCAGCTGGCGATCTACCCGGGCGGCATCAGCGAGTGCGAGATCTTCTTCCCGTACGGCGGCTGCTCGCTCGCGTCCAAGGTGGGGCCGCTGGCCGCCAATCACTTCGCGACGGTCATCGCCGACGACGGCTGGGCCGATCGACTGCGCGAGATGGGGCGGCGCTGCCTGTGGGAGGGCGCGCAGCCGATCCGCATCCTGGAGATCGACGAGGGCTGAGTCGGGAGCGTCTCGGCAGTCCAGTTCGTGGTCCCGATCGATCCGGAACCGATCGATCCAGAACCGACAGATGTCGCCCGTGGACGTCACTGGGCGGCGGGATGAGGCGCGACGCGACTTGCGAGCCGCTGTCTGATCCGTGCCTGAGCACGAAACGGGCTCGAATCGCGCGTGCGGGCCCAGCCTGAGGGTGCCATGGCGGACCCGGAGCGCCTAACGTCGTCTGCAGCCGACATCTGTCGGTTTCAGCCCGGCGGCCCGGACGCCGCACCGCCGGACGCCGAACCGCCGCACTGCCGAACCGCCGCCGTGAGCCGACGCTATCCTGCCCCGATGGCCGATGTCTCCGATCTGCTCATCCGCGGCGGGAGGGTCGTGACAGCGACCGGCTCGCGGCGCGCTGACGTGGCGGTACACGGCGGGCGGATCACGGCCGTCGAGCCAGACCTGGCCAGCCTGGCCGGCCAAACCCGCGACGTCGTGGACGCGACCGGGATGCTGGTCCTCCCCGGTGCCGTCGACGTCCACACCCACACGCGCGTCGCCACCGACGCCACCCCGGATCGGTTCTTCCAGGATTCCGTGGCGGCCGCGTTCGGCGGCACGACGACGTTCCTCTCGTTCAACAACCCGGGCACCGGCTCGTCGCCGGCCGCGGAACGGAGCCTCCTGACCGGCCTGCGCGAGTGGCTCGCCGTGACGGACTCCGATAGCGCCGTCGACTATGGGTTGAGCCTCGTCGTCAGTGGCCGGATGGACGATCCCCTCGCCGAACTGCCGGCGACCATCGATGCCGGCGTCTCGACCTCGAAGGCGTTCATGGTCTTCGACTTCCGCCTGGCCGACCGGACGCTCTACGACGCGATGGCCCTGATGGGCGAGCGCGGCGGGATGCTCCAGGTCCATTGCGAGGATGCCGTGTTGCTGGACACGGCCGTGGCCGCTGCCCGGGCTCGCGGCGACATCGCGCCACACTTCCATGCCACGAGCCGGCCTCCGTACGTGGAGGCGGTCGCGACGGCGCGGGCGATGGCGTTCGGTCGAGCGACAGGCGCTCCCATCCATGTCGTCCACCTGTCGTCTGCCGCTGCGCTCGAAGAGGTCCGGCGAGGGCGCACCGCCGGTGTGCGCGTGACCGCCGAGACGTGCCCGGCCTACCTCACCCTCACCGAGGAGCGCTACGACGATCCCGATCCCGTCTCGTGCGCCCGGTTCATGATCGCGCCCCCGCTGCGGTCACCTGCCGATCGCGACGCGCTCTGGGAAGGGCTGGCGGACGGGTCGCTGGACCTGGTGGCCACGGATCACGTGCCCGACCGGCTGGACCTCGAAAAGGCCGAGGCGGCGCGCGGGGTCTCGTTCGACCAGATCAGCAACGGGGCGCCCGGCATCGAGACGCTGCTGACGATCCTCTACTCGGAAGGCGTCGCCCGCGGCCGGATCACCCTCGAACGGATGGTGGATCTCCTCGCGACGACACCGGCCAGGCGGTTCGGGCTGACGAACAAAGGAGCCCTCGAGGTGGGACGAGACGGCGACATCGTCCTGTTCGATCCCGCCGCCCGGCGAACCCTGCACGCCACCGACCTGCACCACTCGAGCGACTACACCCCCTACGAGGGGCTCGAGGTGCAGGGCGCTGTCCGCGACGTCTTCGTGCGAGGGCGAGCGGTGATCCGCGATGGGGCCTTCGTCGGGACGCGCGGCGCCGGCCGCTTCGTGGAGCGCGGCGCCCCGCGCGACTGACCCGCTGCGCCCACTGATGATCCGGTAGTAGTCCGGCCAGTCGGCGTCCATCAGTCGAGCATGCCGTACGCCCGGAGCGTGAGGAATTCCGCGAAGTCGTCGTCGAGGACCAGGCGGTCCAGCAGGTCCGTGGCGTCGGCGAGGCGACCCTGGCGGCGGCCGCCCAGTCGCTCGAGTTCCTCGTCGCGGATCGTGGCGTAACGCTCCGGCGTGAACGGGTCGCCATCATCGAGCGGCACGGCCTGCGTGATCCACAGCCACAGCTGGGAGCGTGGAGATCTCGGCCGTGGCCGCGTCCTCCATCAGGTTGTCGATGGCGGCCGCACCCACCCCACCCAGCCACGAGTCCAGGTAGGCGAGGGCGACTCGCACGTTTGCCCGAACCCCGGCTTCGGTGACACGACCGCCGGCCACCGTCAGGTCCAGCAGGTCGTCGGCCCCGATCGAGACCTCCTCGCGCAGGCGGTCCTTCTGGTTCGGTCGAGCGCCCAGCACGCCGTCGAAGACCTCCAACGCGACCGGCACGAGGTCCGGGTGGGCGACCCACGTCCCATCGAAGCCGTCACCGCTCTCGCGCACCTTGTCCGCCCGGACCTTGGCCAGGGCCGCCTCGGTGACGACCGGGTCGCGACGGTTCGGGATGAATGCCGCCATCCCACCGATCGCGTGGGCACCGCGACGATGGCACGTCCGGACGAGCAGCTCCGTGTACGCCCGCATGAACGGCACGGTCATCGTCAGCTGGGCCCGGTCCGGCGAGGCGATGTCCGGGCTGGTGCGGAACTTCTTGATGGCACTGAACAGGTAGTCCCAGCGGCCGGCGTTGAGGCCGGCGGCGTGCTCGCGCAGCTCGTACAGGATCTCGTCCATCTCGAATGCCGCCAGGATCGTCTCGATGAGAACGGTCGCCCGGACCGATCCGCGCGGGATGCCCAGCGCTTCCTGGCCATGGATGAAGACCTCGTTCCACAGCCGCGCCTCGTGGTGGGACTCCAGCTTGGGCAGGTACACGATACGGGCCGCTCCCCGCGGCGATCGCCGCCGCACCGCTGTGGAACAGGTACAGGCCGAAGTCGAACAACGACGCCGAGATCGGTGCGCCATCCACCAGCACATGCGACTCGACGAGGTGCCAGCCACGCGGCCGGACGACCAGCGTCGCGCGCTCCGACTCGAGGCGGTACGCCTTGCCCTCCGGCGAATTGAAGGTCAGCGTGCCGCGGGTGGCGTCGGCGATGGCAGCCTGACCGCCGATGACGTTCGCCCAGGTCGGTGAGAGCGCGTCCTCGAGGTCCGCCATGAACACCCGCGCGCCGGAATTGAGGGCGTTGATCATCATCTTGGGCTCGGCCGGGCCGGTGATCTCCACGCGACGGTCGATGAGGTCCGCCGGTGCCGGCGCGACCGTCCAGTCGGACTCGCGGACTTCGGCCGTGGCGAGCAGGAAGTCCGGGCGCACGCCGGCATCCAGTTCGACCTGCCGCTCCTGACGGCGCCGCAGCAGGTCCAGCCGCAGCGGACCGAACCGGCGCTGGAGGTCGCCCACGAACGCGAGCGCGTCCGGGGTCAGGATCCGATCGGCACCCGGGACGGCCGGGCCGGTGACCTCGATACCGGCGGGTCCGGACACCGTCAGGCGGGTTCGGCGATCGGCGAGAAGATCGAGACCCGGTAGCCGCTCGGATCGTGGGTCCAGGCGTGGCGCGCTCCCCATGCCTGGTCATCCGGTCCGGTGACCACGATCCCGGCCGCGACGAGCTCGCGTGCCGAGCCGATCCACGTCCGGCACGTGGATGACGATCTCGATGCCGACCGAGCCGACGTGATCCCCGTGGCGCTCCTCCATGCCCATGTAGAAGCCGTGATCCAGGCTCCCGACCCGCAGGTAGCCGGGCTCCTCCATCAGGGCGGTCAGGCCCAGGCGCTTGACGTAGAACTCGTGGGACGCCGCGAGATCGGTGACGTGCACGAACAGGTGATCCAGCGTCGATCGGGTCATGTCACGCCTCGCTTCGTCGGACGGTGGCTTCGATGAGGCCGTACGGCTCGGTCGTGGCGGTGTAGATCTCGCCATCGTTGGAGAGTCCGAACGGCGTCAGGTCCACCAGCCAGTGATGGAGGTTCGGGAGGACCAGGCGGATCTCCTGCACCTCGTCGTGTCGCTCCAGGACGGCCCGTGCCACGATCCAGATGGAGTGCTGGATGGAGGCACTGTCGTGGTCTGCCCAGGCCTCCAGCAGGCTCGTCCGGATGGCCTCGAACGACGCGTCCGCATCGACGTCCGGCGAACCGTACGTCCAGATCGCGGTCATCCTGGTCGCGGCCAATCGGTCCGTCGTGTCGGCCAGCGTCGTGTACGCGTCGCGCGGGAACCCCTCGAACGCGGACCGTCCGGTCTTGAGGACGACGAGGTCCTCGACCCCGGCCTCGACCATGACCCCGTCGCCGGTCGCCGCGACGGTCGCCACGCGGGTTCCCTCCCCGCCCCGGACGAAGGCGTCCGGAGCCGGCGCACCCTCCACGTCGATCGACCGCCATCGGTGTTCGCGGACGTTGACGGTGGCCCGCGACACCTGCGCGAACGTGAGGAAGTGTTCAGCCAGCGCGAGTCCGTAGGCTTCGATCGGCCCGTCGAGATGCATCGCGCCGAACGCGTAGGCCGTGTTCTTCATCGTGTCCGTGGCCACGACCATGGAATTGTCGCCGTCCGTGTGCGCGGCCACGAAGTCGCCCTCCAGGGCGATAGCGACGGTCAGGTCGCGCACACGATGGGGTGTCGTCGAGCGGTCCACCCGCACCAGGCGGACGCCGGCCTTGCCGTATCGAGTGGCCCCGAGTTCGATCACGTCATCACCTCGTTCGTGCGCTCCGACTTCAGCAGGCGGTCGCGTGCGATGTCCACGACGGCGTCGAGCGCCCGATGGAGCTCGGACGCGCGATCGCAGGCCAGCGCCGCGGCCATGTGCGGCAGCAGCTCCGCGCGCGACCGGCCGGCCACGAAGACACAGTAGCGGAACCCGAAGCGCGACTCATACTCGGCGTTGAGACGATCTAGCTCGGCGGCCACGTCCACCGATGGCTGGTCCTGACGGTCGTATCCCTGCTCGGCATGCGACATCGCCGAGACGGTGGCCGGTGGCGCCCCAAGGCGAGGGTGGGCATCGACGAGCTCGACCTGCTCATCCTCCGGCATGCCATGCGCGATGGCCCGGGCACGATCGAACAGGTCCTCAGGCGTGTCGAATGGTCGGGCGACCGCGAGGCGGGCCAGGAACCGCGGCGCCCCCTCGAACAGCGGCGCCATCGCAGCCTCGAACGCCGCATCGGTGGGCGCGTCGAGACCGACCGGCGAGCTCACCAGCCGCCGGCCTCGCGGATCAGGCGGTGGAGCACTCGGGCAGAGACGACGCGCCGGTATTCGGCCGTGGATCGGACATCGTCGATCGGCTGGATCTCGCCGGCCAGCGTCTCGGCGGCCAGGTCGGCCGTCTCCGGGACCGGCCAGCGGCCCTCCATGACCGCCTCGGTCGCCGTGGCCCGGACGGGGGTCGCGGCGACCGACCCGAGCGCCACCCGCACGTCGGACCAGCCCTCGGCCCCCGGCACCTCGCGCCAGGCCAGGGCCATGACGACCTTGCTGATGGCCTGGGCACGACGTGTCCCGACCTTCCGGTAGCGGACCTCCCGGCCGGCGGCCAACGGGACCCGGACCCGCACGATGAGCTCATCGGGAGCGAGCGCCGTCCGGCGATAGCTCGGCCAGAAGTCCGCGGCCGCGACCGTCCGCTCGCCGCGGACCGAGCCGAGTACGAACGAGGCGTCCATCGCAAGCAGCACCGGCAGCGTGTCCCCGGCCGGTGACGCGTTCGCGATGTTGCCGCCCAGCGTGCCGCGGTTCTGGATCTGGGCCGCCCCGATGGTCGCGGCTGCCTCGACCAGGCCGCGGAGGTGCTCGCGGCACAGGGCCGACCGTCGGATGTCCGTGTACGTCGTCAACGCACCGAGCGTCAGCGCGTCACCGTCCGTTGCGATCCCGCGCAGCTCGTCAAGCCGCCACAGGTCCACGATCCGCCCGGGTGGTTCGCCCAGCTCGGCCGTCATCGTGACCATGAGGTCCGTGCCGCCGGCGATGGGCCGGGCGGCGGGCGACTGCGCCATCGAGGCATACGCCTCGCCAAGCGACGAAGGACTGACGACCGGCGGTTCGATGGGCATCGGTCGAGCCGGCTACTCGTCGCGGCCGGAGCCGAGACCGGAGCCGCGGCCGCGGCGCGACCTGACGAACAGCACCAGGAGCCCGGCCACGATCGCGAAACCGGCGGCCAGCTGGGTCGGCGTCACCGCCACGGCCTGGTCACGCGGCACGGGCTGGCCGGCGTCAGCCAAGTCCGGATCCGGGCCGCGGCCGTTGCCCGGGACCGGGATGCGGTCCGACTCATGGTTCATGCGATACCTCCTGGTCGCTCGCGTGCCGCGAGTGCGATCGCATCGATGATCTTGGTGTACCCGGTGCAGCGGCACAGGTTCCCGGCGATCGCATCGCGGATGGCATCCTCGTTCGGGCCGCCACCGGCGTCGAGGTAGGCCGTGGCGCACATGAGCATGCCCGGCGTGCAGATCCCGCACTGGGCACCGCCGGTCTCAAGGAAGGCGGCCTGGAGCGCATCGAGTCGGCCTCCGGGACCGGCGAGTCCTTCGACGGTCCGGATGGCCGCGCCCTCTGCCTGGCAGACCGGGACGAGGCACGAGTCGACCGGCATACCGTCAAGGAGCACGGTGCAGGCGCCGCACTCGCCTTCACCGCAGCCCTCCTTGGTGCCGGTCAGCGCCAGGTCCTCGCGCAGGACGTCCAGCAGCCGGCGCATGCCGGGGACGTCCACCTCGGTGACGGCCTCGTTGACGGTGAACCGATAGACGCTCATGCGGGTGTCGCGGGTTCGGAGGCGCCCGGCCGCAGTGGAGCGACTCCCGACACGCCCGTCAGCGCGGCCAGGATCCGCTCCGGGCTGGCCGGCAGGTCGCTGATCCAGACCCCGGTCGCATCGGCGATCGCGGCGATGACCGCGGGCGCCCCGACATCCATCGGCAGCTCGCCGACCCCCTTCGCCCCGTGCGGCACGGACTCGAACGGGGCCTCGACCAGGATCGTCGAGATGCGCGGCGCATCGAGCGAGGTCGGGATGATGTACGTCGCCAGCCGGTCGTTGAGATAGCGCCCGTCGACCAGCTTGATCTCCTCGATGGTGGCGTAGCCCACGGCCTGGAGGGTCCCGCCCTCCACCTGGCCCTCCGCGAGCACCGGATGGACGACCCGGCCGATGTCGTCGGCCGCGACCACGTCGCGAACGTGGACCTCGCCGGTGTCCAGGTCGACGTCCACCCGGGCGATGCACGCCGCCCAGCCGAACGCCGGGTACGCGTCACCGGTGTACGTCGCATCGTCGAACGGGACCCCCGGGTAGGGCTCGAAGCGCTGGTCGATGCGGATGGGACCGTGGCCTGCAGCGTGCTCGCGATAGGTGTCGGCGAACCGGCCACCGGTCGCCGTCTCCACCTGGGTCCTGAGGCGCGCTGCCGCCCCGATGAGCAAACCGCCGACGACCATCGCGGTGCGGCTGGCGACGGTCGGCCCGGAGTCGGGCACGAACGCGGTGTCCTGCGGGGCGATCTCCACGTCGTCGAACGGGACGCCGAGCGCCTCGGCGACGAGCTGCGGGAGGATCGTCTTCGTCCCCTGCCCCATCTCCGTCGAGGCCGTCAGGATCCGGATCGCACCGCTGACGGTCAGTTCCACGGACGCGACCGAGGCCAGGTGGACCTCGCCGGACCCGGTGAACCCGGCGCCGTGCCAGGCAAGGGCGAGGCCGATCCCGCTCGCCATCCGCTCCACTCCGGTGCGCAGGGGCGATCCCGGGACGGTCCCCGAGCCGGCGCGCCCGCTCCGTGCCGAGCCGAGGCGCGTCCGCAGCCGTTCGAATTCGGCGGCTTCGGCGGCCCGTTCCAGGACCTCCTCGCCGGCCACGCTGCCGCGCAGGACCTGGCCGGTCGGCGTGGTGTCGCCGGATCGATACACGTTGCGGCGGCGGATCTCGAGCGGGCTCAGCCCGAGCGCCTCGGCGATCCGGTTGAGGTGGGTCTCGGCCGCGAACTCGACCTGCGGCGCCCCGAACCCGCGAAACGCCCCGTTGGGCGGGGTGTTGGTGCGGGTCGCACGGGCCCGGATCCGCACGTTTGGGCATCGATACGGGCCACCCGAGTGGAGCGCACCGCGTGACAGGACCACCGGCGTGAGCGTGCAGTACGCCCCGCCGTCCATGATCACCTCGATGTCCTGGGCCACGAGCCTGCCGTCGCGCGTCACGCCGGTCCGATGGCGCACGATCGCCGGATGGCGCTTGGTGGTCGCCGCGATGTCCTCATGGCGGTCGTAGATCATCCGGACCGGACGCCCGGCTTTCCCCGCGAGCAGGGCCGCATGGAGGGCGATGACGGACGGGAAGTCCTCCTTGCCGCCGAACCCGCCGCCGGTCTCCGCCTGGATCACCTGGGCCTGCTCGTCGGTCATGTCGAGGCCGCGCTTCAGGGCGCCATGCACGTAGTACGGACACTGGAGCGAGCCGTGGACGGCCACGCCGCCGTCCTCCCGCGGGACGGCGATCATCGCGTTGTTCTCGATGTACAGCTGCTCCTGGTGGCCGACCCGGTACTCCCCTTCGAGGATGACCTCGGCATCGGCGAAGGCGGCATCGACGTCGCCGATGCCGATCGCGTAGTGCGCGAAGACGTGCTCCGCCACCAGCGGATCGAAGACGGCCGGCAGGGGATCCGTCCGGACGCGGAGGTGCCGTCGCGCGGCGCGGAGGATGGCCCGATCCGGGGCCGCGATCAGGGCGAGCGCCTCGGCGTGATGCTGGATCTCCCCGCCGAGCGGGACGAGGATCGGCTGATCCGACTTGATCGAGCTGACGATGTTGTCGCCGGGGATGTCGGTCGCGGTGACGACGACGACCGTGGACCAATCGAACGGCGGGGTCGAGGTCGATCGCGACAATCGCGCGTGGGCATCGGTGGACTGCGGATCGTCGCGCCGTACCAGGCGCCGGGGAACACGAGGTCGTCCGTGTACTTCGCGGCCCCGGTCAACTTGGCGGGGCCCTCACGACGCAGCGGAGCGACGCCTCGAGCGAGCCCGGGGACGATCCGGCCGGGCGGGAGGACGATGGCGCCGGGCGACTCGGTCCGGGTCGTCATCGGGTCGCGG
Organism: uncultured Chloroflexia bacterium; assembly: GCA_963779315.1. Taxonomy (GTDB): domain Bacteria; phylum Chloroflexota; class Limnocylindria; order Limnocylindrales; family CSP1-4; genus SPCO01. The sequence continues at coordinate 12,172 of CAVZXQ010000001.1, read as the reverse complement.
GCGTCATTCGGCGGCTGGCCTCCTCTGGCATCGAGGATACATCGCCGTGTCGGCCCCTGGCCGGCCGAAGGCGCCGCGCGCACCAGTCCGGACCGGACCGCACCGGACGGTCACTCCCGTTGCCGAAGGGCACCAGGAAGAAGTCCTATGGGGTACTGGTTTGCCCGTATTGGGGTCCCGGTACCTCTAACATGGAGCGTCCTTGGCCCTTTCATCAGGAGTCATCCGGACCATGGATCCGCAGCAAGTCCTCCTCGCAGCTCTCGTCATCGTCGTCATCGCCAACATCGTCCTCATCGTGGTCGCCCTCTTCCTGGCGGCTCGACGTCGACGGCGCGCCGCCGCGAGCCCGGCAGGGGCCGCCACGACCGGCGCCGGCGCCACGGCGGCCAGCTGCCGCCACGTCGCGGACCGCCGCATCCGGGGCTCCCGGTTCGCCGCGGACCAGCGAGCCCGCAGCCGGCGCCGGCAACTTCACGGACGCCCTGACCGGCCTGTTGCTGCCGGTCCCGTTCGCCCGCATGGTCGCCGACGAGGATGCGCGCATCCAGCGCTATCGCCGGACGGCCACGATCGTCATGGTCGAAGTCGAAGGGCTCGACCGGCTGGTCGAGCGCCTGGGCGAGTCCGCCATCGATCGGTTGATCCCGGCCGTGGCCGATTCGATCCGTCGTCACGCTCGGCATGCCGATCACGTGGCGCGACTCGGACCGGGACGGTTCGCCATCCTGCTGCCCGAGACGGACGAGGTCCAGGCCATCAACTACATCGAGCGGGTCCGCAAGGCGTGCGACCTGTGGCTGGAGTCCGGCGCCGTCTCATTGCGGCTCGCCATCGGCTGGGCCAGCGCGACGGAGACCTCGCTGACCGACGCCCAGACGCTCGCCACGGACCGCATGTTCGCCGAGACGCGTCGTAGCGCCAACTCGACAGGACCCGGAGGTCAGTGGCCCGATCGGGATGGAACCCGCCTTCGGGAGCTGCGGATCAGGTCGCGGAGCCGGTCGCGGCGATCGAGGGCTAGTCGCGGCCCAGGCGGATCCCGCGGCCGGGCGTGGCGCCGGTGTGCACGCCACCGTCAACGACCAGCGTCCCGTTGACCACCACGTGGTGGATCCCGATCGGGTACGAGCGCGGCTCGTCGTAGGTCGCGGTCGCCCGGACGGTCGCCGGATCGAACACCACGATGTCCGCCAGCGCACCGTCCCGGAGCGTGCCACGATGCGCGCAGGCCGAGGCGGGCCGCCGGCGCCGAGGTCATCTTGCGGATCGCCTCCTCGAGGCTCAGCAGCGCTTCGTCCCGGACGAACTGGCCCAGGATCCGCGGGAAGCTGCCATACGTGCGTGGCGCGGGTTTCGCGCCGACGAACGCTGAGTCGGTGCCGACCATCCCGACCGGATGGGCGAGGAACGGTCGCATCGTCTCGGACCAGGGCCCGCTGGTGACCTGGCTGCCGCCGAGGCGTTCGCTGAGCAACAGGTCGCAGATCACGTCCACGACGTCGCGGCCGGTTTCGGTCATGACCTCCGCCATCGTCCGCGACTCCCAGCGCAGGTTGTCCGGATGGGTGAACCCGCCGAGACGCAGGTCGGCCCAGCCGGCCGTGCCCGTGTAGGAGGCGCCGCGGACCTTGAACTCCTTGCGCAGGCGATCGCGGGCGGTCCGGTCCGCCAGGCGTTGCTTCAGCGGGACGGGGCCGCCGTCCTGCATCCAGCCGGGCATCTGGATGAGCAGGCGCGTGTTCGCCCACTCGGACGGATAGGAATCGAAGGTGACGTCCAGGCCTTCGGCGCGCGCGTCGTCCACGAGGGCGAGGAGCGTTTCGGGGCCGCCCGGATACGTCTGGCGATGGTAGAAGTGGGTGATGTGGGCCGGCGCGCCGCCGCGCCGCCCGATCTCGATCGCCTCGCGGAACGGGTCCAGGTAGCGGTCGCCGAGCGGGTAGCGAACGTGGGTGTGGTAGAAGCCGCCCGCACGGCCGGCCTCCTCCGTGAGCGCGGCGAGTTCCTCGGTCGTGGCGTAGCTGCCGGGGGGATAGTCCAGGCCGGAGCTGAGGCCCACGGCGCCCTCGGCCATGCCGTCGCGGAGCAGCCCGCGCATCCGGTCCACGGCTCGGGCGTCCGCGGGTTCGTCACCCCAGCCCATGGCCCCGATGCGCAGCGCGGAGTTGCCGATGAGCGTGGCGACGTTGAGGCTGACCGTGCCGTCGTAGCGGCCGAGGTAGCTCCCGACGGTGTCCCACGTGTAGGCGATGTCCGGGCGACCGTCCAGGCCGGAGTCCATCTCGACGAACGCCTCGAGGTCCGCCCGGTGTTCGAACGGCGCGAAGCCGTTGCCGTCCACGCCGACGACTTCCGTGGTCACGCCCTGGCGGACCTTGGGTTCGTGGTGGGGCTCGGCCAGGATCGTCAGGCCGCCGTGACTGTGCAGGTCGATGAACCCGGGCGCGACGACCATCCCGGTCGCGTCGATGTGGCGGAGCGCGGCGCGGCGCGTGACTGGATCCAGGGTCACCGGGCGTGCGGCCGGCGGCAGGAGCACGAGCCGCTCCCCGCGGACCGCCGACACTCCCCGGTCGCCCGGGCGCGCCCGTGCCGTCCACGATCGTCCCACCCGTGATGAGCAGGTCGAAGGCGCTCGTCGGTCATCGGGTGCCGACGGGCTCGCTGGTCGCGTGCTCGCCCGTCGCGCGCTCGCCCGTCGCGCGCTCGCCGCAGGCTCGTCGCACGTCGCCTGTGCATGTGGTGACCATATCGGACATGCAGCCCCGCCATCGTCTCCCGATGGTGCATGCCACGCACCAAACGGAATCGAGGGCGGTCTGTTGGCCGCGCGGGTCATGTGGTGCACCGCAGGCCAAGTTCGGTGCCCTGGTTGGCGCAAATGGTCACGGCATGCACGTCGAGCCAGGCATGCCGCATGCCTGCACGCCCAGAGACGTGACGAACGTCACATAAGCCACTGTGCAGCGGCGTCGCGAGACTGCGTCGATGGCATCGAAGGAGCGAGCCGCCGAGCGGGGTCCCGATAGCGCGCAGCGGGCGCGACCGCCGACGGCTCAAGATCGAGCTGGCTCGGCTCGCCGCCGGCCTGAGTCTTCGCGAGGTCGGGCGTGCCGTCGGCGCTGTCGTACAGCCAGGTCGGTCGGATCGAGCGAGCGTCCACAACCGAATGTCTCCCTCAAGCACCTCGACCGGGTCTGCAGCGTCGTCGGCCTGGACCTGAGCATCAGGGCCGATCCCGGAGAGCGCCCGATAGCGACGTCGCCCACATCGCCCTGCTTCGGCGACTTCGGGAGCGGCTCCATGAGACTGCGGATGCGAACGGAGGTTCCGCTCGAGATCGATGGCGACGAACGAGCCTGGGACGCCGTGATCCTTGACCACGGCGATGGACGCGTCGCGGTCGAGGCCGAGACGCGCGTCACGGACTTCCAGGCGCTTGCCCGTCGGATCGCCCGAGCAGCGCGACGGCCGATCCTCGGCGACCGACCGAGCCAGGGCCGGGTCGCGAGCATCCCGAGCGCACGCCGAGACCAGCCGGTGCCGAGCGGTCGATCCGGCGTGCGGAGTCGGCGGCGCGACATGACGCCGTCGAACCGGTCGTGCCGAACAGGATGGCCGGCCGAAAGCGATCTCAAGGGCGGCCGGCGCCGTGGCGACGATGCGGAGGTCTCGGTCGAGCCGTCGCGGACCGGTCGGCGTCAGCCCAGCCGGGACTGCCGTACCTACCCGCGGGCGCCGGGGCCCTCCAGGCGGCGGCCGCGAACCCAGGCGCCGCGGACCATGTCCGGGTGGGACCGGAAGATGAGGCGGCTGGCGAGATCCTCGGGGTCGTCGTCGGTCGCGCCGGGCACCGCCGCCACGAACGACGGGTCGACGACGATCATGTCCGCCTCCTTGCCCGCCTCCAGCGACCCGATCTCCGCATCGAGGCCGAGCGCCCGCGCGCCGTCGAGCGAACCCATCCGGATCCAGTCAAGGGGCGTCGGGGTGGACGCGTCGGCGCCTCGGCGCCTGACCGACCCGGACCTGCCTGGACCGCTGCCTGGCCCGTCATCGAAACCGCCCACCTGCAAGGCGTGCTGGGCATAGAAGCTGGCCCGCATCGCGGCGAAGATCGACAGGTCCGGGCCGCCGGCCACGTCCGACCCAAGCCCGACGGACAGGCCTGCCGCCAGGTATCGCCCGAGGGGCATGACGCCCGAGGCCAGGAACAGGTTCGAGGCCGGGCAATGCGCCACGTGCGAGCCGGTCTCGACGAGCCGCGCCAGCTCCCGATCCGAGAGGTGCACCGCATGGGCCAGCACCGTCCGCGCTCCGAGTCCGCCGGCGCGGTCGTAGACGTCCACGTAGTCGAGCGCCTCGGGGAACAGGCGGGCGACTTCGGCGATCTCGCCGCGGTCTTCGGACGACGTGCGTCTGCCAGTACGCGCCGGTGGACGCCGCCAGGGACGCCGACTCGCGCAGCAGCTCCGCCGAACACGAGACCGCGAACCGTGGCGTGACCGCGTAGCGCAATCGCCCGTCATCGCGACCATGCCAGCGCGAGATCAGGTCGGCCGACTCCCGCAGCGATCGATCGAGGATGTCGGCCTGCCTGATCGTCTCGTCGTAGGTGCCTCGATCCATCATCACCTTGCCGACGATGGCCCGGATCCCGTGCGCTTCGGCGGCTCGGAACGAGGCGTCCAGGCTCGCCGCGTACACGGCCCCGTAGACCATGGCCGTCGTCGTGCCCGCGGCCGCGAACGATCGCCACGCGACGGGCGCCAGTCGCTCGGCCGCGGCCTCGTCGAACCCGCGCTCGAGCGGGAAGACATACCGGTCCAGCCAGGTCAGCAGGTCCAGCCCGGCGCCGAGGCCGGCGTTCGGCAGCTGGGGCAGGTGCGCGTGGAGGTCCACCATGCCGGGCAGCAGGACCCAGGGCCGCAGGTCGATGGCTGCGGCGGCATCGTCGGGTCGCTCGCCGGCGGCGCCCGCGAAGGTGATCCGCCCCTCGGCATCCACGATCAGGAGCCCGTCAGCCTCGTGGCGCGTGCCCCCGGCAGCCAGAGGCGTCAGCAGTCGGGCGCGCAGCGCGAACGGCCCGCGCGCAGGCAGGGTCGCGGTCGAGGAAGACATGGAAACCTCGCGTGAGGCGCTCACGACGGGCGATGCTAGCACGGGCCGGACGGCCCGCCCGGCATCAGCGCTTCTTGCCGCGAACCTCGATGAGGTGGGCGGTCCACTCGGACCCGGAGCGATCCACCGTGGCCGAGCTCCCGTGCCAGCCACAGGTGCATGTGATCGTCTGCGCCTGATGCTTGTACTCGTCGATGACGTGCTTGAACGGCTCGACGGCCCCGTTGGCGGGCTTGACAGGCGGGCGACTGTTCACAGTGACTCCTGAGCGGGGCCTGGGGACGGAGACACCGAAGACGGACGGTCGGGGGGAGCACGAATGGTACACCAAACCCCCCATTCCCGCCCGGATCTCGAGGATGCGCGGGACCGAGGGCAACAGGTCGGCCCCGCTAGTCCATCCCCAGGTGATAGCCGAGGCGCTTCGGGAGCCGGGTGACCTCGCGCAGGACACGACCCACCGGCTGCTCCGCCTCCTCGAGCTGCTCGCGACGGACGATCGCCTCGCGAACGACCCGCGCACCGGCATACCGGAACGGCTCCGGCGGGAACGCGACGCGCCAACGCCCCCACCAGCGGCAAGGTCGAGCGCCGGGTCATCAGCCGCCTCCACCGCCAGCGCCGCCAGGATCCGCCCGCCCACGACCGACGGCGCGACGCCGTTCCCGGAGTACCCGTGCCCGAAATGGATCGGACGTCCCGGGACCGAGGCGAACATCGGCAGGTGGTCGGCGGTGATGTCGATCGGGCCACCCCAGGCGTCCTCGATGCGGACGTCCCGCAGCGACGGGAAGAGCCGGCGCAACCCGGCCGCGGCGCGGACCGTGGACTGGGCATCGTCCGTGAACGCGGGCCCGATCCGGCCACCGAACCCGGCACGCCCGCCGCCCCCACCGATGGCGATCCGACCGTCCGGCGTCGTCCGCAGGTAGTGCAGCGTGAACCGGGCGTCGGCCAGGCCCTCGCCCCCGGTCCAGCCGATGTCGGCCAGCCGGTCCGGGATAGGCTCGGTCAGGACGATGTAGCTGGACCACGTCACCAGCCGACGCCCGAACCGCGGCCACGCCGCGGCCCACGCGTTGAGTGCCACGACCGCGGCCCCGGCCAGGACCTGGCCATCGCCGACGGCCGACGACGTCCGGACGCGGACCGGACGCCCGGCGGGACCCGCACGACCAGCCGGTGCCCGTCGTGGAGCCGCCCCGACCCCGCCCAGCCAGCCGGGCCGCTCGCCGTCCAGCTCCGTGACGGTCGTGCCCTCGTGGATGACCACGCCTCGTTCGAGCAGGACCCGGCGCAGCGCCCGGGCCAGTACCGCCGGCTGGAGCGTGGCCGCACCCGGCATGAACGTACCGGCCCGCAGGACCGGCGAGGACACGCGAGCCTGCACCTCGTCTGGCGAGAGCGGGACCAGCGCACCCGGCTCCCCGACGGCCCGGCACGCCGCGATGGCCTCGTCCAGGCCGCCATCCTGCGCCGGCGCGGCGCTGGCCGAGATCGAGCCCGCCTTGCGGTACCAGGCATCCACGCGGTGCTCGGCCGACCACGTCCCCAACGAGTCCACAGCATCGTCCATGGCACGTGCGATCGCGACGGCCCCGGCCTCGCCGTGCCGGTGGATGAGCGTCGGCAATTCGTCCCACCAGCCGGTCGCGAACCCGCCATTGCGACCGGACGGCCCGCCGCCGCAGATGTCCCCCTCCAGCAGCACGATCCGTGCCCCCGGCGCGATCTCCGTCAGGCGATAGGCGCTCCACAGGCCCGTGTAGCCGCCACCCAGGATGACGACGTCGGCGGTCGTGGTCCCGCGCAACGGTGGCGCGGCCGCGGCCAGGTGAGGTGCTGCGGCCGCCTCCGCGGTGAGCGCCTCGCGCAACCACCACGACCGTCGATCGCCGCTCGGACGCACGCCGCCCAGCATGGCCGTCAGCCTCCGCCCGGCAGGAGGTCCGTGCGCACGAGGTCGTCCACGGTCACCGGGTTCGGGACGAGGTCCAACGTCGTCAGGTAGTCGATCGAGGCGGCCCAGCCGGCCTCGTCGATGGCGCCAAGGCCGGACGTCGCCTGGACGGGCCCGGTCCACGAGTCGATGGTGGCCTGCAGCACGGCGGCCTGTGCATCGCGATCGGCGGCCAGCTCCGGAACGGCGACGATCGCCGCATCCAGACCCACCTCCGGGTTCGCCTTGATCGCCTCCATCGCCTTGAGGGTAGCGGCCACGAACGCCGCTACGGCGTCATGTTTCGTTTCGAGCGCCGCGGTCCCGGCGATCAGGCCAGGGCCTGGCAGTGGGGTGATGTCATCGATGTGGAGGACCGTGGCCGCGTCGCCGGCCAGCTCCAGCTGGACGGGCTCGTTGTTGGCGAAGCCGGTCGCGGCCGCCACGGCGCCTTCGGACACGGCGATCCGCTGCGTGTAGTCCGGGTACTCCACGATCTCGACATCATCGGTCGTCAGGCCCGCCGACCCGAGCAGGGCCTGGAGCATGATCCAGCCCGACCCATAGCGCCCGGGCGTGCCGATCTTGCGACCCTTGAGGTCCGCCGCGGACCGGATCCCGGTGGCCTCCTTCGCGAAGACGACGTTCGGGAACTTGCCGTAGACGGTCGCGATGTACTCGATCGGGATGCCCTGGCTGACCGCCGGGATGACGCTCGTCCCATCGGCCATGCCGATGTCGATGTTGCCTGCGCCGACGAGTGCGATCAGGTCCGGGTCGATCTTGTTCTGGAACGAGACGTCCAGGCCGGCCGCCTCGTAGTAGCCGGCCTGCTGGGCGAGGTAGAACGGTGCGAACTGGACGCTTCCGATGTAGCCGAGACCCACGGTCAACGCCACGGGCGCGGCGCTCGCGCCGGACGAATCGGACGGGGCGACCGACGGAACGACCGACGGGGCCTGCGAGGCCGCCTGCCCGCTGCAGGCCGAGACCAGGATGGCGGCCAGGCTCACGAGAACGAGATGGGAGCGCGAGAACGACACGAAGACCTCCAGGGAGCTAGCGGCAGAGCGGACGGGACGTAGCTGGATCATCGAACGCCGACGAGCCGACGCTCGACGACCACGACGGCGAGGTAGAGGACGATGCCCAGGAGGGCGAGGGTGACCAGGGCGGCGAACATGAGCGGGATATCGAAGAGCGAACCTCTCGCGAGGTTGATGAGGACGCCGAGGCCTCGCTCGGCCCCGGCCCACTCGCCCACGACCGCGCCGACGACCGCCAGGGTCACGCCGACCCGCATGCCGCCCAGGATGGCCGGCAGCGCGGCCGGGATCTCCAGGGTGGTCAGGATCTGGCGACGGGTGGCCCGCAGGCTCCGCCCCAGCTCCAGCAGCCGCGCGTCCACGGAGCGGATGCCGACCATCGTCGAGATCGCGACCGGGAAGAACACGATGAGCGAGCAGATGACGACCTTGCCCAGCAACCCGGGCCCGAACCACAGTGCGAGCAGGGGTGCAAGTGCCAGGATCGGGACCGCCTGGGCCGCCACCAGGTACGGCGACAGCAGGCGCTCGACGACCGCGCTTCGGGCCAGGACGTAGCCGATGACCACTCCGGTCCCTGCACCCAGCGTGAAGCCGAGCGCCACCTCCAGGAGCGTCGTCGCCAGGTGCGGCCAGATCGTGCCGTCCCCGAAGGCCCCGACGAGCCGGCCGAGGACGGCCTCTGGCGTCGGCAGGATGAACGGGGGGTACCCGCCGATGAACACGATCGCCCGCCAGATCAGCAGGAACACGACGAGGGCCCCGAGCACGGTCAGGAGACTCGAGCGGGTGACCAGGCGTTGCTGCGTCATGCCGCGAACTCCAGGTGCGCGCGGACCTGGGCCATCGTCGCGGTCGCGGCCGCCGTGTCCATCAGCTCCAGCGTCCTCGGTCGAGGCAGTTCGACGGTGATCTCGGCCGCGATCCGACCCGGACGAGGCGACATGACGATCACCCGATCGGCGACCAGGACGGCCTCCGGGATGCTGTGGGTGACCATCACGATGGTCGTATCGGCGCCCTCCCACAGCCGCAGCAACTCCAGGTCGAACCGCTCGCGGGTCATCGCATCGAGTGCGCTGAACGGTTCGTCAAGTAGCAGGACCTCGGGCGACAGGGCGAGCGCGCGTGCGAGGGCCACGCGCTGGCGCGTCCCGCCGGACAGCGTGGAAGGCCGGGCGGTCACCGCCGAATCATCGAGGTCGACCAGGTCGATCAGCTCCTTGAGCCGAGCTGCCTGGCGGTCCGCCGGCCAGCCATCGAGCTCCATCGGGTAGGTGATGTTGTCGGCAGCCGTCCGCCAAGGCAGGAGCCGCGGCTCCTGGAACACCAGGCCGACGCGCGCGTCCGGACCGGTGATCCGCGCGCCGTCGAGCAGGGCGGAGCCGCGGGCGGGCGCGAGCAGGCCGGCGATGACCCGCAGCAACGTGGACTTGCCACAGCCATTCGGGCCGATGAGCGCGATCACTTCGCCGCCGTGGACCGCGAGGTCGGCGCCGCCCAGCGCCTCGAGCGGTCCTTCGTCGCGGGTCGGAAACACGACCGAGACGTCCTTGAGATCGAGTGCGCCACGGGTCGCGAGCGTCATGCGGCCGGGTCCGTGAGCGGCCGCAGGACCGGCGCGGTCGCCGGGTAGAGCGCCAGGTACGCCTCGAACAGCCGGTCGTAGGTCGGCGCGAGCGCGGCGTCGGGCTCGATGCGATGGTCGATGCGGGTCATCGCGGCGATCGCCGTCGGGAGATCCGCGTGCGCGCCGATCGCGCAGGCGCCCAGGATCGCGCTGCCCAGGACGGCCGTCTCGAGGACTTCGGGGACCGCGACCTTGAAGCCGGTGACGTCGGCCTTGACCTGGTTCCAGATCGGGCTTCGGGCCGGGCCGCCACAGACCCGCATCTCGCGGACCCTTACACCGGCGGCCAGCATCGGCGCGGCCACGTGACGGATCGCGAGTGCCGAAGCCTCCAGGATCGCCCGAGCGATGTGGCCGCGCCCGTGGCCGAGGGTCAGTCCGGCGAGAACGCCACGCGCCTCCGGATCCCAGATCGGCGACCGCTCGCCCGCGAGGTACGGCAGGAACACGAGCCCGTCCGCGCCGGGCGGGGTCGCCGCAGCCTCGGCCAGCAGCGCGTCCGTGGAGATCGTGTCGCCCAGGATCTCGTCGCGATACCAGTCGAGCGCGCGGCCGGTCGCAGCCATCGCAGCGCCCACGCTGTAGTGACCTTCGAGTGGGGCCGGTGTCACGAACCCACCCGGAACCTCGACCGGGCGATCCCAGTAGACCCCGAACCCGCCGGCCGACCCGCCCGGGTCGTAGGCATCGCCCGCGCGGAGCAGTCCCGCTCCGTGGTAGCTGGCGAACGCGTCCACGGTGCCGCCGGCGACGGGGATCCCGGCCTGCAGGCCCAGCGCGTCCGCGGCGGCGCTCGTGAGCCGGCCGACGATGGTTCCCGTCTCGCCGGTCTCCGGAAGCCGGTCCGCCGGGACTCCGGCGTTCGCGACCGCCGCACGATCCGGGACCAACTGGTTCGGGGTCAGCGGCGAGACCGCTGCGCCCGTCAACCGGAACGCCAGCCACTCCCATGTCGAGAGGTACCAGCGGGTGGCGTCGGCCGCGGCCCGATCGTGGCGCTCCACCCACAGGGCAGCCGGTAGCCCCGCCAGCGCCCAGCCCCGGACACCGGTCGCTGCGGCCAGCTGGTCGGCTTCGGCGATGGACCGCGTGTCCAGCCAGGTGATGGCGGGTCGTGTCGCCTCACCGCGACCGTCCACGGCGACAAGCGTCGGGCCGTGACCATCCACCCCGATCGCCACCACCTCGGCAACCTCGTTGATGTGCAGGGCTCGAACAGCCGAAACGACGGCCGACCACCACGCCCCGGGATCCTGTTCGGCCCAGCCGTGATGCCTCGCATCGATGCTGTAGCCGGACCGCGCGATCGCCAGCAGGCGCCCGTCCAGCGTGACGAGGCCCGGCCTTCACCTCACCCGTGCCGAGGTCGATGCCCAGGACGGCCGGCGGGCGAGGGCGACGCTTCGACTCATGGCGCCAGCGTCTCCGCGTCCAGGGCGAGGACGGCCTCGGCGGTGGCGACATCGGTGACGAGCGTGCGGACGACGCCGGCTCGAAGCGCCCCGAGGATCGCCTTGACCTTCACCTCGCCCGACGCAACGCCGATGGACGACGGGGACTCGTCCGAGCGACCGCGCATCGAAGGCGATGACCCGATCGCGAAGCGCCCGGCACACGAACCGGCCATCGAGGTCGAACGGCGCGATGAGGACTTCGCCGACGGCCCCGCCGGCCTCCAGCTCTCGCTCCGTCTCCGCCCCGACGGCACCGACGCTCCAGACCGGGCCGCCGATCCCGAACAGCGCGACATCCAGGCGGCCCCACAGGTCCACGACCGTGCGAACACCGGCGTGGGCCATGAGCGCTTGCTTCGTGGCTTCATCGTCCACCAGTCCGGGCGACATCAGGCTGCGCGGCTGCGCGCCGAAGGCCTCGGCGATGCGTCGGTATGGTTCACGCTCGGGGCCGGTCGACCAGTGCCCGCCACACAGCGGCACGATGGTGGCCGTGACCGGGCTCGGGGAGTCTTCGAGCGCGTCCGCCGCGGCCGAAACGGATGCCCCATCCCCCACCCCGATGACCGCGCCATCACGGACCACCGCCCGCAGGACCTGCGCCGCCAGGCGGCCGACCATGCGTCGAGTGAGGTCCTCGGGACCGGCGATGGTCGGTGCCAGATGCACCGCGTCCAGGCCGTAGCTGCGTCGGAGCGCCTCACCGGCCGGGCTGGCCGCCGTTTCGGAATCGACGATCCGGATCTCGACGATCCCCTCGGCTCGTGCCCGCTTCAGGAGCCTCGACACCTGCGGTCGCGTGACCCCCATCAGCTCCGCGATGGCGTTCTGCGTCTCACCCAGCTCGTAGTACAGGCGGCTGACCCGAACGAGCTGCTCGAAGTCGCTCACGGTACGTTTGTACGATACAGATGTGCATGCACGGTCCGGCCATCATCCGGCCGGGGTCACGCTCCTGTCAAGCAGCTGGGATGAGCGC